>NZ_JBICAJ010000011.1:0-324056 GCF_043088925.1 Streptomyces sp. NPDC014006 | reverse complement strand
CCGGGCCGCCGCCTTCTTCGCCACCTGCGGCGTCGACCGGATCGAACGCGTCCTGACGGACAACGCCTGGCCCTACCGCAAGAGCTTCGCCTGGCGGCAGGCGCTTGCCGACCTCGGCGCGGTCGGCAAGCTCACCCGCATCTACCGGCCGCAGACCAATGGCAAGGTCGAACGCTTCAACCGCACCCTGCTCGATGAGTGGGCCTACCAGCGGCCCTACGCCAGCAACGACGAACGCACCGCCGCCCTGGCAGACTTCCTGCACACCTACAACCACCATCGCTGCCACACCGCACTCAGCGGTCACCCACCGATCAGCCGCGTCAACAACGCTTCAGGTCAATACAGCTAGTACGTGACGAGCGCCCATACCGCCGTCCCGGCCACCGCCGCGGCATAGGCGCCGACCGCCATCGCCACGATCCGTCTGCGGACCGCCGCGTCCCACGGCGTGCGCGCCAGCAGCCAGGCCAGCGCCGGCAGTAGCAGGACCGCGTGCAGGCTCACCCCGTGCAGCGGCTTGAGCGGAGCCGTCGAGTGATAGGCCGCTTCCTGATGTCCGGTCCGGGTGAGCACGACGCCGCGCGCGATCATCGCCGCGCCCGAGGCGAGGCCCACCAGCAGGATCACGAAACCGGAGCGCAGGGCGAGCGGCATGCCCGCCGGGCCGGACGGGCGCCGCCGGAAGGACGCGACCGCGAAGACGGTCAGCACCACGACCAGCACGCCGCCGCCCACCGCGAGCGTCATCGAGACCGCCGTGTCGAACGGCGTCTCCATGTCCAGGTGGGAGGGGACCCGCCGCCACGCCTGCAGTGTGATGCCGCCGACCTCCACCACGCAGTCCAGGGCGAACACCGTGAGCAGCGCGGACCGCAGCCGCGCGCTCACGCTGACGTACGAGGTGAACCAGGCGACGGCGAGCAGGGTCGCGCCGAACGACAGCCCGAAGGTCACCGGCTTCCGCCAGGAGACCGGCCCGTACCAGGCGCCGCCGTCGACAGCGAAGACCAGCAGATGCGCCAGCCCCGAGACGATCAGGGCGGCCGCTGTGACCAGACAGAGCCGGTCGACGGCAGGTGTCGGAGCAGCGGCGCGAGTCGTGGCCGGGGGTGTGCCGCGGTGGATGTCGTGTGCCTGTGCCGACCTGTCGTCCATGCGACCGAGCTTCGCGGCCGCTGGGCGGGCCGTCGTCGTACCGCCGGAGGCATCGCGCGTACGCCGCGGGGAGCAGCGGTCCGCGGCCGGAGCTCGGCCCGGCTCCCTGAAGCTCGCGGCGATCCGGGTTCGGCCGCTCGTGGTGGTCCGGGGTGGTGCGGGAGCGCGGGCGTACGCTCGGAGGTGCCGCGTGGCGCGCTTGACACCAAAATCGAACATCCATTCATATGGAGGCTCCGGCGAGGCTCAGCGGAGGGGATTTCGCCCCACTTCGTGCGGGTGTGTCCCAGGGTTATCCACAGGCCGAACCGGCGTCGGGGCGCGTTGTCAGTGGCAGGCGTTAGCGTCTTTGACGTGAAGCGATCGACTCAAGCAAACCGGGTGGAACCCATGGCAGGTACCGACCGCGAGAAGGCGCTCGACGCCGCGCTCGCACAGATTGAACGGCAATTCGGCAAGGGCGCCGTGATGCGCCTGGGCGAGCGGCCGAACGAGCCCATCGAGGTCATCCCCACCGGGTCGACCGCACTCGACGTCGCCCTCGGTGTCGGCGGCCTGCCGCGCGGCCGTGTGGTGGAGGTCTATGGCCCGGAGTCCTCCGGTAAGACGACCCTGACCCTGCACGCGGTGGCCAACGCGCAGAAGGCCGGCGGCCAGGTCGCCTTCGTAGACGCGGAGCACGCCCTCGACCCTGAGTACGCGAAGAAGCTCGGCGTCGACATCGACAACCTGATCCTCTCCCAGCCGGACAACGGCGAGCAGGCGCTGGAGATCGTGGACATGCTGGTCCGCTCCGGTGCGCTCGACCTCATCGTCATCGACTCCGTCGCCGCGCTCGTACCGCGTGCGGAGATCGAGGGCGAGATGGGCGACAGCCACGTCGGTCTGCAGGCCCGTCTGATGAGCCAGGCGCTGCGGAAGATCACCAGCGCGCTCAACCAGTCCAAGACCACGGCGATCTTCATCAACCAGCTCCGCGAGAAGATCGGCGTGATGTTCGGTTCGCCGGAGACCACGACCGGTGGCCGCGCGCTGAAGTTCTACGCCTCGGTGCGTATCGACATCCGCCGCATCGAGACCCTGAAGGACGGCACGGAAGCGGTCGGTAACCGCACCCGCTGCAAGGTCGTCAAGAACAAGGTGGCCCCGCCCTTCAAGCAGGCCGAGTTCGACATCCTCTACGGCCAGGGCATCAGCCGCGAGGGCGGCCTGATCGACATGGGCGTGGAGCACGGCTTCGTGCGCAAGGCCGGCGCCTGGTACACGTACGAGGGCGACCAGCTCGGCCAGGGCAAGGAGAACGCGCGCAATTTCCTGAAGGACAACCCCGACCTGGCCAACGAGATCGAGAGGAAGATCAAGGAGAAGCTGGGCGTGGGTGTCCGCCCGGAGGAGCCCGCCGCGCAGCCGGGCGCGGACGCGACGGTCGCCCCCGCGGCGGCCGGCGACGCGGCCAAGGCGGTTCCCGCCCCGGCAGCTGCCAAGGTCACCAAGCCCAAGGCTGCCGCAGCCAAGAGCTGACCCGTGACACGACGAACCGACTGGGTCGAGTACGCCCACCTCGACGCCCTCGATGAGCAGGCAGAGAGGCAGAGCGTGGGCCGGGCCCGGACCACGGACGGCACCGGGGGCGACGACTACCCCGGGTACGGCGACGCCGCCGGGTACGACAGCGGGGAGCCGCGTCGCGCCGGCGGTGCACGGGACGGCGCGCGTACCGGGGGGACGCGCGGCGGCCGCGGGCGTCGGCGGCGCGGCTTCGGCGAGCAGCCGGAGCCGTCCGCCGAGGACGGGGGCGCCTCTTCCTTGTCGAGGGCCGAGCAGGGGGAGCCTCCGGGGGACCCGGTCGAGCGGGCACGGGCGATCTGCCTGCGCCTGCTCACCGGGACCCCGCGCACCCGCAAGCAACTCGCGGACGCCCTGCGCAAGCGCGACATCCCGGACGAGGCCGCCGAGGAGGTGCTGTCGCGGTTCGAAGAGGTCGGACTGATCAACGACAGCGCCTTCGCGGACGCCTGGGTGGAGTCCCGGCACCACGGCCGGGGCCTGGCCCGGCGCGCTCTCGCCCGGGAACTGCGCACCAAAGGCGTCGACTCGGCCTTGATCGACGAGGCCGTGGCGCAGCTGGACAGCGAGCAGGAGGAAGCGACCGCGCGGGACCTCGTCGCCCGCAAGCTGCGGGCCACCCGCGGCCTCGACCGCGACAAGCGCCTGCGCCGCCTCGCCGGCATGCTCGCCCGCAAGGGCTACCCGGAGGGCATGGCCCTGCGCGTGGTCCGGCAGGCGCTCGAGGAGGAGGGCGAGGAGACGGACTTCCTCGACGACGGAGGACTCTGACGTCGTCCCGGTACTGGACTTATGGACTCCGACGTCCCCACGGCCCGGTCCCTGACCACAGGGTCACGGTGCCGGACTCCGTACGGGTCCGGCACCGCCGTAACACTCCCACCGCCCTATTGTTCTCACCGCCGTACCGCTCTCACCGTTCCGGTGGCGTCACCGGCAGTCCCGCCGCCCGCCAGGCCTGGAAGCCGCCGACCAGATCCGTGGCCCGGTGCAGGCCGAGCTGGTGCAGGGAGGCGGCCGCCAGGCTGGAGGCGTAGCCCTCGTTGCAGATCACCACGATCCGCAGATCGTGACGAGTGGCCTCGGGGAGGCGGTGGCTGCCCTGGGGGTCGAGGCGCCACTCCAGTTCGTTGCGCTCGACGACGACCGCGCCCGGGATCAGACCGTCCCGCTCGCGCAGGGCCGCGTACCGGATGTCGACCAGCAGTGCCTCACCGGCGCCGGCCGCCTCGTACGCCTCCCGCGCCTCCACACGCGCGTACCCGGCGCGCACCCGCTCCAGCAGCGCGTCGATGCCCACAGCCTCGCTCACTGCCAGTCCTCCGGCCGCTCGACCTGCTCCAGGCGCAGCGCCTGACCGGTCCGGCTGTAGCGGCGGATCAGCGGCAGCGGAGGGTAGTAGGCGTGCACGGAGACGGCGTGCTCGGATGTGGACTGGTTGAGCACCTCGTGGACGTGGTGGTGGCCGAAGGAGCGGCCGAGGCCGGCGGACAGCTGCCGGGTCCGGTCCACCCCGTCGGTCAGCTCCAGCGTCTTCCAGCCGTCGGTGGGCAGCCGCGCCGCCAGCGCGTTCTCCCGCAGCTCACCACGAGCGGTGGCGAAGGCACCAATCGATTCGGCGTGGTCGTGCCAGCCGGTGCCGGTGCCGGGCGGCCAGCCGATCAGCCAGGCCTCGCTGCCACCGGGCCCCTCGAGGCGCACCCAGGTGCGGCCCTCCGGGTCGAGCGGGAGCGAGTCGATCAGCGCGGTGTCGGCGGCCGCACGCCGGACGAATTCCAGAAGATCCGCCTGAGTGGGCACGGAAGCGGCGGCGGAGACGTTGTTCAGGGCAGAGGGGAGCGAGGGGAAGACAGACACGGGCACCGTCCTGTTGAGCGTTCGCGTCGGCAGCGCGCGACGGCACGACGGGCACGGCGCGCGCGGCAGAGAAAAGAGGGGGATGCGAATTCAGCAGGACGGACGACACACGCAGCCCGCGTACCGGAGCAGGTCCATATGGACCCTCCGCCACAGGCGCACATCGGTGTCGGTCACGCTCCGGAGTACACCACGACGGTCCGGGACGGTCAACTCACCGTCACTATGCGGGCGCACAGTGACGGCGAGCGGGATCCGTCCGTGAGGCGTGCGGGTTGTGACGGCGAGCGGGGTCACTTCGCGGCGGAGCCCGCCGTCGCCTCGGCCCGCGCCGGTCCACCCAAGGCGGCCTCGGCGGCGGCGTACAGGTCGGCCGGGCGTACTCCGCTGAGCGCGGTGACCAGGTGGCCGTCGGGCCGCACCAGCAGCACCGTGTGGGCGGCGGCACCCGGGTACTCCTCGGCGACCAGCAGTTCCGCCGGATGCGGCAGAGCGGTCACCGCGGCGGCCAGCCGCGGCATGATCCCGGCCGTGACCCAGTGCTTGCGCTCCCACACGCCGGTGCCGGGCGCGATCAGGACGACGAGCAGGGCCCCGCGGCCGAGCCGGTCGCGCAGCGGCACGAAGGAGCCGTCCTCCGCCGTGACCAGCACGTCGGCGACCTGAGCGCCGGGCGCGGTGGCGACGGGGACCTCCGCCCCCAGGTGCCGGGGTGCGAGCGGGGAGCCGGAGTAGTCGGCCGTCTCGCCGAGCGGGCCGCGGCCCAGGTGGCCGTCGGTGAGCAGGGCGTCGTTTCCGCGGGTCGCGCCGGGGACGTACGACCGCAGTCCGCCGCCGCCCCGCAGCAGCGGCAGGACCTGGTCGGCGGCGCGCAGCCGGGCGGCGACGGCGCCGCGGCGCTCCGTCTGGTAGCTGTCGAGGAGTGCCTCGCGTGGTCCGTGGTGCCAGGCCAGCGCCAGCTTCCAGGCGAGGTTGTCGGCGTCGCGCAGTCCCTCGTCCAGGCCCTGGGTGCCGAGGGCCCCCAGCAGGTGGGCGGCGTCCCCGGCGAGGAAGACCCGGCCCGAGCGCCAGCGGCGGGCGAGGCGGTGGTGGACGGTGTGCACACCGGTGTCCAGCAGGTCGTACGGCGGTGTGGCGCCGGCGTGCCAGCCGGCCAGGGTCTCTCGGATGCGGGCGACCAGCATCTCCGGCGTGACCAGGTCCTTGCCGGGCGGCAGCAGCCAGTCCAGCCGCCACACACCGTCCGGCAGCGGCCGGGCGGTGACCTCGCCGGCGGTCGGGCCGGAGGTGCGCCACGGCGGCAGACGGTGCAGTACGGCCTCGCCGTCCCAGGGGAGTTCGGTGCGCAGCGCGGCCACGGCGTACCGTTCCACCGCCGTACGGCCCGGGAAACGGATGTCCGCCAGCTTGCGCACGGTGGAGCGGGGGCCGTCGCAGCCGACGAGGAAACTGCCGCGCCACCAGGTGCCGTTCGGGCCGCGGGTGTGCGCGGTGACGCCGGAGGGCTCCTGTTCGACGGCGTCCAGGCGGCTGTCCGTGGCGATCTCGACGAGGCGCTGACCGGCGAGGGCATCGCGCAGGGCGCCGGTCAGGACGTGCTGGGCGATGTGCACGGGAGCGGGCTCGGTGTCGTCGTCGAAGGCGATCTCGCGCATCACCTGCCTGCGCCGCATCGACCGCCATCCGGCCCAACGCAGACCGGCCTCGTCCAGCGGCACCCCGGTGAGCCGCTGAAGCAGGGCGGCGGTGTCCTCGCGCAGGACGACCGTGCGGGCGAGCCGGGCTTCGTCCTTGCCGGGGCCCTCGTCCAGCACGACCGACGGCACATCCTGACGCGCCAGCGCCAGGGCGAGCGTGAGCCCCACGGGCCCCGCTCCGGCGATGATCACCGGGTCCACGGCGCGGCGCCCCCTGCTCGCAGCGGTGTCCTCGGGGACGTATGTGAACAACAGGTCGGAGCAGGGTGCACGATCACAGAACGTATGCAACCCATTGCCGAAGCTTGCGTCAAGTGACGGAGGCAGTGGCGATCACGCCACTGCCTCCGTCTGGGTCAAGCTGCTTGATCGGCCGTCATGGCTTCTTGCCGCCGGTGTGAGTGAAGCCGGCCGGGCCACCGCCCTCACCGCCGGTGCCGAAGGTGCCGCCCACCGCCGCCGGGTTCAGCTCCTCCATGTCCTCCGCGCTGAGGACCGCACCCGTGCTGCGCTTGCTGCGCCGCAGGTAGCCCTCCAGCCAGCTCGCGAAGGACGTCAGGATGAAGTTCAGCACGATGTAGATGGCCGCCACGACGATGAAGCTGGGAATGACGTTGGCGAAGTTGGCCGCGAGGGTGCTGCGGGAGTTCAGCAGCTCGTTGTAGCCGATCATCACACCGCCCAGCGCGGTGTCCTTCACGATGACCACCAACTGGCTGACGATCGCCGGCAGCATGGCCGTGACAGCCTGCGGCAGCAGGATGCTGGTCATCGTCTGGGTCTTGCGCAGACCGATGCCGTAGGCCGCCTCGCTCTGGCCCCTGGGCAGGGACAGGATGCCCGCACGGACCACCTCCGCGAGCACGGAGGCGTTGTAGAGCACCAGACCGGTGACGACGGCGTAGAAGGGCCGGTCCTCGCTGGTGACGTTCGTGTAGCGGGAGTAGAGCTCGTTCGCGAACAGCATCAGCAGCAGCACCGGGATGGACCGGAAGAACTCCACGACCACGGCGGAGGGCACACGTACCCAGCGGTGGTCGGACAGGCGTGAGATGCCGAAGAACGCGCCCAGCGGCAGGGCGATCACCATGGCGAGCGCGGCCGCCTTGAGGGTGTTGCCCAGGCCCGGGATCAGGTAGGTCGTCCACGTGTCGCCCTGGACGAACGGCTTCCACAGAGCGCTCGTGAGCTGGTTCTTGTCGTCCATCGTCTGCCAGATCCACCAGACCAGCAGGGCCAGGAGGACGAAGAAGACGACCGACAGAAGGATGTTGCGCTGTTTGGCCCTGGGCCCGGGCGTGTCGTAGAGGACGGAACTCATCGCTTCACCGCCAGTCGCTTGCCGAGCCAGCCGAGGATGAGGCCCGTGGGCAGGGTCAGGACTACGAAACCGAAGGCGAAGACGGCGCCGATGGCGAGCGTCTGGGCCTCGTTCTCGATCATCGACTTCATCAGGGAGGCGGCCTCCGCCACACCGATGGCGGCGGCAACCGTGGTGTTCTTCGTCAGGGCGATCAGCACGTTGGCCAGCGGGCCGATGACCGACCGGAAGGCCTGCGGCAGCACGATCAGCCGCAGCGTCTGGGTGAAGTTCAGCCCGATTGCGCGGGCCGCCTCGGCCTGGCCGAGGGGCACCGTGTTGATGCCGGAGCGGATCGACTCGCAGACGAAGGCCGCGGTGTAGGCGACCAGACCGAGGATCGCGAGCCGGAAGCCCTGGAGCTTGAAGTCGTCGGAGGCGCCCAGGGTGACCCCGAAGATGTCGGCGAGGCCGAGCGACGAGAAGACGATGATCACCGTCAGCGGGATGTTCCGGACGATGTTCACGTAGGCGGTGCCGAACCCGCGCATCAGCGGAACCGGACTGACCCGCATCGCGGCCAGCAGGGTGCCCCAGATCAGGGAGCCCACGGCGGAGAAGACGGTGAGTTTCACCGTCATCCAGAACGCCCCTAGGACGTCGTAGCCTTCAAGAAAGTCGAACACGATCTCCCGCGCTTCCGGGTGGATGACGTACGTGGAGGGCGGGGCGCGCCGCCGCCGGCAGGGCGACGGGCGGCGGCGCACACCAGGGGGACCCCGAGCTGACTGCGGTGGGCCGCGTTACTTGACGATCTGGCCGATCTTCGGAGCCGGCTCGTTCTTGTAGTCGGCCGGGCCGAAGTTCTTCTTCACGGCCGCCTCCCAGGCGCCGCTGCTCTCCATCTTCTCGATCGCCTTGTTGATCTTGTCGACCAGCTGGGTGTCGCCCTTCTTCACACCGACGCCGTAGTTCTCGTTGCTCAGCTTCAGACCGGCGAGCTTGAACTGGCCCTTGTACTTGTCCTGCGCGGCGAAGCCCGCGAGGATCGAGTCGTCGGTGGTCACCGCGTCCACGGCGCCGCTCTGCAGGCCGGCGATGCACTCGGAGTAGCCGCCGTACTCCTTGAGCTGGGCCTTCGGAGCGATCTTCTGCTGGACGTTCTGCGCCGAGGTGGAGCCGGTCACGGAGCACAGCTTCTTGCCGTTGAGGTCCGTGCCCTTGTTGATGTGCGAGTCCTTCTTGATCAGCAGGTCCTGGTGGGCCAGCAGATAGGGACCGGCGAAGTCGACCTTCTCCTGCCGCTTCGGGGTGATGGAGTACGTGGCCACGATGAACTTCACGTCACCGCGCGAGAGGGCGTTCTCGCGGTCGGCGCTCTTGGTCTCGACGAACTGGATCTGGTCCGGCTTGTAGCCGAGCTGTCCCGCGATGTACGTGGCGACGTCCACGTCGAAGCCGGCGAAGTCGCCGCTCGGCTCCTTCAGGCCGAGACCCGGCTGGTCGTACTTGATACCGATCTTGATCTTGTTGCCCCCACCACTCGACGAGGACGACGAGTTGTCCTTGCTGCCACCGCCACACGCCGTGGCGGACAGGGCGATGCTGAGAACGACGGCCGAGGCGGCGGTCACCTTGCGGAGCTTCATGGTGGACATCCTTTGCGTGAGGAACGATGCGGGGCGCTGGGCGGCGCGTCGGGCGCGTGGCCGGATCAGTGGTGCAGGATCTTCGACAGGAAGTCCTTGGCCCGGTCGCTGCGCGGGTTGCTGAAGAACTGGTCGGGCGCAGCCTGTTCGACGATCCGGCCGTCCGCCATGAACACCACGCGGTTTGCAGCCGAACGTGCGAACCCCATTTCGTGGGTGACGACGACCATCGTCATGCCCTCGCGGGCGAGCTGCTGCATGACCTCCAGCACCTCGTTGATCATCTCCGGGTCGAGCGCCGAGGTCGGCTCGTCGAAGAGCATCACCTTCGGGTCCATGGCCAGCGCCCGCGCGATCGCGACGCGCTGCTGCTGGCCGCCGGAGAGCTGCGCGGGGTACTTGTCGGCCTGGGTGGCCACGCCGACCCGGTCCAGCAGGGCGCGCGCCTTCTCCTCGGCCTGCTTCTTGTCGGCCTTGCGGACCTTGATCTGGCCCAGCATCACGTTCTCGAGCACGGTCTTGTGCGCGAAGAGGTTGAAGGACTGGAAGACCATGCCGACATCGGCCCGCAGCCGGGCCAGGGCCTTGCCCTCGGCGGGCAGCGGCTTGCCGTCGATGCTGATCGAGCCGGAGTCGATGGTCTCCAGGCGGTTGATGGTGCGGCACAGGGTGGACTTACCGGACCCAGAGGGTCCGATGACCACGACCACCTCGCCACGCGCGATCGTCAGATCGATGTCCTGGAGCACGTGCAACGCGCCGAAGTGCTTGTTGACGCTCTTCAGGACGACGAGTTCGTCGGTGGGGGCCACGTCTTGCTTGGCCACCGATACTTCGGTCATGGCTCTCAGGCTCCGTCCTCCTCGGTTTCGGAGGAATGTAGTAACCAGCCTCGACCAGCGTCATTACATCTGAGGGGAATCTGAGCATCACGATCCGATAGCAATCGGACACATGTCGTAGCACCGGGGACCGGCGGGCGACCTGGACACGTATCGGCCGGATAACTAAAGCCCGGACCAACCGGAACCCTCTTGACGCCGTCCTCGTCCATCAGCGTGACTGCCATGGTGCACGCGCGCGTGCACGCGTTGTTACTCAGACAAACCGTACGCCTGATGAATCGGAGGAGGCCGGGATGAGACTGCTGCTCGTCGAGGACGACAACCATGTCGCCGCCGCACTGTCCGCGGTCCTGGCCCGGCACGGTTTCGACGTCACGCACGCGCGCAACGGCGAGGAGGCGCTGCAGGCGCTCGTCCCGGAGGGTCCCGGCTTCGGTGTCGTCCTGCTCGACCTCGGTCTGCCCGACCAGGACGGCTACGAGGTGTGCAGCAAGATCCGCAAGCGCACCGCCACGCCGGTGATCATGGTCACCGCCCGCTCCGACGTGCGCTCCCGCATCCACGGCCTCAACCTCGGCGCCGACGACTACGTGGTCAAGCCGTACGACACCGGGGAACTCCTCGCCCGTATCCACGCCGTCAGCCGGCGCCGCCCCGCCGCCGAGGAGACCACCGACAGCACCGGGACCGCCGTCCACCTCGGTCCGGTCCGCATCGAGCTGCCCACCCGTCAGGTCACCGTCGACGGCAGCGTCGTCCAGCTGACCCGCAAGGAGTTCGACCTGCTCGCGCTGCTCGCGCAGCGGCCCGGCGTGGTCTTCCGCCGCGAGCAGATCATCAGCGAGGTGTGGCGCACCAGCTGGGAGGGAACGGGCCGGACCCTGGAGGTGCACGTCGCCTCACTGCGCGCCAAGCTGCGTATGCCGGCCCTCATCGAGACCGTACGCGGCGTCGGCTACCGCCTCGTCGCCCCGGCCGCCTAGCGGGGACGGGTTGCGCACACGCCTGCTGCCGCTGCTCATCGTCCTCATGGCGGCCGTCCTGCTCGCCCTCGGCATCCCGCTGGCCGTCAGCGTGGCGGCCGGCCAGCAGCAGAAAGTGGTCGTCGACCGGATCGACGACACCGCACGCTTCGCGGCCCTCGCGCAGTACGTCGACACCGCCGCCACCATCGACCGCAACCCCGGCGACGAACGGCTGGAGACCCTCAGCCACGAACTCGCCAGCTACTACGAGGTGTACGGCATCCGCGCCGGCGTCTTCTACCGCACCGACACGCCCATGGCGCACGCCCCCGCCGGGTTCTTCCTCCCCCGTACGGGCGAGGTCCGGGCCGCCTTCGAGGAAGCGCTCCTCAGCCGGCGCAGCCACGACCCGCAGCAGGTCTGGCCCTGGCAGCGCGGCCGGCTCGTCGTCGCCTCACCGGTGATCCGCGACGGGGACGTCGTCGCCGTGGTGGTCACCGACTCGCCCACCGGCGAGATGCGCTCGCGGATCCTGCGCGGCTGGCTGGTCATCGGCGCCGGCCTCGTCGCCGCGATGCTGCTCGCCGTCGGCGCCGCGCTCCGGCTGACCGGCTGGGTCCTCAAGCCCGTCCGTGTGCTGGACGCCACCACCCACGACATCGCCACCGGACGCCTGAAGTCCCGGGTGGCGGCGGCCGGCGGGCCGCCGGAACTCCAGCGGCTGGCCAAGTCGTTCAACGAGATGGCGGACCACGTCGAGGATGTGCTGGAGCAGCAGCGCGCCTTCGTCGCGGACGCCTCGCACCAGCTGCGCAACCCCCTCGCGGCGCTGCTGCTGCGCATCGAACTGCTGAAATTCGAACTGCCGGAGGGCAATACGGAGATCGCCTCGGTCCAGGCCGAGGGCAAGCGGCTGGCGCAGGTCCTGGACGACCTGCTCGACCTGGCGCTCGCCGAGCACGCCGAGGCGGACATGAAGACCACCGACATCGGTGCGCTCGCTGCCGAGCGCGTGGCGGCCTGGGCGCCCACCGCCGAGGCCAAGGGCGTACGCCTGGTCGGCGACTGCCCGCCCACGACCGGCTGGGCCGACCCGGTGACGCTGTCGTCGGCGCTGGACGCGGTGATCGACAACGCGGTGAAGTTCACGCCCGCCGGGGAGCGCGTCGAGGTGGCGGTCGCGGCGGGCGGCGACACCGTGACCGTCGTCGTCACCGACAACGGCCCCGGCCTCACCGACGAGGAACTGACCCGCGTCGGCGACCGCTTCTGGCGCAGCGGCCGGCACCAGAACGTCAAGGGCTCCGGCCTCGGCCTGTCCATCACCCGCGCGCTGCTCGCGGCGGGCGGCGGCTCGATCTCCTACGGCCACCACGAGCCGCACGGCCTGGCTGTGACGGTGACGGTGCCCCGGCACGCCCCGCAGCCGGCGTCCACACAGGACGCGGCGCCCGCCTGAAGGGACGGTGGGTGCGGCCGGTGGCGACCGGCTGCACGGAGCGGCGGTGGCTCTGCTGCTGCACCACGGAGCGGCGGGTGCGGGCGGTGGCTCTACGGCTTCATCGAGCGGCCAGTGCGGTGACGGTCGGCGGCTCTACGGCTTCACCGAGCGGTAGTACCGCCGTGCGCCCTCGTGGAGTTGCAGCGGGTCCGTGTAGATCGCCGTGCGCAGGTCCACGAGCTGCGCGGAGTGCACATGCGCGCCGATGCCGTCGCGGCTCTTGATGACCGTGCGGGTCACCCACTCGGTCAGCCGTGGATCGATGTCCGCGCGCGTGATCAGCAGGTTGGAGACCGCCATGGTGGGGACGGCCGCGCCGTTCTGCACGGTGGGGTAGGCCGACTCCGGCATGTTGGTGGCGCGGTAGTAGCGCGAGGCGTCCCCCTCGCGGTGCAGCCGCGCGACGAGATCCGGCCCGATCGGTACGAACCGGATCGGGAAGGAACCGGCGAGCTGCCGTACCCCGTCGGTGGGCACACCGCCCGACCAGAAGAACGCGTCGATCGCGCCGTCCCGCAGCCGCTTCGGCGCACTGCCGATGCCGTCGGCCTCGGGCGTGATGTCCTTGTCCGCGTCGATGCCCGCCACCCGCAGCACCCGGTCGGCGATCAGCCGCACACCCGACTCCGGCGGGCCTATGGCCACCCGCTTGCCGCGCAGATCGGCGACCGAGTGGATGCCCGAGTCGCGGGCGACCACGAGCTGGACGTAGTCGTCGTACAGGCGGGCGACGCCGCGCAGCCGGTCGGCGCCCTGGCCGCCGTTCACCTCGTACGTCTCCACCGCGTCGGCCGCGGCGATCGTGAAGTCGGCCTGGCCGCGCGCCACGCGCGTGACGTTCTCCTGCGAGCCGTCACTGGTCAGCAGGCGCACCTTGAGCTGCGGCATGTCCTTGGCGAGCGCGGTGCGCAGCCGCTTGCCGTAGTCCTGGTAGACCCCGCTCGGGGTGCCCGTGCTGACGGTGATCGATCCGCTCGGTGGCTCCTCGCCCAGCGGCAGCAGCCACCACAGCAGCAGGCCGAGCGTCACGACGCCGGCGGCCGCGCCCGTCAGGGCCCGGCGCCTGCCGATACGGGGGAGGAGCTTGGACATGGGCGCGATCCTGCCAGGCCCTGCGCCGTGCTGACCAGGGGCGGCGGGCGGAGCGAGGCTGTCAGTGGCGCCCGTTACAGTCGCCCGTATGAGTACCTCCCCCGCCGACCTGGTCCGTCAGTTCCACCTCGCCTTCGGTCTCGACGCCCGCAGCAGGCCCACCGAGGTGCCGCTCGCGCTCGCCGCCCACCGCGGTGAACTGCTCGCGGAAGAGGCCGCGGAGGTCGCCGAGGTGTCGGTCACCGGACCGCTCGACAAGCTCGCCCACGAGCTGGCAGACGTCGTCTACGTCGCGTACGGCACCGCGCTGGTGCACGGCATCGACCTCGACCAGGTGATCGCCGAGATCCACCGCTCCAACATGACCAAGCTCGGCCCCGTCGGCCAGGTCTCCCGCCGGGCCGACGGCAAGGTGCTCAAGGGGGAGAGCTACGAGGCACCGGACGTGGCGGGCGTGCTGCGCCGGCAGGGATGGGAGCCGGGGGGTGAGAGCGCGGCCTGAGGTAGTCAGGGGCTGACCCCGCAGTCGTCGCCGACCGGGTCCCTGCGGAGCTGCGCGAGGAGGTAGGCCAGGCCCAGGAGGCCACCCGCGCCGGGCTGGACGAGATCCGCCGCGTCGCCCGCCGCCTGCGGCCCGCCGTGCTGGAGGAACTGGGGCTGCACAGCGCGCTGCGCTCGCTCGCCGCCGAGTTCACCGGGCACGGGCTGACCGTCCACCACGACCTCGCCGCCGACCTGACGCCGCTGCCCGGGGAGACGGAACTCGTGCTGTACCGGGTCGCGCAGGAGGCCCTCACCAACACCGCCCGGCACTCCGGTGCCGACCGTGCCGAGCTGCGCCTGCGCGCCGACGCCGCGGGCGTCGAGCTGCTGGTGCGGGACAACGGCCGGGGCACGACCGGGGCGACCGAGGGTGCCGGCATCAGCGGCATGCGCGAGCGGGCCTTGCTGGTCGGCGCCGAGGTGAGCGTCGCAGCGGCGCCGGGCGGCGGGACGGACGTACGACTGCGCGTACCGCACCGTGCCGGCGCACTGCCGGGCACGACGCACCCTGACGCGGGAGGCCCCCGGTGACCGTCCGCCCCGTCCGCGTGCTGCTCGCCGACGACCACACCCTCGTACGGCGGGGCGTGCGCCTCATCCTCGAGTCGGAACCGGACCTGACGGTGACCGATCCCGAGGAGGAGATCCTCAAGCTGGTCGCGGAGGGGCACACCTCCAAGGAGATCGGTGACCTGCTGTTCATCAGCGTCAAGACGGTCGAGCGGCACCGCGCGAACATCCTGCAGAAGCTCGGCCTGCGCGACCGCCTGGAACTGACCCGCTACGCGATCCGAGCGGGCCTCGTCGACCCCTGAGCCCCGCTCGCCCACCGGCCCCGCGGCCCGTCGCCCCCGGGGCTCGCGGCTGCCCGCCCACCGGCCCGGCGGCTGCCCGCCCACCGGCCCGGCGGCCCCTTGTCCACAGGTCCCGCGTCCCGTTGTCCACAGGCCGGATCGGGGTGGTCCGGGAACGGCCTACCCTGTATGGCATGAGCAGCAGCGACCGGAGCCCCGCAGTGGACGTCAAGACCTACGAAGTACGCACCTACGGGTGCCAGATGAACGTCCACGATTCCGAGCGGCTCGCCGGCCTGCTCGAAGACGCGGGATACGTGCGCGCCCCCGAGGGCTCCGACGGTGACGCCGACGTCGTGGTCTTCAACACGTGCGCCGTCCGGGAGAACGCCGACAACCGGCTCTACGGCAACCTCGGCCGGCTCGCGCCGAGGAAGGCCCAGCGGCCGGGCATGCAGATCGCGGTCGGCGGCTGCCTCGCGCAGAAGGACCGCGACACCATCGTGAAGAAGGCCCCCTGGGTCGACGTCGTCTTCGGCACGCACAACATCGGCAAGCTGCCCGTCCTGCTGGAGCGCGCCCGAGTGCAGGAGGAGGCGCAGGTCGAGATCGCCGAGTCGCTGGAGGCGTTCCCCTCCACGCTGCCCACCCGCCGTGAGAGCGCCTACGCGGCCTGGGTGTCGATCTCCGTCGGCTGCAACAACACCTGCACCTTCTGCATCGTCCCCGCGCTGCGCGGCAAGGAGAAGGACCGCCGCCCCGGTGACATCCTCGCCGAGGTCGAGGCCCTGGTCGCCGAGGGCGTCTCCGAGATCACCCTGCTCGGCCAGAACGTCAATGCCTACGGCTCCGACATCGGCGACCGCGAGGCCTTCAGCAAGCTGCTGCGCGCCTGCGGGACGATCGAGGGCCTGGAGCGGGTCCGCTTCACCTCCCCGCACCCGCGTGACTTCACCGACGACGTCATCGCCGCCATGGCCGAGACGCCCAACGTGATGCCGCAGCTGCACATGCCGCTGCAGTCCGGTTCGGACACCGTCCTGAAGGCGATGCGCCGCTCCTACCGCCAGGAGCGCTACCTCGGGATCATCGAGAAGGTCCGCGCCGCCATCCCGGACGCCGCGATCACCACCGACATCATCGTGGGCTTCCCCGGCGAGACCGAGGAGGACTTCGAGCAGACGCTGCACGTGGTCCGCGAGGCCCGCTTCGCGCAGGCCTTCACCTTCCAGTACTCCAAGCGGCCCGGCACCCCGGCCGCGACCATGGAGGACCAGATCCCCAAGGAGGTCGTCCAGGCGCGCTACGAGCGGCTGGTCGCCCTCCAGGAGGAGATCTCCTGGGCGGAGAACAAGAAGCAGGTCGGCCGCACGCTGGAGCTGATGGTCGCCGAGGGCGAGGGCCGCAAGGACGACGCCACCCGCCGCCTGTCCGGCCGCGCCCCCGACAACCGCCTGGTCCATTTCAGCAAGCCGGAGCAGGAGGTGCGCCCCGGAGACGTCGTCACCGTCGAGGTGACGTACGCCGCGCCGCATCACCTCCTCGCCGAGGGCCCGGTGCTGGACGTGCGCCGCACCCGCGCGGGCGACGCCTGGCAGAAGCGCCAGGAGGCCGAGCAGGCCAAGCCGGTCGGCGTGATGCTGGGGTTGCCGAAGATCGGCGCGCCCGCGCCCCTGCCGGTCGCCACGGGCAGCGGTTGCGGCTGCGACTGACCTGCGGCCGCGACGGAACCGGCCCGATCCGGCTCGGTGGCCTGCCGCGCGACGAACCGTCCCCGGCCCGGGTCGCCGTCGACGGCTGGAGGCGTCCTCCGGCACGGACCGCGTAATCTGCTGATCATGCTTGTCGCCGCTGCCGTCTGCCCCTGCCCGCCGCTCCTCGTGCCCGAGGTCGCCGCGGGCGCCGCTCCCGAGCTGGACGCCGCCCGTGCCGCCTGCACCGACGCGCTGGGTGTCCTCGCGGCCGCCCGCCCCGACCGGCTGGTCGTCGTCGGCGCCGCCGAGGAGGCGGGGTCGTACCCGCAGGGAGCGCGGGGCTCGTTCCGAGGCCTCGGCGTGGACGTCGACGTAACCCTCGGCGAGGGCCAGGACGCGGCCGCAGGGCCCGTGCTGCCCCTCTCGCTCGCGGTGGCCGGCTGGCTGCTGGGGCGGACCGGATGGGCGGACGCCCCGATCGAGGGACTGGCCGTGGCGCGGACGCTGGCGCCGCAGCGGTGCGCCGAGCTGGGCGCGGACCTCGCCGGGCGCGCCGAACGGATCGCGCTGCTGGTGATGGGCGACGCCAGCGCCTGCCGCACCGTCAAGGCGCCGGGCTACCTCGACGAACGCGCGGCGCCCTTCGACGCCGAGGTGGCGCGGGCGCTGGGCGCGGCGGACGTGGCGGCGCTGCGGGCACTGGACGCGCGGCTCGCGGACGAGCTGCAGGCATCCGGGCGGGCCCCGTGGCAGGTGCTGGCGGGCGCGGCAGGGGAGGCGGACCTGTCCGGGGCGCTGCTGTACGAGGACGCGCCGTACGGCGTGGGCTACCTGGTCGCCACCTGGTCCTAGCGCCGGACACAGGCGACGTGAGGGCACATGCCGAACAGCTGCGCACCATGAGGGTGCGCAGCCGTCCGTTGGTGCGCCTGCGGCCGGGGCCCTGACGCCCCCGGCCATGGCGGGCCGGGGTCAGGAAGTGGGCGGCGGGCCCTGGGGCGGGGTGGCCGGGGGAGGGGTCGGCGGGGTGGCCGCGCCGCCGTCGGCCGCGGCGCCGCCCTTGTGCGCGAGCCGGTCCATGGCGCCCTTCGCCTTGCCCGTGCCCGTCTGGATCCTGTCGCTGTACTTGCCCTTGGTCTTCTCGTCGACGACCTTCGCGGCCCGGTCGATGCCGTGCTGGATCTTGCCCCCGTGCTGCTGCGCGAGGTCCGACACCTTGTCCTTGGCCGGGCCGAGCTTGGCTTTCAGATTGTCCATCAGACCCATGGTCCACCTTCCCTGGCGGGACAGTTACGTGTGGGCGCTCTCACCGGCCTCGCTGTCGGCGGCCGCTTCGGCGGACTGCTGGTGGGGGATGCCGGCGGCCTCCGCGTTCTCCTCGTCCTTCTCACTCGCCCCGGGTTCGGGAGCCTCGGTCGCCTCACCGGCTTCGGTGGCCTCGGCGGTCTCGGGGGTCTCGGTTTCCGCGCTCTCCGTCGCCTCGACGTCGCTGGCGGAGGGCTCGTTCACGGCCTGCTCGGCCGCCGCCGTGGTCTCCGACCTCCGAAAAAGTTTCGCAAAAACGCCCATATCAACTCCATACGGTACTCGTCCGGGCGAAATTCCGCGTAGCCCGGTGCGTCCGATTGCGCCACCGGGGTCACCGCTCCCGACGAGCTGGTGACGGGATCTCGCAAGGTGGCAACGACCCCTCTCGTACCGCGTCACGTAACTCGTTCGAGGAGAGGGTCCGGGGTTTGCGAAACTGGTGCGGTGAGCAGCGCACCTCCCGCCCCCCGCGTCATCGCCGTCGTCGGCCCCACCGCAGCCGGCAAGTCCGACCTCGGCGTCTTTCTCGCCCGGCAACTCGGCGGCGAGGTCGTCAACGCCGACTCCATGCAGTTGTACCGAGGGATGGACATCGGCACCGCCAAGCTGACGCAGGAGGAGCGGGCCGGAGTGCCGCACCACCTCCTCGACATCTGGGAGGTGACCGTCACCGCCTCCGTCGCCGAGTACCAGCGGCTCGCCCGCAAGCGGATCGATGACCTGCTCGCCGCCGGCCGCTGGCCGATCCTGGTCGGCGGCTCGGGCCTCTACGTCCGCGGTGCCGTCGACAACCTGGAGTTCCCCGGCACCGATCCCGAGGTCAGGGCCCGCCTGGAGGAGGAGCTGGCGCTGCGCGGCTCCGGCGCCCTGCACGCCCGGCTGGCCGCCGCCGACCCCGAGGCCGCGCGGGCGATCCTGCCCGGCAACGGGCGCCGGATCGTCCGTGCGCTCGAGGTGATCGAGATCACCGGCAAGCCCTTCACGGCGAACCTCCCCGGCCACGACTCGGTCTACGACACCGTGCAGATCGGCGTCGACGTGACACGCCCCGAACTCGACGAGCGCATCGCCCGCCGGGTCGACCGCATGTGGGAGGCCGGGCTCGTGGACGAGGTGCGTGCGCTGGAGGCGCAGGGGTTGCGTGAGGGGCGAACCGCATCGCGCGCCCTCGGCTATCAGCAGGTACTCACGGCGCTCGCCGGGGAGTGCACCCTCGAGGAGGCGCGCGCCGAGACCGTCCGTGCCACCAAGCGCTTCGCGCGCCGCCAGGATTCGTGGTTCCGGCGCGACCCGCGGGTGCACTGGCTCAGTGGGGCCGCGGCGGACCTCAGGGAACTTCCGCAGCTCGCCCTGGCGTTGATCGAACGACCGGTTACAGCCTGATCACGTCATGGCATCGGGACGCCCAGGCCGTCATCCCGGCCTCCGGTGCCGTGCCATCATCGAGCTTCGATCGACCAAGTGGAGTCCGAGTTGGGAGGGCGCGTGGCGATGGAGGCCGGCCCTCGCGACACCGCACAAGACACCGAGCCCGTCACCACCGACAGGGGTGAGGAGCCGCAGGGCACAAGCGGTTCGGGCCTCGGCGGCGACCGTCCGGTCCCGGACGGGTACCCGCTGAGCCCCGACGGCCCCGACGACACCCAGGGTGGCGTGACCGCGGACGGTCCGGAACCGGAAGAGATGTTCGCGGGCGGGCCCGAGGTCGAGGTCGAGCTGCGCCCGCAGCGCCGGCTGCGGCTGTGGCAGCTCGCGCCGATCGTCGCGCTCGCCGCGAGCGGCTCCCTGATGTTCGCCTTCCCGCTCGCCTTCGACTTCGGCGATAGCGGTGCCGTCATCGCCATGCTGGGGCTGCTGATCTGCTCCTGCGCGGCCGGCTGGGGCATGATGGCCGCCCGGCGCGTGGGCTACACCTGGCCGGGCCTGCCACCCCGTGGCTCGGGCCGCCGCCTGGACTGGCGGGTCGTACTCGGGTACGTCCTGCTGGTGGCCGTCGTCGTGACGCTCGCCGTGTGGCGGGTGGCACGGCTGCGCTGAGCGCGGCGGTGCCGTGCGGGATCGCCCGCACCGCCGCTCACCTGGCCCGCCTCCCGTCGGCGTCCCGGCGGAGCCCTCCCGTACGATCGAGGCATGAGCACGCGGATCGCCTTCCTCAAGGGGCACGGCACCGAGAACGACTTCGTGATCGTCCCGGACCCGGAGAACGCCCTCGACCTGTCCCCGGCCGCCGTCGCCGCCCTGTGCGACCGCCGTGCGGGCATCGGCGGCGACGGGGTGCTGCACGTCGTGCGGTCCGCGGCACATCCCGAGGCGAAGGCCATGGCCGCCGAGGCCGAGTGGTTCATGGACTACCGCAACGGCGACGGCTCGATCGCCGAGATGTGCGGTAACGGCGTGCGCGTGTTCGCGCGCTACCTCCAGTACGCCGGCCACGTCGGCGAGGGCGACCTGGCCGTCGCCACGCGCGGGGGCGTGAAGAGCGTGCACATCGCCAAGGACGGCGACGTGACCGTCGGCATGGGCAAGGCGCTCCTGCCCGAGGACGACGTCACGGTGAGCGTCGGCGAGCGCAGCTGGCCCGCGCGGAACGTCAACATGGGCAACCCGCACGCCGTCGCCTTCGTCGACGACCTCGCGCACGCGGGGGACCTGCTCACCCCGCCGCCGTGCAGCCCGGCCTCCGCCTACCCGGACGGCGTCAACGTCGAGTTCGTCGTCGACCGCGGCGAGCGGCACGTCGCCATGCGCGTGCACGAGCGCGGCTCCGGCGAGACCCGCTCGTGCGGCACGGGCGCGTGCGCCGTCGCCGTCGCCACCGCCCGCCGCGACGGCGCCGACCCGGCCACCACCGGCACCCCGGCGACGTACACCGTGGACGTCCCCGGCGGACGTCTGGTGATCACCGAGCGTCCCGACGGCGAGATCGAGATGACCGGCCCCGCGGTGATCGTCGCGGAGGGCCGGATCGACGCGGAGTGGCTGCGCGGCGCGCTCGGCTGACGTCCGGCCAAGCCGCCGACCTCGTACCGCCCGGACGGCGGTTGACGCCACGCCGCAAACCCGTTGACCGTCGCTCGAATGGGTGATCCGTTTCACGCTCGCCGAGAGACGGTCAAACGCGCGTGGTGGGCTCGGTAGCATCAAGCACCGGCTCGGACGGGGGAGTCGCCCTCCCCTGAGCCGTGTCCGCCCTGGGGCACCCCGTCCGCCGGTCCACGCAGCCGGAGGTGCCCATGAGTGCGGAGGCCACGAATCCTGTGACCGAAGGCCCGGTGACAGGCCAGGTCGCGCCCGCTTCCACCGCGGCGCTGGAGCAGGGCGCGCCGCCTTCCCCGCGCCGCAAGGCCCGCCCCCGCATCGACCTGCGCCGCCTGGGCCGCGCCGCGCTGCTCGGCCCCGCCGCCCGCGACCGGCTGCCCGACGCCATCAGCCACGTCGTCGACGCCCACCGCGCCCACCACCCCGACGCCGACCTCGACCCCCTGCGGCGCGCCTACGTGCTGGCCGAGTCCTCGCACCGCGGTCAGATGCGCAAGAGCGGCGAGCCGTACATCACCCATCCCCTCGCGGTCACCCTGATCCTGGCCGAACTCGGCGCGGAGACCACGACGTTGACCGCCTCCCTGCTGCACGACACCGTCGAGGACACGGACGTGACGCTCGACCAGGTCGGGGAGCAGTTCGGCGAGGAGGTGCGTTATCTCGTCGACGGCGTCACCAAGTTGGAGAAGGTCGACTACGGCGCCGCCGCCGAACCGGAGACGTTCCGCAAGATGCTCGTCGCCACCGGCAACGACGTCCGCGTGATGTCGATCAAACTCGCCGACCGGCTGCACAACATGCGCACCCTGGGCGTGATGCGCCCCGAGAAACAGGCCCGCATCGCACGCGTGACCCGCGACGTGCTCATCCCGCTCGCCGAACGCCTCGGCGTCCAGGCCCTCAAGAGCGAGCTGGAGGACCTGGTCTTCGCGATCCTCCACCCCGAGGAGTACGAGCACACCCGCGAGTTGATCGTCGAGAACGCCGCGCGGGCCGACGACCCGCTCGCCGAGATCGCGGACGAGGCGCGCAGGGTACTGCGCGAGGCCGACATCCCGGCGGAAGTCCTCATCCGGCCCCGCCACTTCGTCTCCCTGCACCGCATCGCGCGCAAACGCGGTCAGCTGCGCGGCGCCGACTTCGGCCGGCTGCTCGTGCTGGTCAACGAGGACGCCGACTGCTACGCCGTGCTCGGCGAACTGCACACCTGTATGACGCCGGTCGTCTCGGAGTTCAAGGACTTCATCGCCGTACCCAAGTTCAACCTGTACCAGTCGCTGCACACAGCGGTGGCCCGCGCGGACGGCCAGGTGGCCGAAGTCCTCATCCGGACCCACCAGATGCACAAGGTCGCCGAGGCCGGCGTGGTCGCCCTCGGCAATCCCTACGCGCCGCCGTCGGACGAGCAGTCCCCGCCCGACGGAGAGCGCGCCGATCCCACCCGGCCCGGCTGGCTCTCCCGGCTCCTGGACTGGCAGCGGGCCGCACCCGACCCCGACACCTTCTGGACGACCCTGCGCGAGGACCTCGCCCAGGACCGGGAGATCACCGTCTTCCGGCCCGACGGCGGCCCGATCGGCCTGCCCGAGGGCGCGACCTGCGTGGACGCCGCCTACGCGCAGTACGGCGAGGACGCCCACGCCTGCATCGGGGCCCGCCTCAACGGCCTGCTGGCGCCGCTGGGCACGGTTCTGCGCGACGGCGACACAGTGGAGCCGCTCATGGGGCAGGACCCGGCCTCGGAACCGTCGCGGGAGTGGCTGGAGTACGCGCACACGCCCGCGGCACGGATCGCGATCCAGCGGTGGCTGGCGTCGCACCCGGGGCCGGAAGCCCAGGGCCCGGACAAGACGGCGAAGGCGGAGGAGGCGGGGCAGCCGCAGCGCGAAGGCGCGGATCAGGGCGCTGAGAGCGCCGGTGCGAGCACCAGTGCGCCCGGCGTGCGCCAGGCGCCCGGGGGAACGCGGGGCGCAGGGGGACGTGCCGGGGGCGCAACAGGCGCGCGAGACCGCGACCCGGGCGCACAGTCTCCGTCGCGCGTCGTCGGCAGCGCGGCCGGTGTGCCTGCGGCGGAGAACGCCGGACGCGTCAGCGGCCCCGCTCGTACAGGCATGCCGTACGCCGCCTCCGCTCCACCCGCCGCCGCAGCATCCCGCCGTACAGCGGAAACGCACAGCACCGAGAACGCCGGACCAGCCGAGGCGGAGCCCACCCCCGGCGCACGCCGCGCGTCACATCCGCGCGCCGCGCGCCCCCGTGGCGCCGACGTGACGGTCCTCGGCCGCGACGGGGCCACCGCACGGCTCGCCCGCTGTTGCACCCCCGTTCCGCCCGACGACATCACCGGCTTCGCCGTGCGCGGCGGAGCCGTCACGGTGCACCGCGCGGAGTGCGTCACCGTGGCGCGCATGCGCGGCGGGGGGCGTGCGGAGGTCGACGTTCGCTGGGGCGAGACCACGGCATGCCGGGTGACCCTGGTCGCCGAATCGTTCGGCCGCCCCCACCTCCTCGCCGACCTCACCGAGGCCATCGCCCTCGAAGGCGCAGAGATCGTCTCGGCGACCGTCGAGCCCCCGACCCAGCAACGCGTCCGCCACACCTACACGCTCCAGCTCCCGGACGCCGCTCACCTGCCCGCCCTCATGCGGGCGATGCGCAACGTCCCCGGCGTCTACGACGTGGACCGCGCCCAGCACCACGCCCCACCGCTGCTCTGAGACCCGTCCGACACGATCCCGCACCTCCGCCCGGCGACCCGGCGTACCCCTCTTTCGGGTGGGCCGGGCGCGCGCCGTCACTGCCACGCGCGCGTGCGCTGGTAGCGGTGTTCCATGCCGCGCACCCCCCGCACGAAGACCACCCGGCGCCTGAAGACGGCGCTGCTCGCCTCCTCCGTCTCCGTCTGCCTCGTCGCCGCGAACGCCCCGGCCGCCCCGCTCGGCGTCGGCGACCTCCTCTTCCCGAACCTCGGCAACCCGGGGTACGACGTCGCGTCGTACGACCTGTCCCTGACCTATTCCGGCCGCAACGACAAGCCCCTCCAGGCGGTCACCACCATCGACGCCTGGACCACGGCTGCCCTGGACCGGCTGAACCTGGACTTCGCGCACGGCACGGTGTCCTCCGTCGAGGTCGACGGCCGTCCCGCCTCCTTCGCGAAGGCCGGTGAGGACCTGGTCGTCACCCCGCAGCGGCCGCTCGCGCCGGGCAGCTGGACGCGGATCACCGTCCGGCACACCAGCGACCCGAGGCCGGTCCAGGGCCGTGACGGCGGCTGGGTGCGCACCACGGACGGCCTCGCCATGGCCAACCAGGCCGACGCGGCCCACCTGGTCTTCCCGTGCAACGATCACCCGTCCGACAAGGCGATGTTCACCTTCCGGGTGACCGCGCCCAACGGCTACACCGCCGTCGCGAACGGCCTGCCCACCACGGTCGACCGGGCGGGCGGGTCCACCACCTGGACGTACCGCACTCAGCACCCCATGGCCACCGAGCTGGCGCAGGTGTCCATCGGCCGCTCCAGCGTGCTGCACCGCGACGGTCCGCACGGCCTGCCCGTGCGGGACGTCGTGCCCAGCAAGGACCGCGCGATCCTGGAGCCGTGGCTGAAGAAGACCCCGGACCAGATCGCCTGGATGGAGAGCAAGGTCGGGCGCTACCCGTTCGAGACGTACGGGCTGCTGACGGCCCGGGCCGCGACCGGGTTCGAGCTGGAGACGCAGACGCTCTCCCTCTTCGAGCGGGATCTGTTCACCGACCCCGCCTACCCGGCCTGGTACGTCGAGTCGATCATGGTGCACGAGCTGTCCCACCAGTGGTTCGGCGACAGCGTCAGCCCGCGTACCTGGTCCGACGTGTGGCTCAACGAGGGACACGCCACCTGGTACGAGGCCCTGTACGCCGAGGAGAAGGCGCACAAGCCGATGGAGGCGCGCATGAAGGCCGCCTACGCCGCCTCCGACGGCTGGCGGGCGGCCGGCGGGCCGCCCGCCGCCCCCAAGCCGCCGCAGCCCGGCCAGAAGATCGGCATCTTCCGGGCGAACATCTACGACGGGGCCGCGCTGGCCCTGTACGCCCTGCGCCAGGAGATCGGCCGGCCCGCCTTCGAGCGCCTGGAGCGGGCCTGGGTCCAAAACCACCGCGACCGCACCGCGACCACGGCCGACTTCGTCCACCTGGCCTCCGGCATCGCCGGCCGCGACCTGCGCGGATTCTTCGACGCCTGGCTGTACGGCACGAAGACCCCGCCGATGCCGGGGCACCCCGACTGGAAGTCGGCGGCGCCGCAGAAAGCGGCGGCTTCGCAGAAGACGGCGGACCGCAAGACAGCGGACAAATAAGCCCGTGACGAGACGGGCCGTTCCGTGCGACCATCTTCGGGTCGCCGCGACGCGGGACGCGGGAATCTCCCGGGGTACTCGCGCGTTGTGAACAATGACGGAATCCCCATCGACGTAAGGACCCAATGACCTCCTCTTCTTCCTCTTCCCAGGCCACCAAGCGCCTCGCGCACACCTACCCCGAAGGACTTCGGGCCGATGCCCTGATGGAAGAGGACGTCGCCTGGAGCCACGAGATCGACGGAGACCGGGACGGCGACCAGCTCGACCGCTCCGAGCGCGCGGCTCTGCGCCGTGTGGCCGGCCTCTCCACCGAGCTCGAGGACGTCACCGAGGTCGAGTACCGCCAGCTCCGCCTGGAGCGGGTCGTGCTCGTCGGTGTCTGGACCTCGGGGACCGTCGACGACGCCGAGAACTCGCTGGCCGAGCTCGCCGCCCTCGCGGAGACCGCGGGCGCGCTCGTGCTCGACGGCGTCATCCAGCGCCGCGACAAGCCCGACGCGGCCACCTACATCGGTTCCGGCAAGGCCGAGGAGCTGCGCGACATCGTCCTGGAGACGGGCGCGGACACCGTCATCTGCGACGGTGAGCTCAGCCCCGGTCAGCTGATCCACCTCGAGGACGTCGTCAAGGTCAAGGTCATCGACCGTACGGCCCTGATCCTCGACATCTTCGCCCAGCACGCCAAGTCCCGCGAGGGCAAGGCGCAGGTCGCGCTCGCGCAGATGCAGTACATGCTGCCGCGGCTGCGTGGCTGGGGTCAGTCGCTGTCCCGGCAGATGGGCGGCGGCAAGGGCGGCGGCCTCGCCACCCGTGGCCCCGGTGAGACCAAGATCGAGACGGACCGGCGGCGGATCCGCGAGAAGATGGCGAAGATGCGCCGGGAGATCGCGGAGATGAAGACCGGCCGCGAGATCAAGCGCCAGGAGCGCAAGCGCCACAAGGTGCCGTCCGTCGCCATCGCGGGCTATACCAATGCCGGCAAGTCCTCGCTGCTCAACCGCCTCACCGGCGCGGGCGTCCTGGTCGAGAACGCCCTGTTCGCGACCCTGGACCCGACCGTGCGCCGGGCGCAGACCCCGAGCGGCCGGCTCTACACGCTGGCCGACACCGTGGGCTTCGTGCGTCACCTGCCCCACCACCTGGTCGAGGCGTTCCGCTCCACCATGGAGGAGGTCGGCGAGTCCGACCTGATCCTGCACGTGGTGGACGGCTCGCACCCGAACCCGGAGGAGCAGCTGGCCGCGGTCCGCGAGGTGATCCGGGACGTCGGTGCCACCGACGTACCCGAGATCGTCGTGGTCAACAAGGCGGACGCGGCGGACCCGCTCGTGCTTCAGCGCCTGATGCGGGTGGAGAAGCGCTCCATCGCCGTCTCCGCTCGCACGGGTCAGAACATGGCCCAGCTGCTCGCCCTGATCGACGCGGAACTGCCCCGTCCGGCCGTCGAGATCGAGGTGCTCGTGCCCTACACGCACGGCAAGCTGGTCGCCCGCGCCCACGACGAGGGCGAGGTGATCTCCGAGGAGCACACCGCGGAGGGCACCCTGCTCAAGGTGCGGGTGCACGAGGAGCTGGCCGCCGAGCTCGCGCCGTACGTTCCTGCGCCGGCGGCCTGAGCAGACTGCCGGGTCACGAGTGACACGGGCGTGTGACGCCCGAAGGCCCGCCCCCTGCGAGGGGGCGGGCCTTCGGCGTGTTCCGGCGTCTCACTGACCGCCGTACGTCTTGCTCATGTTCTGATACAGCGCCTCCGCCTCGGGGCCCAGCTGCGGGCCGGCCAGCCAGGTGTTGTCGGTCGGGCCGATGGAGGTGTTCGACACCAGCTTGGTCCGGCCGTCGACCACCCGGAACCAGCCACCGCCGGAGCTGCCGCCGGTCATGGTGCAGCCGATGCGGTACATGTTCGGCAGCGACGGGGACAGCGAGAAACGCCCGGGCCGGTCGAGGCACTTGAACATCTTCAGCCCGTTGTACGGCGGCGCCGCCGGGTAACCCCAGGCGCCCATCGTGCCCGCCTGCCGCGCGGACGGCGCGGAGAAGTCCACGTCCAGCGCGGCTCCGACCGTCTCTTCCAGGGACTTAGCGCCCTGCTCCGGCTTCACGTGCAGCACCGCGTAGTCGTAAGCGGCACCCGCGCCGCCCGTCTCCGAGCCGCCCTGGATCCACTGGTTGGAGGTGGAGGCCCAGTCCGCCCACCAGGCGCCGTACGGAGCGACCTCCTGCGCGGGGGCGTTCGCCAGCTGCGCCTCGGACTTGCCGAGATCGTTGTACGCGGGCACGAAGGCGATGTTGCGGTACCAGCCGCCGTTGCCTCCGGCGTGCACACAGTGGCCCGCGGTCCACACCAGGTTGGACTTGCCCGGGTGGTTCACGTCCTTGACGACCGTGCCCGAGCAGACCATCGAACCCTCGGGCGAGTCGAAGAAGACCTTGCCGACCGGCGCCGCGTTCTCGTGGTACGGCATCTTCTCCGGCTGGGCCTGCACCGGGGTCGGCTCCGGGTCGCTGACGCCCTGATCGGCCGGCGCGTCCTTGGCGGTGACCGTTTTGTCGGCCTCCTTCGCGGACTTCATCCGCTCCGGCTTCCACAGGCCCTGGATCACCGGGTTGACGAAGTCCTTGGCGTCACTGAGCCACTTGTCCTTGTCCCAGTTCTTCCAGCCGCCGTTCTTCCACTGGTCGACGTCTATGCCGTGCTTCTTGAGCTTGTCGGCCAGACCGGCCGGGATCTTCACCTGGCCCGGGTCCGCGGACTGGGAGGCGTCGGCGCCGGGCGTGCCGCTCGCCTTGTCGTCGTCGGAACCGTTGCAGGCGGTGGCGGTGAGTGCCAGGGCCGCGACGACCCCGGCGGCGGCGAGCGCCGTACGGCGGCGCCGGACGCGTGGCGTCGTGGTGCGTGCTGACGTGGAACGCATGGTGCGTGTACCCCCGTTGTTGTGCTGTCGTTGAGGCGATGTGAGTGGAGCGCTGTCATCATGCACGGACGGATGAGGGCGAACGGCGGCGAGATCGTGAAGGTTCCCGTGGGACGCCACCGCCGCTCACCCAGGCGGGCGGCTACTGCCCGGCGTACTTCTTGCTCACCGCGTCGTACACGCCCTTGGCCACCTTGCCCAGCCGCGGACCGGCCAGCCAGCCGGCCGTCACCGGGCCGATCGAGGTGTTGGACACCAGCGCGGGCTTGCCGTCCGAGCCCTGTGCGACCCAGCCACCACCGGAGGAACCGCCCGTCATCGTGCAGCCGATGCGGAACATCGTCGGGTCGGTGGCGTTCAGCGACAGCCGCCCGGGCTTGTCCTGGCAGCGGTACAGCTTCTGCCCGTCGTACGGCTTGGCCGCCGGGTAGCCGGTCGCCGTCAGGCTCCCGATCTTCGGCACGGCCGGGGCGTCGAAGTCGACCGGCAGCGCCGAACCGACCGTCTCCTCCAGCGACTTGCCGCCGCTGCCCTGCTCCGGCGTCACATGGATCACCGCGTAGTCGTACGACGCCCCGTCACCGCCGGTCTCGCCACCCTGCTCGATCCACTGGTCCGAGGTCTGCGCCCAGTCACCCCACCACACGCCGTACGGAGCGACCTGCTCCCGGGTGGCGTTCTGCAACTCGGCGACGGACTTCCCGGAGTCGTTGTACGACGGCACGAACGCGATGTTGCGGTACCAGCCGCCCTTCTTGCCCGCGTGGACGCAGTGCCCGGCCGTCCACACCAGGTTGGACTTGCCCGGGTGGGCCGGGTCCTTCACCACCGTCGCCGAGCAGACCATCGTGCCCTCGGGCGAGTCGAAGAACACCTTGCCGGCCTCGGGCGCGTTGGCGTGGTACTCCGGCGCGACGGCCTTCGCCTGCACCGGCGCCGGAGTCGGGTCGGTGACGCCCTGGTCACCGGAGAGGTCGTTGTCATCGACACCTCGGTCGGGGTCCTCGGCGCCCCGCATCCGGTCCGGGTCCCACAGGCCCTTGATGATCGGGTTGATGAAGTCCTGCGCCTCACGCAGCCACTGGTCCCTGTCCCAGTTCTTCCAGGCGCCGTTCTTCCACTTGCCGAGATCGATCCCGTGCTCCTTGAGCCGGTTCTTCAGATCGTCCGGGATCTTGATCTGCGTGTCGCCCGCCGCGGAGGCGGTCGCGTTCGCGGTGGGCCGGCCGTCGGCGTTGTCGTCGCCGCCCTCACAGGCGGTGGCGGTGAGGGCCAGCGCCGAGACGAGGGTGAGCGCGGCCAGCCCGCGGGAGGCTCCGCGGTGTGCGCCTCCCTCCCGGCGAGCGGTGAACGACGGCCGTATGGATCGCATGCTGCTGACTCCCCCTGGGGTGGACGTACTGCCGCCGTGCCACTGCCCCTCTGTGCTGCTCGGGGCGTGCGCACGGCGTCCGGAACGGGATCACACACTATGCGCTCGCTGTGGGGGACTTCCGGTGGAACGGCAACGGTTCGGCTACAGACGGTCAGCGGCGGCGGGGCGTCCGACCAGGGAAGCGAGGTCCTGCGCGGGGTGGTGTGCCCTCCGCGGTGTGCGGCGTCACCGGCGGGGTGGCGCACCACCCGTAACCAGTGCGGCGGTGTGCTGTTGGTAGCGGTGGGGTCCGGGGCCGCGGTGTGCCGCCGTCCGGCTCCGGCATACCGGGTGAGGGGGCGGGACACAGCCTGTGAGCGGCAACTCGCCTCCGGATGGCGGGAGGAGAGCAAGCCGTGGGCGTTACCGAGGGGATCCTGCGACGGCAGGCGGCGCGCGAGTCGGCGGCACGCACCTACGCGCGTGCCCTGCCGATCGTGCCGGTACGGGCCCGTGGCCTCACCATCGAGGGGGCCGACGGACGCCGTTACCTCGACTGTCTGTCCGGGGCCGGGACCCTCGCCCTCGGCCACAATCACCCCGTCGTCCTGGAGGCGATCCGGGACGTCCTCGACTCCGGCGCTCCCCTGCACTCACTCGACCTCGCCACACCCGTCAAGGACGCCTTCGTCACCGAGCTGCTCAGCACCCTGCCGCCCGGACTGGCGGGCCGTGCGCGCGTCCAGTTCTGCGGGCCGGCCGGGACCGACGCCGTGGAAGCCGCGCTCAAACTCGTCCGCACCGCGACCGGCCGCACCGGAATCCTCGCCTTCACCGGCGCCTATCACGGCATGACCACAGGCGCCCAGGAAGTCTCCGGCCACGCCGCCGACCTGCCCGGACACGGCAGCCGCGTGACCCGCCTGCCGTATCCGCACAGCTATCGCTGTCCCTTCGGCGTCGGCGGGGAGGCGGGCGCCCAACTCGCCGCCCGCTGGGCCGAGTCCGTGCTCGACGATCCCAAGTCCGGCGTCCCGCACCCCGCCGGGCTGATCCTCGAACCCGTCCAGGGCGAGGGCGGTGTCATCCCCGCGCCCGACACCTGGATGCGGCGCGTCCGCGAGATCACCGCCGCCCGGTCCATCCCCCTCATCGCCGACGAGGTCCAGACCGGGGTCGGCCGCACCGGCGCCTTCTGGGCCGTGGAGCACAGCGGCATCACCCCCGACGTCATGGTGCTGTCCAAGGCCATCGGCGGCAGCCTCCCGCTGGCCGTCGTCGTGTACCGCGACGACCTCGACCTCTGGCAACCCGGCGCCCACGCGGGCACCTTCCGCGGCAACCAGCTCGCCATGGCCGCGGGCACGGCGACCCTCGCCTACGTCCGCCGCCACGGCCTCGCCGAACGCGCGGCCACCCTGGGCTCCCGCATGCTGAGCCGACTTCGGCGACTCGGCGAGGAGTTCTCCTGTGTGGGAGACGTGCGGGGACGGGGGCTGATGATCGGGATGGAGATGGTCGAGGCGGAGGCAGAGGCGGCGGACTTCGCGGCGGGCGGCGTCGTGGCGAGCGACCTCGTGGAAGCGGACGTCTTCGGGGACACACCGGGCGTCGGCGGGCTCGCGGCGGAAGACATCCGGGACGTCCGCCCGGCATCCGCCCGACGCCCTCGCCCGGCGTCCCCGCGGCTTGCCGCAGCCGTCCAGCGGGAGTGCCTGCACCGCGGACTGATCGTCGAACTCGGCGGTCGGCACGCGAGCGTCGTCCGGCTGCTTCCACCCCTGACGATCACCGACGAACAGGCCACCGCGATCCTCGACCGGCTCGCCGACGCGGTAGCGGCAGCCGCCCGTACGGCCCCGACCGCCCAGGAGCGCGACCAGTACCGCGAGCAGCGCGGCGCACACAGCCCACAGCCGGGCTGACCGTCCGTCCGCACCGCGCACCCCCTCAGCGCACGACGTCACGAGGAACCTCCTTGAATCCCATCTCCGCCTCCGCCTCCACCGTCCCCACCGCCGACTCCGCCGGCAGCCCCGACCCGCACACCCCGGCGGCCCCCGCCGCCGCGACCGTTCCCCAGCAAGGAGGGCCGGGGCGCGAGCGGCGGCCGTACGCACACCAGCACGGCACCCCCGGGTCGACAGCGGCCTCCGGCAGCGCGCAAGCGGTGACCGGCGTGCCCCGGCCGGCGCCGTCCGGCGCGGACCCGGTAGCCCACCTCGATCCGCACACGGCGGCTCAGGCCGCGGCCGTGGAGAACCTCCTGCGCTGCTGGGTCCGCGAGGCCGGTGTCCCCGCCCCCATCGGAGAGACCCTGCGCATCCCGCTGCCGGCCACCGGAACGGCCCTGCTCGTCCCGGTCCGCCACTGGTCCCCGACCGGCTGGCACCGCTTCGGCGCGCCCCGCCTGGCCGGCGCCCCCGAAGCGTCCCCGCCTGCCGACGCCGTCACCGTCGCCGCCCTGCTCACCCGGGAGAGCACTGCCACCGGCGGCGGCACCAGCATCGTCGGCGGCACCACCGTCGGCGGCACTGCCGACGCCGGCGCCACCGACCTGGTCGCCCGGGTCGCGGATTCCGTCCGCCGCACCACCTCCTTCGTCAGCGAACACCGCGCCCGCTCCACCGACGGGCCGGATCTCTTCCTCTCGGCGGAGCAGGCCCTGACGCTGGGCCATCCGCTGCATCCGACCCCGAAGAGCCGCGAAGGCCTGTCAGAGGCCGAAAACCGGCTCTACTCACCTGAGTTGTACGGCTCCTTCCCACTCCACTGGATCGCCGTCGCCCCTTCCGTGCTCGCCACCGACTCCGCCTGGACCGAGCGCGGCCGGATCGTCCCCGCCGCCCGGCTCACCGCCCGACTCGCCGGCCCCGCGCTGCCGTTGCCCGACGGCTACGCGGCCCTGCCCGTGCACCCCTGGCAACTCCGCGAAGTCCGCCACCGACCCGAAGCGGCCGCCCTGTTCGACTCCGGCCTGCTGCGCGACCTCGGCCCCCACGGTCCCGCGTGGCACCCCACCTCCTCCGTCCGCACCCTGTACCGATCCGGCGCCCCGGCCATGCTCAAGCTGTCCCTGGGCCTGCGCATCACCAACTCCCGCCGCGAGAACCTCCGCAAGGAACTCCACCGTGGCGTCGAGGTCCACCGGCTGCTGCGCTCGGGACTGGTCCGGCAGTGGCAGGCCGCACACCCCGCCTTCGACATCGTCCGCGATCCCGCCTGGCTCGCCGTCGACGACCGGGACGGCCACCCGGTGACGGGACTCGGCGTGGTGATCCGGCACAACCCGTTCACCCCCGCCGACGACGTCTCGTGCATCGCGGGGCTCGTCGCCCTCCGGCCGTCCACCGCCTCAGCACCGGGCTCCCGCCTGGCCGACATGGTCACGCGCCTGGCACACCGAACCGGACGCCCGCGGGGAGTCGTCGCCGCCGAGTGGTTCCTGCGCTACCTCGAACACGTCGTCCGCCCTGTCCTGTGGCTCGACGGCGAGGCCGGCATCGCGCTGGAGGCCCACCAGCAGAACACGCTGCTCCTGCTGGACTGCGACGGCTGGCCCGTCGGCGGCCGCTACCGGGACAACCAGGGCTACTACTTCCGCGAGTCCCGCCGCGCCGAACTCGACACCCGGCTTCCCGGCATCGGCGCGCACAGCGACACCTTCGTCGCCGACGAGGTCACCGACGAGCGCTTCACCTACTACCTCGCGATCAACAACGTGTTCGGCCTGATCGGCGCGTTCGGCTCGCAGCGCCTCGTCGACGAACGGCTGCTGCTCGCCGCCTTCCGCCGCTTCCTCGACGCCGCGGCGTCCGGTCCCGCACGGCTGCGCAGCACGCTGCCCGGCCGGCTGCTGGACTCGCCCACCCTGCGCTGCAAGGCCAATCTGCTCACCCGGCTGCACGGACTGGACGAACTCGTCGGTCCGGTGGACACCCAGTCCGTCTACGTCACCATCGCCAACCCCCTTCGCTGTTGAAGCACCGACCCTCGTCGCCTCTGCATCGCCCAGCCTCTTCGCCTCTGAAGTTCCGTACCGCCCCGTACCGCCTTCCGTCTTCTGCCCCCTGATCCTCTGAGAGGAGAGCCGCCGTGCCTCCCACCGACTCCCTTGTGACCGGTACCGCCGATTCCGAGGACACCCTCGATCTCCACCTCCCCGCAGATTTCCTCGCCCTGCGCATCACCGGGGAGCCCGGGGCCGGGCAGGACATCGGGGCTGTGCAGAACGCCGAAGCGGCGCAGGACGTCGAGGCTGTGCAGGACTCCTCGCCGGTGTGGGGCACCGTCCTTCCGCTTCTCGGCGGTGACCTGCTCGACCAGGTCGCGGAGTGGGGACCGACCACCACGGCCGCGGGGGAGTTCCAGCTGCGCCCGGTCCGCCCCGAACGGGACCTGCCGCTCATCAGCCGGTGGATGAACGACCCCGCAGTCGCGGCGTTCTGGGAACTGGCCGGTCCGGCCGACGTGACGGAGGCCCACCTCGCCGCACAGCTCACCGGTGACGGGCGCAGCGTGCCCTGCCTGGGCGTCCTGGACGGCACGCCGATGAGCTATTGGGAGCTCTACCGGGCCGACCTCGATCCACTGGCCCGGTACTATCCCGCCCGCCCTCACGACACCGGTATCCACCTTCTCCTTGGCGATATCGCCGATCGAGGGCGAGGAGTCGGCAGCGTTCTGCTGAGAGCCGTGGCCAACCTGGTCCTCGACCGGCGTCCGGCCTGCCCCCGTGTCGTCGCGGAACCCGATGTACGCAATGTCCCCTCCCTTGCCGCGTTCCTGAACGCTGGTTTCCGGTTCTCCGCAGAGGTGGACCTGCCCGGGAAGCGGGCCGCGCTCATGCTTCGGGACCGGTCCCTGCGGAGTCTGCTGTGACGCTGTGTAGCAGCAGCATCACTCCGAGAACGCCCCTGCCGGACCGTTGGTTCCCGCCCGGTCCTTCCTCTTCCGTTCGGAAACGCCCACGCCCTTGATCACGTCCCACGTCTCCACCGCGATCCGTCGTTTGTCAGTGCCGAGCCGTAGGGTGGTCGCGCTATGACGAAGCCCTCACTTCCCGAACTCCTGCACGCTGCGGTCGCCGCCGTCGGCGGCACAGAGCGTCCCGGCCAGGTGGCCATGGCCCAAGCCGTCGCCGAGGCGATCGACGACAGCTCGCATCTGCTGGTCCAGGCCGGCACCGGTACGGGAAAGTCGCTGGGCTATCTCGTGCCCGCGCTCGCGCACGGCGAGCGGGTCGTCGTCGCGACGGCCACCCTCGCCCTGCAGCGTCAGCTCGTGGAGCGCGACCTGCCCCGCACCGTGGACTCGCTGCATCCACTGCTGCGCCGCCGCCCTGAGTTCGCCATGCTCAAGGGCCGGTCGAACTATCTGTGCCTGCACCGCCTGCACGAGGGTGTTCCGCAGGACGAGGAGGAGGGCCTGTTCGACCAGTTCGAGGCCGCCGCACCGACCAGCAAGCTGGGCCAGGACCTGCTGCGCCTGCGGGACTGGGCGGACGACACGGAGAGCGGCGACCGGGACGACCTCACCCCGGGTGTCTCCGACCGGGCATGGGCTCAGGTGTCGGTCTCCTCGCGGGAGTGCCTGGGCGCCACCAAGTGCGCCTACGGTGCCGAGTGCTTCGCCGAGATGGCCCGTGAGCGCGCCAAGCTCGCCGAGGTCGTCGTCACCAACCACGCGCTGCTCGCGATCGACGCCATCGAGGGCGCTCCCGTGCTGCCGCAGCACGAGGTGCTGATCGTCGACGAGGCGCACGAACTGGTCTCCCGGGTCACCGGCGTCGCCACCGGCGAGCTCACCCCCGGCCAGGTCAACCGCGCGGTGCGCCGCGCGGCGAAACTCGTGAACGAGAAGGCCGCCGATCAGCTGCAGACCGCCGCGGAGGGCTTCGAGCGGCTGATGGAGCTGGCGCTGCCGGGTCGTCTGGAGGAGATCCCGGAGGATCTCGGATACGCCCTGATGGCGCTGCGCGACGCGGCGCGCACGGTGATCTCCGCGATCGGCGCCACGCGCGACAAGTCCGTCCAGGACGAGGACGCGGTCCGCAAGCAGGCACTCGCGTCGGTGGAGAACGTGCACGACGTGGCGGAGCGCATCGTCAACGGTTCCGAATGGGACGTCGTCTGGTACGAACGGCACGACCGCTTCGGCGCCTCGCTGCGTGTGGCTCCGATGTCGGTGTCCGGCCTGCTCAGGGAGAAGCTGTTCGCCGACCGGTCGGTGATCCTGACCTCCGCGACCCTGAAGCTGGGCGGTGATTTCAACGGCGTGGGCGCTTCCCTGGGGCTCGCTCCGGAGGGCACGGAGGGGGACGAGGTCCCGCAGTGGAAGGGTGTCGACGTCGGCTCGCCCTTCGACTACCGCAAGCAGGGCATTTTGTACGTCGCCAAGCATCTGGCCCGTCCCGCACGCGACGGCGACCGCGCCGACATGCTGGACGAGCTGACCGAGCTGATCCAGGCCGCCGGTGGCCGCACCCTCGGCCTGTTCTCCTCGATGCGGGCCGCTCAGCTGGCGGCCGAGGAGCTGCGCAGCCGGATCCCCGAGTTCCCGATCCTGCTGCAGGGCGAGGAAACCCTGGGCGAGCTGATCAAGAACTTCGCCGCCGACCCGAAGACCTGTCTGTTCGGCACGCTCTCGCTGTGGCAGGGCGTCGACGTGCCGGGCCCGAGCTGCCAGCTGGTCGTCATGGACAAGATCCCGTTCCCGCGGCCGGACGACCCGCTGATGAGCGCCCGCCAGAAGGCCGTGGAGGACGCCGGAGGCAACGGCTTCATGGCGGTCGCCGCCACGCATGCGGCACTGCTGATGGCCCAGGGCGCCGGCCGCCTTGTGCGCGCCTCGGGCGATCGCGGGGTGGTCGCCGTACTGGACCAGCGTCTGGCCACGGCCCGCTACGGCAGCTATCTGAAGGCGTCCATGCCTGACTTCTGGTACACGACGGACCGCAACCAGGTGCGAAAGTCGCTGGCGGCCATCGACGCGGCAGCGAAGCAGGCCGAGACGGTGAGCGCGCAAGCCGAGGCGGTGGACGCGCAGGCCGAGGCGGAGAGCAAGCAGCCCGAGGCGGTGTGACCATGCGGGCCGCGGCGGTGTGAGCACACGGCTCGCCACAGTGATGCGTACGGGCTGGCCCGGCTGCGGACGCGAGCCACCCGACCGGACCGGACCCGACCGGTTTGGACCGGCGAACGGTGCAAGGCGGCTTCCTGTCTCCCGGCTATTCCGGGGCGACCGAAGGATGCGCCGGCCGCGCACGGGAGCGCGACCCGGCAAGTGGTCGTGCCAGGGCAGCACAAGGGCCCCGGAACCGGCGCAGAGGTCCCGGGGCCCAGTCAGGGAGCGGCGGGTCGGCATGCCCGCCTGGCTGCGTGCGGCGTCGACGCGGCCGTACCGGCGTGGTCGCCGCAGCGGCGCTCAGACGCGGCGCAGAACGGCCACCACCTTGCCGAGGATCGTTGCGTCGTCACCGGGGATCGGCTCGTATGCGGAGTTGTGCGGCAGCAGCCAGACGTGGCCGTCCTCGCGCTTGAAGCGCTTGACCGTGGCCTCGCCGTCCAGCATGGCGGCCACGATGTCGCCGTTCTCCGCGACCGGCTGGCGGCGCACGGTGACCCAGTCGCCGTCGCAGATCGCCGCCTCGATCATCGAGTCACCGACGACCTTGAGCACGAACAGCTCACCGTCACCGACGAGCTGCCGCGGCAGGGGGAAGACGTCCTCGACGGACTCCTCGGCGAGGATCGGGCCACCGGCGGCGATCCGGCCCACCAGCGGGACGTACGACGCGGCCGGCTTGCCCGCGGTGTCCGTCGGCTGGATCGGGGCCGCCTGGTCGGAGCCCCGTACCTCGTAGGCGCGCGGGCGGTGCGGGTCGCGGCGCAGGAAGCCCTTGCGCTCCAACGCCATCAGCTGGTGGGCGACGGAGGACGTACTGGACAGGCCGACCGCCTGGCCGATCTCCCGCATCGATGGCGGATAGCCCCGGCGCTGCACGGAATCCCGGATGACCTCGATCACCCGGCGCTGGCGATCGGTGAGCCCCGAGCTGTCGGCCCGGATGCCTGGAGGTCGCCCCGGCAGGGAGCGCTTGGGCCCCTCGGGGTTCACGGCTTCGTTCATCACATGCACCGGCTCGAGTCGGCCCTGGGAGCGGTCCTGGGCGGTGATGGTGGCGCTGTCTGCGGTGGTGGTCACGTCGGCCCCTCTCGGTGGTCTCCCTGCCAGCACAACGGTAGTTGCTTTCGAAAGGTTGCGCCAAACACACGTTCGAGTGAAAAACCGTGATTCGCGTGACGCGATCGTGTGTCCGGGTGTATGGCTGACGTGGTCCTTGGCGGGCAAAAGCGCCCATTGCTGTACTCTTCACCGCCGGGTGCCGACCCTGTGATGCGTCGCTCCAGTCTGCCACCCGGCTTCCCGGGCACCACGAACCGGCCCCGCCCTGTGCGGGAGTCCCACCCGATCTCCGTGCGGCGCCCACGGTATCTCCGTGATCTGCCGGAACGATACGGCCGGACGCGCAGTGCCGTACCTCTGTCGGCCCCGCGTGTCGCGCTCGGCCGCGTTCCGGCGCGGCAAGAGTGCCTTACAGGCGCGACACGCACGCGTGGTGTGGATGTATGCGCCAAGCCCCACATCTAGTGGTTGGATGGCTACCGCAGCCCACAAGTTGTGGTCCCCCTGGTCTCCGAGCGCTCGGCGATCGCCTATGCTTGGGGCTGCTTCGCGGGGCTCATGAGGCCCAGCGAGGCTATTGAGTCTGCTGTGAGGAGGGTTGGGAGTTCATGCACTGCCCCTTCTGCAGGCACCCCGACAGCCGCGTGGTCGACAGCCGTACGACCGACGACGGCACGTCGATCCGCAGGCGCCGTCAGTGCCCTGACTGCTCCCGTCGTTTCACGACGGTGGAGACGTGCTCACTGATGGTGGTCAAGCGGTCCGGAGTCACCGAGCCCTTCAGCCGCACCAAGGTCATCAACGGTGTGCGCAAGGCATGCCAGGGACGGCCTGTCACCGAGGACGCGCTCGCCCAGCTCGGCCAGCGGGTCGAGGAGGCCGTGCGGGCCACCGGGAGTGCCGAGCTGACCACCCACGACGTGGGGCTGGCCATACTCGGCCCGTTGCAGGAGCTCGACCTCGTCGCCTATTTGCGGTTCGCCTCGGTCTACCGTGCGTTCGAATCGCTCGAGGACTTCGAGGCCGCCATCGCGGAGCTCAGGGAACAGACCGGACGCCCCGCCGCGGTCGACGAGGACCGCGAAGGCGACGCAGGCGCAGGCGCCGGCGCGGGGAGCCAGGAAAACGAACGAGGGTCATCGGGGGCGGTCCAGGTCCCCGAACCCGCGAGCGCCGCCGACTGAGCGACGGGCCGGACACGGGAGCAAACCTTCCGGATCCGGTCGGCGGCGGCGACACGAAGACCTGTTGCGGGCGGCAGCGAGAGGGTGCCCGCGACACCAGACAGAACACCGTGCCACGGGAACATCGGGGCACTTCAGGGCGTTTTCGCCCGTACAGGGAGGCGGCATGACAGAGACGGCGAGCGGTCCGGCACGAGGTTCCCGAGCAAAGGGCGCCAAGGGCACCAAGGGGCTGCGTATCGAGCGCATCCACACCACCCCCGGGCTGCACCCGTACGACGAGGTGACCTGGGAGCGCCGTGACGTCGTCATGACCAACTGGCGCGACGGCTCGGTCAACTTCGAGCAGCGTGGCGTCGAGTTCCCCGACTTCTGGTCGGTGAACGCGGTCAACATCGTCACCAGCAAGTACTTCCGCGGTGCCGTCGGCACTCCGCAGCGCGAGACCAGCCTCAAGCAGCTGATCGACCGTATCGTGAAGACCTACCGCAAGGCCGGCGAGGACCACCAGTACTTCGCCTCGCCCGCCGACGCCGAGATCTTCGAGCACGAGCTGGCCTACGCCCTGCTGCACCAGATCTTCAGCTTCAACAGCCCCGTCTGGTTCAACGTCGGCACCAAGCAGCCCCAGCAGGTCTCCGCCTGCTTCATCCTGTCCGTCGACGACTCCATGGAGTCGATCCTCGACTGGTACAAGGAAGAGGGCATGATCTTCAAGGGCGGCTCGGGCGCCGGCCTGAACCTCTCCCGCATCCGCTCCTCCAAGGAGCTGCTGTCCTCCGGCGGCAACGCCTCCGGTCCCGTCTCCTTCATGCGCGGCGCCGACGCCTCCGCCGGCACCATCAAGTCCGGTGGTGCCACCCGCCGCGCCGCCAAGATGGTCGTGCTCGACGTCGATCACCCCGACATCGAGGACTTCATCGAGACCAAGGTCAAGGAAGAGGAGAAGATCCGCGTCCTGCGCGACGCGGGCTTCGACATGGACCTGGGCGGCGACGACATCACGTCCGTCCAGTACCAGAACGCCAACAACTCCGTCCGCGTGAACGACGAGTTCATGACGGCCGTCGAGAAGGGCGGCAAGTTCGGCCTGCGCGCCCGGATGACCGGCGAGGTCATCGAGGAGGTCGACGCCAAGGCGCTCTTCCGCAAGATCGCCGAGGCCGCCTGGGCCTGTGCCGACCCCGGTATCCAGTACGACGACACCATCAACACCTGGCACACCTGCCCCGAGTCCGGCCGGATCACCGCGTCGAACCCGTGCAGCGAGTACATGCATCTGGACAACACGTCCTGCAACCTGGCCTCGCTGAACCTGATGAAGTTCCTGAAGGACGACGGCAAGGGCAACCAGTCCTTCGAGACCGAGCGCTTCCAGAAGGTCGTCGAGCTGGTCATCACCGCGATGGACATCTCGATCTGCTTCGCGGACTTCCCGACCCAGAAGATCGGCGAGAACACGCGCGCGTTCCGCCAGCTCGGCATCGGCTACGCCAACCTCGGCGCCCTGCTGATGGCCACCGGCCACGCCTACGACTCCGACGGCGGCCGCGCCCTCGCCGGCTCCATCACCTCCCTGATGACCGGTACGGCCTACCGGCGCTCCGCCGAGCTGGCCGCGGTAGTCGGCCCGTACGACGGCTACGCCCGCAACGCCGACGCCCACAAGCGCGTCATGAAGCAGCACGCCGACGCCAACGGCAAGGCCGTCCGCATGGACGACCTGGACACCCCGGTGTGGGCCGCCGCCACGGAGGCCTGGCAGGACGTCGTCCGCCTCGGCGAGAAGAACGGTTTCCGTAACGCCCAGGCGTCTGTCCTCGCCCCGACCGGCACCATCGGTCTGGCGATGTCCTGCGACACCACCGGTGTCGAGCCCGACCTGGCGCTTGTGAAGTTCAAGAAGCTGGTCGGCGGCGGCTCGATGCAGATCGTCAACGGCACCGTCCCGCAGGCCCTGCGCCGCCTGGGCTACCAGGAGGAGCAGATCGAGGCGATCGTCGCCCACATCGCCGAGAACGGCAATGTGATCGACGCCCCCGGCCTCAAGCCGGAGCACTACGAGGTGTTCGACTGCGCCATGGGCGAGCGCGCCATCTCCCCGATGGGCCACGTCCGCATGATGGCCGCGATCCAGCCGTGGATCTCCGGCGCCATCTCCAAGACGGTCAACATGCCGGAGACGGCGAGCGTCGAGGAGGTCGAGGAGATCTACTTCGAGGCCTGGAAGCTCGGCGTCAAGGCGCTCGCGATCTACCGCGACAACTGCAAGGTCGGCCAGCCGCTCTCCGCCAAGACCAAGGACAAGGAGAAGGCAGAGGTCACGGAGAAGGCCGAGGCGACCATCCGCGAGACGGTCGAGAAGGTCATCGAGTACCGCCCCGTCCGCAAGCGCCTGCCCAAGGGCCGCCCCGGGATCACCACGTCCTTCACGGTCGGCGGCGCCGAGGGTTACATGACCGCCAACTCCTACCCGGACGACGGTCTCGGTGAGGTCTTCCTGAAGATGTCCAAGCAGGGCTCGACCCTCGCGGGCATGATGGACGCCTTCTCCATCGCCGTCTCCGTCGGTCTGCAGTACGGCGTGCCGCTCGAGACGTACGTCTCGAAGTTCACCAACATGCGCTTCGAGCCGGCCGGTATGACCGACGACCCGGACGTGCGGATGGCGCAGTCGATCGTCGACTACATCTTCCGCCGCCTGGCGCTGGACTTCCTGCCCTTCGAGACCCGCTCCGCCCTCGGCATCCACTCCGCCGAAGAGCGTCAGCGCCACCTGGAGACCGGCTCCTACGAGCCGTCCGACGACGAGGTCGACGTCGAGGGCCTGGCCCAGTCGGCGCCGCGCGCCCAGGAGCTGAAGGCCGTGGCCACGCCGCAGTCGGACGCCGGTGCGACCAAGGCCGCCCCGCAGCAGGCTCACACCAACGCGGAACTGGTGGAGATGCAGCTGGGCATCCAGGCCGACGCTCCGCTGTGCTTCTCCTGCGGTACGAAGATGCAGCGGGCCGGTTCCTGCTACATCTGCGAGGGCTGCGGCTCGACCAGCGGCTGCAGCTGAGGTGAGCGCCGGCACGGCGCGCATCGACTGAGCGCGGGGCGGTGGAACCGGAGAGACGGTTCCACCGCCCCGCGGTGCTTCGCGGCCTCGCTTTCAGGACGGCCGGATCCGCCCCATCACCCTCGCGAAGTCCGCCGGGTCCTCCTCGAAGCCGTGGACGCCCGGACGGAACCCCCACTCGCCGGAGGTGTCGCGGACGAACTCCGCGACCGTCGCCGCCGTGGCCCCGAGCACCTCGCCGAAGTCGCCCTCGAACAGATCCGTGTATCCCTCGCGGATCCGCAGACCCGGATTGAGCACCCCGATGAACGTCCGGTGCGCCGACCGCTGTTGGATGACCGCACCGACGACCACGCGCGTGTACCGGCCGTCGAGCCGGTCCAGCTCGAGCGTCATGACCTCGTCCCAGCCGAAGCCCCTGCCGTCCCTGCTGTCGCGGTTGAGATAGATCGTGCCGTCCGGAGAGCGGCTGTCGAAGTGGACGACATAGTCCGGATCGCCGTACGGCTCGTCCGCCGTGTACGTCGCGGCGACCAGGTCCAGGTCGGCCGGTGGCTGCCCCGCCGGACTCGGATCCCACTTGAGTGCGACCTCGACCTTGCGGATTCCCTTGCTGAGGCCGTTCACGGACTCCCCTTCCCGACTGCCCGACCACCCTCGCCCCGAACTGCCCACTGGGCAGGGACGGTTGTCCATCCTGCCACGCACGCGTGCCTCCTCGTACGGGCAGAGTCGGCCGGACAGTGACCCCTGCCACGTTTCCTGGCCTTACGATGGCGCGGTGCTGGTCAAGTGGATTCGCTGCACCGTGGTGGACCGCCGCGGTTTCGAGCGGGGGCAGCGGAAATGGGCGGGGCTTCTGGGGGAGCCGGGCTTCAGAGGGCAGGGGGGTGGCTGGAGCCGGAAACGCCCCGAGGTCGCGAACCTCTTCGCCTTCTGGGAGAGCCGCGCCTTCTACGACTCCTTCATGGCCCGCTCCCATGACCGGCTGGCGGCCGCGCAGGCCGGCACCTTCAAGGACGCGCAGGTCCGGCTGTTCGACTACCGCTTCGACGTGAAGACCGGATTCGAGCCGCGCTTCACCGACGCCGACCTGATCCGGGCCGCTCTGTGCCGGGTCAACGAGGAACGCGTCGAGCACTTCACGCTGATGCAGGAGAAGGTCTGGAACCCGGCGATGGCCGGCTCACCCGGCATGATCCGCGGGCTGTTCGCAGAGGCTCCGGGGCACGAGTTCCTGGTGCTGTCGATGTGGCGCTCGGCCGCCGAGCACGGCAAGTACCGCACCGAGAGGGTGGAACGCCTGGCCCTGCGCGCCCAGACCGAAGCGGACATCGCCTCTCTGTCGGGTGAGATCGTGGACCTGGAACCCACCTGGACCGTGTGACCCGGCGCCCGCTCGGATGTGACCTACGCCGTATGAGCCCGGTCCGATTACCCGGTCGGCCGACACCCGATCTAGGGTTTCGGCATGGCACGACCACGGCGCATCGTCCTTGTCCGGCACGGTGAGTCAACCGGCAACGTTGATGACACCGTGTATGAACGCGAGCCCGACCACGCCCTCGCTCTCACCGAGCGGGGCTGGCAGCAGGCCGGGAAGACCGGCAAGCGACTGCGCGAACTCTTCGGCCAGGAGCAGGTCAGCGTCTACGTGTCCCCCTACCGCCGTACGCACGAGACGCTGCGCGCCTTCCACCTCGATCCGGAGCTCATACGGGTACGGGAGGAGCCCCGCCTGCGCGAGCAGGACTGGGGGAACTGGCAGGACTGCGACGACGTCCGCCTCCAGAAGGCCTACCGGGACGCCTACGGCCACTTCTTCTACCGCTTCGCCCAAGGGGAGAGCGGCGCCGACGTGTACGACCGGGTCGGCGGCTTCCTGGAGAGCCTGTTCCGCAGCTTCGAAGCCCCGGACCACCCGCCGAACGTGCTGATCGTGACCCACGGCCTGGCCATGCGCCTGTTCTGTATGCGCTGGTTCCACTGGACCGTCGCGGAGTTCGAGTCGCTTTCCAACCCGGGGAACGGCGAGACGCGGATGCTCGTCCTCGGGGACGACGGCAAGTACGCGCTCGATCGGCCGTTCGACCGCTGGCGAGATCCGGAACCGTACGGGATCACCGGATAGAGTGGCAGGGCGATGACCGCTGATTCCTCTTTCGACGGGCGCCTCGTCCGTGCCCTGAACAGCCTGCGCGGACTGGCGGTGGGGGACGCGCTGGGTTCCCAGTTCTTCGTTCCCGCGAACTATCCGCTGCTCAAGAGCCGCGAACTGCCGCCGGGCCCGTGGCAGTGGACCGACGACACGGAGATGGCCTGCTCCGTGGTCGCCGTCCTCGCCTCCCAGCAGCGCATCGACCAGGACGCCCTGGCCCGTTCCTTCGCCGAGCACCACGACTTCGACCGCGGATACGGCCCAGCCGTCAATCGTCTGCTGCGGCTGATCCGCGAGGGCGGCGACTGGCGTGAGCTGTCCGCTGCGCTCTTCAAGGGACAGGGCTCCTGGGGCAACGGCGCCGCGATGCGGATCGCGCCGCTGGGCGCCTGGTACGCCGACGATCCCGAGCAGGCCACCCACCAGGCGGAGATCTCCGCGTACCCGACGCACCAGCACCGCGAGGCCGTGGTCGGCGCCATGGCCGTGGCCGCGGCTGCCGCACTGGCCGCCGCTCCGGGCGGTCCGCCCGGCCCCGAGGCACTGCTGGACGCAGTTGTCGCGCTCGTACCCAAGAGCGCTGTCGGACAGGGCCTGCGGCGCGCACGGGACATGCTCGACTACGGCGACGCCGCGACCGTCGCCGCGGTGCTCGGCTGTGGTCGGCGCACGAGCGCCCACGACACGGTTCCCTTCGCGCTCTGGTCGGCCGCGCGGTCCCTCGGCGACTTCGAGGAGGCCTTCTGGACCACCGCTCAGGTGGGCGGCGACGTGGACACCACCTGCGCCATCGTGGGTGGCGTGCTGGCCGCCGGGAAGGCGGGCGGACCGCCGGCGGCCTGGGTGGAGCGGACGGAGGCGCTGCCGGGCTGGGTACCGGTGTCCGGTTGAACGGTTGGTTGTCGGCCTGAGAGGTCGGGCGCTGTCCCGCCAGGGTTGTCCGGCCGGCGTGCGCCTGGGTGCTCCCGTTGCCGGGCCGCCGCTCACGTACGCAGGGAAACTCTCCGTGCCGGACGGGAACTCTGCGTAATCGCCGCGCGTTGTCCCGTCAGTCGCTGGTATTGCGACGCTGCCTTTGCGGCGCGGCGATATGTGCCGCTCGAGTGGGCGGCACCGACGGATCGGGGGTGGTCATGCGGATGCTGGTCTTGATTCTGGGGTGGGCCGTGGTGGCCGCCTTGCGGTTGGCTGTCCTGCGGTTGCCGTCGCTCCGGCAGTGGTGGCCGCCCGGACGGCAAGGACGGTGGCCGGCCGAAGGGGTGCGGATGGCCGGACCGGCGTTGCCGTCGTCGGTCTCCCGGGCGCGCTGCGACCATCCGCCGTCCTGTGTGGGCCCCTCCGGATCAGGCCATCGGTCCGGCCGTGCCCGCCAGCGCCTCCAGATCGCTCTTGCGGACCCGGATCACCACCCACGCGGTGACCAGGGCGAGGGCCGCCATGGCCGCGGCGGGGACGAACGCCGAGGAAATGCCGTGGGCAAGCACCTCGTGCCCCCAGGGGGCCGGCAGCTGGTGCGTCCTGGCGAACTCCGCCTTCTGCTGTGCCGTTGCGTCGGCGAGGAAATCGGGCACCTGCTTCCGCGCCTCGTCCCTGCTCGCCGAGCCGAACACGGTGGTCAGGATGGACAGCCCGAGCGAACCGCCCACCTGCTGCGTCGCGTTCAGCAAGCCGGACGCCGCGCCCGCCTCGTGCTGGGCGACACCGGAGACGGCCGTGACCGTCACCGTCACGAAGTTCAGGCCCATGCCGAAGCCGAAGATCAGCATCGGGCCGAGCACGCCACCGACGTAGGTACTGTCCGGGTCGATCATGGCCTGCCAGGCCAGCCCGACCGCCACCAGCGCCGAGCCGGTGAGCAGGAACGGCTTCGGGCCGAGCACGGGCAGGAACCGCTGGGACAGACCCGCGCCGATGGCGATCGCGACCGTCACGGGCAAGAAGGCGAGACCTGCCTTGATCGGGCTGTAGCCGAGCACGTTCTGCACGAACAGCACGATGTAGAAGAACATCCCGAACATCGCCGCGGCCAGGCTGAGCATGATCACGTAGGTGCCGGAGCGATTGCGGTCGGCGAACATCCGCAGCGGGGTGATCGGCTCCTTGGCCCGCCTCTCGGTGAACACGAAGGTGACCAGGAGTACGATCGCGGCGGCGAAGGAGCCGAGGGTCAGGCTGTCCCGCCAGCCCTCCTCCGCGGCGCGGATGAAGCCGTACACCAGGGATGCCATACCGGCCGTCGAGGTCAGTGCCCCGGCGATGTCGAAGCGCCCCGGGTGTCGCTCGGACTCGGTGATGTACAACGGTGCGAGCGCGGCGATCAGCAGCCCGATCGGCACATTGACGAACAGCACCCACCGCCAGTCCAGCCATTCGGTGAGCATGCCGCCGGCCAGCAGTCCGATCGCACCGCCGCCCGCGGAGACAGCGGCGAAGACACCGAAGGCCCGGTTGCGCTCCGGGCCCTCGGGGAACGTCGTGGTGATCAGCGCCAGCGCCGTCGGCGATGCGATCGCGCCGCCCATGCCCTGCAATGCCCGGGCGGCCAGCAGCTGCCAGGGCTCCTGGGCCAGTCCGCCCAGCAGGGAGGCGAAGGTGAACAGCAGGATGCCGGTCATGAAGACGCGGCGCCGGCCGAGGATGTCTCCGGCCCGCGCCCCGAGCAGCAGAAGACCGCCGAAGGTGAGCGTGTACGCGCTGACCACCCAGGTGAGGTCGGTAGTGCTGAACTTGAGCGCGTCTTGAATGTGCGGAAGGGCGATATTCACAATCGTCGCGTCGAGTACCACCATGAGTTGGCAGGCCGCGATGACGGCGAGTGCGATGCCGGGATGCCCCTCCCGGCGAGCCGCACCTGGTTTCTGGTCCTGGACGAGTTGAGAGGTAGTGGCCATGGGTCCCCCACAAGAGCCTTAGTGAACGATGGCGTTCACTGTCGCGTCCACGGTAGTGAGCCCCCATAGAGAACGCAAGCGTTCACTTTGTGGTCGGCTGCTCGGCGTGTCCCCCGCCCCTGCCGTGCCGCAAGCCCCGTTGCCCCACGACACCCCGCCCTCTCTGCCCGCTGGAGACACTCGGATGGTTACCTCGCGCTGGACGGCCACCCCCGCACGGGCGGCCGCTCCCCGCCGGCGCGGCGCCGTGCTCGAACGCGCGATCCTCGACGCCGCGCTGGAGCAGCTCAGCACGGTCGGCTGGAAAGGCCTCACCATGGAGGGCGTCGCCGCCGGCGCCCAGACCGGCAAGGCGGCGGTCTACCGCCGCTGGCCGTCCAAGGAGGACCTGGTCGCCGACGCACTGCAGGCCGGACTGCCGGCGCTGGACGGCGCCCCGGACCTCGGCAGCGTGCGGGAGGATCTGCTGGCGCTGTGCCGGCGCTCCCGCGACGCCATGTTCTCGCTCCCCGGACTCGCCCTGCGGTCCGTGATTCACGAATGCGATCCGATGCAGGCCGAGCGCTTCCACACGGTCATCGTCGACGGAGTGGTCCAGCCGATGCTGGAGCTGCTGCGCGAGATCATCGAGCGGGGCATCGAACGGGGCGAGGTACGGGCCGGCGCCGCGAACGGCTATGTCCTGGACGCCATTCCGGCCATGATGATGTACCGCGCCAAGATGTGCGCCAGCGAATGGGGCGACCAGGACATCGAAGAGATGGTCGACCAGTTGATGCTTCCGCTGCTGCGACCGGGCGGCGACTGAGGGCGGGCCGCGGGTGCGTCGTCAGGTCACAGGGGCTTGCCGTCGGGAGGGGGAGGGGCTTGTTGCCGGGTGAGGAAAGGCTTGTCGTCGGGAGGGGGACCGGGGTGTCGCTCAAGGATCACGGCGGCGTACGCTAAGGACGCCATGCCGTACGAAGCACCTACTCACACCGTCGAGCGCTCCCTGCGCGCCACGACCGGAGCAAAGGTCATCGCCGGTGTCGACGAGGTGGGGCGCGGCGCCTGGGCCGGTCCCGTCACCGTCTGCGCTGCGGTCACCGGGCTGCGCCGGCCCCCCGAGGGGCTCACCGACTCCAAACTGCTCACCCTCAAGCGACGCAACGAGCTCTCGCAGGCGCTGCTGAAGTGGGTGACGGCGTACGCCCTCGGGCACGCCACCCCCGAGGAGATCGACGACCTGGGGATGACAGCCGCGCTGCGGCTTGCCGCGGGACGGGCCCTGGAGGCCCTGCCCGTCCGTCCCGACGCGGTGATCCTCGACGGGAAGCACGACTACCTCGGCACACCGTGGCAGGTCCGGACGGTGATCAAGGGGGACCGTTCGTGCGTGGCGGTCGCGGCGGCCTCGGTCATCGCCAAGGTCCAGCGCGACAAAATGATGGCCGAACTGGGCGTCGAGCATGCACACTTCGGTTTTGCGGACAACGCCGGGTACCCCTCGCCCGTGCACAAGGCCGCACTGGCCGAGTGGGGACCCACCCCCCACCACCGGTTGTCGTGGGCGTATCTTGATGCGCTGCCCCAGTGGCGGCATCTCAAGAAGGCCCGCAGCTGGGCGGACGGAAGCGTTCCGGAGATCGAGGGCCAGCTCGGCTTCGATTTCTGACCGTTTCGCTCGCACTCATGTGCCACCCGTTCACATGAGTCGCACCAACGTTTGATAAATATCAGCCCATGCCTCTCATTCCCGAGGAGCCTCAGATTCACGAGAGTGCCCAGGGTCCCCGCGCCACTCCGGCCAGTGGCCGCACCGCGCCGACCCCTCGTCCCGTACCCGGTCCCCGCCCCGCGGCTCCGGCCCGCCCCGGCCGTCCCGGCCCCCTCCGGCCCACGCCTCCGGTGCAGCGCACGCCCCGCGAAGCGGTTCCGGCCCAGCCGACACCGGCAGCCGCCGCCCCGGCGGCTGCGCAGATCCAGCTGATCCCGGCTTCGGTCGAGGGTGCCCTCGACGCCGCCGAGGAGGCACTGGACCTGCTCCTCGACTCCGGCCGCGCCCCTGGTGACGTGCTGGTGATCACCACCGGCGAGCAGCACCCGTGGGCCACCCACGAGCTGTCGTTCGGCGAGACGTCCTACTGGGCGCAGCACGATGCGCGCGACGACGTCTTCTATGCCGACGCCGCCGTGGTCGGCCGTGCTGCCTCCCGGCCCGTGGTCGTCGTCGCGCTCAACGGTGGAACCGACGCCGCTGCCGCGACCGCACTGTCCCTCGCTCACGGCAAGGCCGGCGCCCTGCTGATCGTCTGCGGCGACCCGCAGAAGATCAACGCTGTGCTGGGCGCGGGAGTCTGACGGCCCGCCGACGGCCTCGGCCGCACCGTCCGCGGCCCGTCACGGGCCGACCGGACGGGCCGGTGATCGACGGTTACCGGGTCATTGCGGGCCACGGTTGCCAGGCCCCGTGTGGGCCGCGCCGCCCTGGAGATGCGCCGTACCCGCTGGGTGACAGCGGCTGCGGCCGCTCGAGTGGCCGGACTGTTTCCGCGTCCGGGCTGTTGTACGGCACAGAGCCGGTTTGCATCCGCTCCCGCTGGGCTCGGCGCAGGAGCCCGGCGGGGCAGTAGGTGCGGGCTCGGCCCGTGTGAGGCATGGCCCGTAAAGCCGGGCGCGAGGGTGGGTCATGGGCCTGCCGCGGCCGACGGCTTCGGTGAGTTTTCGGTGGCTTCCCTCAGCGCGGCCAGTGCCGTGAGTCGGTGAGCCCGCACGGTCCCGGTGAGCCCGTCGCGTCAGCGGGCCGCTGCCCGGCGCAGGATCTCCGACGCGACGCCGCCCGTGCGGGGCAGCTGAGGCGGCGCCTCGGCCGTTGCAAAGGGTTCCGGTGCGGAGGAGGCGTGGGGGCGGCGGCCGCCGCGGCCTTCGCCGAGGACCTGCCAGCCGTCGCGCGTCAGGGTGATGTAGGCCCCGCAGCGCAGCCCGTGCAAGGTGCAGGCGTCACGCAGGCCCCACATCCACGCGCCGTCCTCCTCCGTCCAACGTGCGTCGCCCTCACGGCAGTACAGCAGCACCGCGGTGCGCACCGGAGTACGGCGCCGCAGGTCGTGCGGGATCACCCGGCGCAGCTGGGACAGGAGTACGTTGCGGAACAGCCAACCGTCGGCCGGCGCCGGGCGGCGGGTGAACGACGCGCTCGCCCGCAGCCGCTCGTCGGGGTCGAGAACGGCCACGATCGCGGTCGACGGCCCAGGCTGGTGCCGGGCGTGCAGTCCGCTGACGACTTCCCTGGGGTTGCGCAGCAGAGGGATTCCCGCGGCGGCCCACTCGGCGGGTTCGAGCAAGCGGCTGGCGGACGCGGCGGACGCGGACGTCGACAAGGACGCCGCCGAGGACGGAGCGAATCCGAAGGTCACGTTCCTCCCTTCGGCTACGCGCCCATACTGCGGGCGAGTCGGATTCGGGGGAGCCCACACCGCAGCAGAGCTCTGCCGGACCACGGGCGGGCCGCGCGGGGAGCGGACTTCAATTCTTCCTGTCGAACTTGGATGCGGCAACGAGCAATTGGGGCCACAGACCGGTATGAGCTGGTGTGAGGCTTATATCTCGGCGTTGTATTTCTTCCCCCGTTCCCGGCCGCTGATGCACCGCCACGGCGCGGGCGGAAGGCACCACGGAGAGTGAGAGACGACCGCGGCAGGGCCGAGCAACCGGCGGCTCGGCGCGGTGGGCGGGCCGCTGCTGCGCGCCGGCTCGCGTCTCCGCGCCGAGCCGGTGGCTCAGCCCTGCACCGCCAGGACGAGCGGCAGCACCCCGGGCGCCCCGGCCCGTCGGAGCAGCCGTGCGGCGACCGCCAATGTCCAGCCCGTTTCGGTGAAGTCGTCGACGAGGAGGACCGGGCCCTGGGCCTCTTTCAGGGCGGCGGCCAGTTCCGGCCCCACCGTGAGGGTGCCCGTGAGCGCCTTGACGCGCTGGGCGCTGTTACTGCGCGCGACCGGAGAGGCATCGGGTGCGTACTCGACCGATCCCAGGAAAGGCAGGCGCCCGACCTCCGCGATCCGCGTGCCGAGGGAAGCGATCAACTGCGGTCGGCTGCGCGAGGAGAGCGTGACGACACCGACCGGGCGGGGAGGGTTCTCCTCCGCTCCCGAGGCCCAGCCGCCGGGCCCCTTGGCCCAGTCGGCCAGCACGCCGATCACGGCCTTCGCCACATCGTCCGGAACCGGCCCGTCGGGCGTCTGCGGTGCCAGCAACGGCCGCAGCCGGTTGCCCCAGCCGATGTCCGACAGACGCCCCAACGCCCGCCCTGCACCCGCCTGTTCCCCGGCCGGAATGCGGCCCTTGAGTTCGATGCCGATGGCCGGCAGGCCCGTCGGCCACATGCGCCGCGGCTCGACCTCGACACCGGCCCGGCCCAGGTCGACGCGCGCCGCGTCCACCGCGGACGCCGAGGTGTCGGCCGTGAAACGGGATCCCGCGCAGTTGTCGCAGCGGCCGCACGGCTTGGCTCCCTCGTCGTCCAGTTGCCGCTGCAGGAACTCCATGCGGCAGCCCGTCGTTGACGCGTACTCCCGCATCGCCTGCTGTTCCGCCTTGCGCTGCCGCGCGACCCAGGCATAGCGCTCCGCGTCGTACGTCCACGGCTGCCCGGTCGCGATCCAGCCGCCCTTGACCCGCTTCACCGCCCCGTCCACGTCGAGGACCTTGAGCATCGTCTCCAACCGGGACCGGCGCAGCTCCACCAAAGGCTCCAGCGCCGGCAGGGACAGGGGCCCCGCGGCTCGCCCGAGGACGTCGAGCGTGCGTCGCACCAGGTCCTCCGAGGGGAAGGCGAGCGAGGCGAAGTACTCCCAGATGGCCTCGTCCTCCCTGCCCGGCAGGAGCAGCACCTCGGCGTGCTCCACACCGCGGCCGGCGCGGCCGACCTGCTGGTAGTAGGCGATCGGCGAGGAGGGCGAACCGAGGTGGACGACGAAGCCGAGGTCGGGCTTGTCGAACCCCATGCCGAGCGCGGAGGTGGCGACCAGAGCCTTCACCTTGTTGCCGAGCAGGTCGTCCTCGGCCTGCTGCCGCTCCGCGTTCTCGGTCCGCCCGGTGTACGACGCGACGGTGTGACCGCGCTGTCGCAGGAAGGCGGTGACCTCCTCGGCGGCGGCCACCGTGAGCGTGTAGATGATGCCGGAACCCGGCAGCTCGTCGAGATGGTCGGCGAGCCACGCGATCCGGTGCGCGGCGTCCGGCAGCCGCAGCACGCCCAGCGTCAGGCTGTCCCGGTCCAGTGGGCCGCGCAGCACCAGGGCGTCGGAGGTGTCGCCGGTGCCGAGCTGTTCGGCGACATCGGCGGTCACCCGGGCGTTGGCGGTGGCCGTGGTCGCGAGCACCGGCACTCCCGCGGGCAGGTCCGCGAGCATGGTCCGCAGCCGCCGGTAGTCCGGCCGGAAGTCGTGCCCCCAGTCGGAGATGCAGTGGGCCTCGTCCACCACGAGAAGGCCGGTGGCGGCCGCGAGCGCGGGCAGAACCTGGTCGCGGAAGTCGGGGTTGTTCAGCCGCTCGGGGCTGACCAGCAGCACGTCCACCTCACCGGCGGCGATCTCGTCCTGTACGGTCGCCCACTCCTCGGTGTTGGCCGAATTGATCGTGCGGGCGTGGATGCCGGCCCGGGCCGCCGCGTCCACCTGGTTGCGCATCAACGCGAGCAGGGGGGAGACGATGACCGTGGGCCCGCTGCCCCGGGCCCGCAAGAGCGAGGTCGCCACGAAGTAGACCGCGGACTTTCCCCAGCCCGTGCGCTGCACGACCAGGGCACGGCGTCTGTCCGCGACGAGCGCCTCGATCGCCCGCCACTGGTCCTCGCGCAGTCGCGCCGCGCCGGTCGGGTCCCCGACGAGACGGGCGAGGACCGCGTCGGCGGCCGCCCGGAGATCCGCGTTGCTCGTGTGCTCCATGTGTCCATACAACAGGACGCCACTGACAATCCGGGTACGGCGTCCGCCGGCTCGCTCGGCTGGGGCTCCGGTGGCGAGTGACGGCTCGCGCAAGTGAGCCTTGCGTGACGGCCGACGGCTCGCTCCGCAGGCCCTCGGGAGGCCCTCGGCCGGTCCTTCGGCGAGGGCCCGGCCACGGTGGTCGGACGCCGCGTTGACGCGTCCCTGACCGGACTTATCCACAGCCCCATCCGGAACATTGAAATCCGCGAGATCGTCTCCGCATGACGAACCACAGCGAAACCACAGGATCCTTCGAAAACGACGCGTTCCGCCACCTTGTCGGCCCCTTCGGACCCGACGACCTCCCCGCACACCAGGTGACCCTGCGCACCCCTGCCGAGCTGGCCGACGCCCTGCCCTACCTGCTCGGCTACCGCCCCGAGGACAGCATCGTCCTGGTCGCCCTGCACGACCACGGCGGACGCGGCCGGTTCGGCGGCCGGGTCCGGCTCGGCATCCCCCGCAACACCGAGGACTGGCCTGCGGTCGCCCGTGAGCTGACCCGAGGACTCATCACCGGAAGCCGTCGGCGGGGCGCTCCGCCGGAGCAGATCGTCGCCTACCTCTGCCAGGAGCCTGCGCCCGGCGAGACGGGCCGGCAGGTCATGGAGCGGTTGCAGCCGCTCGCCCACAAACTCCGCACCGAGTGCGGATCGCTCGACGTACCGGTCATCGAGGCGTTGTGCATCTCGGACGGCCGCTACTGGTCGTACATCTGCGAGCGCGAGGCCTGCTGCCCCTCCGAAGGCACCCCGATGGGACTGCCCGGCACCTCCGTACTGGCAGCCGCGGCCGCCTACGCGGGCGTGCGGGTGCGCGGCACACTGCGCGAGCTACGGGCACGCCTGTTGCCCTGGGAGACGTCCGCCGCCCTCGAACAGGAGGTGGCCCTGGACACCGCCAGCATGGCGCTGGTCCCCCGGATCCTCGACGGCGCGGGCCGCGAGGTCGCCGAGGAGACGGTCACCTCGGCCGAACCGGTCATGCGGCGCTTGGCTGAAGCGCCACCGCTGTCCGACGCCGCCGCAGCGGACCGTCGTGACGACGAACTGCTGGACCACGACGAAGCCGCGGCCCTGATTCTCGGCCTGCAGGACCGCACCACCCGCGACCGGCTGGCCGAGTGGATGGAGGGCGACGAAGCAGGTCCCGCACTCCGCCTGTGGCGCGCACTCGCCCGTCGATGCGTCGGCCCCTACGGCGAGCACGCCGCGGCGCCCCTCACGCTCGCCGGATGGGTCGCCTGGTCGACAGGTGACGAGATCGAAGCCCGCGAAGCCCTCGCCATGGCGCTCGCCGCGGACCCCGCGTACGTCTTCGCGCGCCTCCTCCACCAGGCCGTCAACGAAGGGCTGGACCCCGAGTCGGTGCGGCGCTGCCTGCGCGCGGCGCGGGACGAACGCACAGGTGCCGCGACGTCAGCAGAGCGTCCCGGCGGCGTGGCAGAGAGCCGAGACGGCACGGACCGACCGTGCGCCGACGAGCCCTCCGCGGCACCCAGCCTTTGCGCTGGCGATCCCGCCGATGTGGACGCCGTCCAGCCTGTCACCGGTACCGGGGTGAAGGTGCCGCCGAGGTCCGGCACCGGCGAGCGGCGACGACGCCCCGGAACCGGACGCCCGCGTGCCGCAGGCGTCCTCCCTGCTGCGCGGACTCCGCGCGGCGTCGGCGGCCTTCGGGTACCGGCTGCCCGAGATGTACGGCGGTGAGCGGCGCGCCGAGGGCAGGCTCCCGCTCCCGCATCCAGCCGCCTGCCGCCCCGCCGCGACCGCGGCCGCCGCAGGGGTGTTGCTGCTGACCACGCTCGCCGGAATCCGCCCCGACGCCGCCGGCACAGTGACCCTTCGCCCCATGCCGAGCGCGCCGGTGGGCGAGCTTGTTCTGACGGCCTGAGAGTCGCCGACGCCCCGTTTTCCGTACGGGTCAGCAGACTGGGCCTGGCCATGGTCGAGGAGTCTGCCGACAGACTTCAGCTGGGCTCCTGACCATCCCGGCGCTCGCCCTGTCCGTCTCGGTCGCGATCCGCTGTCGACCGTGATCCGTGATCCGTGATGTTTCGACATGATCGGCTGTCGGCCGTGATCCACGTCGCTTCGACCGTGATCCGCTGTCCACCATGACCCGCGCTGTTTCGATCGTGATCCGGTCTGCCTCGGACTTGAGCCGGTCAGTCCGGGTGTGACCGGCCGCTCCGACCTGATCCCGGGTTCGCTTTGCGCCCGCAGATCGGTAGCCGGAATCCGGGCACAGACGGACCCGGAACGGAAGGCGGCGGACGCACTGTGCACCGCACGGCGAAAGGAACCGGACGCACGGTGCACCGCACGGCGAAAGGAACCGGACGCACGGTGCACCGCACGGCGAGAGGAAGTGGATCAGCGGGCGAAGCGGCCGACGAAGAACGTGTTTATCGTCAGGCAGACGACTATGATCGCCGCATGCCCTACGACCCGTCAGCCTTTCCGCCCTTCGCCGTCACCGTGGACCTGGTCGTGCTGACCGTGCGCCGCCATGCCCTGTGCGCGCTGGCGGTGCGCAGGGGCGAGGCGCCGTTCAAGGGACGCTGGGCACTGCCCGGCGGTTTCGTACGGGCCGATGAGGATCTGGCGCAGGCCGCAGCGCGCGAGCTGGCCGAGGAGACGGGACTGCGCGTCCACGACCCCTCGGTACCCGTCCAGGACAACGGCGCGCACCTGGAGCAGCTGGCGACCTACGGCGACCCCAAGCGCGACCCGCGCATGCGCGTCGTCAGCGTCGCGCACCTGGCGCTGGCCCCCGATCTGCCCGCGCCGCGGGCGGGCGGTGACGCCAGCAACGCGCGGTGGGCCCCCGTGGAGGAGTTGCTGCAGCAGGACGGTTACGGGCGTGACGGGGAAGCGGTCGCCCCCCTCGCCTTCGACCATGCGCAGATCCTCGCGGACGGCGTCGAGCGCGCCCGCTCCAAGATCGAGTACTCCTCGCTGGCCACGGCGTTCTGCCCGCCCGAGTTCACGGTCGGCGAGCTGCGCCGCGTGTATGAGGCGGTGTGGGGCGTCGCTCTCGACCCGCGCAACTTCCACCGCAAGGTGACCGGCACCCCGGGATTCCTGGTCCCCACGGGCGGCACCACCACCCGGCAGGGCGGCCGTCCCGCTCAGCTCTTCCGCGCGGGCGGCGCCACCCTGCTCAACCCGCCGATGCTGCGCCCCGAAGTCTGACAGTCCCCGTCAGGGGCAATGTGCTGCTCCCGGAATCCCGCGCTGCTCCCCGGGCCGTTCCGGCTGCAGGGCCACACGGGTGCTCCAGGACCTACGGGGTGCCGTACGGCGGGGACCAGCGCCGAACGTGCCCGGGATGCCCGAAAAACCCGAAATGGCGCGCTATCTTGCTGCGGTGATCCAGGCCTTCGGACTGACCAGCAATCCGCGCAAGGACCTTCCCCCCGCCGTCGACGACGTCTCCTTCGAGGCCCACGCGGGCCGCGTCACCACGCTGCTGGGCGCAGCCGGTGCCGGCAAGTCCACGGTGCTGAGACTGATGCTCGAACTCGAACAGGGCCGTGGCATCACCCACTTCAGAGGTCGCCCGCTGCACCGCATCGCCCATCCGTCCCGCGAGGTGGGAGTGGTGCTGGGTGATGTCCCCGGACATCCCGCCCGCACGGTCCGTGGTCATCTGCGCATGCTGTGCGCGGCGGCCGGAGTCCCGGCGCGTCGGGCCGACGAAGTCCTCGAAGCCGTCGGGCTCGTCAGCCTGCGTGAGGAGCGCCTCGGTACTCTCTCGCGCGGCATGGACCGCCGGCTCGGACTGGCCTGTGCCCTCCTCGCCGACCCGCACACCCTCGTCCTCGACGATCCCACCGACGGGCTCTCCGCCCGTGAGAGCCGCTGGCTGCATGGGATGCTGCGTGCGCACACCGCCCAGGGCGGCACGGTTCTGCTCACCACGACCGACCCCAAGGAGGCCGCCCGCACCGCCGACCGGGTCGTCACCCTGGAGGAGGGCAAGGTCGTCGCCGACCAGGAGGCCGCGGACTTCTCCCGGACCCGGCTGCGGCCCCGGGTGGCCGTGCGCAGCCCACACGCGCCCCGCCTGGCAGCCCTGCTCGCCAAGGAGGCCCGTACCGCCCGGCGCTCCGTGGAGGTAGTGCCCGAGGCCGGAAACCGCCTCTCCGTGTACGGCAGCACCTGCGCCGAGGTCGGAGAGATCGCCTACCGGTACGGCATCCTCGTCCACCAACTCGCCGACGAGGTCGGCGACATGGGCGCCGGCGCGGCCGCCGAACTGCGGGGTGAGGCCGCGAACGGCGCTGATCTCGGGGAGCTTGAGCGGGCGTACGGCAGCGAGGGAGATGGGGATCGGGATGCTCTGCCCGCCGCGGAGGGCGAGGCGCCGGGTGGAAACGGCGACGGGCCGGTCATCGGACCCCAGGCGACCCACGAGGCAATCGACGTCTCACCGGCCGCAGTCGCATCGAATGACGGGGCGACAGGCCTTCCCGCGGCAGCAGAAGAGCCGCCGCACGCCGAAGAGGAGCCGGACGCTGACGGCGGGCGCGGCAGTGGTGACCGCGGCGGTCAGGACGTCTCTGCGGTTCGTGCCCCCCTCCCTCCCCTCCCACCGCCCATCTCCGTCCGCCCCGCGCCCAGCCCCCTGCGCCCCCTCCGCTACGAGGTGCGGCGCGCCACGGGGATCAGCACGGGTTTCGTCACCTGCGCCGCTGTGCTGATCGTCTCCGCTCTCACCGCCGTGGTCCTGGCTCGCATCGGGCACACTCCGCAGCACCGGCTGCTCGCCGCCTGGCCGCGGGAGCTGCCCTGGCCGCCCGCGGCGCTCGGTGCCGGGTTGCTGGGCGCGCTCGCGTTCGGTGACGAGTTCCGCCACCCCGCTCTGGCGGCGGACCGCGGCACCGTGCCACGCCGGCTGGGGCTGCTCACGGCCAAGCTCCTGGTCTCCGCGGCCACGGCGCTGATGCTGGCCTTTCTCTCCGTGGGCTGCGATGCGGAAGCGCTGTACCTGTTCTACGGGCGGGAGCTCACGGAAGTTCCCGGGGACTGGCTTGTGATGTCCGCGAGTTGGGCCGGTCTGGTCGTCGGATGCGCGTGGGCCGGTGTCCTGGCCGCCGGTGTCTTCCGGTCCACGACGGCAGGGCTGGCCGCCGTGGTCGCCGTGCCGGTCGCTGTCGTACCCCTCGTACACCAGGCCGTCGCGGGAGCGTCCGTGCGAGAGGCCGCCGGGCTGTCCGCACGTATGCGTGAGGTGCTTCTGCTGCAGTGGCCCTTCGGCGGAGAGCGCTATCTGCTCGCCGCTGTTCGCTTGATCGCGCAACCTGTCGGGGGCGCGCTGATGTTGTCCCTCACGGCTCTGCTCTGCGCATATGTGCTCACCAACCTGCGCAGCCGGGTCCGCTGACGACCGTCCGTGCCTGCCCCTGCACGGGTTGTGTGCAACTCTCCCGAGGGAAGCCCATTTCTTTCCGATAAGGCGTCAATTGCGATGCGGTGAGCGATCACCCTTTCGTGTGCTTTTCACCAAAGCCCTCAAGGGAGTTGGGGGCAGCGCCGAGAAAGGAATCCGTGAGTACCCTTGCGCACACCATGATGACCGCCGCCCGTTCCGCAGACTCCGGCCTCGCCGGCCCGGGCGAACTCGACCGCTACCCCTACGCCGAGGCCCCCGCCGACCGCGTCGGCGCACCCGTCTGGGAAGGAGCGGAGCCCGAGCTCGGCCGGGTGGGCCGGCGGCCCGCGGGCAACCGCGGCCGCGGGCTGCACGGCCAACTCGTCCAGCAGCTGGGACAGATGATCGTCTCCGGTGACCTGGGTGCCGACCGCCCGCTGGTACCCGAGGAGATCGGCCAGCGCTTCGAGGTCTCCCGCACCGTCGTGCGCGAGTCGCTCCGCGTGCTGGAGGCCAAGGGACTGGTCAGCGCCCGCCCGAACGTGGGCACGCGCGTGCGCCCCGTCAGCGACTGGAACCTTCTCGATCCGGACATCATCGAGTGGCGTGCGTTCGGGCCGCAGCGTGACGACCAGCGTCGTGAGCTGCACGAGCTGCGGTGGACGATCGAGCCGCTGGCCGCACGCCTGGCCGCGGGGCACGGGCGTGAGGACATCCAGCAGCGGCTGGCCGACATGGTCGAGATCATGGGGCACGCCCTGGCGCAGGGCGACGCGCTGACCTTCGCCCGTGCCGATGCCGAGTACCACACCCTGCTCATCCAGCTCGCGGGCAACCGCATGCTCGAGCACCTCTCCGGGATCGTCTCCGCGGCCCTTCAGGTTTCCGGCGGCCCGATCGCCGGCTGTGACCGGCCGAACGACGCGTCCCTGGCGCTGCACGGCAGGATCGTCGACGCCCTCGCCGCCGCGGACGGCTCCGCGGCCGAGATGGCCATGCGGCAACTGCTCACCGTCCACCCCGAGGTGGAGCGCGTGGTTCCCGCGCCGCGCGAACACTGACCCCGTTCCGCGGACGGCCCGGCCGGGGGATGCCGCCCCCCTCCTGCGGTATCCACCGGCCGTCCGCCGCCACACCGGTCCCCGTGGGCTGCGCACCATGCCGCGGGGACCGGTGGCCGGGCGCGCTTGGTCCGGCGGCGGGACGAAGGTGACGTGGCCGCTGATTCCATCCTCTGTGGCCGCCGTTTCCACCCTCTGGCGGGGCCCGTAGTCACCGGTCGATCTCGGTGGTGCCTGTGGCTGCCGGGCGGTGCCTGTGGTCGGTGACGGAGCCCGGCGGTGTCGGTGACGGGACCGTGAACCCGAGTCGAACGGGGATTCGGCGCCCCGTCCACGGGTACAAGTGACCATGTGTGCCCGTGTCTGACCGCTTTTGAGTGCTTACGGGGTGTGACTCGGGCCACGAAGATTGGGCGTAACGCTCGTGGAAACAACGCGATGACCTAAGAGGTGACAGCCGCGGAGGGAATACGGACGCCGTTCATGGCGCTGTGCATCTTCCCGGCGCCCGCCCGCGCCGTCGGCCCATCCCCAAGCCGGTGGTCGGCTCCTGTCCGCAGTGGACGGGGCCGGAAGCCGTTTTCCAACGTTCCGAGAGGTTGTTCGTGTCGGCCAGCACATCCCGTACGCTCCCGCCGGAGATTGCCGAATCCGTCTCTGTCATGGCGCTCATCGAGCGGGGAAAGGCTGAGGGGCAGATCGCCGGCGACGATGTGCGTCGGGCCTTCGAAGCTGACCAGATCCCGGCCACTCAGTGGAAGAACGTACTGCGCAGCCTCAACCAGATCCTCGAGGAAGAGGGTGTGACGCTGATGGTCAGTGCCGCAGAGCCAAAGCGCACCCGAAAGAGCGTCGCAGCGAAGACCCCGGCCAAGCGCACCGCCAGCAGGACGGTCGCGGCGAAGACGGTGACCACCCGCAAGGCCACCGCGACGACCGCGGCTGCCCCGGAGGCGCCGGTCGACCCCGCGGCTGATCCGGTCGAGGAAGCCTCGACCGAGAAGAAGGCCGCGGCGAAGAAGGCCGCCCCCGCCAAGAAGGCGGCGGCCAAGAAGGCCGTCCCCGCCAAGAAGACGGCGGCCAAGAAGACGGCTGCCAAGAAGGACGACGCCGAGCTGGTCGAGGAAGAGGTCCTCGAGGAAGCCAAGGTCGGCGACGAGCCCGAGGGCACCGAGAGTGCCGGCTTCGTCCTCTCCGACGAGGACGAGGACGACGCCCCCGCGCAGCAGGTCGCCGCGGCCGGTGCCACCGCCGACCCGGTCAAGGACTACCTCAAGCAGATCGGCAAGGTCCCCCTGCTCAACGCCGAGCAGGAGGTAGAACTCGCCAAGCGCATCGAGGCGGGTCTGTTCGCCGAGGACAAGCTGGCGAACTCCGACAAACTGGCCCCGAAGCTCAAGCGCGAGCTGGAGATCATCGCCGAGGACGGCCGCCGCGCCAAGAACCACCTGCTGGAGGCCAACCTCCGCCTGGTGGTCTCCCTGGCCAAGCGCTACACCGGCCGCGGCATGCTCTTCCTGGACCTCATCCAGGAGGGCAACCTCGGTCTGATCCGCGCGGTCGAGAAGTTCGACTACACCAAGGGCTACAAGTTCTCCACGTACGCCACCTGGTGGATCCGTCAGGCGATCACCCGCGCGATGGCCGACCAGGCCCGCACCATTCGTATCCCGGTGCACATGGTCGAGGTCATCAACAAGCTCGCGCGCGTGCAGCGCCAGATGCTCCAGGACCTGGGCCGCGAGCCCACCCCGGAGGAGCTGGCCAAGGAACTCGACATGACCCCGGAGAAGGTCATCGAGGTCCAGAAGTACGGCCGCGAGCCCATCTCCCTGCACACCCCGCTGGGTGAGGACGGCGACAGCGAGTTCGGCGACCTCATCGAGGACTCCGAGGCCGTGGTCCCCGCCGACGCCGTCAGCTTCACGCTCCTGCAGGAGCAGCTGCACTCCGTCCTGGACACCCTGTCCGAGCGCGAGGCCGGCGTCGTCTCCATGCGGTTCGGTCTCACCGACGGTCAGCCGAAGACCCTCGACGAGATCGGCAAGGTCTACGGCGTGACGCGTGAGCGCATCCGCCAGATCGAGTCCAAGACCATGTCGAAGCTGCGCCACCCGTCCCGTTCCCAGGTGCTGCGCGACTACCTCGACTAGGTCGCGGTCGTACGACGCAGAAGGCCCGGTCTCCCGCGAGGGGGCCGGGCCTTCTCCATGGTCCAGCGGGTGCGGGGCGCCCGGAGCTGGATCACTCTGGGTGTTCCATGACGAACCCGGAGTGAGGAGTGTGCATGCGTGGTTCCATTGCCCGCGCGCTGATCCGGCCGCTGGTCCTGGCGGCCGCCGCAGGGGCCATACCGCTGATGTCCACCGCCCCCGCGTCCGCCGACAGCGTGGTGGTCGGGGGCTTCCCTGTCGATGTCGCGCAGAGTCCCTGGACGGTGGCGTTGTCCAGTCGTGACCGGTTCGGGGGTACGCGGGCAGGGCAGTTCTGCGGGGGAGTGGCGATCGGCCGCACCGCCGTGCTCACCGCCGCTCATTGCCTCGGCGAGGACGTCCTGGGCGGGCCGCCTGAGCGGCTGCGGGACTTCAAGGTCATCGCCGGGCGCACAAATCTGTTGTCGGACCAGGGCAGTGAGATCCCGGTCCGCGAGACCTGGGTCAACCCGGGCTACGACGCCGGCAGCAACACCGGTGACTTCGCGGTGCTCACCCTGTCCCGGTCGCTGCCCAGCAGTGCCGTCATCGGCATGGCCGCCGACGGCGACCCGGCGTACGCGCCCGGCACGCGCGCGCTGGTCTACGGCTGGGGCGATGTCACAGGGGCGGGAGACTACGCCGCGAGTCTGCGGGCCGCTCCCGTGCGTGTCCTGTCGGACGCGCTGTGTGAGCAGGCCTATCCAGGAAGCGGTGACGGAAGGTACGACGCCGAAAGCATGGTGTGTGCCGGTGAGCGGTCCGGTGGCAGAGACGCCTGCCAGGGGGACAGCGGAGGCCCATTGGTCGCCGAGGGGCGGCTGATCGGGCTGGTGTCATGGGGGAGTGGCTGCGGACGGGCCGGGAGCCCGGGCGTCTACACGCGCGTGTCCGGCGTCGTACGGACGCTCAGCCGTGGGTGATGGGCCCGGGGGAGCCTGAGGGTCCCTGGGTGGCGCCTCACGGCCCCTGGCCGGCTTGAGGGGGCCTGCCGACCCCTGTCCCTCTCCTGTACCTCGACGAGCACAGGCGGCCGCCCCCTTGGGGGACGACCGCCCGTGCGCCGGCCTGTGCCGGTGCTGGCTCGTCGTGGTCGCGCAGAGTCAGTGCTCTTCTTCGGAGGCGGATGCCGGAACGGCGGTCAGTCGCTCGGTCTCGTCCTGTATCTCAGCGGCGATCTTCTTGAGTTCCGGCTCGAACTTGCGACCGTGGTGGGCGCAGAAGAGCAGTTCTCCGCCACTCAGCAGGACGACGCGCAGGTATGCCTGGGCGCCGCAGCGGTCGCAGCGATCAGCGGCCGTCAGCGGGCTCGCGGAAGTCAGAACAGTAGTCACGTCGCCTCTTCTCTAGCTCGACGAGCTGTCGTACCAGGGTCAACATCCAACCAGCCCCAAAACGTTCCCGCTCGCGGCTTTTCCTCGAAAAAAATCTCCGAGAGGGTTGGCTGCTGCCGGGTTGGCGGCGAATGTGCCGTATTGCGTATCTGTCGTGTCCTACGGTTTCGCTCTGTCGGTCATGGTTCCGCCCTCCCGGCGGGATTGCCGGTTTGTTCATGAGGACGTGCCCGGAGCCTAAACGGTTCATGCCTCCCAGGGAACGTGATGTGCACTTCACCCCATCGAGGGATCGAACAAGCTTACGATCCTGCACTAGGGTGAACCGAGCACGAGGGTGGCGTTACAACGGCTCTACCAGGCCTCGGTACCCTCTCACCGGTGACCGAAGCCGGCCCCTTACCCATCAGGGCCCCATCTGAAATTCAGCGAGGAGCGAACCGCGTGACCGCCGAGACGTCCGTGTCGTCCACAGCGCTGCTGGCAGGAGCAGAGCGGGACGGATCCAACTACACCGCGCGGCACCTGCTCGTCCTCGAGGGGCTCGAGGCCGTGCGCAAGCGTCCAGGTATGTACATCGGGTCCACCGACAGCCGTGGCCTGATGCATTGCCTGTGGGAGATCATCGACAACTCCGTCGACGAGGCCCTCGGTGGCTACTGCGACCACATCGAGGTGATCCTGCACGACGACGCCTCCGTCGAGGTGCGGGACAACGGCCGCGGCATTCCGGTCGACGTCGAGCCCAAGACAGGCCTGTCCGGTGTCGAAGTCGTCATGACCAAGCTGCACGCCGGAGGAAAGTTCGGCGGTGGCTCCTACGCGGCCTCCGGCGGTCTGCATGGCGTCGGGGCCTCCGTCGTGAACGCCCTTTCCGCCCGGCTGGACGTCGAGGTGGACCGTAGCGGCCACACGCACGCCATCAGCTTCCGCCGCGGCGTCCCCGGCGCCTTCACCGGCGAGGGCTCGGACGCGAAGTTCGAGGCCAAGAGCGGACTGCGCAAGGTCAAGAAGATCCCCAGGACCCGCACCGGCACGCGCGTGCGGTACTGGGCCGACCGCCAGATCTTCCTCAAGGACGCCAAGCTCTCCCTGGAGACGCTGCACCAGCGCGCCCGCCAGACCGCCTTCCTCGTACCCGGCCTGACCATCGTCGTCCGTGACGAATACGGCCTCGGTGAGGGTGGCAGCAAGGGCGAGGAGTCGTTCCGCTTCGACGGCGGCATCAGCGAGTTCTGCGAGTACCTGGCCAGCGACAAGCCGATCTGCGACGTGCTCCGCTTCAGCGGGCAGGGCACGTTCAAGGAGACCGTCCCGGTCCTGGACGAGCACGGCCAGATGACGCCCACCGAGGTCACCCGTGAGCTGGGCGTGGACGTGGCGATGCGCTGGGGCACCGGCTACGACACGATGCTCAGGTCCTTCGTCAACATCATCGCCACCCCCAAGGGCGGCACCCACGTCGCCGGCTTCGAGCAGGCGATCGCCAAGACGATGAACGAGGTGCTGCGCGCCAAGAAGCTCCTGCGCGTCGCCGAAGACGACATCGTCAAGGACGACGCCCTGGAAGGCCTCACCGCCGTCGTCACCGTCCGGCTCGCGGAACCGCAGTTCGAGGGCCAGACCAAGGAGGTCCTCGGCACTTCGGCGGCCCGCCGCATCGTGAACAACGTGATCACCAAGGAACTCAAGGCGTTCCTCACCTCCACGAAGCGTGACGCCGCCGCCCAGGCCCGGGTGGTCATGGAGAAGGCCGTCGCCGCGGCACGCACGCGTATCGCCGCGCGCCAGCACAAGGACGCCCAGCGTCGCAAGACGGCCCTGGAGTCCTCCTCGCTGCCGGCCAAGCTGGCCGACTGCCGCAGCGACGACGTCGAGCGGAGCGAGCTGTTCATCGTCGAGGGCGACTCCGCGCTCGGCACGGCCAAGCTCGCCCGTAACTCCGAGTTCCAGGCGCTGCTGCCGATCCGCGGCAAGATCCTCAACGTTCAGAAGTCCTCCGTGACCGACATGCTGAAGAACGCCGAGTGCGGCGCGATCATCCAGGTCATAGGAGCAGGCTCCGGGCGCACCTTCGATCTCGACGCGGCCCGCTACGGCAAGATCATCATGATGACCGACGCCGACGTCGACGGCTCCCACATCCGCACGCTGCTGCTGACCTTGTTCCACCGTTACATGCGGCCGATGGTCGAGGCGGGCCGGGTCTTCGCGGCGGTGCCACCGCTGCATCGCATCGAGCTGGTCCAGCCGAAGAAGGGCCAGGACAAGTACGTGTACACGTACTCGGACCGTGAGCTGCGGGACAAGCTGATGGAGTTCCAGAGCAAGGGCGTCCGCTACAAGGACTCCATCCAGCGCTACAAGGGTCTGGGCGAGATGGACGCCGACCAGCTGGCCGAGACGACGATGGACCCGCGCCGCCGCACCCTGCGCCGGATCAACCTCACCGATCTGGAGGCGGCGGAGCAGGTGTTCGACCTGCTGATGGGCAACGACGTGGCGCCACGCAAGGAGTTCATCTCCAGTTCGGCGGCGACGCTGGACCGCTCCCGCATCGACGCGTAGCCGCTGCGCTGGACCGCGCTGGCCCGGGGCCCCTGGCCGGACGCAGCTCATGCGTCCGGCCAGGGGCCCCGGGGCGTGCCCCGCCCTGGCAGGGGATTTCGTCCTGGCAGAACCCGCGTGCTGACGGGGCGCGCTGTGGAGGAGCGACCGCGGGCAACACGACGCCGCCCCCGCACCCGCCCGAGCCGCCCTGCGCCACGAGGCGCTCACCGTAACGAGGCGCTCACCGTAACGAGGCGCTCACCGCCACCAGGAATTCTCCGCCACCAGGCGCTCTCCACCCGTGGGTGGAGGGAGCACCCTCTGTGATTCCACCCGGTTTCCACCCCCGCTCCGATCCGCCCGACCTGCGCTTTTCCGTAGCTTCATAGGCGTCGGCGGCACCCGCTGCCGGTCCCCGTTCCGCTCACGGAGGCTTGCATGTCCGGGCTCGTCAATGTGCTGGTGATGGTCGCCGTCGCCGCGCTGGTGATCGTGCGCCAGTTCAGCGCCCGCCGCGTCAGCGCCGACCGCCGCTGGTGGCTGGTTCCCGTCATCCTCGCGGCCATGGCGCTGCGCTCGCCGGGTCTGCTGGACGCCCATCACCGTGCCGGGTCCGTGATGCTGCTCGCCGCCGAACTCCTCATAGCCGCCGCGACCGGCGCCGGCTGGGCCTGGACGACCCGTATGTGGGTGGAGACCGACGGCGCCGTCTGGAGCAGGAGCACCAAGGCCAGCGGGGCAGCCTGGGCCGCCGGCGTCGCCCTGCGTCTGGGTCTCATCGGCCTCGGTCTGCTGCTGGGGATACACCAGAACAGCACCGCTCTCCTGCTCGGCCTCGCGTGCACCCTGCTCGTCCGCTCCGGGATCCTGGTCGTGCGGGCTCAGTCCCTGTTCCCGGTGACCGGCCCCGCTGCGGCGTACGGTGACGCCATGATCCGGCAGGCACGGAAGGAACGCGTGTGACGGAGAACGCCTGGACGCGCTGGCCCTCCCGGGAGGCCCTCGGCAGTGAGGGCATCTCACGGGCCCGGCGCCTGCTCACCTGGGCGGTCCGGCTCGTCGCGATCGGGGCGCTGCTGTGGAGTTCCTTCACCGGCGGCCATGTCCACGGGTGGGGCATCGCGGCCGCCGCAGGGGTCGTCTTCGCGGCCATCGCTGCCGGGTGGGCCTTCTACCGGACCACTCTCGCCCACCGGCTCGTCCCGTCCATCGTCCTGTGCCTGCTGCTCGTGGCTCTCGCGGTCGGCGCGCAGGCCGCCGAGTTCAAGGTGCCGGCTCTGGTCATCTGGTGCGGCTGCGGTGTCGCCGCGCTGGAACGGCTGCCACTCGCGGCGGCGCTCCCCGTCACCTGGCTGTCCTTCCAGGCGTACGCCACCGTCAACGACGATGCGTGGCTGACCACGGTCGTGACGACGGTCGGTCTGGCTCTCGGCGGATGCGCCCTGCGGCTGGACGCCGAGGCCCGCGGCAGCGCCCAGCGGCTGCTCGCCCAGGAACGAGCCGCCCGGGCGGCCGAGGCGGAGTCGGCGGCCCTGGCGGAGCGGGCCAGGATCGCCCGGGAGATCCACGACGTCCTCGCCCACAGCCTCTCCGCCCAGCTCGTGCATCTTGAGGCGGCCCGGCTGCTCGTCGAACGCGGCGCGGACCGCGAGCAGATCCTCGAACGCGTCGTGGCGGCCCGGGGCATGGCCCGGGAAGGCCTCGCCGAGACCCGGCAGGCGCTCTCCGCTCTGCGCGGAGAACTGACCCCGGTGGAGGACTTTCTGAGAGAGCTGGTCGGGCAGACCGACGGCGCGGAGGTCACTGTCTCGGGTGAGAGCCGGCCGCTGCCGGCGGAGGCCTCGCAGGCCGTGCGCAGGGTCGCCCAGGAGGCCCTGACGAACGTCCGCAAGCACGCGCCCGGGGCCAAGGTCGAGGTGCGGCTGGACTACACCGAGCATGAAGTGGCGCTGCAGGTGAGGGATTCGGGCGGCGGACCGGGGGAGCTGACCGGGTCGGGCGCCGGGTACGGTCTGCTGGGGATGCGCGAGCGAGCCGAGCTGCTGGGCGGGTCGCTCGACGCCGGGCCGGGTGAGAAGGGCTTCGTGGTGACGTTGAAGGTGCCGGTATGACCGAGGGGGAGGGGACGGTGTCCGCCCGTGTCGTGGTCGCCGACGACCAGACCGTCGTCCGCGAAGGCATCGTGATGCTGCTGGGCCTGTTGCCCGGAGTCGAGGTCGTCGGCGCGGCCGGGGACGGGGACGAGGCGGTGAGACTCGTCGCGGAACTGGACCCCGACGTTGTGTTGATGGACCTGCGCATGCCTCGGTGCGACGGGGTGGAGGCCACCCGGCGGATTCGAGCGGAGCATCCGCGCACCCAGGTCGTCGTCCTGACGACGTACGCCGACGACGACTCCCTGTTCCCGGCGCTGCGCGCGGGAGCACGCGGGTATCTGACCAAGGACGCGGGCGGGGACGAGATCGTGCGGGCCGTGCACAGCGTGCTGTCCGGTGATGCCGGGCTGTCCCCGAGCATCCAACGGCGCCTGCTGGAGAGGCTGTCGGAGCCCGAATCCCGGCAGCAGATGCCCGCCGAGGCGGCACCCGACGGACTCACGGTGCGGGAGACGGAGGTGCTGCTGCTCATCGCGGAGGGGCTCAGCAACCAGGAGATCGCCCGGAGACTGCACGTGTCCACCGCGACCGTGAAGACCCACATCAACAACCTCTTCGCCAAGACCGGGCTCAAGGACCGGGCGCAGGCCGTGCGATACGCGTATGCGAAGGGGCTGGCACGGCCGCCGGCCGGGGAGGTCACCTGATGGGGTGAAGAGGGCGGGGAAAAGAGTTGGGGATCTTCCCGTTCTGTCCATCCTTGGGCATGCAGTCAAGCAAACGTCGTCCAAGCGGGGGCGGTTCAGAAGGTTCCACCGCGCACGAGCAACGCCCTGCCCCCTTCGGTGTCGGCGCTCCGGAGAGCGCCCGGCATGACGACCCCTGGTACGACGCGCTCGCCTCGGGATGGGGCGAGTCGGTCGCCGGCGCGGCGTCGGCCGTCACCGTTCCGGCCGCGCGCCGGGAGCCGACGCAGGTGGCCGCGGCCGACGTCTACCTCGAAGTGCAGCGCAGCGCGGCCTTCCAGGAGGTCCGCAGCCGGTACCGAAGGTTCGTGATTCCGGCGGTCGTCGGCTTCCTTCTCTGGTACGTGGGGTACGTCGTGGCGGCGACGGCCGCGCCCGGTTTCATGGCGCGCCGGGTGGCGGGTGCGGTGAACGTGGCGATGCTCGCCGGGCTCGGTCAGTTCCTCACCACGTTCCTGCTCACCTGGGCCTACGCGCGCCACGCCCGGCTGCGCCGGGACCGGGCCGCACTCGATCTGCGCTGGGACACCCAGGAGATGACGCGCGGTGCCCGAGGCGGTGCCGTATGACCGGAAACCACCACACGCTCGCGCTGGCGCTGTTCAGCGTGTTCGTCGCCGTCACGCTGGCGATCACGACCTGGGTGAGCCGTCACCGGCACGGTTCGGCCGAGGAGTTCTACGCCGGGGGACGGCTCTTCTCGCCGATGGAAAATGGTTTTGCCATCGCGGGCGACTACATGTCGGCCGCTTCTTTCCTCGGTATCTCCGGACTCATCGCGCTGTACGGCTACGACGGCCTTTTGTACTCGGTCGGGTTTCTCGTGGCATGGCTGGTGGTGCTCTTCCTGGTCGCCGAACTGGTGCGCAACTGCGGGCGGTTCACCCTCGCGGACGTGGTCGCCGCCCGCATGCGGGAGCGGCCCGTGCGGATCGCGGCGGGAACTTCCTCGGTCACCGTGTCCGTTCTCTACCTGGTGGCGCAGATGGTGGGCGCGGGCAGCCTGGTCGCCCTGCTCCTGGGGCGTTCGAGCGGGGCGGCGCAGTCCTGGGCCGTCATCGGCGTGGGCGCACTGATGGTGATCTACGTGTCCTTGGGAGGGATGCGGGCCACCACATGGATCCAGATCGTCAAGGCCGTGATGCTGCTCGGCGGCACGGTCGCGCTGACCGTGCTCGTCCTCGTCCGCTTCCACGGCGACTTCGACCGGCTGCTGCTCACGGCGGCCGACCGCAGCGGGCACGGAGACGCGTTCCTGGCCCCCGGACTGCGCTACGGCGCGAACTGGACCGCCCGGTTGGACTTCATCAGCCTGGGCCTGGCGCTGGTGCTGGGCACAGCCGGGCTGCCGCACATCCTGGCCCGCTTCTACACCGTGCCCACGGCCCGGGCCGCCCGTCGCTCGGTGGTCTGGTCGATCGGCCTCATCGGCGGTTTCTACCTGATGACGATCGTCCTCGGCTTCGGCGCCGCCGCGATCGTCGGCCCGCAGGCGGTACGGCAGTCCAACGCGGCCGGGAACACGGCGGTGCCGCTGCTGGCGCTCGACCTCGGTGGCGGCCTCGACTCCACGGGAGGCACGGTGCTGTTCGCGGTCGTCACCGCCGTGGCCTTCGCGACGATCCTCGCCGTGGTCGCCGGTATCACGCTGGCCTCGTCCGCCTCCGTCGCCCACGACCTGTACGCCTCGCTGCGCCGCCGTACGAGCAAGCAGCGCAGTGAGGTTGCCGTCGCCCGGGCCGCGGCCGTCGGCATCGGCGTGGTCGCGATCGCCCTGGGACTACTGGCCCGCGACCTCAACGTGGCCTTCCTGGTCGGGCTGGCCTTCGCCGTCGCCGCGTCCGCGAACCTGCCGGTGCTGCTCTACTCGCTGTTCTGGCGCGGCTTCACCACGCGCGGCGCGGTGTGGGCCGTCTACGGAGGCCTGCTCCCGGCCCTGCTGCTCGTCATCCTGTCCCCGGTGGTCTCCGGCGGGCCCAACTCCCTCTTCCCGGGCGTCGACTTCCAGTTCTTCCCGTTGGAGAACCCCGGCCTGGTGTCCATCCCGCTGGGCTTCCTCGCCGGCTGGCTGGGCACCGTCACCTCCACGGAGGCCACGGACGAGGCCAAGTACGCGGAGACCGAGGTGCGTTCGCTCACGGGCGCGGGAGCCGCCTAGGCTCGCTACTTCGGCGGCCGTCGGGGTGCCTTATTGGTTTGCCGCCGGTCAACCCGGTCGTATAGGAAGCTTGCATGCTTACAGGCAGCAAGGTCGGACTCAGGGCCCGGCACGCGGAAGACATCCCGATCCTGCGGACCGAGCTCTACGACGACGTGGCCAACGCCGCGCGGGCCGAAGGCCGGCCGTGGCGGCCGATGACGCCCGGCTCGGAGGACTCGCGTCTCGTGGTGGACGACAAGGAGCAGGGGCACGTTCCGTTCTCCGTGGTGGAGCTGGAGGGCGGCACGCTGATCGGTACCGCGAATCTGTGGGGCATCGACAACCACAGCCGGTCCGCGCACATCGGGCTGGGACTGCTGCCGTCCGCCCGCGGAAAGGGCTACGGCACCGACGTGGTCGCGGTGCTGTGCCACTACGGCTTCGTCGTACGAGGTCTGCATCGGCTGCAGATCGAAACACTGGCGGACAACGCCGCGATGCTGCGCTCCGCCGAGCACAACGGCTTCGTCCGCGAGGGCGTGCTGCGCTCCTCGGCCTGGGTGATGGGCGAGTTCCTGGACGAGGTGCTGCTCGGGCTCCTGGTCCACGAGTGGAAGCCGAGCGTGCAGGCATAGGTGGCCATGCGCCCGTAGCCGACCTACGCCACGACCGTGAGGCCGCCGTGGGGCAGGTCGGTTGGGCGCGAGAGGGACCCTCAGGGCTCAGGGCGCGACCCACGCGTACCGGTGCTCGGGACGGCCCGTGTCGCCGTACTTCAGGGACAGCCGCAGACGGCCGGCCTGTTCGAGGTGGCGCAGGTAGCGCTGGGCGGTCGAGCGGCTCAGGCCGGTGCGGGTGGCGACCTCGTGGGCCGACAGGGGCTGATCGGAGCGGTGCAGCACCGAGCAGATCAGGTCCGTGGTGGGCTCCGAATGGCCGCTCGGCAACCCCGGCGACGACGGCACCGGGGCCGTCCGCAGGGCGCCGAAGATGCGGTCGACCTGCTCCTGGCCGGCGACGCCGCGGCCGCCGACCCGGTCCACGGTGCGGCGCAGCGCGGCGTAGGAGTCCAGGCGGGTGCGCAGGGCGGCGAAGGTGAACGGTTTCACCAGGTAGTGCAGCGCGCCGAGACGCATCGCGGTCTGCACGGTCGTGACATCACCGGCGGCCGTGATCATGATGACGTCGGTCCCATGGCCCTGCTGACGCATCCGGTGCACGAGTTGCAGGCCCGTCTGGTCGGGCAGGTAGTGGTCGAGCAGCACCAGGTCGATCCCGCCGCGCTCGACGGCGGCCAGAGCCTGGGCAGCGCTGTGGGCGCGGGCGGCCACCCGGAAGCCGGGAACCTTTCCCACGTACTTGGCGTTGATCTCGGCGACGCGGAAGTCGTCGTCCACCACCAGGACGTCAATCATCGGGCCTCTTTCTGTCAAGGCCAGGCGGGCGTGACGCCCGTGTTTCGGTTCCGTTGTTGTAGCGCGAGCAAAATGAGCACAACAGGCTGTTGCAAGCAAAAGAAGCGCATGTGCTCACAAGACTGCTGCTGTGGCCCGGGCCACATCTACGGTCCGGCCCATGAGCACAGACACCAGCCCCGCCATCGAACTGCGGGGCGCAGGCAAAACCTTCCGGACGCCGTCCGGTGGTCTGCACACGGCCGTCAGGGACCTCGACCTGACCGTGCACCAAGGCGAGTTCGTGGCCGTCGTCGGCCCCACAGGTTGCGGCAAGTCGACGACGTTGACGCTGGTCAGCGGCCTGGAGGAGCCCAGCGAGGGCGAGGTTCTGGTCGCCGGTGAGCCGGTGCGCGGCGTCGGCGACAAGGTCGGCTTCGTCTTCCAGCAGGACGCCACCTTCCCGTGGCGCACGGTGCTGTCCAACGTCATGGCGGGCCCCCGCTTCCGCGGCGTACCGAAGGCCGAGGCGAAGGAGAAGGCACGCGCCTGGCTGGCCCGGGTCGGGCTCTCCGCCTTCGAGGACCGCTATCCGCACCAGCTCTCCGGAGGCCAGCGCAAGCGGGTCGCCCTCGCCGCGACGTTCGTCAACGACCCCGAGATCCTGCTCATGGACGAGCCCTTCTCGGCGCTCGACGTGCAGACCCGGGCGCTGATGTCGGACGAGCTGCTGGAGCTGTGGGAGGGCACGCGTGCCTCCGTCGTCTTCGTCACCCACGACCTGGAGGAGTCCATCGCCCTGGCCGACCGGGTCGTCGTGATGACGGCCGGTCCCGCCACCGTCAAGCAGGTCTTCGACATCGACCTGCCGAGGCCCCGCAAGGTCGAGCAGGTGCGCCTGGAGCCGCGCTTCCTGGAGATCTACCGGGAGATCTGGGAGTGCCTCGGCGAAGAGGTGCGCATCACCCGCGAGAGGGGTGCCGCTCATGTCGCCTGAGGTGCTCAGCACGCCGGTCGTCGACACGGCCAAGATCCCGGACCGTGCGCACTCACGCGCGCGTGCCGCCCGCAGACGCAAGGTCGTCGTCACGTCCGTGCGTGTCCTGCTGCTGGTCGCCGTGCTCGGTCTGTGGGAGATGCTCTCGCGCGCCAAGGTCATCGATCCGTTCAACTTCTCGATGCCCTCGCAGATCTGGGACCAGATCTCCACCTGGGTCATGCACGGGACGGCGCTCGGCTCCCTCGGCGAGCAGATCTGGGCCACGCTCTACGAGGCGCTCGTCGGATGGGTCGTCGGTGTCATCGCCGGTGTGGTTCTCGGTATCGCGCTCGGGCGGATCGCCTTCCTCGCCGATGTCCTTGGTCCATACATCAAGGTGCTCAACTCGATACCCAGGATCGTCCTGGCCCCGATCTTCGTGATCTGGTTCGGCCTCGGCCCCGTTTCGAAGGTGGCGTCCGCCGTCGTCCTGGTCTTCTTCCCGGTGTTCTTCAACGCCTTCCAGGGCGCCCGCGAGGTCGACCGCAACCTCGTGGCCAACGCGCGGATCCTCGGCGCGAGCAACCGGCGGGTGACCCTCCAGGTGGTCATCCCGTCTGCGACGTCCTGGATCTTCACCAGCCTCCATGTCAGCTTCGGCTTCGCCCTCATCGGCGCCATCGTCGGCGAGTACATCGGCGCGACCAAGGGCATCGGCCTGCTCGTCGCGCAGTCGCAGGGCACCTTCAACGCCGCCGGTGTGTACGCGGCGATGGTGATCCTGGCCGTCGTCGCCCTCCTGGCCGAGGGGCTGCTGACCTTCGCCGAGCGACGCATCTTCCGCTGGAAGCCGTCCCGCTCCGACAGCTGACGCCGGTCTCTTCGCCCCGTCCTGTCCCGCGCCCTCTCCTCCCGCCGCCTCTTTCACCCCCGCCGCCCGCCCGGCCCTCTTCCAAGGACGTGAACCCTCATGCGCAAGACCCCTCGCCAGACCGCCAGATACGCCTCGCTGGCCACCGCCGGCCTGCTCGCCCTCACCTCGCTCACCGCCTGCGCCAACGACGCGGCCGGCACCTCCGCCGATGCGGGCAGCAAGGGTGACGGCAAGGGCGTCAAGGTCAAGATCATGGTCGGCGGCCTGGACAAGGTCATCTACCTGCCCGCGATGCTCACCCAGCGCCTCGGCTACTTCGACGCCGAGGGCCTGGACGTGGAGCTGCTGAGCGAGCCGGCCGGTGTGCAGGCCGAGACCGCGCTCGTCTCCGGTCAGGTCCAGGGGGCCGTCGGCTTCTACGACCACACGCTGGACCTCCAGGTGAAGGGCAAGGCCGTCGAGTCCGTCGTGCAGTTCTCGCACGCGCCCGGCGAGGTGGAGGTCGTCTCCACCAAGGCGGAGAAGGACATCACCTCGCCCAAGGACTTCAAGGGCAAGAAGCTCGGCGTCACCGGGCTCGGCTCCTCGACCGACTTCCTCACCAAGTACCTGGCGGTCACCAACGGGGTGAAGGTCAGCGAGTTCACCCCGGTCGCGGTCGGCGCCGGACCGACGTTCATCTCCGCCCTCCAGCAGGGCGCGATCGACGGCGGCATGACGACCGACCCCACGGTCGCGACCATCCTCGACAAGAACGCCGGGAAGGTGCTGCTGGACATGCGCACGCCCGAGGGCTCGCAGTCGGCGCTCGGCGGTCCGTACCCGTCGTCCAGTCTGTACATGCAGACGAACTGGGTGAACAGCCACAAGGACACCGTCCAGAAGTTGGCCAATGCATTCGTCAAGACGCTCAAGTGGATGTCCACGCACAGCGCCTCCGAGATCGCCGACAAGATGCCCGCCGACTACTCGCAGGGCAACAAGGTCCTGTACGCCGCCGCCATCAAGAGCACGCTGCCGATGTTCACCAAGGACGGGTTGATGCCGGCGAACGGCCCCGAGACCGTCGAGAAGGTTCTCAAGGCGTTCAACCCCACCATCAAGAACGCCAAGGTCGACCTCAGCAAGACCTACACGACCGAGTTCGTCGAGAAGGCGGCCGGCTGACAACCGGCAGGAGCACCACCCGGGGATCGAGAAGTCCGGGGGCCGCGGTCCGTACTCCTGGACGGGCACGGCCCCTTCCACCGCCCCACGGCCGTGCCTCAGGCGCGGGTCGCCCACACGTAACGGTGTTCCGGGCGGCCCGCGTCGCCGTACTTCAGCGTCAGCCGCGCGCGCCCGGTGCGCTCCAGGAGCTTCAGATAGCGCTGCGCGGTCTGCCGGCTCAGTCCGGTCCGCTCGGCGATCTCCTGGGCCGACAGCGGCCCGTCGGCGTTCATCAGCGCCTGCCGGACCAGTTCCGCGGTGGTGGGGGAGTGGCCCTTGGGCAGCCCCGGCTCCGACGAAGCGGACAGCGCGCCGAAGATCCGGTCCACGTCCGCCTGCTCGGCCTCGCCGCCGCCGTCCAGCCTGCGGCGCAGCGCCGCGTACGCCTCCAGCTTGGCGCGCAGGCCCGCGAAGGCGAACGGCTTGACCAGGTACTGCAGCGCGCCCTGCCGCATCGCCGCCTGCACCGTCGCGATGTCCCGCGCCGCCGTCACCATGATCACGTCCGTCTGGTGGCCGCGCCGCCGCATCGTTGAGACGACCTCCAGGCCCGTCTCGTCCGGCAGGTAGTGGTCCATGAGGACGAGGTCCAGGTGGGGCAGCTCCTCCACCTGCCGCAGCGCCTCCGCCGCGCTGTGCGCCTCACCCGCGACGTGGAAGCCGGGCACCTTCGCCACGTAGGCGGCGTTGACCTGGGCGACCCGGGCGTCGTCGTCCACGACCAGGACCTCGATCATCGCGCCTCCTCCTCGACGGCTGTGTCCGCCGGCCCGGCCAGGGCGGGCTGCAGTTCCAGGTCGGGCTCGGCCAGGGCCTCCGGCAGCACGATCGTGAACTGCGCGCCCCCGCCCTCCGCCTCGGCCACGCTCGCCCTGCCGCCCTGCCGTTCGGCGAGCCGGCGTACCAGCGACAGGCCGATCCCGCGCTTGCCGTGTGCCGGCGGCTTCTTGGTGGACCAGCCGTCCGTGAACACCAGCTCCCGCTGCTCCTCCGGAACGCCGGGCCCGGTGTCCCGTACGCGGAGCACCGCGGTACGGCCTTCGGCGCGCAGTTCGACCTCCACGCGCGCGTGCGGCGTGCCCGCGACGGCGTCGAGCGCGTTGTCGACCAGGTTCCCCACGATCGTCACCAGCCCGCGCGGGTCCACCAGCCGGTCCGGCAGCCGGGTGCGGTCCGAGATCCACAGGGCGACGCCGCGCTCGGCCGCCACGGTCGCCTTCCCCACCAGCAGCGCGGCGAGCAGCGGGTCCTGGATCTTCTCCGTGACCTGCTCCGCGGTCGCCCGGTGGTCGCCGACGACCTCCCCGACGAACTCGACGGCGTCGTCGTACATCTCCAGCTCGAGCAGGCCGAGCAGGGTGTGCATGCGGTTGGCGTGCTCGTGGTCCTGGGCGCGCAGCGCGTCGATCAGACCGCGCGTGGAGTCCAGTTCACGGCCCAGCTGCTCCAGCTCGGTCCGGTCGCGCAGGGTGGCCACGGCGCCGCCGTCGTCCGTGGGCATCCGGTTGGCCACCAGGACCCGGTGCCCGCGCACGGTGAGCAGATCGGTGCCGGTGACCCGGCCGGCCAGCACGTCGGCCGTACGGCCCTCGCCGAGCGCCTCGTCGGGGGAGCGCCCCACCGCCTCCTCGCCGATGCCCAGCAGGCGCTGCGCCTCGTCGTTGAGCAGCCGGACCCGACCGCCGCGATCCAGGGCGACGACGCCCTCCCGGATACCGTGCAGCATCGCCTCACGCTCGGCGAGCAGCCCGGAGATGTCGGAGAACGCCAGATCGCGGGTCTGCCGCTGGACCCGCCGTGAGATGAGCCAGGCGGCCAGGGCGCCCACGGCCAGGGCCCCGCCGGCGTACGCGAGCAACCCGGGGATCGCGCTGATCAGCCGCGCCCGCACGCTGTCGTACGCGATACCGACGGACACCGCCCCGACGATGTGCCCGCTCGGGTCGCGCAGCGGCACCTTGCCGCGGGCGGAGCGGCCCAGCGTGCCGTTGTCGATCTCCATGACCTCGTTGCCTTCGAGCGCGTCGCGGGGGTCGGTGGAGACGTGGCGGCCGATCTGCTTCGGGTCGGTGTGCGACCAGCGGGTGCCGTCCTCGTTCATGATCACGACGTACTCGGCCTGCGTGGCCTTGCGGATGCGCTCCGCCTCCTGCTGCACCGGTCCGTGGACGCTGGGCGCGGTGGTCTGCAGGTCCTTCGCGATCTGCGGCTGCTGCGCGGTGGTCTCCGCGATGGCGAGGGCGCGGCGCATCGCCTGGTCGTCCAGCTGGTGGCTGAGCGGCGCGAGGAACAGCCCGGTCGCCAGGACCGCGACGCCTGCGGCGATCGCCACCTGCATCAGCAGCACCTGCGAGAACACCCGCCGCGGCAGACCGAGGCGCAGACGGCGTGCGGGGGGAGTGGGGCTCATACCCATGACGGTACGTGCCGGTGACGGCTGAGCCGTAGGGGGTGTGGCCCGGATCTCTTGACCCGTGCTTGACCGGATCTTGATCGGAGGCCCGTCCCTGGATGGGTCAAGGACGACGCCTCGACATGATCAACCCGTCAGCGGCTGTGTGCAGGACTCGTCGAGGGGGCCGCGGTCACTTCCTCGACGGCCACGACGTCCATCCGTGCGGGCGTGCCCAGCACTGCGGCCCCGCAGCTCTCCGGGCGCGGCGGCAGCGCCTCGCCCTGATCGACGGTGACCCGCCAGCGGCGGCCGTCGACGTGGGCGACGAGCACTTCCCAGCGGGGAGCCGCGCCGTCCGTGCATATGACGCGCAGCGCCTCCGCGGCGTACTCGCCCGCGACGCCGCGCACGGCCAGCTCGGCCGCCTGGCCCGGGCGCTCCCAGGCCGACGCGCCCCGGCATCCCTCGACCACGATCCGGCCCTGCTGGGCGCCGTGCAGCACCTCCTTGACGGCGTGCGCCTGCGCCCGGCCGTAGGCGTAGCCGTACGGCAGCACGAGCACCGTCGGCGAGAAGCGATGTCCACCCAGATGGGTGACCTCCCACACGCCCGTCACGCCCGAGGCCGTGAGCTCGGCGGCGAGGGGCCGGCCGAGCATCGCGCAGCACCGGTCGCGCTTGCCGTTGGTGCACACCAGCGCCAGCGGTCCGTCCGTGTGCGGGCGGCCGTCGAGAACGGTGTCGAAGCCGGTGTGGTCGCCCCGGCCGAGCGCGGCGAGGTCGAGATCGAGGAGGCGGCGGGGATCGGTGAGCGCGGCGCCGTGCAGCCATACCTTCCCGGGGACGGTGTGGGCGGCGTACACGTGCCGTACGTCCGGGGTGCCGAAGTCGGCGTGGCGGCCGGGGCGCCGGATCAGCGCGATCCGTACGCCGGTGCCCTCGGCGGCGGCTTCCAGGGCGCGGCCCAGTGCCGGATCCAGGTGGCTGGAAACGAGCGCCTTGGCGCCCCACGGGCCGGGCTGTTCCAGCAGCAGCCAGGTCGTCGCGGTGGCCGCGGTTCCGGAAACGGGCTCGTCGAGGGCCCGCGAGGCGGTCGCGCACGTACTCACAGAGGTGAGCCTAACCTGACTTCGCATGGCGTGACTTCCGGCCGCGTCCGTGTCCTGGTCCGCACGAGTACCCGCGGGCTCACTCCGGCAACGGCTGTGGCGGTTTCGGCCCCACGTACTGCCCGCTCGGACGCATTCGCAGCGGGCGCTCCGCGTACTCCTCCAGCGCGTGCGCGATCCAGCCGGCGGTACGGGCCACCGCGAAGATCGTCTCACCGGCCGTGGGCGGCATTCCGTGCGAGACGGTGAACACGGCCAGGGCCAGGTCGACGTTGGCGTGCAGGGGGGCGTGGCGGGCGGTGGTGGCCACGATGTCGCGGGCGGCGGCCAGGGCGGGCTCGGCCTGCGGGACCTGCGCCAGCAGGGCGAACAGGGCACGCGCGCGTGGGTCCTCACCGGGGTAGAGCCGGTGGCCCAGCCCGGGGATACGGCGTCCCGCGCGCAGTTCCTCCGCGATCACCGGACCGGCGTTGCCCTCGTCCAGCACTTCCTGAAGCAGGCGGTGGGCGAGTCCGCTGGCCGCGCCGTGCAGCGGCCCCTCGATGACGCCGAGGCCCGCGGAGACGGCCGCGTAGGCGTGCGCGCGGGCCGAGGCGGCGACGCGGACGGCGAGTGTGGAGGCGGCCAGATCGTGGTCCACGAGGAGGCAGAGCGCGGCGTCCAGCACGCGCAGGGAGGCCTCGTCGGGTTCCCGGCCGGTGAGCGCGGCCCACAGGCGGTGGGCCAGGGGGCCGGTCCGGCGGTCGGAGCGGTGCGCGGGGGCGAGAGCGGCGACGAGGGTCGGGATGAGGGTGCGGGCGGTCCCGAGCACGGCTTCCTCGGAGAGGTCGAAGCGCAGCGGATCCTCGGCCGCGGCGGCGATCGCGGCGACCCGCAACCGGTCGGCGGGACCGGAGTGTTCGGGCAGGGAGCGCACGGCGCGGCGGGCCGCCGCCACGGACGCCTCCGGGGCGGTGAACGTGACACCGGGACGCAGCCGGCCGGTCCACAGCCACTCGGCGATCTCCTCGTAGGAGTACCGGGCGGCCAGTTCGGTCGCGTCCACGCCGCGGAAGTAGTAGCGGTCCTGCTCGATGAGGGTGATGCGGGTACGGACGGACAGCTCGCCACCGGGGCCCGGACCGCCCGCGCTCTCACGCCTGTTGCGCCGGGCCAGTGCCTCGACCTCCGCGGCGTCGAAGCTGCTGCCCCGCCCGCCGGACACGCGGCGGCTGCTGAGCTGACCGCGACTCACGTACGCGTACACGGTCTCGGGCTTCACGCCCAGCAGTTCGGCGGCCTCCTTGGTGGTCAGCCGCCGTCCCGGGTGGCCGGGGTGGGGTTCATGGTCACGCATGGAGGTCACCGTAGCCGCCTCCTCGATACATTGAGCGAATCAACATTGACAGGAATCGAGTCAAGCATAGACAGTCGAATCAATGCCAAGGAGGGAAACATGTCCGTCAATGGATCCGCGATGAGCCCCGTCTCCCCGTTGATCGAGGCGCCCCGCGGGCTGGCCGGAGTCGTCGTGACCGATACCGGCATCGGTGACGTCCGCGGCCGCGAGGGCTTCTACCACTACCGCCAGTACTCGGCAGTCGAGCTCGCCGGGACGCGCTCCTTCGAGGACGTCTGGCACCTGCTCGTCCTCGGTGACCTGCCGGACGCCGAGCGGGGCGCCGCCTTCGCCGCGCGGACGGCTTCGCTGCGCCGGCTCCCCGACGAGGTGCGCGCGGTGCTGCCCGCCATCGCGGCGGCGGGTTCCGCCTCCGGGCCGCTCGCCGGGATGCGCACCGCGCTGTCGCTGCTCGGCGCAGCCAAGGGATTCAGCCCGGTCTACGACATCGACAGCGCCCGGCGGCGGGAGGACACGCTCGTGGCCGTCGCGGCCGTACCGACGCTGCTGGCCGCCCTGTACCGGCTGGGGTGCGGGCTGGAGCCGGTGGAGCCCCGGGAGGACCTGTCGTACGCCGCGAACTACCTGTACATGGTGACCGGTTCCGAGCCCGACGCGGAGCGGGCCCGGGCCATCGAGCAGTACTTGATCTCAACCATTGATCACGGCTTCAATGCGTCAACGTTCACCGGCCGTGTCATCGCGTCGACCGGCGCGGATGTGGCCGCGTGTCTCGTCGGTGCCGTGGGAGCGCTGTCCGGACCGCTGCATGGTGGCGCGCCCAGCCGGGCGCTGGACACCCTGGACGCGATCGGCAGCCCCGACCGCATCGACGACTGGATCCGTGAGCGGGTCCTGGCCGGTGAGCGGATCATGGGCTTCGGCCACGCGGTCTACCGCACCGAGGACCCCCGTTCCCGGATGCTCCGCGAGATCGCCCAGCGCTTCGGCGGCCCGCGCGTGGACTTCGCCGTCCAGGTGGAACGCCAGGTCGAGGCGCTCCTCGCTGAACTGAAGCCCGGACGCGAACTGCACACGAACGTCGAGTTCTACGCGGGGGTCGTCATGGAACTGTGCGGTCTGCCCCGCGAGATGTTCACCCCCACCTTCGCCGCGGCACGGGTGGTGGGCTGGAGCGCCAACATCCTCGAACAGGCGGAGGATCCGAAGATCATCCGCCCCGTGGCGCGGTATGTCGGGCCGCCCGCGCCGGTGGCCGTTCCCTCAGCCTTCTGAGCAGGCGTGAGGCCTGGTGCCGTTCCGGGCGCCAGGCCTCATCGATGGGGCGTCGAGCAGGAGCGGGGTACCGGGCTGCTCGCCGGATGTCTCGTCCGGCTCGGGTGCGGCCGGCATCCGGCCGGAGGCGCGAGGGGGCGGGTCAAGGGTGGACGTGCCGCCGCGGGGTGACGTCAGGCGTCGGGGATGTCCGCCTTGGCGCGGATCAGCGTCTCCCGGCTGACGATGACGATGCGTTCGTAGTCGGCGCGGGAGGCGTCCGCGGGCAGCGGAGGCACGGTGCTGGGGATCACGCCAGTGGTGCTGTTGTGCTCTGTGTGGCCGGACGGTCAAAAGTCACTCCGCCGTGTCAACCGGTCGGCGGGTTGCCGACCACCCACCACTCGTCGGTTTCCGCGTCGTCGAGTTCCTGGACCAAGCCGTCGATCATGAGACCGAGCTGTGCCTCCTCCGACGACTCGTTCAGAGTGGCGCGCATGTGCCGGGAGGCTTCCCAGTAGTCGCGGAAGACCTGGCTCTGCAGCAGCTCCCCCATGTGCCGGTACAGCTCCTCCCGGTCCAGGAGCCCGCCCGGTGGCTGTGGTACAGGTAGGCGTACCAGGCGTTGGCGTACAGGAACTCGCGGCGCTTCTCCGCCGGGATGTCCTTGCCGTGAATTTCCGTGTGGCCATGTCAACCCCCGAATCAGGCGACCGTCCGCCGGTCGTCGATGTGGGGCGACTGATGGGGACCGGCGAGCGATGGGCGGCGCTTGCCGCATCCAGGGTGCCGAGCGGCTCTGATCGGCGGGGAGGCGGAGAGGAGGCGCACGGAGGGAAGCGAGGGTCGCACAATCCGGCACCTTCTCCACGTCTGCCCCGCAAGTGCTGCTGACAAGCGTTCACTTCGCCGTGATTCTTACGGCTCGTATCCTGGGGCGGCATTCAATCCACAGACGTACGCCGTCCCGTGAGCCGGTGTACGCACAGGCGTGAGAGAGGTCGTACGTGGGGCACAGCCCGAGTCCGCGGCAGATCCCGGTCGTCGTGCTCGCCGGATTCCTCGGCTCCGGCAAGACCACCCTGCTCAACCACCTGCTGCACCGCAGCGGCGGCAGCCGTATCGGCGCGATCGTCAACGACTTCGGTGCCATCGAGATCGACGCCATGGCGGTGGCCGGCGCGCTCGGCGACTCCACCGTCTCGCTCGGCAACGGCTGTCTGTGCTGCGCCGTCGACGCCAGTGAACTTGATCAATATCTTGACCGGCTCGTCCAGCCGTCCCTGGGTATCGACGTCGTCGTGATCGAGGCCAGCGGCCTCGCCGAGCCGCAGGAACTCGTCCGCATGCTGCTGGCCAGCGAGAACCCCCGGGTCGTCTACGGCGGCCTCGTCGAGGTGGTGGACGCGGCGGAGTTCGACGACACCCGCGCCCGGCACCCCGAGATCGACCGGCACCTCGCTCTCGCCGACCTCGTCGTCGTGAACAAGCTCGACCGGACCGCCGACGGTGAGCGCGTCCTCGGGCTCGTCCGTTCCCTCACCGACCGGGCCGCTGTCGTACCCGCCACCTACGGCCGGATCGACCCGGAGTTCCTCTTCGACTGCCGCCCCAGCGAGGAGCGCATCGGGCAACTGTCCTTCGACGACCTGCACCAGCATGACGACGACGAGACCGGCGGCCACGCCGGGCATCTGCACACCGGCTACGACAGCCTCTCCTTCACGTCCGATCTGCCGCTGGAGCCCCGGCGGCTGATGGAGTTCCTCGACAGCCGCCCCGAGGGGCTGTACCGGATCAAGGGCTACGTCGACTTCGGACCGTACGACCGGCACAACCGGTACGCCGTGCACGCCGTCGGGCGGTTCCTGCGCTTCTACCCCGAGCCCTGGCCCGCGGCGGACGCCCGGCTCACGCAGCTCGTCCTCATCGGCGCGGGCATCGACGCGGACGCACTCGAGGGGCAGCTCGACGCGTGCAAGAACGGCGCCCCACACGCCGACGAGCACGGCATGTGGGGCGTCCTTCGCTACGTCCGCGATCCCGAGGGCGAACCCGGTGGCGAACCCGACACCGTCGACGAGCCGCCGGCCCAGACCGACGAGCCGCCGGCCCATACCGGCGAGGTCCCGGTCGAGACCGACGAGCCCTCGGTTTAGACCGGACCTGCCACCGCCGCCACCGTCTTCGGCAGGGACACGCCCGAGCCGTCGCGGCGCGGGTCGGGCTCGGGCAACTCGGCCGGGGTGCCGTTCTTCTGCGCCGCCCTGGCCGGCGCCGGGCCCGCCCAGGCCAGCGACAGGCAGTCCTCTCCCTTGAGGAACCGCTGGCAGCGCACCCCACCGGTGGCCCGGCCCTTGCGCGGATACTGGTCGAACGGGGTCACCTTGCCCGTCGTCTGCACGGAGTCGTCCAGCGTGCCGCGCGAGCCCGCGACCGTGAAGACGATCGCGTCGGCAGCCGGGTCCACCGCCGTGAACGAGATGACCTTGGCGCCTTCGGTGAGCTTGATGCCGGTCATGCCGCCCGCCGGCCGGCCCTGCGGACGGACCACGGACGCCTGGAAACGCAGCAACTGGGCGTCGTCCGTGATGAAGACCAGGTCCTCCTCACCCGTACGCAGCTCGACCGCGCCGACGATCCGGTCGCCCTCCTTGAGGGTGATGACCTCCAGCTCGTCCTTGTTGGCCGGGTAGTCGGGCACCACCCGCTTCACCACGCCCTGCTCGGTGCCGAGCGCCAGACCGGGGGAGGACTCGTCGAGCGTGGTCAGGCAGATCACCTGCTCGTTGTCCTCCAGCGAGACGAACTCCGGCAGCGGGGCCCCGCCCGAGAGGTTCGGCGCGGATGCCGTGTCCGGCAGCTGCGGCAGGTCGACCACGTTGAGCCGCAGCAGCCGGCCCCCGGACGTGACCACACCGACCTCGCCGCGCGCCGTCGCCGGCACCGCCGAGACGATCACGTCGTGCTTGCTGCGCCGGCCGTCGCCGTCATCGAACGGGTCGGCGGTCGCGGTGCGGGCCAGCAGTCCGGTGGAGGACAGCAGCACCCGGCACGGGTCGTCGGCGACCTGCAGCGACACCGTGGCCGTCGGGGAGCCCGCGGACTCCAGCAGGACCGTACGCCGGTCGGTGCCGAACTTCTTGGCCACCGCGGCCAGTTCGTTGGAGACCAGCTTGCGCAGTTCGGCGTCCGAATCCAGGATCCGGGTCAGCTCCTCGATCTCCGCGTTCAGCCGGTCCTTCTCCGCCTCCAGCTCGATGCGGTCGTACTTGGTCAGCCGGCGCAGCGGCGTGTCGAGGATGTACTGGGTCTGGATCTCGCTGAGCGAGAAGCGCTCCATCAGGCGCTGCTTGGCCTGCGCGGAGTTCTCGCTGGAGCGGATCAGCCGGATGACCTCGTCGATGTCGACGAGCGCCGTCAGCAGGCCCTCCACCAGGTGCAGCCGGTCGCGCTTCTTGGTCCGGCGGAACTCCGAGCGGCGGCGGATGACCTCGAAGCGGTGGTCGAGATAGACCTCCAGCAGCTCCTTCAGGCCCAGCGTCAGCGGCTGGCCGTCGACCAGGGCGACGTTGTTGATGCCGAAGGACTCCTCCATCGGCGTGAGCTTGTACAGCTGCTCGAGGACCGCCTCCGGCACGAAGCCGTTCTTGATCTCGATGACCAGGCGCAGCCCGTGCTCGCGGTCGGTGAGGTCCTTGACGTCGGCGATGCCCTGGAGCTTCTTCGAGCCGACCAGGTCCTTGATCTTGGCGATGACCTTCTCGGGACCGACCGCGAAAGGCAGCTCTGTGACGATCAGGCCCTTGCGGCGCGCGGTGACGTCCTCCACGGACACCGTCGCGCGCATCTTGAACGTGCCGCGGCCCGTCTCGTACGCGTCGCGGATGCCGGACAGGCCGACGATCCGGCCGCCCGTGGGCAGGTCGGGGCCAGGGACGTGCTTCATCAGCGCGTCGAGGTCGGCGTTCGGATGCCTGATCAGGTGCCGGGCGGCCGCGATCACCTCGCGCAGGTTGTGCGGCGGCATGTTCGTCGCCATGCCGACCGCGATCCCGGACGAGCCGTTGACCAGCAGGTTCGGGAAGGCGGCCGGCAGGGTGACCGGCTCGCGCTCCTGGCCGTCGTAGTTGGGCTGGAAGTCGACGGTGTCCTCGTCGATCGACTCCGTCATCAGCCCCGTGGCCTCGGCCATCCGGCACTCGGTGTACCGCATGGCGGCCGGCGGGTCGTCGTTGCCGAGCGAGCCGAAGTTGCCGTGGCCGTCGACCAGCGGCACGCGCATGGAGAAGGGCTGCGCCATACGCACCAGCGCGTCGTAGATCGACGCGTCGCCGTGCGGATGCAGCTTGCCCATGACCTCGCCGACGACGCGGGCGCACTTGACGTAGCCGCGCTCGGGGCGCAGTCCCATCTCGTTCATCTGGTAGACGATGCGGCGGTGCACCGGCTTGAGGCCGTCCCGGGCGTCCGGCAGGGCGCGGGAGTAGATGACCGAGTACGCGTACTCGAGGAAGGAGCCCTGCATCTCGTCGACGACGTCGATGTCGAGGATCTTCTCCTCGTAGTCGTCGGGCGGCGGGGTCTTCGTGCTGCGGCGGGCCATCGCTGCCTGGCTCCTTGCTGAAGCGTGAACGGTATCTGACGCGGACCATTGTGGACCGTGGGACTGACAAGCCGGGCGCGGACCCGGCCCCGGCGTACGAAGCAGTGCCCGCGCACCCGACTCCGGCTGCGTGAAGCGGCGCCCAAACACCCGGCCTTCCGGCATCGCGCGGCCGTAGGGGAGCGCCCGAGTCGGGGCGCCGGATCCCCGGCCGTGCCGACCCGCGCACGACGATCGTCCGCAGGCTACGCGATCTCGCTGTCGGCGTACCTCGTGCGGGAACTTCGCCGCCGGTCCGCACACTTGCATACAGTGGCAGGACGGCAGGAAACGCGCGGTTTCACGACCGCTTCCGCGATGGAAGGGACGTACATGCCCATGGGTCACACGGCTACAGCCGAGGCAGGCTCCGGCGGACTGACAGCAACCGAGCACCGCCTGGCCAACGGCCTGCGCGTGGTGCTCTCCGAGGACCACCTGACCCCGGTCGCGGCGGTGTGCCTCTGGTACGACGTCGGCTCGCGCCACGAGGTCAAGGGGCGTACGGGTCTGGCTCACCTTTTCGAGCACCTGATGTTCCAGGGCTCCGCCCAGGTCAAGGGCAACGGTCACTTCGAGCTGGTGCAGGGCGCCGGCGGGTCGCTGAACGGCACCACCAGCTTCGAGCGCACCAACTACTTCGAGACCATGCCCACCCACCAGCTGGAGCTCGCGCTCTGGCTGGAGGCCGACCGCATGGGCTCCCTGCTGGCCGCCCTGGACGAGGAGTCCATGGAGAACCAGCGAGACGTCGTCAAGAACGAGCGCCGCCAGCGCTACGACAACGTCCCCTACGGCACCGCCTTCGAGCGGCTGACCGCCCTCGCCTACCCCGAGGGCCACCCCTACCACCACACCCCGATCGGCTCCATGGCGGACCTGGACGCGGCCACCCTCGAGGACGCCCGCCGCTTCTTCCGCACCTACTACGCGCCGAACAACGCGGTCCTGTCGATCGTCGGCGACATCGACCCGGAGCAGACCCTCGCCTGGGTCGAGAAGTACTTCGGCTCCATCCCCGCCCACGACGGCAAGCCCGAGCCGCGCGACGGCACGCTGCCCGAGGTCATCGGCCGGCAGCTGCGCGAGGTCGTCCGCGAGGAGGTCCCCGCGCGCGCCCTGATGGGCGCCTACCGGCTGCCGCACGACGGCACGCGCGCGTGCGACGCGGCGGACCTCGCGCTGACGATCCTCGGCGGCGGTGAGTCCTCCCGCCTGTACAACCGGCTCGTGCGCCGGGACCGTACGGCTGTCGCGGCCGGCTTCGGGCTGCTGCGCCTCGCCGGAGCGCCCTCCCTGGGCTGGCTGGACGTGAAGACGTCCGGTGACGTCGAGGTGCCGGTCATCGAGGCCGCGATCGACGAGGAGCTCGCCCGGTTCGCCGCGGAGGGCCCCACGGCCGAGGAGATGGAACGCGCGCAGGCCCAGCTGGAGCGCGAGTGGCTGGACCGGCTCGGTACCGTCGCCGGCCGCGCCGACGAACTGTGCCGCTATGCCGTCCTGTTCGGTGACCCGCAGCTCGCCCTCACCGCCGTTCAGCGCGTGCTCGAGGTGACGCCCGAGGAGGTGCAGGAGGTCGCCAAGGCCCGGCTGCGCCCCGACAACCGCGCGGTGCTCGTGTACGAGCCGAAGACCCCGGAGGCCGTACCGGACGCCGATGTGCCCGAGGACCCTGAGCAGGAAGCGACCGTAGAGGCCGGCGACAAGAACGAGGAGACGGCCAAGTGACCGAGCTCGCCACGATGGACTTCCACCCCCAGCCCCAGGCGGGCGAGGCCAGGCCGTGGGCGTTTCCGGCCCCCGAGCGCGGCACGCTCGACAACGGCCTGACGGTGCTGCGCTGCCACCGCCCCGGCCAGCAGGTCGTCGCCGTCGAGGTGCTCCTGGCCGCGCCCCTGGACGCCGAGCCCGCCGGCCTGGACGGCGTCGCCACGATCATGGCGCGCGCCTTCTCCGAGGGCACGGACAAGCATTCCGCCGAGGAGTTCGCCGCCGAGCTGGAGCGCGCCGGCGCCACCCTCGACGCGCACGCCGACCACCCGGGCGTCCGCCTCAGCCTGGAGGTGCCCGCCTCCCGGCTGGCCAAGGGCCTCGGCCTGCTCGCCGACGCCCTCAGGGCGCCCGCCTTCGCCGACAGCGAGATCGAACGGCTGGTGCGCAACCGCCTCGACGAGATCCCGCACGAGCTGGCCAGCCCGGCCCGCCGCGCCGCCAAGGAGATGTCCAAGGAGCTCTTCCCGGCGGACTCCCGCATGTCGCGCCCGCGTCAGGGCACCGAGGAGACGGTCGCAGCCGTCGACGCGGCCGCCGTACGCGCCTTCTACGAGCGGCATGTGCGCCCCGCCACCGCGACCGCGGTGGTCGTCGGCGATCTGACCGGTCTCGACCTCGACGACCTCCTCGGTGACACCGTGGGCGCCTGGACGGGTTCGCGCACCGAGCCGCGTCCCGTGCCGGCGGTGACCGCTGACGACACCGGCCGCGTCGTCATCGTGGACCGCCCCGGCGCCGTCCAGACGCAGCTGCTCATCGGCCGGATCGGCCCCGACCGGCACGACCGTGTGTGGCCCGCCCAGGTGCTCGGCACGTACTGCCTGGGCGGCACCCTCACCTCCCGCCTGGACCGCGTCCTGCGCGAGGAGAAGGGCTACACCTACGGTGTGCGCGCCTTCAGCCAGGTGCTGCGCTCCGCCCCCGACGGCACGGGCGCGGCGATGCTCGCCATCAGCGGTTCCGTGGACACGCCGAACACCGGTCCGGCGCTGCACGACCTCTTCACGGTGCTGCGCACCCTGGCGGCGGACGGCCTGACCGACGCCGAGCGCGACGTCGCCGTGCAGAACCTCGTCGGGGTGGCACCGCTGAAGTACGAGACCGCGGCCGCCGTCGCGGGCACGCTCGCCGACCAGGTCGAGCAGCATCTGCCCGACGACTACCAGGCGACGCTGTACCGGCAGCTCGCCGCGACCGGCACCGTGGAGGCCACGGCGGCGGTCGTGAACGCCTTCCCGGTGAACCGTCTGGTGACCGTACTGGTCGGTGACGCGGCGCAGATCAAGGAGCCCGTCGAGGCCCTCGGGATCGGCGACGTCACGGTGGTGAGCGCGGAGTAGCCGCACGCGTGCGGGGCCCTGGTGTCTGACGGAGCACCAGGGCCCTTGCCGTATCCCCGGGTCTGTTTGTGATTGAAGGCGCCGCATCCCACATATGCCCGAATTGGGGCGGAGGTTGCCTTTCTGGCCTGTGGGATGCGCTACAAAACTCCTGTTTCGTTTGAGGATTGAAGGCCGATCACCGTAGCTTCGTCCGGGCTGTCCGTCAGGCATAGCGCCGCACCCGCGGCACCGGACAGTCATCGCCGAGTCCCCGTACGGCGCGAGCCAGGGGAGCCGGGGACCCACACGTCCCTGGGGTGAATCGGGTGCCCGCGAGGGTGCTCGTAGGAGACCTTCCTGCTCCGAACCCGTCAGCTAACCCGGTAGGCGAGAGGGAAGGAAAGGACAAGCCACCACATGGCGTTCGTCAGCGCCACCGGGAAGCACCGTCGTCCCAGCCGGATGAAGCGCACCACCGCGCAGGCCGCCGGAATCGCCGCGCTCACCACCACCGGCGTCATCGGCACCCTCGCGGCCCCCGCCCTCGCCGCCGACACCTCCGCCGAGCAGACCGGTCTGCTCCCCGTGATCAGCGTCGACGACTCGCTCGCCGCCCAGATCGACGCCCAGGCGGAGGCCCAGAAGCAGGCCGCCGAGCAGAAGGCCATCGAGGAGGCCGCGCGCGAGGCCGCCGCCGAGCGCGCCCACGAGGCCAAGGAGCGCGCCGCCCGTGAGGCCGAGCGCAAGCGCCTGACCACCTTCGTGGCCCCGATCGCGCACTCCTACGTCTCCACCGGTTACCAGGCCAGCAGCTCCCTGTGGTCCTCCGGCCACCACACCGGCATCGACTTCCACGCCGCCACCGGCACCACCGTGCACGCGGTGGGCTACGGCACCGTCGTCGAGACCGGCTGGGGCGGCGCCTACGGCAACCAGATCGTCATCCGCATGCACGACGGCACGTACACCCAGTACGGGCACCTGTCGTCGATCGATGTCGTGGTCGGCCAGCAGGTCGTCGCCGGCCAGCAGATCGGTCTGTCCGGCGCGACCGGCAACGTCACCGGCCCGCACCTGCACTTCGAGGCGCGCACCAGCCCCGAGTACGGCTCCGACATGGACCCGATCGCCTATCTGCGCGCGCACGGCGTGAACGTCTGACACCCGAGCACGGCACCCACTCGGGGAAGCCCCGGCGCATCGCGCCGGGGCTTTCTCCGTTTTCCGGCTCTTCGTCCCCGCCTCTTCATACCCGCCTCTTCGTCCCGGAGAACCCCGGCGAGGTGACCAAAAAATATCCATGGAATCCGGCCTGCCGTCGGAAATTCGGCCCCCTTGGAATAGAGTCACGGAACACGCGTCCATCGTCGGCGTTTCACGGGGCTCAAGGCGGAGGTCGGACATGCGTATTCCGGCGCACTCGGTGTGCACGGCGATCCGGGACGACATCGTCGCCGGTGTCCATGAGCGCGGCAGCCGGCTCACCGAGGAACTCCTCGCGCGCCGGTACGGCGTCTCCCGGGTGCCCGTGCGGGAGGCGTTGCGCACCCTGGAGGCCGAGGGCTTCGTCGTGACGCGACGGCACGCGGGCGCGTGCGTGGCCGAGCCCACCGAGCAGGAAGCGGCCGACCTGCTGGAGATGCGGATGCTGCTGGAGCCGCTCGGTGTGGCGCGGGCCGCCCAGCGGCGCACCGAGGCGCATCTGAAGGTGCTGCGCGGCCTGGTGCGGCTCGGTCAGGACCGGGCCAGGCACGGCACCGGCGACGACTTGCGCTCCCTGGGCGGCTGGTTCCACGAGACGCTCGTCCAGGCGTGCGGCAGCCAGGCGCTGACCGCCACACTCACTCAGCTGCGCCACAAGATCGCCTGGATGTACGCCGTGGAGCCGTCGGCCGACCCCGTCAGGTCCTGGGCCGAGCACGGTGCGATCGCGGACGCGGTGGCGCGTGGCGACGGGGAACGCGCGCGTGCGGTCGCCGCCCTGCACACCGAGCGTTCCACCGCCGCGTATCGGCTGCGCTTCTTCGGCGGCGACCGACCCGAGCGTGTGAGAAGTTCGCAACACCCCGTAAACACGTCGGGCCTACGGCATTAACACGAGCGCCGTATACAAAGAGAGGGATATGCGCGCCCACTGAAAGGGATGCCCTTTTCATGGGCTGGCCTTTTACCTCGTGCCGTCAATTTCCGTCCGCGTCGCCTCATGGTGGACGGGAAAAGCGAAGCCGCGCCGGCCCTGAAAGGCCGACGCGGCTTCTTTATGCGTGACTCGGACGGTCAGGCGTGACTCAGACGGTCTCGGGGAGCTCCTCGAGACCCTCGGAGACCAGCTTCGCCAGACGGTCCAGGGCGGCGTCCGCGCCCTCGGCGTCGGAGGCGAGGACGATCTCCTCGCCGCCCTGGGCGCCCAGGCCGAGGACGGCCAGCATGGAGGCCGCGTTGACCGGGGTGCCGCCGGCCTTGGCGATCGTCACCGGGACGCCTGCGGCCGTGGCGGCTCGGACGAAGATGGAGGCGGGGCGGGCATGGAGGCCCTCGGCCCAGCCGACGTTGACGCGGCGCTCAGCCATGTGTTGCTGCCCTTCAGTTTCTCAGGGTTGTCTAGACCAGTTTCCCATATGGTGAAGCATGCCCGGAGAGGTCTGCGACCCCCTCCGGACGCGATCACCGGGCCGCGGCCTCGACCCGGCATCCGTCCTCCACAGAGTGCCCCGCGCCGTTGTCGTACGCGAGCCGTACTCTGGGCCCCATGCAGAGCGCGTCGGACAGGCAGGAGTACCCCGCCCACTGGGAGGCCGACGTGGTGCTGCGCGACGGCGGCACCGCGCGGATCCGTCCCATCACCGTCGATGACGCGGACCGCTTGGTCAGCTTCTACGAGCAGGTGTCGGACGAGTCGAAGTACTACCGCTTCTTCGCGCCCTACCCGCGTCTGTCCGCGAAGGACGTCCACCGCTTCACACACCACGACTTTGTGGACAGGGTGGGACTCGCGGCCACGATCGGCGGCGAGTTCATCGCAACCGTACGCTACGACCGGATCGGCGTGAACGGAATGCCCGCGTCCGCACCGGCCGACGAGGCGGAGGTCGCCTTCCTCGTCCAGGACGCCCATCAGGGCCGAGGCGTCGCCTCCGCCCTGCTCGAACACATCGCCGCCGTCGCCCGCGAGCGCGGCATCCGCCGCTTCGCGGCCGAGGTGTTGCCTGCCAACAACAAGATGATCAAGGTGTTCACGGACGCCGGGTACACCCAGAAGCGCAGCTTCGAGGACGGCGTCGTGCGCCTGGAGTTCGATCTCGAGCCCACCGAGCGCTCCCTCGCCGTGCAGTACGCGCGCGAACAGCGCGCCGAGGGCCGCTCCGTGCAGCGGCTGCTGATGCCCGGCTCGGTCGCCGTGGTCGGGGCCGGTCGTACCCCCGGCGGCGTCGGCCGCAGCATCCTCGCCAACCTCCGCGAGGCCGGCTACACCGGCCGTCTGCACGCCGTGAACCGCGCCTTCGGGCCCGACGTCACCGAACTCGACGGCGTCCCCGTCCACCGCTCCGTGCGGGAGATCGAGGGTCCGGTCGACCTCGCCGTCGTCGCCGTACCCGCCGACCATGTGCCGCAGGTCGTCACCGAGTGCGGCGAGCACGGCGTGCAGGGACTCGTGGTGATCTCCGCCGGATACGCCGAGAGCGGCCCCGAGGGACGCGAGCGCCAGCGCGAACTCGTCCGGCAGGCGCGCACGTACGGCATGCGGATCATCGGCCCGAACGCCTTCGGCGTGATCAACACCTCGGCGGCCGTCCGGCTGAACGCCTCCCTGGCGCCCGAGATGCCGCGCCCCGGCCGCATCGGCCTGTTCGCCCAGTCCGGGGCCATCGGCATCGCCCTGCTGTCCCGGCTGCACCGGCGCGGCGGCGGCGTCACGGGCGTCACGGGCGTGTCGACGTTCGTCTCCTCCGGCAACCGCGCGGACGTCTCCGGCAACGACGTCCTGCAGTACTGGTACGACGACCCGGACACCGACGTCGTCCTGATGTACCTGGAGTCCATCGGCAACCCGCGCAAGTTCACCCGCCTCGCCCGGCGCACCGCGGCCGCCAAGCCGCTGGTCGTCGTCCAGGGCTCCGGATCCGCGCCCCAGGGACACGCCGTACGGGCGACGCGCCTGCCGCCCGCCACGGTGTCCGCGCTGCTGCGCCAGGCCGGCGTGATCCGCGTCGACACGATCACCGAGCTGGTCGACGCCGGACTGCTGCTCGCCCGCCAGCCGCTGCCCGCCGGTCCGCGCGTGGCGATCCTCGGCAACTCCGAGTCCCTCGGCGTGCTGACGTACGACCAGTGCCTGGCCGCCGGACTGCGCCCGCACCGCCCGCTGGACCTCACCACCGCCGCCTCCGCGGAGGACTTCCGCGCGGCACTGGCGCGGACTCTCGCCGACGACACGTGCGACGCGGTCGTCGTGACCGCCATCCCGGCGATCGGCGAAGGCTCACCGGGAGACGCCGAGCTGGCGCAGGCACTGCGCTCCGCCGCGGCGGCCGTGCCGGGCAAGCCGGTGCTGGTGGTGCACGTCGAGCTGGGCGGCCTCGCTGAGGCGCTCTCCGCCGCGGCGAGCACGGCACCGCAGACGGACACCCGCGTGCCGCCCACGCCGGGCCGGAACGGCGCTCCCAGTCGGAGCGGCACACCGGGCGCGCCGGGACCAGAAGACCCGCAGACCCCGACCGGCCCCGGCGCGACGCGCGTGCCCACCGCGCCCGCCACGCCGGCCGCGCCCGCCCGGGACGCTTCCCCTGCCGAACTCCCAGCTCCCGTCGGCACCCCCGAAGACACCCACCTCATCCCCGCCTACCCCGCCGCCGAGCGGGCCGTCCGGGCTCTCTCCGAGGCCGTCCGGTACGCGCAGTGGCGGCGCGAGGCCACCGACCCCGGCAAGGTCCCCGAGTACGACGACATCGACGTCAAGGGCGCCGCCCGCCGGATCGACGCCCTGCTCGCCCGCGGACAGGGCCTCACCCTCTCCACCGAGGACACCTGCGAACTGCTCGGCCGGTACGGCGTCCACGTCCGCCGCGCCCTGCCCGCGCCCACCCCGGACGACGCCGCCGAGGCCGCCCGCGCCCTCGGCTACCCGGTCGCCCTCAAGGCCACCGCCCCGCACCTCAGGCACCGCGCCGACCTCGGCGGCGTACGCCTCGACCTGGCCGACGAGGAGCAACTGCGGCGCGCCTACCGGGAGTTGACCGACCTGTTCGGCAAGCCGGAGGAGCTGCGCCCGGTCGTGCAGGGCATGGCGCCGCGCGGTGTCGACACCGTCGTACGGGCGGTCATCGACCCGGCCGCCGGAGCCGTGCTCTCCTTCGGCCTCGCCGGAGCGGCCTCCCAGCTGCTCGGCGACATGGCGCACCGGCTCATACCGGTCACCGACCGGGATGCGACCTCGCTGGTCCGCTCGATCCGCACCGCCCCGCTGCTGTTCGGCTGGCGCGGCTCGACACCGGTGGACACGCCCGCCCTGGAGGAACTGCTGCTGCGGGTCTCCCGGCTGGTCGACGATCACCCCGAGGTCGTCGCGGTCACCCTCGAACCCGTCGTCGTCGCCCCGCACGGCCTGAGCGTGCTCGGCGCCTCGGTACGGCTGGCACCGCCCCCCGCCCGCGACGACCTCGGCCCCCGCACGCTCCCGGCGTACTGACGACCCGGGCCCCGGCCCTGCCCGCCGCACCCGCCCAGGCGCATCACAGCCCCCGCGGGTCCCTGCCGGGGCCGCCGGGAGCCCGTGACGGTTCCCTCGCAGTCAGTGGTCCCCCGTAGGATGGGGCGCATGGCCAAGACCAGTACGACGACCCAGGGGCTGCGTGCGGCGATCGAGCGCAGCGGCTACTACCCGGCCCTCGTGGCCGAGGCGGTGGAGGCCGCCATGGGCGGCGAGCCCATCCGGTCGTACCTGGTCCACCAGGAGACCACCTTCGACCAGAACGAGGTGCGGCGGCACGTGACCGTGCTCGTCCTCACCGACACGCGCTTCCTCGTCAGCCACACCGACGAGCAGAGCGCCGACAGCACGTCCCCGACGCCGTACGCCACGACGTCCACCGAGTCCGTCAAGATCGACCGGATCTCGTCGGTCGTGGTCAGCCGCGTCGTCGCCAACCCCGAGTCGTACACCCCGGGCACGCTGCCCCGCGAGGTCGTGCTGACCATCGGCTGGGGAGCCGTCTCCCGCATCGACCTGGAGCCCGCCGCCTGCGGCGACCCCAACTGCGACGCCGACCACGGCTACACCGGCAACTCCACCGCGGACGACCTGAGCCTGCGTGTCAGCGAGGCGGGGGACGGCCCGGAGACCGTCCGCCAGGCGCTCGCCTTCGCCCAGGCGATCTCCGAGGCCACGGCGGACATCACCCGCTGATGGTCCACACCGCCTGGGAACCGCACCCCGAACCACTCGCCCTGGCCTCCGCTCCCGTCCCCGAGTACGGCAGCGGTTCCCTGGCCGACGTACTCCCCACCCTCGCCGCCGGCATGGGCGTACCCGGCATGACCGCGGCCATCCCGGAGCTGACCCCGGCCGACCGGAACTGCGTCTTCCTCATCGACGGCCTCGGCTGGGAGCAGCTGCGAGCCCACCCGGACGAGGCGCCGTTCCTCACCTCCCTGATGGCCGCCTCGCGCGGCGGCACCGGCCGCCCCGTCACCGCGGGCTACCCGGCCACCACCGCCGTCTCCCTCGCCTCCGTCGGCACCGGCCTGCCCCCGGGACGGCACGGCCTGCCCGGCTACACCGCCCGCAACCCGGCCACCGGCGAGCTGATGAACCAGCTGCGCTGGCAGCCCTGGACCCCGCCGCGCCCCTGGCAGCCGTATCCGACGGTCTTCCAGCAGGCCCACGAGGCCGGTGTGCATGCCGCCCAGGTGTCGTCGCCCACCTTCCAGAACACCCCGCTGACCAAGGTCGCCCTCAGCGGCGGGACGTTCCTCGGGCGGCTCACCGGCGAGGAGCGCATGGATCTCGCGGCCGAACAACTGGCCGCCGCCGACCGCTCCCTGGTCTACACGTACTACGCCGAACTCGACGGCTCCGGCCACCGCTACGGCGTCGCCTCCGACACCTGGCGCGGCCAGCTCATGTACGTCGACCGGCTCGCCCAGCGGCTGGCCGAGCAGCTCCCACCGCGCAGCGCGCTGTACATCACGGCCGACCACGGCATGGTCGACATCCCGTTCGACGAGGACCACCGCATCGACTTCGACGAGGACTGGGAGCTGCGCGCCGGCGTCGCCCTGCTCGGCGGCGAGGGCCGCGCCCGGCACGTCTACGCCGTTTCCGGGGCCGAGAACGACGTGCTCACCTGCTGGCGCGAGGTGCTCGGCGACCGGTTCTGGGTGGCGTCCCGGGACGAGGCGATCGCGGCCGGCTGGTTCGGCCCGCACATCGACGACCGGGTGTACGCACGCCTCGGCGACGTCGTCGCGGCCGCGCACGACGACGTGCTCCTCATCGCCTCCGAGCGGGAGCCCAACGAGTCGGCGATGGTCGGCAACCACGGCTCGATGACCCCTGCCGAGCAGCTGGTGCCGTTGCTCGAAGTACGCTCCTGAAGGCCCACTCGTCCCCCTCCTGCCGAAAGGTGCTCATCCCCCCATGCCCGAGCTGGTCTTCTTCTCCGGAACGATGGACTGCGGGAAGTCGACGCTGGCTCTCCAGATCGAGCACAACCGTTCCGCCCGCGGCCTGGTGGGCATGATCTTCACCCGTGACGACCGCGCCGGCGAGGGCAAGCTGTCCTCCCGCCTCGGCCTGGTCACGGACGCGGTGGAGGTCGTGGACGGCATGGACCTGTACGCCTATGTCGTCGACCACCTCTCGCACGGCGGGCGCGTGGACTACGTGATCGCGGACGAGGCTCAGTTCCTGGTGCCCGAGCAGATCGACCAGCTCGCGCGCGTCGTCGACGACCTCGAGCTCGACGTCTACGCCTTCGGCATCACCACGGACTTCCGCTCCAAGCTCTTCCCCGGCTCGCAGCGGCTGGTGGAGCTGGCCGACCGGGTGGAGGTGCTCCAGGTGGAGGCCCTGTGCTGGTGCGGCGCCCGCGCCACGCACAACGCGCGCACCGTGGGCGGTGTGATGGTCGTCGAGGGCGCCCAGGTCGTCGTCGGCGACGTCAACCGCTCGGCCGACGAGATCGGCTACGAGGTGCTGTGCCGCCGCCACCACCGCCGCCGAATGACGGCCGCGACGGCCCACGCGGCGGCCCTGTCGCCGGACGTCCTGCCGGTCTCACCGGCCTGAGCCCGCGGCTCTCTCCTGCCCGAGCCGCGGCTTTCTCGTGCCCGGGCTGCGCGGTCTGCCTGAACCACGCGGTCTGCCCGACCTACGCGGGCGCACCGTCCGGCGGCTGGAGCAGCGAGAAGCGCGCCCCCTCCGGGTCGCACACCGCTGCCATGCGCCCGAACGCGCTGTCGCGCACCGGGCCGAGGACACGGCCGCCGAGTTCGGCGACCCGGGTCAGAGCCGCGTCCACGTCGGCCACCTGGAAGTACGTCATCCAGTGCGGACCCCGGTCGCGCGGCAGCGCGTGGCCCACCCCGCGGACACCTGCGACCGGCCGGCCGCCGACGCGCAGGACCACGCGGTCCTCGTCGGCGGAGGCCCGCGGCTCCTCCTCGTAGCCGAACACCGTCTCGTAGAACTTGGCGATGTTCTCCGTCTCGAACGTCACCAGCTCGTTCCAGACGGGCGTGCCGGGTACGCCGGTGAGGCCGGTGCCGAGATGCGCCGAGGCCTGCCAGATGCCGAACACAGCGCCGGACGGGTCGGAGCCGATCGCCATCCGCCCCGCCTCGGCGGCGTCCAGCGGCCCGACGCCGATGGTGCCGCCGCACATCCGGGCCGTCTCGGCGGTGAGGTCCACGTCGTCGGAGGCCAGGTAGGGCGTCCAGGCGATGGGCAGATGACGGTCGGGCGGCAGCTGTCCGATGCCGGCCACCTCACGGCCGTCGAGGAGGGCCCGCACGTACGGGCCGAGTTGCTGTGGGCCCGGCTGGAACTCCCAGCCGAAGAGCTCCGAGTAGAACTCCTGGGTCGCGGCCACCCCGTGCACCATCAGACTCACCCAGCAGGGTGTTCCCGGTGCGTACCGAGCGTGCGCTGCACCGTTCCGGTCGGTCGACCCGCCTGCCTCGGTCATCGTCACTCTCTTCTCGGCCCCTCGCGGCGGCCGTGTCCAATCCGCTCACCGGACGCGTGCGGGATACGCACACCAGCCGCGGCCGGGCCCGCCACGCGCGGTACGGGGCGGTCGGGACGTCGGGCTGTGTCCGGAGCGCGGTCTCCCGCGCGTCGCGGTGTACCGGCGGCGGGTGTCGATGGATGGTACGGCATGTGCTCGATCACGTACGCATCGTGACCGAGCCTGTCCGGCCGAGCAGAGTAGCCGGACATGGGTGCCGCGGCCACTCCGTGCGCAAGGATGGGGTCATGAACGCCATCATCTCCGCATCCGAACTCGCCGGTGAGCTGACCGGCGAGAACCCGCCGGTCCTGCTGGACGTCCGCTGGCAGCTGAGCGTGGCCAAGGCGGCCGGCGAACCGCCCTTCGACGGCCGCGCCGAGTACGAGAAAGGGCACATCCCCGGCGCCGTCTTCGTCGACCTGGACCGCGAGTTGGCCGCCGCTCCCGGCACGGCCGGCCGCCACCCGCTGCCCGGCCTCGACCTCTTCGGTACGGCGATGCGCCGGGCCGGCGTGTCCGCACAGCGGCCCGTGGTCGTGTACGACGGCGGGCAGGGCTGGGCGGCGGCACGCGCATGGTGGCTGCTGCGCTACACGGGTCACCCGGATGTGAGGGTCCTCGACGGCGGGTTGACGGCATGGAAGGGCCGGCTGGAGACGGCGGTGCCGCAGCCGCCGGAGGGCGACTTCGAACCGGTTCCCGGAGCCGTACGGCGGCTGGACGCGGACGAGGCGGCCGCGCTCGCCCGCTCCGGCCTGCTGTTCGACGCCCGGGCGGGGGAGCGGTACCGGGGCGAGGTGGAGCCGATCGACCGGATCGGCGGTCACATCCCCGGCGCGGTGTCGGCGCCGACCACGGACAACGTCGGCCCCGACGGCCGTTTCCTGCCCGCGGAGGAGCTGAGCGCCCGCTTCAAGGCCCTCGGAGCCGCCGACGACACCGAGGTCGGGGTCTACTGCGGCTCGGGCGTCTCCGCGGCGCACGAGGTGCTGGCGCTGGCCGTGGCGGGCATCCCGGCGGCCCTGTACGTCGGTTCGTGGTCGGAGTGGTCGTCGGATCCCGACCGGCCGGTGGCGGTGGGACCGGACCCGCAGTGATCAGGTGGCGTCGGGGCGGGTTCTCCGCCCCGGTTCGCGCGACACGACGAGCACGCGCGCGTGGAGCGGTGACTTCGACCGCGTGAGCGTTGTGCCCTCCCGAGAGCGCCTACGCGCGCGTGTGCCGGAAGCGTCTACGCGCGCGCCATGGCGTCATGGAGGCGCCCCGAGAGGCTGCACGCGGATGCCGGGGCGAGCGCGTCCAGCCTTCCGGCTCCGGGCCGTACCGCCCGAGGTGCCCGCGCGACCGTCGTCGTACCGCCTCGCCGGGCGCCGTTAGGCCCGGCGAGGGGGAACCTCACCCACGGGGCCTGAACCCCGCTCCCGCGCGCTACTCCTGCTTCTTGCGTCGCGTGCCGAAGACGATCTCGTCCCAGCTCGGTACCGCCGCGCGGCGGCCGGGGCGGACGCCGTCGGCCTCGGCCTGCCGGTCGGTAGCGCCGATCAGGCGGTCCCGGTGGCTGCCGACCGACCGCGGCATGAGCACGTCGGCGTAGGCGGAACCGGCGGAGGCGGCGGGCGCCGGCGGTTCCTCCGCCGCGGGCTCCGCGTCCGGTTCGTCGCCGTCCGGTTCCGAGGACGCCGCTCGCTCCGGCACCACCAGATCGCCCCGGAAGCTCGGGACCGCCTCCAGCAGGCTGGTGAGCGAGTCGCGCTCGCCGGTGTTCTCCTCCACCGGCTCCGACGCCTGCGCGGGCAGGCTCGGCCGCTCCCGGTCGAGCGGGCGGTCCAGCGGACGGTCGCGCGGCAGACGGGCGATGCGGGGCACGAAGGGGAAGCTGGGCTCCGGCGGCGCGAGGTCGTCGGACTCGCCGATGAGCGAGCGCGCCTCGTCGTCGACGGCCTGGACGAGCCGCCGCGGCGGGTCGTACGTCCAGCTCGCCGAGTGCGGTTCGCCGGCCACCAGGTAGACCAGCAGCACCTCCCACGTGCCGTCGTCGCGGCGCCAGGAGTCCCACTGCACGGTGTCCTTCTCGGCGCCGCGCAGCAGCAGCCGCTCCTGCACGGCCTCGCCGAGCAGCGGCCCCGCGGCGTTCTCACCGGGGCGGCGGACGGGTGTCTTGCGTGCCCGCTCGGCCATGAAGGCACGCTCGGCGAGGACGGGGCCCTCGAACCGGCGTACGCGGTCGACGGGGATGCCGGCCATCTGCGCGACCTCTTCCGCGGTCGCGCCGGCGCGTATACGCGCCTGGATGTCGCGGGGGCGGAGATGGCTCTCCACCTCGATCTCGATCTGGCCGAGGCGGGGACGGTCGCCGCGCACGGCGGCGCGGAGCCGTTCGTCGATCGGAAGCGTGTACTCCGTGCTGTCCGCAGCCTTCAGCACCAGCCGTGTGCCGTCATTGGAGACGGCCACGACACGCAGTTCGGGCATGGGGACCTCCCGGGTGGTGCCTGCCGACGTCACGTGCGTCGCTGCTTCCGCTAGTCGAGTGTGGCCTGCCCGGGTGCAGCCTGCCACAACCTTGCCGAGTTGCCCGGCGTGTCGGGCACGGGCCCTGGATCGCCGTTATGGCACGGTTACCTATTCGCCACGCTAAGTGACCAACACCGTCACCCTGTGCAACAAACCCCCCGTCCTGGCGGTCCAGCCAGGCCTCGGACATCCTGGCGGGAGACCGGGCCCAGGGCTCGCAACAGTACTCCATTCGGGCCACGTGCGTGGATCGGCGCGCCGCTCAACTTCTGGCAAGAGGTGGTACTTGGCCGCCCGTGGCCGGTTTTCGCGATCTTGAACGTGGCGTACTTCACGCAATCAGCAGAAACGGAACTATTGGTTTCGTTCGTACGTCCCTTTCTCGTGCAGTTGGTTGATCAAGTAGGAAAAGTCGATCACGTACGGGAATGAGAGGGAACGGACAGTTGACGCAGGGGCAGGACAAGAAGCGCATCGACCTGAACCTCCCTCAGGTGGCGGGCAGCGCCATGGCCGCGGTGGTGGCCGCCAAACTCGCCTCCTCCTTCGGCGTCTACGGCACGATCCTCGGCGCCGGGGTGGTCAGTGTCATCGCCACCTGCGGCGGCACGGTGTTCCAGCACTTCTTCAAGCACACCGGCGAGCAGTTGCGCACAGTCACCGTGCCCCGCTCAAGGGAGCGGTCCGGGCCGCCCGCTCCGGGCGGGTACACGGAAGGGACCGTCTACCGGGCCCGGGTCAAGAGCTGGCGGCGACCGCTCCTCGCGGCGGCACTGGTCTTCGGCGTGACCATGGCCGGTGTCACCGCCTTCGAACTCGTCTCCGGCAGCAGCTTCAGCGGCGGCAAGGGCACGACCGTCAGTCATGCGTTCACCGGCCGCAGCGCCTCGTCGCCCGCCACGCCGTCCCCGTCCTCCGAACCGGGGGACCACGGCGCCGGCTCGCCCTCGAAGGAGCCGCCGGCGGACGGCGGCACCGCGCCGGGCGAGTCGCCCTCCGGTTCCGGCACCAAGCCGGGCCCGACTCCCAGTGCCACGCCGACACCGACGCCCAGCGCCGACGCCACCGAGGACGGCTCGACGGGCGGCGCCGGCACGCCGAGCGCGCCCGCGACCGCTACGCCCCCAGCACCCGGCGCAGGTAGTCGTTCTGGAAGCGCCGCTCCGGATCCAACCGGTCCCGCAGCGCCGTGAACTCGCCGAAGCGCGGGTACACCCGGGAGAAGTACGCGGCGTCCCGGGTGTGCACCTTGCCCCAGTGCGGCCGGCCCTCGTGTGCGGTGAAGATCCGCTCGGCCTCCGTGAAGTACCGCTGGTAGGGAGTGCCTCGGAACATGTGCACGGCGATGTAGGCGCTGTCGCGCCCGGAGGCCGTGGAGAGGGCGATGTCGTCGGCCGGGGCGGTGCGCACCTCGACGGGGAAGCTGACGCGCAGGCCCGAACGGTCCAGCATGGCCTTCAGTTCGCGCAGCGTCTCGGTCAGGGCCGCGCGCGGAACGGCGTACTCCATCTCCACGAACCGCACCCGGCGCGGAGAGGTGAAGACCTTGAAGGGGATGTCGGTGTAGGTCCGCGCGGACAGGGCCTTGCTGGAGATCCGCGCGATCGCCGGGATCGCGGCGGGCGCCGCCTGGCCGACCCAGTTGGCCACCTGGAACACGCCGTTGGAGAGGAACTCGTCCTCGATCCAGCCCTTGACGGGGCTCACCGGCCGGGCCGGGCCCGCGCTGCGGTTGTTGCGCTTGGTGTTGGTGCTGCCGGTGTGCGGGAACCAGTAGAACTCGAAGTGCTCGTTCTCGGCCCACAGTTCGTCGAAGTCGGTGAGGACCCGCTCCAGCGGCATGGGCTCCTCGCGCGCGGTGAGCAGGAAGATCGGCTCTACGGCGAAGGTGATCGCGGTGACGATGCCCAGGGCGCCGAGGCCGATCCGGGCGGCCGTGAAGACCTCCGGGTTCTCCTTCTCGGAGCAGGTGAGCACCGAGCCGTCGGCCGTCACCAGCTCCAGGCCCTTGATCTGTGCGGCGATCGAGGCGGAGTCACGACCGGTGCCGTGCGTGCCGGTGCTGGTGGCGCCGGAGACGGTCTGTTCCATGATGTCGCCCATGTTGGTGAGCGACAGTCCCTCGCGCGCCAGCGCCGTGTTGAGTCTCTTGAGCGGGGTGCCGGCCTCCACCGTGACGGTCCCCGCCTCACGGTCGATGTTGCGTATGCCGGTCAACAGTTGAGGGCGTATCAAGACGCCGTCGGTCGCCGCGATCGACGTGAAGGAATGCCCCGTACCGACGGCCTTCACGGTCAGACCGTCCTCGCCGGCCCGCCGTACCGCGGCGGCCAGCTCGTCGACGGAGGCGGGCGTGACCTCCCGCGCGGGGCGGGCCGAGACGTTGCCGCCCCAGTTACGCCACGTGCCGTTCTTCCCGCTCGCTGTGCTGCTCAACGGTGCCTCCCCGACGCGGAACCGGCCTACTGAGCCGGCGGTACCCGAGGAAACCGACCGCCACCGCGACCGCTCCGGACACCGCCGGAACCGCGTACCCGGCCCGCGCGCCGGCCGAGTCGATCACCCAGCCGGCCACCGAGGAGCCGAGCGCGACCCCGACCGCGAGCCCGGTGCTCACCCAGGTCATGCCCTCGGTCAGGTGCGCGCGTGGTACGTGCTCCTCGATGAGGGCCATCGTCGTGATCATCGTGGGAGCGATGGACAGACCCGCAAGGAAGAGCGCCGCGGCCAGAAACGGCAGGTTCCCGACCAGTAGGAGGGGGATCATACTCACGCCCATGGCGCACACGCCCAGCAGCCAGCGACGGGCGGGCGGCCCCGTGAAACGCAGCAGACCGAACACGATCCCGGCGAGGCACGAGCCGGCCGCGTACAGCGCCAGGACGACACTCGCCGCGCTCTTGTGGCCCTGCTCGTCGGCGAAGGCCACGGTGACGACGTCGACCGAGCCGAAGATCGTGCCGGTGGCCACGAAGGTCGCCACCAGTACCTGCAGCCCCTTCGCGCGCAGCGCCGAGCCGCCGCCGTGCTGCTCGCGCGGGTGCGGCGCGGGCTCGGTCGCCCGCTGCGCGGTCAGCCAGAAGACGCCGACGGCGAGGAAGCACGCGGCGAGCAGCGGACCCGCCTCAGGGAACCAGGCCGTGGACAGGCCGATGGAGATGATCGGCCCGAAGATGAAGCACACCTCGTCCACCACGGACTCGAAGGAGTACGCGGTGTGCAGCTGCTCGGTGCCCCGGTACAGCTCGGCCCAGCGGGCCCGGATCATCGCTCCGAGGCTCGGGACGGTGCCGATGCCGACCGCGCAGAGGAACAGGAGCCAGTCCGGCCACCGGTAGTGGGCCGTGAGCAGCAGTCCGCCGGCACCCGCGAGCGTGACCAGGGTCGCCGGGCGCAGCACGCGGCGTTGCCCGTGCCGGTCCACCAGCCGGGAGATCTGCGGGCCCAGCGCCGCCGCGGACAGCGCGATCGTCGCCGACAGCCCGCCCGCCAGGCCGTAACGGCCGGTGAGCTGGGAGATCATCGTGACGACGCCGATGCCCATCATCGACAGCGGCATCCGGCCGACGAAGCCCGCGGCGGAGAAACCCTTGGAGCCGGGGGCGGCGAACAAGGCGCGGTAGGGGCTGGGCACGTGGTCTCCGGGGTCCGGTACGGCTCGGGGCGGGGCCGTGCGAGTGGGCGGTGCCTTCGTAAGCAGCGAAGGCAGCCGGTACAGCTTACGAGTTAGGGCGTCCTAACGCACACGAGTAACCAGGCCGTCGCAGCGGAGGCCGGCCGGACCGCCGACGCACCGGCCACCCGTCGTTTCCCCGGTGTCAGTGGCGGGTGGCAGGATCGACTCATGCCAGACGTGCTCGACGCCAGTCCCTACGACGCCCTGCTCCTGCTCTCGTTCGGCGGCCCCGAGGGCCCGGACGACGTGGTTCCGTTCCTGGAGAACGTGACGCGCGGCCGTGGTATCCCGACCGAACGCCTCAAGGAGGTCGGGCAGCACTACTTCCTGTTCGGCGGGGTCAGCCCGATCAACGACCAGAACCGCGCCCTGCTGGAAGCCCTGCGCAAGGACTTCGCCGAGCACGGCCTGGACCTGCCGGTCTACTGGGGCAACCGCAACTGGGCGCCGTACCTCACCGACACCCTGCGCGAGATGGTGCGCGACGGCCACCGCCGCATCCTCGTCCTGGCCACCAGCGCCTACGCCTCCTACTCGGGCTGCCGGCAGTACCGCGAGAACCTCGCCGACGCCCTGGCCGCCCTCGAGGCCGAGGGCCTAGAACTGCCGAAGATCGACAAGCTGCGGCACTACTTCAACCACCCCGGCTTCGTCGAGCCCATGATCGACGGCGTGCTGGAGTCCCTCGCCGACCTCCCCGAGGACGTCCGAGCCGGCGCCCACATCGCCTTCACCACCCACTCCATCCCGACCGCGGCCGCCGACGCCTCGGGACCGGTGGAGGACCACGGCGACGGCGGCGCCTACGTCAGGCAGCACCTGGACGTGGCGCATCTGATCGCCGACGCCGTGCGCGAGCGCACCGGCCTCGAGCTCCCCTGGCAGCTCGTCTACCAGTCCCGCTCCGGCGCCCCGCACATCCCGTGGCTGGAGCCCGACATCTGCGACCACCTCGAGGAGCGCAAGGCCGCCGGGGTCTCCGCGGTGGTCATGGCCCCCATCGGCTTCGTCTCCGACCACATGGAGGTCCTGTACGACCTCGACACGGAGGCCAAGGCCAAGGCGCAGGAGCTGGGCCTGCCGGTGCGCCGCTCGGCCACCGTGGGCGCCGACCCGCGGTTCGCCGCCGCGGTGCGCGACCTCGTCCTGGAGCGCGCCGGCCTCGAGCGCGGCCAGGAGGTCACGCCGTGCGCGCTGGGCGCCCTGGGTGCGAGCCACCAGCTGTGCCCGGTGGGCTGCTGCCCGTCCCGTGCCCCGCGTCCCGCCGCCGCGGGCGCCGACAGCCCGTACGCGTGAGGAGCGCCGTGAACGACCCCCTGCACCTGGAGCTGCTCAGGCTCGCCCGGGAGGCCGCCCACCGGGCCGGAACCCTGCTGCGCGACGGCCGGCCGGCCGACCTCTCGGTCGCCGCGACCAAGTCGAGCGACGTCGACGTCGTCACCGAGATGGACATCGCCGCCGAGAAGCTGATCACCGGACTGATCTCCGAGCGCCGCCCCGAGGACGCCTTCCTCGGCGAGGAGGGCGGCACCACCGAGGGCACCAGCGGGATCCGCTGGGTGATCGACCCGCTCGACGGCACGGTGAACTACCTCTACGGCCTGCCGACCTGGGCGGTCTCCATCGCCGCGGAGCAGGACGGCGAGACGGTGGTCGGCGTCGTCGCGGCACCGATGCGTGGGGAGACGTACCACGCGGTGCGCGGAGGCGGGGCGTGGGCCACCGGTTCGTGGGACGGCGAGCGCCGGCTGACCTGCCGCGCGGCCGCGCCCCTGGAGCAGGCCCTGATCTCCACGGGCTTCAACTACGTGGCCGACGTCCGGGAGCATCAGGCCGAGGTCGTCCGGCGGCTGATCCCGCTCGTGCGCGACATCCGCCGCGGCGGATCCGCCGCGATCGACCTGTGCGACGTCGCCGCGGGCCGTCTCGACGGCTACTACGAGCGGGGGCTGCACCCGTGGGACTTCGGCGCCGGTGACCTGATCGCCCGGGAAGCGGGCGCGGTGACCGGTGGGCGGCCCGGAGAGCCTCTGTCGGGCGACCTGACGATCGCCGCCTCACCGGCCGTCTACCAGCCCCTCCAGCGGCTCCTGGAGGACTTCGGCGCCTGGCACGACTGACGGCGGGTACGACGCCGACACGGACAGTGGGGCCCCGGCGCTGGATTCGCCGGGGCCCCGCTGGGGTGCGTACGGGCTGATCAGACGCCGGACAGGCCGACTTCCACGCCATGTTCGGCGGCCAGGCGGCGCAGGTCGTCGAGCTCGCCCTGCTCCACGTCGACGAGGAAGTCGTCGCCCTCGTCACGAGCCCGCGTCAGGTCGGACTCGGTCGCCCTTATGCGCTGCAGAAGTCCTGCGGTGAAAGCGTCCATGCTGCGCCCCCTCGTCCAGGGTCGTGGGTCGGTGGCACGGGGGTGTGCCGGTTGGGAAGGGGCGATCACGTCTCCGTAGGTGCCCAGCGCTGCCCTGCTGGGCGGCGACGGTGCCGGACACCCACGCCCGCTCTGCGGAAGCGGCCTGTCGTGCCGCATGGTGCTGCGGCACAAGCAGAGCGTGATCGCGGGGTGTAAAGCCGTCCTCCCCCTGCGGACATCCGGGGAAACCTCGGCGAGCCGACAAATCTTCCCGCGCCCGCATCTGGCCGCATATGCCCGCGGGGGTGACCGGAACCCGACGGACGGCGGCGGGAGGGGACTTGTGGGGCTGGGAGAGCCTAACGGGACCGTCGAGTGGCCGGTGCGGACGGACCGAGGGGGACGGCTCTGCGGGCGGGCCAGGGAGAGGGGAACCCGTACGCCGGCCGGCGCGCGAGGGGGACGTCCCGAGGGGGCTGACCCCTGGGACGACCCCTCTAAGTCAGCGCCTCCCATACCGGCCGACGGGCGCCTTACCACCGGTTTATGGGCCAACGCGGCAGGATGGAGGCGTAGACCCCGGTATGGATTCCGCCTGTGTGCGCCGATGCGGCGTGCCCGGCGGCTTTGAGGAAGGACAAGCGACGTGCGCGTACTCGTCGTCGAGGACGAGCAGCTGCTCGCCGATGCGGTGGCCACCGGACTGCGCCGGGAGGCCATGGCGGTCGACGTCGTGTACGACGGTGCGGCCGCTCTGGAACGCATCGGCGTCAACGACTACGACGTGGTCGTCCTCGACCGTGACCTCCCGCTCGTCCACGGCGACGACGTCTGCCGCAAGATCGTCGAGCTGGGCATGCCCACGCGCGTGCTGATGCTCACCGCCTCCGGCGACGTCAGTGACCGCGTGGAGGGCCTGGAGATCGGCGCCGACGACTATCTGCCCAAGCCGTTCGCGTTCAGTGAGCTGATCGCACGCGTGCGTGCCCTCGGCCGGCGCACCAGCGTGCCGTTGCCGCCCGTCCTGGAGCGGGCCGGCATCAAGCTCGACCCCAATCGCCGCGAGGTCTTCCGGGACGGCCGCGAGGTACAGCTCGCGCCCAAGGAGTTCGCGGTCCTGGAGGTGCTGATGCGCAGCGAGGGAGCCGTGGTCTCCGCCGAGCAGCTGCTGGAGAAGGCCTGGGACGAGAACACCGACCCCTTCACCAACGTGGTGCGCGTGACGGTGATGACGCTGCGCCGCAAGCTGGGCGAGCCGCCCGTGATCGTCACCGTGCCCGGTTCCGGCTACCGGATCTGATCGACGTGACGGCCACCCCCGCGCCTCCCCAGGCGCCACCGAAGCCCACCTGGGATCCCCGACGGCCGCAGCCACTGTTCCCATGGCTGCGGCCGACCATCCGGATACGGCTGACGCTGCTGTACGGCGGCATGTTCCTGATCGCCGGCATCCTGCTGCTGTCGATCATCTATCTGCTCGCCGCGCAGGCGCTCAACGTGGGCAGTGAGCTGCCCTTCAAGATCACCAGCGGAAGCGTCACCAGCAACGTCTGCAACCTGCCGGACAAGGCGTCGCCCGACGTCTTCAACAGCGCCATGAACGCCTGCGTCAACGAGCAGCGCCAGCACGCCCTGGACAGCCTGCTCAGCCGCTCCCTGCTGGCCCTGCTGGGCCTCGCGGTGATCGCGTTCGCGTTCGGCTACGCCATGGCCGGCCGGGTGCTGTCGCCGCTGGGCCGGATCACCCGCACCGCGCGTGCGGTGGCCGGATCCGATCTGTCCCGCCGGATCGAGCTGGACGGCCCGGACGACGAGCTGAAGGAGCTCGCCGACACCTTCGACGACATGCTGGAGCGCCTCCAGCGGGCCTTCACCGCCCAGCAGCGTTTCGTCGGCAACGCCTCGCACGAGCTGCGCACGCCGCTGGCGATCAACCGCACGCTGCTCGAGGTGCACCTGTCCGACCCGAACGCCCCGGTGGAGCTGCAGCAGCTCGGCAAGACGCTGCTGGCCACCAACGAGCGCAGCGAGCAGCTGGTGGAGGGCCTGCTGCTGCTCGCCCGCAGCGACAACCAGATCGTCGAGCGCAAGCCCGTCGACCTCGCGGAGGTCGCCTCGCAGGCCATCGACCAGGTGCGCGGCGAGGCCGAGGACAAGGGCGTGGAGGTGCGCGGCAAGCGCGAGCCCGCGGTCATTCAGGGCAATGGCGTACTGCTGGAGCGGATCGCCCTTAACCTGGTGCAGAACGCCGTCCGGTACAACGTTCCCGAAGGCGGCTGGGTGGAGGTCACCACGGAGGTCCAGCACGGCCAGGCGGTGCTGGTGGTGTCCAACACCGGCCCGGTGGTCCCGGCGTACGAGATCGACAACCTCTTCGAGCCGTTCCGGCGGCTGCGCACCGAGCGCACGGGCAGCGACAAGGGGGTGGGCCTGGGCCTGTCCATCGTGCGGTCCGTGGCGCGGGCCCACGGCGGGCACATCACGGCGACGCCCCGCGAAGGGGGTGGGCTCGTCATGCGGGTCACCCTGCCGCTGTGAGACCGTCGCGACACACGCGGAGGATGTTCGCTTTGCGCGGAATTTTCCGGGCACTCGACCCAGCCCCCGATGTGTGATCGATCACAAGGGCGATTTTCCGGCCATCTACTCTCCGTGATCATGAAGGCCGCCGGAAAGCCCGGAAAATCCGGGTTTTCAGGGGTCCTGATCACGGGAAGTACACGGTGGGACGCCTTTGAAGTGCGACATTCGGACCGTGTACGGTCCCGTTCGCCATCCAAGCCGATCACTCTTGAGGTGTCCGGTTGGGTGTCGATTGAGTAACAGACCTTGATGTGAGGCAAAATCTCCGCCTCGAGGCGGGCACAAGTCCGGCCTCTCACGCGTTACGTGCGCTGGAGACACCGCAGACACCCAGAGGGGGAGAGCGACATGGCAACTGACTACGACACCCCACGCAAGACCGACGACGACGTCGATTCCGACAGCCTTGAGGAGCTGAAGGCCCGGCGCAACGACAAGTCGGCGTCGTCCGTCGACGTCGACGAGTTCGAGGCCGCAGAAGGCCTGGAGCTGCCCGGAGCGGACCTCTCCAACGAGGAGCTGGCCGTCCGGGTGCTGCCCAAGCAGCAGGACGAGTTCACCTGCATGAGCTGCTTCCTGGTGCACCACCGCAGCCAGCTGGCCCGCGAGAAGAACGGTCAGCCGATCTGCCGCGACTGCGACTGAGGGCGGGTCGGCCGTGACTGGCTCGACCCCTTCTCGGAAGCGCCGCTTCTCCCGCAGGGGAGCGGACCCGGGGCCGCTGGAAGGCCCCCATGGCGTGCGTGACGACGAGCGAGGCTCACCCCTTACGTCCTCGACGGAAGGAACAGGGTTGGCCTCGCTCGAAGCCGCGGGCGACCGGAGCGGTCTTCGGGACCGCGCCGGACGTATCGCGCCCGTCGCCAAAAGGCGGGCCGCGGCCGCCCGCACCAAGGCCGGAGATCTGGCCAGGACCGGCGCGAGCAAGGGCAAGGACCGCGCCCGCGCGGGCCTGAGCTACCTCGCCGACCGGATCATCGACCTCGCCCCACGCGTGCCCGTACGCGATCTCGCCACGCTCCGCGCACAGTTCCCGGGCCTCGGTCCGGAGCAGCTGGCGGACAAACTCGTGGCCGGCGCCACCAGGGCGACGGCGACGGTCGGAGCGGGAGTCGGCGCGGCGGCGATGCTGCCCGTGCCGCCCGCCATGCCGACCGAGCTGGCCGCTGAGATCACCAGCGTCGCGGCGATCGAGCTGAAGCTCATCGCCGAACTGCACGAGGTCTACGGCGTGCGACCACCCGGTTCTCTCAAGGACCGCAGCTCGGTGTACCTGCGCGCCTGGTCCGGCGAGCGGGGCATCGAGGTGACGAAACCGTCGACGTTCGACGCGGCCCTCGGGGGCCGGATGAAGCGCGAACTGCGCCAGCAGATCATGAAGCGCCTGGTGCGCGATCTGCCCAATCTGATGCCGTTCATGGTCGGTGCCGCGGTCGGCGCGGTCATGAACCGCCGCGAGACCCGCAAGCTCGCCGGGCACGTCCGCACCGACCTGCGCAAGGTGCAGGTGCCCTGGGACGCCCTCCCCGAGCTGCCGCCTCTCGAGCAGCCGGACGAGCCCGTGACGGTGGGCGAGCTCACCAAGGACCTCGAGCGCTGACCCACGGGCCCTCCTGGCCCCACCGGGGGCCCCTGCCGGGCCTCTGGGGCAACTGGCGCCAGGGTGGCGCCAAGGGCTCCCGGCCGGGCCCCTGAAGCGCCTACGAGCCCTGCTGAGCCGCTGCCTCCCGCGCCGTCTTCAGGGCGTCGGCCAGCCGCTGCGGCTCCCGCGTCGACAGGTACAGATACGGCGTCGGGTCGGCCGGGTCCGTGACCTCGACCTTCAGCGCCTTCGGGATGTAGGCCCGCAGCAGCAGGAACGCGCGCGTGTCCGCCTTGTAGGTGCGCCAGGCGCGCGCCTCCTCCGCGTCCAGCACCTCGGCCTCGCCCAGCGCCGAGACGGGGACCTTCGCGTCACCGGCGATCAGGAAGCCGTTCACCACCCGGATGCGCAGCGAGCCGTACGCGCTGGCCACGACCGCCGACACGGCCGTACCGCCGACCAGGGCGCCGAGCATCGGCAGCGTGCCGAAGGGCAGGAAGACCAGGGCGAGGGCGAGACCCACGAGGAAGGACACCAGCCACCACGAACGGGGGGCGGTGAGGCGTTCTTCATAGGGGGTGGCGGGAAGCTGCATGGAGCCAAGCTTGGCATGGTGCGCTGACGTCCCCGCAATCAGGCGCCGCCCCCACGCCCGCCCCACCCACGGCGGTGCCCGCCGCTCGCCGGGCAGGGCTGGTCGTGGGGGACGGGTGGGCGGGTAAGGTCTGCGGCTGTGAGTGGTACTTCCCCAGCCCTTCAGCCCCCGGCCGACGCCGCGCCCCCCGTGCGGCATCCCGACGCTCCCGCCCCCGGTGAGCTCCTCGGCGCGCACTACGAACACTGTTTCGGTTGCGGTGGCGGGCAGGCGCACGGACTGCACCTGGCGGCCCGGGCCGGTGACGGCGTCAGCATCACCGCCGAGTTCACCGTGCAGAGCGCCCACCAGGGCGCGCCCGGCCTCGCCCACGGCGGTGTCCTGGCCACCGCGCTCGACGAGACGCTGGGCTCGCTGAACTGGCTGCTGCGCACCATCGCCGTCACCGGACGGCTGGAAACCGACTTCGTGCGGCCGGTGCCGGTCGGTACCACCCTGTTCCTTCAGGCCGAGGTCACGGCCGTGGCCGGACGGAAGATCTACTCCACCGCCACCGGCCGCATCGGCGGCCCCGACGGCCCCGTCGCCGTCCGCGCCGACGCCCTCTTCATCGAGGTCAAGGTCGACCACTTCGTCGACCACGGCCGCCAGGAGGAGATCCGGGCCGCCATGAACGACCCGGACCAGCTGCGCCGGGCCCGCGCCTTCGAGGTGAACCCGTGAGCCGCGAGCCGCTGCGGGTGCCCATTCGCCGCATCGATCCGGACGTGCCGCTTCCGGCGTATGCGCACCCCGGCGACGCGGGGGCCGATCTGCGCACCACCGAGCCCTGCGAACTCGCGCCCGGCGAACGCGCGGTGCTGCCCACCGGGGTGTCTGTGGCACTGCCGGAGGGGTACGCGGCCTTCGTGCACCCGCGCTCCGGCCTGGCCGCCCGCTGCGGTGTCGCCCTGGTGAATGCCCCGGGGACGGTTGATGCCGGGTACCGTGGGGAGATCAAGGTGATCGTGGTGAATCTCGACCCGCGCGAGTGCGTGCGGTTCGAGCGCTTCGACCGGATCGCCCAACTGGTCGTCCAGCAGGTCGAGAGGGTCCGCTTCCAGGAGGTCGCGGAACTTCCCGACTCGGCACGGGCCGAGGGGGGCTTCGGGTCCACCGGGGGCCATGCCGCGGTGGGCGGTGAAAGCGGCACGAGCGGTCAGGTCGCCGAGGGCGGCCCGACGGGTGGGAATCGATACGCTTCGGTCGTATCCGACCGGGAAGGACAGTGACGTGTTCGGACGTCGCAATAAGAAGGGCGCCGCCGAGGACGCGGCCGGCGAGGCCGAGCAGGTCGTCGACAGCGTCGACACCGAGGCGGACGAAGAGGGCGAGCGCGAGCGCGTACGGCTCGAGCCGGAGCCGCGGCCCGACGGGCCGTGGGACGTCTCCGAGGTGCGCGACCCGGCCGAGGGCCGCGTGGACCTCGGAGGCCTGTTCGTGCCGGGCGTCGACGGCATGGAACTGCGCGTGGAGGTCGCGGGCGACGCGATCGTCGCGGCGACCGTCGTCCTGCGCGACAGCGCGATCCAGCTGCAGGCCTTCGCAGCGCCCAAGCGCGAGGGCATCTGGGGCGAGGTGCGCGAGGAGATCGGCTCCGGCATCACTCAGCAGGGTGGCATCGTCGACGAGGTCGAGGGCCCGCTCGGCTGGGAGCTGCGCGCCCAGGTGCCGGTGCAGCTGCCCGACGGCACGGGCGGCTTCCAGGTCGTGCGGTTCGTCGGTGTGGACGGGCCCCGCTGGTTCCTGCGCGGTGTGATCTCCGGGCAGGGCGCGGTGCAGCCGCAGGCGGCCGGCCTGCTGGAGCAGATCTTCCGGGACACGGTCGTGGTCCGGGGCGAAGGGCCGATGGCGCCGCGCGACCCGATCGTGCTGAAGCTGCCGAACGACGCCCAGATGGTGCCCGAGGCCGTGCAGCAGCAACAGCAGGAGGACGAGGCCTCCCGCTTCTCCGGCGGCATGGGCCAGCTGCAGCGCGGGCCGGAGATCACTGAGGTCCGCTAGACGCCTGCTCGATCGAGCGACGCGGGGCCGCACCCACATGGGGTGCGGCCCTTTCGCATGCGTGACCCCTTGACGGCGCATTGGTCCGTACCTATGGTCTCCGGCCAACGCCTGCGTTCACAAAGGCGCTCCTGGTTCACATACGAGAACGGAGTCGCTATGCGTCGTGCCGCACTGCTCGCAGTGGTGGCCTCTCTGCTGCTGGGCGCCTTCACCGCGCCCGCCGCCCATTCCGCCCCCGCCTCCTTCGTCCACCCCGGAGTCACCGTCTCCCGCAGCCAGCTGGACTTCGCCCGCACCCAGGTGCTGGCCGGCGCACAGCCCTGGAAGGGCGCCTTCGACCAGCTGCTGGCGAGCAAGTACGCCGATCTGAACCGCACCCCGGCGCCCCGCGCGACCGTCGAGTGCGGCTCGTACTCCACCCCCAACTACGGCTGCACCGACGAACGCGAGGACGCCCTCGCCGCGTACACCGACGCGCTCGCCTGGTACGTCACGCGCGACGACCGGTACGCGAAGAAGGCCATCCAGCTGATGGACGCCTGGTCCGCCGTGATCCAGGACCACACCAACAGCAACGCACCCCTGCAGACCGGATGGGCCGGCTCCACCTGGCCGCGCGCCGCCGAGATCATCAAGTACACGTACACGGGCGCCTGGCCGAACGCCGCCCGCTTCGCCACGATGCTGCGCGACGTCTACCTGCCCGAGGTGATCAACGGCTCGAACTCCAACGGCAACTGGGAGCTGTCCATGATGGAGGCGGCGATCGGCATCTCCGTCTTCCTGGAGGACAGGACCTCCTACGACAGGGCCATGGCCGCCTTCCGTACGCGCACCGCCGCCTACGTGTACCTCGCCTCCGACGGCGACCTGCCGAAGACCGTCCCGAGCCAGCACCTCGACACCCGCGACAAGATCGTCAGGTACTGGCAGGGACAGTCCACCTTCGTCACCGGCCTCACCCAGGAGACCTGCCGCGACTTCGTCCACACCGGCTACGGCATCTCCGCCATCTCCCACGTCGCCGAGACCAGCCGCATCCAGGGACAGGACCTGTACGGCACCGACGTCGGCGAGCGGCTGCGCCAGGCACTGGGCTTCCAGGCCCGGTACGAACTGGGTACGGCCGTCCCGAGCTGGCTGTGCGGCGGTTCCCTCAAGCTCGGGCTGGGCCCGGTCACCGAGGTCGGCTACAACGCGCTCCACAACCGCCTCGGCGTCGCCATGACCAACACCCAGGCCCTGACCGAGCGCAACCGCCCGGCCGGCAGCAACAACCTCTTCGTGGCCTGGGAAACCCTCACCCACGGTGACAACCCGGCGTGAACCGCTGAGGGGGTCTCGTCCGATGAGGAAGTGAGAGCGCACAACAGCCGGCGAGGACGAACCGGCGAGAACGATCGAGAACCGACGAGAACCATTGAGGGACCGGGCGCCCGGTGGTGATACTGGCGCCCGGTCCGCGGACCGCGGGTCCACGGGGGAACAGGGGGAGCACACATGACGAAGGTCGTCACCGAGACGATGGTGCGCGTCGAGGACGTGCACAAGTCCTACGGCGAAGGCGCAGCCGCCGTCCATGCGCTCAAGGGGGTCTCCTTCGAGATCCCGCGCGGCGAACTCGTCGCCCTCAAGGGCCGCTCGGGGTCCGGCAAGACGACTCTGCTCAACATCGTCGGCGGGCTCGACCAGCCGGACCGGGGCCGGGTGATCGTCGACGGCAGCGATCTGTCGGACCTGGGCGAGGAGGGGCTGCTCGCCCTGCGCCGGGACCGGGTCGGATTCGTGTTCCAGTCCTTCGGCCTCATCCCGATCCTCACCGCCGCCGAGAACGTGGGCGTGCCGATGCGACTGCGCCGCGCGGACCCCCGCGAGCGGGAGCAGCGCGTACAACTGCTGCTGTCCCTGGTCGGCCTCGCCGAGCACGCCGCGCAGCGCCCCGGTGAGATGTCCGGCGGCCAGCAGCAGCGGGTGGCCATCGCCCGCGCCCTGGCCAACGAGCCGGCGCTTCTCATAGCCGACGAGCCGACGGGGCAGCTGGACGCGGAGACCGGCCACGCCGTGATGGAGCTGCTGCGCGCGGTCGTCCACAGCGAGAAGGTCACGGCCCTGGTCGCCACCCACGACGCGACGCTGCTGGACCTGGCCGACCGGGTCCTGGAGCTGAGAGACGGCGAGATCGTCGAGGCGGGTGCCGGGGCCTGAGCCGGAGCCTGAGAAGGGGCGCCGACGGGGGTCGGTGCCGGGCCCACCTCCGTCGTCCGGGACCGTCAGGGTCGCGTCAAAGGTGTCCGCTGCTCGCCCCCGCGCCGCTTTCGTCGCTCCCGTGGGTCGTAAGGTCGACGCTGCGTAGGGGCAGTCACACCGGAAGACAATGGGTTCATGGCACGCGGCAAGCTTCGGATCTACCTGGGAGCGGCACCCGGTGTCGGCAAGACCCACGCGATGCTGTCCGAGGCGCACCGGCGGGTCGAGCGCGGTACGGACTGCGTCGTGGGGTTCGTCGAGCACCACGGGCGGCCGCGTACCGAGGTGATGCTGCACGGTCTGGAGGCGGTGCCGCGCCGGGAGCTGGAGTGCCGCGGCGCGCGCTTCACCGAGATGGACGTCGGCGCGGTGCTGGCCCGCCGCCCGCAGGTGGCGCTGGTGGACGAGCTCGCCCACACCAACGTCCCCGGTGCGCGCAACGCCAAGCGCTGGCAGGACGTCGAGGAGCTGCTGGCCGCCGGCATCGACGTGGTGTCGACGGTCAACATCCAGAACCTGGAGTCGCTCGGCGACGTCGTCGAGTCGATCACCGGAGTGCGGCAGCAGGAGACGGTGCCGGACGAGGTGGTGCGCCGGGCGGACCAGATCGAGCTGGTGGACATGTCGCCGGAGGCGCTGCGCCGGCGGATGGCGCACGGCAACATCTATCAGCCGGACAAGGTCGACGCGGCCCTGTCGAACTACTTCCGGCCCGGCAACCTGACCGCGCTGCGCGAGCTGGCGCTGCTGTGGGTGGCGGACCGGGTGGACGCCTACCTCCAGCGGTACCGCACCGAGCACCGGGTGTCGGCGATATGGGGTTCGCGGGAGCGGATCGTGGTGGGCCTGACCGGCGGCCCCGAGGGGCGCACACTGATCAGGCGGGCGGCGCGGCTGGCGGAGAAGGGCGCGGGCGGGGAGGTGCTCGCGGTGTACATCTCCCGCAGCGACGGCCTCACCGCGGCCTCGCCCAAGGAGCTGGCCGTGCAGCGCACGCTGGTGGAGGACCTGGGCGGCACCTTCCACCATGTCGTCGGGGACGACATCCCCGCCGCCCTGCTGGCGTTCGCCCGCGGGGTGAACGCCACCCAGATCGTGCTGGGCTCCTCGCGCCGCAAGAGCTGGCAATACGTCTTCGGCCCCGGGGTCGGCGCCACGGTCGCCCGTGAGTCCGGACCCGACCTCGACGTACACATCGTCACGCACGAGGAGGTCGCCAAGGGCCGCGGGCTGCCCATGGCGCGCGGTGCACGGCTCGGGCGCTCACGGGTGGTGTGGGGCTGGCTGGTGGGCGGCGCCGGCCCGGTGCTGATGACCCTGCTGCTGACCGGCATCGACGCGTCGCTCGGCCTGACCAACGACATGCTGCTGTTCCTGGGGCTGACGGTGGCGGCGGCCCTGGTGGGCGGGCTGCTGCCGGCGCTGGTCGCGGCGGCCTTCGGCTCGATGATGCTGAACTGGTTCTTCACGCCGCCGGTGCACCGGGTCACCATCGCCGACCCGAAGAACATCCTCGCCCTGGTGATCTTCGTGTCGGTGGCGGTGTCGGTGGCCTCGGTCGTCGACCTCGCCGCCCGGCGCACCCAGCAGGCGTCCCGGCTGCGCGCGGAGTCGGAGATCCTCTCCTTCCTCGCCGGAAACGTGCTGCGCGGCGAGACCAGCCTGGAGGCACTGCTGGAGCGGGTACGGGAGACCTTCGGGATGGAGTCGGCGGCCCTGCTGGAGCGCGAGAGCGATGTGGCGCCGTGGACCTGCGCCGGGCGCGCGGGGCTCGGCGGACCCGTTCAGCGGCCGGAGGAGGCCGACGTGGACATGCCGGTCGGCGATCACATGGCGCTGGCGCTCACCGGTCGGGTGCTGCCCGCCGAGGACCGGCGGGTGCTCGCCGCGTTCGCCGCGCAGGCCGCCGTGGTCCTGGACCGCCGGCGGCTGCAGCAGGAGGCCGACCAGGCCAAACAGCTGGCCGAGGGCAACCGCATCCGCACCGCGCTGCTGGCAGCCGTCAGCCACGATCTGCGCACCCCGCTCGCCGGGATCAAGGCGTCCGTCTCCTCGCTGCGCTCCCACGACGTCGAGTGGTCCGAGGAGGACGAGGCGGAGCTGCTCGCGGCGATCGAGGAGGGCGCCGACCGGCTCGACCACCTGGTCGGCAACCTCCTCGACATGTCCCGGCTGCAGACCGGCACGGTCACCGCGATCATCCGCGAGATCGACGTCGACGAGGTGGTGCCGATGGCGCTCGGCGGCGTCCCTGAGGGCAGCGTCGAGCTGGACATCCCCGAGACACTGCCCATGGTCGCCGTAGACGCCGGGCTGCTGGAGCGGTCGGTGGCCAACCTCGTGGAGAACGCCGTCAAGTACAGCCCGCCCGCGCTGCCCGTCCTGGTGGCCGCGAGCGCGATGGCCGGCCGGGTCGAGGTGCGGGTCGTCGACCGCGGCCCGGGCGTCCCGGACGAGGCCAAGGAACGCATCTTCGCGCCCTTCCAGCGCTACGGCGACGCACCGCGAGGCGCCGGTGTCGGCCTCGGCCTGGCCGTGGCGCGCGGCTTCGCCGAGGCGATGGGCGCCACCCTGAACGCCGAGGACACCCCCGGCGGCGGCCTCACCATGGTCCTCAGCCTCCGGGCGGCCGCCGGCCCGCCCCCGCAGGAGCCGGCGCGACACGGCTCGGTGCAGTCGGTTCCCTCAGAAAGGCAGGCCACATGACCCGGGTGCTCGTGATCGACGACGAGCCGCAGATCGTGCGCGCCCTCGTGATCAACCTCAAGGCCCGCAAGTACGAGGTCGACGCGGCCCACGACGGCGTCGGCGCCCTGAAGCTCGCTGCCGCCCGCCACCCCGACGTGGTGGTGCTCGACCTGGGCCTGCCGGACATGGACGGCGTCGAGGTGATCAAGGGGCTGCGGGGCTGGACCCGGGTGCCGATCATCGTGCTCTCCGCGCGGCACTCCTCCGACGAGAAGGTGCAGGCGCTGGACGCGGGCGCCGACGACTACGTCACCAAGCCGTTCGGCATGGACGAGCTGCTCGCCCGGCTGCGGGCCGCCGTGCGCCGCGCCGAGCCCGTCGGCACCGGCGAGGAGGACACGGTGGAGACGGCCGGGTTCACCGTCGACCTGGCCGCGAAGAAGGTCAACCGCGGCGGCCGGGACGTACGCCTGACGCCGACGGAGTGGCATCTGCTGGAGGTGCTGGTGCGCAACAGCGGCCGTCTGGTCGGGCAGAAGCAGCTGCTGCAGGAGGTGTGGGGGCCGTCGTACGGGACGGAGACGAACTACCTGCGGGTGTACATGGCGCAGCTGCGCCGCAAGCTGGAGGCGGACCCCTCGCACCCGAAGCACTTCATCACGGAGCCGGGGATGGGGTACCGGTTCGAGCGCTAGCCCGGCCGAGCCCGGCTTTCGGCCCGGGGAGGGTGTGTGAGGGCCGACACGGGGAGTACGTAGCCGTCAGTGCACCCCGGTACGCTTCAGATATGAGTGCTGTTCCCCGTTCCGAAAAGCCGGCGGGCCGGTTCCGGCGGATGCTCGACCGGCTCTCCTCGTCGCAGGAGGACCTGGAGTCCGAGGAGCTGCGCGAGGACGCCGAGACGGCGGGCTGTACCCGGATCGGTGACTGCAAGGACCGTCAGATCGTTACGGTTACTGGTACCTTGCGCACGGTCACCCTGCGTCCGCGTGCGGGTGTCCCGGCTCTGGAAGCGGAGCTGTTCGACGGCACCGCCGCGCTGGACGTGGTGTGGCTCGGCCGGCGCTCCATCGTGGGGATAGAACCGGGGCGCAAGCTGATCGCATCGGGCCGGATCTCGATGAGCCGGGGCCGCCGGGTGCTGTTCAACCCCAAATACGAACTACGACCCCTCGGACGGGAGTAGCCGGTGACGTCACTCGACAAGCCGACCGACGACACATCTGCCAACGACGCCCGGGCGGTGACGGAGGCCGCGCTGTTCGAGGCGTTCGGCGGAGTGCGGGGCATGGTCGAGACGGTGGTCCCCGGCCTCCTCTTCGTCACGATCTACACGATCAACAAGGACCTCCATCTGTCGGCGATCGCCGCGGTGGCCGTGTCCCTGGTGCTGGTCGTGGTGCGCCTCGCGATGAGGGACACCGTCAAGCACGCCTTCAGCGGCGTCTTCGGCGTCGCCTTCGGTGTCGTCTTCGCGATGATGACCGGCAACGCCAAGGACTTCTATCTGCCGGGCATGCTCTACACCCTCGGCCTGGCGCTGGCGTACATCGTCACCACGATCGCCGGGGTTCCGCTGATCGGTCTGATCCTCGGCCCGGTGTTCAAGGAGAACCTCTCCTGGCGCACCCGCAACCCGGGACGCAAGAAGGCATACGCCAAGGCCAGCTGGGCCTGGGGCCTGATCCTGCTCGCCAAGTGCGCGATCCTCTTCCCGCTGTACTGGTGGGCCGACACCACCCAGCTCGGCTGGGTGCTGGTCGCGCTGAAGATCCCGCCGTTCCTGCTCGCCGTCTGGCTGACGTGGGTCTTCCTGGCGAAGGCGCCGGCGCCCATCGACGTCTTCGCGGAGATGGAGGCCGAGGAGAAGGCCGAACAGGAGCGCAAGGCGACGGCCCTGGCCGCGGAGCGCGGCGAAAGCCCCGAGCCGACGGAGAGCGGCCGCCACCGCCGGGAAGCGTAAGACCGGCGCATACGGCGATGGGGCGCCCGGTGCTCACCGGGCGCCCCATCGCCGTAATCGAAACCGGAACCGTCAGCTGTCGTCGCGTCGCACCGACAGCAGGTCCTCCAGCTGGCCCTCGCGGGCCTGGGCGGCCACGAACAGCAGCTCGTCGCCCGGCTCCAGGGAGTCCTCGCGGGACGGCGTGAGAACGCGGGTGCCGCGGATGATGGTGACCAGCGAGGTGTCCTGCGGCCATTCCACGTCGCCGACCTGCGTGCCGGCCAGCGCCGACTCCTCCGGCAGGGTCAGCTCGACCAGGTTGGCGTCGCCGTGGCTGAAGCGCAGCAGCCGGACCAGGTCGCCGACGCTCACCGCCTCCTCGACCAGGGCCGACATCAGGCGCGGGGTGGAGACGGCGACGTCCACGCCCCAGGACTCGTTGAACAGCCACTCGTTCTTGGGGTTGTTCACCCGGGCCACGACGCGCGGAACGCCGTACTCCGTCTTCGCCAGCAGGGAGACGACGAGGTTGACCTTGTCGTCGCCGGTCGCGGCGATCACGACGTTGCAGCGCTGCAGCGCCGCCTCGTCCAGGGAGGTGATCTCGCAGGCGTCGGCGAGCAGCCACTCCGCCTGCGGGACGCGCTCGACCGAGATCGCGGTCGGCGCCTTGTCGATCAGCAGCACCTCATGGCCGTTCTCCAGCAGCTCGCCCGCGATCGAGCGGCCCACCGCGCCGGCACCGGCAATGGCGACCCTCATCAGTGACCGCCCTCCTCTTCAGGGCCCTTGGCGAAGACCGCCTCGACCTTTTCGACCTCGTCGCTGCGCATCATCACGTGCACCAGGTCGCCCTCCTGCAGCACCGTCTGGGAGGTGGGCAGGATCGCCTCGCCCAGGCGGGTCAGGAACGCCACCCGGACGCCCGTCTCCTCCTGCAGCTTGCTGATCTTGTGCCCGACCCAGGCGGCCGAGGCGTGCACCTCGGCGAGCTGCACACCCCCGGTGGGGTCGCGCCACAGCGGCTCGGAGCCGGAGGGCAGCAGACGGCGCAGCATCTGGTCGGCGGTCCAGCGGACCGTGGCGACCGTCGGGATGCCGAGACGCTGATAGACCTCGGCGCGACGGGGGTCGTAGATACGGGCCGCGACGTTCTCGACACCGAACATCTCACGGGCCACCCGGGCGGCGATGATGTTGGAGTTGTCGCCGCTGGAGACCGCGGCGAAAGCGCCCGCCTCCTCGATGCCGGCCTCGCGCAGGGTGTCCTGGTCGAAGCCGACCCCGGTGACCCGGCGGCCCCCGAACGAGGAACCGAGACGTCGGAAGGCGGTGGGGTCCTGGTCGATCACAGCGACCGTATGCCCCTGCTGCTCCAGGGTCTGGGCGAGAGCGGAACCCACTCTGCCGCAGCCCATGATGACGATGTGCACGACCGTCCTTCCGGTGTCAAGAGATCTCACTTGGCTCGAACAGGGTCTCAGACCGGCGACCAAGCTACACAGGCACGCCGCGGGCTGTGCACCCCCGGGCCGGTTACGTCCTGTCCTTCCGGCGAGGTGCGTGCCGGCCCTCGCCGCGCCGGGATCATCCGAACGACGGGCTCAGCGCGGCTGTGTGGCGCGGCGGCGAGTGATGCTGCGCACGCTGCGCAGGGTGAGGAATCCGAGGCCGAGGAGTGTGACGGCGGCGCCGATCAGCTCTGCGGTGGCGGGCACGGTGACCTCCGAGGTGCGGCAGGGCGGGAGTCCAGCCATCTAGTCACGGGCACGGTCCCACCTGCGGAATCCGTAGCGCTGTGAAGCGCCGATTCCACTCGTGCGGCAGATCGGCCACGGCAGGTGGGCGAGCCCGTGTTCGAAGGCTTACGATCCTCTGTTGTGTCCAAACTGACCGACGTGCCCAAACGGATTCTCATCGGGCGCGCACTGCGCAGTGATCGGCTGGGGGAAACTCTCCTGCCGAAGCGCATCGCCCTTCCCGTTTTCGCCTCCGACCCGTTGTCCTCCGTGGCCTATGCGCCAGGGGAGGTGCTGCTGGTCCTGTCCATCGCGGGCGTGTCGGCGTACCACTTCAGCCCCTGGATCGCCCTCGCGGTCGTCGTGCTGATGTTCACGGTCGTCGCCTCCTACCGACAGAACGTGCACGCCTACCCCAGCGGCGGCGGCGACTACGAGGTCGCCACCACCAACCTCGGCCCCAAGGCCGGTCTGACCGTGGCGAGCGCGCTGCTCGTCGACTACGTCCTGACCGTCGCGGTGTCGATCTCCTCCGGCATCGAGAACCTGGGCTCGGCGATCCCGTTCGTCGTCGAGCACAAGGTGGCCTGCGCCGTCGCCGTGATCATCCTGCTGACGGTGATGAACCTGCGCGGCGTGAAGGAGTCCGGCAAGCTCTTCGCGATCCCGACGTACGTCTTCGTCGCCGGCGTCTTCATCATGATCGCCTGGGGCGCCTTCCGCGGCCTGGTCCTCGGCGACACCATGCGGGCACCCACCGCCGACTTCCACATCAAGGCCGAGCACCAGGGCCTGGCCGGCTTCGCGCTGGTCTTCCTGCTGCTGCGCGCCTTCTCCTCCGGCTGTGCCGCGCTCACCGGTGTCGAGGCGATCTCCAACGGCGTGCCCGCCTTCCGCAAACCCAAGTCCAAGAACGCCGCGACCACCCTGGCGGCCATGGGCCTGCTCGCCGTCACCATGTTCTGCGGCATCATCGTCCTCGCCCTGACCACCAAGGTCCGCATGGCCGAGAACCCGGCCACCGATCTGCTGAAGAACGGCGTCGGCGTCGGCGTCGACTATGTCCAGAACCCGGTGATCACCCAGGTCGCCGAGGCCGTGTTCGGCAAGGGCAGCTTCTTCTTCGTCGTACTGGCCGCGGCCACCGCGCTGGTGCTGTTCCTCGCCGCCAACACCGCCTACAACGGCTTCCCGGTGCTCGGCTCGATCCTCGCCCAGGACCGCTACCTGCCGCGTCAGCTGCACACCCGCGGCGACCGCCTGGCCTTCTCCAACGGCATCGTGCTGCTGGCCGGCACGGCGACCCTCCTGGTCCTGATCTACGGCGCCGACTCCACGCGGCTGATCCAGCTGTACATCGTCGGTGTGTTCGTGTCGTTCACGCTCAGCCAGATCGGCATGGTCCGGCACTGGAACCGGCACCTGGCCGCCGAGAAGGACCAGGCCAAGCGCAGCCACATGATCCGCTCCCGTGCGATCAACACCTTCGGCGCCTTCTTCACCGGTCTGGTGCTGGTCGTCGTCCTGGTCACGAAGTTCACGCACGGCGCCTGGGTCGCCCTGCTCGGCATGTGCATCTTCTACGTGACGATGACCGCGATCCGCCGTCACTACGACGCCGTGGCCGCGGAGATCGCCGCGCCCGAGGGCCCCAGCGACGACAGCGTCCGCCCCTCGCGCGTCCACTCGGTGGTGCTCATCTCCAAGATCCACCGCCCGACGCTGCGCGCGCTCGCCTACGCCAAGCTGATGCGCTCCGACTCCCTGGAGGCGCTCACGGTCAACGTCGACCCGGTCGAGACCAAGGCGCTGCGCGAGGAGTGGGAGCGGCGCGGCATCGACGTACCGCTGAAGGTGCTGGACTCGCCGTACCGCGAGATCACACGGCCGGTCATCGAGTACGTCAAGGGCCTGCGCAGGGAGAGCCCGCGCGACGCTGTGTCGGTGATCATCCCCGAGTACGTGGTCGGCCACTGGTACGAGCACTTCCTGCACAACCAGAGCGCGCTCAGGCTGAAGGGACGCCTCCTGTTCACCCCGGGCATCATGGTCACCTCGGTGCCCTACCAGCTGGAGTCCTCCGAGGCCGCCAAGAAGCGGGCCCGCAGGCGGCAGGAGTGGAACGCGCCCGGTTCGGTCCGGCGCGGTCCGCTGACGCAGGGCGAGCGGGCGAAGGGGACGGAGAACCGGAAGTAGCTCTCCCGCGACCACGTAGACTGGTGGGCTGTTGTCCGTCCGTCCCCCTCACCCCCTCTGGAGTCACCCCGCCATGCAGGCACAAGAGAACAACTCGCAGGCGGGGTCGCTGGTCGGGGCCGAGTTCGAGGTCGAGATCGGCCCCGTCGCCCACGGCGGTCACTGCATCGCCCGCACCTCCGAGGGCCAGGTCCTCTTCGTCCGGCACACGCTGCCGGGCGAGCGGGTCGTGGCCCGGGTGACCGAGGGCGAGGAGGGCGCGCGGTTTTTGCGTGCGGACGCCGTGGAGATCCTCGAGGCCTCCAAGGACCGCATCGAGGCGCCCTGCCCCTTCGCCGGTCCGGGCCGCTGCGGCGGCTGCGACTGGCAGCACGCCAAGCCCGGCGCCCAGCGGCGGCTGAAGGGCGAGGTGATCGCCGAGCAGCTGAAGCGGCTCGCGGGGCTGACGCCCGAGGAGGCCGGCTGGGACGGCACGGTCGTCCCGGCCGAGGGCGACAAGCTGCCCGCCGGCCAGGTCCCGCAGTGGCGCACGCGCGTGCAGTATGCCGTCGACGCCGAGGGTCACGCCGGTCTGCGTCGCCACCGCTCGCACGAGGTCGAGCGCATCGACCACTGCATGATCGCGGCCGAGGGCGTCAGCGAGCTGGGCGTGGAGCAGCGCGACTGGTCGGGCATGGAGTCGGTGGAGGCGATCGCGGCGACGGGTTCGCAGGACCGCCAGGTGATCCTCACCCCGCGCCCGGGCGGCCGGCTGCCCCTGGTCGAACTGGACCGTCCGGTCTCGGTGATGCGCGTGGACGAGAAGGACGGCGGCGTACACCGCGTCCACGGCCGCCCCTTCGTGCGCGAGCGCGCCGACGACCGCACCTACCGGGTCGGCAGCGGCGGCTTCTGGCAGGTCCACCCGAAGGCCGCCGACACCCTCGTCACCGCGGTCATGCAGGGCCTGCTGCCCCGCAAGGGCGACATGGCACTGGACCTGTACTGCGGCGTCGGCCTCTTCGCCGGCGCCCTGGCCGACCGCCTCGGCGAGCAGGGCGCGGTCCTCGGCATCGAGTCCGGCAAGCGCGCCGTCGAGGACGCCCGGCACAACCTCGCCGACTTCCCCCGGGTCCGCATCGAACAGGGCAAGGTCGAGTCGGTCCTGCCGCGCACCGGCATCACGGAGGTCGACCTCATCGTCCTGGACCCCCCGAGGGCCGGCGCCGGCCGCCAGACGGTCGCCCACCTCTCCTCCCTGGGTGCCCGCCGCATCGCCTACGTCGCCTGCGACCCCGCTGCGCTGGCCCGGGACCTGGCGTACTTCCGGGACGGGGGGTACCGGGTGCGGACGCTGCGGGCGTTCGATCTGTTTCCGATGACGCATCATGTGGAGTGCGTGGCGATCTTGGAGCCTGCCCCGAAGGGGCTCTGATCTGCGGGCGGTCCGTCATCTGCGCGGCTTCAGCAGCAGCTGCCGTACGTCCACGCTCGACAGGGTCTGCGGGTCGCCCGTGAACGCCCGCAGACGGACCCGGACCTTCGCGTTGTTGCGGGACACGGGGAACGTGCCCTTGGGCGGTCGCAGTGCGTAGACGGCCGTGCCGTGCGCCGGCATGGTGGCCGGGCCGCGCACCACCGTCCAGTAGCGGCCCATGCCCTCGCCCGTCGTCAGCATGAAGTGGGGAGTGAGCGGGCGGTCGCCGGTGTTGGTCACGCGTACCGTCAGCAGCGACACCTTGCTCGGCGTCGCGTGCCGCACCTCGGTGACCCGCATCCGCAGGGGTGGCGTCCCCGTCGCCGCGACCAGGGCGCTCACCAGTGCGGGGGCCAGCAGGAGGACGCCCGCCGCGGCCAGCGCCGGGCGGCGCCGCCGGCCGGCCGGCAGCCATCGAGGCCGTGGCTGCCAGGCGCCCGCGAACTCGGCGGCCGGCGCCGTCACCACGGCGGCCAGCCACAGCGGCGTCATCAGCAGGTAGTAGCCGTCCTGGGAGCGCGTCGCGAGATAGAACGCGCACCACGGCAGCACGGTCGCCGCGGGCCCGAGTCGCCGTACGAACAGCACGAACACCGCCAGCAGCCCGGCCAGCAGCAGCATGCTCGCGTGCCCGTACCAGTCCAGCCGGTCACTGCCGTCGGTCAGCAGCAGCGATACGACGTTCAGGCCCTGGCCGTGCAGCACCGCGCCCTGCGTGATCAGCAGCAGGATCCCCTCGAACCAGGTGCGCGGCTCGTGGACCACGAAGTACGTGTTGATCAGCAGCCAGGTGGCGAAGACGATCCCGAGCACCCGCAGCAGGAGCCGCCCGGCCTCGCGTCCGCCCAGCTCGCCGCGGCGCACCGCGTAGAGGCCGGCCAGCAGGAACGGCGTGATGAACCACGGCAGTTGCTGGGCCGCGCAGGCCGCGCCCAGGCACGCGGCGCGGGCGATCCCGGCGGCGCCGAGCCGCCCGCCCTGTCCGATCCGCGGCCAGCGCACGACCACCGGGACCAGCAGCGCGAGGCCCAGTATCGCGGGATAGCCGAGGCGGGCGTAGGACGGCAGGAAGCCGAAGCCGAGGCAGACCATCGTCGCCGCCGAACGCCACGGCACCGGAAGCATCCGCCACAGCGTGACCGCGGCCACGAGCAGCGCGGCCGTGGTGACCAGCGTCGCCGGGGTGCCGGCGTGGCCCAGCCACAGGAACGGCGCGGTGAGCAGCGGGGCCAGCGGGGGATAGCCGTACGTGTAGTCGTAGCCGCCGTCGACGGTGGGGGTGAGGGCGATGCCGGGGCCGAACAGCCAGGGCCAGGGCTGTCCGTAGACGGGGTGCCCGGCGACCAGCTCGCGGGCGGCCTGGGTGGTCAGTACGGCCTCGTCGGCGCCGTTGTGGTTCATCACCCAGGTGCACAGCGTGAGCGTCACCGCGGTCAGCAGGACGGCCAGATCCAGGCGCGCCAGGGTGCGGTGACGCCGGGTCACCACGGTGAGCACCCCGCACGCCAGGATCGACGCGTAGCACGCCGTGATCACCAGGGCCACGGGGAGCCGGTGGGTCGCCGCCTGTGTCCACACCGTGCGGGTGCCGATGAAGAGGCTGATGACGGCGAGCAGGGTGAGGACCCGGTGCCACTGCGCGGGCGGAGGCTGCTCGAGGTGGGCGGCCGGCGCCGGCCGCGGGCGGCGAGCGGGAGCCGCCGGCTGCGTGTATGCCATGTGCACGGCATGGAACGCTAAGAGCGCCCGATGAACGGGGTGCGGCCGGAGGTGAAGATTCCGGTGTGACCCAGATGAGCGGTGGCAGTCCGGGAGAAAGTCGGCATACGGGATGGTGTGACCGGCTCGCCCGGTCGCGGACCGTGTCGCTGTTGGGCCGAACAGGTGACGTGGCGTAAGAATTGCGTGGTGCAGGAGATGAGTGCGAGTCGGAACGGGGGAACGGTGAACCGCTACGACGTCACCGATGAACAGTGGGAAGGGCTCGCCCAGGTCGTACCCCTGCGCGGCCGCGACTCCTGGCCGTCAGCGGTCAATCACCGCTCTCTGCCGGAGGCGGAGACGGAGATGCGACGCCGCTTCGTGGTGTTGCGGGTCAATGTCTTCGCGGACGCCCGTGAGGTCGCCGAGACGCTGATGGCCGGCATTCCGGTCCTCCTCGACCTGACCGGTGCGGAGACGGAGGTCGCCAAGCGCGTCCTCGACTTCTCCACCGGCGTGGTCTTCGGCCTGGCCAGCGGCATGCACCGCGTCGACCGCAACGTGTTCCTGCTCACCCCGCGCGGCACGGAGGTCAGCGGGCTGATGGAGAACACAGGGCTGTCGGGGAGTTGACGGGCGCGTCCACGCCGCGCGTCCCTCGATAGGAGGAAGCTGACCCCGGCGTAACGGTTCGCTGGACGCGGGCGGGCCTAGCGTCCGCCGTATGGGAGTTTCTTCCGTTTCGACGTTGTCCGCTTCCCGGGAGCCGGACGTGGTGAGGCCGGTGCGGCCGCGGGTCACCGAGGTGCGGCTGTCCGCCTTCGCCGTGCACCGGCGAGTCGTCCTGCCCCTGGACGGCGCGTTCACGCTGCTCGCCGGGCCCAGCGGAAGCGGCAAGTCGACCGCGCTGCGCGCCTACGCGGCACTCGCGCGGCTCGCCGCGGGCGCCGAACTCGAAGAGGTCTTCCCGGATCCGCTCTCCTGCGTGCCGGACCAGGCCCGGCCGGACGCCCAGCGGCGGCGCGGCTTCCGCATCGGCTGTACGGCCGACGGTCCCGTCGGCCCGGTACGGCTCGACCTCGCCGTACAGGCCGAGCCCGAACTGCGCGTCGTGGGGGAGCGGCTCACCGCCGGCCGGACCGTCCTGCTGGAGACCGCGCTCGTCGATCCCACGCGGCGCGCCGTGCAGGCCGCCTGGCACACCGCCGGCTCCGCTCCGGTGACGCGCGCCCCGCTGCCCGACGACCGGCTCGGGACCGCCCTGCTGCCGCTGCGCGTCGCCGGCAAGACGGACGGGCAGCGCCAGGTGCTGGCCGCCGCCGAGCAACTCCTCGTCGCACTGCGCTCGGTGTTCGCCTGCGACCCGCGCCCCTCCCGGATGCGGGCGCCCGTCCCGAACGGCTCAGGGCGGCTGCTCACCGGCTGCGACAACCTCGCCGACGTCCTGTGGCGCACCCGCGCCGAGTGCGGCCGCCGGCACGCGCTGCTCGTCGCCGCGCTGCGCGACGGCTGCGCCGTCCCCGCCGCCGACGTGGTGGCCGAACTCCACAGCGACGGGACGGTGCGGGCCTGGCTGGAACGGGACGGCGGCGCCCCTACGGCGCTGGCCCGGCTCGGCGACGGCGAGTTGCGCTATCTCGCGCTGGCCCTGGTGCTGCTCACCGGGCCCGGCATTCTGGAGGCCGACCCGGTCGGCGAGGTGCCGTCCGCCCTGCAGGAACTCACCGTGCTCGCCGACGGCTTCGACCGCTGCCTGGACCCACGGCAGCGCGCGGCACTCGCACGGCTGGCGGTGCGGATGGGTGAGCGCGGCCATCTGCGCTGCGTCGGAGCGGTGGCCGACGCCTCGTGGGCGGCAGGGATCGACGGCGTCACGGTGGTACACCTGGACCGGTGACGAAGCATCCGGATCTGGCGCAGTTGCAGCGCAGGCTGGCCGAGTTCGCGGCCGCCCGCAACTGGCAGCCGTACCACACGCCCAAGAACCTGGCGACCGCGCTGAGCGTCGAGGCCGCCGAACTGGTGGAGATCTTCCAGTGGTTGACGCCGGAGGAGTCGGCGGGGGTGATGGGCGACCCGGACACCGCCCACCGGGTCCGCGACGAGGTGGCCGACGTGCTCGCGTATCTGCTGCAACTGTGCGAGGTGCTCGGCGTCGACCCGCTGACGGCTCTGGCGGAGAAGATCGAGCGGAACGAGCAGCGGTTCCCGGCGCCCGGGGGCGGGGACACAGGCGAGGACGGCAACGGTGGTGGTGGCGGCTGACGTTGGACGAGATGCCTCCGCTTTCACTCTCCGCAGTCGTTCAGCTGCCCGAAATCGATTTGTTGTCCGCAGAATTCCGCCTTCCTCTGGCTTTTCGCCCCACATGCCTTCACGCTGGGTAGTGAACAAGGGAGTTCGGGCAGACGTGCGAGACGCACGTCGGATCGTCACCGGGGGCGCGTATGGACGCGGTGAGGCTCATCCTGACGAGCAGACGGGCGCTGGCGGCGAGCAGTGATCCGTCGCGGACCCTGCGAGAGGTCTGGCAGGCCCAGGCCCTCGCCCAGGCCATCGGCAGCCGCCTCGCGGTCTCGGGTCCGCCCGAACTGCGCGGCGAGGCGCTGGGGTTGACGGAGCTGGCGGGGCGCGGCTGCGGTGTCCTGGACCCGCCCGACCTCGACCCGGGCGAATTACGCGCCGCTCAGCTCACCGCCCTGGACGACGCCCGGCAGACGCTGCTCGCTCTCGACGCCCTGCTCGCCGACGTCGGCATCGCCCTCGTCGGCATAGCCGGCGGGGCGGACGGCGAGGGCACGTACTGGCAGTGCATGGAGGCGATCGACGCGGCCGACGAATCGCGCGACCGCGTCCACTGGATGCTTCGCAAACTGGCCACCCGCGAGGAGGCGTTACCGGAACGGTGAACTGCCGCGGGCCGCGGGGCGCTGTGACGCTCGTTGTCTGTCCGCCGGTCCGCCGGTCCGCCGGTCCGCCGGTCCGCCGCCCGTCCACCGGTCTGCCGGCCCGCCCTCCAGGCGCCGGTGCCCCAGTGGTTGGTCGGCCCCCGTCTATGGCCACGGCGCCACGGCGGACGCCCCGCCCTCGGCCACGGCGCCCGTGCGAGCCCTGCCACGCGCCCGCTCCCCGAGGGCTCAGCTCACCTCCGGTCCTCCCGGAGGATGCGTGAGGTGCCCGTCGCCGACTGGAGGCCCGCGTCGAGTGCCGACAGGTCCGCGTTCAGCGCCGCCATCAGTTCCTCCGTCTGCTGCAGCAGTCCTTTCGGCTGGGCGACGCCCCGCACGGACCTTCGGGCATGACGGCCTTCCCGGCCCACGGTCCCCTCGCGGGGACCGGCGCGGGCGCCGGGCGGTCCGGCTCCGCCCGAGCCAACGTCACCGCCACGGGCGGTCACTGGCCCGGTGGTCGACCGGGCCCGGCGTTGACGTTCTCACCCGACCGGGGAGAACGGCCCGGGCCACGGGGACCGGTGACAGGACCGGCGGCCGCGGTGTGGAGGATGGAGGGCATGGATCTTCGCATCTTCACCGAACCGCAGCAGGGCGCGACCTACGACACCCTCCTCACCGTGGCGAAGGCCACCGAGGACCTCGGCTTCGACGCCTTCTTCCGCTCCGATCACTATCTGAGGATGGGCGACACCGACGGGCTCCCCGGCCCCACGGACGCCTGGATCACCCTCGCCGGCCTCGCCCGCGAGACCCGCCGTATCCGACTCGGCACACTGATGACCGCGGCCACCTTCCGGCTCCCCGGTGTCCTCGCCATCCAGGTCGCCCAGGTCGACCAGATGTCCGGCGGCCGCGTCGAACTCGGTCTGGGAGCGGGCTGGTTCGAGGAGGAGCACACGGCGTACGGGATCCCCTTCCCGAAGGAGAAGTTCGGCCGCCTGGAGGAGCAGCTGGAGATCGTCACCGGCCTGTGGGGGACGCCGGAGGGCGACACCTTCGACTTCCACGGCACCCACTACGACCTCACCGACTCGCCCGCGCTGCCCAAGCCCGCGCAGGAGAAGATCCCGGTCCTCGTCGGCGGCCTCGGCGCCACCCGCACGCCGCGCCTGGCCGCCCGCTTCGCGGACGAGTTCAACATGCCCTTCGCCTCGATCGAGGACAGCGAGCGGCAGTTCGGCCGGGTGCGCGACGCCGCCGAGGCGAACGGCCGCAAGGCCGACGACCTCGTGTACTCCAACGCCCTCGTCGTCTGCGTCGGCCGCGACGACGCCGAGGTCGCCCGCCGTGCCGCCGCCATCGGCCGCGAGGTCGACGAGCTGAAGGAGAACGGCCTGGCCGGCTCCCCGGCCGAGGTCGTCGACAAGATCGGCCGGTACGCCGAGATCGGCTCGAGCCGCGTCTACCTCCAGGTGCTCGACCTGGCCGACCTGGACCACCTGGAGCTGATCTCGGCCCAGGTGCAGTCCCAGCTGTCGTAGGCCCCGCGCACCGCGACCGTGACCGCCCCCGGGGTTCGTGCCCGCCGCATGCGGGCACCGGCCGCCCCGGGGGCGGTTCCGCAACCGGCGGGCCGGCCCTGCGACCGGCGGGCCCGCACGCACCGCCCGCGTGCACGGCCGGCGTGCACGGCTCGCCCGCACCGCCCGCCGCACCGCCGCACCGCCGGGCCAAGCGGCCCCGGGCGGGGCTCGGGGGCGGGGCTCGCCGCCTCCTTCACGCCATAGCCATTTGCCTAAAAGCTTTAGGCAGCTGCATACTCGTTGATGGCAGAAGAGAGGAAGGTCATGGCGCGCGCAGGGCTGACAACCGGCCGTTTGATCCGGGCGGGCGCGGAACTCGCCGACGAGGTCGGCTTCGACCAGGTGACCGTCTCGGCGCTCGCCCGGCGTTTCGACGTCAAGGTCGCGAGCCTGTACTCGCACCTGAAGAACTCCCAGGACCTCAAGACCGGCATCGCCCTGCTCGCGCTGGGCGAACTCGCCGACCGGGCCGCCGACGCCCTCGCCGGCCGGGCCGGCAAAGACGCCCTGACCGCGCTCGCCAACACCTACCGCGACTACGCCCGCGAACACCCCGGCCGCTATGCCGCGACCCGCCTGCCCCTCGACCCCGACACCGCGGCCGCGAGCGCGGGCGTCCGGCACGCGCGGATGACCCGGGCGCTGCTGCGCGGCTACGACCTGACCGAACCCGACCAGACCCACGCGGTCCGGCTGCTGGGCAGCGTCTTCCACGGCTACGTCAGCCTCGAGCTGGGCGGTGGCTTCGCTCACAGCGCCCCCGACAGCCAGGAGAGCTGGGAACGCGTCCTGGACGCCCTCGACGCCCTGCTGCGGAACTGGCCCGCACCCGGAGGACCCCGATGACCGCCGACTGGATCACCACCCCCCTCACCGCCGCCCACCTGCGCGGCGCCCTCGAGCTGGAGCGCACCGCGCACGGGCTGCTGCCGCACCGCCTGCCCGCCCGTGCCCGCGCCCAGAACGACGACCCGCAGCTCGCCCTCGCCGAGTCGCAGCCCAGCGGTGTCCGCCTGGCCCTGCGCACCCGTGCCACCGCCGTCGAGCTGGACGTGCTGGCCACCAAGCGCGTCTACCGCGGCGCCCCGCCCCGCCCGCACGGCGTGTACGAGCTGCTCGTCGACGGCCGCCCGGCCGGCAGCGCCACCGCGGACGACGGCAACACCGTCACGATCGACCTGACCACCGGCGCCTCCGACATCCGCCCCGGCCCGGTGCGCACCCTGCGCTTCTCCGGTCTGCCCGACCGGGACAAGGACGTCGAGATCTGGCTGCCGCACAACGAGCACACCGAGCTGGTCGCCCTGCGCACCGACGCCCCCGTCGAGCCGGCGCCCGACCGGGGCCGTCCCGTATGGCTGCACCACGGCAGCTCCATCAGCCACGGGTCCGACGCGGACGGCCCCACCACCACCTGGCCGGCGCTCGCCGCCCGGCTCGCCGGAGTGGAGCTGATCAACCTCGGCTTCGGCGGCAGCGCGCTGCTCGACCCGTTCACCGCACGCGCGATCCGGGACACCCCCGCCGATCTGATCACCCTCAAGATCGGCATCAACCTGGTCAACGCCGACCTGATGCGCAGGCGCGCCTTCGGGCCGGCCGTCCACGGCTTCCTCGACACCGTCCGCGAGGGGCACCCGACGACACCGCTCACGGTCGTCTCCCCGTTGTACTGCCCCATGCACGAGGAGACGCCAGGGCCCGGCGCCTTCGATTTCGCGGCGCTCGCCGAGGGGCGGCTGAACTTCCGCGCCACCGGCGACCCGGCGGAGGTCGCCGCCGGGAAACTGACCCTCACCGTCATCCGCGAGGAACTGTCCCGGATCGTCACCGAGCGCTCCGCCGAGGACCCGCACCTGCGCTACCTCGACGGCCGCGAGCTGTACGGCGAGGACGACCACGCCGAGCTGCCGCTGCCCGACGGGCTCCATCCCGACGGCGCCACCCACTGCCGTATCGGCACCCGGTTCGCGGACGTCCTGCAAAGGACGCTCCCGGAGGTCGTGGCGAAAACCGGTGGCCCGGCCGCCTGACGGCCGGGAAACTCGCTCACATGTTCCTGACCATCAGCACCACCGGCACGGCGGAACGCCCCGCGACCGACCTCGGTTTCCTGCTGCACAAGCATCCCGAGAAGGCGCAGGCGTTCTCCACCTCCTACGGCACCGCGCACGTCCTCTACCCCGAGGCGGACGCCGAGCGCTGCACGGCGGCGCTGCTGCTGGAGGTCGATCCGGTGGCGCTGGTGCGGCGCGGCAAGGGCAAGGGCCGCGGCGGCGCACCCGACGCGGCCCTCGCGCAGTACGTCAACGACCGCCCGTACGCGGCGTCCTCGCTCCTCGCCGTCGCGCTGAGCAGCGTGTTCTCCAGCGCGATGCGCGGGGTGTGCACCGCCCGCCCGGAGCGCGCCGCCGAGCCGCTGCCGCTGTGCATCGACGTGCCCTCGCTGCCCGCCAGGGGAGGCCCCGGCCTGGTACGCGCACTCTTCGAGCCGCTCGGCTGGACGGTGAGCGCCGAACCGGTCGCCCTGGACAGCGAGTTCCCGGAGTGGGGCGACTCGCGCTACGTGCGTCTGGTCCTGCAGTCGCAGGCGCTGACCCTCTCCGCGGCGCTGCGGCACCTGTACGTCCTGCTGCCCGTGCTGGACGACGCCAAGCACTACTGGGTCTCCGCCGACGAGGTCGACAAGCTGCTGCGGGCCGGCGAGGGCTGGCTGCCCGGCCACCCGGAGCAGAAGCTGATCACCAGCCGTTTCCTGTCCCGCCGCTGGTCGCTCACCCGGCAGGCGATGGAACGGCTGGAGCTGGTGCGGCTCGCCGAGACCGACGACGCGGACGTCGAGGAGATCGACAACGCGGTCGCCGCGGAGACCGAGGAGGAGGAGAAGCCGACTCCGCTCGCCGTGCAGCGCCGCGACGCCATCACGGCCGTCCTGCAAGAGACCGACGCCGCCCGGGTGCTCGACCTCGGCTGCGGACAGGGCCAGTTGGTGCAGGCGCTGCTGAAGGACACGCGGTTCACCGAGATCGTCGGCGTCGACGTGTCGGTGCGGGCGCTCACCATCGCCTCCCGTCGGCTGAAGCTGGACCGGATGGGGGAGCGGCAGGCGGCGCGGGTCAAGCTGCTCCAGGGCTCCCTCGCCTACACCGACACCCGGCTGAAGGGCTACGACGCTGCCGTGCTCAGCGAGGTGATCGAGCACCTCGACCTGCCCCGGCTGCCGGCCCTGGAGTACGCGGTGTTCGGCTCCGCCCGCCCCCGCGCGGTCGTCGTGACCACCCCGAACGTCGAGTACAACGTGCGCTGGGAGTCCCTCCCCGCCGGACATGTCCGGCACGGCGACCACCGCTTCGAGTGGACGCGCGAGGAGTTCCGTGCCTGGGCGGACGCGGTGGCCGAACGGCACGGCTACGACGTGGAGTTCCGCCCGGTGGGCCCGGACGACCCGGAGGTCGGCCCGCCCACCCAGATGGCCGTGTTCCTGAAGAAGACCGAGAAGACCGAGAAGCTCGACAAGGCCGAGAAGAGCGAGAAGGAGGCGAAGGCGGCATGACCGAGACCACCACCACCGAGGGCCGTGTGCTGCCCGTCACCGACCTCTCCCTCGTCGTCCTCGTCGGCGCGTCCGGCTCGGGCAAATCCACCTTCGCCCGCCGCCACTTCAAGCCCACCGAGGTCATCTCCTCCGACTTCTGCCGCGGCCTGGTTTCCGACGACGAGAACGACCAGAGCGCGACCCGGGACGCCTTCGACGTCCTGCACTACATCGCCGGTAAGCGGCTCGCCGCCGGCCGCCGCACCGTCGTGGACGCCACCAGCGTCCAGCAGGACGCCCGGCGGCAGCTGATCGACCTGGCCAAGCAGTACGACGTGCTGCCCATCGCCATCGTCCTCGACGTCCCCGAGGAGGTGTGCGCCGAGCGCAACGCGGCCCGTACCGACCGGGCCGACATGCCGCGCCGGGTCATCCAGCGGCACATCCGCGAACTGCGGCGCTCCCTGCGTCACCTGGAGCGCGAGGGCTTCCGCAAGGTGCACGTGCTGCGCGGCGTGGACCAGATCGAGCACGCGACGGTCGTCACCGAGAAGCGGTTCAACGACCTCACGCACCTCACCGGCCCGTTCGACATCGTCGGCGACATCCACGGCTGCTCGTTTGAACTCGAGGCGCTGCTGGGCAAGCTGGGCTACGTCGACGGCGTCCACCCCGAAGGCCGTACCGCCGTGTTCGTCGGCGACCTCGTCGACCGCGGACCGGACAGCCCGGGCGTGCTGCGCCGTGTGATGTCCATGGTGAAGTCGGGCAACGCACTGTGCGTGCCGGGCAACCACGAGAACAAGTTCGGCCGCCACCTCAAGGGCCGCGCCGTCCAGCACACCCACGGCCTCGCCGAGACGATCGCCCAGATGGAGGGCGAGAGCGAGGAGTTCAAGGGCGAGGTACGGCAGTTCATCGAGGGCCTGGTCAGCCACTACGTCCTCGACGGCGGCCGGCTCGTCGTCTGCCACGCGGGTCTGCCGGAGAAGTACCACGGCCGCACCTCCGGCCGGGTCCGCTCGCACGCCCTGTACGGCGAGACCACCGGCGAGACCGACGAGTTCGGGCTGCCGGTGCGCTACCCGTGGGCCGAGGACTACCGCGGCCGGGCCGCCGTGGTCTACGGCCACACGCCCGTGCCCGAGGCCACCTGGCTCAACAACACGATCTGCCTGGACACCGGCGCCGTCTTCGGCGGCAAGCTGACCGCGTTGCGCTGGCCGGAGCGGGAGCTGGTCGACGTACCGGCCGAGCGGGTCTGGTACGAGCCGGTCAAGCCGCTGCGCGCCGAGGCGCCCGGTGGACACGACGGCCGGCCGCTGGACCTGGCCGACGTGCAGGGACGCCGAGCGGTGGAGACCCGGCACGCCGGGCGGGTCGCCGTCCGGGAGGAGAACGCGGCCGCCGCGCTGGAGGTGATGAGCCGCTTCGCGACCGACCCGCGGCTGCTGCCGTACCTCCCGCCGACCATGGCACCCACCGCGACCAGCAAGGTGGAGGGCTACCTGGAGCACCCGGTGGAGGCGTTCGCGAGTTACGCGGCGGACGGGGTCGAGCGGGTCGTGTGCGAGGAGAAGCACATGGGCTCGCGGGCGGTCGCCCTGGTGTGCCGGGACGCGGAGGCGGCCCGCAAGCGGTTCGGCGTGGACGGGCCGACCGGCTCCCTGTACACGCGGACAGGGCGGCCGTTCTTCAGCGACGAGTCGGTCACCGAGCAGATCCTCGGCCGGCTGCGCACGGCGATCGGCGAGGCCGGCCTGTGGAGCGAACTCGACACCGACTGGCTGCTGCTCGACGCCGAGCTCATGCCGTGGTCGCTGAAGGCCTCCGGGCTGCTGCGCTCGCAGTACGCGGCCGTCGGCGCCGCGTCGGGCGCGGTGTTCCCCGGCGTGCTGGCCGCGCTGGAGGGCGCCGCGGCCCGGGGCGTCGACGTGACCGGCCTGCTCGCCCGCCAGCGGGACCGGGCCGCCGACGCCGCCGCGTTCACCGAGGCGTACCGCCGCTACTGCTGGACCACCGACGGCCTGGACGGCGTGCGCCTGGCGCCGTTCCAGATCCTCGGCGTCCAGGGCCGCAGCCTCGCCGCGCTGCCGCACGACGAGCAGCTCGCCCTGCTCGACCGGCTGGTGGAGCACGACGGCACCGGTCTCCTCCAGACCACCCGGCGGCTGTACGTCGACACCGGCGACCCCGAGTCCGTGCAGGCGGGCGTCGACTGGTGGCTGGAGATGACCGGCCGCGGCGGCGAGGGCATGGTCGTCAAGCCGCTGGGCGCACTGGTGCGCGGCCCGGAGGGCCGGCTGGTGCAGCCCGGCATCAAGTGCCGCGGCCGCGAGTACCTGCGGATCATCTACGGCCCGGAGTACACCCGCCCGGACCACCTGGCCCGGCTGCGGCAGCGGTTCCTCAACCACAAGCGGTCGCTGGCTTTGCGCGAGTACGCCCTCGGTCTGGAGGCCCTGGACCGGCTCGCGGAGGGCGAGCCGTTGTGGCGGGTGCACGAGGCGGTGTTCGGCGTGCTGGCACTGGAGTCGGAGCCGGTGGACCCCCGGCTCTGAACCGTGTGCATCGCGGCGGCCGCGTTCTTCGGGTTCGGGGCACCTCCGGGCCGCCCCGAACGGAGGTTCCCGGCCGCCCGAGCGATCGGTTCCGGCCAGGTCGTCCCCGGTGGGGCGGTCCTGGCCGGACATCGTGCCGCAAGTCCCGTTCGTCCCTGGTTAACCGCTGGTTGCCGTGCTAACTTCGCTGGTCGGTCAGGCAGGTGAACCGACTCAGGGGGAAAGTCGGTGAAGACAGGCGCGGGGTCGGTCGGACCCGAGGACGCATCCGGGCACGCCCAGGGCGTGGGCCTGCTGTTGCATCTCACCGACGCGCTGTGCGAGCTGAGCTGCATGGAGGACGCCCAGGGGCGCGTCCAGTTCGCCGCCATCCTCGGTGACCATCTGCGCCGCCCGATCGACCTCCGCGGCGTCAAACAGCGCGAGGACGTCGTGACCCTGGTGCGCGCCGCGCTGAACGTCGAGGGCGGCGAGCGCGTCCTGGTGGGCATGGTGCGCGTCTTCGAGGGAGGCCCGGCCGGCGACCGGCTCGAGGGGCTGCTGGAACCCGCCGCCCCGCCGGTCGAGGACGACCTGCTGCCCGGCCCGCTCACCCGCGTCGACGAGAACAGCGCACGCGCCGTCCTCGCCAAGGGCGAGCTGCCCGCCGGCCGGCTGCGCGACGACCTCGTCCAGGAACTCAACGGACTCTTCCTCCCCCTCGGCCTCACCCCCGACCAGCTCTTCGGCTACGTCCTGGAGTGCAACGCCCAGCCCGACGGCCTCCCGCCCGCCGTGCTCCTCCTCGACCGGGCCGCCGCCCTCGCCGCCACGCCCGCCCACCGCACCGCCCTGTCCGGCTGGGCCGGCGACTGGGCCCGCCGCGCCGGCCTCGCCGCACAGCTCGAACAGCGCCGCGGCGCCCGCCCCGCGGCGGCCGGCGACCCCGACATCCCGCGCTGTCTGATCGTCGCCGTGGAACCCGCCCGGGACGGCACCGGCGAGGTGCTGGTGCGCCCCTGGCTCAACACCGTCCCCGGCCACTGGGACCCACAGCCCTGCGAACCCGTCACCACCACCCTCGACGGCCTCGGCCCCGCCGTCGAAGCCGCCCTGCGGCAGGGCGCCCGGCTGTGGACCGTCCCGCCCGAGCCGCACCCGAGCGGGCGCCGGCCCCCGCCGCCGTACGTCGAATTCGTCCTTCCGTACGACCTCCTCAACCACGATGTGGCCGCGCTGCCGTACCGGATCGGCGACGGACGCCCCCTCGCGCTCGGCACCCGGTACGGGATCCATCTGCGTTCCCTGGAGCGGATGCGCTCGCGCGACGGCATGGTGCGCGAGCAGTGGCAGCAGCGCTGGGACACCCTGCGGCAAAGCGGCGTCGGGGTACACCACTGGAACGAACCGGACGCCGAGCGGCTCGACGCGTGGCAGGCCGAACTCGCCGGGGAGACCTCCCACACGGCGGTCGTGCTGGACGCCCCGGACAGCGCGCCCGCGCTGGAGGCGCTCAAGGCCGCCATCGCGGAAGGGATAGGGCTCGCCGTCTGGGACCGCAGGGGAGTGTTCCCGGAGGAGCGGCGCGAAGTGGTGACCGCCGTGTTCGCCGCCGTGCCCACCCCCGCGCAGATCCCCGCCGTGGTCCACCGGCTGCGGCAGAGCGCCGCCCGGCACACCGAGGGGCCCGGCCGTCTGCTCGGCCGGCACATCGGCTTCTTCTGGGACGATCCGACCCGGCTCGTCGACCTTCAGACCCCCGATCCCGGCGATCTCGCCAGCGAGGAGGCACCGGCATGAGCGCGCAGGAGCACACGGCAGGCGGCGGCTGGCGCGTCTTCGACGCCACCGGTCGGCCCCCGGCCGCCCCGCCCCCCTTGCCGGAACCGCCGCCCTGGCGCCGGTTCCGCGGCGGCCCGTCACAGCCGGCGCCGCCCGACGACCCCGAGGCCGCCCAGCGCCGCCTGGGCCCGCGCGACCTCGGCCCCCAGCTCGACGCCGACGAGATCGACGTCGTCAACGCCGCGCTGGTACTGCGCAGGCCCCTGCTGATCACCGGCCCGCCCGGCGTCGGCAAGTCCACCCTCGCCTATCTGATCGCCCGCGAACTGGGCCTCGGCCGGGTACTCGAGTGGAACATCGTCAGCCGCACCACGCTCAAGGATGGCCTGTACGTCCATGACGCCATGGGCCGCGCCCAGGCGATCGCCGCCTGGCAGGCCGCACTGCCGGGCGCCGAATCCCGGCCAGAACCAAGAGAGAGTCAACTCCCGCCCCGACTGGGTGACTTCGTCACCTTGGGGCCCCTGGGCACCGCCCTGCTGCCCTACGATCGTCCCCGGGTGCTGCTTGTCGACGAACTCGACAAGAGCGACATCGACCTGCCCAACGACCTGCTGCACGTCCTGGAGAACGGAAGTTATGACGTCCCGGAGCTGGTGCGCGACGCCGCCGACACGGCACGCGTCCACACCAGCGACCCCGGAGGCCGCGCCGACGTGCGACACGGGCGCGTGGAGTGCCGGGAGTTCCCGGTCGTGGTGATCACCAGCAACGGGGAACGTGAGTTTCCGGCCGCTTTCCGGCGCCGGTGCCTGCCCCTGGAGATGCGCCCGCCCGGCCGCGAACGGCTGCTGGCGATGATCGAGGGGCACCTGGGCACCCGGCCCGAGGGCGCCGAGGAGCTGGTGGAGGAGTTCGTCCAGCGCGTCCAGGCGGGCGGCACCCACAGCCTCGATCAGCTACTCAACGCTGTCCAGATGACTACGGCGGGTGGTTTCCAGACGGATGGTGACGGGCGTAAGCTCGTCGAAACGCTGCTCCGCGACCTCGCGAAGGGCCGCTGAATTGACCGGTAGGGAGCGCGCATCCGGACTGGGCGACGGCGGACCCGTCACGGGGTCGTCGTCGCCTCCTTCGGCGTTCCCCGAACCGGAGCCCTCCCTGCCGCACTGGCAGGAGATCGCCGACGCGGTGTGGCTCGCCGCGCACTGGGCCAGGCACGACCCGGGCCCCCAGCCGGGACCGGCTCCCGGCGCGGACGCGGACGCCGGTACCCGCCCGGACCGCACACCCACGGACGCGGCGGCACCGGCCGAACGGCCCCCGCTCACCCCGCCCGGCGAAGACCTCGCCCCCGACGTGCCCTCCGCGCTCCCGCACCATCCGCCCCCGTCCACGCCGCCCGAGAGCGACCCCGTTCCCGGGCCCGCGACCGGCGAAGCGGTCCGCGCCGCCTGGCTGTTACCCGACCCCGCCGGCACCCGCACGCTGCACCTCGGCCGCCCGCTGCTGCCCGCCGACGAGCCGCCCCAGCCCGGACCCGGCCGGGCCACCGCCCTGCTCGCCCGCGCCCTGCACCGGCTCGCCCGCCGCATCCCCTCCCGCGACACCCTCGAACTCGACGAGGAGACCACCGCCGAACAGGGAGTCGTGGACGGTTTGTGGCTGCCCTTCCTGCGCCCCGCCCGCACCTGCGCCTTCGACCTGGTACTCCTCGTGGACGCCGCGCCGACCATGCGGATCTGGGAGGACGCCGTCGCCCGCCTCGCCGAGGCCGCCGAACACAGCGGCGCCTTCCGCGGGGTGCGCACCGTCCGCGTCACCGTCCCCCGCACCGGCACCGCCACCCTGCGCTGGCCCACCGGACGGGAGGCGGCCGACCCGGCCGAACTCCTCGACGGCCGCGGCGGCCGCGTCTTCCTCCTCGTCACCGACGGACTCGCCCACGGCTGGGCCGCGACCGCCGCCGACACCCTGCTCGACCGCCTCGCGCACGCCGGCCCCACCGCCGTCGTCCACCTGCTGCCCCCCCACCTGCGCCACCGCACCTCCCTCAACCCCTACGACGCCACCCTGGAGGCCGGCGGTTTCGGCGCCGCCAACGCCTCGCTGCGGCACTGGGCGCCACCCGGCGGCCCCGACCCGCTGCGGCCGCTGCCCGCCGCCGGCGACGGCGCCGTCCCGGTGCCCCTGCTCTCACTGCGTCACGGCTCGATCGCCGCCTGGGCCGACCTCGTCACCGGCGAACGCGGAGTGCGCCGCGCGCTGCCCGTCGTCCTGGCCGGCACCCTCAGCAAAGGCGCGCCCGCCCCCGGACTGCGCGCGCCGCGCTTCCCGCGCGCCGCGGCCGCCGCCGTACGCCGGTTCCTCACCCTCGCCACCCCCGCCGCCCGCGCCCTGGCCGCCCAACTCGCGGCCGTCCCCTTCGACTTCGACCTCGTGGAGCAACTGCGCCGGCGCACCATGCCGGAGACCCGCCCCGACCACCTCGCCGAGATCCTCATGGGCGGACTGATCGACTGGGACCGCGATGACGACCACCCCGAGTTCGCCGACGGGGTGCGCGAGGCGCTGCTCGCCACCACCACCCGCTCCCAACTCGCCCGGACCGTCAGCGTGGTGGGCGACCTGCCCGCCGCGGGGGAGCGGGGCGTGGCGCTGCGTGCCGCGCTGCGCGACCCCGGGGGCGCCAGGCTGCCCGACCCGGCCGCCCGAGGCTGGGCCCGCAGCGAACTCGCCGTCATGCGGGCGCTGTCCGGGCCGTACGGCGAGCGCGCCCGGCGCATCGAGCCGCAGCTGTCCCCCTACGGCGACCGGCCGTCCGGCGGCCGGGCGTTCGGCGACGCCGGTACGGCTGAACGGGTGGGCACCGGTTTGTCGAATGCTTCACCCACAGTGGTGAACCAGGGGGACGCGGTGCTCGCTCCCCCGGGTCCGGAAGGCAGTGATCCAGCGTCGACCGAACCCGAGACCGCTGGAGACCACGTGAGCCTGGTGACCGACGCTACCCAACCACAAGCCCCGGAGGCTGAACCGCTCATGCAGAGCACCACGACCGCGACGCCGGCCCTCCTGGTGAACGTTCCGCTCAGGAACACCTCGTTCGTCGGCCGCCGGGCGCTGCTCAGGGCCGTGGAGGAGCAGCTCAGCGCCCAGGACACGACGGCCGTGCTGCCCAACGCGCTGCACGGCCTGGGCGGTGTCGGCAAATCCCAGCTGGCGCTGGAGTACATCTACACCCACCAGCACGACTACAAGGTGATCTGCTGGATCCCCGCCGAGCGGGAGAGCCTCATCCTGGCCGCGCTGGCCAGCCTCGCCGCCCAGCTGGGCGTGGCGCCCACCGGCCAGGACAGCGCCGCCGCCCCTGCCGCCAACACCGCCGTGCCGGCTGTGCTGGAGGCCCTGCGCACGGGCAAGCCGTACGACAACTGGCTGCTCGTCTTCGACAACGCCGAGGACATCGACAAGGTCCGCAACTACTTCCCGACCAACGGCCCCGGAAAGGTCATCGTCACCTCCCGGAACCGCGGCTGGGAGCGGGTGGCGACCTCGCTGCCGGTGAACGTCTTCGAGCGCGCGGAATCCGTCGAACTGCTGCAGAAGCGCTCGCCGGACCTGAGCAACGACGACGCCGAGCGTCTCGCCGAGGCCCTCGGCGACCTGCCGCTCGCCGTCGAGCAGGCCGGCGCCTGGCGGGCGGTGACCGGCATGCAGGTCGACGAGTACCTGGACGCCCTCGCCCAGCGCAGCCCCGAGATCCTCGAACTCGACCCGTCGCCCGACTACCCGGTCTCCGTCGCGGCCGCCTGGAACATCTCCCTGGACCGGATCAAGGAGAAGAACCCCGGAGCCCGGCAACTCCTCGACATCTGCGCCAGCATGGCCCCCGAGCCGATCCCGCGCTCCATGCTGCGCGGCAGCCGTGGGGTGAGCATCACCTCCGAGGTCGACCCGCTGCTGCGCGAGTCGATCAAACTGAACCGCGCCATCCGCGACCTGAGCCAGTTCTCACTGATCAGGGTCGACCCCCGCTCCGACACGCTCCAGATGCACCGCCTGCTGCAGACCGTGCTCCTGGCCAAGCTGGGAGCCGATGAGCGCGAGCAGATGCGCGACGCGGCCCACCAGTTGCTGTCGGCCGCCAAGCCAGGCCAGCCCGGCTCGTCCCTCGAATGGCGCGCGTACCAGGCGCTGCTGCCGCACGTGCTCGCCTCGCAGGCCGTGACCAGCACCGACGACTATGTGCGCGACCTGGTCGCCGACACCGTGTGGTTCCTCTACTACTGGGGCGACCACGAAGGCGCCGCCGCGCTCGCCCGGCAGGCGTGGACGGCCTGGGTGGCCGCCTCCGGCGAGGAGGACATCCAGGTCATCCGGATGGTGAAGTGCTTCGCGTGGCTGCTGCGCCAGATCGGCGAGGTCGGCGAGTCCATCCCGCTCACCGAGCGGGCCCTGGAGATCTCCCGGCGCATCGACGCCGAGCCGGAGGTCCTGATCGACTCCCTGTGCGAGATGGCCGACGCCTACGGCTACCAGGGCCGCGTCTCCGAGGCCCGGGACGTGGCGAAGGAGGCGTACGAGCTGGCCCGCTCCCTGTTCGGCACCGACGACCCCATCACCCTGCGCGCCACCCACTCCTACGGCGTGGAGCTGCGGCTGTGCGGGAAGTTCCAGGAGGCGCTGGCCCTGGACCAGGAGAACGCCCGGCTGCGCGACCTGCTGTTCGGACCGGCGAGCTTCTACACCCTCAACACCCTCAACGCGCTCTCCATCGACATGCGTGAGGGCGGCGACTATCCCGGCGCCCGCGACTTCCAGGAGGACGTGCACCGGCGGGCGCGCGACACCATGGGCGAGGAGCATCCGCTCACCCTGCGCATCGCGCGCAACCTCGCGGTGTGCCGGCGCCGCGACGGGGCGCTCGGCGACGCGGCGGAGCTGGCCGGTCAGACCTTGCGCCGGTTCACCAACCGCTACGGGCAGGACCACTTCGACGCGCTCGCGACGGCGACCAACGTCTCCGTCGACCTGCGCCTCGCCGGTGACCTGGACGGCTCCCGGAAGCTCGCCGAGGCCACCCTGCTGCGCTACGAGCAGCGGCTCGGCAAGAACCACGCCTACACCCTGCTGACCAAGGCCAACCTGGCCGCCACGCTGCGGGCGCTGGGCGCGCTCGACGAGGCGCAGGAACTGGAGGACGACGCGGCGCTGCGGCTTGCGGAGACGATCGGGCCGCGCCATGTCACGACCCTGACCGTCGCCATCGGCCAGGCCAACACGGCGTACGCGCGACTGGACTTCGAGCGGGCGCGCGAGACCGACGAGGCCAACCTGCCGCTGCTCACCGAGGTCGCGGGGGAGATGCACCCGCTGACCCTGTCCTGCACCGCCAACCTCGCGCTGGACCTGCGGGGCCTGGGCCGCGGCCGGGAGGCGGACGAACTGGAACGCAAGGCGGTCGACGGCTTCTCCGGCGGCGTGGTCCGCCCCGACCACCCCTGGCTCCAGGCTGCCCGCAAACGCCGCCGCATCGAGTGCGACATGGCCCCGATGCCGCTGTAGCCTGCCGGCGGCCTCAGCCGGGGGGTCGCGTGTCTCCGGCTCGTCCCGACCGGGGCCGGCTTCCGGCGTCCCGGTTGGGGCCGGCCTTCGCCGTCCTGGTTGGGAAGCGGTGCGGCGGCGCGGCGGCCCCCGGCCGGATGGCGGCCGGGATGGGGCGGCCCCCGGCGCAGAGGGCTGCGACGGGGGGTGTCTCGCCCGGACGGGCCGTGTGCGGCCTGCCCAGCCCTTGCGACCGGGCTGCCCCGGCCCGCCGAACTCCGGCTCGCGCCTTGCCCGACAGGCACCGTGGCCCCGCCAGGGAGGGTGGGCGCGGCGGGGTGGGGCCCACCGTCGGCTCACGCCCCCGGAAACCGTCGGCTCACTCACGCCCCCGGAAACCCCGATCACACCCCCGGAAGCGGAGTCTCCGTCGGGTTCGGGTGGGTGGGGCCTGACGTGTCGTCCGGGTGCGGTGTCGGCGTGGGGCGGGACAGCCGGCCGACCAGGCGCAGCAGCGGCTGGGTGAGGAGGGTCGTGGCCAGGGCCATGAAGACCAGGACCGTGTAGAGCTGTTCGCTCAGCAGGTGGGCCTGGTAGCCCGCGTTGAGGGCGATCAGCTCCGTCAGGCCCCGGGTGCTCATCAGGACGCCGACCGTGCGCGCGTCGTCCCGTTCCAGACCGCTCAGCCGCGCCGCCGCCGTACTCGGGCCGACCTTCGTCACCACCGCCAGTACCGTCACGACCGGCAGCGCGATCCAGCCGGTGGCGTTCATGGAGTTCAGCGCGACGGACTGGCCCGAGACGACGAAGAAGAAGGGCAGCAGCAGCGAGCTGACGTCGTGCAGCGGCCGGACCAGATCCGGATCGAGCGTGTCGTCCGGCTCCCGCGGCAGCACCGCACCGGCGAGCAGCGCGCCGAAGATCACGTGCAGCCCCAGGTAGTGCGTCACCCACGCCGACCCCAGCGCGAACCCCAGCAGCAGCGCCATCCGCAGCGACGGCTCCATCGCCGTCCGCCACAGCAGCCGGCGCAGCAGCGGCCGCGCCACGAGCGGCATCAGCGCGATGAAGCCCACCGCGAGCAGCGCCCGCCACTGCCAGGCGAGCGCCTGGTCGCCGGCGCCGCTGTTCAGCAGCGTCCCCGCCAGTACCGTCCAGCCGATCACGTCGAGCAGCCCGGCCGCGGACACCGCGACCACCCCGGGCACCGTGCGGGCCAGGCCGTTCTCCCGCACTATGGCCGTCAGCACCGGCACGGCCGTTATCGACAGGGCGACCCCGGCGAACACCACCACGGCCGGGGAGAGCTCGCGCTCCATGCCGAGGTGCCGCAGCTGCTCCCGGAACAGCACGGCGCAGCCCGCGCCCACCGCCATCGGCACCACGAACGCCGCCCCCGCCACGGCCACCGCCGACCGCGCCCGGTCGCCGAGGATCCGCAGGTCCAGTTCGTAACCGATGGAGACCAGGAAGACGACGAGGGAGATCTGCGCGAAACCGGTCAGCGCCGGTGAGATGCCCTTCGGGAACAGTGCCTCGTGCACCCCGGGCGCCGCGCTGCCCAGCAGCGACGGGCCGAGTGCGATGCCGGCGGTCAACTGGCCGACGATGTACGGCTGTCCGAGCCGGCGGGCCAGCCAGCCGGCGGCATGCGCGGCCACCAGGATCAGCGCCGAGGCACCCACGATGTGCAGGACGAGCGCGTCAGGGCTCATGGTGTCCCCCAGTGGTCCGGTGGGCCGAGCCGGTCGTCCGGCCGCCGACGGGGATCGAACCCGCTCACGACCCCAACCTCCTTATGATACTGGTAACTTGACGTCCCAGCGGCAGTCGTACAGCGCGCTGCACCAGTGTCACGGGGGGCACATGACGGCGGTCGTCTTCATTCATGGGACAGGGGTTCGCGAACCGGCCTTCTCTGCGACGGCGGGACGCGTCGCGGCCGGGCTGACCGCGCTGCGCGACGGACTACGCATCGTGCCGCACTACTGGGGCGGCACGCACGGCGCCACGCTCGCCGCGGACGGAGCGAGCCTGCCCCCGGCCGCCGGAACGACCCGCGGTCTCGCCGAGGCGCCCGCCGCCGGCCCGGCCCGGTGGCCCGGCGAGGCCCCGACCGCCACGGACTCCGACGAGGACACCGCCGCCTGGGCCGCCCTCTACACCGACCCGTACGCCGAACTCGCCGTCGCCGCCCACGCAGCGGCGGAAGGAGCCGCCGAGCGGCCCCCCGGTTCCGTACCGCCCGCGCAGAAGCTCCAGGCCCGGCTCGCCGCGCTGGCCGCCCAGGGCGACGCGCCCGCCGCCGAGCTGGGCCCCGGCCTGGCCCGCGCCGCCACCGATCTTGCCGCCCACCCCCTGCTCGCCTCCGCCGCCGAGGTCCTGGACCCCGACGGCCTCGCCACCGTCGCCGCCCGCAGCCTGACCGCCCGCGTCACCGCGGACGCCCTCGACGCCGACACCCCGCTCGTCCCGGTCGGCGACACCCGCGACGCCGTCACCGACCGGCTCGCCGAGGCACTGGGTGCATCACCCCGGGGCACGCAGCGCGGTGTGCGCTCCCTGCTGCTGCGGACCGCCGGGTCCGCCGCCTCCCGCGCCGTCGTGCGCCGCCGGCGCGCCCTCACCGAGGCCGCCCACCCCGCCGCCGGTGACGTACTGCGCTACCTCGCCCGCGGCGCCGCCGTCCGCGCCGGCCTGCGCTCGCTCGTCGAGGGCCTCGAACCCCCCGTCGTCCTCCTCGGCCACAGCCTGGGCGGCATCATCGCCCTGGACACGCTGATCTCCGCCCCGCTGCCGCAGGTCCGGCTGCTGGTGACGGCCGGCTCCCAGGGGCCGTTCCTGTACGAGTCGGGCTCCCTGCCCACCCTGGAACACCCCGCCCCGCTGCCGCCCCACGTCCCTCACTGGCTCAATCTCTACGACCCCCGCGACCTGCTCTCCTACCTCGGCGCCGGTCTGTTCCCGGGCCGGGTCACCGACGTCGCCGTCGACAGCCGCCAGCCGTTCCCGGCCGCGCACAGCGCCTACTGGACCAACCCGGTGGTGTACCGGCACATCGTGGACCACCTGCCGTGAGCGGTTTCTCCGCGCACAGCCCGGACGCCGATCCCGCGCGCGTGCACGCCCTGATCGTCGGCATTGAGTCCTACGGCGCCGGCCCCGCCTGGGACCTGCCCGGGCCGGCCCGCGACGCGGTCCGCTTCCACGCCCTGCTGCGCGCCGCCGGCGTACCCGACGACCATCTGCGCCTGCATCTCGCGCCGTTGCCGCCCTACCGTCCCGACGTCCCGCACGCGCCCGCCGACCAGGCCACGTTGCGCCGCGCCCTGGTCCAGGAACTGCCGCGGACGCAGGGCGACGTGCTGTGGGTGTGGTGGGGCGGCCACGGCGCGCTGGACCGGTCCGGGCATCTACGCCTGTTCTGCGCGGACGCCACCACCGCCGACAAGCTCGGCATCGACCTGGACTCCGCGCTGGAGCGGTACCGCAGCGACGCCGTGCCGTCCCTGACCGGGCAGTTGTGGGTCGTCGACGCCTGCGAGACCTTCGAGGAGGACCTCGCGCTGCGCGAGCCGCTGCCGCCGGACGCGCTGCCCGTGGGCCGGCGCACCCTGGTGCACCGGCAGACCGTGCTGCGGGCCGCCGGGCGAGGCCGTGCCGCAGCCAACGACCCCGTGCGCGGCACCGGACTGTTCTCCGACGTCCTGCTCGGCCTGCTGGCCGAACACGCCGGGGCGCTGCCCGCCCCGCCCGATCCGGAGGAACTGTTTCCGGCCGTCCGGGCACGCATCGCGGCCCTCAGGGAAGCGGGCCGGACCCTGCAGTATCCGGAGATCCGGCTGCAAAGCCCCGAGCGCGGCGACATCCTCACCCCGGTCCCGCCGCCCGCCGCGCCCCGTTCCCCCTCCCCGCTGCAGCGCGCGGTGGACGCCCTGCTGGCCTATCCGCTGATGGCCGACCCCGTCGAACGGCAGATGGTGGTCGGCGCGCTCGACCCTCGTGTCACCGGGACGCTGGCCCGTCACACCCGGGCCCGCACGGACGCGGTGGGGCTCCTGGGCGGGCTCGCCCGGCAGGGGGAGCAGGCCCTGTGGCAGCTGTACGACGCGGTGGTGTCCGTGGACGACGACACCGAGCGCGCCGCGGAACTGGCGGCCGCACTGCGGGAATTCGGCCCCCCGCCGGGCAGCCCGCGCGATGGGGGATGATCGGGTGGCGTGATCGTACGGTTTTCGACCGGGGCAGGAATGGCCATGATGGAACAGGACGCGGGGCATTGCGTGCCACCGTGCGAGAAGGGGGAGCATCTTGGACCAGCCGCCCGCTGTGCAGCACGCCACAGCCGTCCGTGATCCGGACCGCGCCGCGGGCGCTCTTGTCTGGGAGTCGGATCTGACGGACGTGGCCGCGCTGCCCTTGACCGCCGTGGACGATCTGACGCCGCTGTCCGCCGGCGCCCGCCTGCTCGATGAGGTCCTGCGCGCCCGCAGCGGTGTCAAGGGCGGCAGCGACGGCCCCGGCGGCGCCCGGGCCGAATAGAGGGCACCGCCCGGGCGGAAGGCCGCGTCCGCCCCGAACCGCGGCTGCCCGCAGCCCCTTCCGTCCGCCGTCGGCCGGCGCCGCGGGCGGTGGCGCCGTGCCCGCCCGTACCCGTGACCGGAGGTCCCGCCCATGACGAGCGAGCGCCCCGCCCCTCTGCGCATGCCCGACGCGCTCTTCGCCGAACTCGCCGCCGGAGGCGGCTCGGAGGCGGCCGTCGCCTTCCTGGAGCGGGCCGAGCGCGCCCGCCGGCTGCTGCTCCTGCGCACGCTGCTCGATCGCGCCGCGGACCTGCCCACGCCCGTGACGTCCGTCGCCGAGGCATGGCGGGTCGTCAAGGAGGCCGCAGCGCGGGTGCCCGAGCCGGTCGACCGGCTGCTGCTCGCTCCGGCCACCGGCGGCTGGCTCGCCCATGCACTGCGCCGGCTGCACGGCACGGCGTCGGGACCGCCGCTGTGGGCGGAGGCCGGCCACCTGGCCGCCCTCGCCGTCTCCGCGTCCCTGCTCGCCGGTACGGCGGCGGACCTCCGCGTCCCGCTCACCGACGGCCGTCTGCCGCTGCCCGGCCTCGGACTGGTCCGGCTCCCGGACCCGGCACCGGGGCTGACGGCCGGCCGTGCCGTCACCCGCGACGGCGAACTGACCCTGACCGCGGGCGGCGGGCCCGCGCTGACGATCCGCCCGGCGACAGCGGCCGTGGGCGAGCGGACCGGTGGGACACCGCGGGAGACCGGCTGGCTCCCGCTGCGCACCCTCACCCTCGACCGCCCGGCGGGCCCGGTCACCGTCCCCCTGGACGACCTCGATCCCTACCGCGACCTCGACGACCCGCTGCCGCCGGCCCGGCTGGAGGACGCCGAGGCCCGGGCCTGGCAGCGGCTGTTCGAGGAGGCCGCCGCGGTGCTCGACGCCTCCGGCGGGCCGGGCCCCGGCCGGATGGACGCGGCCCTGATCCGCTCCGTCGTCCCCTACGGCCGTACCGCCGCGACCCCGCCCGCGCCGCCCGCCGTCCGGGTGTCCGCCTCCAGCGGCGACTCCTACGGCGGCATGGTGATCTCCCGCCCGTCGTCCGCGGTGGCCCTCGCCGAGACCTTCGTCCACGAGTTCCAGCACAGCAAGCTGGCCGCCCTGCTGCACCTCTTCCCGCTGCTCGACGACGACCGGGAGGAGCGGTACTACGCCCCCTGGCGGGCCGACCCGCGCCATCTGACCGGCCTGCTGCACGGGGCGTACGCCTTCACCGGCGTCGCCGGCTTCTGGCGGGACCGGCTGGCCGGCGCCCGCGACGACCGGGCGGCCGACACCGCCGGCTACCACTTCGCCCTGCGCCGCCTGCAAAGCCGGTTCGTGGTGCGCACCCTGCTGACCAGCGGCCGCCTCACCGTCCAGGGCCGCGCCCTGGTCTCGGGCCTCGCGGCCACGCTGGACGGCTGGCTGCGCGAACCGGTCCCCCCGGCCGCCCTCGTCCGGGCCCGTACGGCGGCCCTGCTGCACCGCACGGAGTGGCGCCTGCGCAACGTGGCGGCGCCGGCCTCGCGCACGACGCCCCATCCCTTGCGCTTCCGCGCGGACCGCACCTTCTGGCCGGACCTGCGCACCCACGCCTTCGCCGCCGCGCCCACGGCTCCGCGCACCCCCGACGAACACCTGGCCGCCGGTGACCCGGCCACCGCCCTGACCGGGTACACCGAACTGCTTGCGGCCCGCCCGACGGAACCCCACACGCTGGCCGGCTGGATCGTCGCCCGGGCCGGCGCCCACCCGGGCCGCACCACCCGCCGCCTGCTCACCCACCCGGAACGACTCCAGCCCCAGCACACCGCGTGAGCGCCGCCCCCCGGCCGAAAGCCCCCCTCTCCCGGGGCGGGAGCGACGTTCTCCTCGAGACGGGGAGAAGAGAAACGTGCGAGTGACGGGTCAAGACGGGTACCGGTGGTCAGGATGGAGGCATGGGATTCCACGTCGACTCCGAGGCCGGGCGGCTGCGCCGCGTGATCCTGCACCGGCCGGACCTCGAGCTCAAAAGGCTCACGCCCAGCAACAAGACGACCCTCCTCTTCGACGACGTGCTCTGGGTGCGCCGGGCGCGCGCCGAGCACGACGGGTTCGCCGACGTACTGCGTGACCGCGGCGTCACCGTGCACCTCTTCGGCGACCTGCTGACCGAGACGCTGGAGATCCCAGCCGCCCGGTCGCTCGTCCTGCACCGCGTCTTCGACGAGAAGGAGTACGGCCCGCTGGCCACCGACCACCTGCGTGCCGCCTTCGAGACCCTTCCCGCGCGCGAGCTGGCCGAGGCGCTGGTCGGCGGGATGACCAAGCGCGAGTTCCTGCAGGAGCACGCCGAGCCGGTCTCCGTCCGCTTCCACGTCATGGAGCTGGACGACTTCCTGCTGGCCCCGCTGCCCAACCACCTCTTCACCCGCGACACCTCCGCCTGGATCTACGACGGTGTCTCCGTCAACGCCATGCGGTGGCCGGCCAGGCAGCGCGAGACCGTGCACTTCGAAGCGATCTACCGGCACCACCCCCTCTTCCGCGAGGAACCGTTCCGCCTGTGGTCCGAGGGGCAGGCCGACTACCCCTCCACCATCGAGGGCGGCGACGTGCTCGTCATCGGCAACGGCGCGGTGCTGATCGGCATGAGCGAGCGCACCACACCGCAGGCCGTGGAGATGCTCGCCCACAAGCTGTTCGCGGCCGGCTCGGCCCGTGCGATCGTGGCGCTGGACATGCCCAAGCGGCGCGCGTTCATGCACCTCGACACCGTGATGACCATGGTCGACGGCGACACGTTCACCCAGTACGCGGGCCTCGGCATGCTGCGCTCGTACACCATCGAGCCCGGTGCCGGCGAGAAGGAGCTGAAGGTCACCGACCATCCGCCGGAGCACATGCACCGCGCCATCGCCGCCGCGCTCGGGCTGAGCGAGATCCGTGTGCTGACCGCGACCCAGGACGTCCACGCCGCCGAACGCGAGCAGTGGGACGACGGCTGCAACGTGCTCGCCGTCGAGCCGGGCGTCGTCGTCGCCTACGAACGCAACTCCACCACCAACACCCATCTGCGCAAGCAGGGCATCGAGGTGATCGAGATCCCGGGCAGCGAGCTGGGCCGGGGGAGGGGAGGTCCGCGGTGCATGAGCTGTCCGGTGGAACGGGACGCCGTCTAGCCGGCTGCGGCTGCGGCTGCGGCTGCAGGTCGGGTCGGGCCGGCTGTATATAAATGTTGCCCGTCGTATAGACTTCCAATAGTCAGCCGTCCCCCGTCCCTCTGGAGCGCCCCCATGGCGACAGTCCCGACCGCCCTCGCCGGCCGCCACTTCCTCAAGGAGCTGGACTTCACCCCCGAGGAGTTCCGCGGTCTGGTCGAGCTGGCCGCCGAGCTGAAGGCCGCCAAGAAGGCCGGGACCGAGACGCAGCACCTGCGCGGCAAGAACATCGCGCTGATCTTCGAGAAGACCTCCACCCGCACCCGCTGCGCGTTCGAGGTCGCGGCCGCCGACCAGGGGGCCCACACCACCTACCTGGACCCGTCGGGCTCCCAGATCGGTCACAAGGAGTCCGTGCGGGACACCGCGCGGGTGCTGGGCCGGATGTTCGACGGCATCGAGTACCGCGGCGACAGCCAGGAGAAGGTCGAGGAGCTGGCCGCCTGCGCCGGTGTGCCGGTGTTCAACGGGCTCACCGACGACTGGCACCCCACCCAGATGCTCGCCGACGTGCTCACCATGACCGAGCACAGCGACAAGCCGCTCAGCCGGATCGCCTTCGCCTACCTGGGCGACGCCCGCTTCAACATGGGCAACTCCTACCTGGTCACCGGCGCCCTGCTCGGCATGGACGTGCGGATCGTCGCCCCGAAGTCCTACTGGCCCGCCCAGGAGATCGTCGACCGGGCGCTCGAGCTGGCCGAGTCGACCGGCGCCCGCGTCACCCTCACGGAGGCTCTCGAGGAGGGCGTGCGCGGCGCCGACTTCGTCGCCACCGACGTCTGGGTGTCCATGGGTGAGCCCAAGGAGGTCTGGGACGAGCGCATCACCGCCCTCGCCCCGTACGCCGTCACGATGGACGTGCTGCGCGCCACCGGCAACGCGGACGTGAAGTTCCTGCACTGCCTGCCGGCCTTCCACGACCTCGGCACCAAGGTCGGGCGCGAGATCTTCGAGACCCACGGCCTGGACTCGCTGGAGGTCACCGACGAGGTCTTCGAGTCGGCGCACTCCGTCGTCTTCGACGAGGCCGAGAACCGGCTGCACACCATCAAGGCCGTCCTCGTCGCCACCCTGGCCTGATCCCCGCTCCGAACCCGGCCTGACCACCAGGCCTTATGCTGTCCGGCGGCCCGGAGCCACCCCTTCCGCGGCCGTCGCGCGCCCCCACCCGGGCGCATCCGTCCCCAGAAACGAGCACCACCCGCATGCCCCGCATCAAGTCCCCCGCGCTCCTGGTCGCCGAATCCGGCGCCGACCGGGACGGCCACGGCCTGAAGCGCACGATGGGTCTGTCCCAGCTCATCTGCTTCGGCGTCGGCGCGATCGTCGGCACCGGCATCTTCGTCGGCCTCTCCGACTCCGTCGCCCAGGCCGGGCCCGCCGTCGTCGTCTCCTTCCTGCTCGCCGCGATCACCTGCGTCTTCACCGCCTTCTCCTTCGCCGAGCTGGGCGGCGCGATCCCGGTCTCCGGATCGTCGTACTCCTTCGCCTACGCAGGCCTCGGCGAGACCACCGCATTCCTGGTCGGCTGGTGTTTGCTCCTCGAATACGGCGTGTCCATCTCCGCCGTCGCCGTCGGCTGGAGCCAGTACGTCAACGAACTGCTGAACAGCCTCACCGGATGGCAGTTGCCCGCCGCCCTGTCCTCCGGTCCCGGCGACGGCGGGATCGTGAACCTCCCCGCCGTGATCGTCATCGCCCTGGCCTGCGTGCTGCTGGTGCGCGGGGTGCGCGAGAGCGCCCGCGCGACCGCCGCGATGGCCGCGGTCAAGCTCGCCATCCTGCTCGCGTTCTGCGCCGTCGGCTTCTACGCCTTCAAGGACGGCAACCTCACCCCGTTCGCACCGGCCGGCCTCGGCGGCATCGGCGCGGGCACCACGGCCGCGTTCTTCTCCTACATCGGCTTCGACGCGATCACCACGGCCGGCGAGGAGGCCAAGAACCCGCGCCGGGACATCCCCGTGGCCATCCTGGTCTGCATGGGCGTGGTGACCCTGCTGTACTGCGCGGTCGCCCTCGCCGCCACCGGCGCCGTCGGCGGCAAGGAGGTCGGCGGCCGCCCCGCCGCCCTGTCCTATGTCGTCAACCAGGTCACCGGCTCCACGGTCGGCGGCGGCATCATCGCCTTCGGCGCGGTCGTCGCCATCGCCTCGGTGACGCTCGCGGTCATGTACGGCCAGAGCCGCATCCTGATGTCGATGTCCCGGGACGGCCTGGTCCCGCGCGTCTTCGAGAAGGTCTCCCCGCGCACCTCCACCCCCGTCGCGGGCACCATGATCATCGCCATCGTCTTCGCGATCCCGGCGGCCTTCGCCTCGCTGGACGCGGTGGTGGATCTGTGCACCATCGGCACGCTCGCGATCATGGCCGTCGTCAACATCGCCGTCATCGCCCTGCGCCGCCGCGAGCCGGGCCTCGCCCGCACCTTCCGGGTCCCGCTCTACCCGGTGCTGCCGCTGCTCGGCGTCGGCTTCTGCCTGTACCTGATGTACGAGACGGGCTGGAGCGCCTGGCTCCAGTTCGCCGCCTTCCTGGCCGTCGGTTCGGGCGTGTACGCCGCCTACGGGCGCCGCAACTCGCGGCTCGTGCGGCACCGGGCCGCCGAGGTCACACCGGACGCCGCTGAGCGGGAACCGCTGGGAGTCTGAACCACACCGCCTTGCCGGACTCGGTGGGGCGGTGCCCGCACGACGAGCTGAGCGCGCGGATCAGCAGCAGCCCGCGCCCACCCTCCTGCCACGGATCCGGCATGGCGAGGGTGGGCCGGGTGAGATCGCCCGGCGGCGCCGGGTCCGGGTCGTGCACCTCGACCTGGCAGCCGGACGGCAGCAGCTCCACGACCAGCTCTATCGGCGAGCCCCCGGCGGTGTGCTCGACGGCGTTCGCGACCAGCTCCGCCGTCAGCAGCTCCGCGGTGTCGCTGTCCGCCCCGTGCTCCAGCTCGGCCAGTGCCGTGCGCACCAGGGCGCGCGCCACGGGCACGGCCGCGGCGGTGTGCGGCAGCGCGATCCGCCAGGAGGCGGACGAGGTGGGGGGTTCGTACACAGCGAGTCCGTTCATCAGCAGGCTGTCCTGCTTTCAACGTATGAAGGATACGGCGCCGCCCGTCCGGTTCCCCGGCCGGGCGCCGTCCGGAACCAGCGGCCCCGGCACCGGGCGACCTACCCGTCACCGCGCCCTGCCGAGCCCCACAGGTCTCCCTGTTACCGGCTCATCGAGGAGCCGTGACGTTCTTCGGCCAATGTGCCGGCCCTCGTATTGCGCCCTCGTGACGACAGTCACGGATCGGTGATAGCTTCGTGAGGTAGCCCTCAGTGAGGAGGCCGCCCGCATGAGTCCCTTCACCGGCTCCGCCGCCCGCACCCCCGCCTGGGAACACCTGCGGGTGGAGCTCGCCGACGGGGTCGCCACCGTCACCCTGGCCCGCCCGGACAAGCTCAACGCCCTCACCTTCGGCGCCTACGCCGACCTACGCGACCTGCTGGCCGAACTGTCCCGCGAGCGGTCCGTGCGGGCCCTGGTGCTGGCCGGCGAGGGCCGCGGCTTCTGCTCCGGCGGCGACGTCGACGAGATCATCGGCGCCACGCTGTCCATGGACACGGCCCAGCTGCTCGACTTCAACCGGATGACCGGCCAGGTCGTACGGGCGATCCGCGAGTGCCCGTTCCCGGTGATCGCCGCGGTGCACGGCGTGGCCGCCGGCGCCGGAGCGGTGCTGGCCCTGGCGGCGGACTTCCGGGTGGCCGACCCGTCGGCCCGGTTCGCCTTCCTCTTCACCCGCGTCGGCCTGTCCGGCGGCGACATGGGCGCGGCTTACCTGCTGCCCCGGGTCGTCGGCCTGGGCCACGCGACCCGCCTGCTCATGCTCGGCGAACCGGTCCGCGCCCTGGAGGCCGAGCGCATCGGCCTGATCAGCGAACTGACGGAGGACGGCCGAGCCGACGAGGCAGCCCGGACCCTCGCCCGCCGCCTGGCCGACGGCCCGGCCCTGGCGTACGCCCAGACGAAGGCCCTGCTGACGGCCGAGCTGGACATGCCACTGGCGGCCTCGATCGAGCTGGACGCCTCGACCCAGGCCCTGTTGATGAACGGCGAGGACTACGCGGAATTCCACGCGGCGTTCACGGAGAAGCGGCCACCGAAGTGGCAGGGGAGGTAGGGATGCTCTCGGCCAAGGGGACTGCCGCACCCTCAGGGGCGCGGGGCAGTGGCGATATGCGGCTTCGCCGCGGGGCGCGACCAGCCACGACGAACCCGCAGCCGCCGGAGAAGAACAGCCACCCCCGACGCATCGCGATCATCGGCGGCGGCCCCGGCGGCCTCTACGCGGCCGCGTTGCTGAAACGCCGGGACCCCACCCGAGACATCACCGTGTGGGAACGCAACGCCCCGCAGGACACCTTCGGCTTCGGCGTCGTCCTCTCCGACGAAACCCTCGGCGGCATCGAACACGCCGACCCCGTCGTCTACGAGGCTCTGCAGAAGGACTTCACCCGCTGGGACGACATCGACATCGTCCGCCGAGGCGTGAAGCACACCTCCGGCGGCCACGGATTCGCCGCCCTCGGCCGCAAACGCCTCCTGCAGATCCTGCACGACCGCTGCCGGGACCTCGGCGTCGAACTGCGCTTCCGCGAACAGGCTCCACAGGCGGACACCCTGGCGGCGACGTACGACCTGGTCATCGCAGCCGACGGAGTCCACAGCACCACCCGGGCGACCTACGCCGACACCTTCCGCCCCCGCATCACCTCGCACCGCTGCCGTTACATCTGGCTCGCCGCCGACTTCGCCTTCGACGCCTTCCGCTTCGAGATCGCCGAGACCGAGCACGGCGTGATGCAGCTGCACGGCTATCCCTACGCGGCCGACGCCTCGACGGTGATCGTCGAGATGCGCGAGGAGGTCTGGCGGGCCGCCGGGTTCGACGAGCTGACCGAGAGCGAGTCGATCGCCCGCTGCGCCAAGATCTTCGCGGATGCCCTCGGAGGCCGGCCGCTGCGCTCGAACAACTCCGCGTGGACCACCTTCCGCACGGTCGTCAACGACCGATGGTCGCACGGCAACGTCGTCCTGCTCGGCGACGCCGCCCATACCGCCCACTTCTCCATCGGCTCCGGCACCAAGCTCGCCGTCGAGGACGCGCTCGCGCTGGTCGCCTGCCTGGAGGAACAGCCCTCCCTCGACCGGGCCCTCGCGGCCTACGAGGAGGAGCGCAAACCGGTCGTCGCCTCCACGCAGCGCGCCGCCCGCGCCAGCCTGGAGTGGTTCGAGGACCTCGCGCGGTACCTCGACCAGCCGCCCCTGCAGTTCACGTTCAACCTGCTGACCCGCTCGCGCCGCGTCACCCACGACAACCTTCGCCTGCGCGACGCCCGCTTCACCGCGTCCGTGGAGCAGGAGTTCGGCTGCCCGCCCGGCACGCCGCCCATGTTCACGCCGTTCCGGCTGCGCGGTCTGACCCTGCGCAACCGGGTCGTCGTCTCCCCGATGGACATGTACTCGGCCGTCGACGGAATCCCCGGCGACTTCCACCTCGTCCACCTCGGCGCCCGGGCGCTCGGCGGCGCCGGCCTGGTGATGACCGAGATGGTCTGCGTCAGCCCCGAGGGCCGGATCACCCCGGGCTGCGCGGGCCTGTACGACAGCCGGCAGGCGGCGGCCTGGAAACGGATCGTGTCCTTCGTGCACGCGCAGTCGCCCGGTACGGCGATCGGTGTGCAGCTCGGTCACAGCGGGCGCAAGGGCTCGACGAAGCTCATGTGGGAGGGCATGGACGAGCCGCTGGCGGACGGCAACTGGCCGGTGCTGGCCCCCTCCCCGCTGCCGTACAAGCCGGGCAGCCAGGTGCCGCGCGAGCTGTCGCGCGCGCAACTGACCGACATCCGGCAGCAGTTCACCGCTGCCGCCGTGCGTGCCGCCCGGGCCGGTTTCGACCTGCTCGAACTGCACTGCGCGCACGGCTATCTGCTCTCCGGCTTCCTGTCCCCGCTGACCAACCGCCGCACGGACGCCTACGGGGGCAGCCTCACCAAGCGGCTGCGGTTCCCGCTGGAGGTCTTCGACGCCGTCCGCGAGGTGTGGCCGGCCGAACGGCCCCTGACCGTACGGATCTCCGCCACGGACTGGGCCGACGGCGGCACCACCGCCGAGGACGCCGTGGAGATCGCCCGGGCCTTCACCGCACACGGCGCCGACGCGATCGACGTGTCCACCGGGCAGGTCGTCGCCGAGGAACGGCCGGAGTTCGGGCGGTCGTACCAGACACCGTACGCGGACCGGATCCGGCAGGAGGTGGGCGTCCCGGTGATCGCGGTCGGCGCCATCTCCTCCTGGGACGACGTCAACTCCCTGATTCTCGCCGGACGTACCGACCTGTGCGCGCTGGCCCGCCCGCACCTGTACGACCCGCACTGGACCCTGCACGCGGCAGCCGAGCAGGGCTACACTGGCCCGGGCGCCGTCTGGCCCACCCCGTACCGCGCGGGCAGCCGCCGCCCGCAGACGGGCCGTACGGACGCGCCGAAGCCCCGCCTCGCCCTGGGCGGGGGCCGCTGAACCGGCCCGCGCCGGGCGGCTGCCGAGTCAGGCCGCAGGCCGGCCGGGGGTCACGCCCGCGAACTCGCCGCCCGCGTCGCGCAGACGCTCGTGCAGGGCGCGGAACACCGCCGCCGAGCGCACCCCCGGCCAGTTCGCGGGCAGCAGCCGCGCGGGCAGGCCGGGGTCGGCGTAGGGCAGGTGGCGCCAGGTGTCGAGGGCGAGGAGGTAGTCGCGGTAGGCCTCCTCCGGCGGGGTGCCGGCGCGCTGCTGCCAGGCGTGCAGCACGCGTTCGTGGCGGTCGAGGAACGCCTCGTGCTCCTTGGCGATGGCCGCCAGATCCCACCAGCGGGCCACCGCCTGAGCGGTCGGTGTGTAGCCGAGGTGCTCGCCGCGGAAGAAGTCGACGTAGCCGTCCAGGCGCAGCCGCTGAAGGGTGTGCCGGGTCTCCTCGTACAGCCGGGCCGGGGCGATCCACACGCCGGGCGCCGCCGTGCCGAAGCCGAGGCCGGCCAGCCGGGAGCGCAGCACGTGCCGCTTCTGCCGCTCCGACTCCGGCACCGAGAACACCGCCAGCACCCAGCCCTCGTCCTCCGGCGGAGCGGTGGCGTAGATACGGCGGTCGCCGTCCTCCAGCAGCTGCCGTGCCTCGGGGGAGAGCGCGTAACCGGCCGCGCCGTGCTCCGTGCGGGCGGGCAGCAGCAGCCCGCGCCGTTTGAGCCGGGACACCGAGGAGCGCACCGAGGGCGCGTCGACGCCGACCGCGGCCAGCAGCCGGATCAGTTCGGCCACGGGCACCGGGCCCGGGGCGAAGCGGCCGTAGGCGCCGTAGAGCGTGACGATCAGGGAACGGGGAGCGTGCTGGTCGGACACGTTGATCATTTTAGGTCGTCGGAATCGCTGCTGGTCACGTTCGCTCGCGCCTCACTCGTCCGCCCGCAGCCGGAACCGCTGCAGCTTGCCGGTCGCCGTGCGCGGCAGCGCGTCGAGGAACACGATCTCGCGCGGGCACTTGTACGGCGCCAGCTCGGACTTGACGTGCGCGCGCAGCGCCTCGGCGTCCTGGACCGCGGCCTCCTTCAGGACGACGTGGGCCACGACCACCTGTCCGCGGTCCTCGTCCGGTCGGCCCACGACCGCCGCCTCGACCACGTCGGGGTGGCGCAGCAGGGCGTCCTCCACCTCGGGCCCGGCGATGTTGTACCCGGCCGAGATGATCATGTCGTCGGCGCGGGCGACATAGCGGAAGTAGCCGTCGTCGTCGCGGACATAGGTGTCACCGGTGATGTTCCAGCCGCCGCGGACGTACTCGCGCTGACGCGGGTCGGCGAGGTAGCGGCAGCCGATCGGGCCGCGCACGGCGAGCAGCCCGGGCTCGCCGGCGGGCAGTTCACGGCCGTCGGCGTCCTGCACCCGCGCCTGCCATCCGGGTACCGGGACGCCGGTGGTGCCCGGCCGGGCGTCGTCGTCGGCGGCGGAGATGAAGATGTGCAGCAGCTCGGTGGCACCGATGCCGTTGATGATCCTCAGCCCGGTCTTCTCGCGCCAGGCGTGCCAGGTCGCGGCCGGCAGGTTCTCGCCGGCCGACACACAGCGGCGCAGCGACGAGACGTCGTGGCCGTCGAGTTCGGCGAGCATCGCCCGGTACGCGGTCGGCGCGGTGAACAGGACCGAGACGCGGTGCTCGGCGATCGCGGGCAGCAGCTGCGCCGGGTGCGCCTGTTCGAGCAGCAGCGCGGCGGCGCCCGCGCGCAGCGGGAAGACGACCAGACCGCCGAGGCCGAAGGTGAAGCCGAGCGGGGGAGAGCCGGTGAACACGTCGTCGGCGGTGGGTTTGAGGACGTGCCGCGAGAAGGTGTCGGCGATGGCGAGCACGTCACGGTGGACGTGCATGCACCCCTTCGGGCGGCCCGTGGTGCCGGAGGTGAAGGCGATCAGCGCCACGTCGTCGGCCGCGGTGTCCACGGCCACGTACGGCTCCTCGGGCGCGGGGCGGCGCAGCAGGTCGTCGGGGGAGTCGCCGCCGTAGGTGGTGATGGCGAGTCCGGGTATCTCGGCCTTGGCCAGGTCGTCGACGGCGCGGATGTCGCACAGCGCGTGCCGGACCTGGGCGATCTCACACATCGTGGCCAGCTCGTGCGGGCGCTGCTGGGCCAGCACGGTGACGGCGATCGCCCCCGCCTTCAGCACCGCGAGCCAGCACGCGGCCAGCCACGGGGTGGTGGGTCCGCGCAGCAGCACCCGGTTGCCGGGGACGACACCGAGGTCACGGGAGAGCAGGTGCGCGAGCCGGTCGACGCGGGCGCGCAGGTCGCCGTAGGTCCACAGGTCCCCGGTGGGGGTGCGGAAGGCGGGGCGGCCGTCCGGGGGGCCGGTCAGCAGGACGTCCGCGCAGTTCAGCCGTTCGGGGTAGCGCAGCTCCGGGAGGTCGAAGCGGAGCTCGGGCCATTGCTCGCGCGGCGGAAGGTGGTCGTGCGCGAAGGTGTCGAGGTGCGCCGAGGTGTTCATGGCGGTTCGCCCCCTTGCCGAGTCGGCCGTGGTGGTGGGCTCGCTTACCGGGCTCGCTTATCGGGAGCGTATCGCCTTGGTGACGACAGTCAACGGTACGCGATATCGTCGACGTGAGCCCGTGGGAGAGAGGACCGGCAATGCCCGCATTCTCGCTCGAACCGGAACAGACCGCCTGGTGTGCCGAGCTGCGCACCCTGGCCGCGCAACGGCTCCGCCCGCTCGCCGAGAAGGGCGAGCCCGGCCACGTCAACCGTGCCCTCGTCGCGGAACTGGGCCGGCTGGGCCTGCTGCGGCGCGTGTTCGCCTCCGGCGCGCTCGATCTGTGCCTGATGCGGGAGTCCCTGGCGTACGCCTGCACCGAGGCGGAGACCGCCCTCGCCCTGCAGGGCCTGGGCGCCCACCCCGTGCACGCCCACGGCACCGAGGCCCAGCGCACCCGCTGGCTCCCGGCGGTCACCGACGGCACGGCGATCGCGGCCTTCGCCCTGAGCGAGCCGGGAGCGGGCTCGGACGCGGGGGCGCTGGGGCTGGCGGCGGAACGGGAGGAGGATCGGCGGGGGTCGGAGGGCGACGACGCCGCGGTCGCCGAGGCCGACGGGCACGGTCGCTGGCGGCTCACCGGGGACAAGTGCTGGATCTCCAACGCTCCCGAGGCCGACTTCTACACCGTCTTCGCCCGGACGACCCCCGGCGCCGGCGCCCGCGGCGTCACCGCCTTCCTCGTCCCGGCCGACCGCCCGGGACTGACCGGCAGCCCCCTTCAGATGCTCTCCCCGCATCCGATCGGGGCCCTGCGTTTCGACGCCGTCCCCGTGACCGGTGACGACGTCCTCGGCGAGGTCGACCGCGGCTTCGCCGTCGCCATGGGCACCCTCAACCTCTTCCGCCCCAGCGTCGGCGCCTTCGCCGTCGGCATGGCCCGGGCCGCCCTGGACGCCACCGTCGCCCACACCGCCCGTCGCGGCGCCTTCGGCGGCACGCTGAGCGACCTGCAGGCCGTCTCCCACCAGGTGGCCGAGATGGCGCTGCGCACCGAGGCCGCCCGCCTGCTGGTGTACGCGGCGGCATCGGCGTACGACGAGAACGCCCCCGATGTGCCGGGGCGCGCGGCCATGGCGAAGCTGCTGGCCACCGAGACCGCGCAGTTCGTCGTCGACACGGCCGTCCAGCTGCACGGCGCCCGCGCGCTGCAGCGCGGGCACCTGCTGGAGCACCTCTACCGCGAGGTCCGCGCCCCGCGCATCTACGAGGGTGCCAGCGAGGTGCAGCGCTCCATCATCGCCAAGGAGTTGTACGCCCGTCAGGAGGCCACCGAGTGACCACCGAGCGCATCAACCCGCCCGGGATGTCCCCGCCCGCCGGCTTCTCCCACGCCGTCGTCGCCGGCGGCTCGCGCGTGGTCTTCCTGGCCGGGCAGACCGCGCTGGACGCCGACGGCAAGGTCACCGGCACGACGCTGCCCGAGCAGTTCGCGCGGGCGCTGGCCAATCTGCTGACCGCGCTGCACGCGGCGGGCGGCACCCCCGCCGACCTCGCCCGGGTCACCGTGTACGCCACGGACGTCGCCGCGTATCGCGCCCATGCCGCCGAACTCGGCCGCATCTGGCGGGAGTCGGCGGGCCGCGACTACCCGGCGATGGCGGTCGTCCAGGTCGTACGCCTGTGGGACGAGGAAGCGTTGGTCGAACTGGACGGTTTCGCCGTCCTGCCGTGAGGCGGGCGCCTGGCGGCCCGCCGTTGGTCTGTGCGGATACCGGTGCCTGCGGCGCCTGGGCCGATTTTTCGTCTGCGGCTTTCGTTGTGGCTGGTCGCGCAGTTCCCCGCGCCCCTTTTGTGCCTGCGGCGGCCCGTTGCGGTGCGTCGTGGCGTGCCTGGCGCCTTCGTCACGCGGCCATGGTGAGGTGTTGCGACGGGGCGCGGTGCGGGGCGACGGCGCGGCCGTCGGGGAGCAGCTCGCCGGTGTCGTCGAAGACGATCGTGCCGTCGCACAGCAGGGTCCAGCCCTGCTCGGGGTGGGCGGCCACGACGTGCGCGGGGCGGCTGTCGGCCGCGGGGCACGAGGAGCGGTGGGAACACATGGCGCACCTCCACGCGATGAGGCCGGTCGGGTGACCGTCCTACGGCTCGACCATGCGCCCGCCGGACGACGTTCGCCAAGGCCCGGCCGGCAAGCGTGACAGCCCTAGGACATACCGGGGACGGTCCCGCGACGCGCGGGGCGGGGCGGGGACGCGGACGGCAGGGGGACACCACCCGCGGGCGAGGAACGCACCACCGAAGGGGTGACGTTCACGCGCGCGTGTGCGCCGGGCCGGTACCAGTGGAAACCCCACCTCAGGAGGTTTCCCCATGACCCTGTCCCCGTCCGCCTTGCGCCGCCTGTCGCTGCGCACCGCCCTCGGTACGGCGGCCGCCGCGCTCGCCCTGCCGGCCGCGGCCCCCGCCGCACCGGCCGCGGCCGACCCCTACGAGACGATCACCGTCGACCCGGTCGGCCGTATCACCGCCGACGGCACCGTCACCCTGTCCGGCACCTACAGCTGCCTCGGCAGCTCCGGCCCGGTCTTCATCACAACCGCCGTCTCCCAGAACGCGCCGGCCAACGGCCCGTACGCCTCGACCGTGCGCCACGGCATCGGCGACACCCGTGCCGTGTGCGACGGCGCCGAGCACACCTGGCAGAACACCGGCAAGGTCGCCATCGACGCCCTGCGCCCCGGCGCGGCCCACGTCGAGGCCACCGTGCTGGAGCTGCGCCCCCAGGGCGGTCTCCCGCTGTCCCACTTCCACGCGGCCCGCCAGCAGGACATCACCCTGACGCAGGTCTGACTCCCCCTCACCGATCCCTGCCGAGTGCCGGAATCATTTGCGGTACTCCGCATGCGTCCTGCCGGCCGAGCGGCAGCCGGCGCCGCACGGTCGCGTCAGTCGGCGTACAGGCCGTAACCGCCGTGGCCGATGTACACGCTGTCGGCGACGGCACGCTCGCCGGTGGCGTCCGACGGCCGGTTGCGCACGGTCTGTTCGACGACGAGCGTGGTGGAACCGCCGCCGTCGAGGTTGAGCCCGTCCACGGCGCCCAGGTCGAGCAGGATGCGGGCCAGTTCGTCGAGGGTCACGCCGTTGCGGGTGCTCTTCCCGGTCACCGCGACGAACAGGGTGCGGCCATAGCCGTCGACCGCGGTGCGCGGGTCGACCTTGACGTTGGACCCCGCGTAGGCGTACTCGCCATCCTGCACCAGGGGATAGTGACCGTTCACGATGTCGACCGAGGTGTCCAGCACGATGTCGTCGCCGAACCGCTCGTCCCTGACGCTCTCCTGCAGCGTCAGCTCGGTGCCGGCGGCGGCATGCGCGCGCAGCCAGTCGGCGCCGGTGCCGATGCCCTGGAGCACCCGGCCGCCCGTCGGCACCTTCGTGCCGCCGCGGCCGCTCGGGTTCAGGGTCACCACCCTGCCTGATCCGTCGAGGACCGCCTCCGCGCCCGGGTCATCGTCCTCGGTGAGGCCGGCGTCCCCGTCGGGCGCGGGGGTGGGCGCCCCGTATTCCGGTGTGAACTCCACGATCTCCGAGGAGTCCGTGAAGAGACCCTCGCCGATCGACCGGTCCGCGGCGGCACCGGCTCCCTGGGAGCACCCCGGCATCCAGCCGGGGTGCCGGTTGACGCCGTCCAGCGGCATCGGGGTGCTTCCCGGTGCGGTCACCGTCAGATGCGTGGTGAACTGCGAGAAGTACGGACGCCCGTGCTGGATGAGGACGGCTTCCGCGCGGTCCGGCACCGCGCAGGACGCGCTCTGCACCCGGCCCTTCTGGACCGAGATGCCCTGGAAGGCCAGCCCCCCGGTGGTGGACCACCAGAAACCGCCGTTGATGCCCGCGTGCGGCCACCGCGACGTGAACGGTGTCGTGGACTTCAGCATGTCGGTGGTCTTCTCGGCCATGGCCCCCGCGGTGCCCGTCGTGCTCTCGACGGTCAGCGCGGCGAGATCCGGGTCCGTGCGCAGCACCTGGACGATCCGGTCGTCGCTCGGGTTGTCGTACGTCAGCAGGGTCAGCCCGGGCCCGACCGGGTCGATGCCCCGCGTGTATCCCGGACTGGTGATCAGGGAGCTCGGCGTCGTCTCATCGGCGTCGGCGACGGAGGCCGGCAGCAGTGCGGTGGCCAGCAGGCCGGCGGCCACGGGCAGAACGGCTCGGCGTCGCAGCACGGCTCTCACAAGGGTCGGTCTCATGGTCAGCACTCCGACGTTCCGGTGACGAACTTGTGCGAGCCGAAGGTGCCTGCGTAGGGCGCCGGAACGGTGGTGCTCGAGCCGCTCAGCACCACGTACGCCTTGTAGGCGCGACCGTCCGCCGTCCAGCTGCCCTTGTAGCCGGGCGTGTCGTAGAAGCAGAGGTGCCGGTCGGTGCGGTTCCAGACGGAGACCACGCGGTTGTCCCAGGTTGGCCCGTAGTCGGGGTTGTCCGCCGTCGAGACGGTGCCGACCCCGCGGCCGCTCGGCTCCTGGAACAGGCACAGCGTGTGGTCGGGGCAGCGCTCGAAGCCGGTCCAGCAGCCCGCCTTGGACTTCGCCAGCTTGTGCGAACTCACCTTGCCGGTGAGGTCGGCAGTGGTGCGGGACAGGTCGGTGTGGACGCCGGGCTTGATCGCTTGCATGACGCCGCCGTAGGACGTCCCGTCGTAGAGGCAGGCCCAGTAGGCGGTGTTGTTCCACACGGAGACCGCGACGTTGTCGTGGGCGGTGTCGTAGGTCTGGGTGGCATCGGCCGGTCCGGTGGCCCACGGGGTTCCCGCGCCGCCGGCCTCGGTGTAGAGGCACAGCTGCCCGGCGGCGCATCCTTGCCAGCTGTCGGCCTTGGCGGGCAGGGCCAGGTAGGTGGCGAAGGCCCCTAGCACGGCGAGCAGCGCGGCAAGAACCGCGCTGCGTGTCGAAAGTTTGTTCACCTCACGATTGTGTCAGGTGCACATCCAGTTCACCTGCGGTTCCGGGTACGGACACCGATGCCCCGGCTCGTCCAGTCCGCCGGGGCATCGGGTGCGCGGTGAACCGGGCTCAGTAGTCGATGCGGTCGGCCTTCGCCAGCCACGCGTCGAACGGGGCCGTGCGGTTCGGCAGGTCCAGGTGCTCCACCTGCGTCGGCCACATCGACTGGGGCTGCTTCTCGAACAGGTCGTAGAACTTCCGGTCGTCGAAGCCGGCCACCGCGGCATCGTGCCGGTCGGCGCAGTAGACGATCCCGTCGACTCGCGCCCACAGGGCGGAGGAGAGGCACATCGGGCACGGCTCGCACGAGGTGATCAGGAGGCAGCCCTCGAGCGAGAAGTTGCCCAGCTCCTTGCAGGCGGCGCGCATGGCGCTCACCTCGGCGTGAGCCGTCGGGTCAAGAGACGCGGTGACCTGGTTGTTCCCGAGCGCGACGATCTCGCCGTCCTTGGCGACCAGTGCGCCGAACGGGCCGCCGCCGTTCGCCACGCTGTTGGTGGCCAGGCTGATCGCCTCTTCCATCCAGACTCGCTTGAGGTCCTGGATGCTCGTTTCCTGAATGTGCGCGGTCACGGCGACTCCTTTTCGGATGCGGTGGGAACAGATGGGGCAGACCGAAATGACCATCGCATTGCGGGTGCCGATCGGATCTACGACGCGTTGCAACTCGTGTCAGGAGTACACCGTCAAACGAGGGGTGGCAGCTAGGGGTGGAAGGCACGAAGACCCCGCAGGTTGAGACGGGGTCTTCGTAGAGTCCTACAAGCCCCCGGCGCCCTGAACCCACCGTCCGTGTGGCTGTTGGTCCAGGTGACGTCAGGTGCGGTGAAAGCCGAAAGGAGCCACTTGGTGGCTCCTCGTACGGGCAGATGGGACCGCGCTCAGCGGCGTTCTTTCTCGAACGTCAGGAGGAGGTCGGCCGCGACGCTCACCGCGATCGTGGCGGGCTCCTTGCCCGTGATCTCGGGCAGTCCGATCGGCGTCTTGATCCGGTCGATCGTGGCGTCGTCGTGACCGCCCTCGGTGGACAGACGGTGCCGGAACCGCGCCCATTTGGCGGACGAGCCGATCAGCCCGATCGAGCCGAGACCCTCGGTGCGCAGGGCCGCGTCGGCCAGCGCCGCGTCCTCGGCGTGGTCGTGCGTCATGATCAGGACGTGGGTGCCGGGTGCCAGCTCCGCCAGCACCTCCTCCGGGAGCAGCGGTACGTGGTGCACATGGACCTGCGCCACCGCGTCCGCGAGCACACCGAGCCGTTCGTCGGCGAGCATGTCCGAGCGGGTGTCGGTCAGGTGCAGATCCAGGTCGTGGCGGGCCAGGATGCGGGCCAGTTCCAGCCCCACGTGCCCGATGCCGAAGATCGCCACCGCCGGCACCACCGGGAGCGGTTCGAGCAGGACGGAGACGGCTCCGCCACAGCACTGCACGCCGTGCCGGTTGGTGACCTTGTCGTTGAGGGCGAAATCCATCAGCTCCGGCTCCGCGTCGGGCCCGCCGATCAGCTCGCGGGCCCGGTCGATCGCGACCGCCTCGATGTTGCCGCCGCCGATGGAACCCCAGGTCTCGGAGCGTCCCACGACGAGTTTGGCGCCGGCCTTGCGTGGTGCGTGACCGCGCACGGTCGCGACGGTCACGAGCACACCGGGTTCCCGGTGGGCTCGCAACCGCGCGACCGCGGCCACCCAGGTCATGTCAGGCATTGCTCAGAGCGTTGACGTCGGCACGGACCGTGTGGCTGTCGCGTGCCTCGCCGTCGAGCTTGGCGACGCCGTTGAGCCGCGCGTCGCCCGTGCGGGCGTTCTCGATCGCCCAGTACACGGCCTCCGGCGTCGCGGGGGACGCGAGATCCACGCTGATGCCGGCCGGCCCGAACGCCGCGGCGGCCTGCCGCAGCGCCTCGCGCACCGAGAACGCGAGCATCAGCGGAGGCTCACCCACCGCCTTGGACCCGAACACCGCGCCCTCTTCGGTGGCGTTCTCCAGCAGCATGACGTTGAACTCCTCGGGCATCTCCGAGAAGCTCGGCAGCTTGTACGTGCTCGCCGCCTGCGTCAGCAGCCGGCCGCGGTTCGGACCGTCACTGGTGTCCCAGCGCAGCTCCTCGAGCGTCAGCCAGCCCGCGCCCTGCACGAAACCGCCCTCGACCTGACCGATGTCGATCATCGGGGAGAGGCTGTCGCCGACGTCGTGCACGATGTCCACGCGCCGGATGCGGTAGGCGCCGGTGAAACCGTCGACCTCCACCTCGGTCGCGGCGGCGCCGTGCGCGAAGTACTTGAACGGCGACCCGCGGAACGTCTTCGCGTCCCAGTGCAGCCCCTCGGTCCGGTAGTAACCGGCCGCCGACAGCTGAACGCGCTGGAAGTACGCGGTGCGCACCAGGTCGTCCCAGGCCAGCTCCTTGTCGCTGCCGAGCACGCGCGCGACGCCCTCGACGATGCGCACGTCCGAGGCGTTCGCACCGAGCTGGGAGGCGGCCACCTGCAGCAGCCGCTCGCGCAGCTGCTCACAGGCGTTCTTGATCGCCCCGCCGTTGAGGTCGGCGCCCGAACTGGCGGCGGTGGCCGAGGTGTTGGGCACCTTGTCGGTGCGCGTCGGAGCGAGGCGCACCTTGTGCAGCGGGATGCCCAGCGTGGTCGCGGCCACCTGCAGCATCTTGGTGTGCAGGCCCTGGCCCATCTCCGTGCCGCCGTGGTTGATCAGGACGGAGCCGTCCTTGTAGATCAGCACCAGCGCGCCGCCCTGGTTGAAGGCGGTGAGGTTGAACGAGATGCCGAACTTGATGCCGGTGATCGCGAGCGCCCGCTTGGTGTTCGGGTGCGCGGCGTTGAAGGCGGCGATCTCGCGCTTGCGGTCGGCGATACCGGCCTCGTCCAGCACCTGCTGCCAGACGGTGGAGATCCGCTCGGGCTGCGTGACCGGCTGCCCGTACGGCGTGGTCTGGCCCTGGCCCGGCTGGTAGAAGTTGCGCTCCCGCAGCTCCATGGGGTCCAGGCCGAGCAGCGGCGCGCAGCGGCCCAGGATGTCCTCGATCACCAGCATGCCCTGCGGTCCGCCGAAGCCGCGGAACGCGGTGTTGGAGACCGTGTTGGTCTTGGCGATACGACCGGCGACACGCGCGTTGGGGATCCAGTACGTGTTGTCGATGTGGCACAGCGCCCGGGCCAGCACCGGCTCGGACAGGTCCAGGCTCCAGCCGCCGTCGGCGACCAGGGTGGCGTCCAGGGCCTGGATACGGCCGTCCGCGTCGAAGCCGATCTTCCACGTGGCGTGGAAGCCGTGCCGCTTGCCGGACATGGTCAGGTCCTGCGTCCGGTTGAGACGGAACCGCACCGGCCGGCCGGTCAGCTTGGCGCCGAGCGCGGCGATGGCCGCGAATCCGTGCGGCTGCATCTCCTTGCCGCCGAAGCCGCCGCCCATCCGCAGGCACTGCACGGTGACCTCGTGGGCCGGCACGCCGAGCACATGGGAGACGATCTCCTGGGTCTCCGACGGGTGCTGGGTGCTGCTCTGGATGAAGATCTGGCCGTTCTCGTCGACCTGGGCGAGCGCCGCATGCGTCTCCAGGTAGAAGTGCTCCTGGCCGGCGAACTGGAACTCACCGGTGAACACGTGCGCCGAGTCGGCGAAACCGGCGTCGATGTCGCCGGCCTCCATCACGGGCTGGGCGCCGTGGTAGCTGCCGGCCGCCATCGCGTCCTGCAGGGTGACCAGGGCGGGCAGTTCGTCGAGTTCCACCTCGACGGCCGCGGCACCGAGCCGGGCCGCCTCCAGGGTCTCGCCGAGCACCCAGGCGACGGCGTGGCCGTGGAACATGACCTCGTCGGGGAAGAGCGGCTCGTCGTGCTTCATGCCGGCGTCGTTGACGCCGGGCACGTCGGCCTTGGTCAGTACGCGCACCACACCGGGCACGGCGAGCGCCGGCTCGGTGTCGAGCGCGATGATCTGGCCGTGGGCCTTCATGACCTGGACCGGGTAGGCGTGCAGGACGTCCTTGGTGCGGTGGACCAGGTCGTCGGTGTAGAGCGCGGTGCCGGTGACGTGCAGGTTCGCGCTCTCGTGCGGCATCGGAACACCGACTACGGGCTTTTCGGGACGCTCGGACAGATGGCTCATGACGACACCGCCTCAGGGGTCTGTGCGTACAGCTTCAGCAGGCTCTGGCCGAGCATCGCGGAACGATAGAGGGAGCTGGCGCGGTGATCGTCCATCGGCGTGCCCTCGCCTCGCAGCACCTTCGCCGCGGCCTCGACGGTCTCCGTCACCCACGGCTTGCCCTCGAGGGCGGCCTCGGTGGCGAGGGCGCGGATCGGGGTGGCGGCCACGCCGCCCAGACCGATGCGTGCCTTGCGGACGATGCCGCCCTCGATGTCGAGGGCGAAGGCGACCGCCACGCTGGAGATGTCGTCGAAGCGCCGCTTGGCGATCTTGTGGAAGGCCGTGACGGGCGACAGCGGCAGCGGGATGCGCACCGCGCGGATCAGCTCGCCGGGACGGCGCACGCTCTGCCGGTAGCCGGTGAAGTACTCGGCCAGCGGGACCACCCGCTCACCGTCGGCGTCGGCGAGCACCAGCGACGCCTCCAGCGCGAGCAGCACGGGCGGGCTGTCACCGATGGGGGAGCCGGTACCGAGGTTGCCGCCGAGGGTCGCGCCGTTGCGGATGAGCCGGGACGCGAACTGCGGGAACAGCTCCGCCAGCAGCGGGACGCTGCCGTCGAGGCGCCGCTCGATCTCGGTGAGCGTCTGCGCGGCACCGATCTCGATGTGGTCGGACTCGACGCGCAGCTCCCGCAGTTCGGGAAGGCGGTCGACGGCGACCACACAACTGGCCCGCCGGGAACGGATGTTCACCTCCACGCCCCAGTCGGTGCTTCCGGCGACCACGACCGCGTCGGGCCGCTCGCGCAGCAGCCGCACCGCGTCGGCCAGGGTGGCCGGGCGCACGAACGTGCTGTCGTCCTGGACGTACTCGGTGGCGACAGGCTCCGGCGGCGCCTGCTCGCGACGCTGCGCCAGCGGGTCGTCCTCGGTGGGCGCACCGACGGCGAACGCGGCATCGCGGATCGGGCGGTAACCGGTGCAGCGGCACAGGTTTCCGCTCAGCGCGTGCAGGTCGAAGCCGTTCGGACCGTGCTCGGCGTCGGCGCCCTCGGCCGAGTCGGAGTCGGTGTGCGCGTGCGCGCAGCGGTCGGGCCGGTAGTACTCGGCGGCCATGCTGCAGACGAATCCCGGTGTGCAGTAACCGCACTGGGAGCCGCCGCGGACCGCCATCTCCTCCTGCACCGGGTGCAGCGTGGGCGGCGTACCGGGCTCGCCGGCAGTGGCGAGGCCTTCGGAGGTGACGATCTCCTGACCGTCCAGGGCCGCGACCGGTACCAGGCAGGCGTTGATCGCCACCCAGTCGGTGGGCTTGTTCACGCCGGGACGGGCCACCAGGACCGAACACGCACCGCACTCACCCTCGGCGCAGCCTTCCTTGGTGCCGGTGAGGCCACGGTCACGGAGGAAATCCAGGACCGTCGTGTGGGGGGTGGCCGGGGAAATCGGAGTGGTCTCCCCGTTGACCGTGATCCGCGCCGCTACCATGCCACGTCCTCATTTCGGAGCGCGGTCGTACAGATGATGCTGGTCGCCATTTCAGGGCTTTCTCTTTCGGTGGCGAAGCTGAAGCGTAAGAACCCGCAGCAGAAATCAGCACGCGAAAACGTGCCGCAGGCGGGTGAAGACATCAGAAGGCACCGGGGCCGCTGACGGGCACGCCGGGAAGGAAGGCTGTTCAGCAGCCGTGTGCTACGCGACCCGGGACCCAGACGGTCCGCTGGGCGAGGCGATGCAGGTCGGAGATGATCGACATCCGACTTCGCCTCCTTCCAGCAGTTCTCGAGTCGGTTCGCTCGAAAGTACGGTGCGGCGGGCCGGTCGGTCAAGGGGGGACGTACGGAGCGCGGCACAGTTCATGGGCGCGGCCCGGCGCTGCGGTGCGGGCGGGAACCCGCCGAAATACCTCGCAGGTGCGACGGGCCGCGGCTGAAACCCGCCGCACATGCACGTAGTCGTTTCATCGCCGATACGCGATGTCGTTCATGAATTGCACCGACGCATTCCCGTCGGCCGGATGTGTTGTGCGGCGTGAAACGCCGTCGACCCCCTCCCGGACTCGCGCGGCGGGTCCGGAAGGGGGTCGACGGGTCGACGGTGTGCCGGGGCGGGTCAGATGTCCCGGAAGATCTCGATCTGCGCCCCGATCGAGTTCAGGCGTTCCGCCAGGTCCTCGTACCCCCGGTTGATGACGTACACGTTGCGCAGGACCGACGTGCCCTCCGCCGCCATCATCGCCAGCAGGACGACCACCGCGGGGCGCAGGGCCGGCGGGCACATCATCTCGGCGGCGCGCCAGCGCGTGGGGCCCTCGACCAGGACGCGGTGCGGGTCCAGCAACTGCAGGCGGCCGCCCAGGCGGTTGAGGTCGGTCAGGTAGATGGCCCGGTTGTCGTAGACCCAGTCATGGATGAGGGTCTTGCCCTGCGCGGTGGCCGCGATCGCCGCGAAGAACGGGACGTTGTCGATGTTCAGGCCCGGGAACGGCATCGGGTGGATCTTGTCGATCGGCGCCTCCAGCTTGGAGGGGCGTACGGTCAGGTCCACCAGGCGCGTGCGGCCGTTGTCGGCGAAGTACTCCGCCGTGCGGTCGTGGTCGAGACCCATCTCCTCCAGGACCGCCAGCTCGATCTCCAGGAACTCGATCGGCACGCGACGCACCGTCAGTTCCGACTCCGTCACCACGGCCGCGGCCAGCAGGCTCATCGCCTCGACCGGGTCCTCGGAGGGGGAGTAGTCGACGTCGACGTCGATGTTCGGCACGCCGTGCACGGTGAGCGTCGTGGTGCCGATGCCCTCGACCCGCACGCCCAGCGCCTCGAGGAAGAAGCACAGGTCCTGGACCATGTAGTTGGAGGAGGCGTTGCGGATGACGGTCACGCCGTCGTGGCGGGCGGCCGCGAGCAGCGCGTTCTCGGTCACCGTGTCGCCGCGCTCGGTCAGCACGATCGGTCGGTCCGGGCGCACCGAACGGTCGACCTGGGCGTGGTACTGACCCTCCGTCGCCGCGATGTCCAGACCGAACCGGCGCAGCGCGATCATGTGCGGTTCGATGGTGCGGGTGCCGAGATCGCAACCGCCGGCGTAGGGCAGCTTGAAGTGGTTCATGCGGTGCAGCAGCGGACCGAAGAACATGATGATGGAGCGGGTGCGCACGGCGGCGTCGGCGTCGATGGCCCCCATGTCCAGCTCGGCCGGCGGCGCGATCTCCAGGTCCACGCCGTCGTTGATCCAGCGGGTGCGTACGCCGATGGAGTTGAGCACCTCCAGCAGGCGGTACACCTCCTCGATCCGTGCCACCCGGCGCAGCACCGTGCGGCCCTTGTTGAGCAGGGACGCGCACAGCAGGGCCACACAGGCGTTCTTGCTCGTCTTGACGTCGATGGCCCCCGACAGCCGGCGGCCGCCGACGACCCGCAGGTGCATCGGGCCGGCGTAACCGAGCGAGACGATTTCGCTGTCCAGCGCCTCACCGATGCGAGCGATCATCTCAAGGCTGATGTTCTGGTTGCCGCGCTCGATGCGGTTGACGGCGCTCTGGCTGGTTCCGAGCGCCTCGGCGAGCTGCGTCTGCGTCCAGCCGCGGTGTTGCCTGGCGTCGCGGATGAGCTTGCCGATGCGTACGAGGTAGTCGTCTGCCATGAGGCTGAGGTTATCTCAGATATGAGATGGTGCCCGTCGGGGGGTCCGTTCGAGTGAGTCGTGTGACGGTCCGTCAAGGCCGTCCGGACTCAGAGGTGCCCCGCCATCCGAAAGATACGGGCAAATCCGCCGATGTCCTGATCAAGCCCGCCGTGCGGCATGGAACCCCGGTCTGCGCGTGTCCCTCTCACCCTCCGAAAGGGGGACACAGATGAACATCCACATGCGGCGCCTCGCCGTCGCCGCGGCGCTCGTCTGCTGCTGCACGCTGACCTCGTGCGGCACCGAGCGTGCGGGCGAGCCCGCGGCGGCCGCCCCGCCGACCGCCTCGCCGGCGTCGCCGCGCCCGTCCGCGTCCGACACGTCCTGCGACGTGTCGGTACCGGAGAACACGGACGAGGAGGGCGGCCAGACCCTCCCGGACGCGACCTCCGACGACCAGGGCGGCCAGACCCTCCCGGACACGACCTCCGACGACCAGGGCGGCCAGACCCTCCCCGACACGACCTCCGACGACCAGGGCGGCCAGACCCTCCCGGACACGACCTCCGACGACCAGGGCGGGCAGACTCTCCCCGACACCACCTCCGACGACCAGGGCCCGCCCCCCGTGGACACCGAGGAGGACGCGGACCTGTCGGAGCGCTGGTACTCCATGACCCGGGAATTCGTCGCGTACCTGAGGACCGCCGCCCCGAAGGCGGACGCCGCCCTCGCCGCCCACGTGCACAGTGTCGGCGTCTGTACGACCCAGGGCGGCGCCCGCACCCTGGCCCGGGTCCGGGTCGACTACGACGTGTGGGAGGACGGGCCGCTGAACCGCACCGCCCAGGTGTTCGCCCACTGGCGGCAGTCCCTGTACGGCGACCACGGCCATGTGGAGGTCCTGGCCCCGGCGAAGATGACCGCCGAGCGGGACTGGTAGGGCCCGGGATACCCGGCGCCCGGCGACCGGTAGGGCGCGCGATGCCCGGCGCCCGGCCGGGTCGGGCATGACCAACCAGCGCCCATGTACTACTGTTATCTCGACATCGAGATATCTGCCGAGGCGCACCGTAGCCGCCACCCCGGTAAGGCATGCCTAACTTAGCCTGACCTCACCGGAACGGCCAAGCCGGCGTGGCGGCACGATTGACGGTGGTACGCGCACATCAATGAAGGAGACTGTCGTGTCGGCGAACAGCTTCGACGCCCGCAGCACACTGCAGGTGGGCGACGAGTCGTACGAGATCTTCCGGCTGGACAAGGTCGAGGGCTCCGCGCGCCTTCCCTACAGCCTGAAGGTGCTGCTGGAGAACCTCCTCCGCACCGAGGACGGCGCTAACATCACCGCCGACCACATCCGCGCCCTCGGCGGCTGGGACTCCCAGGCCCAGCCGTCGCAGGAGATCCAGTTCACGCCGGCCCGTGTGATCATGCAGGACTTCACCGGTGTGCCGTGTGTGGTGGACCTCGCGACCATGCGTGAGGCCGTCAAGGAGCTGGGCGGCGACCCCGCGAAGGTCAACCCGCTCTCCCCGGCCGAGCTGGTCATCGACCACTCCGTCATCGCCGACAAGTTCGGCACGCACGAGGCCTTCGCGCAGAACGTCGAGCTGGAGTACGGCCGCAACAAGGAGCGCTACCAGTTCCTGCGCTGGGGCCAGACCGCGTTCGACGACTTCAAGGTCGTCCCGCCCGGCACCGGCATCGTCCACCAGGTGAACATCGAGCACCTGGCCCGTACGGTCATGGTGCGCAACGGCCAGGCCTACCCCGACACCCTCGTCGGCACCGACTCGCACACCACCATGGTGAACGGCCTCGGTGTGCTCGGCTGGGGCGTCGGCGGCATCGAGGCCGAGGCCGCCATGCTCGGCCAGCCGGTCTCCATGCTGATCCCGCGCGTCGTCGGCTTCAAGCTGACCGGTGAACTGCCCGCCGGCACCACCGCCACGGACCTCGTGCTCACGATCACCGAGATGCTGCGCAAGCACGGCGTCGTCGGCAAGTTCGTCGAGTTCTACGGCGAGGGCGTCGCCGCCACCTCCCTCGCGAACCGCGCCACCATCGGCAACATGTCGCCGGAGTTCGGCTCCACCGCCGCGATCTTCCCGATCGACGACGAGACCCTGAAGTACCTGCGCCTGACCGGGCGCGACGAGCAGCAGGTCGCGCTCGTCGAGGCCTACGCCAAGGAGCAGGGCCTCTGGCTGGACCCGAAGGCCGAGCCGGACTTCTCCGAGAAGCTCGAGCTGGACCTGTCCACGGTCGTCCCGTCGATCGCCGGCCCGAAGCGCCCGCAGGACCGCATCGTTCTCGCCGAGGCCGCCCAGCAGTTCGCCAAGGACGTCCTCAACTACGTCGAGGCCCCCGTCGCCCAGACGCCGGGCGCCGCCACCTCCGTGGTGGACGAGGCGAGCGCCGAGTCCTTCCCGGCCTCCGACGCCCCGGCCTACGGCCACGAGGAGAACGGCGCCGGCGCCCCGCAGCACGGCCAGGGCACCGGTTCCGTACCGTCCAACCCCGTCCAGGTGACCGCCCCCGACGGCAGCACCTACGAGCTGGACCACGGTGCGGTGACGGTCGCGGCCATCACCTCCTGCACCAACACCTCCAACCCGTACGTCATGGTCGCCGCCGCCCTGGTGGCGAAGAAGGCGGTCGAGAAGGGCCTGACCCGCAAGCCCTGGGTCAAGACCACCCTCGCCCCGGGCTCGAAGGTCGTCACCGACTACTTCGACAAGGCCGGCCTGACGCCGTACCTCGACAAGGTCGGCTTCAACCTCGTCGGCTACGGCTGCACCACCTGCATCGGCAACTCCGGCCCGCTGCCGGAGGAGGTCTCCAAGGCGGTCAACGACAACGACCTCGCCGTGACCTCGGTCCTCTCCGGCAACCGGAACTTCGAGGGCCGTATCAACCCCGACGTCAAGATGAACTACCTGGCGTCCCCGCCGCTGGTCGTCGCGTACGCCCTCGCTGGCTCCATGAAGGTGGACATCACCCGCGAGGCCCTGGGCACCGACCAGGACGGCAACCCCGTCTACCTGAAGGACATCTGGCCCTCCGAGGCCGAGGTGAACGACGTCGTCGCCAACGCCATCGGCGAGGACATGTTCTCCAAGTCCTACAGCGACGTCTTCGCCGGCGACGCCCAGTGGCAGTCGCTGCCGGTCCCGACGGGCAACACCTTCGAGTGGGACCCGCAGTCCACCTACGTCCGCAAGCCCCCGTACTTCGAGGGCATGACCATGGACCCGGCCCCGGTGGAGGACATCACCGGCGCCCGCGTCCTGGCCAAGCTGGGCGACTCGGTCACCACCGACCACATCTCCCCGGCCGGTGCGATCAAGGCCGACACCCCGGCCGGCAAGTACCTCACGGAGCACGGCGTCGAGCGCCGCGACTTCAACAGCTACGGCTCCCGCCGCGGCAACCACGAGGTCATGATCCGCGGTACGTTCGCCAACATCCGCCTGCGCAACCAGATCGCGCCGGGCACCGAGGGCGGCTACACCCGCGACTTCACCCAGGACGGCGGCCCCGTCTCCTTCATGTACGACGCCTCGCAGAACTACCAGGCCGCCGGCATCCCGCTGGTCGTCCTGGCCGGCAAGGAGTACGGCTCCGGCTCGTCCCGTGACTGGGCGGCCAAGGGCACCGCGCTCCTCGGCGTCAAGGCGGTCATCGCCGAGTCGTACGAGCGCATCCACCGCTCGAACCTCATCGGTATGGGCGTCCTGCCGCTGCAGTTCCCGGAGGGCCAGTCCGCCGAGTCCCTCGGCCTGACCGGCGAGGAGGCCTTCTCCTTCTCCGGCGTCACCGAGCTGAACAACGGCACCACTCCGCGCACGGTCAAGGTCACCACCGACACCGGCGTCGAGTTCGACGCGGTCGTCCGCATCGACACCCCCGGCGAGGCGGACTACTACCGCAACGGCGGCATCATGCAGTACGTGCTGCGCAGCCTGATCCGCAAGTAAGCGGCAGCGGACGGCAGCAGAGGGCCGCATCCCCGGCGACGGGGGTGCGGCCCTCCGCCGTGCGCGCCCCAGGTCATCCGGCCCTCAGCCGGAACACAGGCTTCCCCCAGCGGACCGGCACAGACCTGAGTCCTCACCCCCCCGGTTTCGGGGCCCGCTCGGGAGGCCCGGCCTGAGTCCTCAGTCGTCCCCGGCCCCAGGCCCGCTCGCAGCTGCGCCTGAACCCCGTTCCCCGCCTCTGGGCCACCGCAGCCCCGCCTGAACCCTCACTCCCCGAGCAACGCCGTGAGGTCCGGAACTGCCAGCTCGGCCCAGATCACCTTGCCGTGCGGCGTGTACCGGGTGCCCCAGCGCTCGGCCAGCTGCGAGACCAGGAACAGGCCCCGGCCTCCCTCGTCGGTCGTCGCGGCATACCGCAGATGTGGCGAGGTGCTGCTGCCGTCGGCCACCTCGCAGATCAGCGTGCGGTCATGGATCAGCCGCACATGGATCGCATCGGAGCCGTAGCGGATGGCGTTGGTGATCAGCTCGCTCAGCACGAGTTCCATCCCGAAGCCCAGCTCCGACAGGCCCCACTCCGCGAGCTTGTCGGACACGGCGAGGCGCATCCCGGACACGGCTGCCGGGTCGCGGGGGACGTCCCAGTCGGCGACGTTCTCCGCCGGGAGCGCCCGGGTGCGCGCGATGAGCAGGGCGACATCGTCCTTGGGGTGCTCGGGCAGCAACTCGTCCAGGACCGCCTGGCAGCTCTCCTCCGGCGGCCGGCCGGGGTGCCCCGCCAGCGCCCGGCGCAGCAGCTCCATCCCCTCGTCCAGGTCACGCGTGCGGTCCTCGATGAGGCCGTCGGTGTACAGGACGAGCTGACTGCCCTCGGCCAGCTCCAGCTCGGCCGTCTGGAACGGCAGGCCGCCGAGGCCCAGCGGCGGTCCGGCCGGCACGTCGGGGAAGACGACGGTGCCGTCCGGCGAGACCAGCGCGGGCGTCAGGTGCCCGGCTCGGGCCATGGCGCAGCGGCGCGTCACGGGGTCGTAGATCGCGTACAGGCAGGTGGCGCCCACGATCTCCCCGGCCGTCTCCGGGCAGGCCTCGTTCTGGTCGATGCGGCTGACCAGCTCGTCCAGATGGCTGAGCAGCTCGTTGGGCGGCAGGTCGAGCGTGGAGAAGTTGTGCACCGCGGTGCGCAGCCGGCCCATCGTCGCCGCGGCGTGCAGGCCATGTCCGACCACGTCGCCGACGGCCAGCGCAACCCGGCTGCCCGGCAGCGGGATGACATCGAACCAGTCGCCGCTCACGCCCGACTGGGCGGGCAGGTAGCGGTAGCCGACATCGAGGGCGCTCTGCTCGGGCAGGGCCCGCGGCAGCAGGCTGCGCTGGAGGGTGACCGCCACGACGTGCTCGCGGGTGTACCGGCGGGCGTTGTCGATGCTGACCGCGGCACGGGCCACCAGCTCCTCCGCCAGGGACAGCTCCTCCTCGTCGAAGGGCTCCCCTTTGGAGCGCCAGAAGTTCGCCATGCCGAGCACGACACCGCGGGCCCGGATCGGGGCGGCGACGAGCGAGTGGATGCCGTAGTCGAGGATCTGCCGGGTCCGTTCCGGGTCCTGTGCCTGCCAGCCCTCCGCGTCCGACAGGTCGGTCACCAGCTCGGAGCGGCCGGAACCATAGCCGCGTGCCTGGGGTGTGGACGGCAGGAAGTCGATCAGCCGGCCCTGTTCGTACAGCGGATGGTTGTCCTGGATGCCGCTGACGGCGACGCGGCGCATGTCGGTCGCGGTGGGAGCCGGCTCCTCGCCCTGCAGCACGGCGTCGGCCAGGTCCACGGTGACGAAGTCGGCGAACCGGGGGACGGCGACCTGCGCCAGCTCGTCCGCCGTGCGGACCACATCGAGGGTGGTGCCGATGCCCAGGCCCGCGTCGTACAGCAACTCCAGCCGCTCGCGTGTGACCTCCGCCCGGCCGGACACCGCCCGCAGCTCGGTGGAGTCCCGGAGCGTCACCACGGTGCCCCTGGGGCCTCCGACGCGGTCCATGGGCCGCTGGTTGACCGCCAGCAGGCGCCCTCCGGCGAAGAGCACCTCGTCGCTGGCCTCACGCCCGGACCGGAGCAGCTCCGCCGTCGCCGGGTCGAGGCCCGGCAGGTCCCGCACATAGTGTCCCTCGGCCTGGCCGGGCAGCTCCAGCAGGCGCTTGGCCTCGTCGTTGGCGAGCAGCAGCCGCCCGTCCTCACCGACGATGAGGACGCCCTCCCGCACCGAGTGCAGCACCGTGTCATGGTGCTCGTACATGCGGGTCATCTCGTCCGGAGCCAGGCTGTGGGTCTGCCGCCGCAGCCTCCTGCCGACCAGCGCGGTACCGCCGGTCGACACCACGAGCGCTCCGGCACCGGCGGCCAGGATGATCGGCAGCTGCCGGTCCACCTGGCTGGTCACGTTGCGCACCTTCAGCCCGGCGGAGACGAGGGCAACGACGTGGCCGTGGGCGTCGTCGATGGGGACGGTCGCCTGCACCTCGTGGCCGAGCGGGCCGTGGACGCTTTCCGTGTAGACCTTCCCGGCCAGCGACGGCCCGATGGTGCCCACGAACCGCTTTCCTATCTTGCTCGGGATGGGGTGGGTGTAGCGGATGCCCTTGGTGTCCATGACCACGATGAAGTCGACGCCCGCGGACTTGCGTCCCGCCTCGGTGAGCGGCTGGAGCAGCTTGGACGGGTCGCGGGTGTGCAGTGCCTGCACGACGCCGGGCGAGTGCGCGAAGGTCTGCGCCACGGCTACGGAACGGCGCTTGGCCTCCGTGCTGGTGTCCCGTTCCGACTGCAGGACGAGAGCGATGACGCCGCAGACCACGAGTAGGACCACCAGCGGCACCTGAAGGAGGAAGACCTGCCCGGCGACGCTGCGAGGGCTCCTGCCGACCATGGCACGACTTGGCGTAATCCTGAATCGGGCAAAACGGTCCGACATGCGGCATTTGTAGCACCGGTGGATGCCCATGACTATGCCGGTCCAGGAGATGGACGCATCTTTTGACGCTGCGTATGCCTCAGGAGCCTCAAATCGCCACAGGAGTCACACCACACCTGTAACGCGCGGGGCCGGGGGCCGGGAGTCACACTCGGAGCGGACCCGGTGGAAGGCGCCGAGGGTGCGAACAGAGTGGCTTGTGTGGTCGGCGGTGCTCGACAACGTTGTCTTATGGTCTGTACGTGACTTTATCGCGTCAACCGACAACGGTGTCAACCCACTTGCGGTATCCGGCCGTGCGCCTGCGCGGGCGTACGCGGTCTTCCGTGGTACCGGTGGCGCACGCTACTGTCCCTGCGGCTTGTGCGACCGGTGGTGCGCGACCCGTCCGTAAGGAGGAAGGGCCGCGTCATGCGCTTTCGACCCATGTCCCTGCTGCTGGCCGCTCTGCTCGCGACCGGCGGCGCCGCCCCCGCCCTCGCGGCGACCGCCGCTCCCCCCGACCTCGTCAATGACCCCACGCCCTATGTCGATCCGCTGATCGGCACCAAGAACGGCGGCGACGTCTTCCCGGGCGCCGTCGTGCCGTTCGGCATGCTCTCCTGGAGCCCGGAGAACACCCGCGGCGACGCCACGCGAACCGCCGCACCCGGCGGTTACCAGTACGACACCCCGCGCATCCGCGGCTTCAGCCTCACCCACATGTCCGGCACCGGCTGCGCGGGAGGCGGCGGCGACATCCCCTTCTTCCCTTACGCCGGCGAGGTCACCTCCTCCCCGGCGAGCGACACCAAGGACGCCGTCTACGCCTCGGACTTCACCCACACCGACGAGACCGCCGAACCCGGCCACTACAAGGTGGGCCTCGCCTCTGGTGTCACCGCCGACCTCACGGCCACCACGCGCACCGGCTCGGCGCGCTTCACCTTCCCCACCGACAAGCCCGCCTCCCTGCTGGTGCGCACCGCCAACTCGGAGGTCGGCTCGGAGGACTCTACGGTCACGATCGACCCGGGCGCCCGGACGATCTCCGGCTCCGTCACCTCCGGGAACTTCTGCGGGTACCTCGATCCCGAGGGCCGGCGGGCCTACTACACCCTGTACTTCACCGCCCGCTTCGACCGCGCCTTCCAGGCCACCGGAACCTGGCGGGACGACCGTCTCGACCCGGGCTCCACGGAGGCGTCCGGTGGCACCGGCGGCTTCTCCCAGGGCGGGCGGCCCGTCGCCGGCAGGGGCGCGGGCGGTTACGTGGAGTTCGCGCCCGGTGCCGGTCCGGTGAACGTCAAGGTCGGCATCTCCTACGTCAGCCGGGAGGCCGCCGAGGCGAACCTCGGCGCCGAGAACCCGCCGGGCCGCTCCTTCGACGCCGTCAGGCAGGCGGCGCGCCGGGCCTGGCGCGAGCGGCTCGGTGCCGTCCGGGTCGGCGGTGGCACGGACGCCGAGCGCACCACCTTCTACACCGCGCTGTACCACTCGCTGCTGCATCCGAACGTCATCAGCGATGCCGACGGCCGATACCGCGGAGCCGACGGCCGGCCGCACACCGTCGCACTCGGCCACCGCGCCCAGTACGGCACCTTCTCCGGTTGGGACGTCTACCGCGGCCAGGTGCAGCTGCTGACCCTGCTCGACCCACGGATCGGCTCGGACATCGCCCAGTCCCTGTACGAACTGGCCCGGCAGAACGGCGGCGTCTGGGACCGCTGGCTGCACGGCGCGGCCGGCACCCACGTCATGAACGGCGACCCCTCCGCAGCCGCCCTCGCCGGCATCCACGCCTTCGGTGGCACCCGCTTCGACCTCGACGGCGCGCTGGAGTCCCTGGTCGAGGCGGCCACGGTGCCGACCGAGCAGGACCTGTCCTCCGCCGGAAAACCGGTGCTCTCCGTCGGCCAGCGACCCTCCCTCGACAAGTACCTGAAGCTGCACTACATGCCGTCGGTGTCCAACGCCTGGGGCGGTGCCGCCGAGACCCTGGAGATGTCCACCGCCGACTTCGCGCTCTCCCAGCTCGCCTCGGCCGCGGGGGAGAAGGACACCGCGGCCGCCTTCGCGGGCCGCGCCCAGTGGTGGCAGAACAACTTCAACATCGCGGCACACGGCAGCGGCGGCTACATCGCCGACCGCAAGGCCGACGGCAGCTGGGTCACCGGCTTCACCCCCGCCACCGGCTCCGGTTTCGTGGAGGGCACGGCCGCCCAGTACACCTGGATGGTCCCGCACGACCCGGCCGGGCTGTTCGCCGCGATGGGCGGCCGGGACAAGGCCCTGCAACGCCTCGACGCCTTCTTCCACACCGCCGACGGCGGCTGGGCGTTCACCGGTGCCGGCGGTGAGAAGTCCGAGCTGGACAACGAGCCGTCGATCAACGTGCCCTATCTGTACGCCTATGCGGGCGCGCCCTACAAGACGCAGGAGACCGTGCGGGCCGCGATGCGCCGGCTGTGGTCGACCGAGCCCGGCGGCATCCCCGGCAACGACGACCTCGGCGCGATGTCGTCCTGGTACGTCTTCTCCGCCCTCGGCATGTATCCGCAGGTGCCCTCCCGGGCCGAACTGGTCCTCGCCTCACCGCTGTTCGAGCGCATCGAGATCCACCGCCCCTACGGCAACGACATCTCCGTGCGCGCCCGGGGCGCCGCCGCCGACGCCCCGTACATCCACTCCCTGCGCGTCGATGGGCGCGCCGGCGAACGGCCTTGGCTGCCCGCGTCCTTCGTGCAGCGCGGCGGGCACCTCGACTACACCCTGTCCGCGACCCCGGACCGGAGCTGGGGAAGCGACCCCGCCGACGCGCCGCCGTCGTTCCGGGCGGGCGAGCAGCCGTACCAGATCGGCGTCGGACCGACCACGGCGACGATCCCGCCGGGCGGCAGCATGACGACGACTGTGCGGGCCGTGGCGCTGAACGGCGGCGCCGGGCCCGACGTCCACTTCCGCGTCGACACCCCGGACGGCGTCACCGCCTCCCCGGCCGAGGGCACGGTCACCTCGGGCACCCAGGAGATCACCCTCACCGCGGGCCCGGACACCGCGCAGGGCTTCTACGACGCGCGGATCACCGTGACCTCCGGCGGCACGGCGTACCGGCAGCCGGTGACGCTGACCGTGGCCGCACCCGGCAGCCTGCTCGCCGCCTACGACACCGCCGGCATCTCCGACGACACCGGCGACCACGACGAGGCCGACTACGACGGCGGCGGCTGGAGCTACTCCCGCCAGGCCCTGGCCGCGGCGGGCCTCACCCCGGGCGCCGACGGCACCGTGGCCGGGCTGACCTTCACCTGGCCGAACTCCCCGAACGGCCGTCCCGACAACGCCTCCGCGGCCGGCCAGACCCTGCGGCTGGCCTCCCCGGCCGCCCGCCTGTCCTTCGTCGGCAGCGCCGTCAACGGCAACCAGCAGGCGAAGGCCACCGTCACCTACACCGACGGCACCACCGGCACGGTCGACCTGGCCTTCACCGACTGGACCGTCGGGGGCGGGGGCGGCAGCGTCCAGTACGGCAACGAGGTCGTCGCCCGCACCGCGTACCGCAACGTCGCCGGCGCCGACCGCGATCCGGTGGCGACGTACATCTTCGCCACCCGGCCGTTCACCGCGCCCGACGGCAAGCGGATCGCTTCCGTGACCCTTCCGCACAACGCGGACCTGCACGTGTTCACGCTGGCCGTGGACTGAGGGCGGCCCTGAGTATCCGTACTCAGGCACTCGTGCCCTCCCTTCGGGAAAGCTGGCGGCATGAACACCGCCCGCACGCAGAACCGCCCCGTGCTGCCCCGCGTTGGCGGCGCGGCAGTCACCGGGGCGGTTCTGTCCCTCGGCGCCGAGCAGACCTTCGCCTGGACGACGCGGCACCGCAGCCTGGCCTGCGCCCACACGGACGGCTTCTGCTTCACCTGGTGGGACGTGGCCGTCGTCCCGGTCACTGTCACGGCGGCGCTGATCGTCCTGATCACCGTGTACAAGGCGCTGGACATCGGGCCGCGCCTCGTGGTCGTCCCGCCGACCGTTCTGCTGGCGCCGCTGCCTCTTGTCGCCGCAGAAACGGCCGGCGGTGCGGGGGCCGCCGTCGTCACCGGCGGCCTGTGGTGCGGCTCCTTCGCGTTCGCCGCGTCGAGCCGCTTCCGGGTCCTGGGGCTGTCGGCTGCGGGGGCCCTCCTCCTCGCGGCCCTCGTGGGGCTGTACGGCTGACCCCGTGGCGGCCGGCACCGGACGACGACGTCCGGTGCCGGCCGCACCCGTCAGGGACGGGCGAGCAGTTCGACCTCCGACAGCGTCGCCTCACCGGTCAGCACCAGGCGGTACTTCTCGTACGCGCCCGGGTGTTCCACCGTGAACGCCCGGGTCTGCCGGTCCCAGGGGAAGGACTGGCCGGTGCGTTCGTCGAGGGTGCGCCAGGTGGTGCCGTCGGCGGAGCCCTCGACGCGCCAGCCGGCCGGTGCCTTCGTGTGGTCCTTCGGCGAGGTCAGGGTGTACTGGACGGCCTCGGTGCGGCCGGTGACCGGCAGGTCGGCCGTCGTCACGGCGGCCTCGGTCGCCGACGTGTCGTCGAACAGGGCGCCGTCGCCCTTCAGTACGTCCGTGCGCGGGGTGGGTGCCTTGTCGTCGGTCGTGATCGACGCCGGTGCCGCGTCCTTTCCGGTGCCCCACGCCGACGGCCGCGGGCCCATGCCGAACTCCAGGACCCCGCCGCGGGCGAGCAGGGAGTGGGGGAGCGCGGTGGAGTTCCAGCTGCGGCCGTTGACCTTCAGGCCCTGCACGTAGATGTTGCGCGCGCTGTTCTTCGGTGCCTCCACCACCAGGTCGCGGCCGTTCTCCAGGTGCACGGTCGCCTTGGTGAACAGCGGGGAACCGACGGCGTACTCGCCGCTGCCCATGACCAGCGGGTAGAAGCCGAGCGCCGAGAACAGGTACCAGGCCGACTGCTCGCCGTTGTCCTCGTCGCCGTGGTAGCCCTGGCCGATCTCACTGCCGACGTACAGCCGGGAGAGCACCTCGCGGACCTTCTCCTGCGCCTTCCACGGCTGTCCCGCCGCGTCGTACATGTAGATCACGTGGTGGGCGACCTGGTTGGAGTGGCCGTACATGCCCATGCGGACGTCCCGGGCCTCCGTCATCTCGTGGATGACGCCGCCGTAGGAGCCGACGACCTCGGGCGAGGCGGTCTCCGGGGTGGCGAAGTACCTGTCGAGCTTGTCACCGAGCCCCGAGCGGCCGCCGTAGAGGTTGGCCAGGCCCCGGCTGTCCTGCGGGGCGGTGAAGGCGTAGCCCCAGCCGTTGGTCTCGGTGTAGTCGTAGCCCCACACCCGCGGGTCGTACTTCTCCGACGCGACCCGCCAGTCGCCCTTCGCGTCGCGGCCCTGGAAGAAACCGGCCTTGGTGTCGAAGAGGTTCACGTAGTCGCGGGCCCGGTTCAGGAAGTACTCCGACTCCTCCTGATAGCGCTTCTCGCCGGTCTGCGCGTACAGCTTCCGGCCCATCTTGGCGATGCCGTAGTCGTTGAGGTAGCCCTCCAGCGCCCAGGAGAGGCCCTCGTGCGTGTCGGTGCTGGTGTACCCCAGGAAGGGGGAGGTCGCCATGCCCTTGCGGCCCACGCCCGAGGCGGGCGGGACGACCGTGGCGTTCTTCACGGCGGCGTCGTAGGCCGCCTTCGCGTCGAAGTCGACGCCCTTGACGTAGGCGTCGGCGAACGCCACGTCCGAGGAGGTGCCGGTCATCAGGTCGGCGTAGCCGGGGGAGGACCAGCGCGAGGTCCAGCCGCCGTCCTTGTACTGCTGCACGAACCCGTCGACGAGCTCGCCCGCTTGAGTGGGCGTCAGGAAGGAGTACGCCGGCCAGGTGGTGCGGTAGGTGTCCCAGAAGCCGTTGTTGACGTAGACCTTGCCGTCGACGATTTTCGCACCGGTGTGCGTCGGGGTGTCCTGGGCCGGCATGGGGGAGAAGGGCGAGGCGTATCGGTCCTTGCCGTCGGCCTTCTCGAAGCCGGAGTTCGGGTACAGGTACAGCCGGTACAGGCTGGAGTACAGGGTGGTCAGCTGGTCCGGGGTGGCACCCTCCACCTCGACCCGCCCGAGCAGGTCGTCCCAGGCCTTGCGGGCGTGGTTCCTCACCCCGTCGAAGGACATGCCGTCGGGGATCTCCTGGCGGAGGTTGTCCTTGGCCTGGTCGAGGCTGATCAGCGAGGTCGCCAGGCGCAGCGTGACCGTGCGGTCGTCCCCCGCCTTGAAGCGCAGCCAGCCCTGTACGCCGCTGGACGAGCCGTCCGTCACCGGCCGGTCGAAGACGCCGTACACGAACAGCCGGGTCGCGCCGGTGGACAGCCCGGACTTGACGTCCGAGTACCCGGTGACGATCCCGTGCTCCTTGTCGAGCGTCAGGCCCGCCTGCTCGGTGACGTTGTCGAACAGCACGCTCGCGTCGTCACCGGGGAAGGTGAAGCGCAGCGCGGCCGCGTGGTCGGTGGGGGCCATCTCGGCCTTGAGGCCGTTCTCGAACCGCACGCCGTAGTAGTACGGCCGCGCGGTCTCGTTCTCGTGCCGGAAGGGCAGGGCGCGGCCGGCGCGCGCGGTGTCCGGGGTGCCCGGCGTGAGGGACGGCATCACCTGGAAGGTCTGCCGGTCGCCCATCCACGGGCTTGGCTCATGACTCGCGCTGAACGCCTGGATGGTCGGCAGGTTGTCCGCGTTGTTCATCCGGGCGTAGTCGTACAGCCAGCTCAGCGAGCCGGCGTTGGTGACCGGCGTCCAGAAGTTGAAGCCGTGCGGCATCGCGGTCGCCGGGAAGTCGTTGCCGCGGGAGAAGCCGCCGCTGGAGTTGGTGCCGCGGGTGGTCAGCGCGTAGTCGGACAGGTGGGCCTTGGGCCGCTCGGGCGCGACGGGCCGCAGGGCGATGTCGTCCAGCCAGCCGCGGAAGCGCGCCGGGCCCTTCGGGGAGTCGTACGCCACCAGGATGCGGTCGACGGTCTTGCCGGCCGCGACCGACCCGATCGCGGAGGCCACGTTGTTCCACTGGTTGACGTAGAGCGCCTTCGCCGCGCCCTGCCCCTGCGGGGTGAGCGCGAAGCCGTGCTGGTCCCTTGCGCCGAGGCCGCTCAGATAGGTGCCGTCGGTGAAGGCGAGGTCCACCGAGACGTTCGTCGCGTCGTAGTCACGGTCGCCGTCGGCCATCGAGGGGAAGATCCGATAGGACAGCCGGGTCGCCCGGGTGACGCGCACGTCGACGTCGAAGACCTTGTTGTACGAGTACGCCCGGCCGTCGGCGGTGTGCCGTCCGGCGTAACGCAGGGCGCGCTTTCCGGTGAATCCGGCGCCCGCCTTCGCCGTCGGGGATCCGCTGGGGCCGCGGTCGACGAGCGAGAGCATGTCCTGCGGCACCGGCCCGTCGGCGGCGCCGGTGGAGAACTGCACGTCGGCCAGTTGCAGGATGTCCGAGGCGCCGCTGTTGCGGGTGACCTCCAGCCGGAAGTGCGCGTACTCGGCGGGCTCGGCCAGGTCGTACGTCCTCGTCTGGAAACGTTCGCCGAAGGACTCGCCGGAGCGGGTGTCGAGCGTCTTCCAGTCCTTGCCGTCGGTGGAACCCTTCAGGGTCCAGTCCCTGGGGTCGCGCTCGGCGGCGTCATTGGCCGAGGTGAGCGCGTACGTAGTGATTTTCTGTGGTTTGTCCAGGTCGAACTCGGCCCAGCCCGTCGGCTCGAAGGTGAGCCACTTGGTGCTCGGCTCGCCGTCGACGAGGTTCTCCTTCACCTCGCCCGCGCCCGTGTTCTCGCCGCTCGCCCGCACGTCCGTGACATGGTCGGTGACGTTGCCCGGTATGCCGCTCGCATAACCGCCGTCCACGCCGGACGCGCGTTTGCCGCCGTCGGGCCCGGTGTCGACGGTGTTGAGCCAGTCGGGCGCCGGGTCGCCCGCCTCGAAGGACGATGCGAAGGACCGGTCGGCGGCCGGGGCCTTGCCGGGCAGCGCCACCGCCGCCCCCTGGGCGCCTGCCGCCATGACAAAGGCGGCCGTGAGAACGACCGCCGGACCGTATCTGTGCCGAGTTCTGCGCTGCATCGACGAGCACACCCTCCCTGCGCTGGACAACGTTGTCACCTTCATCGCGCAGGAACCAGTAGGGGGTGAAGTGGTCAGCGGTGTCAAGGGTGTTGGCTGCGCCGTTCGGGGGCTATGTCGGTAATTCTTCCGGCACGGCCTCCACAGGCGGTTCATATTTCCGCGAGGTCTCAACTCGGAAAAGACCCTTGGCCAACCTTGCATTCGATCTTGCTCAGGCGGCCGGAAGTGGACTATACCTGTCGGCGATTCACCCGATCTCCACGAGCTCGCAGCACGACCCCTGTGTCACCCTGCTTCACCCTGCTTGACCCGACCGCGGTGCCGGGAGGATCCGGTTCACCGCCTGAGTCCTGTGAGAAGGCGAGGACTTGAGCATGGGATCCACTTCCGCAGCAAACAACGGCACCGACGGTGTCGGCCGCCGTGATCTGATCAAGCGGTCAGCCGCTCTCGGCCTGGTGTCCGTGCCCGCGATGGGCTTTTTGTCCGCGTGTGCCAGTGGCGGCGGCAGCGACAACAACGAGAAGGCGGCGGCGGGCAAGAAGACCGCCCAGAACCCGCTCGGCGTCAATGACACCGCGCAGATGGAGTTCGTCCTCTTCGACGGCGGTTTCGGCAAGGAGTACGCCGAGGACGCGACGAAGATCTACGCCAAGAACTTCCCCAAGGCGCACGTCAAGTTCTCCGCCACCCAGAAGATCCAGTCCACGCTGCAGCCCCGCTTCAACCAGGGCAACCCGCCGGACCTCATCGACAACTCCGGCGCCGAGCAGATGGACATGGGCGTCCTGGTGGGCAAGAACCAGCTCGCCGACCTCACCCCGCTGCTGGACGCCCCGTCCTACGACGACCCGAAGAAGAAGGTCCGCGACACCCTGCGCCCGGGCATCGTGGAGATGGGCCAGTTCGACGGGCAGCAGGTCTGGATCCTGTACTACGCCTACACCGTGTACGGCGTGTGGTACTCGCAGAAGGCGCTGGACGCGCTCGACGAGAAGTACCCCGAGACCTGGGACCAGATGCTCGCGGTGTGCGAGAAGGCCAAGAAGAAGGGCATGGCCGGCTGGACGTACGCCGGCAAGTACCCGTACTACCTGCCCTTCTCCCTCTACCCGATGATCGGCAAGGTCGGCGGGCGCGAGGTGCTCGACGCCATCGACAACCTCGAGCCGAACGCCTGGAAGCACCCGGCCGTCAAGGCCTGCTTCGAGGCGTACTACGAGCTGTACCGGAAGGGCTACGTCCTCCAGGGCACCCCCGGCCTGGACCACATCCAGTCGCAGACCGCGTGGGCCAAGGGCAAGGCACTGTTCATCCCGAACGGCTCCTGGGTGGAGAACGAGTCGGCCAACGTCATCCCGGCCGACTTCAACCTCGCCGTCTCGGCGCCGACCGGCCTGGACGCCTCCGACAAGATGCCCTTCGGCACCATCTGGGCCTCCGGCGGCGAGCCGTTCATCGTGCCGGCCAAGGCCAAGAACGGCACCGGCGGCATGGAGCAGCTGCGCATCATGCTCAGCGAGGCGTCCTCGAAGAACTTCACCGCCAAGGTGAAGTCGCTGACCGCGTACAACGGCGGCACCGACGGCATCACCCTCACCCCCGGTCTGAAGTCGGGTGTGGCGGCGCTGGACAAGGCCGGACAGAACGTGGTGAACCCGCGGCTGCAGGACTGGTATGTGCAGCTGCAGAAGGAGAAGATCGGTGTGGCCGGCCTCGGTGAGATGATGGCCGGCCGTCTCACCCCGGCGGAGGCCATCAAGAAGATCCAGGGCTTCGCCGACGAGGCCGCCAAGGACAGCTCGATCAAGCACTACAAGCACCAGTGACGAACCGTCACCAGAGCCCGCCCGGCACCCTGACCAGCCCGGGCGGGCCCTGGCGGCCGGACCCGCCCAGAGATCGGGGTCGGTAGTAATGCAGCACGGTAAATACCGGTTCATCGTGGGGTTCCTGGCGGTACCCCTGGGGCTGTACGCCCTGTTCGTGGTCTGGCCCTTCATCCAGTCCATCTACTACTCGTTCACGGACTGGACGGGTCTGAGCCCCGAATTCAAGATGGTCGGCTTCGACAACTACAAGAGGATGCTCGACGACGACATCTTCTGGAAGTCGTTGCAGCACAGCCTGGTGTTCGCCCTGGTGCTGCCGCTGGTGACACTCAGTCTGGCGCTGTTCTTCTCCTTCATGATCAATGTGGGCGGGCGGCGGAGAAAGGGCGGGCCGGTCATTTCCGGCGTGCGGGGGTCGTCGTTCTACAAAATCGTGTACTTCTTCCCGCAGGTGCTCTCCATCGCGATCGTCGCCCTGCTGTTCGCCTTCGCGTACAACCCGGAGAGCGGTGCCATCAACTCGGTCCTGCGCGGAATCGGGCTGGACAGCCTGCAGCCGCTGTGGCTGGGTGATCCGAGCCTGGCGCTGTGGTGTGTGATGGCCGTTCTGGTCTGGTCGACGGTCGGTTTCTTCGTGGTGCTGTTCTCGGCGGGCATGGCGTCGATCCCGGCGGACCTGTACGAGGCCGCGCTGCTGGACGGGGCGAACCGCTTCACCACGTTCTTCCGGATCACGCTGCCGCTGCTGTGGGACACCGTGCAGTCCGGCTGGGTGTACATGGGCATCCTGGCGCTCGGCGCCGAGTCGTTCGCGGTCGTGCAGATCATGACGACCGGACCGGGCGGCCCCGACTACTCGACCACCGTCATGGTCCTGTACGTGTACCAGAAGGCGTTCCGTGACGGGCAGGCCGCCTACGCCACCACGATCGGCGTCGCCCTGCTCGTCGTCACGCTGGCCTTCGCGGCCGTCGTCATGCGGCTGGGCCGGCGCGAGCGGCTGGAGTTCTGATGAAGACGACCGAGACCCCCGCCCCGATCCCGGCCGAGCCGGGCCTGCCGATCGCCAAGGTGGACGTACCGGCGAAGAAGCCGCGTGCGGTGAAGAAGGAGGGCAGTGTCCTCAACGTCTTCTCGCACGGCATGCTGATCCTCTGGGCGATCATGGTGGTCATGCCGCTGCTGTGGGCGGTGATGACGTCCTTCAAGGACGACAGCTCCATCTTCGGCTCGCCCTGGTCGCTGCCGGACACGCTGCACTTCGACAACTGGGCGCGGGCCTGGACCGACGCCCATATGAGCGAGTACTTCCTCAACACCGTCCTGGTGGTCGGGGGCTCGCTCGTCGGCACGCTGGTGCTGGGCTCGATGGCGGCGTACGTACTGGCCCGGTTCGACTTCCCGGGCAACCGCTTCATCTACTACCTCTTCGTCGGCGGCATGAGCTTCCCGATCATGCTGGCGCTGGTCCCGCTGTTCTACGTCGTGAACAACATGGGACTGCTGAACACCATCCACGGGCTGATCCTGGTGTACATCGCGTACTCGCTGCCCTTCACGGTGTTCTTCCTGACCGCGTTCTTCCGCTCGCTGCCGTCGTCGGTGGCGGAGGCGGCGTTCGTGGACGGCGCCTCGCACAGCCGGACGTTCTTCCAGGTCATGCTCCCGATGGCAAAGCCGGGCCTGATCAGCGTGGGCATCTTCAACTTCCTGGGCCAGTGGAACCAGTACATGCTTCCGACGGTCCTCAACACCGATCCCGACAAGCGGGTCCTCACCCAGGGTCTGGTCCAGCTGGCAGTCAGCCAGGGCTACAAGGGGGACTGGTCGGGCCTCTTCGCGGGCCTGGTGATGGCGATGCTCCCGGTCCTGGCGGCGTACATCATCTTCCAGCGCCAGGTGGTCCAGGGCCTGACGGCGGGGGCGCTGAAGTAGCCCCGGCGGCCGGCCCGGCCGCACCGAAGGACGCGTACGCCGCTCCCGAGGGGGCGGCGTACCCGTGTGCGGGGGTGCTCCGGCCCCGTTCCGGGGTACTCCGGGCCTGGATACGGCAGGCCCCCGAGTAAGCCCTCGCCCCCGGTCCGTCCGTAGCCCTGTGCGACCGTGTGGACGCATCCCGTACCGCCGTCGGGGACTGACGGTGAGAGTTCGTGCACACAGTGGAAAGTGTTCAACCTCTTGACGGGAGTCACCCCGAACAGCTCAGCTTAGAGTTCACTAGTTGGACATAGAGCGGGGCCTCATCGAAGCGGTCCCGTGCGCAGGAGGTCGTCGTGGAGACTCCGGGGTCGCAGTCGTCGCTGCACCGAGCCAACCTGGAGCGGGTCGTACGCGCCGTTCGGCTGGCGGGATCGCTCACCCAGGCGGAGATCGCGAGGACCACGGGCCTGTCCGCGGCTACGGTCTCCAACATCGTCCGGGAACTCAAGGACGGCGGGACGGTCGACGTCACGCCCACCTCGGCGGGTGGCCGCAGGGCCCGCAGCGTGAGCCTCAGCGGAGACGCGGGCATCGTTGTCGGCGTCGACTTCGGGCACACCCACCTGCGCGTCGCCGTGGGCAACCTCGCCCACCAGGTGCTCGCCGAGGAGTCCGAGCCGCTGGACGTCGACGCCTCCTCCGCGCAGGGCCTGGACCGGGCCGAGGAGCTCGTGAATCGCCTGATCGCAGCAACGGGGGTCGACCGGTCCAAAGTCGCCGGCGTGGGCCTTGGCGTACCGGGTCCGATCGACGTCGAATCCGGCACCCTGGGGTCCACCGCGATCCTCCCCGGCTGGACCGGCACCAAGCCCGCCGAGGAGCTCAAAGAGCGCCTGGGCGTGCCCGTGTACGTGGACAACGACGCCAACCTCGGCGCCCTCGGCGAGCTGGTCTGGGGCAGCGGCCGGGGCGTGCGCGACCTGGCGTACATCAAGGTCGCCAGCGGTGTCGGCGCCGGTCTGGTGATCGACGGCAAGATCTACCGCGGCCCGGGTGGCACTGCGGGAGAAATAGGACATATTACTCTTGATGAATCCGGACCGGTCTGCCGCTGCGGGAACCGTGGCTGCCTGGAGACCTTCACGGCCGCGCGCTATGTGCTGCCGCTGCTCCAGTCCAGTCACGGCACCGACCTGACCATGGAAGGCGTCGTACGGCTGGCCAAGGACGGGGATCCGGGCTGTCGTCGGGTGATCGCCGACGTCGGCCGCCATATCGGCAGTGGAGTGGCCAATCTCTGCAACTTGCTGAATCCGAGCCGGGTGGTCCTGGGCGGTGATCTCGCCGAGGCCGGTGAGCTTGTGCTCGGGCCGATCAGGGAGTCCGTCGGCCGCTACGCCATCCCCAGCGCGGCGCGCCAACTGTCCGTTCTCCCGGGGGCACTTGGGGGCCGTGCGGAGGTGCTCGGAGCACTCGCGCTCGCACTCAGCGAGATGGGTGATTCGACACTTTTGGACGGCGCGCCGACTACGGCCGTGCCTGCCTTCACTTAGAGAACGGATGGCACCGTTGCCATCTCGTTAAGGATTTACTTCTTGACGTCGTACGTGTGGCCGAGTTGACTTCCAGCCACCTCGGCCGCAACGACGCGGCCTCGTCAGGGAGGTTTTTCGAAGTGAACACGCGTATGCGTCGTGCCGCCGTAGCCGTTGCCGCTGGTGCGATGGCCGTTTCGCTCGCCGCCTGCGGCAGCGCGAAGGAGTCCGGCGGCAGCAAGACCGAGTCGTCCGGTTCCGCCGCCGCCAAGGGCGACAACATCAAGATCGGTCTGCTCCTGCCGGAGAACAAGACCGCTCGTTACGAGAAGTTCGACCGGCCCCTGATCGAGAAGAAGATCAAGGAGCTGACGGGTGGCAAGGCGACCATCCAGTACAACAACGCCCGCCAGGACGCCAACCTCCAGGCCCAGCAGGTCGACACCATGATCACCAACAAGGTGGACGTGCTGATCCTGGACGCGGTCGACGCCAAGGCCATCCAGAACTCCGTCAAGAAGGCCACCGACGCCGGCATCAAGGTCGTCGCCTACGACCGCCTCGCCGAGGGCCCGATCAGCGGCTACACCTCGTTCGACAACGAGGAGGTCGGCAGGACCCAGGGCAACGCCCTCATCAAGGCGCTGGGCAACAAGGCGACCAAGGCGTCCAAGGTCGTCATGATCAACGGCTCGGTCACCGACCCGAACGCCGCCCAGTTCAAGAAGGGCGCGCACTCCGCCCTCGACCCCAAGGTGACTATCGCCAAGGAGTACGACACCAAGGAGTGGTCGCCGGACAACGCCAACTCCGAGATGGAGGCGGCGATCTCCGCGGTCGGCAAGGACAACATCGCGGGCGTCTACTCCGCCAACGACGGCATGGCCGGCGGTATCATCACCGCCCTCAAGGCCGCGGGTGTGAAGGTCCCGGTCACCGGCCAGGACGCCGAGCTGGCGGGCGTGCAGCGCATCGTCACCGGCGACCAGTACATGAGCGTCTACAAGCCGTACGCGCCGGAGGCCGACGCCGCCGCCGCGATGGCCGTCGCGCTCGCCAAGGGCCAGTCCCTGAGCTCCGTCGCCAAGGACAAGGTCTCCAGCGGCAGCGCCAAGGACGTTCCGTCCGTCCTGGTCCCGGTCACCTCGCTGACCCAGGCCAACATCAAGGACACTGTCGTCAAGGACGGCATCTACACCATCGACGAGATCTGCACCGCCAAGTACAAGGCGGCCTGCGACAAGATCGGTCTGAAGTAAGCCGCGGCCGTCCGTGTCCGCCGGCCGCCCCGAGCGGTCCCGGCGTACCCGGACCGGCCCCCACAAGCAGCACCCGCTGCTTCCCCGCTCCTCCGGCGCCCCGCGCATCGGACAGCCCCGCAAGCTCAGTGGCGGGGCGCCGGACGGAACACCCCCCAAGAAAACTCTTCTGCACAACCCTTCCGCCGGGTCAGGCGGCGAAGGAGATGGTTCACGTGTCCGCTACGCCCGTGCTGGCGTTGCGCGGGGTCTCCAAGCGGTTCGGTGCCGTTCAGGCGCTCACCGACGTAGAGCTTGAGGTCCACGCCGGTGAAGTGGTCGCCCTGGTGGGCGACAACGGCGCCGGAAAGTCCACGCTGGTCAAGACGATCGCCGGCGTGCACCCGATCGATGAGGGCGTCATCGAATGGGAGGGCAGGGCGGTCTCGATCAGCAGGCCGCACGACGCCCAGTCCCTGGGCATCGCGACGGTCTACCAGGACCTCGCGCTGTGCGACAACATCGATGTCGTCGGCAACCTTTTCCTCGGCCGTGAGCTGAGGAAGTGGGGCATCCTCGACGAGGTCGAGATGGAGCGGCGCTCCCAGGAGCTGCTGCGCACCCTCTCGATCCGCATACCCAGCGTCCGGATCCCGATCGCCTCGCTCTCCGGCGGTCAGCGCCAGACCGTGGCCATCGCGCGTTCCATGCTCGGCGAGCCCAAGCTGGTCATCCTCGACGAGCCCACCGCCGCCCTCGGCGTCGAGCAGACCGCACAGGTGCTCGACCTGGTGGAGCGGCTGCGGGAGCGCGGGCACGCCGTCATCCTCATCAGCCACAACATGGCCGACGTCAAGGCCGTCGCCGACAAGGTCGCGGTCCTGCGTCTCGGCCGTAACAACGGTGTCTTCGAGGTCAAGACGACCTCGCAGGAAGAGATCATCTCCGCCATCACCGGCGCCACCGACAACGCAGTGACCCGCCGTGCGGCCCGCACGACCAGCACGACCGGGGAGGTTTCCAAGTGAGCATCGACAAGACCTCCACGACCGCGCAGGACGAGCAGGTCGTGAACCCCGAGGCAGCCGCAGGCGCCGACGTCGCCGTCGACCCCCGCCTCCTCGTCCGTGAGCAGGGTCTCGCGGGCTACCTGGGTGAGTTCAAGCGCAAGCTGAAGGCGGGCGAGCTGGGCTCCATGCCCGTCATCCTCGGCCTGATCATCATCTGCGTCGTCTTCCAGAGCCTGAACTCCGAGTTCCTGTCCGCGCAGAACCTCAGTGACATCACCGTCACGATGGTCGGCACCGGCATGATCTCGGTCGGCATCGTGTTCGTGCTGCTGCTGGGCGAGATCGACCTTGCGGTCGGCTCGGTCAGTGGCGCGGCCAGCGCCATCGCAGCCGTCCTGGCGGTCAACCAGGGCTGGCCCGAGTGGGCGGCCGTGGCCGTCGCGGTCGTCGCCGGCTGCGCGATCGGCGCCCTGCACGGCTTCTTCTTCGCCGTCCTCGGCGCACCCGCGTTCGCCGTCACCCTGGCCGGCCTGCTGTTCTGGCTCGGCTTCATGCTGAAGATCCTCGGTGAGAACGGCACGATCAACCTCGACAGCGAGGGCCTGATCGGCAAACTGACCACGTACTTCTTCACCGACACGGCCGCCGCGTACGGGCTGGCCGCCGTGGTCGTGGTCGTGTTCTTCCTCACCTCCTTCCTCGGCAACCGGCGCCGCGAGGCCGTCGGCATCCCGTCGCGGCCGATGAGCGACACCGTGCTGCGCACGATCCTGCTCGCGGTGATCTCCTTCGCCGCGGCCTACATGTACAACCAGTACAAGGGCCTGCCGCTGGCCACGGTGATCTTCCTCGTGTTCCTGATCGGCACGGACTTCCTGCTGCGCCGTACCACCTACGGCCGCAAGGTGTTCGCGCTCGGCGGCAGCGTGGAGGCCTCCCGGCGTGCGGGCATCAACGTCACCGCCGTACGGATGTCCGTGTTCGCGATCTCCGGTGGGTTCGCGGCGATCGGCGGCCTGTTCCTGGCGTCGAAGATCGCCTCCGCCAACCAGAGCGCCGGTACCGGTGACCTGCTGATGAACGCGATCGCCGCGGCGGTCATCGGTGGTACGTCGCTGTTCGGCGGGCGTGGGCGCACGTGGAACGCGCTGCTCGGTGTGCTGGTGATCGTGTCCATCCAGTACGGGCTGCAGCTGGAGTCCATCGCGGAGCCGGTGAAGTACATGATCACGGCGGCGGTGCTGCTGACCACGGTCGTCATCGACTCCGTCACCCGTAAGACGCAGAAGACCGCGGGGCGTGCGTAGCGCTTCGCGTTCAGCGCCGTAGGGGTGCGGATGTGGGCCGGGTGCGGGTAGTCCGTGGCTGGTCCCGCAGTTCCCCGCACTCCTGAGTAGGTCCAGTCGCCCGGCACCTGACAGGTGCCGGGCGACTGTCGTGTCATGGGGCCGGACATCGTTTCCGTGGGCGGAACATTAGACTCGACAAGCCCGGCAATTGCTCGATCAGCTCTACTGCAAGGAGGCACGGGTGCCGCTGCTGACCCGCATCAGGGGACCGCGCGATCTGGACCGGCTCAGCCTGGAGGAGCTGGACCAGCTGGCCGGGGAGATCCGGACCTTCCTCGTCGAGGCGGTCTCCAAGACCGGCGGCCACCTCGGTCCGAACCTCGGCGTGGTGGAGCTGACCATCGCCCTGCACCGCGTCTTCGAATCGCCGAAGGACAAGGTGCTGTGGGACACCGGCCACCAGTCCTACGTGCACAAGCTGCTCACCGGCCGCCAGGACTTCTCCAAGCTGAAGATGAAGGGCGGCCTGTCGGGCTACCCGTCGCAGGCCGAGTCCGAGCACGACGTCATCGAGAACAGCCACGCCTCCACGGTGCTCGGCTGGGCCGACGGCATCGCCAAGGCCAACCAGCTGCTCAAGCGGGACAGCCACGTCGCCGCCGTCATCGGTGACGGTGCGCTGACCGGCGGCATGGCCTGGGAGGCGCTGAACAACATCGCCGACGCCAAGGACCGCCCCCTCGTCATCGTCGTCAACGACAACGAGCGCTCCTACGCGCCGACCATCGGCGGCCTCGCGAACCACCTCGCGACCCTTCGCACCACCGACGGCTACGAGCGCTTCCTGGCCCGCACCAAGGACCTCCTGGAGCGCACTCCGGTCGTCGGCCGCCCCCTCTACGACACGCTGCACGGCGCGAAGAAGGGGCTGAAGGACTTCATCACCCCGCAGGGCATGTTCGAGGACCTCGGCCTGAAGTACGTCGGCCCGATCGACGGCCACGACATCGAGGCGCTGGAGTCCGCGCTGGCCCGCGCCAAGCGGTTCGGCGGCCCGGTGATCGTGCACTGCCTCACCGAGAAGGGCCGCGGCTACCAGCCCGCCCTGCAGGACGAGGCCGACCGCTTCCACGCCGTCGGCAAGATCCACCCGGACACGGGCCTGCCGATCGCCACCTCCGGCGCCGACTGGACGTCCGTCTTCGGCGACGAGATGGTCAAGCTCGGCAAGGAGCGCAAGGACATCGTCGCCATCACGGCCGCGATGCTCCAGCCGGTCGGCCTGGACCGGTTCGCCAAGGCGTTCCCGGAGCGGGTCTACGACGTCGGCATCGCCGAGCAGCACGGCGCCGTCTCCGCGGCCGGCCTCGCCCACGGCGGGCTGCACCCGGTCTTCGCGGTGTACGCCACCTTCCTCAACCGCGCCTTCGACCAGGTGCTGATGGACGTGGCCCTGCACCGGTGCGGGGTGACGTTCGTGCTGGACCGGGCCGGAGTCACCGGCACCGACGGCGCCTCGCACAACGGCATGTGGGACATGTCGATCCTCCAGGTCGTGCCCGGCCTGCGGCTGGCCGCGCCGCGCGACGCCGACCAGGTCCGCGCCCAGCTGCGGGAAGCCGTCGAGGTCAAGGACGCGCCGACCGTGGTGCGCTTCTCCAAGGGCGCCGTCGGCCCCGCCGTACCGGCCGTGGGCCGGGTCGGCGGCATGGACGTGCTGCGCGAGCCGGGCACCGAACGCCCGGACGTGCTGCTGGTGTCCGTGGGCGCGCTGGCCCCGATGTGCCTGGAGGTCGCCGACCTGCTGGACAAGCAGGGCATCTCCACCACCGTCGTCGACCCGCGCTGGGTGAAGCCGGTCGACGAGGCGATGGCCCCGCTCGCCGAGCGGCACCGGGTCGTGGTCACCGTCGAGGACAACAGCCGCGTCGGCGGCGTCGGCTCCGCGATCGCGCAGGCTCTGCGCGACGCGGGCGTGGACGTGCCGCTGCGCGACTTCGGCATCCCGCCGCGCTTCCTCGACCACGCCTCCCGCGCCGAGGTCCTCGCCGAGATCGGGCTGACCGCGCCGGACATCGCACGCCAGGTCACGGGCCTGGTCTCGAAGCTCGACGGCCGCTTCGAGCGGAGCGCCGCGGAGATCGAGCCGGCCCGCGACTGATCCCCGACGTGCCGGAATGGGCCGGTTGCGCCACTGTGAAGAGTGGTGCGACCGGCCCGTTCGCGTGATGAGGCCCACGGTGGGGCATACGCACCACACCCCCTCTCGACCCTGTCGAGGACGACACAGCGTGGGAGGTCACCGTGAGCAACACCCTCTTCAGGACGAAGAAGGTCGAGCAGTCGATCGCCGACACCGAGGAACCCGAGCACGCGCTCAAGAAATCCCTGTCCGCGCTGGACCTGACCGTCTTCGGCGTCGGTGTGATCATCGGCACCGGCATCTTCGTGCTCACCGGAACGGTCGCCAAGAACAACGCGGGTCCGGCCACGGCGCTCGCCTTCGTCGTGGCCGGCGTCGTCTGCGCCCTGGCCGCGCTGTGCTACGCCGAGTTCGCCTCCACGGTCCCGGTCGCCGGATCGGCGTACACCTTCTCGTACGCCTCCCTGGGCGAATTCCCCGCCTGGATCATCGGCTGGGACCTGGTCCTGGAGTTCGCCCTCGGCACGGCGGTGGTCGCCGTCGGCTGGTCCGGCTACGTCGCCTCGCTGCTGGACAACGCGGGGTGGCATCTGCCCGCGGCGCTGGGCACGCGGGACGGGGCCCACGGCTTCGGCTTCGACATCCTCGCGGCAGCGCTCGTCCTCGTCCTCACCGGCATCCTCGTGGTCGGCACCAAGCTCTCCGCGCGCGTGACCTCGGTCGTCGTCGCGATCAAGGTGACGGTCGTCCTCGTCGTCATCATCGCGGGCGCCTTCCTGGTCAAGGGCGACAACTACCACCCCTTCATCCCCCCGCAGAAGCCGGTGGAGGCGGGCGGCGACCTGAAATCGCCGCTGATCCAGCTGATCTTCGGCTGGGCGCCGTCCAACTTCGGCGTGATGGGCATCTTCACCGCGGCCTCCGTCGTCTTCTTCGCCTTCATCGGCTTCGACGTCGTCGCCACGGCCGCCGAGGAGACCAGGAACCCGCAGCGCGACATGCCCCGCGGCATCCTCGGCTCGCTGTTCATCTGCACGGCGCTCTACGTCGCCGTGTCGATCGTCGTCACCGGTATGGAGCACTACACCAAGCTGTCCATCACCGCGCCGCTCGCCGACGCCTTCAAGTCCACCGGGCACCCTTGGTTCGCGGGCCTGATCAGTTTCGGCGCCGCGGTCGGCCTGACCACGGTCTGCATGATCCTGCTGCTCGGGCAGACCCGGGTCTTCTTCGCGATGAGCCGCGACGGACTGCTGCCGCGCTTCTTCTCGCACGTCCATCCGCGCTTCAGGACCCCGCACCGGCCGACCATCCTGCTCGGCGTGCTCATCGCGATCCTCGCCGGCTTCACCCCGCTGAGCGAACTGGCCGAGCTGGTCAACATCGGCACGCTGTTCGCGTTCGTGGTGGTCGCGATCGGTGTGATCCTCCTGCGGCGCTCCCGGCCCGAGCTGCACCGCGCCTTCCGCACCCCGTGGGTGCCCGTGATCCCGATCCTGTCGGTGTGCGCCTCGCTGTGGCTGATGCTCAACCTGCCGGCCGAGACATGGGTCCGCTTCGGCGTCTGGATGGCGATCGGCTTCGTCGTCTACTTCCTGTACGGCCGCGGCCACAGCCGCCTGGGCCGGGCCCAACGGGCCGCGGCGGGCCAGGCGTCCGGACCCGGCACCGGCACCAGGCCGTGACCACCGCCGCGTCACGCGCGGGGGCGGGGGAGGGACGGACATCCCGGGCACGGGGCGTTCCGACCCCGTGCCCGGGGCCGTGCGGCCCGCGCCCGTGCCTCGCCGGCCGCTGCCCGTGCCTCGCCAGTGGCTGCCGCCCGCGCCTCGCCGGCGGCTCAGTCGCGTACCGCCCGTGGCCCGGTGACCTCCGCGCCCAGTTCCATGACCCGGCGGCGCAGCTCGCGGTCGGCGGTGATGACCAGGCAGCGGCGGCCCGTGGCGCGGGCGACCAGGTCGACCATGTGGTCGTCGCCGTTGCCGGGGGCGTCCTCGACATGGACGCCGGGCACGGAGGCCACGCCGCGGGCGGCGCCCTCGACGACGAGGACGATGTCCACGGCGCCGCCGTCGCCGTCGTATCCGGCAAGCCCTCGTGCCGCCAGCCGGTCCCGCAGCCGCTCGGCGGCCCCGCGCCGGTCCCGCCACCAGCCGTCGGGCACCGACCCGACGACGTTGGCGCCGTCGACGATCACGAGCAGGGGGGTGCTGTCGTCCATGGGGTCAGCCTCGCACGGCGTCCGCGGCCCGCTCACGCGGCTCTCACGGAGCGCGGCGGGTTCGCGGGCGTATGGCCGGCAGCCCTGGGGGAACGTCTGAGCGAACTGCATATGATGTCCCCGTCTCAAGTTCCCCAGTGCCGGATGCGGCGGGATTCAGGAAGGTTCACCAGGCCATGCGGAGAAAGCCGACCGGTCCCGCGGGCGCCGCCGGCTCGGTCGAGGCGCGGACGCGCAACGCGTCCGGCGCGGCCCATGGAAGCTGGCTCACGCTCGGCAAGGACGGCCGGCTCACGCTGTACGCCCCCGCGGACGGCGGACTCCTGCGGTGGACCGAAACCGCAGTCGGCGGCCCCGACTGGGGCGACGCGCACTTCGTCGCAGCGCCGGGGCTCACCGACCTGACGGTGGTACAGGGTGCGGACGCCTATGTGCACCTGCTCGGTCGGAGGGAGCGGGCCGGCGCCGACGGCGCGCGGACCGTGGACGTCGTGCACGCCATCCAGTACCAGACCGGGCTCGCCGTCACCGACTGGCGTTCGCTCGGCAATCCGCACGCGGACCGGGAACTGGGGCGTGAACTGGGCCCACCGCTGGGAGCGGTCGCCATGGACGGCATCGTGCACGTCTTCGTGCGCGGTGCGCTCGGCGGGTTGATGCTGCGTCGGGAAGCCCCGAACGGCAAGTGGCGGGCCTGGGAAGACCTGCAGGGGAGCGGCATCGACGCGCTGCCGGCGCCGATCGCCCTGAGCGGAGGCCGGCTGGAGGTGTGCGCCGCCGCCGAAACGGGGCTTTTGGTCTGGCGACAGACGGCGCCGGGCGGCGACTTCACGGGACCACGCGGCTTCTCGCTGCGCCCCGCGCCGGGCACGGTCGCCGCCTTGGAGACCGGACCGGACCGCGCCACGTTCTTCTGGACGGACGCCGACAACGGCGCCGCCGCGGCCTGGCGGATCGGTCACTGGCCGACCGCGCTCGGCGCGTCCTCGGCCCAGCGGCCCTACGCCACCCTGCGCACCCGACTGGATGGTCACGACTGGGTCGTTCTCGCCTATCGGGACCGGGACGGCTCCGCCGTGTTCGGCATCGGCGCCACGGAGAACGAGGCCGGCGGGTTCTGGTGGTACGCGCTGGGAGAGTCGTGCGAGGGCGCGCCCGCCCTGGCCCGCGACGGCCGCGGGCGCGTGGTGATGGCGCTGATCGGCACCGACGGTGTACCGAAGGTGGCCCGCCAGGAGGAGGGGACGGGGCTCAGCCTCACCCGATGGCGCCGGCTGTGATTCGCCGGGCCCGCAGCGGGGAGCGCTGAGCCCGCACCTGGGGACAGGGCTCAACCGCCCTTCGCGGGCGACTTCTTCGCGCTCTCGGGAATGTCGTCGTCGGTGCGGATCGCCTTCCAGAGCTGCGACGCCTGCGGCTCAGCGGCCACCACCCGGTTCGGGTCGACCTTGTCGTACGCGACCGGCAGCATGATCGTCTCCATGTCGGCCGGGTCGACGCCGTTCATGCTGCGGCCGAACTCCGCCAGCTTGGTGAGCGAGGCCAGGTCGGAGTCGGTGGTGAGCGCCGCGGTGAGTTCGTTCGCGATCTTGTACGTCTTGGTGGGGCTGCCGAGCAGGTCCTGCTTCTTGATCTCGGACAGCAGGGCCAGCATGAACTGCTGCTGGAGACCGATACGCCCCAGGTCGCTGCCGTCGCCGATGCCGTGCCGGGTGCGGACGAACTGCAACGACTGCGTCCCGTCCAGCCGATGGGTGCCCGCGGTCAGGTTCAGGCCGCTGGAGGAGTCGTGAATGTCCTGGTCGACGGTGACGGTCACACCGCCGATGGCGTCCACCAGGCCCTTGAAGCCGGCGAAGTCGATCTCGACGTAGTGGTCCATGCGGACCCCGGAGAGGGATTCCACCGTCTTGACGACGCAGGCCGGACCCGCCAGCGAATAGATGGAGTTGAACATCACACGCTTCGCGGAGGCCACCTCGGTGCCGTCCGTCTTCGTGCACGCGGGCCGGGTGACGAGGGTGTCGCGCGGGATGCTCACGGCGACGGCTCGCGTGCGGCCCTGCGGTATGTGCATCACCAGCGCGGTGTCGGAACGGGCCCCGGCCACGTTGCCCGTACCGAGAGAGGCGTTCGCGCCGGCGCGTGAGTCGGAGCCCAGGATCAGGATGTTCTGTCCGGAGGTGGGCAGTTTGGCGGGTCGGTCGTCACCGATCGCCTTGTCGATGTCGACGCCCTTGATGTTCCCGTCGAGGTCCCGGTAGAGCCAGTAACCGGTACCGCCTGCGGCCAGCAGGACGACGACGAGGGACAGCAACACGATGCGGCCCCAGCGCCGCTTGCCGCCCTGTTGCCGACGCCGACCGCCGTTCGCCGGGGACCGGCGGGCACGCCTGGACTCGCTGGTGGCGCTGTGCGTCATCGCCTTGGGTTCCTCTCCTCACGGGCTCCGCCGCGGCGGAGGGTTCGGGCCCGGGTGGGGGAGGCCGGCCCACTGATCTGTCAAGCGGTGACAGAACTATAGGCAAGGGGTCGCCGCGTCTTGGGGGGTGGGTGACCGTATAGCGAGATGCGAATGAACCCCGCATTAATAGTTCTTGACCACTCGTAAGTGTGACATAAGATGTAGCGAAGCTGTGAATCTTGGTAGAGGGGGATTTGCCCAGGTCGCAGCGGCGGTTCTGCCGTACTGGCCGGGAGGCCGCGAGGGCGCGCCGCAGTGCGGGGGCAGGCGTCCGCATGGGTACCGGTTGGCGTCCCCGTGGGGGGGATTTGGGCAGGAGTTGAAGTTGGCGGTTCAGCCGCGTCTGAGTGTTGTCGTTCCCTTCCAGAACGTCGAGGCGTATCTCGCCGAGTGCCTGGAGTCGATCGCTCGCCAGTCCTTCGGGGACTTCGAGGTGATCCTCGTGGACGACGGGTCCACCGACGGATCGATCCGCATCGCGGCCGACTACTGTGCCGCCGACCCCCGCTTCAAGCTCATCCGCCAGCACGCGCACGGTCCCGGCCACGCCCGCAACACCGGTCTGCGCTCGCTGCATCCGAGGGGCGAGTTCCTCGCCTTCATCGACGGCGACGACGTCATCCCCGAATACGCCTATGAGCTTCTGATACGAACCCTGGAGGAGTCCGACGCGGACTTCGTCTCCGGCAACGTGCAGATGATGAACTCCGAGAAGAAGTGGCAGTCACCGCTGCACAAGGGTCCGATGCAGAAGAACCGGCGCGGTACCCACATCACCAGGTTCGACGCACTGATCTACGACCGCACCGTGTGGAACAAGATGTTCCGGCGGCCCTTCTGGGACCGGAACTTCATCCAGTTCCCCGAGGGAGTCATGTACGAGGACTCCTGGGTCAACATGTACGCGCACTTCCGCGCGGCCAAGGTCGACGTCATCACCGACGTGATCTATTACTGGCGCCGCCGGGAGGGTGGTGCCGCCCCCTCCATCACCCAGCGGTACACCGAACTGTCCAACCTCCATGACCGCGTCGTCGCCGTCCAGACCGTCAGCCGCTTCCTCGCCGAGCACCGTTCGCGCCAGTACCAGGATGCCAAGCGCAAGTACGACCTCGCCTGCCTGAAGTCGGACCTGATGCAGCATCTGAAGGTGCTGCCCGACGCCGACGAGGAGTACCAGCGGGCCTTCATGCAGTGGTCCAACCTCTTCCTCGACGAGGCCGACGTCAGCATCATCGACGAACTGCCCGCCGAGGCCCGGGTCAAGTGGCTTCTGGTGCGTGAGGGCCGGCTGCCGGAGCTCATCGACGTCATCGAGTTCGAGCGCCGCGGCGGACCCATACCCGTCCAGCGACGCTTCCGCCGCTACCTCAACTACCCCTACCTCGGCGACCGGGAGGTCGGCCTCGATAAGAAGGCCTACCGCCTGGACAAGGAACTCTCCCTGCACGGCTCTTTGACCGGGGCCCGCTGGAACGCCGACTCGGACCTGCTGACGCTCACCGGAACCGCCTACGTGCGGTTCATCAACGTGCACAAGCGGCACATGTCGGTCAAGGCGCTCGCCCTGCGGAACAAGAAGCAGGGGCGGATGGTGGTCATGCCGGCGAAGACCACCTACGCGCCGCAGGCCACGGAGCACTCGAACCAGAGCCGCTACTGCTACGACTGGGCCGGCTTCGAGGTCCGGATCGACACGACCAGGCTGAAGAAGAAGGGGCAGTGGGCCGAGGGCACCTGGGACGTCGCGGCGGGCGTCCTCAGCCGCGGGCTGTTCCGCTACAAGGGCATCGGCCGCGGGAGCGCCGGGAGCGCCGCCAACCCGCCGTACCGGTACGTCGACAAGAACACCCGCATCCTCCCCGTCTTCCTCCAGGGATCCCTCAAGCTGCGCGTGGAGATCGTGCGCTGCAGGATCACCGGTCACCGCCTCGTCGGCGACCACCTTGAGGTGCGCGGTGTGTACCTCGGCCCCAAGGTGCCTGAGTGGGGCAAGCTCCGGGTCACCAGCATGGTCGGTGCCGGGCGTCATGACGCCCGCGTCCACTTCAGGCCCGGCGGCGAGGGGTGGTGCACCTTCACGGCGAAGGTCCCCGTGCGGGTGCTCGTCCCCAAGTTCCGGGCGACGGCCCAGGACGGGGTGGAGATACCGCAGTCCTGGAACATGGGCAGCAACGGCTGGAAGACCACCTTCCATGTCGAGGGCCGCAAGGCGGCCATCTATCCGGTCGTGGCGGAAGACACCCCGGACGGGTACTACCGGGTGCCCGCGGCGCTCCAGACCCGCCAGGGCGACCGGGAAGTCGTGGTCCACCGCAACGGCTCCGGCTACCTGGTGGTCTTCGAGCGCGCGACCCTGCCGACGGCGACACAGGTGAGCTGGCGGGAGGACGGCTCGCTGGAGGTCCACGGACGGTACCGGGCGGCCGACTGTCTCACCCCGGAGCAGTACCGGGCCGCACACCTGGTGGTGCGCTCACGTGCGCACGGCGCGGAACGCGCCGTGCGGCTCACCTGGGACGGCAACCGGTTCCACGGCGTGCTGGCCCCCGCGGCCATGCGGACGCTCGCCGGGGACATCCCGCTCGCCGCCGGCCGCTGGGACTTCTTCCTGCGCCGCCAGGACCTCTCGGCGGTCGCACGCGAGGACCGTCTCGACGATCTGATGGTCAAGCTCGACCAGGACGTCATCGCCGCCTTCCCCCAGGAGTACGGGCGCGACGACCGCCTTTACGAACTCCAGGCGGAAGCCTGGGACCGGCTCTCCCTGCTGGTCCACTCGGCCATGCCCGACCACGCCCGCGGTCCCTACCGGCAGAAGACGCTGCGCACCAAGGCGTACCCGGCGGCCCGGCGCCAGAAGGTGCGCCCCGCCGTGCTCTTCGACGCCTTCAAGGGCACCCAGTACTCCGACAGCCCGCGGGCCCTGCACGAGGAACTGGTACGGCGCGGCGCCGACCTCGAACACCTGTGGGTGGTGCGCGACGACCAGGTCCAGGTGCCGCCCACGGCCAAGCCGGTGCGCATGTGGTCCCCGGAGTGGTACGACGCCCTCGCCACCAGCCGGTACGTCGTCGCCAACAACCACCTGCCCGACTGGTTCCAGAAGCGGGAGGGCCAGATCGTCGTACAGACGTGGCACGGCACGCCGCTGAAGAAGATCGGCCACGACATCGAGGCGATCCACTTCGCGGACCAGCGCTACCTGGAACGGGTCGAGAAGGAGGTGCAGAACTGGGACATGCTGGTCTCGCCCAACAGCTTCTCCACGCCGATCCTGCGACGCGCCTTCGGCTTCCCGGGTGAGATGGTGGAGTCCGGTTACCCCCGCAACGACATCCTGCGCCGGCCCGGAACGGCCGAGCGGGAAGAGGCCATCCGGCGGCGCATCGGCCTGCCGGAGGGCAAGCGCGTCGTGATGTACGCGCCCACCTGGCGCGACGACCAGTTCTACGCCCCCGGCAAGTACAAGCTCGACTTCCGTATCGACCTGGACGACGCGCGCGCCCGCCTGGGAGCCGACCACGTGCTGCTGGTGCGCCGGCACCCCAACGTGGTCGACCCGGTGCCGGGCGCCGGTGACGGATTCGTCTTCGACGTCTCCGACTACCCGGACATGGCCGATCTGTCCCTGATCACCGACGTGATGATCACGGACTACTCGTCGCTGATGTTCGACTACGTCAACACCGGGCGACCCATCCTCTTCTTCACCTACGACCTGGATCACTACCGCGACACCCTGCGCGGCTTCTACTTCGACTTCGCGGAAAGCGCTCCCGGCCCCCTGGTGTACACCTCGCAGGAACTGGTGACCGCCATCCGTGAGGTCGACCGTATCCAGCAGACCTACGCCGAGCGCTACGCCTGGTTCCAGCGCGAGTTCTGCGACCTGGACGACGGCTACGCCTCGGCACGGCTCGCCGACCGGATGCTGGTCGCCGGCGGTGACCTCGCCCCCGAGGGCGCCCAGGCTCCGGCTGTCGGAACCGTCGGCACCCGGCACGTCGGCCGTCCGGTGACGCCGCTTGCCCGGACCACTCCGCAGTGGTTCTCCCCGCAGCGATCGCCCGCGCCCGGCTACGGGGAAGAACCAGGCCACGGGGAGGACCGCCACCGGCTGATGGACGTGCTGCCGGGCCAGCCCAGCCGGGGCGAGGCGGCGGTGCGCATACCCGCACCGCCGCAGCAGGCACGTCGGCAGCCGATGCCGGCCGGATTCCAGGAGCTGACCGGTCTCGAAGGGCCCGGCGAGCACCACCCCCCGACGCGGTCGTACGACGGCAGGGCCGTCGAGGGCGTGATCGTGTGACGTCCACGACCGGTTCCACGGGCTGGTGGCCACGCAGCGGTCACCCGGGCGAGATCTCAGGCGGTGCGCACCTCGACGAGGAGCGCGGAGTGGTCCGAGGCGCTGGTGTCGTACACCTGGCACCGGGTCCGGGGAAATCCGGTGAACAGGTAGTCGAGCTTGTGCCCGGAGCGATGCGTCGCCCGCCCCGACCGCGCGGTGGGGGAGGCCTGGTCGCACTCCCGGTGCACGGTGTAGGGACCGGGCGGCCACACCCACGTGGACGGGTTGCCGGAGCCCGGCGGACGGACGTTCAGGTCACCGCCGTAGACCGTGCGCCGCTGGGGCACCGCGGTCACCAGGGCTTTCAGCTGGTCGTCGCGCAGCTCCCAGCGGGGGTGGGCGCGATCGCTGCCCGCCGGGCTGAGATGTGCGGTGCACAGCCGGACGGCCCGCGCGGTGAGCGAGGCGCACAGGATGCCGCGCCGCAGGCCCACGGAAGGCTGCTGAGCCGGGACGGTGCCGACGGCGGAGAGCGGGAACGCCGAGAGGATGGCCAACCCGGCAGCGCCCTGGTCCGGCTCGGCGCACCGTACGGTGCTGACGCGGCCGGACCGGTCACCCCAGGCGTAGGAGTGGAAGGCCGTGTGCCACCTGTCGCCGAGTTCTGCGCGCACCGCCTCCACGTCGGCGGCGCAGGCCTCCTGCAGGAAGACCACCTGCGCCCCGCCGGCGTGGACGAGCAGTTCCACCTGGGCCTTCTTGGCCTGACGGCTGCCGGTGCCGGCGCAGCCCCACTGCCGTACCCCGCACATGTTCCAGGTCGCGACCGTGAGGCTGCCGCCCGACGCGGCGGAGGGGGTGGGGCCGGCGGTCTGCAGCAGGGCCGCGGCGGTGGCGAGTCCCAGCAGTACCGCCAGCGCGGCGAGGATGCGCCGACCGCGTCGTCCGGGGCGCCGGGACACGGCCCGCAGGACGGTCGGAAACATCAGGACATGATGGCCGACCTGCTGCGAAAGCGCCACAGGCCTGGTGTATCAACCCGTTGGGGAGTGTAAGCGTAGATGTCAACAGGACCTGCACGCCAGGCGATCAAGGGGATCGACACCTCCGGCGGTCGTCCCGTCGAGTACCGGTTCGCCCACGCGCGCAACGGCAACCGGCACCTCGTGGTCGTCTTCGCCAACATCTACGCCCCCGACGACTACGGCTGGGCCACGGGTGTGTTCGACAGCCTGCGGGCGAACATCCTCTGGATACGCGACCGATTCGAGGGCCAGAACACCTATTACCTGTGCCACGAGATGGACTTCGGTGTCGAGCGGTCCGTGATCGGGCTCATCTCACGGGTGATGACGTCGCTCGGGCTGACCCCGCAGGACGTCACCCTGTGGGGCAGCTCCAAGGGCGGCAGTGCGGCCCTGTACTTCGGTTTGCGGTACGGCTTCCGCAACATCGTCGCCAGCGTCCCGCAGCTGCGCATCGGGAGCTTCGTGCGCGAGGTCTACCCGGATGTCGGCCGGCACATGCTGGGCGACACCATGCCGGACGACAACGTCGCCGCCCTGGATGCGATCCTGCCCGACCTGCTCGCCGCCGGGGCGAACCCGGACGCCCATCTCTACCTGGTGTCCTCACCGCAGGACGAGCAGTACAGCACCCAGGTCGAACCGTTCCTGGGACTGTTGGAGCGCTACCCCAACTTCAACTTCCTCTTCAGCGAGTCACCCTTCATCACCGGCCACGGCAAGGTGACCCAGCGCAACACGCCGCCGCTGCTGGGGATCGCCTATCTGCTCGTCGAGGGGATCGCTCCCCGCCTGGGCGTCACCGGCCACGGGTACGAACAGCCCGAGGCCGACCGGACGGGTATCGAGATCTTCCTCAAGTCCACGTCCGTGGTGCAGAGTTCGTTCGCCGCGCCGGTCGTCACGGCCCCCGCCGCCCACGACCTGCTGCCCGCGGGCGCCGTGCGTTTGACGGGTTGGGCGCCCGGCGCGGTCCGCGTCAGCATCTGGGAGAACGGCAAGTACCTGGCCTCCGCTCCGGTCGGCGCAGACGGTGCCTGGGCCTGGGAACGGGATCAGCGGTGGGGCACGGGCGAGCACCGGGTGCGGCTCTTCGCCGTCGACGCCAGCGGCTACCAGTCCGAGCGCACCGACGTGCAGTTCACCGTCTCGGAGGACGTGATGCCCGCACCGAGCGGCCACGGGTCGGCGCTGGCACCGCTGGTGCGGACGCCGCGTGCGCACGACCAGGTGCGGGGTGACGCGGTCGGTTTCGCCGGCGTGGCCCCCGGGGCGGCCCAGGTGGGATTCCGGCTCAACGGCGCGCTGCTCGGGGCGAGCCCCGTCGGCCCGGACGGCGGCTGGGTCTGGGACGCCGGACGGACATGGCCGCACGGCCTCTACACGGTCGAAGTGTTCGCAGTGGACGAGACGGGCGCCGAGTCCCCGGCGGCGATCGTGCCCTTCACCGTCATGAACGCCCCGGTCGGCTCGAGCGCACCCGCCTACTGAGCGCGTGGTTGCGCCATCGCCCGTTTCCGACGCACAGCAGAGAGTGATACCGCACATGTCCACAGCACCCGCGAACGGGCGGCAGCTGCTCACGGGGATCGAGGCCTCGGGAGCCTTCCCCGTCCCGTACAGGTTCACCCACGCCAAGGGCGGAAACCGGCATCTGGTCGTGGTGTTCGCCAACTTCTCGGCCCCGCAGGACTACGGATGGTCGAACGGCGTTCTCGACAACGTGCGCGCCAACATCCTGTGGGTCCGTGACCGGTTCGACGGGATGAACAGCTACTACCTGTGCAAGGAAATGGACTTCTCGCTGGAGCAGTCCGTGGCCGCGCTGATCTTCAACGTGATGACCGCCCTGGAGCTGACGCCCGACGACGTCACCTTGTGGGGCGGCTCGAAGGGCGGCAGCGCGGCGCTGTACTTCGGCCTGCGCTACGGCTTCCGCAACATCGTGTCGATCGTGCCGCAGTTCCTGGTCGGGTCGTACGTGCAGCGGGTTCATCCGAAGGTGGCCCGGTTCATGCTGGGCGAGACGGTGCCGGAGGAGAACGTGCGGATCGTGGACGCGATCCTGCCCGACCTGGTGCGCTCGCAGGTCAACCGCACGGCGAACATCTACCTGCTGTCCTCGCCGCAGGACGAGCAGTACACCGAGCAGGTCGAGCCCTTCCTTGACCTGTTCCACGGCTACGACAACTTCAACTTCATCTACAGCGAGTCGCCGTTCATCACCGACCACACCCAGGTCACCCGGCGCAATGTGCCCGCGCTGCTGGGCCTGCTCAATCTCCTGGTCGACGGACTGCCGCCCCGACTGGGACATGTCCGCAACGGCTATGAGGAACCGGACCGCGATCGGACCCCCATAGGTTCGTATCTCAAGGCCACCGCCGTGGTCAGGGGGGCCGAATTCCCCCCGCCCGTCGTGACCGAGCCGGCTGCGCGCTCCGAGGTGGCGAGGAGCGCCGTACGGTTCAGCGGACTCGCTCCCGGCGCCGTGCGCGTGAGCATCTGGGAGCACGGCAGGTATCTGGGGCAGGCGGACGTGGCCCCCGACGGCACCTGGTCCTGGGAGCTGGGCAGGGCCTGGAGCAAGGGGCAGCACCCGGTGAAGGTGTACGGGATCGACCGGGTGGGCTACCAGTCGCAGCGGACCGAGGTGCAGTTCACGGCCGTCGACGGCCCGGTGCACGGCGCCGTGCCGGCCGGGCCCGCGGCGCACCCCATGGGCGGCGTCCTGGCGATGGCACCGATAACCGCTCCGGAAGGGGGAGGCGCACCCATGGTGTTCGCCCCCATGGCGCATGAGCAGCTGATGGACGCCCGGGTCCTCTTCGCCGGCTCCGCGCCGGGTGCGGTACAGGTGGGGTTCCGGGAGAGCGGCGTCCTGCTCGGTGCGGCTGCCGTGGGCCCGGACGGCATGTGGTCGTGGGACAGCGGCTGGGCCTGGAGCACCGGTACGCATGTCGTCGACGTCTTCGGCGTGGACGCCGCGGGCGTCGAGTCCTCGATCAGCCGCATCCCCTTCAGCACCGTGGGAGTGTCTTCCGGGGCCGGCTCGCCCGGTTACTGAGCGTCCGTCAGCAGTGGTCCAAGCCACCCTGAAGGCGGCCTGCGGCGCGATCACGGCACCGGCCGCGCCGGACCGCACCGGGGACGAGATGAAGCACACGAGAAAATGGCCCGGCGCCACGGAGGCGGTCGGGCCGGGCAGCGCCGGTGACGCCACCATGGTCGTCGGCGGCTCGCTGATGAACAAGCCCATGGACGACTGGGGCACTGTCCCGGTCGAGCGGAAGCTCGCCGACGCCGTGGTGATCGTCCCGAAGTCCTGACCGCGCCGCGGCCACGAAAAAGGGAGGGGCCCCCGCTTACCGCGGGGGCCCCTTCTCATTCGGGTGTCACGCCGGGACCGACGCCACGCCCGGAGCCAGGAACTTCTTGCCGTTCACGCGCTCCGAGACGCCCTCGCGGTCCAGGTACGGCGTGATGCCGCCCAGGTGGAAGGGCCAGCCGGCGCCGGTGATCAGGCACAGGTCGATGTCCTGGGCCTCGGCGACGACGCCCTCTTCGAGCATCAGGCCGATCTCCTGCGCCACCGCGTCCAGGACGCGGGCGCGGACCTGCTCCTCCGTCAGGACGGTGTCGCCCTGCTTCAGCAGCGCGGCGACCTCCGGGTCCAGCTCGGGCTTGCCGCTGTCGTAGACGTAGAAGCCGCGCTTGCCCGCCTCGACGACCGCCTTGAGGTTCGGGGAGACCTTGAAGCGGTCCGGGAAGGCGCCGTGCAGCGTCTCGGAGACGTGCAGGCCGATCGCCGGGCCCACCAGCTCCAGCAGGACCAGCGGGGACATCGGCAGGCCGAGCGGCTCGATCGCCTTCTCGGCGACCTCGACCGGGGTGCCCTCGTCGATGACGTTCTGGATCTCGCCCATGAAGCGGGTCAGGATGCGGTTCACGACGAACGCCGGGGCGTCCTTGGTGAGGACCGCGGTCTTCTTCAGCTTCTTGGCGACGGCGAAGGCCGTGGCCAGCGAGGCGTCGTCCGTCTGCTCGCCGCGCACGATCTCCAGCAGCGGCAGGATCGCGACCGGGTTGAAGAAGTGGAAGCCGACGACCCGCTCGGGGTTCTTCAGCTTCGACGCCATCTCCGACACCGACAGCGAGGAGGTGTTGGTCGCGAGGATCGCGTGCGCCGGGGCGACCGCCTCGACCTCCGCGAACACCTTCTGCTTGACGCCCATCTCCTCGAACACGGCCTCGATGATGAAGTCCGCGTCCGCGAAGCCCTCGGCCTTGTCCAGGACGCCGGTCACCAGCGCCTTGAGACGGTTGGCCTTGTCCTGGTTGATCCGGCCCTTGCCGAGCAGCTTGTCGATCTCGGCGTGGACGTAGCCCACACCCTTGTCGACGCGCTCCTGGTCGATGTCGGTCAGCACGACCGGCACCTCCAGGCGGCGCAGGAAGAGCAGGGCGAGCTGCGAGGCCATCAGACCCGCGCCCACCACGCCGACCTTCGTCACCGGGCGGGCCAGCGACTTGTCCGGCGCGCCGGCCGGGCGCTTGCCGCGCTTCTGCACCAGGTTGAAGGCGTAGATGCCGGAGCGCAGTTCGCCGCCCATGATGAGGTCGGCGAGCGCCTTGTCCTCGGCGTCGTAGCCCTGCTGCAGGTCGCCGTTCTTGGCGGCGGCGATGATGTCCAGGGCGCGGTAGGCGGCCGGGGCCGCGCCGTGCACCTTGGAGTCGGCGATGAACCGGCCCTTGGCGACGGCCTGGTCCCAGCCCTCACCGCGGTCGATGGCCGGGCGCTCGACGACGATCTCGCCCTTGAGGACGGACGCCGTCCAGATCAGCGACTGCTCCAGGAAGTCCGCGCCCTCGAACAGCGCGTCGGCGATGCCCAGCTCGTAGACCTGCCGGCCCTTGAGCTGCTTGTTCTGGTTGAGGCTGTTCTCGATGATCACCGTCACGGCCTTGTCGGCGCCGATCAGGTTCGGCAGCAGCGTGCAGCCGCCCCAGCCGGGCACCAGGCCGAGGAAGACCTCGGGCAGGGAGAACGCCGGCAGCGCCGCGGACACCGTGCGGTAGCTGCAGTGCAGGCCGACCTCGACGCCGCCGCCCATGGCCGCGCCGTTGTAGTACGCGAAGGTCGGGACCGCGAGGCCCGAGAGCCGCTTGAAGACGTCGTGGCCGCCCTTGCCGATGGCGTAGGCGTGGTCCCACTCCTTCAGCAGCTCGACGCCCTTGAGGTCGGCGCCGACGGCGAAGATGAACGGCTTGCCGGTGATGCCGACGCCGACGATCGCGCCCTCGGCCGCCTCCTTCTCGACCTGGTCGATGGCGGTGTTCAGGTTCGCCAGCGACTGGGGGCCGAAGGTGGTCGGCTTGGTGTGGTCGTGGCCGTTGTCCAGGGTGATCAGGGCGAAGCGGCCCGCACCCAGCGGCAGGTCGAAGTGGCGTACGTGCGCCTGCGTGACGACCTCGTCCGGGAACAGCTCGGCCGCGCCCTTCAGGAGTTCAGCGGTGGTGCTCACTTGTCGCCTCCGTCGAAGTGCGGGTTCTCCCAGATGACCGTCGCGCCCATGCCGAAGCCGACGCACATGGTGGTCAGGCCGTAGCGGACGTGCGGCTGCTCCTCGAACTGGCGGGCCAGCTGCGTCATCAGGCGGACGCCGGAGGAGGCCAGCGGGTGGCCGAACGCGATCGCGCCGCCGTACTGGTTGACGCGCGAGTCGTCGTCGGCGATGCCGTAGTGCTCGAGGAAGGCCAGCACCTGTACGGCGAAGGCCTCGTTGATCTCGAACAGGCCGATGTCCGAGATCGACAGGCCCGCCTTGGCGAGGGCCTTCTCGGTGGCCGGGATCGGGCCGTAGCCCATGACCTCCGGCTCCACGCCCGCGAAGGCGTAGGAGACCAGGCGCATCTTGACCGGCAGGCCGTGCTCGCGGGCGAAGTCCTCGCTCGCGATGACCGACGCGGTGGCACCGTCGTTCAGACCGGCCGCGTTGCCCGCGGTGACCCGGCCGTGCACACGGAACGGCGTCTTGAGGCCCTGGAGGTTCTCCAGCGTGGTGCCCGGGCGCATCGGCTCGTCGGCGGTGACCAGGCCCCAGCCGGTCTCGCCGGCCTCGGGGCTGGTCCGGCGCACCGAGATCGGCACCAGGTCGGCCTGGATCTTGCCGTTGGCGTATGCCTTGGCGGCCTTCTCCTGCGAACGCACCGCGTACTCGTCGGCGCGCAGCTTGGTGATCGACGGGTAGCGGTCGTGCAGGTTCTCCGCGGTCATGCCCATGAACAGGGCGGACTCGTCGACCAGCTTCTCGCTCACGAAGCGCGGGTTGGGGTCCACGCCCTCGCCCATCGGGTGACGGCCCATGTGCTCGACACCGCCGGCGATGGCGACGTCGTACGCGCCGAAGGCGACGGAGCCGGCGACCGAGGTGACGGCCGTCAGGGCACCGGCGCACATGCGGTCGATGGAGTAACCGGGGACGGACTGCGGCAGACCCGCGAGGATGCCGGCCGTGCGGCCGATGGTCAGGCCCTGGTCACCGATCTGCGTGGTCGCGGCGATGGCGACCTCGTCGATCTGGGCCGGGTCCAGGCCGGGGTTGCGGCGCAGCAGCTCCCGGATCGCCTTCACGACGAGGTCGTCGGCCCGGGTCTCGTGGTAGATGCCCTTCGGGCCCGCCTTGCCGAACGGGGTGCGGACGCCGTCGACGAAGACGACGTCCCTGACGGTACGAGGCACGATGGCTCTCCTCCAGGGTGCGGGGTGGCACTGCTGCGGCACGCATGCACTGAGCGCGCGCTCAGCCCCATGCTACTTATGAGTAACGTAGCTGCCCAGTCCCCACGACGGGAGCGGCGAAGGTCACACCGACGGCGGCGGTCGGGTCCGGCGACCTTGGCCGGATCCGGACGGCACATTTCGCAGTGCCGGGCAGGAACACGCCCGGCAAGGGGCGCGGGGAGCTGCGCGACCAGCCACAGCGCACCCGCGGCCGCGAGACGACCGAAACCTCGGCGGCTACGCCGACAACGCCTCCACCAGAACCGGCGTCACCAGCTCCACCTGCCACGCCCGAGCCCCGTACCCGGCCAGCGCCGCGGCCACGGCATCCGCGGACACGGCCTTCGGCGGCTCCCAGCAGACCCGCCGCACCGTATCCGGAGTGATCAGATTCTCCTGGGGCAGATTCAGCCGCTCGGCCAGCGCCGAGACCCCGGCCTTCGCGGCGGACAGCCGCGCCGCGGCCGCCGGGTCCTTCTCCGCCCACGCCCGCGGCGGCGGCGGCCCGGTCACCGGCTGCCCCTGCTGCGGCAGCTCCGCCTCCGGCAGGGCCTTCGCCCGGTCGACGGCCGCCTGCCACTGCTCGAGCTGGCGCCGCCCCACCCGGTGCCCGAACCCGCCGAGCGCGGCGAGCGCGTGCACGTTGGACGGCAGCGCCAGGGCCGCCTCGACGATGGCCGCGTCGGACAGCACCTTGCCGGGCGAGACGTCCCGGCGCTGTGCGATCCGGTCCCGCATCTGCCACAGCTCGCGCACCACGGCCAGCTGCCGGCGGCGGCGGACCTTGTGCATGCCGGACGTGCGCCGCCACGGGTCCTTGCGCGGCTCGGCCGGTGGGGCGGAGGCGATCGCGTCGAACTCCTGGCGGGCCCACTCCAGCTTGCCCTGGCGTTCCAGCTCCTTCTCCAGCGCGTCGCGCAGGTCGACCAGCAGCTCGACGTCGAGGGCGGCGTAGCGCAGCCACGGCTCGGGCAGCGGGCGGGTGGACCAGTCGACGGCGGAGTGGCCCTTCTCCAGGCTGAAGCCGAGGACGTTCTCGACCATCGCGCCGAGGCCGACGCGCGGGAAACCGGCGAGCCGGCCGGCGAGCTCGGTGTCGAACAGCCGCTCCGGCACCATGCCTATCTCGCGCAGGCAGGGCAGGTCCTGGGTGGCGGCGTGCAGCACCCACTCCGTGTCGGCCAGCACCTCGCCGAGATCCGACAGGTCGCCGCAGGCCACGGGGTCGATCAGGGCCGTCCCCGCGCCCTCGCGGCGCAGCTGGACCAGGTAGGCGCGCTGGCCGTAGCGGTAGCCGGAGGCGCGCTCGGCGTCGACGGCGACGGGTCCGGAGCCGGCCGCGAAGGCCGCGACCACCTCGGCGAGCGCCGCCTGGTCCGCGACGACGGGCGGAATGCCCTCGCGGGGCTCCAGCAACGGGATCGGCGCCTCCGTAGCAGAAGATCCGCCGTCGTCCGGAGGGGCGCCTCCGGTGGTTCGCAGTGAAGTGTCTGCTGCGGTGTCGTGGGCGTCGGTCACCTGTCAAGGGTATCCATGTGTGGACGGCGCCCGTCGACGGAACGTTCCGTCGACGGGTGCCGAAGGGTCGTAAACCGGTCAGTCGGCTGTCATGCCGGGTTCACGATCCCCTGGTGACGGGTCCGGGAGCGGCGGGCGATCCCGTTCACGCCAGTGAACGATCGGTACGGCGGGCAGTGGGCGATCGGTGCGGCGGGAGCGGTGCATGATCGGTTCGGTGGGTGCGGGGTCGGTGATCGCGGGGTCGGTGGCGTTGCGGGTCAGTGGATGATGCCGGTGCGCAGGGCCACGGCGACCATCCCGGCGCGGTCGCCGGTGCCCAGCTTGCGGGCGATGCGGGCGAGGTGGCTCTTGACGGTCAGTGCGGACAGGCCCATGGACACGCCGATGGCCTTGTTCGACTGGCCCTCCGCCACCAGCCGCAGTACCTCCACCTCGCGGCCGGACAGCTCGCGGTAGCCGCCCGGGTGGCTCGGGGCACCCGGGGGGCGGCGGTGGAGGCGGGCGGCGGCCGCGCCGATGGGGGCGGCACCGGGCCGGGTGGGGAGCCCGACGGCGGTGCGGGTGCCGGTGACGACATAGCCCTTGACTCCGCCCGCGAGGGCGTTGCGCACGGCGCCGATGTCGTCCGCGGCGGACAGGGCGAGCCCGTTGGGCCAGCCCGCGGCGCGGGTCTCGGACAGCAGGGTGAGGCCGGAGCCGTCCGGCAGATGGACGTCGGCGACGCAGATGTCTCTGGGGTTGCCGACGCGGGGACGGGCCTCCGCGATGGACGATGCCTCGATGACGTCGCGCACACCGAGCGCCCACAGATGGCGGGTGACGGTGGAGCGGACGCGGGGATCGGCGACGACGACCATGGCGGTTGGCTTGTTCGGGCGGTAGGCGACCAGGCTTGAGGGCTGCTCGAGGAGAACGGACACCAGGCCTCCTGAGGGGCGGGACGGCTTTCAAGGTCACAGTCGTCTTCGGCAGCGAAGCCCGGGCCCTTTAGAGAAAGATCACGATTTAGTGAGTAACAATCTGTGCAATTCGGACATGCGGTCGATCGTTCGGTGAACGAATCGGTTCGTTCGAGTGGCGCTCGTGACTGAAAGTGGCCGTATCGACAAAGTGACGGTCAAGCCGCCGCCACAAACCCGTTCCGTGGGTGAAACCGTGGGAGCGGCCGGGTCACCGGCCGTGGAAGCGCGGACTCAGCGCGACTGCGGATCGCGCCGCTGCGGCAGCGTGACCACCGAGGCGTCGCCCGGACCGGCCGGCGGCAGACCCCCGACCTGGGCCAGCAGATCGCACCAGGCGGCCAGATGCGCCGCCGTGTCCGGCACCCCGCCCAGCCCCTCCCGGGGCGTCCAGGACGCGCGGATCTCGATCTGCGACGCCGGCGGGCGGTCCGACAGCCCCCCGAAGTAGTGGGAGCCCGCCCGCGTGACGGTGCCGCTCGGCTCGCCGCAGGCCAGTCCGCGCGCCGTCAGCGCCCCGGTCAGCCACGACCAGCACACCTCGGGCAGCAGCGGGTCGGCGGCCATCTCCGGCTCCAGTTCCGCGCGCACCAGCGTCACCAGCCGGAACGTGCCCCGCCAGGCGTCGTGCCCGGCCGGATCGTGCAGCAGCACCAGCCGCCCGTCGGCCAGGTCCTGCTCGTCGTCGACCACCGCGGCCTCCAGCGCGTACGCGTACGGCGCGAGCCGCTGCGGGGCAGGGGTCGGCTCGATCTCCACCTGGGGGCGCAGCCGCGCGGTGCGCAGCGCGTCGACGGCGGCCCGGAAGGGCAGCGGAACCGCTGTGCCCCCTCGTGCCTCCCCCGTGTCCCTCGCGTCGTCCATTCCGTCAGCGCCGTCCGACAGTCGTCCCTGAGCCGCAGCCATGCGGGGAAGAGTAAGGGGAAGCGGGCCGTCGCGCAGGGCAAGACACCCCCCGTCGGCCGACCCGGTTGCCGGGCGGGTGCGGGCGGCGGGCCTGGTGCGCCGTGCGAGACTTGCCGTCGTGAGTGCCAACGGAAGCCCCTCGGGCAAGCAGCCGACAGCGACGTACGACAGCGCCTTCCTGAGGGCGTGCAGGCGCGAGCCCGTGCCGCACACGCCGGTGTGGTTCATGCGGCAGGCCGGGCGCTCCCTGCCGGAGTACCGCAAGGTGCGCGAGGGCGTCGGCATGCTCGACTCCTGCATGCGGCCCGACCTGGTCACCGAGATCACCCTGCAGCCGGTGCGCCGGCACGGTGTGGACGCCGCGATCTTCTTCAGCGACATCGTCGTGCCCCTGAAGGCCATCGGCGTCGACCTGGACATCAAGCCCGGCGTCGGCCCGGTGGTGCAGCACCCGATCCGCACCCGCGCCGACCTCGCGCAGCTGCGCGACCTCACCCCCGAGGACGTCCCCTACGTCACCGAGGCCATCGGGCTGCTCACGGCCGAGCTCGGCGCGACCCCGCTGATCGGCTTCGCGGGCGCCCCGTTCACTCTGGCGAGCTACCTCGTCGAGGGCGGGCCGTCGCGCACGTACGAGAACGCCAAGGCGATGATGTACGGCGACCCCGAGCTGTGGGCCGACCTGCTGGACCGGCTCGCGGAGGTCACGTCCGCCTTCCTCAAGGTGCAGATCGAGGCCGGCGCCTCCGCCGTGCAGCTCTTCGACTCCTGGGCCGGCGCCCTCGCCCCCGTGGACTACCGCCGCTCGGTGCTGCCCGCCTCCGCCAAGGTCTTCCGTGCCGTCGAGTCCTACGGCGTGCCGCGTATCCACTTCGGTGTCGGCACCGGTGAGCTGCTGGGCCTGATGGGCGAGGCCGGCGCGGACGTCGTCGGTGTCGACTGGCGCGTCCCGCTCGACGAGGCAGCCCGCCGCGTCGGCCCCGGCAAGGCGCTCCAGGGCAACCTCGACCCGACGGTCCTGTTCGCCTCGCGGGCCGCCGTCGAGGCCAAGACCCGCGAGGTGCTGGACTCGGCCGCCTCCCTGGAGGGCCACGTGTTCAACCTCGGCCACGGCGTCATGCCGTCCACCGATCCCGACGCCCTGACCCGGCTCGTGGAGTACGTCCACACGCAGACCGCCCACTGACCGACGGGCACTCACCACGTCTGACGGGGCCGCGCGTTCCTGCCGAACAGCAGGCCGCGCGGCTCCGGCGGTGGTGGGGTGCCCGGACGCAGCGGCAGGGCGATGAGCATGCCCGCCAGGAAGCCGACGACGTGCGCCGCGTACGCCACGGTGCCGGCCGCCGAGATGCCCTCGCCCGCGGAGTACACCGCCTGGAGCACGAACCAGAAGCCCAGCACCAGCCAGGCGGGCAGCCGCAGCGGCAGGAAGATCAGGAACGGCACGAGCACCCACACCCGCGCCTTCGGATACAGCACCAGGTACGCGCCGAGCACGCCCGCGATGGCCCCGGACGCGCCGATCAGCGGGTCGCCGGAACCGGCGTTGAGGACGGCGAAGCCGTAGCCGGCGGCGTAGCCGCAGACGACGTAGAAGAGCGCGAAGCGCACGTGCCCCATGCGGTCCTCGACGTTGTTGCCGAAGATCAGCAGGAACAGCATGTTGCCCAGCAGATGCAGCCAGCTGCCGTGCAGGAACATCGCCGTGAACACGCTCAGCGCGGGCGACTTGTCGTAGTGCGCAGGAGCGATCACGCAGCCCGGACCGTGCGGGCCGATGCCCACGTCCCCGGTGGGCACCAGGTGCGGCATCTGGTGGTGGATCAGCTCGCGCGGCACGGCCGCCCAGTGATCCAGGAACGCGTGCAGGTGGCACAGCTGTGCCTGGCTGCTCTCACCCGCCACGGACCCGGCGAGGCCGGGCGTGAACAGGAACACGAGGACGTTGGCGGCGATCAGCGCGTATGTCACCCAGGGGGTGCTGCGCACGGGGTTCACGTCATGGACGGGGATGACCACGAGACACTACTGCCCGCGCAGCGGCGGGCGAACCGGTGAACGTGCGCGGTCCGTGGCGCGTATGTCTGCTCAACCGCTCGCGGCGCGGGGAAGGCGCGCCGCGGGGCCGACGAGGGGACAGCAGATGAACGACCGAGTGACTCCCGCGATGCACGCGCTGCCCGACGGCGAGGCCGAACTCGCCGTGGTGCTCCGGCTGCCGTGGGAGGACGTCGCCCGGCTGGGCCAGGAGGCGGGGCGGCTGGCCGCCCAGGCGCAGCGGCCGGTGACCCTGGACGAGGCGGTGAGCCACCGGCTGCGCTCCCGCCCGGTCGCCGCGCACGCGAAACCGGCCGGGGAGCAGCCGACCGCGGCGGTGTCGGCGCTGCCGAGGATCAGCGGGACGGCGTAGGGGCCGTAAGGGCGGGCGTGGCCGGCTGCGAAGGCCCTGCGGGCGGGTCGGAGGCGACCGCCGGTGGGCGGGGTCGGCGACGGCGGCCCGTGGGCGGGATCGGCTGGAGGGCGTGGCGGGCGGGATCGGCTGGAGGGCGGATCAACCGGAGGGCGTGGTGGACCGCACCTTCGCCGCCGCCTTGCGCGCCGCCACCAGCACCGGGTCCCACACCGGGGAGAAGGGGGGTGCGTAGCCGAGGTCCAGCGCCGTCATCTGCTCCACCGTCAGACCGGCCGTGAGGGCCACCGCCGCGATGTCCACCCGTTTGGCGGCGCCCTCGCGGCCGACGATCTGCACCCCGAGCAGACGGCCCGTGCGGCGCTCGGCGAGCATCTTCACCGTCATGGGGGAGGCGCCCGGGTAGTAGCCCGCACGGCTCGTCGACTCGATCGTCACCGTCTCGAACTGCAGGCCGACCCTGCGGGCGTCCTTCTCCCGCAGCCCGGTCCGTGCGATCTCCAGATCGCACACCTTGCTGACCGCCGTACCGACCACACCGGGGAAGGTGGCGTAGCCACCGCCCACGTTGGTGCCGATGACCTGCCCGTGCTTGTTGGCGTGGGTGCCGAGCGCGATGTGCCGTTCCTGCCCGGAGACCAGGTCGAGCACCTCGACGCAGTCGCCGCCGGCCCAGATGTTCCCGTGCCCGCGCACGCGCATCGACAGGTCGGTCAGCAGACCGCCGTGCCGGCCCAGCGGGAGGCCCGCCGCGCGCGCCAGCGCCGTCTCGGGGCGTACGCCGATGCCGAGCACCACCACGTCCGCCGGGAACTCGCCGGTCTCCGTGGCCACCGCCCGCACCCGGCCGTCGTCCCCGGTGAGCACCTTGGTGACCTCGGTGTCGTCGACCATGGTGATGCCCAGGCCCACCATCGCCTCGTGCACCAGAGCGCCCATGTCCGCATCGAGCGTCGACATCGGCTCGCTGCCCCGGTTGACGACGGTCACCTGGTACCCGCGGTTGATCAGCGCCTCGGCCATCTCCACGCCGATGTACCCGGCGCCGACGACCACCGCGCGCCGCCCACGCGTGCGTGCCAGCGTGTCGAGCAGCGCCTGCCCGTCGTCGAGGGTCTGCACGCCGTGCACCCCCGGCGCGTCCACCCCCGGCATCTGCGGCCGGATCGGCCGCGCCCCGGTCGCGATCACGAGCTTGTCGTACGACGTCCACGACTCGGCCCCCGAGTCCACGTCACGCGCGCGTACCCGCTGCCCGGCCACGTCGATCTCCACGACCTCGGTCCGCATGCGCAGATCGATGCCGCGCGCCCGGTGTTCCTCGGGGGTGCGGGCGATCAGCTCGTCCCGCTCGGCGACGTCACCGCCGACCCAGTACGGGATGCCGCACGCCGAGTAGGAGGTGAAGTGGCCGCGTTCGAACGCCACGATCTCCAGCTCGTCGGGCCCCTTGAGCCGACGGCCCTGCGACGCCGCGGACATCCCCGCGGCGTCGCCGCCGATCACCACCAGTCGTTCCCGCGCACCCCGTGCCGCACCAGTCATGGTCATGCGAACACGCTAGACGCGGACGGCATTTCAGTCCTGCCCGCGGCTCCTGAACCGGGGCCGCACCAGCCGCAGCCACGCCGCCAGGAGCAGCGCCGCCACCGCGAGGAAGGGCAGTGCCGCGCCCAGCGCCACCGCGATCCAGCGCAGCATCGTCACGAACGCGCCCCAGCCGCCTGCCAGCGCGTCCACGAAGCCCGCCGAGTCGTCGTCGCCGTCGGCCTTCCGCACCGGCTTCCCGTGCAGCGACAGCGTGATCGTCGCCAGGCTCGTGCGGTCCTTCAGCGACGCCTGCCGGGCCAGCAGCGCCTCCAGGTCGGCCTCGCGGTGGCTCAGCTCGCCCTCCAGCTCCACCACGTCGCTGAGCTTCGCCGCCCGGTCCATCAGTTCGCGCACCCGCGCCACGCTGGCCCGCTGCGACCGGATCCGGCTCTCCACGTCGACGACCTGGTCCGTGACGTCCTGCGCCTTGGACTCGCGTGCCATCAGCCGGCCCGCGCCCTGGAGCGCGGCGAGCACCGTGTCGTACTTCTCCACGGGCACCCGCAGCACCACGCGCGTCTGCTCGCCGCCGTCCTCGTCCCGGGTGGTCGTCTCGTCGCCGACGTAACCGCCGGCGTCCTCCGCGGCGGCCCGCGCGCCGTCCAGCGCCTTGGGCACATCCTTGACCTGCACGGTCAGCGTGGCCGTCCGGATGATCCGGTCCGCGGTGAGCCGCGGCGGCGCGGTGGCCTTACGGGCGTCGCCCGCAGCGCTGCCGGCGTCACCGCCGGCGCTGTCCGCGGCCTGCGCCGGACCCGCGGCGTCCTGCGGCCCGGCGGTGGCCTCGGCGGGCCCGGCGGCGCCGGTGTCGCTCTTCGCGCCGCCGCCCGCGTCGGCGGCGGCACCGCAGCCGGTGAGGGCGACGGCGGCGGCCAGCAGCAGGCCGGCCAGGACGGGAACGGGCCCTCGTACGGAGTGTCGTGAGCGCATCAGAGTCGAACCCCCGGGTGATGGACAACTGCAACGCTCCTTCGACGCCGCAGCGGGGTGTGGCGTCGGCGATCGGCGGTTCCGATGCGGTCACGGTCCGGACTCGGCCCGGACACCGGCGTTGTCGGTGCCGTTTGAGAGAGTGGGGAACATGAGCGCAACGGGTACACAGCACGTCGTCGTCATCGGGGCCGGGATCGCCGGGCTGGCCGCAGCCCACCGGCTGCTCGACCGCGGCGCCCGCGTGACCGTCCTGGAGGCCTCCGACCGGGTCGGCGGCAAGCTGCTGCCCGGCGAGATCGCCGGCGTCCGCGTCGACCTCGGCGCCGAGTCGATGCTCGCCCGCCGCCCCGAGGCGGTGGGCCTGGCCCGCGAGGTCGGTCTCGCCGACCGCCTCCAGCCCCCGTCCACCGCGACGGCGTCGATCTGGACCCGCGGCGCCCTGCGCCCCATGCCCAAGGGCCACGTCATGGGCGTCCCCGGCACCGCCTCCGCCCTCGCGGGCGTCCTGTCCGACGAGGGCCTGGCCCGCATCGAGCGGGACGCCGAGCTGCCGCGCACCGAGGTCGGCGACGACGTCGCGGTGGGGGAGTACGTGGCGGCGCGCCTCGGCCGCGAGGTCGTCGACCGCCTCGTCGAGCCCCTGCTCGGCGGGGTCTACGCGGGCGACGCCTACCGCATCTCCCTGCGCTCGGCCGTCCCCCAGCTCTACCAGGCCGCGCGGACCCACACCTCACTCACCGAGGCCGTCCGCGAGATCCAGGCCAAGGCCGCCGCGAACCAGCAGACCGGGCCCGTCTTCATGGGCATCGCGGGCGGCATCGGCTCCCTGCCGCTCGCCGTCGCCGACGCCGTACGGGCGCGCGGCGGCGAGATCACCACCGGCACACCCGCGACGGAGCTGCGCCGCGAGCCCGGCGGGACCTGGCGCGTCACGGCCGGCGAGCGGACCCTGCACGTGGACGCCGTGGTCCTCGCGCTCCCCGCACCCGCCGCCGCCCGTCTGCTGGCCGCCGAGTCCCCGCAGGCCGCCGCCGAGCTGCGCACGATCGCGTACGCCTCCATGGCTCTGATCACCCTCGCCTACCGGCGCGCCGAGACCCGGCTGCCCGACGGCAGCGGCTTCCTCGTCCCGCCGGTCGACGGCCGCACGATCAAGGCGTCCACCTTCGCCTCGAACAAGTGGGGCTGGATCGCCGACGAGGACCCCGACGTGATCGTGCTGCGCACCTCGGTCGGCCGGCACGGCGAGACGGAGATCCTCCGGCGCGACGACGCCGAGCTGGTCGAGGTCTCCCGGCAGGACCTCAAGGAGGCCACCGGGCTCGACGCCACCCCGCTCGCCACCCGTGTCACCCGCTGGGACGACGGCCTGCCCCAGTACCCCGTCGGCCACCACGCGCGCGTGGCCCGCATCCGCGAGCACGTCTCCCGCCTGCCCGGCCTCGCGGTGTGCGGCGCGCAGTACGACGGCGTCGGCATCCCGGCCTGCATCGCGAGCGCGTACGCGGCCGTCGACCAGCTCCGCGGCGATCTTCGGGGTGTGGAGGAGCTCACCGCCCACCCGGTGCAGAGCCTGCACGGCGGAGCGGGAGAATAGGGTCATGAGTGACGACGCCCCCACCACTGCCCCTGACCGGATTCCGAACAAGGGCAAGCTGGCCAAGGACCTCAACGAGGTCATCCGCTACACGCTGTGGTCCGTCTTCAAGCTGAAGGACGTGCTCCCCGAGGACCGCGCCGGCTACGCCGAAGAGGTCCAGGAGCTGTTCGACCAGCTCGCCGCGAAGGACGTGACGATCCGCGGCACGTACGACGTGTCCGGCCTGCGCGCCGACGCCGACCTCATGATCTGGTGGCACGCCGAGACCAGCGACCAGCTCCAGGAGGCGTACAACCTCTTCCGCCGCACCAGGCTGGGCCGCGCCCTCGAGCCGGTGTGGTCGAACATGGCGCTGCACCGCCCTGCCGAGTTCAACCGCGCCCACATCCCGGCGTTCCTCGCCGACGAGACGCCCCGCAACTACGTGAGCGTCTACCCGTTCGTCCGCTCCTACGACTGGTACCTGCTGCCGGACGAGGACCGCCGCCGCATGCTCGCCGACCACGGCAAGATGGCCCGGGGCTACCCGGACGTGCGCGCCAACACGGTCGCCTCGTTCTCCCTGGGCGACTACGAGTGGATCCTCGCCTTCGAGGCCGACGAGCTGTACCGCATCGTCGACCTCATGCGCCACCTGCGCGCCTCGGAGGCCCGCAGGCACGTCCGCGAGGAAGTCCCGTTCTTCACGGGCCGCCGCAAGGACATCAGCGAACTGATCGCGGGCCTCGCGTAGGACGGCCGCTTCTCACGCCGGTGTGAACCGCGCCCCCGAAGGGGGCGCGGGGACCGGCGCGACCGGCCGCGGACCACCCGCACCCGGCGTCAACGAGCCACCGTGGGTTCCGGCTCCGCATGCGGCGCGCACGACGCACGCCGCGCCGGAAGCCGCCCCTCGAGCAGATACGCCTCCAGATACCCGTTGACGCACCGGTTGGGCCCACCCGCAACCCCGTGCGTCCCCGCGTCCCGCTCCGTCACCAGCACCGCCCCGGACAACCGCCGCTGCAACTCCAGCGCCCCCTCATAAGGCGCCGCCGCATCCCGCTCAGCGGCCAGAATCAGAACGGGCGGCAGCTCACCGGGTCCGGTCCGCACATCGACCACCCTCTGACGCGGCGCGAGCCAGTACGCACAGGGCAGGTTCGCCCACACGTTGTCCCACGTCTCGAACGGCGCCACCCGCGCCAGCCGCGTGTTGTCCCGGTCCCAGACACGGAAGTCCGTCGGCCAAGGCGCGTCGTTGCACTCCACGGCCGTGTAGACGGCGCTCGCGTTCTCCGCCTCGGCCGCCGCCTGACCGATCGGCGCCGCCTGCTCGATCAGCGGCTTGGCGTCACCCCTCAGATACGCCGACAGCGCGTGCGCCCGCTGCGGCCAGTAGTCGTCGAAGTACCCGGCCTGCAGGAACGCGTCCTGCAGCTGCGCCGGGCCGACCTTGCCGCCGGCCGGTTTCACGGCCAGCCGGGCCAGCGCCCGTTCGTAGCTCGCGAGCACCTTCTCGGGCGTGTCGCCCAGCTTGTAGACGTCGTCGTGCCGGGCGATCCATTCCCTCAGGTCCGCCCAGCGGCCCTCGAACGCCGCCGACTGGGCGAGGTTGTTGCGGTACCAGATCTTCGCCGGGTCGGGATCCACCGCCGAGTCGAACACCATCCGCAGTACGTGCGAGGGGAACAGCGTCGCGTACAGCGCGCCGAAGTAGGTGCCGTACGAGGCGCCCAGGAACGTCAGCCGGTCCTCGCCCAGCGCGGCGCGGATGACGTCGAGGTCGCGGGCGTTGTTCAGGGAGGTGTAGTGCGCCAGCGCGTTTCCGGCCCGCTGCGCGCACCCGCGCGCGTAGGCCTTCGCCTGCGTGATCCGCTGCTGCTTGTACGCGGCGGAGGGGTACGTCGGCGCCTGCGACGGAGCCTTGAGGAAGTGCCCCGGGTCCTGGCAGGACAGGGGCGCGGAGCGGCCCACCCCCCGGGGGGAGTAGCCGATCAGGTCGTAGGCGGCGCCGATGCGCTTCCACTGCGGGGTGAGGCCGACCAGCGGGAAGTACAGCCCGTCGCCGCCGGGGCCGCCCGGGTTGTAGACCAGGGAGCCCTGGCGGGGCACGCGCCGCTTGCTGTTTCGCGGGTCGCGGTGGGTGGCCTGCACGCGGCTGACGGCGAGTTTGATCTGCAGGCCCTCGGGGTGGGCGTAGTCGAGGGGGACCGTCACGGTGCCGCACTGCATGCTCCCCGGCATGTCGGACGCGTCGGAGCAGGCGCCGAAGTCGATGCCGCGCGCGGCGGCCCGGGCAGCCGCCACCCTCACTCCGCGCATCTCGGCGGCGCGTTCCGCCTGCGCGGCCACCGCGCCCCGCGTGTCGGCGGCCCGGGCGGTGGTTCCAGTGGGGCCGGGCGGCACGGCCGGGGGCACGCCCGGCGCGCTGCCGGCCGGGGCGGCGGCCAGGGCGGTCAGCAGGAGCGACCCGGCGGCCGAGCAGAGGGCGGCGGCTCTCATGGCGTATCCCTTTCGTGCGCGTCTGCAACACAAGGGATGTTCGTCCGCGGAGCGGTGAAGGCAAGCACCGCCCGCGGGTGTCGGCGCCAATGCCCCCAGTGCGCCCCCTAGAGGGCGTGCGAGCCGGTCCGGTCGCGGTGGGCGAACGCGGCGCGCAGGTCCGGTTCGCCGACGGCGCGGACGCCGCGTACGGCGACGCGGATCAGGTATCTCAGGTCGTCCCCGGCGTCGGTCTTCCGGGCCAGGGCGCTCAGCAGCCGTTGTCCCGCCGGTGAGGCCCAGCGGGAGTAGGGGTGCGCCTCGACCCGGGCCAGGAGCAGGCAGCCGAGGGCCAGGGCGAGGGGCAGCCCGAACCACATCGCGACCAGGGCGCGCGGCACGCCCGTCGGCCCCGGCGTCAGCAGCGCGATCGCACCCAGGGCCGTGACGGCCAGCGCGGCCAGCCGCACCCGGCGCACTCCTGCCGCGACCGTCGTGCGCGCCCCGTCCGGTACGGCCAGACCCGCCCGCACGAGCCGGTCGGCCAGGTGGCGCACCGCGCCGGCGGCGGACGCGGCGGCCCGTACCGGCGCGATCCTCGACTGGCCCTCGGGCCCTATGGCCCCTATCACCGACCGCTCCATCTCGTCCCGCCCGCGCGGATCGACGACCGTCGCCCACCCGGTGTGCGCGAGCAGCAGCCGGCGCTGGCGGGCCATCGACACAAGGGTGAGTTCGGCGACCCGCTCGGGGCCGCCGGAGAGGAACGCGGCCTCGTACAGCGTCAGATCGTGTCCGGGTACCCCGGTCGCCTCCTGCGCCTCGTCGGCGGCCGCGCGGACGGCGGCCAGGCACAGACGGGTGCACGCCAGGGCGGTGACGATCCAGGCGAGCAGCAGCAAGAGGACCCAGAACATGCCGCGTTTCTATGCCACGGGCTCCGCGGTCCGCCATGGGCTGTTCACCATACGGACACAGAGTTGTGGGTATGTGACGTTCCGTTTCCCCGGCTACCGTGCGGGCGCCGCCGGGGAAGCGGACGCCGAAAGGTCGCGGGCCAGCGCGTCGAAGTCGACGTAGCCGGTGGCCTCCAGGACCCGGATGTGGTCCAGCACGGTCGTCTCGGCGTCGTCGGCGAGGTCGCGCACGAGCGCGTTGCGCGTGCCGGCGCGGACCTGGGCGACCAGGGTGAGCACCTTGCCGTGCGCCAGACGCAGAATGTTCGCGAACGCCCGGTCGAACGCGGTGCCTCGCGCCGCGCGCAACTGCCGCAGCCAGGCCTGCTGCTGCTCGTTCGGCTTGTCCGGCAGGGGCAGCCCGAGCCGGGCGGCGACGCCGCGCACCCGCTCGTCGAGGAAGGTGTGTCCCTCGACCAGATGCCGCCCCGCGGTGCGTACGGCGTCGGTGGTGCCCCGCTCTTGCGCGAGCCGGCCGGCGGGCAGCTCCCACAGGCCGGCCAGCCGGACCTTGAAGACGAAGTCCCGGTCGAGCGCGGACAGCACGCCGTACTGCGTCAGCATGTCCTCAGTGCCTGTGCCTGTGCCTGTGCCTGCGCCCGTGCTCAGGGTGTCCACGGTGGTGCCGGTGCCGTCGTCCGTGGGGCGGTCGGCGTAGGACCAGATCGGGATGATCAGCGCCAGGAGAGTGGCGGTGAGGCCGGCGATGATCAGACCGGTGCCACTGACAATGCCTCGGCCCTGGACGGGGGGTCGCGGTCGCATGGTGCTCTCCTGCTTACGGCACCGCACGGCCGGGGGCTTCTCCCGGGTGCGGGAAGAGGCATAGTACTGCGCCACGAAAAGCGGATGGTCGTACCGCGTCCCGCATCCCGCGTCCCCCAGCCCACCGGCCCGGCGTCACCGGCGCAGCAGTACCCGCCGGGTGGCGCGGGCCAGCCGGGCCGCCGGATGGTGGGCACGCGGCCGGGGCCCGGACCGGTCCCGCCACCACTCGTGCAGCTCGCGCCGCGCCCGGTCGTCCGCCACCGCGCCGGTGCGCAGCAGCGCCCCGGCGAACTCCAGCGCGTCCAGGCGGTACCCGCCGCTCATCGGGTGGTGCTGCGCGTAGGCCAGGAACGCCGGGCGGTAGGCGGCGCCCAGGATGCCAGGCAGCTCCGGGGCGACCTTGGCCACCACGTCTGCCCGCTTCCCGGCCAGCGCCCGCGCCTGCACGGTCAGCCGTGCCCGGTCGAAACCCTCCGGCACGGGCGTGCCCGCGACCAGCGCGGACAGCAGCGCGGTCTGCGCGACGGCGAGCCGCGCCCGCGTGGCGTCGGCGATGGACGGCAGGTCCGGCAGTTGCGCCGGCTGCGGCTGGTGCCCGGCGGGGGAGACCTCCGCCGCGGTCGCCGACGCCCGGCCCCGCTCCACCGCCCCGCGTATCGAGGCGAGCTCCCGCTCCAGCTCGGACGGTTCGGGGAAGTTGTCGTCCCGTTCCAGCAGGACGCCCGGCGGACTGGTGCGGGCGGCCAGGTCGGTGAGGATGTCGAGGACCGGTCCCGGCACCGGGTGAGCGTGGCTGTCGTGCCATACGCCGTCCCGCTCGACGCCGCCCGCGACATGGACGTAGGCCAGGGCCTCCACGGGCAGGTCGGCCAGCGCCTTGGCCGGGTCCTCGCCCCGGTTGACGTGGTTGGTGTGCAGGTTCGCCACGTCGATCAGCAGCCGCACGCCGGTGCGGTCGGCCAGCTCGTACAGGAACTGCCCCTCCGTCAGCTCCTCGCCGGGCCAGCCGATCAGCGCGGCGATGTTCTCCACGGCGAGCGGGACCGGCAGGGCGTCCTGGGCGATGCGCACGTTCTCGCACAGCACGTCCAGGGCGTCCCGGGTGCGCGGCACCGGCAGCAGGTGACCGGCCTCCAGCCGGGGCGAGGCGGTCAGCTCGCCGCCCGCCCGCACGAACGCGATGTGCTCGGTGACCAGCGGCGATCCCAGTGCCTCGGCCCGTTCGGCGAGCGCGGTGAGCCGGTGGGGGTCGGGGCGGTCGGCGCCGCCGAGGCCCAGCGAGACGCCGTGCGGCACCACGGTGACGCCGCGCTCGCGCAACCGGCGCAGCGAGTCAGGCAGGTGACCGGGGCAGACGTTCTCCGCCACGGCCTCCACCCAGTCGATGCCCGGCATGCGCTCGACGGCCTCGGCGATCTCGGGCCGCCAGCCGATGCCCGTGCCCAGTCGCTCCATGGGTCCCCCTCCTCGTCGCTCACCGCGGGCGGACGATGTGACGGGGGTATGGCCCCGGCGACGGGCGGCGAACCGCGCGGGGCCGGGGTTCAGAGCAACATTTGAGCTTCGAAGCGGATGATCAGGTCACCGCCGGGTGTCGATTCACCGTCGGGTGATCAGCTCACAGCCGGGTGAGTCAGCGCAGCGCCGGATGGTCCGCGACCACCGTGCAACTGCCGGGCGCGATCTCGGTGAACCCCGCGTCGCGCACCAACGGCAGGCCGGCGCGGGTCAGTTCACGCCAGCGCGCGGGGTCCGCGGTGCGCACGGCCAGTGGGAAACCGGCGTCCCGCCAGGCGGCCCGCTCCTCGTCCGACAGCTCCCACCAGGCCAGCTGGGCGCCGTGCCCGGCCTGCGCCATCGCCTTGCCGGCCGACATCTCCACGTCGGGGCTCATCCACAGCACCGGTCCGGACAGGTCCGGCTCGGCGGGTGGCTCCGGGTCGTCCAGCTCGGTGCCGGACACCTGCAACTTGGCCAGATCCTTGGGCCAGCCGTCCAGCGGCACCGGCGGGAACACCCGCACCTCGGCCGACTTCCCGGTGACCGTGATGCCGGGCAGCGACTCCGCGCGCCGCCACTCCGCGCCGCGCGCCCGGCGCACCACCTTGCGGATGCGCGCGTCCTGCCAGTCCCGCATCACCTGCGCCCACTCGCCGTCCCCGAGCGAACGCTCGTCGCTCAGCATCACCAGCACCGCGCGGGCCGCCGTCTCGAGGGCGTCGGTACGGGCGGGCGGCGCGGCCTTCTCCAGCCGCACGACCATCGGCAGCACGTACTGCGGGGCGAGGTCGCGGTCACCGGGTTCGGAGCGGTAGGGGCTGTCCTGCAGGGGCGTGGGTTCACTGTTCACGCCGTCCAGTCTGCCAAGCAGCTCCGGCGCGCCCGCCCGCGCGTCTCACCCCGAGCAGGCGGTGCGCTGCGCCTCCTGCCACTCGCAGACAGGGCACAGCGTGACGCCCTTGTACGACTCCGGATACTCGGTGGGCTCGCGGCACAGCACGCACTCCGCGTACGGCGGGCCGTCGGCCTTCGGCGGGCGGGTCGCGTCGATCAGGCAGTAGTCCACGGGTGAGTCGTCGTCGCTCATGTCTTCCAGCGTACGAGGGCGTGCGGGGTGTCAGGGCCGGCCGCTCGCCTCGCCGATCAGCTCGGACACCCTGACGAAGGTGTAACCGCGTTTGCGCAGCTCCGGCACCACGGTCCGCACCACGCGCTCGGTGGTCGGGGCGGCGCTGCGGGTGCAGTGCATGACGACCACGGACCCCGGTTTCACTCCGTCCAGCACCTGACGGGCGACCGCGTCCGCGTCCGTCGCGAACGCGTCGCCGCTGACCACGTCCCACTGCACGGCCGTCACGCCGGTGCCGCTCAGCGCCTTCAGCGCGTCGCGGTCGTAGCAGCCGCCGGGGAAGCGGAAGTACGGCCGCGCGTCCTTCACCCCGGCCGCGCGGAAGGCGGTGTAGGCGCGCTCGACGTCCTCGCGCATCCGGCCGGGGTCGACCGTGGGCAGGCCGTAGCAGTCGCCGGTGAAGGCATAGTGGCTGTAGGAGTGGTTGGCGATCTCGAACAGCGGGTCCTTGTCGATGGCCCGTGCCTGCGCCGGGTACTGCTGCGCCCACCGGCCCGTCATGAACACCGTCGCCGGGACCTTCAGGGTGCGCAGTGCCCTGATCAGCCCCGGGTTGTCGAAGTGCTCGCCCGCTGCCGCGCGCGGTCCCTGGTCGGCGGTCATGTCGGCGTCGAAGGTCAGTGCGACGACCTTGCCGTGCCCGGTGCGCGGGCCGTTCTTGAAGACGGGCGTCAGCCCGGCCGGGCCGGGGGCGAGCGTCGGCGGCCGGGACACCGCCACCGACGGCGACGCCGCGCTCGGCGCCGGCCGGGCGGTCTGCGGTGCCGTGTGCGGCGCGGGGGTCCGTGCGGTTCCGCAGGCGGCGAGGGCGGCGCAAAGGGCGCACAGCGCGGTGAGACGGCGAAGGGGAACGATCACAGTATGAAGATATGACCGATCCGGTGCCGATCCCGCCGACCGCCCACCGACGCGACGGCACGTCACCCACCCGGCGCCACCAGCACGACCCGGGGCGGGCCGACCGACCTGATGGCAGGGGAACCACGCGGGCCAAGTCGGCCCACCTCAAGGGGCGCGGGGAACTGCGCGCCCAGCCACGACGGACCCGCAGCCGCCGACGCTCAGAACCACCCGCCTCCTCAGGCGCCGGACGAACTCACCGCTTGTGCCGTTTCAGCGGCCGCAGCGCCGGCCCCTGAAGGATCTCGCCGTCGATGCCGAAGCGCGACCCGTGGCAGGGGCAGTCCCAGGAACGCTCGGCGGCGTTGAAGTTCACCAGACAGCCCAGGTGGGTGCAGCGGGCGGACAGGGCATGCAGCTCGCCGTCCTCGTCGCGGTAGGCCGCGACCCGGTCTCCGCCGGCCCGGACCACCGCGCCCTCGCCGGGCGCGACGTCCTCCAGGGACTTCGCCGGACGCAGCCGGTCGACGACGAAGTGCCGGGCCACCTTGGCCTGCGTCTTCAGGAACGTCGGCGCCTCACGCACCGCCGTGCCCAGCCGGCGCGGGTCGTACAGCTCGCTCCACGCGCACTTCTCGCCCCGGATCAGCGCTGTGAGCAGCCGCCCGGCCATCATCCCGCCGCTCAGCCCCCAGCCGCCGAAGCCGGTCGCCACATAGGTGTGCCGGGCGCCGGGGTGCAGCAGGCCGACCATCGGCACGGTGTCCGTGGGGTCGTTGTCCTGCGTGGCCCAGCGATGGGTGAGGTACACGCCGGGGAAGTGCGTGGACGCCCAGTCCGTCAGCTCCTCGAAGAGCGCCGGAGTGTCGCCGGTGCCGGGCGTGAAGTGCTGCCCGGTGACCACCAGGAACCGCTGTCCGTCGCCGTAGGGCGCGGTCCGCACCGACCTCGTGTTCTCGTCCGGCGTGATGTACATGCCGTCCGGGTCGCGGTCGGCGGGGATCGTCCCGGCCACGACCAGCTCGCGGCGCGGGGAGAGCCGCGTGAACAGCAGAGCCCGGTCGAACACCGGGTAGTGCGTGGCGACGACCACGTCCCGCGCGGTCACCGTGACCCCCGCGTCGGTCGTCAGCCGGCACGGCTGGCCCTCGGTCAGCCCGGTCACGCGCGTGTACTCGTGGATGCGCCCGCCGCGCGCCTCCAGGTCCTCGGCCAAGGCCAGCAAGTACTTGCGCGGATGGAACTGCGCCTGCCCGGTCACCTTCACCGCGCCCGCGACCGGGAACGGCAGCCTGGTCTCCGTCACGAACGACGCCGGCAGCCCCGCCTCCTTCGCCGCCCGCGCCTCCGCGCGCACCTCCTCGAGGCGGTCGCCGTCGCTCACGTAGGTGTAGGCGCTGCGCTCCTCCCAGTCGCAGTCGATGCCCAGTTCGGCCACGATCCCGGCGGCCCGCTCGATCGCCTCGGACTGCGAGCGGGCGTACAGCCGCGCGGCCTCGCCACCGCGGGTGCGCCGCAGCTTGTCGTAGATCAGGGTGTGCAGGGCGGTGACCTTGGCGGTGGTGTGGCCGGTCACCCCGGCCGCGACCCGGTCGGCCTCCAGTACGGCCACGGAGAGCCCGGCGCGGGTCAGCTCCCACGCCGTGCTCAGCCCGGCCATCCCGGCGCCGATCACGGCAACGTCGACCGTCAGGTCCTCCGTCAGGGTGGGCCGAGGACTGCCGCCGGGCTCCGTCTGCAGCCAGTACGAGCCGCTGACCTGCTCTTTCCGCGTCATGCCGGAGCGGGTACCCCGTCCCGGCATGATCACGGCTGCGGACCGTCCCGCTATCGGCGCCAGGGGCCGGCCACCGCGAACGTCGTGCCCGGCGTGTAGCAGTTGACGTACATCGTGTCGCCGTCGGGGGAGAAGGTGACCCCGGCGAACTCGCCCCACTCCGGTGCCTCGGGTGTTCCGATGTTCTGCCGGCCGCGGGCCATCGGATACACCTCGCCCCCGCGGGTCACCCCGAAGACGTGCTGCGCGCCGTTGCCGTCCTCGCACACCATCAGCCCGCCGCTGGGCGCCAGGCAGATGTTGTCCGGGGACTCGCCGGGCAGTTGCACATCGGTGCCGGGGCCGAAGACGATCACCAGCGTCAGGCGGTGCCGCTTCGGGTCGTAGCGCCAGATCTGGCCGTAGTGGTCGGCGCCCGAGCCGTCCGCGCTGCGGGCGAAGGACGACACGAAGTAGACGCACGAGCCGCCCCAGTAACAGCCCTCCAGCTTCTGCGCGTGCGTGATGCCCCCGGGGCCGTAGTCCTGCAGCCGGGTCGGGGCGGTCACGGCCAGCGGGTCGGGTACGTCCACCCACTCCACGCCGTCGAAGTGCGCGCCGGTCTCCTGGATCGTGGACAGATCCGGTACGCCGGGCACGCGCATCGCCTGGAGCCGGCCGCCCGCGCGCAGCGAACCGACGCCGCCCAGCGGCTTGTCCGGCAGGAAGCGGTAGAAGAGGCCGAACGGCCTGAGGAAGGCGTCCTCCGTCTCGTAGACGACGCCGCTGCCCGGGTCGATCGCGATCGCCTCGTGCTGGAAGCGGCCCATCGCGGTCAGCGGGACGGCGCCGGTGCGGTGCGGGTCGCTCGGGTGGACCTCGAAGATGAAGCCGTGGTCCTTGGCGTAGCCGTTGGTGCCGGCCTTGTCCTCGGTCTCCTCGCAGGTCAGCCAGGTGCCCCAGGGGGTGCGCCCACCGGCGCAGTTCACGGCCGTGCCGGCGATGGCGACACGCTCGGACAGGACCCGATTGCGGGAGTCCAGTGTCAGGGCCGTACAGCCGCCCTTGGCCGCCGGGTCGTAGGTGAGGCCGTCGATCGTGGGTACCGGGACGGCCGCGGTGACGCGGTTCTCGTGGTTGCGCACGAGGTGGGTACGGCCCCCTCGGCCGGCGAACGCGGCCATGCCGTCATGGTGGGAGGGGACCGGGCCCTCACCGGAGCGCAGCGGGTCGCCCTCACGGGAGAGCACGGTGTAGCGGAAACCTTTCGGCAGGTCGAGCAGTCCGTTCGGGTCGGGGACGAGCGGGCCGTAGCCGGCGTGGCCCAGGGTCTGCGCGGCGGCGGTGCCCGCGAAGAGCTCGGACAAGGCCCCGGTGAAGGCGATGCCCGCTCCCAGGCCACTCGCACGGGCCAGAACCTGACGTCGAGTTGCAGACATGCGGCAGCAACCTTCCTGCTGGCGGACAGGAAATGCACAGGAACTACTGACCCCGCTGTGTCTATCATCTGCCGCCGTGCGCGGGAACCACGCGTGTAGCACGTGTCACCGCGCGTATCACCGCCGCGTCACGGCTCGATGACGTGCCCGTTCGGCACCTGCTCGTCGGCGAGGCCCTTCGGCACCTGCTCGTCGGTGAGGCCCTTGGGGGCCTGTTCGCCGGCCAGGCCCTTCGGGGCCTGATCGTTGACGTGGCTCTTCGGCGTCTGCTCGGTCCGCTCGGCGCCCCTCTCCAGGAAGCGCAGCAGCTCCACCGGGATGGGCAGCACCAGCGTGGAGTTCTTCTCCGCCGCCACCGCCATCACCGTCTGCAGCAGCCGGAGCTGGAGCGCGGAGGGGGTGTCCTCCATGGCCTGGGCGGCCTGGGCCAGCTTCTTCGAGGCCTGGAGCTCGGCGTCGGCGTTGATGATCCGCGCCCGCCGCTCACGGTCGGCCTCGGCCTGGCGGGCCATGGACCGCTTCATCGTGTCGGGCAGCGAGACGTCCTTGATCTCGACGCGGTCGATCTGCACGCCCCAGCCGACGGCCGGGCTGTCGATCATCAGCTCCAGGCCCTGGTTCAGCTTCTCGCGGTCGGAGAGCAGGTCGTCCAGCTCGCTCTTGCCGATGATCGACCGCAGCGAGGTCTGTGCCATCTGGGAGACCGCGAACCGGTAGTCCTCCACGTTGATGACCGCCGCGGTGGGGTCCACGACCTTGAAGTACACGACGGCGTCCACCCGCACCGTGACGTTGTCCCGGGTGATGCCCTCCTGACCCGGCACCGGCATGGTCACGATCTGCATGTTGACCTTCCGCATCCGGTCGACCCCGGGGAGGATCAGGGTCAGTCCCGGGGGTCGCACGCCACCGCGCAGCCTGCCGAGCCGGAGGACCACTCCGCGCTCGTACTGTTTGACGACGCGGGCCGCCGCGGTCAGGTACACCACGCCCACCACTCCGGCCCCCACGATCGCTCCCAGCAGCTCCTGGAGCATGACGACCTCCTCACCGAGAGGTCCGTTTGTCTGCTCCTGTAACGATATGCCCGGCCTCCGGTCCCGGGCCACGCCCGGAGCAGGAGGCCGGACACCGGCATGTGCTACGCCGCCGTCGTCACCCTCACCAGCTTCACCGGTTCCGTGCCGACCGCGCTGTGCCGCTCGGCCCACGACTGCAGCGCCGTACGGCAGGCGTGGTCCAGGTGGTGCAGCCCGGACAGGTCCAGCTCGACGGGCCGGTCCTGCGGAAGAGCCTCCAGGCTGTCGAGGATCTTCGGCAGCCGCAGGAACGTCGCGTTGCCCGACAGATGCGCCTGGACGGGGCCGGCGCCCTTGTCGACGACCTCCAGCCGGATGTGCGAGGCCTCCCAGGCGGTCTTGACCACGGACAGGGCCAGGCCGATCAGCACGCCCTCGAACATGTTCACCGCGACGATCGCCACGGCCGTGACCACGAGGATCAGCGCCTCACCCCGGTGGTCGCGCCACAGGTCGGCGATCTGGCGGAACGGGATCAGCTTCCAGCCCGCGTGGACGAGGATGCCGGCCAGCGCGGGAATCGGTATCAGCGCCAGCGTGGCGGGCAGCGCGGCGGCGAACAGCAGCAGCCACACGCCGTGCAGTACCCGCGACGCCTTCGTCTTCGCGCCCGCCTGGACGTTGGCGGAGCTGCGCACGATCACGGCCGTCATCGGCAGCGCGCCCAGCAGACCGCACACCGTGTTGCCTGCGCCCTGGGCGATCATCTCCTTGTCGTACTGAGTGCGCGGACCGTCGTGCAGCCGGTCCACCGCCGCCGCGCTGAACAGGCTCTCGGCCGAGGCGATCAGTGTGAACGCGACGACGGTGCCCCAGATGGCCGGCTGCGCCAGATCGCCGAAGGCATCGGCACCCGGCAGCTGGACGACCCCGAGCAGACCCTCGACCTGCACCGTGGCGACCGGCAGATCGAGAGCGAGGGCGGCGACCGTCGCCAGGACGACCGCGGCGAGCGCGCCCGGCACGGCCCGCACCGCCTTCGGCAGCCTCTTCCACACCACGATGACGGCGATGGTGCCGGCGCCGATCGCGAGCGAGGCGAGGGCCTCCGTGCTGCCGATCGCGTCGGCGAACGCCCCGGGCACGCCCGCAATCTTGTCGATGCCGGTCTTCGGGGCCGTGAGCCCCGCGGCCGCGTAGATCTGCCCGGCGATGATCACCAGGCCGATGCCGCAGAGCATGCCCTCGACGACCGAGACGGATATCGCCCGGAACCAGCGGCCGATCCCGCAAAAGCCCATGGCGAGCTGCAACAGACCGGAGATCAGCACGATCACCCCGAGGGTGCCCACACCGAACTCGCTGACGGCCTCGAAGACGATCACCGTCAGACCGGCGGCCGGCCCCGACACCTGAAGGCTGCTGCCGGGCAGGAGCCCGGTGACCAGACCGCCCACGATGCCGGTGACGAGGCCGAGTTCGGCCGGGACGCCCGACGCGACCGCCACGCCCACGCACAGGGGCACCGCGACCAGGAAGACGACTATGGAGGCGAGGAAGTCCTGCCGCAGATGAGGAAACGCGCGCATGCCAAACCTCACAGTGCCTCGAAGGAGTCGGTGGCCACGCGGTGTTCGCGCACCGCACCGGTGTGCACCTCGTAGTACCAGCCGTGCAGGTTCAGCCGACCGTCCGTCAGCCGCCGCTCCACGCACGGGTAGGAGCGCAGCCGCAGCAGCTGGGCGAGCACGTGGTGCTGCACGGCCTCGGCCACGGTCGGGTCCTGCGGGTCGGCTGCCCGGGGGTCCTCGGCGGCGTGCGCGAGCCAGTCCCGCACGGCCGGTACGGCGTCGAGGTCGTCGCCGCGCACCAGGGCGCCGACGGCGCCGCAGTGCGAGTGGCCGCAGACGACGACGTCCTGTACGCCGAGGACGTTCACGGCGTACTCGATGGTGGCCGCCTCGGAGGTGGGCCGGTCCGGTGTGTAGGGCGGGACGATGTTGCCCGCGGTGCGCAGCTCGAAGAGCTGACCGGGGCGGGCGCCCGTGATCAGGGCCGGGACGACCCGGGAATCGGAGCAGGTGATGAACAGGACCTGCGGCGACTGGCCCTGGGCCAGCGGGGCGAACTCCTCAGGGCGCTGGCCGAAGGCACGGGCGTGGTCGATGAGGGGTTGCATGTGTGGTGACTCCTCCTGGCGCGCCGTGGGGGGCGCGTCGGGCTTCAAGGACAGAGGTGGGGTGCACTGCCTCCGCTCGGCGCGAAGGTGCGGGGTACTGCCCTGTTCTCAGCAGCGGAAGACCTGGAGTGCGGCCGGGGAGGGGGCCGGTGCGGGTCTGGGGGAGTGCGGTGGGGCTCTGCGGGTGGTGAAGGGGCGCGGGGCGGCCGGGTCCGGGGCCGACAGCGGGCGTTCGGGTGCCTGGGGCGCCGAATCGGCCGTGCGCCGCCGGTCGCGGGGGCGCAGCGGGTCGGCCGGGCCGGGGAGGTGTCCGCAGTCCCGGGAGGCGACGGTCTCCTCGCGCAGGGCCGTGACGGGGAGCGCGGAACCGGGGCGGGCCGTGGCCTGTGCATGACGCGGTGTGTGCGCTTGTGCGAAGGTCTCTGTGCAGGCGAGGAAGGGGAGGGCGAGCAGGACCGCGGTGAGCACCGCGAGGACGGCCCGGCCCGTCGTACCTCGGAACATGTCCCTCCCCCCGCCCGGCTAACGCGTCATGCACTGACCAATGTTTGGTCAATGAACGGTCAAGAGACACGGTAGCGGTGTCAGCGCGTTTGCAAGGTTAACTACGTGTTACGAGCTGAAGAGAGCCTGAAAAGCGAGGGTGGTTTGGCGCGAAGCGGCGCCTGCCCCCGGGCGGCGGGCGCTCCCGATCTGGCGTCATGGGCGTGCCGCGCGGCACGAAGCGACTGCTGAGCCGGTACGACGAAGAGGCTGCTGAGCCGGTACGTCGTCGGCTGCGGACGAGCGGCGGCCCTCCGGCTCGCCCTGCCGCCGCTTCCCCCTGCGCTGACCTGGCATCGCCCGGTAGCACGGCCCGGCCGCGGGCACGGCGAGGCGCGCGGGCACGGCAGGGCCGATGGAGCCGACGGCGGCTAGGCGCTAACCCTTCTCGACGAGGCCCTTGGCGTCGCGGGCCAGGGCCGTGAGGCGGGAGATGGCCCGGAAGTACTTCTTGCGGTAGCCGCCGTTCAGCATCTCCTCGCTGAACAGCTGGTCGAACGGCAGCCCCGAGGCGAGGACGGGCACCTCGCGGTCGTAGAGCCGGTCGGCGAGGACGACGAGCCGCAGCGCGGTGGACTGGTCGGGCACCGGGCGCACGTCCGTCAGGCACACCGCCTCGAGTCCGTCGGTCAGCGCGCCGTAGCGGCTGGGGTGCACCTTGGCCAAGTGGTCCAGCAGCTGCGGGAAGGCGTCCAGCGAGGCGCCGGCGGTGGCCCGCGCGGTCCGCTCGACCTGCTCGTCGGTGAACGGCGCGGGGGCCTCGGGCAGACCGCGGTGGCGGTAGTCCTCGCCGTCGATGCGCAGGGCGCGGAAGTGGGCGGACAGCCCCTGGATCTCGCGCAGGAAGTCGGCGGCCGCGAACCGGCCCTCGCCGAGCTTGCCGGGCAGTGTGTTGGAGGTGGCGGCGAGCGCGACACCCGCGTCGACCAGCTTGCCGAGCAGCGTGGAGACGAGGACGGTGTCGCCCGGGTCGTCCAGCTCGAACTCGTCGATGCACAGCAGACGGTGGCCGGAGAGGGTCTGCACGGTCTGCTGGAAGCCGAGGGCGCCCACCAGGTTGGTCAGCTCCACGAAGGTGCCGAACGCCTTCTTCGACGGCTCGGCCGGGGTGGCGTGCCACAGGGAGGCGAGCAGGTGGGTCTTGCCGACGCCGTACCCGCCGTCGAGGTAGACGCCGCGGGGGCCCGCCGTGGCCTTCGCCGCCTTGGCCTTCGCCTTGCCGAAGCCGAAGAGGCCGCGCTTGGCGCCCCCGGCACCCGCCCCGTCGAGTCCGGCAGCGAAGCGCTCGAGGACCTGGACGGCCTCGGTCTGGCTGGGCTGGTTCGGGTCCGGGATGTACGTGCTGAAGCGGACCGAGTCGAACCGCGGCGGCGGCACCATCTCGGCCACCAGCCGGTCCGCGGGGACACGCGGCTCACGGGCGCACAGGGACAGCGGGGTCGCGTCGGCTATCGGGGCGAGGCCGGAGGCGGAGGTGGAGGACGACACGGTTCCCCAGCTTAGGGCGTGCCAGACTGCACACCATGCGACGCCTGTTCCCTGTGACCGAAGAAACAGCAGTCCAGACCCTGCGGGAGGCTTCCGAGGAGGGGGTGGTCGCCGGGGCTGCGGGGGTGCCGGGGGCAGCCGGTGGTGAGGCGACTCCCGGGACCGCGAGGGCGGCCGCGGCGATCGCGGGCGGGGCGGTCGTGGAGGGCGGGACCCCGGACGACTCGGACGCGGCCGCCGCCGGCTCCGGCGGTGAGCCCCGCGGCGGCCCCGTGACCGCCGGCGCTGCGCGGGACGCGACCGGCGGAGGTTCCGCGGATCCCGTGCCCGGTGAGGGCCCCGTCGGGCTGCCCACGTTCGCCGGCGGGGCCGACGGACGTGAGTGGAGCCTTGCCGAGCTGGCCGCCGCGTACGCCTACCCCGAGCCGCCCGCCGGGCAGCGGCAGCCGTGGCTGCGGGCCAACATGGTCTCCAGCCTCGACGGCGCCGCCCAGCACGAGGGCCGCTCCCAGCCCATCTCCAACGCCACCGACATGCGCATCTTCGGCACGCTGCGGGCCCTGGCCGACGTGGTGGTCGTCGGGGCGGAAACGGTACGCAAGGAGGGCTACCGCCCGGCACGCGTGCGTGCGGAGTTCGCGTCGATGCGTGAGGCCGCCGGACAGGACCCGGTGCCCGCGGTCGCCGTCGTCACCGCGAGCCTGGACCTCGACTTCTCGCTGCCGCTGTTCACCTCGCCCGTGGTGCCGACGATCGTGCTCACCGGCGCCGCGTCCTCCCCGGAGCGCCGGGCGGCGGCCGAGAAGGCGGGCGCGAAGGTCGTCATCGCCGGTGACGGCGTCGGCGTGGACCCGGTCCGCGTCGTGCAGGCCCTCGCCGAGCTGGGGCACACCCGCCTGCTGACGGAGGGCGGCCCACGGCTGCTCGGGCAGATGGTGGCCGCCGAGGTGCTCGACGAGCTGTGCCTGACCATCTCCCCGATGCTCACCGCCGGGGACGCCCAGCGGATCGCGGGAGGGCCGTCCGTCACCGTCCCGCACCGCTTCGCACTGGTGTCCCTACTGGAGGAGGACGGCTTCCTCTACAGCCGTTATCGCAGGTCGCAGCCCTGAGTGCGGCCCCGGGAACCCGTCCGTCGGCCCCCCGGCGGGCGGGCGGCCGCCCGGAGCGCCGACATCGACGGAATATGCCGTTCCGATTTACTTGTGACGGGCACACTAAATCCGGCAGAACCCGTGCGATCACGGGGCAGGATGGTTTCCGCAGGGCCTGGCACGGCCCACGGAGGACAGGGGGCACGGGGCCCCCGCAGCAGAAGGGGCGCCTGGTGTTCACAAGCGTTTTGATGATCGAGAAGGCCCTGACGTCCGCCGACGTGGAGTTCGTCACCAGCTTGCACGGGGACGAGCCGGTCACCTTCCACGTCCTGCTTCAGCCCCGGGGTGACCAGGCCGACCGGCTCCTGAGAGCCATCGACGACATCGCGCTCGGCGAGATCGACGAGGCCGCCCGCGAGAGCGAGACACCCGAGGGCGACGAGGCCAGGAGCGTCGGCCGGCAGGCGCTGGATGTGTCCCTGACCGCCCTGCGCTCGGCCGGCAGCCCCGCCGAGGGCCGGCTCGTCGAGGACCACCCCCTGGACGCGCTCAGGGGGCTGGTGGACGAGATCGGGGCGGACGAGGTGATCGTGCTCACCGACCCGCACTATGTCGAGGAGTTCTTCCACCGCGACTGGGCCTCGCGGGCGCGGCACAAGGTGGGGGTGCCGGTGCTGAAGCTTTTCTCCCACAGCAAGGCGTAGCGCTCCGCGGGTGTGGCCGGTCCGCGCCGTTCGGGGCGCGGCGCCTGTCCGGGTGCGGACTCGTTGTGGCTGGTCGCGCAGTTCCCCGCGCCCCTTGCGTCGGACCGGGGCCCGCGCTGCAAGGAGCCCGGCGCCTGAGCACATAGGCTAGGCACGCTCCAGTCCGCACTGTATCTGGGAGAAGAACGCATGGCACCCGGCCTTCCTACCGCCATGGACCGACCGCACTTCATCGGCATCGGCGGCGCCGGGATGTCGGGCATCGCCAAGATCCTCGCGCAGCGCGGCGCCAAGGTGGCCGGCAGCGACGCCAAGGAGTCCGCCACCGCCGAGGCGCTGCGCGCGCTGGGCGCGACCGTGCACATCGGTCACGCCGCCGAGCACCTCGCCGACGACGCGAGCTGCGTGGTCGTCTCCTCCGCCATCCGCAAGGACAACCCCGAGCTGGTGCGCGCCGCCGAGCGGGGCATCCCGGTCGTGCACCGCTCCGACGCGCTCGCCGCGCTGATGGAGGGCCTGCGCCCGATCGCCGTCGCCGGCACCCACGGCAAGACGACCACCACGTCCATGCTCGCGGTCTCCCTGACCGCGCTGGGCCTGAACCCGTCGTACGCCATCGGCGGCGATCTCGACGCGCCCGGCTCCAACGCGCTGCACGGCGACGGCGAGATCTTCGTCGCCGAGGCCGACGAAAGCGACCGCAGCTTCCACAAGTACGCCCCCGAGGTCGCGATCGTCCTCAACGTCGAGCTGGACCACCACGCCAACTACGCCTCGATGGATGAGATCTACGCGTCCTTCGAGACCTTCGCCGGGAAGATCGTGCCCGGTGGCACGCTGGTGATCTCCGCCGACCACGCGGGCGCGCGCGAGCTGACCCGGCGCGTCGAGGACGTGCGCGTGGTGACCTACGGCGAGGCCGAGGACGCCGACGTGCGTGTGCTGTCGATCGTGCCGCAGGGCCTCAAGAGCCAGGTCACGGTCGTCCTCGACGGTCAGGAGCTGACCTTCGAGGTATCCGTCCCCGGCCGTCACTACGCCCTCAACGCGGTCGCCGCGCTCACCGCGGGCGCCGCCCTCGGCATCCCGGCCGCCGAGCTGGCCCCGGCGCTCGCCGCGTACACGGGCGTCAAGCGGCGCCTTCAGCTCAAGGGCGAGGCGGCCGGCGTCCAGGTGATCGACTCCTACGCCCACCACCCCACCGAGATGACCGCCGACCTGGAGGCCATGCGGGGCGCCGCCGGCCAGGCGCGCATCCTCGTCGTCTTCCAGCCCCACCTGTTCTCCCGCACCCAGGAGCTGGGCAAGGAGATGGGCCAGTCGCTGTCCCTCGCCGACGCCTCCGTCGTCCTCGACATCTACCCGGCCCGCGAGGACCCGATCCCCGGCATCACGAGCGAGCTGATCATCGAGGCCGCGCGCGCCGCGGGCGCCGACGTCACGGCCGTCCACGACAAGGCGGAGGTGCCGGACGTGGTCGCGGGAATGGCGCGGGCCGGTGATCTCGTTCTCACCATGGGGGCGGGCGACGTCACGGACCTCGGCCCGCGCATCCTGGACCGTCTCGCGCACAAGTGAAGGGGTTGGCCGACATGTCGTACGACGTCGAGAAGCCGGACGAGCAGTGGCGCGCGGAGCTGACCCCGGCCGAGTACGCGGTGCTGCGCCAGGCCGCCACGGAGCCCGCGTTCGTCGGTGAGTACACGGACACCAAGACCAAGGGTGTGTACTCCTGCCGGGCCTGCGGGGCCGAACTGTTCACCTCGCAGACCAAGTTCGAGTCCCACTGCGGCTGGCCGTCCTTCTTCGACCCGAAGGACACCGACGCGGTGGAGCTGGTGCAGGACAGCTCCCACGGCATGGTCCGCACCGAGGTGCGCTGCGCCCGCTGCGGCTCCCACCTCGGGCACGTCTTCGAGGGGGAGGGCTACCCCACCCCGACCGACCAGCGCTACTGCATCAACAGCATCGCGCTGCGCCTGGAACCCGAAGAGGGCTGAGCGCGTGACCGGGCCGATCTAGACTGACTGGGGAGGCCCGGCCCACGGCCGGCGCAGGACCGGCAGGGTCCGGAGCGGGAAGGCGGTGGACCTGCATGCCGTACGTCGCCGTCAGTGCGCTGAGCCATCCCGGGCTGGTGCGCGAACACAACGAGGACAGTCTCGTCGCCGGACCGTGGACCCTGTGCGCCACGGTGACGGAGAGCCCGCAGACCCTGGTCTTTCCGCTGCGGTCGCCCGTCGTGGTCGCCGTCGCCGACGGGCTCGGCGGTCATCCCGGAGGTGAGGTGGCCAGTGCGCTCGTGGCCCGCCTGCTCGCACGGGCCGGGCCGGTACTGGGGGACGAGGAGGCGGTACGGGAGGCGCTGAGCGACTGCAACCGCGCCGTGTACCAGGCCGCCGAGGGCGGCGACCTCACCGCCATGGGCACGACCGTGGCCGGTCTCGTCCTGCTGCACGACTCGGTGCTCGTCTTCAACGTCGGCGACAGCCGGGTCTTCGCGGCATCCTCCGACGGACTGCGCCAGGTCAGCGTCGACGACAGCCCGCCCCTCGAACCCGGGCAGCGCACCACGTCCCTGGTCACCCAGTGCCTGGGCGGCTCCGCCGCCCACCGCGACGTCCGGCCGCATGTCACCACCGTGCCCCTGCGGCCCGGCGACCGCTACCTCGTGTGCACCGACGGGCTGACCGACCCGGTGACCGAGGACGTGCTGGAGGCGGTGATGCGCGAGAACGACGACGGCCGGGCTGCCTTCGAGCTGTGGCACGCGGCCATCCAGGCGGGCGGACCGGACAACATCACGCTGGCGGTCGTGCGGGTGGGCGGGGACGGAAGTCCCTGACCGGTTGCTGTCGCGCCTTCGGTGCGCCCGGGGGGGTGGTCAGCTGAGTTCCCGCAGCGCCTCGCCCAGCCGCGCCACCCCCTCGGTGATCACTCCCGTAGGTGTCGCCGCGTAGCCGAGGACCAGGCCCGGGTGGCCCGGGCGTTGCCGGTGCCAGGAGAGGGGGTGGCACTTGACGCCGTGGGTGAGTGCCGCCGCGGCCAGGGCGGTGTCCGGGACGTCCGCCGCGTAGGTGACCGTCAGGTGCAGGCCGGCTGCGGCGCCGTGTACGACCGCGCCCGGCAGATGGGCTGCCAGGGCGCCGATCATCGCGTCTCGGCGCCGGCGGTGGCGGCCGCGCAGCAGCCGGAGGTGGCGTTCGAGGTCGCCGGAGTCCATCAGCCGGGCCAGCGTGAGCTGGGGGAGCACCGCGTTGCCCAGGTCGGTGAAGCGCTTCGCGGTGGTGAGGGCGGCGTGGTAGGCGGGCGGGGGGATCAGCCAGCCGATCCGCAGGGCGGGCGCGAGCAGCTTCGACACGCTGCCCATGTAGCAGACGCGGTCGGCCAGCAGTTCGCGCAGCGCCGGTACCGGCGGCCGGTCGTAGCGGTGCTCGGCGTCGTAGTCGTCCTCCAGGATCAGCCCGCCGTCCTGCGCCCAGCGCAGCAGCTCACGGCGGCGCTCGCCGCTGGTGACGACTCCGGTGGGGAACTGATGGGCCGGGGTGAGCAGTACCGCGCGGGCGCCCGAGGCGCGCAGGGCGTCGACGCGTATGCCGGCCTCGTCCACCGGTACCGGTGGGGTGGCCAGCCCGCCGTTGCGCAGATGCTGGCGGGAGCCGAGCGAGCCGGGGTCCTCCAGCGCGACCGCGTCGATGCCGTCCGCGCGCAGGACCGCGTGCAGCAGGGTGAGCGCCTGTGCGGTGCCGGCCACGATCAGTACGTCGTCGGGGGCCACCCGCACACCCCTGTTGCGCGCGAGCCAGTCGGCCACGGCCCGGCGCAGCGGGAGCGCGCCGCGCGGGTCGCCGTAGCCGAGACTGTCCGCCGACAGCCCGGTGAGGACGGCCCGTTCGGCGCGCAGATACGCGGCGCGCGGGAACGCCGCCAGGTCGGGCCGGCCGGGGGTGAAGTCGAACGGGGCCGGGGCCGCGCGCAACGCGTCGAAGACGTCCGGGCCCGGTTCGCCGGTGAACGGAGCGATTTCCGGGCCGGCCTTCCCGGGAGCTTCGCCGCGTACCGGCTCCTGCGGGACCGCGACCACGACCGTGCCTCCGCGCCGCCGTCCCTCCAGGTGGCCGTCCTCGGCCAGCCGTCGGTACGCCTCCGCCACCACGCCCCGTGAGACGCGCAGTTCGGCGGCGAGCACCCGGGTGGGGGGCAGCCTGCTGCCCACCGTGAGCCGGCCGTCGGCAATGGCCCGGCGCAGGCGCTCGGCCAGCCACCGCGCCTTGCCCCCGGCCGGTGCCGCACCGATGTCCAGCTGCAGGAAGTCGGAGCCGCCGGACGCTGCGTTCATCGGGCTCATGCTGTCACGTGCCGCTCAGCCGCCGAAGGCGAACTCCGGTGCCCCCGCCGTGAGAACGGCGTCGCTGGTGACCACCGGCCAGTGCGCGGCCAGCTCCTCCGCGACCGTCTTCAGCAGCGCGCGCACGGTCCGCTCGCCGCCGTCGTGCATCGCTTCGGTCACCACCAGGACGCGGCGGGTGTCCGGGCCGACGGCGGACCAACCGCTCTGCCGGTGGGTCCAGCGGCGGGCGTGGGCCCGGCCGGCGGAGTCGACGAACGTGACCTCGCCGGGCGCGGGATGCTCCGTGGTGCCGTCGAACGCCGTGTACACCTCCTCGCCCCGGGCGGGCCGTACTTCGAGCAGGGGAGCGGCGATCCGGTCCGCGTCGAGGGCGGCGACGGGGACGGCGTGGGCCACCGAGATCGCGTTGCACAGGTCCACCACCGGGTGGATCCGCGGCAGTCCGCCCTCCTTGCGCAGCCGCCGCAGCAGCGACTCCGCCGCGCACCGGTACTGCGTGGGCCGCAGGCCCAGCCCGGAGAAGGTGCGGCGCCAGGCCGTGATCTCCGGGAACTCGCCCTCCGGTGCCCCGGCCAGGCGGGCCGCGGCCCGCTCGGTGTGCGCGGCTGCTCGCGGGCCCGTGTCCGCACGGTCGTCGACCCCGTCGGCGTACAGCACGCCGGCGGTGAGCTGCGGGTGGGCGGACCAGATCGTGTCCGCGTGCCGGAAACGCATGCTCACGCCACCGCCAGCCGCAGGCTCAGGGCGACGAAGCAGGCCGCGAAGCCCCGGCGCATCCCCGTCAGCAGCCCGGGGTGCTGCGGCAGCCGCTTCCGCAGTGCGGCGGCGCCGAGGCCGTACGCGGTGAAGACGACGAAGGTCAGGGCCATGAACACGGCGCCCAGCCGCAGCATGGCGCGGACGTCGCCCGCCGCGACGAACTGCGGCAGGAACGCCAGGAAGAACAGGGCGGGTTTGGGGTTGAACAGGTTGACCAGAACGGCGGAGCCGATCAGGCGGGAGGTGGAGCGCGGTGCCGCCTCCGGGTCGACCACCAGCGCCGAGCGGTCGCGCAGCATCGCCCACGCCATGTACAGCAGGTAGGCGGCACCGAGGTACTTCACCACGGTGAACGCGACGGTGCCCGCGTGCAGCAGCGCGGCCAGTCCGGTCACGGCGGCGAACAGGTGCGGCAGGGTGGCGAGGGTGCAGCCGAACGCGGCCACCACGCCGGCCCGGCGGCCGTGGGTGAGCCCGGCGGCCAGCGTGTACACCACGCCGGTGCCCGGGGTGACGACCACGACCAGGGTGGTCAGCAGGAACGTGAAGCTCAAGGAAACCTCCGCGAGAAGGGCGAGGTCTCCCACCCTGTCCGCGGCTTGGCCCGCCGGACAGGGCCAAAGACGGCGCCGTTCACGGGTCCATAACCGTGGCCGTACCGGGTAGGGACGTTCACGGCGTCTAGACTCTCCCGGCAGCGGGCGTTCGTACGCACGTACGGAAGACGTCCACCGCCAGGCACGTGCTGCCAACCGAAGGGCGTTCGGCGTTTTGATACGGATGGAATCAGTCACCAAGCGGTACCCGGACGGCACGGTGGCGGTCGACCGGCTCACGCTGGAGATACCCGAGAAGGCGATCACCGTCCTGGTCGGCCCCTCCGGCTGCGGCAAGACGACGACCCTGCGGATGATCAACCGGATGGTCGAGCCCAGCGAGGGCCGCATCCTGCTGGACGGCACCGACCTCCAGCAGCAGCCGGTGCACACCCTGCGCCGGTCCATGGGATACGTCATCCAGCACGCCGGACTCTTCCAGCACCGCACGATCGTCGACAACATCGCCACCGTCCCGCGCCTGCTCGGCTGGAGCAAGGCCAAGTCCCGGGAGCGCGCCCGGGAGTTGATGGAACGCGTCGGCCTCGACGGCTCGCTCGCGCGGCGCTACCCGCACCAGCTCTCCGGCGGCCAGCAGCAGCGCGTGGGCGTCGCCCGGGCCCTCGCCGCCGACCCGCCGGTGCTGCTGATGGACGAGCCGTTCTCCGCGGTCGACCCGGTGGTCCGCAAGGGCCTCCAGGACGAACTGCTGCGCCTCCAGGACGAGCTGGGAAAGACGATCGTCTTCGTCACCCACGACATCGACGAGGCCGTCAAGCTGGGCACCATGGTCGCCGTCCTGCGCACCGGCGGCCGGCTCGCCCAGTACGCGCCGCCCGCCGAGCTGCTGTCCCACCCGGCCGACGCCTTCGTCGAGGACTTCCTCGGCGCCGACCGCGGCATCCGGCGGCTGTCCTTCTTCTCCTCCGCCGGCCTCGACCTGCTCACGGCGCCGGTCGTCGCCGTCGACGCCACCGCCGAGCAGCTCGCCGCCGCCGACGCGCCCTGTCTGCTGGTCACCGACTCCGACGGCAGGCCGCTCGGCTGGGGCGAGCCCGGCGCGCTGAGTGCCGGAAGCATCGACACGGCCCGACTGCTGCCGTACGGGCGCCCGTTCGTCGCCGGCAGCGACTCGCTGCGGGCCGCGCTGGACTGCGCCGTGCTGTCGCCGACCGGCTGGGCCGTCGCCGTGGACGACACCGGGCGCGTGCGCGGTGTCGTGTCGCAGCAGTCCATCGGGGCGGCGATCCGCGCCGCCCACGCCGAGACCTCGAGCGAGCCGAAGGCCCTGCGATGAACGGCCTGTTCGACCTGCCAAGCGACCTGCAGAACACCTACCTCGGCCTGGTCGGCATGCATCTGCGCGAGGCGCTGATCCCGGTCCTCGCCGGACTGCTGGTGGCGCTGCCCCTCGCCCAGCTGTGCGTGCGGCTGCGCTGGCTCTACCCGCCGGTGCTCGGGGTGACGACCGTGCTGTACGCCGTCCCCTCCCTCGCGCTCATCGTCTTCCTGATCGACTACACCGGCCAGAGCGAGACGACCGTGATGATCCCGCTCGGCCTCTACAGCCTGGTGGTCCTCGTCCCGGCCGTCGTCGACGGCGTCCGCTCGGTGCCACAGGACACTCTCGACGCCGCGACCGCCATGGGATTCGGGCCCGTGCGCCGCTATCTGACGGTGCAGTTGCCGATCGCCGTGCCCGCGATCCTCGCCGGGCTGCGCGTCGCGACCGTCTCCAGCATGTCCCTGGTGAGCGTCGGCATGCTGATCGGCAACCAGGGAGGCCTCGGCAACCTGCTGAACGACGGCATGACCTACCAGCAGCCCCGGCTGGTGTGGCTGTCGGTCATCGGCACCGCCGTCCTCGCCGTCCTCGCGGACGCCGTCCTCGTCGCCGTACGCCTGCTGCTGACGCCCTGGATGCCGCGCGGCACCCGCACGGTGTCCGCCGGGCCGCGGCCGGAACCGGCCGTGTCCGGGGCCGAGGAGGCCTTGCGGTGAACATCCTCCACTTCATCGACGCCTTCTTCAGCGACAGCTCGCACTGGCACGGCTACGACGGCATCCCCACCCGGCTGCGCGAGCACGTCCAGTACTCGCTCCTCGCGCTGGCGATCGCCGCCGCCGTGGGACTTCCGGCCGGCCTGCTCACCGGGCACACCGGACGCGGCGGCAACGCGCTCGCGCTGATCGCCACCGCCGCCCGCGCGCTGCCCAGCTTCGGCCTGCTCGTGCTGATGTTCATCCTGCTGGGCTTCGGACTGCTGCCCGTGATGATCCCGCTGGTGGTCCTCGCGATCCCGCCCATCCTCGTCACCACTTACGAGGCGGTGCGCTCCGTCGACCCGTCCCCGGTGGACGCGGCACGGGGCATGGGCATGCCCGAGACGGGCATCCTCTTCCGGGTCGAACTGCCCGTCGCGCTCCCGCTGATCCTCAGCGGCCTGCGCTCGGCGGCCATCCAGATCGTCTCGACGGCCACCATCGCGGCGTACGTCAGCTTCGGCGGCCTCGGCCGGTACGTCATCGACGGCCTGTACCAGCACGACTACGAGAAGGTCGTCGGCGGCGCCACCCTGGTGGCCGGACTGGCCCTCGTCACCCTCGCGCTGTTCTGGGCCGCCGGCCGCTACGCGGTGTCGCCGGGGGTGCGCCGGCGCGGCTGAGACGGCGGCACTCCAACGGGCAGCGTGACGAACGCCATTGGTAACGCAAATGCCCTTGACGGGGGAGAAGTGGCTGGATTGGATCAGTGGGTGACTACTACCGCCCAGCGCAGCAGGCCCCGCAGGACCCTCCCCGGCGCCGCCGCCGTCGTGCTCGCCGCGACGTCGGTGCTGCTGGCAGGGTGTTCCTCCGACAGCAAGGGTGACAACCCGCTCGCGGAGAACGACTCCGACGGCAAGACGGTGGTCGTCGGCTCCAACAACTTCCCCGAGTCCACGCTGCTCGCCGACATCTACGGCGAGGCCCTGCGGGCCAAGGGCATCAAGGTCACCTACAAGCCCAACATTGGCACCCGCGAGACGACCTACGGCCTGATCAAGAACGGCTCCCTCACCGTCCTGCCCGAGTACAACGGCGCGCTGCTCGCCTACCTCGACCGCAAGGCCACGCCGAAGTCGGCCGAGGAGACCACCCGGGCCATCGCGGCCAAGCTCGCCCCCGAGCTGACGCTGCTGCAGCCGTCACCCGCCGAGGACAAGGACGCGCTGGCGGTCAACTCCGAGACGGCGGCGAAGTACCACCTCACGTCCTCCTCGACCATCGCCGACCTCAAGGACATCGCGGGGGACTTGGTCGTCGGCGCCTCGCCGGAGTTCCAGAAGCGGCAGCAGGGCCTGGAGGGCCTGAAGTCGGTGTACGGCCTGGAGTTCAAGTCGTTCAAGGCGCTCGACGCGGGCGGCCCGCTGACCCAGGCGGCGCTGAAGCAGAACAACGTCCAGGTCGCGGACCTCTTCTCCACCGACGCCACCGTGCAGAAGGAGAAGTTCGTCGTCCTGCAGGACCCGAAGAACCTCTTCGGCTTCCAGAACGTGCAGCCCCTCGTCTACAGGAAGGGCCTGCCGCAGCCGGGTGCCGACGCCCTGAACGCCGTCTCCGCCAAGCTGGACACGAAGACGCTGCTGGACCTGGACGCCCAGGTCCAGCTGGACAAGAAGGACCCGCTGGACGTGGCGCAGGCGTGGCTGAAGTCGGTGCAGCTGGGCTGAGGGGCAAGCAAAACAGACCGCGCGTCCCGGTAATTCCGGCACTTCCGGCGGAAGCTGAGTGGTCCTCGGCTCACGAAGGGTTGGTTCGTGAGCGTACGGCTCGATCCCTCGCCGGTACCGAAGGCCGTGCGGTCAGGGCGAGTTGACGGGCGTACGGCCCGCGCGCCCGGCGTGCGGGCCCGGGCCCGCGGGGACTCGGCGGTCCCTGTGGGCCCCGGCGACCGGTGAGCTAGCATGTACGGGGAGTGAGTAGAACAAACGGCATGGTCCGTTCTTTTCCGTCCCCCAGGAGTGACCCGCCGATGCCGAGGCAGTTACGCGCCGAACAGACCCGCGCGACGATCCTCACCGCCGCAGCCGACCTGTTCGACCGGCACGGCTACGAATCGACGAGCCTCAGCGACATCGTCGAGCACGCCAAGGTCACCAAAGGCGCCCTCTACTTCCACTTCGCCGCCAAGGAAGATCTGGCGCACGCCATCCTGGAGATCCAGTCCGAGGCCTCCCGCAAGGTCGCGGGCGACGTCGACGGCCACGGCTATCCGTCCCTGGAAGCCCTGATGCGCATCACCTTCGGCTTCGCCCGGCTGTCCGTGGAGGGCCCGATCGCCCGGGCCGGCCTCCGGCTCGCCACCGGATCCGTCCCGGTCCGCCCCCCGCTGCGCCACCCCTTCACCGAGTGGCGCGAGCTGGTCTCCCGGCGGCTGCGCGGTGCGGTCCGCGAGTCCGACCTCCACCCGGACGTCGACATCGATGCCGTCACCCACTCCCTGGTCTCCTTTTTCGTCGGCACCCGTGTCGTCGGCCGCTCCCTGGAGCCCGTCACCCGGCTGCCCCGCCGGATGGCCGAGATGTGGCACCTGCTCATCCGCGGCCTGGTGCCCGTGCCGCGCCGCCCGCGCTATCTGACGCTCGTCTCCCGGCTGGAGCGCGAGACCGCTGCGGCCGCCGTCTGACCCCGGCCTCCCGGCCACAGCGCCGGACCGACGGCGCCCGACGGCACGGTGAGCGGCGTATACGGTTCGGCCGGGGCCCGCAGGTGCGGTGAGCGGCGTATACGGCGCGGTCGTGGGCGGAGGTGCGGTGAGCGGCGCGGCCGTGCAGCCGGAGGTGCGGTGCGCGGCGCGGCCGGAGGGCCGGAGGTACGGTGCGCGGCGCGGCCGGAGGGCCGGAGGTACGGTGAGCGGCATGCCCGACACCCCGCAGCCCCCGGAGCTGCGCGCCGACGAGCCCGGCTCCTTCCCGCACAGTGTGCTCGCCGAACGGCACCCCGCCATCATCCGGCAGGTCCGCGACTCCTTCCCGTACGGCCCCGACCTGCACGCCGCCCTCGACGCGCTGCTCGCCCAGTGCACCGACGGCGTGATCGGACCGCTCCCGTCCGACGCCCCAGACCGCGACCGCTGGCTGGCTTGGGGGCTTTCGACGTACACCGGCCGGTCCTGGTTCGAGGTGCCGTGGCTGTGGTCGGAGAGCTACTTCTACCGCCTGCTGCTGCAGACCGTCGGCTACTTCGACGACGGCCCCTGGCGTGGCATCGACCCCTTCCGGCCCGCCAAACGCGGCGAACTCGACGCCCCCGAGACCGGCGACGAACTCGCCGCCCTGGACCGGCTCGCCGACCTGGGCCGGGACGAACAGGCCACCGCCCTGCTGCACGGCTCCCTGTGGGGCAACCGAGCCGACCTGAGCTTCCGCCTCCAGACCGCCGAGGGCGCCGCCCGGGACACCACCCCGGCCCTGCTCGCCGACGACAGCGCGGCCCTGTGGGCGCTGCTCCCGCCCGGCCGCGCGGACGGCACCCTCTGCCTCGTCGCCGACAACGCCGGCCGCGAACTCGTCCCGGACCTGCTGCTGATCTCCCACCTGCTCGCCCATGGCCACGTCGCCCGGGTCCTGCTGCACGTCAAGCCGCACCCGTACTACGTCTCCGACGCCACCACCGCCGACGTCGTCGACGCCCTGCGCCGGCTCACCGCCGCTGCGGGCGCGGGCGCAGAGCACGGGCGGCGGCTGTGGCAGGCCATGACCGACGGCACCCTCACCGTGCGCGCCCACCCGTTCTCCGCCGGTCCGCTGCCGTACGCGCGGATGCCCGACGACCTGCGCGCCGAGTTCGCCGCCTGCACCCTGACCGTGGTCAAGGGCGACCTGAACTACCGCCGCCTGGTCGGCGACCGGATGTGGCCCGCCACCACCCCGTTCGCCGAGGTCACCGCCCACTTCCCGGGGCCGGTCGCCGCGCTGCGCACCCTGAAGTCGGACGTGGTCACCGGTCTCGACGCCGCCACCGTGGCCGCGCTCGACTCCGCCGAGGGGCCACGGTGGCGGACCAGCGGCACGCATGCGCTGATCCAGCTGGGGCAGTGACCCGCGTCCAGCGTGCGGCGGCGCTCAACCGGCGTGCACCGGGAGCGCCTTGATGCCGTTGATGAAGTTCGACACCAGCCGCTTCGGCGGCCCCGCCGTGTGCAGTGCGGGCAGTGTCCGCAGCACCTCGCCGTACAGCAGCCGCAGTTGCAGCCGCGCGAAGTGCGCGCCCAGGCACACATGCGGGCCGTCCCCGAAGGACACCTGCGGATTCGGGGAGCGGGCGAGGTCCAGCCGGTCGGGTCCGGCGAAGACCCGCTCGTCGCGGTTGGCGGCGGCGTGGAAGACGACCACCTTCTCGCCCGCCCGGATGCGCCGCCCTGCCAGCTCCGTGTCCCGCAGCGCGGTACGGCGGAAGGTGAGCACCGGCGGATGCCAGCGCAGCAACTCGTCCACGGCCAAGGCGAGATCGCCCTTCGGCGCGCGCAGCGCCTCGTACTGCTCCGGGTGTTCGGCGAGCGCCAGCAGGCCGCCGGGGGCCGCGCTGCGCACGGTGTCGTTGCCGGCGACCGTGAGCAGGAAGAAGAACATCTCCAGCTCCGGGCCGGTGAGTTCGGCGTCGTGGGCGAGGGCCGTCATGATGTCGTCGGCCGGATGGCGGCGCTTGAACGCGGCGAGCTGCTGGGCGTACGCGAACATGTCCCGCAGCATCGCGGGCGAGCGCGGGTTCACCGGGCGGCCCGCCGCGTCCCGCACCGACGGGCCCGCCTCGTCGGGGTCCTGGTAGCCGATGACGCGCTGCGTCCAGTGCAGGAGGAGCCCGCGGTCGCTCTCCGGTACGCCCAGCAGATCGGTGAGGTTGAGCAGCGCGTAGTCGTCGGTGACCGCCGACACCAGATCCACGGTGCCGCCGCCGGCCGGGGCCCCGGCCAGGGCCCGGACGAGCAGCTCCCGGGCCCGGTCCCGGGCGACATCCGTGAAGCGTTCGACGCGGCCCGGTGTGAACGCCCGGCTGACCAGGCGGCGCAGCCTGCCGTGGCGCGGCGGGTCCTGGTTGAGCATCATCCGCCGGATGAACGGCAGATCCCCGGGGTCGGGATCGCGGATCTGGGTGGCGCCCAGGTGCGAGGAGTACGTCGTCGCGTCCCTGAGCACCCGCACCACGTCCGCGTGCCGGGTCACCGCCCAGAATCCTGGGCCCGCGGGCCAGCCCAGCACCTCCGGCTCGGCCTGCCAGGCCACCGGGTGGTGGTCGCGCAGCACGCGGTAGGCGGCGTACGGCACGCCGTCGGCGTACTGCCGCGGGTCGAACACGTCGGGCACGGGCGGGGCGGTGGAGGCGGTCATGCGGCCTCGCTCTCGCCGGCCGTCTCCGGGGCATGTGGGGCGTTCTCCTGGTCCCGGGCGGCCCGTCCGGTGGGGAACGGCACGTCGGCGCCCCGCGCATCGCCGTGGCCGCGCAGCTCGTGCGGGAGCGTGAACGTCGTCATGCGACCACGGTGCACCGCGGCCCGCACGGCGTCCAGGGGCCGGAAGGGGCTCCCGCAGGGGCCCGTTCGGGGCGGTTCGACGCTGTTCGGGCCCGAGTTCACGCGATGGTGTGATCACGTCCGCCCCTCCGGATGCGCTCCGACGGCCCTGGGTAGGGCCCCGGCCATGACGCAGCCGTTCGAACTCCCGCACTTCTACATGCCGTATCCCGCGCGGCTGAACCCGCATCTGGAGGAGGCCCGCGCCCACTCCACGCAGTGGGCGCGCGAGATGGGCATGCTCGAGGGGTCCGGGGTCTGGGAGCAGTCCGACCTCGAAGCGCACGACTACGGGCTGCTCTGCGCCTACACCCACCCGGACTGCGACGGGCCCGCCCTGTCGCTGATCACCGACTGGTACGTGTGGGTGTTCTTCTTCGACGACCATTTCCTGGACATGTTCAAGCGCACCCAGGACCGCGCCGCCGGAAAGGCCCACCTCGACCGGCTGCCGCTGTTCATGCCGCTGGAGCCCGCCACGGACGTGCCGGAGCCGGAGAACCCCGTGGAGGCGGGGCTCAAGGACCTCTGGCAGCGCACCGTGCCGTCCATGTCGGCCGGCTGGCGGCGCCGCTTCTCCGTCGCCACCGAGCACCTGCTCAACGAGTCGATGTGGGAGTTGTCCAACATCAACGAGGGCCGTATCGCCAACCCGGTCGAGTACATCGAGATGCGCCGCAAGGTGGGCGGCGCGCCCTGGTCGGCGGGGCTCGTGGAGTACGCGACGGCCGAGGTCCCGGCGGCGGTGGCGCGCGCCCGGCCGCTGCGGGTGCTGATGGAGACCTTCTCGGACGCCGTGCACCTGCGCAACGACCTCTTCTCCTACCAGCGCGAGGTGGAGGACGAGGGCGAGAACAGCAACGGCGTCCTCGTGCTGGAGACTTTCTTCGGCTGTACGACCCAGGAGGCCGCGGAGACCGTCAACGACATCCTCACCTCGCGACTGCACCAGTTCGAGCACACCGCGCTCACCGAGGTGCCCGCGCTGGCCCTGGAGCACGGGCTCGGTCCGGCCGAGGTCGCGGCCGTCGCCGCCTACACCAAGGGGCTGCAGGACTGGCAGTCCGGCGGCCACGAGTGGCACATGCGCTCCAGCCGCTACATGAACAAGGGAGCCCGGACCGACTCGCCGTGGCAGGCGCTCACCGGGCGCGGCACCTCCGCCGCCGACGTCGGCGCGCTGCTCGCCTCGGCCGCCCAGGACCGGCTGCGCGCCTACCGGAACGTGCCCTTCCAGAATGTCGGTCCGTCCCGCATCCCGGACCTGTACATGCCCTTCCCGCTCGAACTCAGCCCGCACCTGGACGGCACACGCGCGCGCCTGGCCGACTGGTGCCGGGAGATCGGCATCCTGAGCGAGGGAGTGTGGGACGAGGACAAGCTCCGCGCCTACGACCTCGCCCTGTGCTCGGCCGGCCTCGACCCGGACGCCACCCCCGAAGCCCTCGACCTCAGTTCCTGCTGGCTCGCCTTCGGCACCTACGGCGACGACTACTACCCGCTGGTCTACGGCCACCGCCGCGACCTGGCCGCCGCCCGCCTCACCACGGCCCGGCTGTCCGCGTGCATGCCCGTCGACGGCGAGGAACCGCTCGTCCCGGCCAACGCCATGGAACGGGCCCTGATCGACCTGTGGGCGCGCACCACGGCGGGGATGACCGCCGAGCAGCGGCGCATCCTGAAGGCGTCCGTCGACGTGATGACCGAGAGCTGGGTGTGGGAGCTGTCGAACCAGCTGCAGAACCGCGTCCCCGACCCCGTCGACTACCTGGAGATGCGCCGCCAGACCTTCGGCTCCGACCTCACCCTCAGCCTGTGCCGCATGGGGCACGGCCCCGCCGTGCCGCCCGAGGTGTACGCCGGCGGACCGGTCCGCTCCCTGGAGAACGCCGCCATCGACTACGCCTGCCTGCTCAACGACGTCTTCTCCTACCAGAAGGAGATCGAGTACGAGGGGGAGATCCACAACGCGATCCTTGTCGTCCAGAACTTCTTCGGCTGTGACTACCCGCAGGCGCTCGGAGTGGTCCACGACCTGATGACCCGGCGCATGGAGCAGTTCGAGCACGTGGCCGCGCACGAACTTCCCGTGCTGTACGACGACTTCGCCCTGTCCGGGGAGGCCCGCGCGGCCATGCAGGGGTATGTCACCGATCTGCAGAACTGGATGGCCGGCATCCTCAACTGGCACCGCAGCGTGGACCGCTACAAGGCCGAGTGGCTGGCCCGCCGCGCCCACGGCTTCCTGCCGGACCGCGCGCCCGCCGTGCCCGCCCTGACGCTCGGCTGACGGGCCCGCGCCTGCTTCTCCCGCTCGGCCGCTCGGCTGACGGCCCGCGCCCGCGCGCACCCGGCCGCTCGGCCACCAGCGGCCCCTGTGCACCCAGCCCCGCGGCCCAGCCGACGGCCGGCCCCGGTGCACCCCGCCCTGAGGCTCAGCCGGCGACCGGCACCTGCGGCGCGCGGCGCACCCGCTCCGCCAGGCGGTCGCGTATCGAGCGGGCGGCCGCCCGCTCCTGCGGGGTGTCCTGCAGCGCGGTGTACAGGTGCTGGGCGCGCAGCGCCTGGGGGAGGTCGCCGAGGTGCTCGAACTCCTCGGCGAGCTCCCGCAGCGGGGAGGTGTCCAACTGCCCGGGCGCCCCCGGTATGCCCAGCAGGCTCTGGTTCATTTCGATCGCGTCCAGGCGGCGGATGAGGGCCACCCGCACCGCCTCCGTGCGGCCCTGCGCCAGGGCCGGACGGGTCCAGGTCGCCGCCGGCTGCGCGGCCGGTTCCGCGAACCCGCCCGCGTCGACGCCCAAGTACTCCCACAGCGGCGGAAGGTCGTCGTGGTCGTGGAGGAACCGGTAGGCGTTCAGCTCACGGGCGTTGAGCAGCACGTGGTCGGGTTCGGTGCGCATCAGCGCCCGGTGCAGCATGCCCACCAGCTCCATCGGTGTGCGGCGCGGCAGGCCGAGTCCGGCGAGCAGCTCCTCGCGCTCGTCGTCGATGCCGTAGTGCTCGCGGATCTCCTCCTCGACCTCGGCCTTGCGCGCGAGGATCCGCTGCGCGCCGTCCCCGGGCGTCAGATCCGCGAACGCGCCCCAGTCGGCCAGTCCGACGACCACCTCGAGCGCCTCGTCGACACTCGTGCCGATCAGGCACGCGCCGCCCTCGGAATCGGCGTGCAGCACACAGCCGTCGGCGCACACGAAGTAGGTGCCGCCCGTGTCGTCCCCGGCCACCGCGGTCAGGGGACCGCCCGAGGCCAGCCGCACCGGCTCCACATGACAGTGGGCCGCCCGGTCCACGTCGAAGTCGAAGGCAGAGGCGGCCAGTTCGGCCAGGCGCGGGTCGTCCCGCAGCTTCCGCAGCGCGTGATCGATCATGTCACAGAACGTAACAGGGCCCACTGACAACGCCGGTCGGCGTGACGCTGCGCGGCCGCCGCGCCGGTCACCGGATCTTCTCGTCCGGAATGGGGTGTTCAGGGAACTTCGGCCGCGTTCGGGGAGTCTTCCAGGGTGAGGGGAACAGACGACAGAACACGGGGGTGTTCACCTTGACCGACCTCGTCGACCAGACGATCACGGCGAGCGAGAAGAAAGAGGACGAGGCTCCGGCACCGGCTCCGGCCGAACTGACGCCGTACGTCGCGCCGCTGCCCGTCCCGCCCGTCCTGCGCCCGGCCACCGGCGACGTCCTGCGCGAGACCGAGATCGCCCTGCGTCCCACCTGGGTGCGCCTGCACCCGCAGCTGCCACCCACACTGATGTGGGGCTACGACGGGCACGTGCCGGGACCGACCATCGAGGTGCGGCGCGGACAGCGGATCCGTATCGCCTGGACCAACCGCATACCGAAGGACAGCGAGTACCCGGTCACGTCGGTGGAGGTGCCGCTGCGCACCGACGGTCGCCCGCCCGCGACCACCGAACCCGGCCGCGAGGGCGTGGAGCCGAACAAGGACGTCGCCGCCCTGCCCGCCTGGTCGGTCACGCATCTGCACGGCGCGCAGACCGGCGGCGGCAACGACGGCTGGGCGGACAACGCCGTGGGCCACGGCGACGCCCAGCTCTCCGAGTACCCGAACGACCACCAGGCGGTGCAGTGGTGGTACCACGACCACGCCATGAACATCACCCGGTGGAACGTGATGACGGGCCTGTACGGCACCTACCTGGTCCGTGACGACGAGGAGGACGCCCTCCATCTGCCATCCGGTGACCGGGAGATCCCGCTGCTGCTGGCCGACCGCAACCTCGACACCGACGAGGACGGCCGCCTCAACGGCCGGCTGCTGCACAAGACGGTGATCGTGCAGCAGAGCAACCCGGAGACCGGCAAACCGGTGTCCATCCCGTTCACCGGCCCGTACACCACGGTCAACGGCCGCATCTGGCCGTATGCCGAGGTGGACGCCGCCTGGTACCGCTTCCGGCTGGTCAACGCCTCCAACGCGCGCATCTACGACCTCGTCCTCGTCGACGAGGACGGCACGCCGGTGCCGGGCGTCGTGCACCAGATCGGCAGCGACGGCGGGCTGCTGCCGCGCCCGGTGCCGATCGACTTCGACGTGACGCTGCCCACCCTGACCGCCGCGCCGGCCGAGCGGTTCGACCTGCTCGTCGACTTCCGCGCACTGGCCGGCCGGACGCTGCGCCTGGTGAACAAGGGCCGCAACCAGCCGCCGGGCGTGAGCGACCCGGCCGGTGACGTGCGCTACCCGGAGGTGATGGAGTTCCGTGTCCGCGAGAGCTGCGAGCCGGACGCCTTCGAACTGCCCGAGGTGCTCTCCGGCTCCTTCCGCCGCCTCACGCACGACATCCCGCACGGCCACCGCCTGATCGTGCTGACCCCGCCCGCCACCAAGGGGGCCGGCGGCCACCCGGAGATCTGGGAGATGACCGAGGTGGCCGACCCGTCCGGGCTTCAGCTCCCCGCCGACGGCGTCCTCCAGGTCACCGGAGCCGACGGCACCACGAAGACGTACCGGCGCACGGCGCGCACGTTCAACGACGGGCTCGGCTTCACCATCGGCGAGGGCAGCCACGAGCAGTGGAGCTTCCTCAACCTCGCCCCGATCGTGCACCCGATGCACATCCACCTGGCGGACTTCCAGATCCTCGGCCGCGACGCCTACGACATCTCCGGCTTCGACCCGGCGGTGGGCGGCACTCGCACGCCGATCCGGTTCGACGCGGGCCGGACGATCCCCCTCGCGCCCAACGAGAGGGGCCACAAGGACGTCTTCCGGGTGCCCGGCGGCCAGATACTGCGCGTCATGGGCCGGTTCGACGGGGCGTACGGCCGGTTCATGTACCACTGCCATCTGCTGGAGCACGAGGACATGGGGATGATGCGGCCGTTCGTCGTCATGCCGCCCGAGGCGCTGAAGTTCGACCACGGTGGTGCCCACGGCGGGCACGGAGAGGGGCACACCGGGTGAGGCGCGCCCTCAGGGGGCCCGCGCGTCACGCGGGTTGACGGGCCCCGCGTGCCGCGTGATCGACCGCGGCTCGCGCCAGTCCCCGGATCATCGGGTGCGGGCGCGAGCCGTCGCCGGACAGCTCCGGCTGGAAGAGGGACGCCAGGAAGAAGGGATGGCCCGGCAGTTCGGCCATGCGGACCTGCCCCTGCGCGTCGCGCCCGCTGAAGCGCAGCCCGTGCTCCCGCAGGGTGTCGAGGTGCCGGGACGGGCCGTAGTGGCAGGAGTAGCGCTCCACGGTCCGCTCCGCGCCGATCATCGTCTGGGCGAGCGACCCCTCCTCCAGTACGACGGTGGCCTCATGGCCGGCCAGTGAGCAGGCCAGCGGCTCGATGAGGAAGTCGTCGGCGTCGGGGTCGTTCTCCGCGTGCGCCACGCCGGTCAGCCCGCAGGCGCCCCGGGCGAACTCCAGCAGCGCGTGCTGGAAGCCGCCGCACGTGCCGAGGAACGGGATGCCCTCCGTACGCGCGGTGCGGATCGCGGCGAGGACACCCGCCTCGCTGCGGTACGGGCTGCCCGGCACCACCCACACGGCGTCGAAGCCGCGCACGGCGCCCTCGGCCTCCGCGTCCTGCGACGGGATCCAGTAGGCGTCCAGGACGAGCCGGTCGTGCGTGGCGAGCGCGTGCAGCAGCTCGGGGATGCGGGTGTGCGAGACGACGTCGGGGGAGCGGTCGCCGACCAGGGCGACCTTCGCTACAGGGCTGATCGTGTCGGTCATGGGCCTCATCCTGGGCGCGCGGCCTCGTTCACGTCCAACGATGATCCCTGCATCGTCCATAAGGAACGCTGATGCCATGCTGGCGCCATGGACCCGCACCTGCTGCGCACCTTCGTCGCCGTCGCGCGCCTGGCCTCCTTCTCCGACGCGGCCCGCGAGCTGGGCTACACCCAGTCGGCCGTCTCCCAGCACATCGCGGCGCTGGAGCAGGACCTCGGCGCGCCACTGCTCACCCGCCGGCCCGTCGCCCCGACCGCGGCCGGGGAGCGGCTGCTGGAGCACGCGGCCTTGCTCCTGCTGCGCCTGGACGCCGCCCGCGCCGACGTGGCCCGCATCGCTGCCGCACCCGACCAGGGACTGACCCTCGCGGCCACGGCCACGGCGCTGGGGCCGGCCGTCGTGGCGGCCCTGCCGAGCGCGGGCGTCACCGTCAAGGTGCTGCCCCGCGACGAGGTCCCCGCCGCGGTCGCCACCGGCGCGGCGGACCTGGGCCTGGCCGACGGCCTCGCCGCGCCCAGCGACCCGCTCCGCCTGCCCGACGTGGCACCCCTGAGGGGGTACGGCGTCGGGGAGGAGCCGGTGTGCGTGCTGTTGCCCGCGGCGCATCCGCTGGCCCGCCGCCCCCAGGTACGGCTCGGCGACCTCGCCGACGCGCGCTGGCTGGACGCCCCGGACGCGGGCCTGCCGCTCGCCCCACTGCGGGCCGCGCACGGCGGCCACGGCTTCCGCCCGTCCCTGCGCTACGAGGGCACCGACGTGCGCGCCCTGACCGCGCTGGCCGCCGCCGGGCACGGCCTGACGCTGCTGCCCCGCACGGCGGCCGAGGCCGTGCCCGGCGCGGTCGCCGTACCGGTGGGCAGCCCCCGGCTCGTGCACCGGACGGAACTGCTGTTCACGGGCCCGCCCCGAGGCGCGGCGGCGGCCCTGGCGGACGCCCTCGGGACACAGCCGTGAGCCGGCGCGACCGCGGCCCGGGCGGCCTGTCCCCTCACCGTTGACGGCCGGTCAGTCTCACTCGTTCGTGGCACGTTCCGCGCCGGTGCGCCGGGTAGGTCACCGGCCGGAGGCGAACCATGGAAGACACTGCGTTGTGTCCCAAGCCGATGCCGTGCCGTGATCCCGGCGGTGCCCGCCCCGCGGGGCAGCCCGGCGTCCGCACGCCGCGCGGCGCCGCGGCCGGCGACTCACCACCTGGCTGCTCGGCCTGCTCGTCGGAGCGGTCCTGGTCCTGACCGGCGTCGGGCTCGGCGCCGTCGGCGCCACCGTGACCGGCCTGAGCGAACTCGCCGAGCTGCAAGGACACACCGCAACGCCCGGCTCCGCCCCGTCCTTCGGGAAAGCCCCTCCCACGGCGCCGCGAGCCCGGCCCCACGCCCGCCGGAGCCCCGGCCCGGTACGGGCTTCACTCGGCGCGGAGGTGATGGACGGTGAGAAGCCGGGCGCCCTCGTCGTCGGCGTGCACGTCCCCGGCCCCCGGCTACACGGCCGGCCTGGCCCGCGGCGACATCGTCCTCGCCGTGGGCCAGAGCCGCGTCGACTCCGCCGCCGACCTGGGCCGGGCCGTCGCCGCGGCGACGGCCCGGCGCACCGGTCGTGCTGACGGTGCGCCACCGCAGCGGCGGCTACCGCAGTTGACCGCCGTACCGGGAGTTGTCACCTGACCACGCGGAAGTGGCTGGTGAGCCGCCCTGCGTCGTCCAGCACATGGAAGGCCAGGCCGACCGGGGCGTCCCGGTCGGCCACCTGCTCGCCCTCCCAGGGCAGCCGCAGCGTCCACGTCACGCCCGGCCCGACGACCAGCGGCCGCCCGGCGAAGGTGGTGGCGGCCGCCGAGTGCGCGTGCCCGGTGACGAGGCCGGCGATCTCGGGCCGCCGCTCCATCAGGGCGGCCAGCGCCTGCGGCCGGCCCAGCCGGTAGGAGTCGGGCAGCGGGTGGTGCAGCGCGACGGGCGGGTGGTGGAAGGCGAGCAGGACCGGAAGGCGCCCGCCGAGTTCGTCGAGCGTCGCCTCGATCCAGTCGTACGTCGCCGCCTCCAGCGCCCCGTCGTCCCGCCCAGGAATGCTGGAGTCGCACATCAGCACGGCGCCCCCGGCGAACACGCGCACGCTGTTGATCGGTTCGCCGGACGCGGGCAGCCCCAGCAGGGCCTTGCGGTAGGCGGCGCGGCGGTCGTGGTTGCCGGGGCAGGTGAGCACCGGGACGGGTGCCGAGCCGTCGTGCAGGCCCAGGACGCGGGCCGCCTCCTCGTACTCGGCTTCGGCCCCGTGGTCCGCGATGTCCCCGGTGACCAGCAGGGCGTCCACCCGGCCCGGCAGCTCCCAGAGCCGGTCGCGCACCTGCTCGGCGCGGCGCGTGGCCCGGGCGGTCCCGTCGAGATGCAGATCGCTGATGTGTGCGAGTACCAGCACGGCCGTACGTCCTCCCCCATGAAATCTAATGGTGTTCCGGCATCGAAACATTAGAGGCAACGGTGGGGCAACGGGTCGCCGTTGGTCACGGGTGGGGAAACCGGCTCGCGTGGCCACGGCGGGGCGGGCAGGATGCTGGCAGGCCAGAGTGATCCTTCCGGGAGTCCGGGCCGGGACTTCCGGGCAGCCCATCAGACAGGAGAGGCCGATGACCGGCACCGCGCCCGCACCGTTCGGCGCCGACGACTACCGGGCCCGGATGGAGCGCGCCGCGCGCACCGCCGCCGACGCGGGCCTCGCCGGGCTGCTCGTCGCGCCGGGGCCCGACCTCGTGTGGCTCACCGGCTACGCACCCACCGCCGTCACCGAACGCCTCACTCTGCTGGTCCTCGCCCCGGGCCGCGATCCCGTCCTCGTCGTCCCCACCCTGGAGGCCCCGGACGCCGCCCACGCGGCCGGTGCCCCCGCCCTGACCCTGCGCGACTGGACCGACGGCACCGACCCCTACGCCGCCACCGCGGGCCTCCTCGGCTCCGGCGGCCGGTTCGGCATCAGCGACAACACCTGGGCGATGCACCTGCTCGGTCTGCAACGCGCCCTGCCCGGCAGCTCCTACGCCGCTCTCACCGACGCCCTGCCGATGCTGCGCGCCGTCAAGGACGAGGCCGAACTGGAGCTCCTGGCCGCCGCGGGCGCCGCCGCCGACGCGGCCTTCGAGGAGATCCGCAAGGCCGCCTTCGCCGGCCGCCGGGAACGCGAGGTCGGCGCCGACCTCGCCGACTTGCTGCGCCGGTTCGGCCACTCCCAGGTCGACTTCACCATCGTCGGCTCCGGACCCAACGGCGCCAACCCGCACCACGAGGTCGGCGACCGCGTCATCGAACGCGGCGACACGGTCGTCCTCGACTTCGGCGGCCTGAAGGACGGCTACGGCTCCGACACCACCCGCACCGTCCACGTCGGCGAACCCACCGACGAGGAACGCCGGGTGCACGACATCGTGCGCGCCGCGCAGGAGGCGGGCTGCGCCGCCGTACGTCCCGGCGTCGCCTGCCAGGAGATCGACCGCGCCGCCCGCAAGGTCATCGAGGACGCCGGGTACGGGAAGTACTTCATCCACCGCACCGGCCACGGCATCGGCGTCACCACGCACGAACCGCCCTACATGATCGAGGGCGAGGAGCAGCCGCTCGTGCCCGGCATGTGCTTCTCCGTGGAACCCGGCATCTACCTGCCCGGCCGGTTCGGGGTCCGCATCGAGGACATCGTCACCGTCACCGAGGACGGCGGCCGGCGGCTCAACAACACCACCCGCGAGATGGTCATAGTGGACTGAAGGCGACACTGGTACCACCCTCACCCATCGAACGAGTGACGACGGCGCGACCATGACCCAGGCACCGACACCCACCGCGGACACCGTCCGCGCACTGGTCAGAACCCTGCTGAAGGAAGCGGGGAACGACCCGGCCGGCCCCGACGTCCGGCCCGTCGCCGAGGGCGGCGAGCACGGCACGTGGTGGGTCGGCACCCGCCATGTGCTGCGCCTCGCCCCCGACCGCGACGCCGCGATCCGCCGGCGCCGTGAACTGCGGCTGCGGGAACTGGTGCGCCCGCATCTGCCCGTCGCCGTGCCCACCAGCGTGTCCCACGGCGAGTGGAGCCCCGGCCTGACCTACACCCTCGACACCCTGGTGCCCGGCGGTACGGCCGAGGAGCACGACGTGTCCGCCATCGGCGAGGCCGACCTCGCCGGGTTCCTCACCGGGATGCGCGCGGTGCCCGCCCGGCAGGCCGAGACGCTCGGCGTGCCGCGCGCCGCCCCGCGCTCCTTGGAGGCGCTGCGCCGGATGGCCGTGCCCGCCGCCCGGACCCTGGCCACCGCCGAGGAGTTCGACCCGGCGCGCCTGGCGCAGCTCACCCCGCCCGGCGCTGCCCAGCTCGCCGCGCAGCCGGGCAGCGCCGTCCTCGTCCACCACAACCTCAGGGGCGAGCATCTCGTGGTCAGCGCCGACGGCCGGGTGCGCGGCATCCTGGACTGGACCGGCGCCGTCCTCGGCGACCCGGCCGAGGACATCGCCGGTCTCGCGCTCGCCGTCGGCTCCGGCGCCGCCGTGCGCGCCGCAACCCTGGCCGGGTACGGCGCCCGCCCCTGCCTGCGCGGCCTGTGGCTGGCCCGCTGCGACACCGTCATCCGCCTCGCCGAACGCCTCGAGGGCCGCGACCACGGCCCCCTGGAACTTCTCCAGACCCAGCTGAAGCGGGCCTGGGAGGCGATCCTGCTGGAACGGGTGACGGAGCTGCGGGAGGAGTAGGCGGACAGCGGCCGGCCCGAGGCCCGAGCCCCGGAGCCCGCGCAACCGCTTGCGCAAGCGTTTACGCCTGTTCCAGCACCACGCTCGACTCTCCGGGCAGGTGCAGCACCCCCCTGCCGTCCGGCCCCTCCACCGGCTCCCATGCGGCGAGGATCCGCGCCGGGCGCGTGCCCAGCGGAATCGCCGCCGCCTCCCGGCCCAGGTTCACCGCCACCCGCACGTCCCCGCGCCGGAAGGCGAGCCAGCGGGCGTCCTCGTCGTAGGCCGCCTTCGTGTCGGCGAGGTCCGGGTCGGTGAGATCCGGATGGGTGTGCCGCAGGGCGATCAGCTGCCGGTACCAGGCCAGCACGCGCGCGTGCGGCTCGCGCTCCCGCTCGGCCCAGTCCAGGCAGGAGCGGTCGCGTGTCGCCGGGTCCTGCGGGTCGGGCACGTCCTCCTCGGCCCAGCCGTGCGCCGCGAACTCGCGCCGCCTGCCGCGCCGTACCGCCTCCGCGAGCTCCGGATCGGTGTGGTCGGTGAAGAACTGCCAGGGCGTGGACGCGCCCCACTCCTCGCCCATGAACAGCATGGGCGTGAACGGCGCGGTGAGGACGAGTGTGGCGGCGCAGGCCAGCAGGCCGGGGGAGAGGGCCGCCGACAGCCGGTCGCCCTGGGCACGGTTGCCGACCTGGTCGTGGGTCTGGCTGTAGCCCAGCAGCCGGTGCGCGGCCGTGCGGGACCGGTCCAGCGGGCGCCCGTGGGAGCGGCCGCGGAAGGAGGAGTAGGTGCCGTCGTGGAAGTAGCCGCCGCCGAGCGTCTTGGCGAGGGCGGCGAACGGGGCGCGCGCGAAGTCGGCGTAGTAGCCCTGCGACTCGCCGGTCAGCGCGGTGTGCAGGGCGTGATGGAAGTCGTCGTTCCACTGTGCCCGCAGGCCGAGGCCGTGCTCCTCTCGCGGGGTGATCAGCCGCGGGTCGTTCAGATCGGACTCGGCGATCAGGAACAGCGGGCGGCCGCTCTCCCCGGCCAGCGCGTCCACGGCCTCCGTCAGCTCCTCCAGGAAGTGGTACGCGCGTGTGTCGATCAGCGCGTGCACGGCGTCCAGCCGCAGCCCGTCGAGGTGGAAGTCCCGCAGCCATGCCAGAGCGCTGCCCACCAGATAGGCGCGCACCTCGTCCGAGCCGGGCGCGTCCAGGTTCACCGCGGCGCCCCAGGGAGTGTGGTGCGTGTCGGTGAGGTAGGGGCCGAAGGCGGGGAGATGGTTGCCGGACGGCCCGAAGTGGTTGTGCACCACGTCGAGCACGACCCCGAGTCCCAGCTCGTGCGCCCGGTCGACGAACCGCTTCAGCGCTTCCGGCCCGCCGTACGGCTCGTGCACGGCCCACAGGGAGACCCCCTCGTATCCCCAGCCGTGCCGCCCCGGGAACGGGCACAGTGGCATCAACTCGACGTGTGTCACCCCCAGTTCGGCGAGGTGGTCGAGCCGTTCGGCGGCCGCGTCCAGCGTGCCCTGGGGCGTGTAGGTGCCCACGTGCAGCTCGTACAGGACCGCGCCCGGCAGCGGCCGGCCCGGCCACGGTGTGCGCCACTCGTAGCGCGCGTGGTCGACGACCGCGCTCAGCCCGTCCGGGCCGTCCGGCTGCCGCCGCGAGCGCGGATCGGGCAGCACCGGCCCGTCGCCCAGCGCGAAGCCGTACCGCGAGCCCTCGTGCGCCTCCGCCTCACCGATCCACCACCCCGCTCGTTCCGGATCACGCTCCATCGCGCGCGTGGCGCCGTCGCACATCAGCGTCACACGATCGGTCTGTGGTGCCCACACCTCGAACTGCACGGACGGTTCCCCTTCGTCTGCTCACCGTGATGTAGCCCGTCCATGGTGCGTCACACCCGGTGAATCCGCTTTCGGATCCTCCCGATTGCGGGGTGTCGCCGCCCGGCGGAGCCCAGGGGCACACGCGCGTGACGGCCGATGCCCCGTTTCCTGGACACCCTGTGTCCGCTGACCGACAATCACATGCGTGACGTCGTCCTTCGAGTTCCCCACATACCCCGCGCGGCTGTCCGACGCGGAGCGCGACCACGCGCTGAAGGCGCTGCGCGACGGCGTCGCCCTGGGCCGGCTGTCGCAGGACACCTTCGTGCGGCGCATGGAACTGGCGCTGGCCGCCCGCCACGCCGACGAACTCGCCGCGCTCACCGCCGACCTGCCCCAGGACGGCCGTGTCTCGCGCGCCCTGTTCGGCGCCGTCGAGGCCGTCTCGGGTTTCACCGTACGGCTGCGCAGGGCCTGGCAGGCCGAGCGGCTGCCCAAGCTGCTGCTGCCGCACCCCGGCGCGGGCCACCCGCTGCGCATCGGGCGCGACCCCGCCAGCGGCCTGAGGCTGAACCACGAGACCGTCTCCCGGGTCCACGCCGAGCTGCGGCGCCAGGGCGGGATATGGGTGCTGCGCGACCTCGGCTCGACCAACGGCACCACGGTCAACGGCCGGCGGGTCGTCGGCGCCGCCGTCGTGCGCGAGGGCGACCTGGTGGCCTTCGGGCAGCTGGCGTTCCGCCTCGCGGGGCAGTGAACGCGGGCTCCCGTCCCACCGCAACGGGGCCCGCAGGGCATGGTGTTGACGTACCCGCGACGCCGTGACTGACTGTGCGTACACCATGGACACCAGGTGAACCGTCGGTCCCACTCGTGGAGGTGTGCCCTGCCGCCGCTCCTCCGCTACCCGGACGTGGACGAGCTGGCCACCCGCGCCGCCGCGCCGGCCGCCCGCCGCCCCCGGGACGTCCGGCTGCGCCAGGTCGGCACCTCCCGCGCGGGCCGGCCGCTGTGGCTGCTCTCCGTCGGCCACGGCAGCCGTCAGGCCCTCGTGGTCGCCGGACCGCACGCCAACGAGCCCGTCGGCGGCGCCACCGCGCTCCGCCTCGCCGAACGCGCCCTCGCCGATCCGAGCCTCACCGAAGGCGCGGACGCCACCTGGAACCTGCTGCTCTGCCTCGACCCCGACGGGCTGCACCGTAACGAGGGCTGGCTGTCCGGCCCGTACACGCTCGGCCGCTACTTCCGGCACTTCTTCCGCCCGGGCTTCCTGGAGCAGCCCGAGTGGCTGCCGGACGGCGCGCAGGCCGCCGCGCTGCCGGAGACGCGGGCGCTGCTCGGCCTCCAGGACGAGCTGAAACCTTTCTTCCAAGCGTCCCTGCACGGCGTCGACGTCGGCGGCGGCTTCGTCGAGGTGACCCACGAGCTGCCCGGCCTCGACCTGCGGGTCGCGCGGGCCGCGGCCCGCCTCGGCGTCCCCCGCGAACTCGGCCCCTACGACACCCTGTACTGGCCGAACCTCGGCCCGGCCGTCTACCGCATCCCACTGCCCCGCCCGAGCGGCCTGGCCGCCGCGATCACCGAGGCGGCCGTGCAGTCCACCTGGTTCCACCCCTGCCGGCACGGCACCGTCACCGCGATCGTCGAGGCGCCCATGTGGGCCGTGCCCGCAGTCGAGGACGGCTCCCCGCCCGCCGACGCCGACGCGACCCTGCGCGCGGTCAGCGCCACGCTGCGGCGCGAGACGCGGCTCCTGGAGCGCCTCCTCGCCCGGATCCGGCCGCACGTCACGGGCACGGCGGACGCGGCGCGGCTGCTCGCCCCCGTCGACGACTACTCGCCGCGTTCGAGCTAGCCGGCGAACAGGCGTCCGCGCGCTCCCGTTCGGGTGAGCCGGGCTGGTGTTCCGGCCGCGCCGTGCCGATGCACCGGGAATGACGCATCTGACACGATCGGCGGTGGCCGGGCTCCTCGCAGCGACCGCCGTCCTGACCGCGACCGCCCCCGCCGTCGCCCTGCGCACGCGGCACGGCGACTGGCTCGAGATCACCGTCAGCCGCGGCGAGGACCGCGCCGGCGACGCCCGGAGCGCCCTGCTGCGCTGCGACCCGCCCCAGGGCCACCCGCGCGCGGCGGAGGCCTGCGCGCAGCTGGCCACCGTGGACGGCGACATCGGCGCCTTCCCGGCCACGAAGGGGGCCGTCTGCACCATGATCTACGCCCCGGTGACCGCCGAGGCCCACGGTCGCTGGCACGGCCGCCCGGTCGCCTACCGGCAGACCTTCGCCAACCGCTGCGAGATGCGGGCACGCACGGGAGCGGTGTTCGCGGTCGACAGGTGACCGGAGCGGGGTGCGCGGTCGGCAGGTGACCGCCGCGTGCGGGGCACGCGCGTGCCGTTCGGGCGCCACGCGCGTGTCCTCCCCTCGGCTCAGCCCGCCTGTTCGCGCGCCTGCTGGGCCGCCGTGACGACCGTGCGGGACTGGTGCTCCACCTGATCGCCGAGGGGGACCCAGCGGGCGTGGAAGCGGCGGGCGAAGTTCTCGCTCCAGTGCGCCACGAGCCGCTCCAGGCGCGGTGCCGCGGGGTCGTCGACGTCGCGCAGCACCCGCAGCAGCATCGCCGCCGCCCGCAGTGGCAGCCGCCGCGCGAACGCGTCCACGCTGCCGACGTACGCCATCGTCGTGTCGGCCGGGGAGGTGCGCACCCAGTCCTCGGCCAGGCCCGGCACCAGGGCCAGCGTCCACCGCGCCGCCCGCAGCAGCGCGCCGTCACGGCCCGCCAGCCGCGGCTGGGCCTCGGCGAGCGCCTCCTCCACCAGGAGTGCGTCGCTGCGCAGCCGGTGCGCGAGCCGGCCCAGCGCGGCGGCCGGGGCGGGGTGCGGCGCCGGATCACCGACCAGGTCGCTCGCCCACATCGGCACCTCGACGATCGCCGTCAGCCCGCCGTACCGGTGCGCGTGGTACCAGGTGCTGTGCCGGGCGTCGTCCGGCATGCTCGGGTAGGCCGCGCCCGCCCCCGGTGCGGGCATCACGTGCACGCCCGGTCCCGAGGCGGGCCAGCCGGCCGCGTCCGAGGCGCCCGCCTCCACCGGTATGTGCAGTTCCGCCGCGGACTTCGCGAACGGCTCGGCGAGCCCGGGGATGTCCTTCGTCAGCTGCACCCAGGTGCCGCCGAGGTCGGTGCCGTGCAGAGTGACCTGCAAGTAGGGGCGCACCTCGTCGATCACCGCCGTCAGCGCGCGGGTCTCGGGCGGCAGCCGGTCCGGCGGCAGCACGGACGGGGACCACTCCGGCTGCTCGTCACCGGCGGGCCGGAAGAAGCCGAGGTGGTAGTCGAACAGGCTGCGCGGCGCCGGAGTGACGTGCAGGCTCGCCCCGTCCGGGTCCGCGCACAGCAGGAAGTGCCAGGAGACACCGTCCCGCAGGGACCGCTCCTCGACGACCCGTTCGGCCAGGAAGCGCAGCGTGGCGCCGCCGGTCGGCTCGTTGGCGTGGGCGCCGGCGACGACGAGGACGGCGCGCCGAGCGTGGCCCACCGACAGCAGGTGCAGCGGCCGGCCCGCCCGGGAGACACCCACCTGGCGCAGCACGCACAGGCCGGGCCGCTCCGCGGCCAGCGCCCGCGCGGACGCCTGAAGTTCGAGAACACTGGGGTAGCGCAGCTCCGGCAGGAGACTCACCCCCGACTCGTCGTCCCGGCCTCGCCCTGGCAGTACCCCACGGACGCGTGCCCCTGTCAAGAAGCCGGGAGCGCACGTGGTAACGGCCGTGTCGGCGGCCTCACGCCATCACTACCGGACCTGCTCCAGCAGCGCCACCGGCAGCTGCCCGAACAGCTCCGCCACGCGTGCGTGGCCCTCGTACTCCCGCTCCGGATCCAGCGTGTCCACCCACCGCCCGGGCGGCAGCGCCAGCACCGTATCCCGCCAGCCGCCGGCCTGTGCCAGCCGCAGCGACAACCGGGTCACGGCCGTGATCACCTGCCCGGAGCGGGCGAACGCCACACAGTGGTCCGCCGCCGGCCCGTCCGCCGGCAGCGCCTCGTACGTCGCGGACGTGCCGAAGACCTCCGGCCGTCGCCGGCGCAGCCGCAGGGCCGCCGCGGTCACCGCACCCTTGACGCCCGGGTCCGCCGGCGGGAACGCCGCCGGCCGCCGGTTGTCGGGGTCGACCAGGGCCCGGTACTCCGCCTCGGTGCCCTGGTAGACGTCCGGCACGCCCGGCATGGTCAGCTGGACCAGGGCGATGCCCAGCACGTTCGCCCGGATGTGCCGCGCCAGCTCCGCGCGGAAGGCGGCGACCCGCTCACCCGGCGCCCCGCACGGCCCCGCCGTCACGAATGCCGCCACCGCCTCCTCGTACGGCGGCTCCTGCTCCGTCCAGCTGGTGTACAGGCCCGCCTCCCGCACGTGCTTCAGCAGCGCCTCACGCACCCGCCCCGGGTCGGCCGGGCCGAGCCCGAACACCGTCTGCCAGGCCGCCCACGCCAGCTGCCCGTCCGGTACGTCCTCCGCCACGCGCGTGACGTCGGCCAGCAGCTCCGCCCAGCGGTCCGGGCACTCGGTGAGCACCGCGAGGGCCGCGCGGACGTCGGCGCTGCGCTTGGTGTCGTGCGTGGAGACGGCCGTACCGGTGGCGGGCCAGTCGCGCTGCAGGCGCGCGCAGTAGCCGTGGAAGTCCCGCGGGGACACCGCCGGGGCGTCCGGTTCGCCGCCGACCTCGGTCGCCGACAGCAGCGGCACATAGCGGTAGAACGCCGTGTCCTCCACCGACTTGGCGCGCAGCGCGGACGCCGTCTGCGCGAACCGGGTGCGCAGTTCCACCTGGTCGGGCCCGTCGCCGTACCGCCCGAGCAGCAGGTCGCGCACGACGTCGACCGCCCCGGCCTCCTCGGGCACCAGGAACGCCTGCCGCGCCTGCGCGGCCGCCTCCTCGGTGATCACCCGTGCCGCGTCGTCCGCGGTGTACGGCCGGTACACCTCCAGCCGCACCAGCAGCTCCTGCAGCGCCGTGCGCAGCGCCCACGGGGCGCGGTCGCGCAGCGCCGGATCGGGCGAGCCGGCACACGCCCGGTACGCGACCCGGGTGAGACGGTCGACCTCGGTGGCCAGCTCGTGCGTGAGGACGCCGTACGCCGCCCGGCGGGCCGTCGCCGCCCAGTCGCCGCCCCGGTCGGTCTGCGGGGCCGCGAACCGCCGGTAGGCGGCGGTGAGATCGGCGGCGCCCGCCGGGTCGGCGAACAGCCCGTCGATGTGGCGCAGGGCGTCGTAGCCGGTGGTGCCGGCGACGGGCCAGGACGCAGGCAGGTGCTCCCCGTCGGAGAGGATCTTCTCCACGACCGTCCAGCGGCCCCCGGTGGCCTCGTGCAGCCGCCGCAGGTAGGCGCCGGGGTCGGCGAGCCCGTCCGGGTGGTCGACGCGCAGCCCGTCGAGGACGCCCTCGTCGAGCAGCTGGAGGATCTTGCCGTGGGTCGCGTCGAAGACCTCCGGGTCCTCCACGCGCACCCCGATCAGCTCGGAGATGCTGAAGAACCGCCGGTAGTTCAGCTCGGTGCGGGCCAGTCGCCACCACACCGGGCGGTACCACTGGGCGTCCAGCAGTTGCGGCAGCGGCAGGTCCTCGGTGCCCTCGCGCAGCGGGAAGAGGTGGTCGTGGTAGCGCAGCAGGTCGCCGTCGACACGCAGGTCACCGATCACGTCACCCAGGGGACCGCCCAGCACGGGCAGCAGCAGCTGCCCGCCCTGCGCCTCCCAGTCGATGTCGAACCAGCGCGCGTACGGCGACTTCGGCCCCTCCCTCAGGACCTCCCACAAGGCGCGGTTGTGGCGCGGGGCCATGGCCATGTGGTTCGGCACGATGTCCGCGATCAGGCCGAGGCCGTGCTCCCGCGCCGTGCGGGCGAGCGCGCGCAGCCCCTCCTCGCCGCCCAGCTCGTCGCGCACGCGTGCGTGGTCCACCACGTCGTAGCCGTGCGCCGAGCCGGGCACCGCCTGCAGCACGGGTGACAGATGCAGATGGGAGACGCCGAGCGAGGCCAGATACGGCACGGCTGCCGCCGCGGCGGCGAACGGGAACGCGGGCTGCAGCTGCAGCCGGTAGGTGGCCGTCGGCAGGGAGGGGGCGTTTCGCTCGGGTGTCATGGAAACGTACGTACCCGCCCCGCCGCCTTTCGTGTCACCGGCTCCTCCAACTGCACGGCCCGCGCCCGCCCCGCGACCCCGGCACGATCGGGGAGACGCCTCCTAGGTCGGCCGCCTCAGGACCGTCATGCTGCGGTCGACCAGCCGCAGCTTGTCGCCGGCCTGCACCTTCGGGCCCGTGTCCGGCGGGACGCCCTCCGGCAGCGCGGTGTCGACGACGACCTGCCACTGCCGGCCGTGGTCGACCGGCACCACGAAGTCCAGCGGCTTGGGCGAGGCGTTGAACAGCAGCAGGAACGAGTCGTCCGTGATGCGCTCGCCGCGCGGCCCCGGCTCCGAGATCGCGTTGCCGTTGAGGAACACCGCGAGCGCCGACGCCGGCGAGGACTCCCAGTCACGCTGGGTCATCTCCCGGCCCTCGGGGGTGAACCAGGCGATGTCGGAGAGATCGTCGTGGGTTCCCTCCACGGCACGCCCGTGGAAGAAGCGCCGCCGCCGGAAGACCGGGTGGTCGCGGCGCAGCCACACCATCGCGCGCGTGAAGTCGAGCATGGGGTGCCCGCCGTCCTCGGGCCAGTGCACCCACGACAGGTCGCTGTCCTGGCAGTACGCGTTGTTGTTGCCCTTCTGGGTGCGCGCGAACTCGTCCCCGTGGCTGATCATGGGCACGCCCTGGGACAGCATCAGCGTGGCGATGAAGTTGCGCATCTGCCGCGCGCGCAGCCGCAGCACGTCCGCATCGTCGGTCTCGCCCTCGACCCCGCAGTTCCAGGACCGGTTGTGGCTCTCTCCGTCCCGGTTGTCCTCCCCGTTGGCCTGGTTGTGCTTGTCGTTGTACGACACCATGTCGTGCAGGGTGAAGCCGTCGTGGCAGGTCACGAAGTTGATCGAGGCCAGCGGCCGGCGCCCGTCGTCCTGGTAGAGGTCGGATGACCCGGTCAGCCGGGAGGCGAACTCCGCCAGGGTGCGCGGCTCACCCCGCCACAGGTCCCGCACGGTGTCGCGGTACTTGCCGTTCCACTCGGTCCACAAGGGCGGGAAGTTCCCCACCTGGTAGCCGCCCTCGCCCACGTCCCACGGCTCGGCGATCAGCTTCACCTGGGAGACCACCGGGTCCTGCTGGACCAGGTCGAAGAACGACGACAGCCGGTCCACCTCGTGGAACTGGCGGGCCAGCGTCGCCGCGAGATCGAAGCGGAACCCGTCGACGTGCATGTCCGTCACCCAGTACCGCAGCGAGTCCATGATCAGCTGCAGTACGTGCGGGGACCGCATGAGCAGCGAGTTCCCGGTGCCGGTGGTGTCCATGTAGTAGCGGGGGTCGTCCGCGAGCCGGTAGTACTGCGGGTTGTCGAGACCCTTGAAGGACAGCGTCGGGCCCAGGTGGTTGCCCTCGGCGGTGTGGTTGTAGACGACATCGAGGATCACCTCGATCCCGGCCTCGTGGAGCGCGCGCACCGCGGACTTGAACTCCAGCACCTGCTGCCCGCGGTCGCCCCAGGAGGCGTAGGCGTTGTGCGGCGCGAAGAAACCGATCGTGTTGTAGCCCCAGTAATTGTTCAGACCCATGTCGACCAGCCGGTGGTCGTTGACGAACTGGTGCACCGGCATCAGCTCCAGCGCGGTCACGCCCAGCTCCACCAGGTGATCGATGATCACGGGGTGGGCGAGCGCGGCGTAGGTGCCGCGCAGCTCCTCCGGCAGCCCGGGGTGCCGCATGGTCAGCCCCTTGACGTGGGCCTCATAGATCACCGTGTGGTGGTATTCGGTGCGCGGACTGCGGTCGTCGCCCCAGTCGAAGTACGGGTTGACCACCACCGACGTCATCGTGTGGGGCGCCGAGTCCAGGTCGTTGCGCTTGTCGGGGGCGTCGAAGTGGTAGCCGTACACCTCCTCGCCCCAGTTGATCGAGCCGCTGATCGCACGTGCGTACGGGTCCAGGAGCAGCTTCGCGGAGTTGCACCGCAGTCCGCGTTCGGGCGCGTACGGGCCGTGCACCCGGTAGCCGTAGCGCTGTCCGGGCATCACGCCCGGCACGTACGCGTGCCGCACGAAGGCGTCGCTCTCGCGCAGCTCGATCGCCGTCTCTGAGCCGTCGTCGTGCAGCAGACACAGCTCTACTCGGTCCGCGGCCTCCGTGAAGACCGCGAAATTCGTTCCGGCGCCGTCATAGGTGGCGCCGAGGGGATACGCCTCGCCAGGCCAGACCTGCATGGATACGACTCTTTCAGGTGTACGGCGTCTGAGGGAGCGCCTTGCCAGCGAGTCTCCCCCAAAGTGCGGGAACCACCTGTGACGTACCTCCCTTTTTGCCGGGTAAGTGGAGCGAAACGTCGATCTTGCGCCAAATGGTGCACGAGTGGGTGATGGGGCCGTTGAGGGACAAGGTAGTGGTGGGGCCGGTGAGGGCAGGGGAACGTCCGTGCGCATGTGACCGGGTGTCGGTGCGCGCTATGAATCCGCTCACTCCGTGCACCCGGCTGTCCGGAACGGCCCCGGGAATCGGCGCAGTTGAGAAGAGACCCGGCTCATCGGGCTGCATGGCCGGGCGCTCGCGGAGTACCCTTCCTTGATCGTTGAGAGCGGGGAGTGCTCGGGGGAGCGGAAGGCGGTGCGCGGGTGGGCTCGGGAGAGCTGGAGCTACCCCCTGGTGACGAGGGTCGTGAGGGGAACTCCGCAGAGGTCCCGCCCGGAGCGGTGTCGCTGGCCAGGCCCATGCAGAGTGGCGCCATCGGACCGGAGCTGGACTGGGACGCCGACGCCTGGCGCGAGGTGCGCATCCGAGCCCAGCGGGCCGGCCGGGCCTACATCTGGCTGAACCTCGTCGAGCAGCGGCTGCGCGCCGTCGTGGCCGCCGTGCTGCGGCCCGTCTACGAGCCCGTCCACGGCGACGACTGGGTGGTCGCCGCCGCCGGCCCCGCCGGACAGGAGTGGGTGCAGCGCGCGGCAGCCGTCCGCGAGGTCAGCCGCCGCAAGGGCTATCTGCTGGACCCGGCCGACGACAACGTCATCAGCTTCCTGACGCTGCCGCAGCTGCGTGAGCTGATGGTGCAGCACTGGCCGTGCTTCGAGCCCTACTTCGACGACCGCCGCGACGTCGAGCTGGCCCTGGACGAGCTGGAGGTGACCCGCAACGTCGTCTCCCGCAACCGTGCCCTGTCCGAGGCGGTCCTCGGGCAGGCCGAGCGGGCCTCCGCGCGGCTGCTGGAGATGCTCGGCACCAGCGGCGACGTGCCCTCCGCGCGCCGGCTGCCCGTCGACGCCGTCGAGGACCTCGTCGGCGACCGGTACGCGGACGTCGTCGCCGTCCACTCCGACCGGGTGCGGCTGATGCGCCAGTTCCCGGCCGAGGACATCTTCGGCCAGGCCCGCCGGCTCGACGCCATCGGCATCGGTCTCAACCTGCTCGTGCAGAACTTCTCCGGCCGCCGCCTGGTCCGCCTCGCCGAGGCCGGCGCCCGTATCCGGCTGCTCTTCCTGAACCCGGCCTCCAGCGCCGTGAAGCGGCGCGAGCGGGAACTGGGCATGAAGCGCGGCGAGCTGAGCCGCGCGGTCGAGATGAACATCCTGCACATGCGCCGGGTCCGCGCCCGGCTGCGCGACCCCGGCGCGTTCGAGATCCAGGTGTACGACGACACCCCGCGCTTCACCGCCTACCTCGTCGACGGCGACGGCGCGGACGGCATCGCCGTCGTGCAGTCCTATCTGCGGCGGGCGCGGGGCATGGAGGCACCGGTGCTGGTGCTGCGCGGCGGCAACCGGGTGGTGAAGTCGGAGGGCGTCGAGGACGGCGGGCTCTTCTCCACGTACCGGGAGGAGTTCGAGATGGCTTGGGCGGATTCGCGTCCCGTGTCCTGAAGTGTCCCTCGGTCGGGGCCGGGTGAAGCGGCCGTCGGCCGATTGTCAGTGGGCCGTGCGATGGTGGAGGCCACTGGGGGACAGCACCACCGAGAAGGGGGGCCGCCATGGCCTGGCACCGCGAGCTGCTCATCGGCTTCGACCTGGAGACCACCGGCACGGATCCGTGTGAGGCGCGCATCGTCACCGGCGCCGTGATCGAGGTCAGGGCCGGGCAGGTGCTGGGGCACCGGGAATGGCTCGCGGATCCCGGGGTGGAGATCCCGGCGGACGCGGTGGCGGTGCACGGCATCAGCAACGAGCGCGCGGCGGCCGAGGGCCGGCCGGCGGACCAGGTCGCCGACGCGATCGCGGACGTCCTGGCCGGGTACTGGAAGACGGGCGTCCCGGTCGTCGCCTACAACGCCGCCTTCGACCTCACCCTGCTCTCCGCCGAACTGCTGCGGCACGGCCTGCCGTCCCTGCGGGACCGGCTCGGTGGCCAGGACCCGGCCCCGGTCGTCGACCCCTACACCATCGACCGCTGGGCCGACCGCTACCGCCGCGGCAAGCGCAACCTCGAAGCCGTCTGCGCGGAGTACGGCGTCCCGCTCGACGCCGCGCACGACGCCTCCGCCGACGCCCTCGCCGCGGCCCGCCTGGCCGGCGCGATAGCCGACCGCCACCCCAAGATCGCGGCCCTGGGCCCGGCGGAGCTGCACCACCGCCAGGTCGAGTGGTACGCGGAATGGGCGGCGGACTTCCAGGCCTTCCTGCGCCGCAAGGGCGAGGCGGACGCGGTCGTGGACGGCAGGTGGCCGGTGCGCGAGGTGGCGGGGGAGCGGGTGTGACGCGCGGCGGGGCAACCGGAGCCTGCGGAGCAGTGACCCACCCGAGGGCGACCGGGCCCCGCAGAGCAGGTGTGACCCGTCCCGGGGCAGCCGGACCCCTGGGTCTGAGCTGACCGGACATCACCTTCCACCCGGCGGTGTGCCGTCAGGTGCCGGTGAGTGCCGGAGCCCGCCGGGGGACCGTCCCGTCCGTCTGCTCGCCGGCTGTCGCGGACATCGTGCGATGCCGATGCCCCCGCTCCACCGCCTGCCCCCAGTACGTCCCCGCGACCATCAGCCCCGCGCCCAGTCCCGTGAGCGCCGTGAGGTGCTCGCCGCCGAGCGCGATGCCGACCACCGCGGCCCACACGGGCTCCGTGCCCAGCAGCAGGCTGGCCCGGCTGGCGGAGGTGCGCTGCACCGCCCAGGTCTGCGCGAGGAAGGCGAACACGCTGCAGAACAGGGCGAGGTAGAGCAACTGCGTCCAGGTGGCGGCCGGGGCGCGGAGCAGGTCCGGCAGTCCGGCGGCGGTCGCGGGCAGGAACAGCGCCGTGCCGACGGCCGTCTGCACCGTCGTCAGCTGCAGCGGGCGCACGGCGCGGCGGGTGGTGAGCCGGCCGACCAGGGCCACATGCGCCGCCCGCACCCCGGCGGCGGCCAGCATCAGCAGGTCACCGAGGCGGGGCGCGTGGAAGCCGTTGCCGGACATCAGCAGCCCGACGGCGAGCAGGCACACCCCGGCGGCGGCGTAAAAGGAGCCGGGCAGCCCGCCCGGGTGACCGGAGCGGTCGAGAAGGGGGGTGAGGACGATGGTCAGGCTGATGATCAGCCCCGCGTTGGCGGCCGTGGTGTGGGCGACGCCGTAGGTCTCCACCACCAGCACCGCGGCCTGGGTGACGCCGAGCGGCAGCCCGGCACGCCACTCGTCACGGCGCGGCCGCAGTGGCCCGCGGCGGCCGGCGATCAGGGCGAGGCAGGCCACGCACGCCAGGAAGGAGAGGGCGTAACGAGCGAAGAGGACGGACAGGACGGGCAGCGCGGCCGTGGCCGTCTGGGCGGAGAGATAGCTGGAGCCCCAGACGAGTGCGACCAGGAGGAGTACCGCATCGGTACGGCGGGCGTCGGACACCCGCCCACCGTGCACCGGCCACGACCCTGAAGCCCAGCACCACTTCCTTCAACGATCTTTTAGCAGCCCTACACCATGCCCGTACACTGCGGGAATGGACGAACGGCAGCTGCGGATCCTGCGCGAGCTGGGGGAACTGGGCAGCGTCAGCGCGGTCGCCGAGGCGCTGCTCGTGACCCCGTCGGCGATCTCCCAGCAGCTACGGCTGCTGCAGCGCACGATGCCGGTGCCGCTGACCGAGCGGCAGGGCCGGCGCCTCGTACTCACCGACGCGGGGCAGGCGCTGGCGGCCGCGGCCGCCGACGTGGAGACGGCGCTGGCGCGGGCCCGGCACGCCGTGGAGGACTTCGTGGGGCGGGCCGACGGGGAGGTGTCGTTGGCCGCGTTCCACAGCGCGGGCTCCGCCTTCTTCCCGCTGCTGCTGCGTGCCCTCGGCGCCCCCGGCGGGCCTCGGCTAGCGCTGGCCGACGAGGACGTGCCGCAGGAGGACTTCCCCCGGTTGACCCGCGTCTACGACCTGGTGCTCGCCCACCGTCTGGACCACGCCCCGCCCTGGCCGGGCAGGGTCGCCGCGACGACGCTGCTGCGTGAGCCGCTCGACGTGGCGCTGCCCGCCGGGCACCCGCTCGCCGGCAAGAAGCGGCTGAGCCCGCGGGACGTGGCCGACGAGCCGTGGATCACGGTGCACGACGGGTTCCCGGTGCTGGCGACGATCGAGGCGATCGCTGCGGCGGCAGGTCGCCGGCTGCATCTGGCGCACCGCATCAACGAGTTCGCGGTGGTCGCCGAGGCCGTCGCCGCCGGCGGCGGCCTCGCGCTGATGCCGCGCTGGACCATGCGCCCCCACCCGGACCTGGTCCTGCGGCCGCTCAGCGGCGTGCAGGCCCGCCGTCACATCGACGTGCTGTGCCGCCCGGAACGCACGGCGAGAGCGGCCGTCCGCACGGTCCTGACGGAACTCCGCCGCGCCGCCCGGGCGATCAGACAGCGCGACGCCGGAGAAAACGACACCGGAGAAAACGACGCCGACGAGAGGAACGCCGGCGAGAGGAACGCCGGCGAGAGGGACGCCGGTGAACGTGACGCCGAGCGGGCCGGCGGCCCGCAGCCTGACAGCCCCCGCTCAACGCGGCACGGTGGCGGCGGGGTGGACCCCCGTAGGTGACACGCAGGCCCGCGCGGACTTGGCCGGCTGCGCGGGCGGGTCCTCGTGGGTCGCGGTCAGGAACAGCACCGCGCCGAGGGTCACGACCATGAAGGCCGCCAGGGTGTGCACCCGCGCCCGGCGCACCGCGTCGCGCACCGCCCAGGCGTGGATCAGCGTGAGCAGCCGCTGCTGGAGCGTACGGGCCTGTTGCGCGTTGGCGCGGGCGTCGGCAAGGCCCTGCTGGAGCACCCGCGTGCGGTCCGCGTCCGGTTCGCGGGCCAGCCGTACCGCCAGCTCGGCGGCGATCTTCTCGTGCAGCCGGCGTCCGGCGGACAGCTCTTCCAGGGAGGCGTACGGGCCGAAGTAGGCGGACGGATCGCGGGCGACGGCCTCGCGCAGACCGGCCATGCCGGGGGTGCCGAGATCGGCGAGCGTGGCCAGGCGCGGCGTCAGCGCCTCACCGGTCTGCCAGATGGCCCAGCCGATACCGAGCACGGCCAGCGCGAGCCCGCCGAACGCGGCGGCGGCGTCCGCCCAGCCGTGGATACGGCCGACGGCCACCAGCGGACCGCCGCCCAGCAGCAGTGCGCCGACGGCCGCCGTGGCCGCGATCGTCCAGCGGGCCGTGGCCCGCAGATCGGTCACGGCGTCCGCGGGGCCCGTGGCGGCGGGGTCGGCGGTAGGCCCTGCGGTGGCCGGGTCGGGCAGCGGCGAGGTCACCGGTCGTCCGGCTCGGCATCGTCACCGCGGAACACCACTGAGCGGTGGAACGTCTCGCCTTCGGCCAGCCGGAGATAGGGCAGCCATTCGGTGCCGTCCCAGTACTGCAGTTCGCCGTCCTCCGACAGCCGCACGGCACCCGCTTGCGGGGTGGGCGGATCGATGTCGTCCGGGATGCTCATGCGTCAGAGTATGTCTGAACGGCGGGCCGCCATGGGTGACCCGTCACCGGATCGCGCAGACCCACCGGAGGCGGTGTGACCGACGACGACGTCCGACTCGCCCGGTACCAGGAGGCGTTGCTGTACGCCCACGGCCAACTCGCCCAGGGGCGCCCGGCGGAGGCGAAACGGCTGTTGCTCGCGCTGGAGACCGTCTCGGAACAGGTGGCCGACGCCGACGCGCGGTTCCTGCTCTACCGGCTGCTCGGCCAGGTGGCGCGGACCGAGGGGCGGCCGGCGGAGGCACTCGCGTACTACGAGAAATGCCGGGACGCCGCCACGACGGAGCAGACCCGCAGCGGTGCCCTGGAGGGGCTCGCCCTCACAGCGGTGGCGCTGGGGGACTTGCGGCGGGCCATCGGCTGGTTCGAGGAGGCGGCCCGGGCCGCCCGGAACGCCGGCGATGCCATGGGCTACGCCATGGTCCTGCAGAACCACGCCACGGCCCTGATCCGGCACGGCCGCGACGGCGCCGAGGAGTTGCTGCGCGCGGCGCTGGAGGTGGAGGAACTCACCGGCGCCCAGCGTGGCATCGTCACCGACAACCTCGCCCGGGAGCTCGACCGGCAGGGTCACTGGGAGGAGGCCGCGCGGCACACCGAGGAGGCGGCGCGGCTGCTGACCGCCGCGGGCGCCGAGCACGACGCGTACAAGGCCTGGCTGAACCTGGCGGACCTGCACCGTGCCGCCGGTGACGAGGCTGCCGCCGGCGTCGCGTTCACCCGCGCCCACGACCTGGGGTTACGGCTGCACGCCCGGATCGACGAGGAACACTACGGCCCCGGGTACGACGGGCGGGTCCGGGCCATCGAGGCCCGTACTGTGCAGGTGCTGCGCGAGCGGTACGCGGCTGAGCCGGGCGTGGGGGAAGCGGAGATCGGGCTCGACATCGGGCTGCACGCGACTGCGGGCCGGGACCTGGCCGATCAGGCCGAACGGCGGTTCGAGGAAGGGGACCTGGCGGGCGCGGAGGAGCTGCTGCACCGCGCCGAGACGCACTGGGCCCATCTTCAGGCACTGCACGAGATGCCGCGGGTGTGGAATCTGCGCGGGATCATCCTGCTGTACGCGGGCGCCCACGACCGTGCTCACGAGATGCTCGCGCGGTCGCGGGAGGTGACGCACGGCCTCGGCGACGCGTTCCGGGAGAGCATCGCGCTGCGCCATCTGGCCATCGCCGTCAACCGGTTCGGCATCGGTGAGGAGGACGAGCTCACGCTCCTGCTGCGGGCACGGGCGCTCAGCCGTTTCTCCCTGCGCAGGCGTCTCGGCGCGGCCGCCTCCACCCTGCCCGAGGACGCGCCCGGAGACGACTTCGGGGTGCACGACGGCCAGCTGGCACAGATCTGCATGGGCTACGGCGCCTACGAGTTGGCCCGCGATTACAGTGAACTCGGCATCGCGGCCGCCGGGTCCGACGACGGTCCGTCGGCATACCGGCTGGCGGCACGGCTGACCGTACGGCTGTACCTGGCCGAGAGGACCGGGCGGGACACGGAGGCCGCCGAGACGGTCGAGCGGCTCACCGCACTCGCCGCGCGCCACCCCGCACCGCAGACGGTCATGGTGGCGTCCCTGGCGGTCGGCGCGTACCGCTTCCGCCGCGGCGAACGCAGCCCGGAGCTGCTCGACCGGCTGACCGCGGCGTGCGACGCCCACGAGGAGGTGCGCCGGCGTGCCCTGGACCTCGGACCGCTGCCCGACTTCCACACGCTCACCACCCCGCCCTACGCGGAAGCGGTGGAGGTCGCGCTGGCGATCGGCCAGGTCGAACAGGGCTTCACCCTGGCGGAGCGGGACCGGAGCCGTTCGCTGCTGGACGCGGTGCGGCACGGAGTGATGGACGCCCCGGCCCCCGCCGCCTCCACCGACCATGCCGCCGCCGACCCGCTCGCCCGCGAACAGGAGCTGTGGCGCCGCCAGCGCCGGCTGCGCGAGGAGTTGTCGCTGTGGCGGCAGGACGAGCGGCCCGACGAGCGGATCCGCCGGCTGTACGCCGTCGAGGACGAGCTGGTGGCGGTACGCGCCGAACTGGCCGCCCTCTGGGACCGGTTGGCGGACACGCGCCCCGAGGTACGCCGCCACCGGATGGCCGAGCCCATCACGGCACGCGAGGCGGCGCGTCTGCTCGCCCGCTCCGGGGCCACCGCCCTGGTGGAGCTGTGGAGCGGGGCGGAGGCCCTGTACGCGTTCGTGATCGTGCCGGGCCGCGCCGAACCGGAACTGGTGACCGTGGGCCGGCACGACACCCTCGGCCTGCGGGACGGAACCGACCGGATGCGGGCACTGCGCACCGCCCGCGACCGCCGGGACCGGCAACGCGCCCTCGGCTCCCTGCTGGTGGGCCCCCTGCACGCGGCCCTCCGCTCGGTCGTCGACGGAGCCGCACGTGCGGGGAACCCGGCGGGCCCGGCGAACGGGGCGGACTCCGCGGACTCCGCGGGCACAGCGCATGGCGTGAACCCGGCGGGCTCGGTGCTCGTCGTGCCCCACGGTCCGCTGCACGGTGTACCGATGCACCTGTCGCCCGACCCTGCCGGTGCCCACAACCGCCCGCCGCTGCGCTACCTGCCGTCGGCGTCGCTGCTGCGCTCGTCCGGCGGCCCCTGGCACCGGGACGGCACGGTCGTGGTGGGCGGCTTCCCCGGCGCCGGGCGCGCCGACGGCAGCCCGGAGCTGGTGTTCTGCCGCAGTGAGTGCGCCGAGGTCGCCCACCGGCTGGGCGGCACCGCGCGGGTCGGCCACACGGTCACGGGCGAGTGGCTTCAGGAGGCGGTCACCGCAGCGGAGCAGCTGTCGTTGGTGCATCTGGCCTGCCATGCGACGTTCGACGAGCGGCGACCCGAACGCAGCGGCCTGCTGCTCGCCCGCGGCACCGGGTCCGCCGGGGGCGAGGTGATGACCGTGGACCAGCTCGCCGCTCTGGACTGGTCGGGCGCGCTCGTCACCCTCAGCGCCTGCGGCAGCGGCCGTCACCGGGTGCGGCGCGGCGACGAGCTGACCGGCCTCGGGCACGCCCTGCTGTCCGCCGGTGCGCGCGGGCTGATCGTCAGTCAGTGGCCGGTGCTGGACCATGAGACGGCGGTGCTGATGTCCCTGTTCTACGAGTCACTGGCCGCCGAGCCCTCCTGGGACGCCGGGGTGGTCGCGGACGCGCTGGCCCGCGCACAGCGGCGTATGGCGGCCATGACCGCCGCCGACCTGGTCGGCTGGGCGTGCTCCCGGCTGGAGACGCCGCAGCGCCCCGCCGCGGCCGACGATCTGAGCCGCGAGATGCTGCGGCTGGCCCACCGGCTGGCGGGCACGGCCGACGCGGACGTCCCGCCCACCGGCGCGGACGTCCCGCCAGTCGGCGCGTCCGCCCGCCACGCCGGGGCCCTGCCCCTCGACACCGACCGGCACCGTCGTCTGGCCGTCTCCGGGGGCGGCTACCGCTTCCCGGTGTTCGCCGACGCGGCCGGCTGGGGCGCGTTCGTGTTCTTCGGCACCTGATCCGTCACCGTCGCGGGCGGCCTCGACCGCTCAGAAGCGCCTAGAAGGGGAACCACCGCACCGTCGCGTCGCCCTCGCGCAGTGACGCCACCCGGCGGCGGAACTCGGCGAGGGCCTTGGGGTTGCCCGGCGCGTGCTGGGCGACCCAGGCGCAGCTGGCCGTCTCCCGCGCGCCGCGCAGCACAGCGCAGCCCTCCCACTCCCGTACGTCCCAGCCGTAGGCGGCGGTGAAGGCGTCGTAGGCGTCGGCGGGCAGGCCGTAGCGGTCGCGGGAGAGGGCCATGACCACGAGGTCGTGCTCGCGCAGGTCCGAGGAGAAGGTCTCCAGGTCGACCAGGACCGGGCCGTCGGGGCCGATGTGGACGTTGCGGGGCAGGGCGTCGCCATGGATCGGGCCCGGCGCCAGGTGCGGGGTGAGCGCCGCGGCGGCCGAGGCGAAGCCGTCCCGGCGCTCGCGCAGGTAGGCGGCGTCGGCCGGGTCGATGGCGCCACCCGCGAGCCGCAGCCAGCGCTCCACCCCGCCCAGCAGCTCCCGGCGCGGCAGCTCGAAGGAGGGCGTGGGCAGGGCGTGCACGATCCGCAGCAGCGCGGCCAGATCGCGGGGCTCGGCGGGCCGTACCGCGTCCGGCAGCCGGTGCCACACGGTGACCGGATGCCCCTCGACCAGCAGCGGCTCCGGCTCGGCCGCGCGGACGGCCGGGACGTCCGCGTCCGCCAGCCACCGCGCGATGTCCAGTTCGCGGTGGGCGCGTTCCAGCAGTTCGGCGTCGCGGCCCACCTTGACGACCAGGTCACCGGCGGCGAACACCGCGTTCTCGCCCAGGGCGAGCAGCCGCGCGTCCCCGGCCTCCGGCACCTTCGCCGTGGCCAGTACCTCCCGCGCCCGCGCCTCGTCCATCCTCCGCCTCCGTGTTCACGTTTCCGCACCGTGTCTGCGTCAGTCTCGCATTCGTACAGGTCGGCCCCGGTGCGCGGTCCCTTGACGGCGGCCACGCGGTTTACAACCATGGTCATGCCAACCCAAGGGTGTCCAAAGGGGCTGATTCCGTGACGGCAGTGGCGGACGTGAGGCGGCCGGCCCCGCACGCGCCGCGCTCCCGGGGCCCGCGGCGGCCCCGCGACCGCGGCGCCTGGTTCCTCGTCCTGCCCGCACTGCTGCCCATCCTCGTGCTGAGCGTCGGCCCGCTGCTCTACGGCCTCCTGCTGGCGTTCACCGACGCGCAGTCCGGCCGCGCCGCGCCCACCCACTGGATCGGCGCCCTCAACTTCCGCGACCTGCTGCACGACACCCTCTTCTGGGAGTCGTTCCGGATCGGCCTGGTGTGGGCCGTCGGCGTGACCGTCCCGCAGTTCCTGCTCGCGCTCGGCCTCGCCCTCCTGCTGAACCAGGACTTGAGGCTGCGCTGGCTCGCCCGGGCGCTGGCGATCGTGCCGTGGGCCATGCCCGAGGTCGTCGTCGGCATCATGTGGCGGCTCGTCTACAACACCGACGCCGGCGTGCTCAACGAGATGCTGCGCGGCCTCGGCCTCGGTGGCGGCCGTGACTGGCTCGGCTCCCTGTACACCGCCCTGCCCGCCGTGATCGTCGTCGGCGTCTGGGCGGGCCTGCCGCAGACCACGGTCGCCCTCCTCGCCGGCCTGCAGAACACCCCGCGTGACCTGCACGAGGCCGCCGCCCTGGACGGCGCGGGCGCCTGGCGCCGCTTTCGCGCCGTCACCTGGCCCGCACTGCGCCCGGTCGCCCTCGCCGTCACCGCGCTCAACCTCATCTGGAACGTCAACGCCTTCGCCCTGATCTACGTCCTCACCAGCGGCGGTCCCGGCGGACGCACCCGGCTTCCTATGCTCTTCGCCTACGAAGAGGCCTTCCGTTACGGGCAGTTCGGCTATGCGGCCGCGATGGGCTGTGTGCTGGTCGCGGTGGTCGCCGTCTGTCTCGCCGTGTTCCTGGCGGGCCGGCTGCGGGGAGGCGAGGAGCGGTGAAGGTCCGCAGGAGCGCCCGCGCCGGCCAGTACGCCGCCCTGCTGGCGTACCTGGTCTTCCTCGCGTTCCCCTTCCTGTGGCTGCTGTCCACCGCCTTCAAGCCGCCGCGCGAGCTGGCCCGTCTGCACCCCACCTGGCTCCCGAAGGACCCCACCCTCGCCAACTTCCGCCAGGCCTTCGACGAGCAGCCCCTGCTGCGGGCCGCGGCCAACTCCCTGCTCATCGCGCTCGCCGCCGCCCTGATCGCCGTATGCCTGGCCACGCCAATGGCGTACGCCCTGGCCCGGCACCGCACCCGGCTCGCGCGGGCGGCGAGCGGCTGGGTGGTGGTCAGCCAGGCGTTCCCCTTCGTGCTGCTGATCGTCCCGCTGTTCCTGCTGCTGCGCGACCTGCGGCTGGTCGACTCCCCGGCGGGGCTGGTCATGGTGTACGTCGTGTGGGCGCTGCCGTTCGCGTTGTGGCTGCTCACCGGGTACGTCCGGGCCGTGCCGGTGGAACTGGAGGAGGCGGCGGCCGTCGACGGGGCCGGGCGGCTGCGGATCCTCGTGTCGGTGACGGCACCGCTGCTCGCGCCGGGCATCGCGGCGACCGCGCTGTTCGCGTTCGTCACCGCGTGGAACGAGTTCTTCTTCGCGCTGGTGCTGCTCAAGAGCCCGGAGAAACAGACCCTGCCGGTGGTGCTCACCCACTTCATCGGCGCGGAGGGCGTCGCCGACCTCGGGCCGCTGGCCGCCGCGTCCGTGCTCGCCACGGTCCCCTCGCTGGCCTTCTTCGCGCTGGTGCAGCGGCGGATCGCGGGCGGGCTGCTCGCCGGGGCGGTGAGAGGCTGATGCGTACCACGCTGACGCGCACCCGGTTGCTGACGGTGCTCGTGCTGCTCCTCGCCGCGTGCTCACCGCATGCCGGGGACGACGGGCGCGTCACCCTGCGCTTCCAGTCCCTCGCCTGGCAGGACGAGTCCGTGCGTGCCACGAAGGAGCTGGTGCGCGAGTGGAACGCCGCGCATCCGGACGTACGGGTCGAGTACGTCCAGGGCAGTTGGGACAGCGTCCACGACCAGCTGCTCACCTCCTTCGAGGGCGGCGAGGCCCCCGACGTCATCCACGACGCCGCCGACGACCTCGCCGACTTCGCGCACGGCGGCTACCTCGCCGACCTCACCGGCCTGCTCCCGCAACGGCTCAAGGACGGCATCCCGCAGCACAGTTGGGCGACGGCGACCTTCGGCGACGGCGTCTACGGTGTGCCGTTCCTCCAGGAGCCGCGCGTGCTCATCGCCAACGCGACCTGGCTGCGCCGCTCGGGCGTCCGCATCCCGTCGCCCGAACACCCCTGGAGCTGGCCGGAGTTCCGGCAGGTGACCAAGCGGCTCAGCGGCAACGGCCGATACGGAGTGGCCTGGCCGCTGAAGGAGCCGGTGTCCGCGACGCTCAACCTGTCCCTGTCCGCGGGCGGCCGGCTCTTCCACCGCGGCGCCGACGGGAAGGTCACCGTCCGTTTCGAGTCCGCCGACGCCGAAGTGCCGCGCACCATCCGCGACCAGGTGAGCGGAGACCACAGTGCCCCGCGCTCCACCCTCGGCAGCGGCGGCTCCGACACCCTGCCCGGCTTCTTCGGCGGCCGGTACGCGATGGTGCCGCTCGGCTTCTCCTACCGCCAGCAGATCGCCCAGCAGGCGCCGAAGGGCTTCGCCTGGCAGGTGCTGCCCGCCCCGGCCGGCGCGGGCGGGCTCACCCAGGGCGTCAGCCCGCAGACCCTCTCGATCGCCGAGGACAGCCCGCACAAGAAGGAGGCCGCCGCCTTCCTCGACTTCCTGCTGCGGCCGAAGAACATGGTCCGGCTGGCGCTCGGCGACTGGATGCTGCCCACGGGCACCGAGGCGTTGAGCGACCCCGCCCTGCACACCGCGAAGGACGGCTGGGCCACCGGCACCGCCCTGGCCGGCCGGCTCACCTCGGCGCCCGCGCAGTCGGTGCGCGGCTACCCCGAGTGGAAGGACAAGGTGGCCACCCCCGCCTTCCAGGAGTACTACAGCGGCGCGATCGGCCTCCCCGAACTGCGCCGCCGCCTCGAAGACGACGGCAACCTGGTCCTGGCCCGCTACCAGCGCTGACTTCCGGTCACCGACGAAATACTTGGACGAGACGTCTCGTCTCGACTAGGGTGCTGGCCATGACCAGTCGCGCCCACATCGCCATGTTCTCCATCGCCGCCCACGGCCATGTGAACCCCAGCCTCGAGGTGATCCGGGAGCTCGTCGCACGCGGGCACCGGGTCACGTACGCCATCCCGCCGGTCCTCGCCGGCAAGATCGCCGAGACCGGTGCCGAACCCAAGCTCTGGAACTCCACCCTGCCCTCGCCCGACGACGACCCGTCGGCGTGGGGCGACACCCTGCTGGACAACGTCGAACCGTTTCTGAACGACGCCGTCCAGGCCCTGCCGCAGTTGATCGAGGCCTACCGGGGCGACGAACCGGACCTCGTGCTGCACGACATCGCCTCCTACCCGGGCCGTGTCCTCGCCCACCGCTGGGGCGTCCCCGCCATCTCCCTCTCGCCCAGCCTCGTCGCCTGGGAGGGCTACGAGGAGGAGGTCGCCGAGCCGATGTGGGCGGAGCCGAAGAAGACGCCACGCGGCCAGGCGTACTACGCCCGCTTCCGGGCCTGGCTGGAGGAGAACGGCATCACGCAGCACCCCGACGACTTCGCCGGCCGGCCCGCCCGCTCCCTGGTGCTGATCCCGAAGGCGCTGCAGCCGCAGTCCGACCGGGTCGACGAGCGTGTGTACACCTTCGTCGGCGCCTGCCAGGGCGACCGCGCCGCGCAGGGCACGTGGCGGCGGCCCGCCCGCGCCGAGAAGGTGGTGCTGGTGTCGCTGGGCTCCGCCTTCACCAAGCAGCCCACCTTCTACCGGGAATGTGTGCGCGCCTTCGGCGATCTGCCCGGATGGCACACGGTGCTGCAGATCGGCAAGCACGTCGACCCCGCAGACCTGGGCGACGTACCAAAGAACGTGGAAGTGCGCGACTGGGTGCCGCAGTTGGCGATCCTGAAGGAGGCCGACCTGTTCGTCACGCATGCCGGGGCGGGCGGCAGCCAGGAGGGGCTGGCCACGGGCACGCCGATGATCGCCGTACCACAGGCGGCGGACCAGTTCGGCAACGCCGACGTGCTCCAGCAGCTCGGTGTGGCACGGCAGCTGGCCACGGCGGCGGCGACCGCGGAGGCGCTGCGCGAGGCCGCTCTCGCGCTGGTCGGCGACGCGGAGGTGGCCCGGCGGCTGAAGGAGATCCAGGCCCGGATGGCCCAGGAGGGCGGCACCCGGCGGGCAGCCGACCTCATCGAGGCCGAACTGCCTACACGCGCCCGCTGAGACACGACGTACGCGCGTGAAGGCCCGTCGGTCACGCCGTACCCATGCGAGGGCCCGCCGGTCACCGGACCGGCGGGCCCTCGGGCTGCTGCGGGGACGTCACACCCGCAGCGGCTCGCCCTCGCCCCGCGCCGGCTCGGCCGCGATGGCCTCCGGTGCCTCGTCGTGGGTCAGGTCCGGCAGCCGGTGCAGCCACTTCGGCAGGTACCAGTTGCGCTCGCCCAGCAGCGCCATGACCGCCGGCAGCAGCACACCGCGGATGACGGTCGCGTCGATCAGCACGGCGGCCGCCAGGCCCACGCCCATCTGCTTCATCGACTGCATCGACAGCGTGCCGAAGATCGCGAAGACGGCGACCATGATGACCGCGGCGCTGGTGACCACACCCGCCGTGGTCACCACGCCGTGCGTGATCGCGTCCTTCGTGGACCGGCCGCGCAGCCGCGCCTCGCGGATCCGGGACACGACGAAGACGTGGTAGTCCATCGACAGGCCGAAGAGGATCACGAACAGGAACAGCGGCAGCCAGGTGATGATCGCGCCGACCCCTTCCGCGCCGACCAGGGACGCCCCCCAGCCGTGCTGGAAGACCGCGACGAGGATGCCGTACGCGGCGCCCACCGACAGCAGGTTCAGCACGATCGAGGTGATCGCGATGGTCAGCGAGCGGAACGACAGGAGCATCAGCGCGAAGGCGAACACCACCACGAAGGCGAAGACCGGTACGACCGAGCCGACGAGCTGGTCGTTGAAGTCGTGCGAGCCCGCGACCTGCCCGGTGATCGGCGCCTGGACGCCCGCCACCTTGCCCAGCGTCGCCGGGCGCACGTCGTCGCGCAGCTTCTCCAGGCTGGCGCCCGCCTTGTCCTGGTCGGAGCCGCCGACCAGCGGGACGGAGACGAAGGCGACGTTCTGCTTCTCGTGGACCTTGATGTCGACCGGGCCGCGCGAGGCGCCCGAGGAGATCGCCAGGTCCCGGAAGTCGGCGAGCGCCGCCTTCACCTCCGGGGCGTCGATGTCCTTGGCCTTCACGACCACCTGGGCCGGCTCCGAGCCGCCCGGGAAGGCGTCGTTGAGACGGTTGTAGGTCTGCACGATGGGCAGCGAGTCACCGAACTCCTGGTCCAGGGTGAGCTGTTGCGTCTTCATGCCGAGCGCGGGCGCCGCCACGGCGAGCAGCGCGCCGAGTGCGACCACCACGGACACCGCGGGCCGGGCCAGGACGCCCTTGAGGACAGCCGACCAGAACCGGCTCTCCCCGTTGCCCTTGCGCCGGCGACGGCTCAGGAAGGGCAGACGGCCCTTCTCCACGCGCTCGCCCAGCAGCGACAGCACCGCCGGCAGCACGGTGACCGAGCCGACCATGGCGACGGCCACCACCATCAGCGAGGCCAGGCCCATCGCCTCGAAGGTGGCGAGCCCGGTGAACAGCATGCCCGCCATCGCCACGCACACGGTGACGCCGGAGACCACGATCGCCCGGCCACTGGTCGCGGCGGCGATCCTGAGGGCCGTGCGCGCGTCCCGTCCGGCCGCCCGCTCCTCGCGCTCGCGGCGCAGGTAGAACAGGCAGTAGTCGACGCCGACCGCCATGCCGACCAGGAGCATCACGGAGTTGGCGGTGTCGCTCATCGGCTGGAGATGGCTGACGAGGCCCATCAGGCCCATCGTCGCCATGATCGCGGTGATCGCCAGCGCCACCGGCAGCAGGGCCGCCACCAGCGCGCCGAAGGCGATGAGCAGGATGCCGAGCGCCACCGGTACGGCCGAGTACTCGGCCTTCTGGAAGTCGTCCCCGAACGCGTCGCTGAACGTCTTCGTCATGCTCGCGCCGCCGATCTCCTCGATCCGCAGCGTGCCGGCGTGCTCCTTCTGCACCCCCTCGACGGCCTTCAGCACCGGCTCCACCCGGTCACCGGCGGTGTCCGCGTCGCCGCGCATGTCGAACTGCACCAGCGCGCTGTGCCCGTCCTTGGAGATCGTGTGCGTGGTGTACGGCGACGTCACGTCCGTGACCCGGCCGGTGCCGTCGACGGCCTTGACGACGGCGTCCACGGCGGACTTGAACTCAGCGTCGGTCGCCCGCAGCCGGCCGTCCTTCGCCTGGAGGAGGACGGTCTCGCTCGCGGGCTCCTCGATCCCGGCGTCCTTGATGATCTGAGCCGCGGTGTGCGTCTCCCCCTTGAGCTGGTCCCTGTCGTCGACGTCGACCCGGCCCGCCGCGGACCCCAGCCCCATGGCCAGGACGACGAACAGCACCCAGATGCCGACCGCCGCCCAGCGGTGCCGGGCGCTCCAGCCGCCGGCACGGGCGGCGATCCCCCGCACCCGCGATTCCCCACTGTCCATGACGGGCCTGCCCCCTTGTGCGCGGTGGCGGCCCCCTGCCACCACCTTTCACGTCGACGGTAGGGGCCGGACAATGCCATCTCGTCGTGCTGCCCGGTGAACTGCCGCCGCCCCCGCTCCTCCCCTCGGACCCCCGCACCCTCCCCACAGGGGCGGACGGTGCCCCTTACATCTGTCGCCGGAGCTGGGGGCCGTACATCAGGGTGGGACGGCCGTCGTGCCCGCCCCCACGGGGCGCGACGGCCGCTCTATGGTGGGCGGATGACGATGTATGCGGCACTGCTGCGCGGTATCAACGTGGGCGGCAGCAGGAAGCTGCCGATGGCCGACCTGCGCACGCTGATGACCGGCCTCGGCCTGGACGATGTGCGCACCTATCTGCAGAGCGGGCAGGCCGTGTTCTCCTCGGCGCACGGTGACGAGGACTCCCTGGCCGCCGACCTCATGGCCGCGATCGAGGGGCAGTTCGGCTTCCGGGTCGACGTGATCGTGCGCGACCACGCCTACCTGCGCGCGGTCGCCGGCGCCTGCCCGTTCCCGGCGGCCGAACTGGAGGGCAAGCAGCTGCACGTCACGTACTTCTCCGAGCAGGTCGGCCCCGAGCGGTTCGCGGAGATCGATCCGGCCGCCTATGCCCCGGAGGAGTTCCGCCTCGGCGACCGCGCCCTGTACCTGTACGCCCCGGAAGGCCTCGGCCGCTCCAAGCTCGCCGAGGTCCTGTCCCGGCCGCGCGTGAACAAGGGGGTGATCGCCACGAGCCGCAACTGGAACACCGTGGTCAAGCTCGTGGAGCTGACCGGGGGCTGAGCGCGTCCAGCCGGGTCATGTCGCCGTCCGTCAGCCGTACCGCCGCCGCGGCCAGGTTCTCCTCCAGGTGCGCCGGGCTGCCCGTGCCGGGCGTCGGGCACAGTACGGGGGAGCGGTGCAGCAGCCAGGCCAGCGCGACCTGGCCCGGGGTGACGCCGTGCGCCGCGGCCACCGAGACGCACCCGGGATCCCTGGTGAGCGCGCCGTTGCCGAGCGGGAACCAGGGCAGGAACGCGATGCCGCGCTCCTCGCACAGCGTCAGCAGCGGCTCCGAGACTCGGTCCCGGAGGTGGTAGCGGTTCTGCATGGCCGCGACCGGCGCCGAGGTGAGGGCCTCGGCGAGCTGCTCGGCGGTGACCGTGTCCAGACCGATGTGCCGGATCTTGCCCTCCGCGCGCAACTCGCCGAGCGCGCCGAGCTGTTCGGTCGGCGGTATCCCGGGATCGAGGCGGTGCAGCTGGTACAGATCGATGGTGTCCACCCGCAGCCGCTTCAGGCTCGCCTCGCAGGCCGCGCGCAGATGCTCCGGGCGCCCGTCGATGTGCCAGGCGCGATCGCTCGTGCGTACGACACCGCCCTTGGTGGCGATCACCAGGTGCTCCGGGTAGGGGTGCAGCGCCTCGGCGATCAGCTCCTCGGCCAGACGAGGGCCGTAGTTGTCGGCGGTGTCGATCAGTGTCACGCCGCGCTCCACCGCCCGGCGCAGCACCGCCACCGCGTCCGCGGGATCACCGCGGGGCCCCCAGTAGCCGGGGCCGGTGAGCTGGGCGGTGCCGTAGCCCAGCCGCCGGACCCGCAGATCACCACCGAGGGGGAAAATATGATCGATCATTTCGGGAGCGTATCGCCCTGCTCGTGCGCTGTCGCGTTTGTTCAAGAAGGGCCGTACCGGCCTTCCCTAGCGTGGACGCCATGACGTACGACGCAGCACACCGGTACATGAGCGAATGCGCCGACGAGGCGGCCCGCGTGGCGCGCGGTGTCCCCGCCGAGCGGCTGAACGACCCGACCCACTGCTCCGCTTGGGACGTGCGTGCCCTGGTCAACCACTGGGTCCTGTACACCTCGCACGGTCTGGAGCACCGCGCCCGGCGCACCCCATTGCCCGACGAGCTGACCGCGCGGGACTTCACCGCGGAGCCGGACTGGGCGGAGGCGTACGCGGCCCAGCTGCAGCGCGCGGTCGCCGCGTGGAAGGACCCGGCCGTGTGGGAGGGGGAGATCGACCTCGGCTCGGCCGCGCTGCCGGCCGCCGAGCTGGCCGGGATGGTCATCAAGGAGATGGCGGTGCACGGCTGGGACGTGGCCGTGGCCACCGGCCAGGAGTTCCGGATCTCCCCGGAGGCGGCCGGCTTCGTGCACGACGTGGTGGTCCGGCACGCCGAGCTGTACCGCCAGTACGACGGCTTCGCCGACCCGGTGCCCGTCCCGGACGACGCCCCCGTCTTCGACCGGGCCCTCGCGGCCAGTGGACGCGACCCGCGGCAGGGCGTCACGGCACGGCGCTGAGCCCGCGGCAGGGCGGGCGTGCCCGCACAGCGGTGAGCCCACGGCGGGGCGTGGCCGCACAGCGCCGAGCCCGCGCCGGGTGGCCCAGGGAACCGGCCCCGAAATGGCCCGTTCCCCCGGGCCGCCCGGCCGGTAGCGTCGCCGCCATGACGAGCACCTCGCCCACCGGCACCGCGTCCACCGGCACCTCGCCCACCCGCGTCGACTGCTACTTCGACCCCGCCTGCCCCTTCGCCTGGATCACCTCCCGCTGGCTGCTGGAGGTCGAACGGCACCGCCCTCTCGACCTCCGCTTCCACGTGATGAGCCTGTATCTGCACAACACCGGCAATGAACTGCCCGACTGGTACCGCACATTGGTCGACAAGTCGATCGGCCCGGTGCGGGTGGCGGTCGCCGCCGCCGAACGCCACGGCGAGAAGGTCCTGCGCGACCTGTACACGGCCTTCGGCAGTCGCATCCACGAGCGGCGGCAGGAGGACTTCGACGCGGTGATCGCGGAGGCCCTCGCCGAACTCGGCCTGCCCGCCGACCTCGCCGCCGCCGCGCACGACGCGTCCTACGACGACGCGGTGCGCCGCAGCCACGAGGCCGGCGCCGAACCCGAGTCGGGCGTCTATGTGGGGACACCGACGATCCACGTCGACGGCACGGTGTGGTTCGGCCCCGTACTGCGGGCGATCCCGCGCGGCCGGCGTGCAGCCGAACTCTTCGACAGCTTCCGCACCCTGGCCGCCGACCCCGACGTCTTCGAACTCAAGCGGACCCGCACGGGCGGACTGTCCTTCAGCTGACCCCGAGCACCTCGAGCATCGCCCGGGTCGCCGGGCTGGGGTTGAACCGGCTCCACGCCAGGTACTCCACCCGGCGCGGCCCGTCGACCACCGGCACCAGCACCAGACGGGGATCGCCCGCGGCCAGCGGCCCGATGTACGCCGACGGCAGCAGCGCCAGGCCGAGACCGCGCGCGATGAGCCCGGTGATCATCTCCACCACGCCGGCCTCGTACGCCACGTCACGGACCAGCCCGGCGGCGGTGAACGCCCGGTCCGACTGCGCCCGGGCGGGCGTGCCCTCGACGAAGTCCACGAACGTCTCCCCGGCGATCTCCGCCAGGGTGACCCGCTCGGCGCCCGCGAGCCGGTGCCCGGCCGGCACCACCAGCACATGCTCGTCACGGTCGAGGACGACCGTCTCCACCCCGGTGGGCCGCTCGTCCTCCGGCATGCCGAGGAAGGCGATGTCCAGCTCGCCGGCGCGGATCGCCGCGGCCAGTTCGTCGCTGCGGCCGGAGCGCAGGCCGACCCGGACGTCCCGGTGCCGGTCCCGGTAGCGCCGGAGCAGCTCGGGTACGTCCACGGCGGCCGTGGTGACGATGACACCCACGGCGAGCCGGCCCCGTACCACCCCGGTCGCGGCGGCCGCGTCGGCGACCGCGCGGTCCGCGGCGGCCAGGCACTCGCGCGCGGCCGTGACGAACGCGGCACCGGCGCTGGTGAGTTCGACGCGACGGCTGGACCGGGCGAAGAGCTTCACGCCCAACTCCCGTTCCAACGCGGCGATGCGGTGACTGAGCGACGACTGCACCACGAAGCAGCGCTCGGCGGCCCGGGTGAAGTTACGGGTGTCGGCGACGGCGACGGCGTAACGCATCTGCTGGAGATCCACCGAACCATGGTCCTGGTGCATGGCTGCCATGGCAACCATGTGTTGGACGCATGGCAGCCGGGTCGACAGACTTCCAGGCATGCACTCCTCGCCCACGCGGCGGGCGGCGACCGTCGCCCTGACCGCGCTCGCTCCCGCGTGCTGGGGCACGACCTACGCCGTCACCACCCAACTCCTGCCGCCCGGGCACCCGCTGTTCGCCGGTCTGATGCGCGCCCTGCCCGCCGGGCTGGCCGGGCTGGCGCTCACCCGGACGCTGCCGCGCGGTCAGTGGTGGTGGAAGGCCGCCGTCCTCGGCGTGCTCAACATCGGCGCGCTCTTCCCGCTGCTGTTCGTCGCGGCCGAGCGGCTGCCCGGCGGTGTCGCCGCCACGCTCGGCGCCGCACAGCCGCTCCTGGTCGCCGGGCTCGCCATCGCCGTGCTGCACGACCGGCCGACGGCCTGGCGCTGGACCTGGGGAGTGCTCGGCGTGCTCGGCGTCGCCCTCGTCGTCCTCGGCCCGCAGGCCCGGCTGGACGCCGTCGGGGTGCTCGCCGGCCTCGGCGGGACGGCCGGGATGGCCGGCGGTGTCGTCCTCACCAAGCGCTGGGGCCGCCCCGCCGGAGTCGGCCCGCTCACCCTCGCCGGCTGGCAGCTCACGGCGGGCGGACTGCTGCTGCTCCCGCTCACGTTCGCCGTCGAGGGAGTGCCGGAGCGGATCGGTGCCGGTGCGGCCGGCGGCTATCTGTGGCTGGGCAGCATGGGCGGACTCATCGCCTACACCCTCTGGTTCCGCGGGATCGGCCGGCTCCCGGTCGGCGCGTCCGCCCCGCTGGTGCTGCTGTCGCCGCTGGTCGCGACCGTCGTCGGCATCACACTGGGCGAGTCGCTGACGTGGCCGCAGACCACCGGGTTCGTTCTCGCCCTGGCCGCCATGCTCGCGGCCCAACTCGACATCAGGAGAAGACCTTCCATGCCCACACAGAAGACGATCGCCGTGCTCGGCGCCACCGGGATGGTCGGCAGCCGCGTGATCGCCGAGGCCCGCTCGCGCGGACACCGGGTGCGCGCCCTGTCCCGCAAGCCCGTGAGCGACGACCCGGGCGTGACACCGGTCGCGGTCGACGCGAACGACCCGTCCGCCCTGCGCGAGGCGCTGGCCGGCTCCGACGCCGTCGTCCTGGCCGTACGGACCTTCCCCGCCGACGCCGCGTTCCTCACCGGCACCACCCGCACCGTGCTGGACGCCGCCGCGGAGCGTGGGACACGCGTCCTGGTGGTCGGCGGGGCGGGTGCGCTGCGCAGCCCCGGCGACCAGGAGCTGCTCGTCGCCGACAACCCCGCGTACGTCCCCGCCGAGTACCGGGCCGTGGCGGCCGCCGGGATCGCCCAACTGGAAGCCTGCAGGTCCCACGCCGCCGCCGACTGGGTCTACCTGAGCCCCCCGGCCGAGCTGGCACCCGGCCCCCGCACCGGCCGATACCGCCGAGGCACCGACACCCTCCTGACCGCCCCCGACGGCAGCTCAAGCATCAGCGCGGAGGACATGGCCGTAGCGATACTCGACGAACTGGAGAACCCGGGAGCAGACCGTCACATCACCGTGCAGGCCAGCTGAAGCACGCCCCCAAAGGGGCGCGGGGAACTGCGCGACCAGCCACAACGAGCCCGCAGCCGAAACAACGACAGAACCCGGCAGACGCAGCTCACGCCCCCAGCGCCGCAGGCACCCGCATCGAAGCCTGCGCATACCGCTCCAGCACCACCCGAGCCACCTCAGGCGCCGCCCCCAACACGTCCGCGAGGACATCCGCGTCCGCGGCGACCGCGCCCCGAGCGATCCGGTCCGGCAGAAACCCGGGAGCCAGGACGTACGGCGCAACGGCCACCTTCTCGCAGCCCAAAGCCCGCAGCGCGCGCACCGCGTCCTCGGTCCGGGGAAGGGATGCGGAGGCGAACGCAGGCCGCACGGCGCACCAACCGGTGTGCCGCCACTCCCGCGCGATTGCTGCGATCACTGCGATCGCCTCCGGGTCGGTGGACCCCGCCGAGGCCAGCACGACCCCGGTCGAGGACTTGTCGGCGGGGGTCAGCCCCGCCTCGTACAGCCGCCGTTGCAGCGCCGACAGCAGCAGCGGTGACGGACCGAGGACGTCCGCCTGCCGGATCCGCAGGCTCCGCGGGGCGTCCCGCAGTACCGCCGGGATGTCCGCCTTGGCGTGGAAGGCCCGCGTCAGCAGCAGCGGCAGGGCGACGACATCACGGACGCCTTCCGCCGCCAGGGACTCCAGCACCCCCTGCACCGAGGGGATGTTGAAGTCCAGGAACCCGGTCTCCACGCGCAGGCCGGGCCGCAGCGACCGTACGCGCTCCACCAGGGAGTGCACGGTCGCCGCGTGCCGCGGGTCGCGGCTGCCGTGGGCGATGACGAGGAGGACGGGGGCGTGGGACATGAAACTCAGCTCTTCACCAGCAGGCCGCGGCTGCGCAGCACGGCCCGCTCCAGCGGACTGAAGATCAGCAGGTCGATCGCGATGCCGACGAACAGGATCAAGACGATGGACTCGAACACCATGGACATCGAGCTGGCGTTGCGGCCGTTCTCCAGCAGCGCGCCCAGGCCGATGCCGAGGTCGGGGGAGGAGGCGATGATCTCCGCGGCCATCAGCGACCGCCAGGAGAACGCCCAGCCCTGCTTCAGACCGGCGAGATAGCCCGGCAGCGCGGCCGGCATCACGATGTGCCAGGCGCCCCGCAGACCGGTCGCGCCCATCGTGCGGCCCGCCCGCAGGAACAGCGGCGGCACCTGGTCGATGCCGGAGACCAGGCCGTTGGCGATGGACGGGACCGCGCCGAGCAGGATCACCGCGTACATCATCGAGTTGTTCAGGCCCAGCCAGATCACGGCCGGCGGCACCCACGCCACGCTCGGCAGGGACTGCAGACCGGACAGGATCGGGCCGATCGCGGCGCGCACGAACTTCACCCGCGCCACGACCAGTCCCAGCGGGGTGCCGATCGCGAGCGCGAAGAGGAAGCCGAGCAGACCGCGTGAGATGGACGTCCAGATGTAGCCGAGCAGCTCGCCCTTGAGCCAGGCGTCCTTGAACTCGGCGCCGACGTCCGCGGGCGTGGGCAGCTTCGTCGGGTCGTCGACGATCTTCAGGGAGACCAGGGCCTGCCAGAGCACCAGGACCACCGCGACCGCGACGATCGGCGGCAGGATCTTCCGGACGAAGGTCTCGCGGAAGGGCGGACGGCCGGTCGCCGAGGACTCCAGGGCGTCCAGGCCCGCCTCCAGGCCGCCGAGGCCACCGGCCCGGTCGGCGGTGTCCGAGGTGGCCCGGCCGGGGCTGTCCGCCGTCGTGCCGGTCGTGTCAGTGCTGGCCATGACGGCGGATCTCCCCACGCAGGACTTCAGTGATCTCCAGGGACAGTTCGGCCACGGGCGCGTCCTCGATGCGCCGCGGCTGAGGGATGCCCACCCGCCACTCGCGCGCCACCCGGCCCGGCCGGGAGGACAGCAGCACCACGCGCTCGGCGAGCCGGACCGCCTCGCGCACGTTGTGCGTGACGAACAGCACCGACACCCCCGTCTCCTGCCAGATCCGGGTCAGCTCGTCGTGCAGCACGTCCCGGGTGATGGCGTCCAGCGCCGCGAACGGCTCGTCCATCAGCAGCAGCCGGCTGTCCTGCGCGAGCGCGCGGGCCATCGCCACGCGCTGGCGCATGCCGCCGGACAGTTCGTGCACCCGCTTGCCGTACGAGCCCTTGAGCCGGACCAGTTCGAGCAGTTCCTCGGCGCGGTCGCGCCGCTCGCTCTTGGGTACGCCCCTCAGCTTCAGGGCGAGTTCGATGTTCTTGCCCGCGGTCAGCCACGGGAACAGGGCGTGCTCCTGGAACATCAGGGCCGGACGCCCGTCGGTGTCGATGCTGCCGGCGGTGGGCCGCTCCAGGCCCGCCACCAGGTTCAGCAGCGTCGACTTGCCGCAGCCCGAGGCCCCCAGGAGGGTGACGAACTCGCCCGGAGCGACATCGAGGCTGATGTCGTCCAGCACGAGCTGCTGCCCGCCGGGCCCGGCGAAGGACTTCGACACGTGCTCGATACGCGCGGCGTACTCGACTGCCTGGACGCCTTCGGCCTTCATGATCGCGGTGGCCATGGTCGTCACCTCCTGGGGACTGAACGGGTGGTCGGGCTTACTTGACGCCGAGTCCGGCGTCGGCGACTGCGGGCTTGCCCTCGGCCTTCAGCACCTTGTTCAGGAGGGTGAGGTCGTAGATGCCGTCCAGCTCGGGCTCCTTGAGCAGACCTGCCTTGACCGCGTGGTCGGCCTCGGTGCGGAGCGTCGAGGCCAGCGGGTCGTCGATGAACTGGATCGACTTCCAGGCCGGGTCGAGGACCTTGGCCGGCAGAGCCTTGCCCGAGTCGGCCTCCAGCTGCTGGTTGGCCGCGGTCTTCGCCTGCTCCGGGTTGGCGTTGATCCACTTGTTGGACTCGATGGAGGCCTTCAGCACCGCTTCGACGGCCTTCGGGTGCTTCTTGAGGAACTTCTGCGACACGATGACGTTCGTGATCACGAACTTCTTGTCCGGCCACAGGTCGGACTCGTCCAGCAGCACCTTGGCACCCTCGGCGACCAGCTTGGACGCGGTCGGCTCCGGCACCCACGCGCCGTCGACGGAACCCGACTTGTAGGCGTCCGGGGTGACCTTGTTGTCGGTGCGGACGACCGAGACGTCACCCTTGCCGCTCTGTGCGTTGACCTTCCAGCCCTGCTCGGCGATCCAGTTCAGGAACGCGACGTCCTGGGTGTTGCCGAGCTGCGGGGTGGCGATCTTCTTGCCCTTGACGTCCTTCACGGACGTGATCTTCTTCGGGTTGACGACGAGCTTCACACCGCCGGAGGCCGAACCCGCGATGATCCGCAGGCTCTTGCCCTTGGACTTGGTGTAGCCGTTGATCGCCGGGGAGGGGCCGATCCAGCCGATGTCGATGGAGCCCGAGTTCAGCGCCTCGATCTCGGAGGGGCCGGCGTTGAAGACCTGGTACTTCGCCTCGGTGGCGCCCAGCTCCTTCTGGAAGAAGCCCTTCTGGACGCCGACCAGCGCGGTCGCGTGCGTCAGGTTGCCGAAGTAACCGATCTTGACCTTGTCCAGGCCGTCGATCTTCGTGGCGCCCGCGGCGACCTTCTGGGCGGCGGAGCCGTCCTTGGCCTCGGACCCGTAGCCGCAGGCGGCGAGGGCGAGGAGGGGAAGAGCGGCCACGGCGGTGATGCCGCGGCGAAGGAGCGTCGAGCGTGTGGCAGGCACGGGAGGGTGTCCTCTCGGAGGCCCGGCGGTCACGGTCTTCTAGGTCGTGGCCGGGAAGTCGGCAGAAGGTTTTCGTCTCTTCCGGGACGTCGGGTGGGGGGTCGCAGCGGTCAGCGCACACATCGCGCGACTCCGCCCTGTCCGCTGCCGAGGGCACCGCTGCCGACGCGGCCGCCCTCCTTCGCGAACGTCCCGTAGTAGTCGTAGGAGTTCATGTCCTAGAAGTCCCAACCGTCGTCGTCGGCCTGGTCCTTGACCGGCTCGGGCGCGGCGAACGACTCGCCGACCATGCCCGCGGTCAGCGTGGTGCCGTCGCTGGGGTCGATCAGGATGAACGAGCCGGTGCGGCGCGAGTCCGCGTAGGAGTCGACCGGCAGCGGCTCGGCGGTGCGGATCTTCACGCGGCCGATGTCGTTGGCGGCGAGCTGCCCCGGGTGCGGGTGCAGGGACAGGTCGTCCAGCGTCAGCCGGGACGGGATGTCCTTCACGATCGCCTTGACGGTGCGGGTGCCGTGCTTGAGCAGCACCCGGTGGCCGACGGTGAGCGGGGCGTCGGCGACGTGGCAGACGGTCGCCTCGATGTCCTGCGTGGTCGGCGGCGCGTCCTTGCTGGGCACGATCAGGTCGCCGCGGGAGATGTCGATGTCGTCCGCGAGGAGCAGGGTCACCGACTGCGGCGTCCAGGCCACGTCGACGGACTCGCCCAGCAGGTCGATACCGACGATCTTCGTGGCCCGCCCGGACGGCAGCACCGTCACGGACTCGCCCACGCGGAAGGTGCCGGCGGCGATCTGGCCCGCGTAGCCGCGGTAGTCGGGGTGCTCGGCGCTCTGCGGCCGGATCACGTACTGCACGGGCAGCCGCGCGTGGCAGTGCCTCAGGTCGTGGGCGACCGGGACGGTCTCCAGGTGCTCCAGCACGGTCGGGCCGCCGTACCAGTCCATGTTCGCCGACGGCTCCACGACGTTGTCGCCCTCGAGCGCCGAGATCGGGATCGCGGTCACCTCGGGCACGCCCAGCTCGGTGGCGTACGCGGTGAACTCCTCGGCGATGGCCGCGAACACCTTCTCCTCGTAGCCGACGAGGTCCATCTTGTTCACGGCGAGCACGACGTGCGGCACCCGCAGCAGGGCGGCGATCGCCGCGTGCCGGCGGGTCTGCTCGACGACGCCGTTGCGGGCGTCGACCAGGATCACCGTCAGCTCGGCGGTGGAGGCGCCGGTGACCATGTTCCGCGTGTACTGCACATGGCCCGGGGTGTCGGCCAGGATGAACCGGCGCCGCGGGGTGGCGAAGTAGCGGTAGGCCACGTCGATGGTGATGCCCTGCTCACGCTCGGCGCGCAGGCCGTCGGTGAGCAGCGCGAGGTCCGGGCCCTCCTGGCCACGGCTCGCGGAGACGCGCTCCACGGCCTCCAGCTGGTCGGTGAGGACCGACTTGGAGTCGTGCAGCAGCCGGCCCACCAGCGTGGACTTGCCGTCGTCGACGGAGCCGGCGGTGGCGAACCGCAGCAGGGTGGTGGCCGAGAGCTCCTCGGTCGTGATCGTGCTCATCTTTAGAAGTACCCCTCGCGCTTGCGGTCTTCCATCGCCGCCTCGGACATCTTGTCGTCGGCCCGGGTGGCGCCCCGCTCGGTGAGCCGGGACGCGGCGATCTCCGCGATCACCTTCTCGATCGTGTCGGCGTCGGAGTCGACGGCGCCCGTGCAGGACATGTCGCCGACCGTGCGGTAGCGCACCAGGCGCTTCTCCACGCTCTCGCCGTCCTTGGGGCCGCCCCACTCGCCGGCGGTCAGCCACATGCCGGCGCGCTGGAACACCTCGCGCTCGTGGGCGTAGTAGATCTGCGGCAGCTCGATGCCCTCGCGGGCGATGTACTGCCACACGTCCAGCTCGGTCCAGTTGGACAGCGGGAAGACGCGGACGTGCTCGCCCGGCGCGTGCCGGCCGTTGTAGAGGTTCCACAGCTCGGGGCGCTGGCGGCGCGGGTCCCACTGGGAGAACTCGTCGCGCAGCGAGAACACCCGCTCCTTGGCGCGGGCCTTCTCCTCGTCGCGGCGGCCGCCGCCGAAGACCGCGTCGAACTTCTCCGCCTGGATCTTCTCCGTCAGCGGCAGCGTCTGCAGCGGGTTGCGGGTGCCGTCCGGGCGCTCCTTGAGCACCCCGCGGTCGATGTAGTCCTGCACGGAGGCGACGTGCAGCCGCAGACCGTGCTTCTCGACCGTGCGGTCGCGGTAGTCGAGGACCTCGGGGAAGTTGTGCCCGGTGTCCACGTGCAGCAGGGTGAACGGCACCGGCGCCGGCGTGAACGCCTTCAGCGCCAGGTGCAGCATGACGATCGAGTCCTTGCCACCGGAGAACAGGATCACCGGGTTCTCGAACTCGCCCGCGACCTCGCGGAAGATGTGCACGGCCTCGGACTCGAGGGCGTCCAGGTGCGAGAGGGCGTACGGGGTGTCCGTGCCCTCCTGGGCGGTGGTGGCGACGGTCGTCATGCCAGTCCCCTTTCGGTGAGCAGCGCGTGAACGGACGCCGCGGACTCCTGCACGGTCTGGTTCTGCGACTCGATCCGCAGATCGGGCGTCTCGGGCTCCTCGTACGGGTCGTCGACCCCCGTCAGGCCGCTCAGCTCGCCCGCGGCCTGCTTGGCGTACAGGCCCTTGACGTCCCGCACGGAGCACACCTCGACCGGCGTGGCCACGTGGATCTCCAGGTACGCCGTGCCGTTCGCCTCGTGCCGCTTGCGCACCGCGTCACGGCTGTCCGCGTACGGCGCGATGACCGGGACGAGCACCTTCACGCCGTTGCGGGCGAGCAGTTCGGCGACGAAGCCGATGCGCTGCACGTTGGTGTGCCGGTCCTCGCGGCTGAAGCCGAGGCCCGCCGAGATGAACTCGCGGATCTCGTCGCCGTCGAGCACCTCCACACGGTGGCCCTCGGCCCGCAGCCGGCCCGCCAGCTCGTACGCGATGGTGGTCTTGCCGGCGCTCGGCAGACCCGTGAGCCAGACGGTGGCTCCGCTCGTCACGTCAGTCTCCTGATGGTTCGTCGTCATCCGTGCAGCCCGCACTCGGTCTTGGCGCGGCCCGCCCAGCGGCCGGCGCGCGCGTCCTCGCCCTCGAGCACCCTGCGGGTGCAGGGGGCGCAGCCGACGGAGGCGTAGCCGTCCATCAGCAGCGGGTTGGTCAGTACGCCGTGCTCGGTGACGTAGGCGTCCACGTCGTCCTGGGTCCAGCGCGCGATCGGGGAGATCTTGACCTTCTGCCGCTTGTCGTCCCAGCCGACCACCGGGGTGTTCGCCCGGGTCGGGGACTCGTCGCGGCGCAGGCCGGTCGCCCAGGCCTGGTAGCCCTTCAGGCCCTCTTCCAGCGGCTGGACCTTGCGCAGCTTGCAGCACAGGTCGGGGTCGCGGTCGTGCAGCTTCGGACCGTACTCGGCGTCCTGCTCGGCGACCGTCTGGCGCGGGGTCAGCGTGATGACGTTGACGTCCATCACGGCCTCCACCGCGTCACGGGTGCCGATGGTCTCCTCGAAGTGGTAGCCGGTGTCCAGGAACACCACGTCCACGCCCTTGAGCACGCGGGACGCGAGGTGCGCGACGACCGCGTCCTCCATGGAGGAGGTCACGCAGAAGCCCTTGCCGAAGGTGTCGACCGCCCACTGGAGGATCTCCAGCGCGGAAGCGTCCTCCAGGTCGCGGCCGGCCTGCTCCGCGAGAGCCTTCAACTCGTCGGCCGTACGCTCTTGCTGAGCCGTCGTCATATCGGGTCCCCTCCGTTGTCGGCCTGCTTCAGCCCCCGGGCCAGCAGCCCGAGGAACTTCAGCTGGAATGCGCGGTTGCACGCCGCGCATTCCCAGGCCCCGTGACCTTCCTCGCTGGGGCGCAGGTCCTCCTCGCCGCAGTAGGGGCAGTAGAAGGGCGCAGCTCGCTCGCTCACGACAGGGCCTCCTCGGAGGCACGGGCCGCCCAGGCCGCGAACCGCTCGCCGTCCTGGCGCTCGGCCTGGAACCGCTTGAGCACCCGCTCGATGTAGTCCGGCAGCTCGTCCGCGGTCACCTTCAGACCGCGCACCTTGCGGCCGAAGCCGGCCTGAAGGCCGAGCGCGCCGCCGAGGTGCACCTGGTAACCCTCGACCTGCTCGCCCTGGTCGTTCAGGACCAGCTGGCCCTTGAGACCGATGTCCGCGACCTGGATACGGGCGCAGGCGTTCGGGCAGCCGTTGAGGTTGATGGTGATCGGCTCGTCGAACTCGGGCAGGCGGCGCTCCAGTTCGTCGATCAGCGTGGAGCCGCGCTGCTTGGTCTCGACGATGGCGAGCTTGCAGAACTCGATGCCTGTGCAGGCCATGGTGCCGCGCCGGAACGTGGACGGGCGGGCCGTGAGGTCCAGCGCCTCCAGCTCGTCGACCAGCGAGTCGACCTGGTCCTGCTCGACGTCGAGGACGATCATCTTCTGCTCGACGGTGGTGCGCACCCGGCCCGAGCCGTGCGCCTCCGCGAGGTCGGCGATCTTCGTCAGGGTGGAGCCGTCGACGCGGCCGACGCGCGGGGCGAAACCGACGTAGAAGCGGCCGTCCTTCTGGCGGTGGACGCCGATGTGGTCGCGCCACTGCTGCACCGGCTGCTCCGGCGCGGGACCGTCGATCAGCTTGCGTCCGCCCAGGTACTCGTCCTCCAGCACCTGCCGGAACCTCTCCGGGCCCCAGTCGGCGACCAGGAACTTCAGACGGGCGCGGTTGCGCAGCCGGCGGTAGCCGTAGTCGCGGAAGATCGACACGACGCCCTCGTAGACGTCCGGCACCTCGTCGACCGGCACCCAGGCGCCGAGCCGCACGCCCAGCTTGGGGTTGGTGGACAGGCCGCCGCCGACCCACACGTCGAAGCCGGGGCCGTGCTCGGGGTGGCGGACACCGACGAACGCGACGTCGTTGATCTCGTGCACCACGTCCAGCACCGGCGAACCGGAGATCGCGGTCTTGAACTTGCGCGGCAGGTTCGAGTACGCCGGGTTGTTCAGGACGCGGCGCTTCATCTCCTCCAGCGCCGGCGTGCCGTCGATGATCTCGTCCTCGGCGATGCCCGCGACGGGGGAGCCGATCATCACACGCGGGGTGTCACCACAGGCGGTCACCGTGGACAGGCCCACGGCCTCGAGACGGTTCCAGATCTCGGGCACGTCCTCGATCCGGATCCAGTGGTACTGCACGTTCTGCCGGTCGGTGATGTCGGCCGTGCCGCGCGCGAACTCCTGCGACAGCTCGCCGATCACCCGCAGCTGCTGCGTGGTCAGCGCACCGCCGTCGATGCGCACACGCAGCATGAAGTAGCGGTCGTCCAGCTCCTCCGGCTCCAGGATCGCGGTCTTGCCGCCGTCGATCCCGGGCTTGCGCTGGGTGTACAGGCCCCACCAGCGCATCCGTCCACGCAGGTCGCTGGGGTCGATCGAGTCGAAGCCCGCCTTGGAGTAGATCGTCTCAATGCGTGTCCGCACATTGAGACCGTCGTCGTCCTTCTTGACCTGTTCGTTGCCGTTGAGCGGGGTGAAGTGACCCGCGGCCCACTGACCCTCGCCGCGGTGACGGCTCACCTTGCGACGGGGCGCGGAGGCGGCAGGGTTCTGCGGGGTGGCGGCCATGGTTGATACGTCCTTCGGGACCGGCGGGAAGCGGCTGACCTGCGCGTACAAGCGCATGGGGGCATGCGTGCGCGTCGTTGCGCAGGCGGCGACGGGATGGGGGAACCGGTGGTGCTGTCTGGTCTCAGCGCGTCGGACAGATGGCGCTGGACATGCGGCCGAGGTCGACGTGACGCCGACTCACCAAGGCGATTCCAGTTCCGGACATGACGGAAGCGTGGCACGACGATCTGGACACAGTCCAGCTTCGTCCGACATGTGGACACCCTTGTCCCGTAGAGTGAGACAAGGGTGTCGTCGGTCACAAGATGCGTGCGGGGGCTTGTCCGCGCAGGTCAGGCAGGGTAGGCGCCCGGCCAGGGACCCGGAGTCGGCGCGTCCGGTTCCTCCTCCACCTTGGTGTCGAACAGCGTGAAGCCCCGGCGCCGGTAGTTGTCCATGGCGAACTCGCCGTCCTTGCTGCACGTGTGCAGCCACACCCGCTTGGTCTGCGCGAGCCCGGGCCGGCGCTCGGCCAGGTCCCACGCGCGCGCGGTGCCGTACGACAGCAGGTGGCCGCCGATGCGGCGCCCGCGGAAGGCGGGGATCAGACCGAAGTACACGATCTCCACGACCCCGTCGTCCTGCGCCTCCAGCTCCACGTACCCCGCGGGCGTCCCCCGGTCGTACGCCACCCACGTCTCCACCCCGGGCCGGTCCAGGTGCTCCAGCCACCGCGCGTGGCTCCAGCCGAGCCGGTCGGTCCAGCGGATGTCGCCGCCGACCGAGGCGTACAGGAAACGGCTGAACTCGGGTGAGGGCACCTCGGCGCGCACGATCCGCACGTCACCCTCCGGCGCGGCGGCCGGCAGGAGATCGGACGGGGACGTCTGCTCGAGGGACCAGGTGGTCACGGGGATGTTGGCCATGGTGGACAGGGAATCATCCCGTCCGCCGCCGTGTCGACGCCGGACCGCGCCGGACGCGGGGCACGAGGCGGGAGCGGCGCCTCGGGGCGTGCCGAGGCACCGCCGGCCCGCTCTCGTGGGCGGCGCGGCTCAGCCCAGGGCGGCGTCCAGCGTGGTCAGGGGTACGGCGAAGAGCGTGGTGCCGGAGACGGACCACAGCTCGCCGGTGGCGGGGGCATAGGACAGGGACCGGGGCGGGTCGCTCCAGCACCAGTGGGTGTCGTCGGAGCCGCACGCCGTGGTGCGGGCCCCGTCCGCGTCCTGGCGCCACAGCGTGCCCCGCCCGTCGTCCGTGCCGCCGCCCGCGCGGGCCAGGTACCAGCGGGAGCCGTACGGCAGGACGCCCCGCACCTCGGTCGCCTTCGTCGTGTACACCGCGTCCGGCACGGCCCGGCCGAGGGTGTCGGTGAGCGGCAGGCCGTCGGCGCCGAGCCGGTAACGCCACAGCCGGGTCGGACGGTGCTCGCCGGCCGGTACCCGCTCGGCCACGGCCAGCGCGGCCCGTGCCCCCGTGCGGTCCAGGCCCAGCCCGGCGGCACGTGGCGTATCGCCCACCGGTACATAAGAGGCGACGGCCAGCAGCACGAACCGGGCCCCGGCCGCCGACCAGCCGCCGGGCAGCCGGCCGACGGCTGCGCTGTCGACGTCCGCCCGCAGCGCCCGGCGTACGTCGAAGGCGTACAGCGCCGCCCGGTCCCGCGGGCCGGCGGTCACCAGCAGCGTGTCGTGGTCCCAGACCATGCCGGAGACGTCCGAGGTCAGGGCGCGGTAGTCGCGGCCGCCGTCCACCGGGAGGGCGAGCAGGGCCCAGCTGTACGCGGGGTGGCGCGGGTCGCTCGCGTCGACGAACGCCACCTTGGCGAGAGCGTCGCGGGACCAGGCGGAGGCCAGCAGCCGGCCGGTGCCGTCGCCGGACACGGCCACGGCGCCCGGCCGCCAGGTGGCGGTGTCCGCGCCGGGGAAGCAGTACGCGCGCGTGGCGGCGGGCGCGACGGGCAGCGCCCGCTTCTCCTCGGCCGGGCAGTCGTCGGCGGGGCGCAGGGTGTGGTCGGCGCCGCGCAGCACCGCGTCCATGCCGACCGGCTGCCCCATGGCCGTGGCGAGCCGGTCCAGGGTGTCCCGCGGTACCGGCTCGGCGGCCAGCGGCGGCGCGTCGGGACCGCCGGCGGAGGCGAGCCGTTTCAGCGGGCCCGGGTCGTCGGCGACCGTGGCCTGCGAGGCGCTGATCATGGTGGCCGCGGCGGTCAGCGCGAGGGCGGTCCCGGCCAGGACCGCGCGCAGTGCCGCACCCCGCCTGCGCCGGCGGTGCCGTCCTCGATGTTTCATACCGTCCTCCCGAGGCGGGCCAACTGCGCCTTGTGATCCTCGCGTTGAGCAAGGAGCAGGTGGGGTGGCCCGTAGGGGATGCTACGGCAGCGGGGTCACCGCCGGGCGCAGACCGCCCAGTTGCCCGAAATGCCCCCTATGGCACGGCTCAGGTGCCGCGGCCGCGCACCACGCCCGGCGCCGTCGAGTGGGGCAACAGGTCCCGGGGATCGTCGGGGAGCAGCAGGTCGACCTCGGCGTCCTCGCTGAGACGATACGGCCGGTGGGCGAGGAACCCCCCGAGGTACCGCCGTACCCGGGACATCTCCGCCCGCACCGTCACCGTGCGCGCCGGATCGCCGAACATGTCCCGCGCCAGCTGCGCCGCACTGCGCCCGGTCCGCTGCACCGCCAGCAGATACAGCAACTCCGCGTGCCGTGGGCTCAGTTCGTGGCTCCAGCTGCCGGCCGCCGAGGAGACGGTCACCGACCAGCGGCGCCGCCGCGCGAGGTCCAGCACGATCCGCGTCGCGCCCGGTGGCAGCGGCTCGTCGACGGCCCGCACCAGCCAGCCGCCCGCCAGCGGCTCCAGCGAGCACACGCCGAGCGCGGGCAGCCACCGCCGCCCCGCCCGCACCCCCCGCGGCAGGGCCACCCGGCCGGTGTACGGCATCCCCGTCACGGCGGCCGTCCACCCGTCCCGGTCCACCACCAGCGCCCGGCCGCCCACCCGCGCCAGCACCGGCGCCGCCACCGCCCGCAGCCGCTCCAGCGTGTCCAGGTGCACTTCGCGCAGCCGCGCCTCGGCCAGCTTGGCCACCGAGTCCACCCAGGCCAGCGTGGCCGGATGCATCGTGTCCAGCGGACCGCTGACGTCGACCACGCCGAGCAGTTTCCCGTCGCGCGGGTCGGTGATCGGCGCACCCGTACACGTCCAGGACGTCTGGCTGCGCACGAAGTGCTCGCCGGCGAAGACCTGTACGGGCCTGCGCACCACCGCCGGGGTGCCGACGCCGTTGGTGCCGACGACGTCCTCCCGCCAGTCGGCGCCGAGCTGGAAGCCGAGGTCGTCGGCCTTGCGCAGCACCGGCGCACAGCCCTCCCGCCACAGGACCCGGCCCTCGGAGTCGGCGACCACCATGATGTGCCGGGCGACGTCGGCCACCGACAGCAGGCCCTGGCGCAGCACCGGCAGCACCTGTTTCAGCGGCGAGTTGTCGCGGCGCCGGCGCAACTCCTCCTCGCTCAGCAGATCGGAGCGGAAGTCGTGCTCCGGATCGACCCCGCTGCGCAGCATGCGCCCCCAGGACTCCTCGATCACCGGCCGGGGCGCGACCCGCGTCCGCTGCCCCGCGAGCGCGGCCGCGCGCACCTCGCTGAGCACCCGCGCCGCGCGCGCCGCGTCGACGGCGGCGAGATGCGTCACGTTGATCGGCGGGTTCGCCACTGGGTCCTCCCGGAAAAAGGGCCGCGCATGCCGGATGTCAACCCTGAACGGGGATCGTTTCCGGTCTGTTCCGCTGGTTGTGCCGGATCGGATTCATACTGCCGACCCCCGGCGACGGAGGGACCCACTCCGGACAAGTTGCAACCCCCTGCAACCCTGGTGGACCGCCGCCCGATTCGTTGAAACTTGAGCTACGCCGTCCCCGAGCGGCGTACCTGGCCTTGCATGGGCCACTGCGCGGGGGTGGTGCCGTGTCGGCGCAGCACCACCCCCCGTACGAAACCGTTCAGGAAGCGGGCCGGGCCCGCTCCACGACCGACGCCAGGTCCAGGGTGTGCGGCAGCGTCCCGAAGGCCGCGCCGCCGTCGTGGCCCAGCCGCCCGGCGCAGAAGGCGTCCGCCACCTCCGGCGGCGCGAACCGCACCAGCAGCGATCCCTGCAGAACCAGCGCGAGGCGCTCCGTGAGCCGCCGGGCCCGCGCCTCGACGCCCTCCAGGTCGGCCAGTTCCGTCAGCAGGTCCTTGATCGCCGCGTCCAGCCGGTGATCCGCGCCGCGCGCCTGCCCGACCTCCCGCAGATACGCGTCCAGCGCGGCCGGCTCGCGCCGCAGCGCCCGCAGCACGTCCAGGGCCTGCACATTGCCCGCACCCTCCCAGATCGAGTTCAGCGGCGACTCGCGCACCAGCCGGGGCAGCCCCGACTCCTCCACATACCCGTTGCCGCCCAGGCACTCGGCGGCCTCCACGACCAACGGCGCGCACCGCTTGGTCACCCAGTACTTCGCGGCCGGCACCGCGATCCGCAGCAGCGCCCGCGCCTGCTCGCTGTCCTCGTCACAGGCCGCGGCGAGCCGCAGCGCCAAGGTCGTCGCCGCCTCCGACTCCACCGCCAGATCGGCCAGAACATTGCGCATCAGCGGCTTGTCGATCAGCTTCCCGCCGAACGCCTCCCGCTGGGCGCAGTGGTGGACCGCCTGGGCGACGGCCTGCCGCATCAGCCCCGCCGAGCCGAGCGCACAGTCCAGCCGGGTCGCCGCGACCATCCCGATGATGGCCGGTACCCCGCGCCCCTCCTCGCCGACCCGGCGCGCCCACGTCCCGGCGAACTCCACCTCCGCGGAGGCGTTCGACCGGTTGCCGAGCTTGTCCTTCAGCCGCTGGATCAGGAAGACGTTGCGCGAGCCGTCCTGGAGCACCCGCGGCACCAGGAAACAGGTCAGGCCCCCGGGTGCCTGGGCGAGCACCAGGAAACCGTCCGACATCGGCGCCGAGCAGAACCACTTGTGCCCGGTCAGCTCGTACGTCCCCTCCTGCGCCAGCGGCCGCGCGGCCGTCGTGTTCGCCCGGACGTCGCTGCCGCCCTGCTTCTCGGTCATGCCCATCCCGAACAGCACGCCCGCCTTGTCCGCCACCGGCTTGAGCCCCCGGTCGTAGACGGCGGACGTCAGCCGCGGTTCCCACTCGGCGGCCAGCTCCGGATCGGTGCGCAGCGCGGGCACGGCCGCGTGGGTCATCGACAGCGGGCAGGTGTTGCCCGCCTCGACCTGCGTCCACACGGCGAACGCGGCCGCCCGCCGCACATGCCCGCCCGGCCGGTTCCACGCCGAGGTCAGGCCCGCCCCGACGCCCTTGCCGAGCAGCCGGTGCCAGGCCGGGTGGAAGTCGACCTCGTCGATCCGGTTGCCGTAACGGTCATGGGTGCGCAGCCGGGGTGGGTCGTCGTTGGCCTGCGCGCCCCACTCCTGAACCTGCGCCGACCCCGCCGAGCGGCCCAGCCCGGACAGCTCGGCCAGTGCCTCCTCGTGCAGGCCGGGCTCCAGGTGCCGCCGCACCGCGGCCACCAGCGCTCGGTCGGCGGAGAAGACGTCGTACCCGGCCAGCGGGTCCGGCTGGTTGGTCACGGTGTGCGTGCTGCCTGCCATGTACGGCAACCTACCCGCCGGTCGCGCGCTCATGACCTGCCCGACACAGGCCGCGCGCCTGCCCGCCCGGGCCCGCCCGGCACCGGGGTGACCTGCGATGTGAGCGCAGCCTCCCGCGGCGGATACCTTTAGGGCGTGCAGTCAGCAAGTCAGTCACCCGAGCCCCCGCCGAGCCCCTCCGGTCGTCTGCACCGGGCGCGTGCCCTCTACCGGAACGTCTCCAAGCGCCGGACCGCCTGGCTGCTGCTGAAGGACACCGTCAACTCCTGCATCGAGTACCGCATCCTGGGCCTGGCCGCCGAGGCGGCGTTCTTCTCGCTGCTGTCGGTGCCGCCGCTGCTGCTGAGCCTCATCGGCCTGCTCGGCTACGTCGACGCCTGGACCGGCACCGACACCATCACCAGCCTCAGGAACAACCTGCTGGAGGCGTCCCGCACCGTCCTGTCCGACCGGGGCGTACGGGAGATCGCCCAGCCGATCCTCGACGACGTGCTCAAGGGCGGCCGGCCCGACGTCATCTCCGTCGGCTTCGTCTTCGCCCTGTGGTCGGGCTCGCGCGCGGTGAACGTCTTCATCGACACCATCACCGTCATGTACGGCCTCGACGGCGTACGCGGCATCGTCAAGACCCGGCTGATGGCGTTCCTGCTGTTCGTCGTGGCGCTGCTGATCGGCTCGATCGCGCTGCCGCTGATGGTCGCCGGTCCGGATGCGGTGGTGGGGATCCTGCCGTGGTCGACGACGGTCGTGCAGGTCCTGTACTGGCCGGTGGTGATCGTGCTGTCGATCGCCTTCCTGACCACGCTGTACCACGTGTCCGTGCCGGTGCGCTCGCCGTGGATCGAGGACGTGCCCGGCGCGCTCGTCGCCCTGGCGATGTGGGTGCTCGGCAGCTTCCTGCTGCGGATCTACCTCCAGCACACCATCGAGGGCGCGACGATCTACGGCTCGCTGGCGGCCGCGGTCGCCGTGCTGCTGTGGATCGGTGTGTCCGCGTTCGCGGTGCTCGTCGGGGCCGCGGTCAACGCCGCGATCGACCGGGTGTGGCCGGCCGCCGCCACGGCCGCGGCGCGCGCCGCGCAGGAGCGGCTGCGCGAGGTCCAGGTCGCCGACTACGTCGCCCGGGCCACGGCGACCCGCGAGCTCGACCCGGACGACCCCGACGACCCCGACATGCCGTCGGAGTTCCCCGAACGCTGGTCCCGCTTCCTTCCGCCGGAGGATGTGACGGGGCGCCTGCGCACGCATGCGAAGAGCACGCACAAGCCTCATGGCGAGGAGGGCGGCCCGGCGGAGAAGTGAGGCCGCCGGGGGCCGGTGTGGTGCCGGGGGCGGTCCGGCGGGGCGGCGGGTGGGGTCGGGCGGGGACGTTGCGGCCGGTCGGCAGATGCCCGCGGTGGGGTGGGCGGTGGGCAGCGTACCGAGAGGCCTGAACCGCGGGTTGCGCCGCGGTCCGGTTGCCGCGTGCCGCGTGCCGCGAGGCGCGAAGGGGCGAGGCGTGAACCTGGTCAGGGGCTGTCGCCGGGTTCGGAACGGATGGTTCCGCGGACGGGTGTCTACGCTGCCCTTCATGGACGCCCTCGCATCCCTTCTGGAGGGGCCCCGCGCCCGTGGCGCGTTCATGATCCGGGCGTGTTTCGACCCGCCGTGGAGCGTGCGGGTGGAGGACCGGGCGCCGCTGACGGTGATGCTGGCCGTGCGCGGCGAGACCTGGATCGTGCCGGACACGGGGGAGCGGGTCCGGCTGCGGGCCGGTGACCTTGCCATCGCACGCGGCCCGGGCGCCTACACCTGTGCCGACGACCCGGCGACCGAACCGCAGGCCGTCATCCTGCCCGGCGGGCGCTGCACCTACCCCGACGGCCGCGCGCTGAACGGCTCCATGGACCTCGGCGTGCGCAGCTGGGGGACCCGGCTCGACGGCGCGACGGTGCTGCTCATCGGCACGTATCCGTTGCAGGGTGAGATCTCCGGCCGTCTGCTGGACGCTCTGCCGCCGCTGCTCACGCTGAGTGCGGACGAGTGGCCGTGCCCCCTCACGCCGATCATGACCGACGAGATCGTGCGCGACGAACCCGGCCAGGAGGTCGTCCTCGACCGGCTGCTGGACCTGCTGGTCATCGCCGCGCTGCGGGCGTGGTTCTCCCGCCCGCAGGCCGAGGCCCCCGCCTGGTACCGGGCCCTCGCCGACCCCGTCGTCGGCCGGGCGCTGCGACTGCTCCAGGACGACCCGGCGCACCCCTGGACGGTGGCCGCGCTCGCCGCCGAGACCGGCGTCTCCCGGGCGGCGCTGGCCCGCCGCTTCACCGCGCTGGTCGGCGAGTCCCCGATGGCCCACCTCACGGCCTGGCGCCTGGCACTGGCCGCCGACCGCCTCCGCGACACGGACGGCACCCTCGCCGCGATAGCTCACCAGGTCGGCTACGGCAGCGCCTTCGCCCTCTCGACAGCATTCAAACGGGCGTACGGGATGAGCCCGCAGCAGTACCGCACGGGGGAGGCGTAGGGAGGGACGGCGCCGCCCCCGCGCCGCCCCCCCGCGCCGCCGTCCGCCCCGGCCCCGCGTCGGCGCCGAGTGGCCGGTCGCCGCAGGTGCGCGCGTAGCCTGGCGGTGTGTATGCGGAGCGGGCTTCGCGGGTGCCCGGGGCCGTCGTGTGGACGAACCGTCCCTCGGGTGGCGGTGCGCTGCCCGTGCTGCCCGACGGGTGTATGGACCTGATGTGGAGCGAGGGACGGCTGATCGTCGCCGGGCCCGACACCCGCGCGTCCATGCCGGCGGGGCCGCCCGCTCCGTACGTCGGCGTGCGCTTCTTCCCCGGCACCGCCCCGGCTCTGCTCGGCGTCCCGGCGCACGCACTGCGCGACCACCGCGTCGACCTGGCCGACCTGTGGCCCGCCGACGGGGTACGGCGGCTGGCCGCCCGCATCGCCGCCGCCGGCGACCCCGCGCGGGCGCTGGAGGAGACGGCGTTGCGCCGCGCCGCCGACGCCGAGCCGCCCGACCCGCTGCTGCGGCACCTGGTCGACGCGCTGGGCGCTGGCCGCCCCGTCGGCGCCACGGCCGACGAACTCGGCCTCAGCGCCCGCCAGTTGCATCGCCGCTCGCTGGCCGCCTTCGGCTACGGCCCGAAGACCCTCGCCCGCGTCCTGCGGCTCCAGCGCGCCCTCGCCCTGGCCCGCTCCGGCGTCCCGTACGCGCAGACCGCGACCCGCGCCGGATACGCCGACCAGGCCCATCTCGCCCGTGACGTACGGGAGTTGGCCGGCATGCCGCTCGGTGAGCTGCTGCGCCGCTCAGCCCTGGGCCAGTGACGCGAACAGGTCGACGCCGGTGCCGTCGGGATCGTGCAGCACCGCGTAGCGCTGTCCCCAGAACGCGTCCCACGGTTTCAGCTCGCCGTGGTACCCGGCGCCCACCATCTCCTCGTACACCGTGTCGACCTCCTGCGGCCCCGCGCAGCGCAGGGCGAGGCCAGCCCGGGAGCCGCCCGTCGGCGGCCGCCACCCGGGGTGGAAGGAGCGCACGGTGTCCTCGGTGTCCAGCAGCAGCCGCAGCCCGCCGGGCAACTCGGCCTCGGTGTGCGGCTCGCGCTCGGCCCCCTCGGGGAAGGCGAACCCGAGCCGCCGGTAGAAGGCGACGGAGGCGGCCATGTCGGAGACCACCAGCCCGATGGCATCGAATCGTGGAGTCATGCGGCCACCGTAGGGACGGGCGCGGCCGCCCGTCTTGAAGGAATCGGACGTTCCTGCTCGCACGTCACCGTCCGTCCGCGCCGTCTCCCGTGAACGACCTCGCCGAGCGGTCCCTCGGCGCGGTCGAGGCCGGTGCCCAGCGCGTCGGGCAGGGGGCGGCAACCGCTCCGGGTCGGGCGCCGACGCCGACACGCAGTGGCCCGCCGCACTGGGAGCCCGCAGGCCCGCGCGTTTCGCGCGCGGGCTGCTCGACCGCCTGACGCTCCCGCGGCCTCGCGTTGCGGGGTCGTCTCCCTGTTGTTCCACTGGAGAGCGGTCGCCGTGGACCGGCCCGTGTGCGCGCGGTGCGCCGACGGAGCTCGCCCGCCGTGGCTCCTGCCCGCCTGACTCCCTGCCCCTCCACGTTCCGGACGGCGATCATGACGATGTCCCCCTTCGGTGCCTCCTTCGGCGGCCAGGACCCCTTCTCGGAGATCCTCAACCGGTTCTTCGGGATGTCCCCGGGGGCCTCCCCGCCGCAGGTGCAGCGGGTGCCGATCGGGCGGCTGCTGACCGAGTCCGCGCAGGACCTGATCAACCGCGCGACCCGCAAGGCCGCCGAGGACGGCAGCGCCGACCTGGACACCGAGCACCTGCTGTGGGCCTGCACCCAGGTCGAGCCGGCCCGCGGCCTGCTGTCCCAGGCCGGTCTCGACCCGGACGACCTGGCCAAGAAGATCGCCGCCGTGCTGCCCGGCGAGAGCGGTACCCCCTCGGCGCAGCCCGGCCTCACCCCGGCCGCCAAACGGGTGCTGCTGCGCGCCCACGCCCGCTCGCAGGCGACCGGCGTGTCGTACATCGGACCGGAGCACATCCTCGGCGCGCTGCTGGACACGCCGGACGCGGCGGCCGCCAAGCTGCTCACCGGATCCGGCATGGAACTCGACGGGCTGCGCCGCGCCGCCGAGCCCACCGCACGCCCGGACCGGGCCGAGAGCCGTCCGGCGAGTACGACCCCCACCCTCGACGAGTACGGCCGCGACCTCACCGAGGAGGCCAGGGCCGGCAAGCTCGACCCGGTCGTGGGCCGCGCCGAGGAGATCGAGCAGACCGTGGAGATCCTCTCCCGCCGCTCGAAGAACAACCCGGTCCTCATCGGCGAGCCCGGCGTCGGCAAGACCGCGATCGTCGAGGGCCTCGCGCAGCGGATCGTCGCCGGTGACGTGCCGCAGACGCTGAAGGACAAGCGGGTCGTCGCCCTGGACCTGACCGGGCTGATCGCGGGCGCCCAGTACCGGGGGCAGTTCGAGGAGCGGCTGAAGAACGTCATCGACGAGGTCAAGGCCGCCGCCGAGTCGACGATCCTGTTCATCGACGAACTGCACACCGTCGTCGGCGCCGGCGCCACCGGCGAGGGCTCGATGGACGCCGGGAACATTCTCAAGCCCGCCCTCGCCCGCGGTGAGCTGCACGTCGTCGGCGCGACGACCCTCGACGAGTACCGGCGGTACGTGGAGAAGGACGCCGCGCTGGAGCGCCGCTTCCAGCCGGTGACGGTGCCCGAGCCCAGCGTCGAGGAGACGGTGCAGATCCTGGAGGGCCTGCGCGACTCCTACGAGGCCCATCACCAGGTCCGCTACACCGACGACGCGCTCGCCGCGGCGGCCGCGCTGTCCGACCGCTACGTCACCGACCGCTTCCTGCCCGACAAGGCCATCGACCTGCTCGACCAGGCCGGGGCGCGGGTGCGGCTGCGCTCGCTGGGCAGGTCCACCGAGGTCGCCGAGCGCGAGGACCGGCTGGCCAAGCTGAACCGGGAGAAGGACCAGGCCGTCGCCGCCGAGGACTTCGAGAAGGCCGCCGAACTCAAGGACCGTGTCGCCGAGGTGGAGGGCGAGATCGCCGGTGTGGCGGAACGCCGCGAGGGCGTCATGGAGGTCACCGCCGCCGACATCGCCGAGGTCCTCTCCCGGCGCACCGGTATCCCGGTGGCCCAGCTGACGCAGACCGAGAAGGAGCGCCTGCTGAAACTGGAGGAGGCCCTGCACTCCCGGGTCGTCGGCCAGGACGAGGCGGTCACCGCGATCGCCCAGGCAGTGCGCCGCAACCGGGCCGGCATGGGCGACCCGAACCGGCCCGTCGGTTCCTTCCTCTTCCTCGGCCCGACCGGCGTCGGCAAGACCGAACTGGCCAAGGCGCTCGCCGAGCTGCTCTTCGGCGACGAGAACCGGCTGGTGCGGTTCGACATGAGCGAGTTCCAGGAGAAGCACACCGTCTCCCGGCTCGTCGGTGCCCCGCCCGGATACGTCGGCCACGAGGAGGCCGGCCAGCTCACGGAGAAAGTGCGCCGCCAGCCGTACAGCGTGCTGCTGTTCGACGAGGTGGAGAAGGCTCACCCGGACGTGTTCAACACCCTGCTGCAGGTCCTCGACGACGGGCGGCTCACCGACGCCCAGGGCCGCACGGTCGACTTCCGCAACACGGTCGTCGTGATGACCTCCAACATCGGCGCCCAGCGCATCCTCGCCCGCCACGGCGACGTCGGCGCCATCAAGGACGAGCTGATGCAGGACCTGCGCGGCCGGTTCCTGCCGGAGTTCCTCAACCGGATCGACGACATCGTCGTCTTCCACGCCCTCACCGAACCCGACCTGGACCGGATCGTGGACCTGCTGCTGGACGCCAGCCGGCGCCGGGTGCGCGCCCAGGGCATGGACCTGGAGGTCACCGAGGCGGCCAGGCGGCTCCTCGTCGCGCACGGCCACCAGCCGGAGTTCGGCGCCCGCCCGCTGCGCCGCACCATCCAGGCCGAACTCGACAACCGCATCGCCTCCCTGCTGCTGGCCGACGAGGCCGGCCCCGGTGACACGATCGTCGCCGACGTCGTGGGCGACGCCCTGATCTGCCGGGTGGAGCACCACGCGCAGGCGGCGCCGGGAACCGAAGGCGCCACGGCGGCCTCGTGACGGACCGTCGGATGGCCCTTCAGTGACGTTTCTCCGGTGAACCGGTTCCGCCATTGGGGTGAGTAAAGCGATCCCAACAAGAGGGTCGACGCTTGGTACAGAGATCCTTTTGTCTCGGTAAAGGGTGTCCGTGGTCCCCGCGGCCGCCCTTCGGGCGCAATGTGTTCAACCCCATCCAAGGAGCTGGACGTTGACTTACGGGAACAAGCTGCGCGAGCAGATCGCCGCACCCGGGACCACCCCGCTGATCGGCGTGTACGACATGTACTCCGCCTCGATCGCCGCCCGGCACTACGACGGGATGTTCGTCTCCGGGTTCGGCTTCGCCGCGTC
>NZ_JBICAJ010000010.1:148616-353841 GCF_043088925.1 Streptomyces sp. NPDC014006 | reverse complement strand
CACGATCCACGGCCGGGACTGACGCTTCCCCATGACCACACCAACGAGCGATCAAGCAGACAGTCACATGATCACCCTACTTTTGTTAGAGCCAGTTAGTCCACCGCGCCGCGGCCCTGCACGCGTCCAGCTCCGTACGCCGCCACAGCGGCGATCACGGCGATCGGGGTGGTTATGAGGGACGCGATGACCTCTCCATCCATGGGTCGATCATGACGGAGAGGTCAGATGGCCGAGCTGATCATGCGCATACGTTGACTGGTTGTCATGAAGCGCCCGCCCGGACATGCCGGGCCGGGCGCTGTGTGGTGCTGCTCAGACCTTGCAGAACCCGATGCCTTGAGCGCCTCGTTGATCTGCTTGCCCTGCGCCTCGGTCGTCATGACGTCCTTGTACGTGAAGCGCTGCGACGCGAAGTAGTCGAGCCGGCTGCCGCCGCCGTTGATCGCCGCACACTGGTTGCGGGCCGCGTCGATCGCCTTGTCTTCGTACTTGACGACGTCCGGGTTGGCGGCGGCGAGCGCGCGCAGCAGCTCTTCGCGCTTCGCGCCGGTCGGCTTGGGCGGGATGCCGGCTGCCCTCTCGGCGGCGTTGTTGTCGGTGCTCGGTGCAGTGCTGGGGGCACTGCTCGCTGCCTTGCTCGGCGTGTTGCTGGGCTTACTGTCGGCCTCGCTGTCGCTACTCGATGAACAGCCGGTAACGGCCAACGCGGCGAGCGAGAGTGCGGTGATGGCGGTGCGGGCGTGCATGTTCCCCCCAAAGGAACGGGTGTTACTTGCGACTGTGAATAATATGTGTATCCCGCATGTGCCTGGTGTGCGGGTGTGAGCGTCCGGCCAGAGCGTCACGGACCCGGTGCCAGTTACGGCAGAATGCGGCACGTGGGGGAACTGGGAATCGCACTGACCGCTGCCGGGTCGGCGCGCGCAGGCAGCGCCCTGACGGGATGGTTCACCGTTCTGGCCGGCAACCGCCAAGCGGCCGCGGCGAAGCACGCCGGGGACAAGCAGACTGCCGCCGTCTGCTGACCGTGCAGCAGACGCTCGACGAGCAGCGCGCAGCACGACAGGAGGACGCTCGACGGGCTGCGTACGCGGGGTTCTTGGCGGCCGCCGAGGTTAATGCGGACGAGGCGGCCACGGGAGGCATGACGCAGGGCGCGGGTGGGACCTGCATGAATGGCGCCACTCCGCACTCACTCATCTCGGCGAAGCCGGAGCCAGTCTGCCGATCCTTATGGCCAAGTAACGGCACAAGAAGCCGGAGGACGTACGGCGCTAGCCGGATTCCCGACGTACTGGAGCCCACGGTGGCCGCCTCAGAGACAGTCCTGCCCGAACACACCTCCACACCGGCCCGCCGTGACGGCAACGTGCTGCGCTGGCTGACCGCATACACCGTCTCCCAGATAGCACTTCTCCCGCCTCCAGCAGGGCCTTTGCCTGGCGCAGGGCATGGCGCACATCCTGACGCGGGTCGGTGCCACCGAGCCGCGAGGGCACCGAGTATGCGGCGTCCGCCTCGGCTTCCTTCAGGCGCACCGCCAGCTTCCGTGCCCCGTCACCAGGCGCCGGCGGGATACGTGTCTGGATGCGGTTCGCCGTACGCCTGCAGCGGCGCCGGCAGCTTGTGGGTCTGCACGTCGTGCGGCGCGCAGTTGATCGTCACTGTCAGCCAGCGGTCCCCGGCGGCTGTGTCGGGCCGGCGTGCCTTCGCGCGCCGTCGAATGATCATGCGTCGTGGGGTGTGGTGGTCGACCGCCTCATGACCTGCGGTCCTCGGCCTCTGCCTGCCGGGGCGTGGTCCAGCTGTGGTGAACCCCGTACGGCTCCCGCTCGTCCGTCCTGGTCACCTCGGGGGTGTCGAAGCCCTGGGTCAGTACCAGGCTGCGCAGGGTGCCGTACCCGAGCAGGACGGTCGCGGCCGCGGTGAAGAACAAGCCGAAGAGGTCGTCGTACCCCAGGCCGTCGCCGGTCCGCAGCACATGCACCAGACCCCAGCCGCTCAACACGGCCAGCAGGGCCCACACCGGCCACAGCAGCCGGTGCATGCGCCGCCGCTGCCGTACGTGGGCCGTGGACCGGAGCACGACCCGCAGCCGCGCCTCGCAGTGCTCGCAGAACACGCTTGTCTCGCTCGGGCGCTCGGCGAACCGGTCCAGGCTGCCCACCTCCGCGTTGACCATCGTCGCCGTCTGTGTGCTGTCACCGACGTGCCGCGTGACGTAGGTGTGCGTGATGCTGTACTGGAACTTGTCCGAGATCTCGCTCCCCACAGCGCCTCCCCGCTCTCCCGGCTCCCGCCGATTTCCTTCCCGTTCTTGACGGTTCACACCCGTGGGGACAGGGATGGGTCCAGCTGAGCTTCAGCCTGTGCGGCGGGGCCGTGGGGGTGGCTGACTTCATCGTGTGTCGCCGGCCGCGCTCCGCTCCGTGCGGGTCCGGGGCGCCTTCAGCGGGCGGCACGTGCGAGGGGACGGCACGATCCTCGGGCGGGCCTACCGGCGGCCTTGTCGATCCTCAGCGGATACGGACCGTACGGGACAGGGAAACGGACGAGTTCCGGCTTGTCGTGTCGCTCAGGAGGGTACGAGCGGCAGGTCGTCCGTGTAGGCGTTGACCGGCGGCGCGATGGGCCTGGTGCTGCGGACGTCGAGGGCGGCTTCCGCCGTCTTCGTGCCGAGCGTGCCCCGAGGGTGCCAGGTTCCGGTCACCGCCAGCCATGTGTTGGGGGGCGGGGCCTTGGTCCCGTACATCCGCACCTTCACGGTCTGGGCGTCCGCCGCGCAGCACGTGAAGATGATCCGGGCCAGGTACCAGCCGCCGCCGTGTTCGGTGGGGCTGGCGAAGCCGGTCATCTGCACGGTGCGGCCCTTGATGGCCCGGTCGCGGTCCTGCTGGACCCGGACGGTGAAGTCGGTGAGCGTGAGCGGCACCGGTGAGGTCGCCGGCAGCGGGTCGAACGCCGTGTGCTCGTTGACCACCTTGCCGTCGGACCGCGCCGCCGTGTACGCGCCGAGCGCCGGCGGGGCGTAGAAGAGCAGGCTCAGTGCAGGCAGGAACAGGAGCCAGGCGACGCCTGGTGCCCGGGAGTGGTCGTGGCCGTGCGTATGGCCGGCGTGTTCGGTGTGCGTTCGGTCGCGCACCGCGGCTGCCAGGCCGAGGAGCAGCAACAGGACCCCGGAGATGATCAGCAGTGGGCGCAGCCCCTCCTTCACGTAACGCAGGTAGAGATCGGTGAAGAGGGCGGCGTGCAGCAAGCCGATGCCGGTCAGGACCAGGAGGAGCACCTGTACGGGGTGTTTCACAGCAGCGCCCCTCCGATCAGAGCGCTCGCCGCGACCGCCACCACGGTGGTCGCCGTGGAGAAGCGCCAGGCGAAGGCCCGGCCGAAGGTTCCCGCCTGCAGGGCGATGAGCTTCAGGTCGACCATCGGGCCGACCACCATGAAGGCGAGCCGTGCCGTGGATGAGAAGCCGGTGAGCGACGCCGCGACGAAGGCGTCGGCCTCCGAGCAGACGGCGAGGAGGACGGCGAGCCCGGCCAGGAAGAGCACCGACAGCCAGGGGGAGGCGGAGAAGGTGTCGAGAACGGAGCGTGACACCGTCACGTTGAAGGTGGCCGCGGCCATGGCGCCGAGGACGAGGAAGCCGCCGGCGTGCAGGAAGTCGTGCTGGAAGCCGTGCCGGAACTCGCGCCAGCGGCTGTGCCCGTGGTGGTGGCCGGCGTTCCGGGCCGTGGGTCTGAGCCACTCCTGCCGTCCGCCCCAGAGCCACAGCCATCCCATCACGGCGGCGGTGGCGAGCGAGGCCAGCAGACGGGCGAGGACCATGGCCGGGTTGCCGGGGAAGGCCACAGCGGTGGCCGTCAGGACGACCGGGTTGATGGCCGGCGCGGAGAGCAGGAAGGCGAAGGCGGCGGCCGGGGTGACACCACGGCGGATCAGGCTGTTCGCCACGGGTACGGAGGCGCACTCGCAGCCGGGAAGCACGACGCCCGCCACGCCCGCCACCGGAACGGCCACCGCCGCTCGCTTGGGCAGCACCCGCGCGAACAGTTCGGCCGGCACGAAAGCGTTGATCGCCCCGGACAGCGCGGTGCCCAGCAGCAGAAAGGGGAGCGCCTGGACGGTGATGGCCAGACACACGGTGCGCCAGGCCTGAACAGCCGGGTGGTGGTTCAGCCATCCCGTGCTCGCGAGAAGAAGCACGAGTGTCGTGGCGGCGGCGATCGCGACGGCGGCCGTGAAAAGCCACCGCAGCCGGAGGCGCGGCATGGCCGGGACCGTGGGAGCGACCGCCGCTCCCTCGACCCGTCCAACCAGTTCATCCGTTTTTTGCATTTTCACTCCGGATGTCAGCGTCTGTCCGAAGATAAGCCACAGACCTGGCTCCACCCCTGCGCACACGCCGTCCCGCCGAACTCGCCCTGAACATGGCGGCCAGGCCTGGCGAAACACCGACGCCGGACGCCCTCCCGCGCGGCCCAGTCGGGCCGGCGAACAGATCTCCCCCATCACGCTGCTCGCGACGTCCGGCACCATGACCCTTTTTCGGCTACGACGGATACGCCGCCCCCTCGACAGCGTCCTCACCCTCGCCCTGCTCCCGCTGATCAACCCAAGATCCGCGACCCCTGCCCATGAACGCCGGTCGGGCCGGCCCAAGGGCGACCGGATACAGTGCGCGAGACGGCAGCCTGGTTGGGGAGGGCAAGCGTGAACGACACCAGCAGCACCCGGCCCGTCGTGGGTGAAGCGCACGCGCCGCGGCAGAGCCGGCTGCACCGCCTGATGCGCTACATCCCCCTGATCGCCCCCGTCCTGCTGTGGGCCGTGCCCTGCTGGGTGCTTCTGTACACCGGCCAGCACTGGCCGCTGCCCGTCACGCCGGCCGGCACCGTCCTGTGCGCCCTCGGCCTCATATCCATGCCGCTCGCGATGGCGCGCGGCCACGGCCGGCGCCAGCAGGACCGGGCGGCGATCATCGGTGACACCCTGCTGGGCACCAGCTGGGTGCTGTTCACCTGGTCCGTTCTGCTCGGCGTCCTGCTGCGGCCCGCCCTGACCGTGGCCGGCGTCGGGGAGAGTCAGGACCGGGCCCGCATCGTCACCTGGGCCGTCCTCGCCGTATCCACCGTACTGCTCGCCTGGGGGTACGCCGAGGCCCGCCGCGTGCCACGCGTGCGCCGACTCGACGTGCAACTCCCGCGGCTGGGTGCCGGACTGGACGGCCTGCGCGTCGCCCTCATCACCGACACCCACTACGGCCCACTCGACCGCGCTCGCTGGTCGGCACGGGTGTGCGAGACGGTGAACACTCTGGAAGCCGACCTGGTCTGCCACACCGGCGACATCGCCGACGGCACGGCCGAACGCCGCCGCGACCAGGCCGTCCCACTCGGTACCGTGCGGGCCACCCATGCCCGCGTGTACGTCACCGGCAACCACGAGTACTACAGCGAGGCCCAGGGCTGGGTCGACCTGATGGACGAGCTGGGCTGGGAGCCGCTGCGCAACCGCCACCTGCTGCTCGAACGCGGAGGCGACACCCTCGTGGTCGCCGGCGTGGACGACGTCACCGCCGAGTCCTCCGGCCTGGCAGGCCACCGCGCCCACCTCGCCGGAGCCCTGGACGGCGCCGACCCCGACCTGCCCGTCCTGCTCCTGGCACACCAGCCCAAGTTCATCGACCGGGCGGCAGCCGCCGGCATCGATCTCCAGCTCTCCGGCCACACCCACGGCGGCCAGATCTGGCCGTTCCACCACCTGGTCCGCATCGACCAGCCCGCCCTCGCCGGCCTCAGCCACCACGGCCCCCGCACCCTCCTCTACACCAGCCGCGGCACCGGCTTCTGGGGCCCGCCGTTCCGCGTCTTCGCCCCCAGCGAGATCACCCTGCTCGTGCTCCGCTCCCCGCACCTGCCCACCTCGCCATAGCCCGAGGCGTTCGCGGTCAACGTCAACAACATCGTCACCGACGACGGCTACCCCATCACCGAGCAGGTCCCTCTCAGGTCACTGGGTCGAGCAAGTCGTCGAAGACGTGCGGGAGTTGTCGCCAGCCTACTGGGTGATCTTCTTGATCTCCCGGCGTTCGGGAAGGGTGAAGGTTCTCGGCCGGCCGCCCTTGCACTTCGGGTAAAGGCTGTCCGGTGATTGCTGGTTGCCGCAGGCGCTGAGCCGTTCCCTGTACTGGGCGCCAATGAGCGCCCCTCTCCGTCGGCCGGGGCAGCCGGGAAACTTCGAGGTCATCCTGATGCGGTCCGAGCTGGTCGTGGAAGTCGGCATGGACGTCGCCCCGCGACAGTGCCGGCCGCTGTCGGCACCCCGCACGCCGGCACCGCACGCGCCTCGACCTTTCCCCCGGCGACGTCGCGCCCTTCAGCAGCGCCGGAAAGCCAGCGCCCCGTCAGGGGCTGCTGCCGATGAGCCGGGCCGGCATTGAAGCGGGCCGCGTACTGCTCCAACGGTCCCAGCGCGGACGGGCAAGCACGGCGTGTGGTCGTCTTCAGCCCCAGCACGGCAGTTGATCCCCGACCCGCCGCTTCACGACCGGCCCGCGCCGCCGTCAGCCCAAGCCGCGGCCGACGAAGTAGAGATGCCTCACTACCCATCTCCAGGTACTGGCGTACTCAAAGGCCAGAGCTGTCGTTATTTCGGGTGAAAACACTAAAGCCGCTCATGCGGCCGACGAAAACGCTCTCCTACCCTCTTGTCCTGCGCGAGCAGTCCCTGGGTGTTTGGTGCGACCGCTTCGCGCTCCATCATCGTCAGGGGGTCGCATGGTCCAGAGATGGGTCGGTCGAAACGGTTCTGACCACACCGTTCGCACCGGCCGGAGGCACACTGCCTGGGTGAGCAAGGGCTTGGGCCAGGGTGCTGCGCTGGTTCTCGCCGGGGCAGCAGGAGCAGGGTCGGCCGTGGTGGTGTCTGCCGGCATCGGGGTGCCGGCAGCGCACTGGGCAGCCGCCTTCTCCCTCCTTGCGCGCGCTCGCACGGCTGCGGGGACGGTACGTCTTCGACTGACGCTGTTTGCTGTCTCGGTGGCCGCAGGGGGTCTTCACCACCTCATCGTGGATCAGACCGGCTTTTCTCGGGCCCCTTGTGATGGTGTCCTGCAGTGCGTGATCCGTCTGATGGCGGCCGCCGGGATCGTCGCATGCCTGGGGGTGGCCGTCACTGGGCTGGTGATGGCAGCAGCGGACAATGGCACGACACTGACGTGGCTACGGCGCCTGCTGGACGGCTGGCTGATCTCTGGTTCCCTGCTCACGCTGTGCTGGCTCCTGCTGCTTCATCGCGCTGACCGTGGCGGTGACGTATCGGCGTCGCTCCTTGGTCTCGCGCGTGTCGTGACGGACATCCTCGTGTTGGGGCTGGTCGTGGCCCTGCGCTTCTGTCTGAACCGCGCGGAACGCACGGCGACCACGGTTGCTGCTACGGCGCTTGCCGTTCTGGCCGTGAGCGACATGCTGCGGATCCTGCTGCCCGGTTTCAGCACCTGGTACGGGATTCCACCAGCGGCAGCTTGCTCGATGACCGGGCTCTCGCTCCTCGGCGTCTCGCCGTGGTTGCCGGGAGGCGTCAGCGTCACGGAATTGGACCAGCGGATGATGTCCGTCATCGGAGTGGTGGCGGCGTTCGTGCCCGTGGCCGTCTGCGCCCTGGCTCTCGCAGCACATGCCGCCGCCGGCGGCTCCGTCGACATGGTGATGGCGGGCTTGGCCGGATCGGTGCTGCTCGCGCTCGGTGCCCGGCAGGGCGTCACCCATGCCGACCACCTCAGGCTCATCCGTGAGTCCGCGGAGGATGAAGTCCACTTCCGTACGCTGGCCGACGGCACAAGCGACGTCATCACGATCGTTTCCCTGGACGGGTCGGTGCTCTACGTCAGTCCCGCTGTCCACCCGGCCTTCGGATACCGGCCCGAGGAGCTCGTGGGCGCCGCTCTCCCGCTCTTCTGCCACCGCGACGATGTCGAGAAGCTGATGCAAGCGGTCCGGACGCTTCGGCAGGAAGCCGAGTCCGGCATCCGTGGCCCCGGCCGCCGCGTGTCCTGCCGTGTGTGGGCTGCCGACGGACGATGGCGCCACGTCGAATCGACGATCAGCCACCACCCGAGGGGAATGATCATCATCAGCCGCGATGTGAGCGACCGGGTCGCTCAGCAGACGCACCTGGAGCACCTCGCCTTCCACGACGCGCTGACCGGCCTGCCCAACCGCGCGCTGTTCGCCGACCGGGTCGCACACGCCCTGCGCAAGCGTGCCGCGGGCGCGGCCCCGCCCGTGGTTCTCTTCGTGGATCTCGACGGCTTCAAAGCCGTCAACGACTCGGCCGGACACGCGGCGGGCGACGCCCTGCTGATCCACGCCGCCCATCGGCTGAAGGCATCCGTACGGGCAGGCGACACCGTCGCCCGCCTCGGCGGCGACGAGTTCGCCGCTCTCCTGGAATGGGAGGCGGAAACGGACCCTTCAAACGCGAAGGAGGTCGCCCACAGGATCCTGGCCGCACTGACGAAGCCGTACCGGCTCGGCGACAAGGAGGCGCTGGTCTCGGCCTCCATCGGCATGGCGGTGGGCTTCCCAAACGTCACCCCACAGGAACTCCTACACCGCGCCGACCTGGCCATGTATGCGGCCAAGGCCGCCGGCAAGGGTTGCATCCGCACATATCACCCCCCAGCAGCCGTATGCCGACACCAGGACAGTGACATCGATGAGACCGTAGGTGGGGCAGCAAGCACCTTGTGACAACCGATGGCACCGGCATCCTGGTCGCGGTCACGCTGAGCGACGGCAACCGCGACGAACCCACGTATTGCTTGTGGGCACTGCCTCGCAGTGGTCCTGCCCAGGGGCACCAAGTGTCGAGACGGTGAAGGTTCCTGCTGAGGGCTGGCTACAGAAGGGGAACAACGGTCGTCTCCCTGCGCAGGAGTCCCGTGGCGATGGTCACACAGACGCGCGTAGTTCAGGCGCATGATCACCATCTGTCACTGATCGTGGTGCCCTTCGTACTCCAGCGCCTGGCGGGCCACGCCGACCGGCGTGCGCTCACGCGCTTCTGCCGGCGGCCTGGCCCGGCGCCTTCCGGTCAGGGTTTACTGCCGCGGACCTGATCCATGGCATCCAGGACCGCCTGCCGGTTGGAATGCGCGCGCTCCCAGGCCTCGATCACCGTGAGCTGGAACGAGGACAGGCCAGGTGGACGCTGCTGGATCTCCGTGACACCGAGCTGGCTGAAACCAAATCGGCAGACGGCGGCCCGGACGGGTTCATCTTCGACCTAGTGCGCCGCGGTCGGACACGCGTCAGGGGGCCCGGCTGGTACCGGGCCCCCTGACTTTGGTAGCGGGGACAGGATTTGAACCTGCGACCTCTGGGTTATGAGCCCAGCGAGCTACCGAGCTGCTCCACCCCGCGTCGGTGGCGCCACTCTACACGGGGGTTTTGGAGGCCGGCCGAGGACGTCAGCTGTAGGTTCCGGGTCCGCGTCAGCAGTGTCGGTCGATCTCTAGCAGTCGGCTAGCAATCTTCCGGGTCGCGTTAGCAGCACCTGTCGTGGGTGGTGGTCAGTCCCGAGAAGTTCTCGGTCATCCGGCCCTCTTGTGTCCTGGGCGGCTTCCTACGGTCAGCTGTGGTCACCAAGCGTACAAGCGTGAGGGCTGGCAGTCAGGAGTCTGCGACGGCTTTGATCCGGTACGAGGACGACTCGGTACGCAGCGTGGAGTTCAGCCGGCTGCGCCGGGGCAGTTTCGACGGGTCCGTGCCGTGGCGGCGGGTCAGGTCGGCGGCGAAGGGGCACAAGCATCATCCCGGCGAGGTACGCGTCGGCGACGACGCGTGGGCTGGTGGTCTACGAGAGCCGTCTGGAGCTGGCTCGGCTGCTGCTGGCGGACTTCGATCCGCAGGTGGTCGGGATTTTTGCCCAGCCGTGCCGGCTGCGGGCGCGGGTGAGTGGGCGGTGGCGGCTGCACGTGCCGGATTTCCTGCTGGTGCTGGGGGACGGCAACGTGCGCGTGGTCAACGTGAAGCCGGCCGACCACCTTCTTGATTCGGAGATCGTGGAGGCTCTGGCCTGGCCCGGGGACCTGGTGGAGGGCACGGCTGGCAGTACGAGATCTGGTCGGGGGCGGATCCGGTTCTGCTGGCGAACGTGCGGTTCCTGGCCGCCTACCGGCGGGCCGGGGTGGTGCCGGACGAGGACATCGCGCAGGTCTGGGAGGCGGTGCAGGACGGGGATCCTCTCACGGTCGCCGAACGGCGCCTGGCGGCTGGCCGACCGGTTGAGGACGTGAGGCCCGCCGTCCTCGCGCTGGTGTGGTCGGGGCGGCTCTCGGTCGACCTGAGCCGCCGGATCGACGGTGACTCGGTGCTGCGGAGGGCGGCATGAGTAACTGGACGGTTCCGTTGCGGGCGGGACTCGCCCTGAGTTTCCCGGGTGGGCCGTTCACGGTGTCCGAGGTGCGAGGCCGCGAAGTCCTGCTCCATCAGTCCGGGCCCGGCGGGGTGCTGTGGAGGCTGGTCGACGTGGCCGGCCTGCTGGCGGACCCGACGACCAGCTCCTGGGCGGGTTGCCGGACGAGGAGGAGTCCACGGCCGTCGCCCTGGGGCTGCTCGACCGGCCCGAGGAGGACGAGGTCACCCAGCGCTTCGAGCACGTCCAGGAAGTCCTCTGCGGCTACCGGCTGGGCTCGCAGGAGCTGGCACAGGAGGGCGAGCCGCGGCCGGACTACGCCCCGTGCGTCCCGGTGGTGCACCGCTACCTGGCCTAGGCCCGCGAGTTGGGGGTCGGCGAGAGAACCGTCTGGCTGTGGGTCACGAAGGTGAAGAAGTCCGGTCCGGCGGGCTTGATCCGCACGAGCAAGCTGCGACGGAACGCGCAGGACAGGGTGGATCACCACCGCCCTCGCCTGGGCGCTCAGGTCACGGCTGGGGCGATCGCAAGGCACCGGCGATGACGGTGGTCACCATCTTGCGGATGGCGGCGGTCTGCGGCGGGGCGCTTGTCCGGTCGGCGAACAGCAGGTGGCCGGCCCCGACGAGGGTGGGGGCGAATGTGTCGATGTCGGCGTCACCGGCCAGACGCCCCAGCTCCCGCTCGGCGGTGAGGTATGCGGCGATCATGGCGGTGCCTTGCACGGCCAGTGGGATGCCGGTCAGACCGGCCTCGCGCAGCCGAGCACGGAGGCCGTCACGGAAGGTGATGAGCGCGACGATCGCCACCGTGACCGGCCCGAACAGGTCCTGCAGCGCGTCGGCGAGATTGTCCACCACGCTCCCGGTGCCGGCTGCCGCGCGCAGAGTCGTGGTCCGGTCCTCGATGCCGCGGACGCGGTCAAGGACCAGTTCCGCCAGGAAAGCGTCGAAGTCGGCGAAGTGCCGGTGCAGCACACCCTTGGCGCAGTTCGCTTCCTCCGTGACCGCCCGGCTGGTCAACGCGTCGGGTCCGTCCCGAAGCAGGACGCGCTCGGCAGCTTCGAACAACTGGCCGCGCACGTTGTGGATGTGCACCCCTGACGGCATTGTCTCCCTTTCCGCGCCGCCCCGCCTTAACAAGTGGGCAACCGCCCATTAGTGTGGGCGCATGCCCACTTTATCGCAGGGACAGCCGGACACGTCCGGCCCCGAGCCCCACCGCCACCGGCAGACGGCCGAGTCGTTCGGCGTGGACGCCAAACGCTACGACCGCGCCCGACCGCCGTATCCCCAGGCTCTGGTGGACAGGGTCGTCGCGGCAAGCCCCGGCCGGCACATCCTCGACGTCGGAGCCGGAACCGGTATCGAAGCCCGGCAGTTCCAGGCGGCCGGCTGCACGGTGCTCGGCGTCGAGCCCGACGAGCGGATGGCCGCCTTCGCACGACGCAGCCGCATCGAGGTCGAGGTCGCCAGGTTCGAGGACTGGCAGCCGGCCGGGCGGCAGTTCGACGCGGTCATCGCCGGCACCGCCTGGCACTGGGTGGACCCCGTCGCCGGCGCGGCCAAGGCGGCCCAGGTGCTCCGGCCCGGCGGCCGACTCGCCCCCTTCCACCACGTCCCCCAACTCCCGGCCGAGGTGATCGACGCCCTCGCCGAAGCACTCCAACGGGTCGCCCCCGATTCCCCGTTCAACCCCGGCCTGCTCAGAGGATCGGCCGTGGACGCCTACCAGCCGCTGTTCGCGAAAATCGCCGACGGGATCCGGCAGACCGGCAGCTTCAGCGAGCCGGAACAGTGGCGCTACGCCTGGGAGCGCACCTACTCCCGAGAGGAGTGGCTCGACCAGCTCCCCACCTTCGGCGGCCTCACCCAACTCCCCGCAGACAAAATGGCGGAGGTCCTGGACAGCGCCGGGACCGCGATCGACAAGCTCGGCGGCCACGCCACCATGTCCTACACATCCGTCGTGATCACCGCGGCCCGCTCCCATACGGCCTGACCACCGCAAACGCCGGGCGTCGCCGGGCACGAGCAGACTCATGAGCCCGGCGACGCCCCCCGGGGGAAGCGGGAAAGGTTCTCCGGCTTGTTGCACCGGACCTGAGCCCAACGGTCCGTCCTGGCGGCCACACGATTGCTGGAGATCAGCCGATCGGCCCGCTGCTGATGCAACATGGAATCCGGAGTTTCAGCAGGACCCGCTGCCAACGGAGCGGCTCAACCTGCATCAGCCGCGGACGATGTTCTCGGCCTGGGGACCCTTCTGGCCCTGGGTGACGTCGAACGTGACCTGCTCGCCCTCGACCAGCTCGCGGTACCCGTTGCCGGAGATGTTCGAGTAGTGAGCGAAGACATCCGGTCCACCGCCGTCCTGGGCGATGAAACCGAAACCCTTCTCGGAGTTGAACCACTTCACGGTGCCGCTGGCCATACTGCTTCCTTCGATCTTGCCGGGTGAATAGCTGGGGCTTCCGCTGTGGGAAGGCCTCCGGCGTCCCTTCTACCCCGATCAGGGCTCCGTCATACGATCACCCGTCCACAAGTCGGACTCGGTCCGATCCAAGCGTGGCGCGGCCCGGCGCAGGACACTGAGCGGATAGGACTCGGCGCTGTGACGCAGGGATGTTCAGAGAGCGAACCCGGTCACCTGCGGTTCTCACAGCGTCGCTCCTGCAGCCTCGCTCCGGTGCACCTGTCCGCTTGCCCGACCCTGCGGCCCTCTCGGACGTCAGGCGGCGCTGAACTCGTGGGCAGGCCCGCCGCGCAACCCACTGCGGATCGTCCAGGATGGCCTCTGGATGCGCGACGCTGGCGCCTTGGAGGAACACGACCAGGTCGTGGTCGCTGTAGGCAGCGCCGAGGATGGCGTGCCGGCCGCTGCTGTGCACGGAGACCTCCAGCCGCCCGAGATGGAGGGCCGGTGCACGACGATCGGCGCGCCGGTCACGCTTCCAGCCTGCCCGGACCAGTTCGATGGGCAAGTCGGCCCAGGCCTGTCAGGGAGTGGCGCCGGTCCAGCCGAAGCGGGCCGCACATCGACCGGGCTGCAAACAGGTCGGTAGACGAAGGCGCCGGCGGACGCGGAGGTAGCGCGGCCTGCCCCTATCCCCCGGCATACACAATCTTCGGAAATCAGCACAAAGACGTGTGATCCACATATATGGCAGACATTCGGGTGAAGGAAGGGCTTCATAAGAGCCGTGGGTCGGCGTCTGAGGAGAGTTACTGATGAGTGAGTCCTTGCCTGACGGGGGCGGAAGACTGCAGCAGGCCGCGGAGACAGCCAAGGAGGAGACGTCGGCGACGGCCGATCAGGCCAAGCAGGCTGCGGGCCAAGTGACGACTACGGCTGTCGAGCAGGCAGGCCCGGCGCTGCCTGCCCGGACCCGAAACGCGTGAGTGGCGTGCGCCGGGCTCTGTGGGCGCGGCAGCGTGGACGACGCTGTATGCCGGGGTTCCTGTGGCGTGTCATCAGATACCAGTGTGGTCGCTGATGCAAGGGGGGTGTTTTTGCACGCACCTTTGCCTATGCCTGGAAATATCTGGGGGAAATGATGGCCGAATTGTCGTCAGGCCGGTATGGACAGGATTCCGGCGCGGTGCGGGGGTGTTCTAGCGTGATGGTGCAGCCAGTTCTCTCGCGGTCATCGGCCACCCAGAAAAGGCCGAATGATCCACCGACCGGAGGAGGGACATGCGCGCGCAGTCATCGGCCCTTACAAGAGGACTCACTCTCGCCGCCGGGCTCACTCTCGTCCTCGCGGCCTGCAGCAGCGGAGGCGGAGGCGGAGGCTCCACCAAGAGCAGCTCACCCGGGTTGGGATCCTGCTCGGCACAGGGCAGCGCCAACACCTGCAACTCTGGTGCCACCAAGCGGGGCGGCACATTCACCTATGTACTGGAGAAGAACATCCAGCAGTGGAACATCCAGGACACCAACGGCAACACCTTCGAAAATGGCGAGGCCATCGAGGTGGTCCTGCCGATGGTCTTCGTTCCGCAGCCCGACTTCACGGTCAAACTCAACACAGACCTGGTGACCTCGGCGACCCAGACCAGCACCAGCCCGCAGACGTTCGTCTACAAGATCAACCCGAAGGCGTCGTGGAACGACGGCACACCGATCACGGCCGACGACTTCGTCTACTACTGGCGCACCAACAACGGCAAGGACTGCCCGCCGCCCCCGGCCAGCGACAGCACGCAGACCAAGGGCTGCCTGCCGCAGAGCACAGCGGGCTACGACCGCATCAAGTCGGTCACCGGCTCCGACAGCGGCAGGACGGTCACCGTGGTCATGGCCAAGCCCTTCTCGGACTGGAAATCACTCTTCGGCGCCGGCTACCCGCTCTACCCGGCACACGTCGCCGAGAAGACCTCCGGCGCCGCGGCCGGCGACGCCGCCCACATGTCCGCCGCCCAGATGGCCAAGGGCTGGCAGTATTTCCAGAACAACCCGCCTACGAAGTACGCGACGGCAGGGCCGTACAAGATGCAGCAGTGGGTGGACAACGACCACGCCACCTTCGTCCCCGACCCCAAGTGGTGGGGCACGACCAAGCCGACGCTGGACCGGCTGATCTTCAAGGTGATCACGGACGCCACCCAGGAGCCGGTCGCCCTGAAGAACAACGAGGTCCAGGGCATCTACCCGCAGCCCGAGGTCGACCTGGTCAACCAGGTCAAGGACATCCCGAAGGTCACCTACAGCATCGGCAACGGGCTGACCTGGGAGCACTTCGATCTCAACCTCCACAACCCGGTCATCGGCAAGTACAAGGCGCTCCGCCTGGCGATGTTCACGGCGATCGACATCAAGGACATCATGTCCAAGACGGTCGGCCAGTTCGACCCGAAGGTGAAGCCGCTCGGCAACCACAACTTCGTCCCCGGACAGGCCGGCTACCAGGACCTCGTCAGCGGCACCGGGCAAGGTGCGGGCGACCTCGCCAAGGCGAAGAAGTACCTGACCGACGCCAGGTTCACCGGAGTGGGAACAGCGCTGAAGACCCCGGACGGCAAGTCCGTGGGCCCCTTCAACTGCCGCTACACCACCGGCAACCAGATCCGTCAGAGCGAGTGCCAGATCCTGCAGAGTGCCCTCGGTGACCTGGGCATCAAGATCACGATCAAGCCGATCGGCGCGGCCGACCTCGGCACGGTGCTGGCCGGGCACAAGTACGACATCGTCGTCTTCGCCTGGGTCGCCTCACCCTTCCCGAGCGCCAACGCCCAGCAGACCTGGGTCACGGGCGGCGGCGGCAACTACGGCGGCTACAGCAACAAGACGGTCGACTCCCTCATCGCGCAGGCCATCGGTGAGACGGACGCGGCGAAGGCCGCCTCGCTCCTCAACCAGGCCGACAAGATCATGGTGGGCGACGCCTACGTTCTGCCGTTGTACCAGAAGCCGACATTCCTCGCCGTGCAGTCACGCTTCGTCAACATGCGGAACAACGCCACGAACGTCGGACCGCCGTACAACGTCGCCGAGTGGGGCCTGAGGAAGTAGACCCCGCAACCACCTCGTCGAACGCCCGGTCCCGGTGACACCGGGACCGGACCTCGCCACGGACGGCTCGCCCTGCCCGTGGCCCAGAGAGAAGTCCGCATGCTCGCCTACACCGTGCGCCGCATCCTCGTTTCCATCCCGGTCCTCATCGTGTCGACGTTCGTCGTGTTCCTGGTGGTCATCAACTCCGGCGACCCGGTGGCCAACTTCGCCACCTCGCGGCAGCCCGCGCCCAGCCCGGCCGCTGTCGCCGCCTTCGCCCGGCACATCCACGCCGACCAGCCGGCCGTGGAGCGGTACTGGAACTGGATCACCGGAGTGCTGCACGGCGACTTCGGCCCGTCCGTACAGACCAACCTCGACATCGGGCACGATCTGTTCACCCGCTTCCGGGTCACCGTCACCCTGGTCGCCACCGCCATGATCATCGCCCTGGTGCTTGCCGTACTGTTCGGCGTGTTCAGCGCGATCCGCCAGTACTCCGCCGCCGACTACATCATCACTTTCCTCGGCTTTCTGTTCTTGTCCATGCCGGTGTTCTGGTTCGCCGTACTGCTCAAGCAGGCGGGGATCTGGTTCAACGAGAAGACCGGAAGTCAATTTCTCGGCACCATCGGCGAGCAGTCGCCGTACCTCGACGTCGATACCGCCTGGAACCAGTTCACCGACCGCATCGGCCACCTCGTCCTGCCCACCATCACCCTCGCCCTGGTGTCCTTCGCGTCCTGGACCCGCTACACCCGCGCCTCGATGCTGGAAGTACTCAACAGCGACTACGTACGCCTGGCCAGGGCGAAGGGGCTGCGCCGCGGCGCCGTGATGGCACGGCATGCCCTGCGCACCGCCCTCATCCCCCTAACCACCGTCACCGCGCTCGACATCGCGATCATTCTCGGCGGAGCGGTGATCACAGAAACGATCTTCCAGTGGCACGGCATGGGCGAGATGCTGGTCCAGTCGGCGACAACGCTCGACGTCTACCGGACCATGGCCTGGCTGCTGCTGTCGGCTGTCGTCGTCATCGGGTTCAACCTCGTCGCGGACCTTCTGTACGCCGTGCTCGACCCGAGGATCCGCTATGACTGACATCCAGGCACCCGGATCCTCCGGCACCGAGGCACCGCGCACCGAGTACGAGTTCACCGTACGGCAGCGCAGCCAGACCCAGCTGATCCTGCGCCGCTTCCTGCGCCACCGGGCCGCCGTGGTGAGCCTGGTGGTGTTCGTCCTGATCGTGCTGTGGGCGTTCATCGGCCCGCACCTGTGGCACTACTCGTACCAGAAGTACACCCCCGACAACTCGCAACCGCCGTCCGGGAAGCATCCGTTCGGCACCGACTCCTCCGGGTACGACGCTTACGCACAGGTCATGCGCGGCACCCAGACCTCGGTGAAGATCGCCCTCATGATCGCGCTGGGGTCCACCCTGGTCGGCGCAGTCTGGGGCGCCATCGCGGGCTTCTACCGCGGCCTCGTCGACGCCGTCATGATGCGCATCGCCGATCTCTTCCTGACCCTGCCGCTGTTCGCCATCGCCCTGGTCATCGCCTCGCACAGCGGCGGCTCCTGGTACTGGATCGCCATTGTCGTCGCCGGGCTGACCTGGGCCTATGTATCCCGAGTGGTGCGCTCCACTGTACTGTCGCTGCGGGAGAAGGAGTTCGTGGAGGCTGCGAAGGCGCTCGGCGCCTCCGACACGTGGATCATCTTCCGGCATCTGCTGCCCAACGCGCTCGGCCCCATCATCGTCAACGCGACCGTACTGGTGGCCACCGGCATCCTGACCGAGACCGCCCTGTCGTTCCTCGGCTTCGGCGTACAGCCACCCGACACCTCCCTCGGGCTCCTGGTCTCTCAGGCCCGCACCGCGGTCGACACCCGGCCCTGGCTCTTCTACATCCCCGGCGCGTTCATCATCGCCGTCGCCCTGACCATCAACTTCATCGGCGACGGACTGCGCGACGCCTTCGACCCTCGGCAGCAGAGGGTGCGCCAGTGACCGCGGCCAGCGACAGGAACGAGACCGGCGCGGTCCTCGCGGTGGACGATCTCACCGTGGAGTTCCCCACCGAGGACGGCATCGTCCGGGCCGTCCGGGGCGTCAGCTACCGCCTCGAGCGGCGGGAGTCGCTGGGCATCGTCGGCGAGTCCGGCTCCGGCAAGTCCGTCACCGCGCTCGCGGTGATGGGGCTGCTGCCGGCCACCGCACGGGTGCGCGGCTCGGTACGGTTCGAAGACACCGAGTTGCTCGCGCTGTCCGACGCGCGGCTGTCCGACTTCCGCGGCAGCGGCCTCGCGATGATCTTCCAGGACCCGATGACCTCCCTCAACCCGGTCTACTCCGCCGGCTACCAGATCGTCGAGACCCTGCGACGCCACCAGCCGGACATGACGGCACGTGCCGCGCGCGAGCGGGCCGTCGAACTGCTCGGCACGGTCGGCATCCCCAGCCCCGAGCGGCGCGTCGACGCCTATCCGCACGAACTGTCGGGCGGCATGCGCCAACGTGTCGTCATCGCCATCGCCATGGCCAACGCCCCGGACGTGATCATCGCCGACGAGCCGACCACTGCCCTGGACGTCACCGTCCAGGCGCAGATCCTCGATGCCCTGGAGACCGCCCGTGCCGAGACCGGCGCGGCCCTGATTCTCATCACGCACGACCTGGGCGTGGTCGCCGGCCACGCCGACCGGGTCGCGGTGATGTATGCGGGACGGATCATCGAGACCGGCTCGGTCGAGGACATCTTCTACACCCCGCGCATGCCCTACACCCTCGGCCTCCTCGGCTCCCTGCCCCGCCTGGACCGCGAGGAAGAACGCCTCACCCCCATCACGGGCTCCCCGCCCTCCCTTCTGAACCTGCCTCCCGGCTGTCCCTTCGCCCCCCGCTGCCCCATGCGCCGGAACGTGTGCGACGAGACTGAACCGCCACTGCGCCCCGCAGGCCGTTCCACCCACCTCAGCGCCTGCCACTTCGCCGAGGAACTCGTCAACACCGGCGCCGGCGAGATCTTCGAAACGGCGGGCGCCGACATCGACGCCCTGACCCGGTTCGCCGACACCGCCCAGAGCCCGGAGGAGGGCACCGCATGAACGCGCCCGCACCGGCCCCCGCCACCCTGCCCCCGCTGCCCGGCCACGGCGGCACCGGCGAGCCGATCCTGCAGGTCCGGGACCTCGTCAAGCACTTCCCGGTCATGTCCCGCGGCATCGTCCGCCACCGGCTCGGCGACGTGCACGCGGTGTGCGGGGTCTCCTTCGACCTGTACGAGAACGAGACCCTCGGCCTGGTAGGGGAGTCAGGATCGGGCAAGACGACCGTCGCGCGCACGATCATGGGCCTGGAGTCCGCCACCTCCGGCCAGGTCCGCTACCGCGGCCGCGAACTCACCCACCTGAGCAGGCGCCGTATGCGGCCGCTGCGCAGCGAGCTGCAGATCGTCTTCCAGGACCCGTACGCCTCCCTCGACCCGCGCCTGTCCGTCCATGAGATCGTCGCCGAACCCCTGCGCATACACGGCCGCTACGGCCCCGGGGCCAAGGACGAGGTCCGTGAACTGCTGCGCCTGGTCGGCCTCAACCCCGAGCACGGCAACCGCTACGCGCACGAGTTCTCCGGCGGGCAGCGCCAGCGCATCGGCATCGCCCGGGCCCTGGCGCTGCACCCGAAAGTGATAGTGCTCGACGAACCGGTCTCGGCGCTGGACGTGTCGATCCAGGCGGGCGTCCTGAACCTGCTGATGGATTTGCAGAGCGAACTCGGTTTGTCGTTCTTGTTCGTGGCGCACGACCTGTCGGTGATGCGGCACGTGGCCGGGCGGGTGGCGGTCATGTACCTGGGCCGCCTGGTGGAAACAGCCCCCGCCCGTCGTCTGTTCGCCCGCCCCGCCCACCCCTACACCCAGGCCCTGGTCTCCGCCATCCCGCTGCCCGACCCACGCAAGGAACGAGCCCGGAAACGCATCGTGATCCAGGGTGACGTCCCCAGCCCGGTGAACCCGCCGAGCGGCTGCCGCTTCCGCACCCGCTGCCCCAAGTTCGCGAACGAACTCACCGACAGCCAACGCACCGCCTGCATCGAACAGGTCCCCGCTCTGACCGACCGCGGCGGCGGAAACCCGGTCGCCTGCCACTACGCGCAGAGCGTGGAGCTGCTGTGATCTCTTTGGGTCGGCCGCTCGGTGGGCGGCCGCCTTGGAGGAGGCACAGGAGGGACGCTGGGTTCGTGATGCCGTGGAGCGGCCGGTGGTGGCCGGGCATCATGGCCGCGACCAATGCCAGTTCCTGGGCTGGGCCAAGGGTCCTGACCCACGACGCCCCACCGGCCCCGCGGACCCCACACGACGCCCCGCACATCGCGCTCGCGCGCGCCGGGCGTGAGCCGGCGGGCGATCTCGGCGTATCGAGGAGCGGCGGCCGGGCACCGCCAAAGCCGCTGTCGGGGCGACAGCCGCATGGTAGGGCTGTCCATGCGGCTGTCGCGTCCCGCGGCAGTGTGGGCGGAGCTCTACGGCGTGGCGGTCTGTGTCGGCAGCAGCACCTCCAGGTCGTCGAACTGGGAGGTCGTGTAGGAGGCAAGGCCCAGGCCGACCTGGCCGTGGTCGTAAGTGCCGTCAGTGACGTGGGCGACCTCGGTCCCGTCGACGTGGGCCGTGATCGTGTCGCCGAGAAGCCCAGCGTGAGCCGGTGCCAGGTGTTCGCCGCGGCGGTGGGCAGGCTGCCGTTCGCCAGGACGTGAGTGGTCCTGTCCGGGGCGATGACCGCGAGCGACCAGGTACCGGAGTCGGACAGCTTCAGATATCCACCGGCTCCGCTGCTGCCGGAGGTGACCTGCGGCGCGGTGGAGCAGGGCGCGACCTGGAAGGCGCCCTCCATGTCGGAGAAGTACCGCGGTGTGGCCGCAGTAATGACGGATCTTCACCGAGGGGATCGCGCCTAGCCGAACGCACGAGGATCACCCGGCGAACAGCCGCTGCTCACGTGTCTCAAGACGGTCGTGCACGCGCGGCCAGAACGCGGCGAGCGGTGATGACGGGCACGGCAGGACGCGTTGGCGGGACGGATATCAGACGGAGGCCACGTTGGTGATCGCGCCGGCCCCCGGCGGACGCGGCGGGCGGCCTGCTGGGACACGGTGGAGAGTGCCGTGGATGTCGATGCGGCCGACGGTGACCACCGCTCTGGTCTCTGGAATCCGGTGCGTCGCGGCGATTACCGTCGCGCCGCCGAGCGAGTGCCCGATCAGCAGGGAGGGCCTCGGCGGCCGGCCCGCCTCCGGGGAACGGCAGGCCGGCCGCCGCGCTGGACGCGACGTCAGAGCGACGCGGGTTTGCGGTGGGCGGTGGATGTCAGGTGGTCGTCGACGTCAGATACGTCAGGTACGCCCCACCTTCGCACCCAGGGATCTCGCGCAGGGTCCAGCGGCCCTCGACGGTCGAGGAGGAGAAGTTCGACTCGGCGTCGTCGTTCTCCACCTCGCCCTCCTTGAGGGAGAAACCGGCGGCGGGCAGCTCCTTCTGCAGGAAGGTCAAAGTGGCGTCGAAACCGCCCCGCACCACGGTTGAGACGATCAGGCGGTCGCCGCTGCGCTGCTCCACCGAGGTCACGGCGGCGCCTTCGGGCACCGGCACATTGCTCGGGAAGTTCGCCGGCCACGGCAACGAGGAACCGGAGGGGCAACCGGAGGGGGCCGTGCCAGCGTCGTTCGCCGTCCGCTGTGAGGCGCCGGTGGACTCCGTTCCGGTAGTGCTGCCCGCACATCCGGTGAGGACCACCGTGACGAGGAGGGCGCCGGTCAGCAGCGCGACCGGGAGGAAGGGCTTCACTTACTGGTCTCCTCCGTGCTTCGGGCTGGGCTTCTTGTGCCTGCCGCTGACCACGGCGTCGTACGCGCCGTAGAGCGTGTTGCCGGCGGACTGGCGGCTGATGGTGGCCAGGGCGTCGTAGTTCTGTGCGCCGTCGGCGGCGCAGGCGCCGGTGCAGCCGTCGGCGTAGGCCACCAGCACCCTGCCCTGGGCGTCGATGGTGATGTCGTTGAAGTCGAGCAGGTTGCGGTCTTGGCCGCAGGTGGTGCCGCCGGTGCAGATCGAGCCCTTCTGGACCGGGTCGGTGGGAGTGGCGTCGACCGTGACCCAGGACCGGCCGCCGTCGTAGGTGGTGGCCACGTACAGGTGCCATATCCCGTGGAAGTTCTGCGCGTCCTGGTAGTTGCCACCGGTGGTGGTTCCCAGGAAGGCGAAGGCGGCGCGGTTGTCGTCGCCCGCAGCCACCTCGGGGAAAACCATGTTCTTGATACCGAGGGACGCGCCGACGTTCTGGTCGTACAGCCAGGTCTCGCCCTTGTCGTGGCTGACCGCGATGTGCGCGGTGCCGTCGCTGTTCTGGTAACCCATGTAGACGGTGCCACCGGCGCCGATGCCCACGCTGGGGTCCGAGTCACCGGGCGTGCTCACGGGGTTTTTGCGAATCGCCCAGGTCAGGCCGTTGTCCTCGGAGACAGCCACGGCCTGGTTGCCGCCACAGCCCTTGTTGGGCACGTACACGGTACCGTCGGGCGCGACCTTGACGTGCCCGTGCAGACCGCCGCAGTCCAGCAGGGAGTACATCGGCACGGCGGGACCGTAGGTCAGGCCGCCGTCACGGCTGACAGCGCACGAGGCGTCGGCGATGTCCTGCGAGCAGTAGTAGACGGCGTGAGGGTAGGACGTCAGAGCACCCACCGCACCGGGGGCGAAGGGGCCGCCGCCGATGGTCTGGTGGTCCACGCCGGAGTTGATGCCCGAGCCGGACGTCGGCGTCCAGGATTCACCGTCGTCGTCGGTGTAGCAGGTCAGGGCGGTTTTGCCGGCCAGCTGCGACTCGAAGGTGCGGTGCGTCACCGGGTCGGTGAACAGGATCGGGTCCAGGCTGGTGACGCTTCCCTGGGGGCAGCCGCTGGCCGCGTTGGCGCTCTTGTCCTGCCAGGTGGCGGCGCCTGCGTCGTCGTAGGTGACCTTCAGCGTCGATGTGTACGCCTGGAACATCGCGGCGCCGGTGGCACGGTCGACGCCGAGGGATGGCTCGCCCGCGTCGTGCGCGTCCGCGATGCTGTCGGGGGCGGAGGACGTGCCGTACGTCGGCGGAGTCGCTGTGCTCGGCGGCGGGTTGACCGGATCGGCGACGAGGCTCGCGGTGCCGCTGAAGCTCTGGCCGAGGGGCGCGTACGGCACCACCCGCACGGTGTAGGAGCCCGTGACCGCCGGAAGCAGCACGGTCTCGGGGTCGCTCGTGGACGCCGCGGCGGCGATCTCCCTGCCGTCCGGGTCGAGGACATAGAGGTCGAAGTCGGCCGCGGAGTCGGGCCATTCGACGTCTATCCGAAGATGGTGATCGGCGTCGTAGCCCGACGGCACGGTCACCCTGAGGGCGTAGTCGTCACAGGGCTGGGCGTCACCGCAGGCGACAGGTCCCGTGGTGCCGGAGACATTGGGAACGGCGAAGGGGCCGGCGCTCCACGTGGTGGTGGGCGCCGAGTCGCTGATCGAGCCGGAGACCGGGGTGGCGGCGTCGACGGGCGCTGTCGAGACGCTGCCGGCGATCAGCGCGAGCAGGCCGATGGTGACGTGCCGCCCAGATCGCGGGGGGCGGCGAAGGCGGAGTGGTGCAAGCAGGGCCACAGCAACCTCGTGGGTTCGTGAGTCGGATGGGGACGGGCCACTCGGGTACGGACTTCCGACGCGGCCATGCGCTCACCTCTGGTCCCGGAGGACGGGGGTGACATCGTTGAGGAGCCGGTGGGCTTCGGCCCGCGGAGGCAAGGCCGGCAGGCGCCGACCGCGGCGGGCAGGCTCCCACCTGGCCGGCCAGTCCGCCGGGACCATCAGCGTGGGTGCGCTGACCGCTGCCCCGCAGGCGCAGAGGCGGCACTGGTCGAACTGTTCGTGACGCCACCCGGACACCCTTCGACGAGCAAGTCGGTCACCTGCTTAACGGGGACGGCGGGCGTGTCCGTCGCGGAAGAAGAAATCAGTTACCGACTGGCAGTGAGCCACGGATCGCCAGGAGGCCGGCCGACGGCGGGCCGGACACCGAGGGAACGGCGGGCAGGCCTGAGCCGACGGGCACCTTGGGAGTCGGTGGCACGGCGATCGCCGCTGCGCCGCCGAGCGGCACGGGCACGGCCGGCACCTGCCCTGTGAGGGACGCGGCTGGTGCCGGAGGGGGCTCAGCCGTCTGCGGAACCGGAACCGTCAGCGGAAGCGTTGGTTTCCCGGGAATCTCCGCGATGGTCACGGAGTAGAGCCCGGGCGGTGTCGCCCGCCAATCGGCGGTAACCGTGTCCCAGGGGAGGCCGTCTCGGCGGCGGCGCTACGGCGGCGCGGGCCGATGACCGGCTCCGCGGCCGCCCGGGCCGGTCCCGGCGGACCGTCGTGGAGGCGGCTTCGGATGCTGTGGCTGCCCACGGCGGACGCGGGCGGTGGCTGCGTTCGTCGCGCGCCGCACCGGTCAGGACGGCCCGATGGCCGGCCCGCAACAAGCCCCCCTTCCAGCGTCCGGAGTGCTCACCCTGCGGGATGCCATCCGTTCCACTGAAAGTCGCGCCTTTCGGTATGGGGCGTCACCCCCACGGCAACTGATGGTCCGTACATCACATCGGCGAACGGAGACACCTCGTGCGCATGACGGACATCCAGCACTGTGAGGTCCGGCCCGGACGACTCGTGGAGTGGACGCTCGATCCGGCCGCCGCCGCGACGGTGAAGGGCCTCCCGCAGGACTCCCGGCCCCCGGCCTATATCCAGGAGTCGCACATCAGGGCCTCCCGGTCCGTGCGTGAGGACGGATTGTTCGTACCCACCTGGATCGGCGTAAGTTTCGATCTCCCCGGCCGGACGGACCTGGACGTCCTCCAGGACGCCCTGCACGCCTGGACACTGCGGCACGAGACACTGCGCAGCGGCTTCACCTGGTCCGGGCCGCCCGACGACGAGATGGTCCGGTTCACGCTCGACAGCGAGGACGTGCGCCTGCACCGGGAGGACATCGGCGACTTCACGGACGAGACGGCGCTGGCCGTGCACCTCCAGAACCGGTTCGACATCGTGGCGGACGCACTCCGGTGGCCCAACTTCATCTACACGGCGGTCTTCCGGGACGACAGCACCAGCGTGTACATGGCCTTCGACCACAGCAACGTCGACGCCTACTCGCTCCAGAACATTCCCGCCGCCCTCCACGAACTCTGTGCGGCGGTCGCGGCGGGCCGCTCCCCGAAGCAGCAACCCGGCGCCAGCTACGTCGACTTCTGCCAAACCGAACGGGCGGACGCGGACAACGTCGACGACGGCCATGACACGGTGGCCCGCTGGCGGGAGTTCATCAAGAACTGCGACGGGCATCTGCCGAACTTCCCCGTCGATCTCGGCCTGGACCCCGACGGGGGACTGCCCCCGCAGAAGGTGCTGTGCGGGCCGCTTGTGGACGCCGACGACGCCGCCGCGTTCGAGGCATACTGCCGCCCCTACGGCGGCAGTCTGGTCGGCATGTTGGCGGCCACCGCGCTCATCGTCCATGAGATCGCCGGGGAACCCGTCTTCCGCACCGTCGTACCGTTCCACACCCGGGCGACGTCCCAGTGGTCGGACTCCGTGGGCTGGTACGTCGGCGGGGCACCGGTCGAGATCCAGCTGGCGAAGCTCCGCGACTTCGACGGAGCTCTGGAGAACGCACGCACCGCACTGCGCGAAAATCGGCGGCTGGCCCGCACCCCCCTCGAGCGGGTGTTGCGACTGCTCGGAACGGACTTCCGCCCCACCTCTCCCGACCTGTACTCCCTGGTGTCCTTCCTCGACGCCCGCTACATCCCCGGCTCCGAGCGGTGGGCCGAGCTGAAGGCCTACGGACTGGTCAGGGTGTCGTACGGCGACCGGGTCTGCGTCTGGGTCAACAGACTCCACGAGGGGCTGTGGTTCGCATGCCGCTATCCGGACACCGACATCGCGCACAAGAACCTGTCCCTGTACGCGAGCCGGCTGCAGGAGGTGATCACCAGCGTCGCGCGGAAGGGCTAGCTTGATCTTTACAAGCCATCTCAATTGGTGAGCAGATGCCGGGAAATGGCTTGGTTGGACTGGTGCAGCAGGGGTTGAAATCCGACGTGGAGAGCACCTGTACACCGGCACATCAAGCGGTGGAGAGCGAAGACGCACAGACCCCGGCTCAGCTGCTGGCCAAGGGAGGGACCCCGATGCGGGACGCCACAACATGACTCTCCTTACGCACGCCGTTGATGCGGAAGGCGATGGCGTCTTGCAGAGCGGCAGTCAGCTGACTGTGCACACCACCGCAGTGCTCCTGGCCTTCGCCGCTGATCCGCAGCTCCCGGGTCCCCACGCGCAAACGCCCATGGACCTCGCCGTTCACTACCGCCACGACCTGGCAGTCGAGCTGTTGCAGCGGCACATCAGCGGGTGCGGCGGCGCAGGCAGATGAGGGTGCAGGCGACGCTGGTGAAGGTCAGGAAGTGGCTCGCTTTGCGTTCGTAGCGCTGGTGCAGGCGTCGGCAGCCGGCGAGCCAGGCCATGGTGCGTTCGACGGTCCAGCGGTGCCGGCCCAGCCGCTGGCTGGACTCCCTTCCCTTGGGTGCGATCCCTGGATCTTCGAACCGTACTTGCCCCGATCCACAGGGTTCGGGCCCGTCAGCTCCCCCGTACTCATCGAAGGTCCGCGAGGCGAGTGAGGCGATCGTCGGCGCGGTCACCGGCTCACTGGCCGCTCCGCGGACGTTGCTGCTCGGCAAGTTCGACGACGAAGGCCGCCTGCAGTACGTGGGCCGCACCACGTGGGCCGCACCACCAACCTCGTCCGCCAGGCGGGCGCTGCGGTTGCCGGCCTGCTCGTGGCCGGGCGGCGCGGGCACCCGTGGACGGGATGGTCGTTCTCCGTCGGGTGGGGCAGCCGGGAGCAGCTGGCCGTGACGCTGGTGGAACCCGAGCTGGTGGTGGAAGTCGGCGTCGACGTCGCCCGTGACGCCTCCGGCCGGTGGCGGCATCCCGCGCGCTGGCACCGTGCCCGCCCGGAACTCTCCCCCGCGTTGCGACGGTGCCCGCCCCGTGGCAGCAAACGTGATCCACCGAAACGACCGCGCCTCCAGGGGCGCTGGACAGTGGTGTTGGCAAACGTACGACGACGCTACCGGCGGTGAACCCGGGCTTGATCATGGCTCAGATCCCGTGAGATTCGATGTTGACGGCAGCGGCAGCGAGGCAGGCCCTCGGCAGCCGGGTATAGCGGGCGGACGGTCACCGCAGGTGGCCGCCTGCCGCACCGTTTGGTCCCCCGCCAGTTCATGCAGCGCCAGCGCCGCAGCCGGCATGCGCAGGGTGCGGCGCGTCGATCCTGTGGCGTGGCCGGTGCGCTCAGTCCCACGCCGCGGGCTTGGAGGCGACGTCGATCCCAGTCCACGACCTTTCCGGCATGGGCGGAGTCGGCCCACACGATGGTGATCTCGGGGTGCATCAGCCGGAGGCGGAAGAGGACTTCCTTGGGCAGGGCCCGCCATTTGCAGCCGGTGTCGACGACGTAGCGGATCGTGTCGACGATCCCGCGGCGGGGGTGCTTCTCCGGCCGGCCGCCGGTGCGCCTCTCGCAGGCGGGTGCGGGCAGCAGCGGTTCGATCAGAGCAGAGCTGTCAGTACTGATTCTTGGGCTTCTTCGGCCTGGTCGTGGAGCCTTTGCGGGCCACTCAGGTCACGGGAGGAGGGACTGCACGGTTTAGTGGTTCGAGATCCCCGTGCAGGGCGGCATGGAGTGCGGCTGCGAGTTCGCGTGCTCGGCTTTCGCTCGGCACGCCGTGCATCATGAAGTAGACGGGGCCTGCGTAGGCGTCCAAGCCGACCTCATGGTTGCGCGCCAGGCGGGTGATCGCGGCCCGGACAGCGTTGTTCACGGTGTCGTCGACGGAGTGTCCAGGGCCGGCGGTGAGCGTGTCCGCCTTCACGGTCCAACGGGGACCGTCCGATTCGATAGCGACGAACACAGCGCGATGCGCCATGGCCTGCCTGTATGCCTCGTGGAAAGCGTCGGTGCCACTGGCGTTGGGGATGAGGTGAGCGGGGCAAGGAATGGGCAGCGGCTCCATGAGAGGATTGTGCAAGAGGTCGGGCACCGTCACGTCGGTTGACACTCGAAGACCGCCTGGGTGCCCTTTCGACCCGCACTCGTGCCGCTGCGTGCCGACCTTGCCGTGGACTGTGGTGTGGCCGGTGGCCGGGGTAACGGTGCCATCTCCAGCTGCTGTACCTCGGTGACGTCCCCAGCTGCTGCGGCCGAACCATCCGCAGGCAGCGCCGGAGAAGTAGCGTTTCTGCTACATCTGTGGATGCAGCAGTTGTGGCTGATGCCGTAGTCGAAGATGTTGCCGGAAGCCGCGGCTCAAGCGCCGGTTGGACGCAGCCAACGCCACCGGTGCCGGCACAGAGCGCGCCGACGGCGACGCCGGCACCGACCGTAGGCGGCGACGTGACCCCAGCCCCGTGCGGCGTGGGCACCATGGCAACCTTGGCGTCGGCCCCCGTAGGCACGGGCAAGCGCGACGAGGCATTCTGCCTAGCCTTGACCGATGGCCCTCAGCTTCCAGACAGGCTGGCCGTCGACGGTGTGGCGGTGCAGCTCTGCGACGACCATGGCGCGGATATTGGGGTCTGCGGGCGGCTCGATCTCCCAGGCCGCAGCGGGCGTGCAGTCCATCAGCAGGGAGGCGTGGGGCAGGGAGTCGCAGGTCAGATCGGTATCGACGTCCCTGTTGATGGCGATGGCCACGCGTCGGACGTGTTCGGGCAGCGCGGAAAGGTGAACGGTGATGCGCTCGACGGTGTGCGCTCCTTCGAACTGCTTGCCCAGAAGGCGCACGGCTCCGTCCGCTCAGAGGGCGGTTGTAGAAAACGAAGCCCTCATCACCCCCGACGTGTCCGTCATGCCCCGTCAGGAAGAGGGTGAGGTCTGCGTCGGCGCCCGCGAACCTGAAGGCCAGACGCAGTCCCTGCCAGGCCTCTTCGGGCAGGACGAAGGCCTGACCGGCGATCAGCGTCGCAGGGGCCACCGCAGGTGCGGGTGGCAGGGGAACCGGGCCTGCCGGTGCTTCCTGCCTCCACTCGGCGAACGGCTTGATCCGGTACGGCTCGGCGACCAGGCCGCCGCCGGTTGGCCCGCCCCGCCCGCGACCCGACCCGGACCATGCTGCCGAGCACCGAGCCCACATCCACCTGCGCATCCTCCCTGGATGGTTGGTGCCCTGCCGCACCGAGGCCCCCCCGTATACGGGGGGGCCACCGAGTCGCTTCAGGTGGTGGCGGGCCACCCCCGCAGCAGGACCGCGATCTTCGCCGCCGTGCAGGCGGGGTCCAGGAGCAGGTCCTTGAGAGCGATGGCGTCCTCGCGGGCGGGCTTGACGGGAATCCCGGCGGCCTCGAGGTACATGACGCCGGTGGCAGCGGCGACGGCGAGGTTGGAGCGCTCCAGCCAGCGGCAGCGGCCCAGCGTGTGTACCAGGGCGGCGGCTTTGGCGTAGGGGTCGTCGTAAACGGGCTGCTCGAACAGCTCCGCCCGGTGGCGGGCGACCGCGGAGAGGGGAACACCGTAGTCGTCGGGGGCCGGGTCGTTCGCTCCGGCCGCCTCGGCGACCTGCAGGATCCAGGGAACGTCGATGTGCAGTTCCATCAGGCGGCGCGCCCTCCGGGGGGCGTCTGCTGCGCTTGTTCGGCCTCGTCGAAGACCGATTGGTGGTCGGCCAGGAAGCGGGCGGCGGCGTCCACCGCGCGGGCGCGCAGGCCGCTGGTGTCATCGTGCACGAGGCGGGCGAGGTAGTCGCCGATGCTCAGTCCGAGGTCGGCGGCGCGTTGCTTCGCGAGTTCTGCGACGTCTTCGTCCACGCGCGCGCCCAGCTGTGTCTTCGCCATACCGGCATGGTAACAGCTGTTACCATGCCGAGTGGGCGACAGCGGCGACAGGCGAGCGCTGTTTCCTGCAGGCCTGGGCGAGCCAAGCGCCACCGCGGACTCGAGACGCCTGCGTCTGGACCGCTCGCAACCCTCCCGACTGCGGGCGCTGGCCGGGAGGGAAGCCGCCTTCGCGAGCGAGAGTGGATCCGTGCACCACTGTGGCCTGGGCGGTGCTGGATACTCTTCGTGTATGGCCGAGGTGGACGGCGAGCACGGCAGCGGCGGCTGCCGGGTCGCCAGGGCGGCGTGGACGGTCTGGTCAGCTCACGCTCCGTGCCGGGCTGATCCGCACTCCGGTGCCGCGGGTCGCCATCGTCCCCAACGAGTGGGAGGCGCAGCGTGCGGTCGGCATCCTCGGGCTCGTGGCTCCGTTCACTTCTAGGGGCTCTGGCTCAGCTTGCGTGGTGGTGCCACGCTGGGTGACCGGCGGATGCCTGGGGGCACTGCGTGTCCTTGAGTCAGAGCGGTCTAGGCCCTTTGAAATTCGTGGACTCCGGAGGTGCGAGAGTGAGGCGCTGCCGGCGACGTGAAGTCCTCTGGCGAGGTGGCCGAGTAAGAGTGATCTGACGGACCATCTGCTGGAAGCAAGCCAGGGATGCGATGGCCGGCAAGGCGGCTGATGCGACACTCGTGAAGGTCATGTCGGCCTCGGCCATGCAGAGGATCATTGCCAGGGAAGAAAACAGCAGAACGACGAACCAGGAGTGCATCGCACGCCGTTGATGCAGGGCGGCCCGCAGGATGGAGAGCGAGGCCACCATCCAGGGGCCATAGATCAGAAGAGGCCACCCCTGAGCCATGGCGCCCCGTGCACCCGCAACGTGCAGAAGAGGTGCATAGGCCACCATGCCGCCAAAAACACTCACCATCGAAACGATGACGCAAGCGATTGCGGCGATGAGGTAACTGAGGGTCTGCAACCTCGTGAAGCGGGGTTCGCGGGCTCGCACCTTCCGATGCCCGGCGGAAAAGCGCCGGATAGGCGGCAACTCAGCAGTGAGCTGTACCAGGTTGTCCATCGGGTCGTCGGTGGAGTCAATGCCGGGGGACGGCTCGCTACGAGGAGGTGGCACGGCAGCCACCTGGTCTGCCGTCGCGGCATCCTGCAAGAGATAGGTGAGTTCCTCGACGGGATCCCATCCCGCTACCGGGGACGTCATCGAATGCAGGGGCTCAGCAGCTCCCATGTGCCAACCTGCCGACTGCCCCTCCTGGTAGGCACCGAGATATTCATCGTGCCGGGCGAACCAGTGATCCGGATAATCGTGATTCACGAAAAGTCCGCCTCCGTCACATGCGGGATGCGAGGCAATCGGATTGCCCCTGGCTGACCCACCGCCGACTGAGCTCCTCCTGGGCCGTATCCAGCAGCATCAGGAGCTCCCTGAGCAGGGTCTCAGTGACCCGCAGCTCGACCTTCGCGCCGTCTCTGTGCAGGGTGCCGTTGGCGTCAGGCGATGAGTACGCCGAGGCCGGCGTGAAGATGTACCGCCCTAGCGCCACGCCACGGGCCGTGGGGAGCTTGTCCGCCGTCGGCCCGGAGAGGGTCGAGGAAAAGAGGCTTGCTTTCGTCATACCCCGCTAACGCATGCCGCACTCCTCCAGATGTGCGGCAAACGAGTGAGACGATTTGGTGAAAATTTTAGAGACGGCGCTTGTCGTCAGAGTCAGCCGCGCCGCGTTCAATGTGTAATGAGTCGAGCGGATTGTCCTTTGAGTTTTTCGGCGAGGAGAGGCCACTCCCTGTGGACGGGATGGGCGGCATCCCACGACCGCTCCCGGCTTGGCCATAGCGCCGTGGCCCAGTCGAGCAGGTTGGCGACCGCGGCGCCCCTGTACGTGGCGGGATCGAGCAGATCCGCCAGTTCCACGGGGCCCAACCGACAACACGGGCTTGCGGCCCGGCCACCCGACCCCGACTGGCTGATTCACTACGGCCTCACCGGAAGGACGTCGACCGGGTGCCCTTCCCGGGCCCGGCCGCCGGAGACCCTCAGCCGATCGACGCGTCCGACGCCGGCACGGGTCCTTTGGATACCGGAGACCATCACCGACACCGCACCACCGTTATCGACAAGACCCCCGACATCCGCAGACCAGAAGCATCGTCACCACCACCGAAGGACCCCGGAAGCGTCCCTTTCCTTCTCAGAACTCCGAACACCGCGGCTCCAACCCCACCCGCCAACTGCGACTGCGAACCTCGCCATCACAGGCGCGCCCGGCGGGTCCTGGCTGCCGAGGGTTCAGACCACGTCCGAGCCCCTTAGCAACAGTTGCGCCACAGCGATGCCCGCTACAATGATCGCCGCCCGAAACGGCCACCGGCTCCGGATGTCCGACGGCAAAGCCGTCCCCGCGACCGCGACGGCCCCGGCCATCGCCGCCAGTCCCCCGCTCAACCCGCCCACCGCTCCAGGTGGGCCAGCGACAAGCACACCCACGGCCGTCAGCATCACGAACGGGGCCAGCCACCGGCAGGTTCCGCGGCCCAGCCGCTGTGGCAGCCCGCGAACACCGGTCCCGAGATCGTCCTCGATGTCCGGAAGTGCGTTGACCAAGTGCGCCCCCACACCCAGCAGCGCCCCGGCCGTCACCGCCCACCAGGCGGGCCAGGACGGCGACGGCATACCCAGGGTGACGAACGCCGGCAGCGATCCGAAGGCCACGGCGTAGGGCAGCGGCGAGAGCACCGTGTGCTTGAGCACCAGGTTGTAGGCCCAGCCAACAGCCACCATGCCCAGATGCGCCACTGCGGCGGCGGCGCCGCTCAGCAGCGACAGCGGTACGCACAGCCCCAGAGCAGTCCCGGCCGCGGCAGCCGCCGCCCGAGGCGGGAGTTCACCGGTGGCTACCGGTTTGTCGCGGCGTTTGCAGACCGTGTCGCGCTGGGCGTCGACCGCGTCGTTGCACCAGCCGACCGAGAGCTGGCCGGCCAGCACGGCCGCGGCCACCGCTACAGAGCCCGCCACCCCGCGGTCCGCTGCCACGGCGAGCGCGGTCACGAGCACCGTCACCGCGACCGCCGGCTCCAGGTGGCAGGAGCGCAACAACGCCAGGACCCGGCGTGTCGTGGGCGGAAGAGCCTGGGGTGCGTGTAGAGACACACAGGGAAGTTACGGGAGAACCCGGCAACAGGAGGCATTACCGGCATGCGTGTCACTGCAATTGTCGACGACGCCCTTCCCCTGCCCACCGCCCCGTCCCGAACACCTCCGCCCGGCCCGGCGACCTCGGTCACAGCGATCCGCACCGCGCTCCCGCCGTATCGGTACACCCAGGACGACCTCACTGAGGCGATCGGTGACCTGTGCCTGCCCGCCGGGGCCGACCGCGCCTTGCTGCGCCGCCTCCACGCATCCGCGGGTGTGCACACACGCCATCTCGCCCTGCCGATCGAGCGGTACACCGACCTCGGCGACTTCGGTCAGAGCAACGACGCATGGATGGCCGCCGGACTTGAACTGGGCGAGGAAGCCCTCGTCGGCGCACTGCAGGAGGCTGGACTCGAACCGGCCGACGTGGATCTGCTGGTGTGCACCTCCATCACCGGCATCGCCGCTCCCTCGCTCGACGCCCGGCTGGCCGGTCGCCTGGGACTGCGGCCCGACGTCAAGCGACTCCCGGTGTTCGGCCTGGGGTGCGTGGCGGGCGCGGCAGGTCTCGCCCGGCTGCACGACTACCTGCGAGGGCACCCCGCCCACACCGCAGTACTCCTCAGCATCGAACTGTGCTCACTGACCCTTCAGCGGCACGACGACTCCCGCGCCAACCTCGTCGCCGGCGCCCTGTTCGGTGATGGCGCAGCAGCGCTCGTGGCGCGCGGCAGTGGCAACGCCGGGCCGGACGGGGCCGGACCCTTCGTGGTCGCCACACGCAGCCACCTGTATCCGGACACCGAACAGCTCCTGGGGTGGGACATCGGCCCCACCGGGTTCCGCGTCGTGATCGACGCCGGTGTTCCCGACATCGTGCGGGACCACTTCGGCCGGCACCTGCGTGCCTTCCTGGCCGACCACAACCTCACCACGGACGACATCGGAAGCTGGGTATGCCACCCGGGAGGCCCCAAGGTGCTCTCCACCATGGCCGACACCCTCGACCTGCCCGGCGACGCACTGAACACCGCCTGGCACTCGCTCGCAACGGTGGGGAACATGTCCTCCGCCTCCGTACTTCACATCCTCCAAAAGACCTGGGAATTGAACCGACCAGAGCCCGGCACGTGGGGGCTGCTCCTGGCGATGGGGCCGGGATTTTGTTCCGAAGTCGTCCTGCTGCGCTGGTGAGTGCTCTCATGCCCTGGTACACGTTTCTCGTCCTGGCCGTTACGGCCGAGCGCATCGCCGAACTCGTCGTCGCTCGACGCAACGCCGTCTGGACCCTCTCTCGCGCCGGTGTGGAGCACGGCCGCGGTCATTACCCGGTCATGGTCGTGCTGCACACGGGTCTGCTCGCCTGCTGCCTTGCCGAATGTGCGCTCGCCCACCGGCCGTTCCTGCCCGCTCTCGGGTGGCCCATGCTGGCGCTTGTCATCATGGCGCAGGCGCTGCGCTGGTGGTGCATCAGCACTCTGGGGCCGTACTGGAACACACGGGTCATCGTCGTCCCCGGAGCACGCCTGGTCGGAGCCGGGCCCTACCGGTTCCTACGTCACCCCAACTACCTGGCTGTCGTCGTGGAGATCGCCGCCCTGCCACTGGTCCACTGCGCGTGGCTGACCGCCGCCGCGTTCACCGCGGCCAATGCACTGCTGCTCGCAGTCCGTATCCGCTGTGAGAACACCGCCCTCGCCTCGGCGGCGCCCGCATGAGCGGCGGCCACGACCTGCTCATCGTCGGAGGCGGTCCAGCTGGTCTCGCGACCGCACTGCACGCCGTGCGCGCCGGTCTCGACACTCTTGTGGCGGAGCCACGTCGGACACCGGTCGACAAGGCGTGCGGCGAGGGCCTGATGCCCGGCGCCGTCCGAGCCCTCAGCGCGCTCGGCCTGGAGATCCCCGGCCACCCGATCACCGGCATCCGCTACATCCAGGGCCACCGCCAGGTGCAGGCCGCGTTTCGGCATGGCCCCGGCCGCGGCGCGCGCCGCACCGACCTGCACAGTGCCCTGCACCAAGCCGTCGTGGACGCAGGTGTACCCGTACTGCCCCTGCGAGTGAGGGAAGTACGGCAGGACGCGACGAGCGTGACCGTCCCCGGTACGGGCCTGCGCGCACGGTGGCTTGTCGCCGCGGACGGCCTCCACTCACCGTTGCGCCGTTCGCTCGGCCTGGAGGTGAAGACCAGTGCCGCACCCAGATACGGCCTGCGCCGCCACTACGCGGTGCCTCCCTGGTCCACCTACGTCGAAGTGCACTGGGGACCCTACGCAGAGGCGTACGTGACTCCGCTCGGCCCCGCACTCGTCGGCGTCGCCCTGCTGACGACCCGGCGAGCGCCCTTCAGCACCCAACTCGAGAGCTTCCCCGAACTGGCGGCTCGCCTCCCCGCCGAGAGGGCCGTCACCGCTGTCCGCGGCGCGGGACCGCTGCGCCAGCGGGCACGCACCCGCACTCACGGACGGGTACTGCTCGTCGGTGACGCCGCTGGATACACCGACGCGCTGACCGGTGAGGGCGTCTCTCTCGCCCTCACCGGTGCCGAAGCCCTGGTCGCCAACGTGCGCCGCGGCACACCCAACCGTTACGAGACCGACTGGTGCCGCGCGACCCGCCGCCACCGGCTCCTGACCGACCTCCTGGTGCGGGCCCGCCAGCAACCGGCACTGGCTTCGCGCATCGTGCCCACCGCCGTACGCCTGCCCCGCCTCTTCGCAGCGGCGGTGAACGCACTGGCATGACCAGACCCAAGAGGCCGGACGACAGTCTCATGACCCGGGCCGCCCAGCGCTCCCCCGGTACGTGAGGCCATCGAGCCCAGCGCCCTGAACCGCTGCTCTACATCCTCGATCCTCGCTCCCGGTAGCATTCCTCGGTGTCGCCACCTGCCTCATCACCCACCCTCACGTCCAACGTCTTCGTCAGGACCTCTCAAGCCGACCGCCCGGTGGTGCGACGCTCCTGCACGTGGGCGTAGGCCATCAAGCCGAAGAGGGCGGCGAGCAGGACGGCGGACGATCCCGCGGTGCCGAGATCCAGGCCGCCCTTGGCAACCGGCTTGGTGAGGAAGTCGCCGGCGGTGGCACCCAGCGGACGGGTGAGGACGAAGGCGATCCAGAACAACAGCACGTTCGGCACCGCAGGCACCTTCATCAGCGCGACGAGCACGGCGAGCACCCCCGTCACGAGCAGCGCCCCGCCGGCGTAGCCGAGGCCGGAGCTGTCGGAGAGGAAGTCACCCATGGAGGTGCCAAGAGTGTTGGACACGAGGATCGCCGACCAGAAGAGGGCCTCGCCCTTGAAGGTGACGATGTCGCGGATCTGAAACGTCATGCCGCTCAGCTTCCAGGCGAGGAAGATCGCCAGGAGGATCGAGATGAGAAGGGCCGCTCCGGCGGGATATCCGAGGCCGAGGCCCTGCGGGCCCCAGCCCAGCTTCGCGACGCCGTCCGAGAGGTACTTGGAGCTGGCGTCGCGGTTCATGAAGTCGGACATCGTGGTCCCTGCCATGCTGGTCGACAAGATCACGGTCCAGTAGAAGAACGGGTTGTAGCGGCTGGATCCCAGCTGAACCACCAGCGTCACCACGAAGATCAGGAACAGTGCGATCGTGGTGACGAAGTAGCCCAGCTTCAGGGTCTGCGCGAAGAGGTCGCCCGCCGTCTCGCCCAGGGTCGTCGCGGCGATCTTCATGACCCAGAACGCCAGCGTGACCTCGGGCAGCTTCTTCATCACCGACTTGGCCGTGCTCGACGTGTCCGCCACATCTAGGTCGGTGAGGACCTCCGAATTCTCCAACTCAAACGTCTCCTGTCCGGTCGAGCGCCCTGTCGGATGAGTCGGCAGCCCCCGGCAGCCGAGTCCTCGACCGTGTCACAGAGAGATCGAACGCATCCTGAACGCGGGCTGTTCGGCAGGTCAGGCCGCGTGTCGAGCTGCGTGCTCCGGCTCGGCAACGTCCTTGCACCACACCCGCCGTCAGCACGACGCGGCAGGCCACGACGCACCGAACGGCACCCGGCGCCTCGTCGCCGCAACGACTCGGTACGTGACCCCGTACTCACGAACGAATCAGTTGGCCTCCACCACCGAACCGCTCAGAGTGCGCGGGGAGAAGGCGTAGGCCACCGTTTCTCCCTGCTCCATGGTCAGCGCCATCCGCCGGCGGTTGTTCGGCCGGTCGATATACGCGGTGGGCACTCGCTCAACAAGGCCGTCAGCCGGCGGCACGCGCAGCACAGGGCCCAGGTTCACGTACGGAACCGGGACAGGTACAGGGCGCGCGCCTTGACGCCCGCGCCTGACGCGGTGACCGGCTCCTTGGCGGGCCCCGGTTCGACGGCCGACTCCTCGGCCGGCGGGCCTCGGTGGCCTCGATCTCCAGCAGTCGTTCCAGGGCCCGCGGTCCGCGACATTCGTTCGGTGTGGCCGCTGGTCCAGGACCCGGTTCAACGCCTGGCGGCGGGACGCGCACCCGCGGACTACGCCGCCTCCGGGTCGGCGAGGCCCGCCTGGAACGCGGTGATGGCAGGCGGCCTCCGGGCGCACCCGCCGGGCCGTGGCCAGGCGGCGTACGGCGTCGGGGACGAGTAACGAGTCGCCCTCCGCGACCAGCCGGACGGCTTGGGCGATCTGCCGGACGGGCGCCCGTTTGCGGAGGAAGCCGCCCGCGCCGGCGCGCAGCGCGTCGTACACGGGCTCGTCTCTCGAACGTGGTGATGACCACGACCTTCGGCGGGTCGGCCGGTTCCGCCCGCAGCCGCCGCGTCGCCTCGATGCCGTCGACCGTGGGCATCCGGACATCGATCAGCACGACGTCCGGCCGCAGCCGCTTACGAGCGGCAGCACCTGGGAGCCGTCGTCGGCCTCACCGACCACCTCGATGGCGGGCTGGGCGGAGGGCAGCGTGCGCAACCCGGTCCGGGTCAGTCCCCCCTCCCGCACGGTTCACGACCCGGTCACCGCAGCCCGGCGGATTCGGCCTCGCCACCCGCTGACACCGCGACGCTTCCCCTGTCCGGCCCAATGACGGTGCGCCGGAGGGGCGGGCGGGCGTGGCGGGTGTGACCGTGGGGAGGGAAGGGGACCACGAGTGGCGAGGAGCGAGCATGGTGAACGGAGTCGGCGAGGGCTGTGCGCCGCTGAGTGCCGTGGCGGACGCCGTGCTGTACGAGGGGTACCTGCTCTACCCGTACCGCCGGTCCTCGGCGAAGAACCGGGTCCGCTGGCAATTCGGCGTCCTGCTGCCCCGGAACTGGGTGGAGCGGGACGGCCCGGTCACGCCTGGACTCTCCGGCTCCGCCGATTCCTGGTACCAGCAGACCGAGTGCCTGGTCCGGGCGCGGCGCGAGGACGCCGCCGTACGGGTGCGGGTGCGGTACCTGCAGCTCCAGCACAAGCAGGTGGAGGCGGCCGACGGGGACGGGGGGCACCGCCCGGTCGAGTCGTTGCGGACGGCGGACGGCGTCACACACCTGTCCTTCGAGGAAGCGGTGCCCCGCGAGACCGAGGTGGTGCTCACCCTGGAGGAGCTTCTGCACGGCGGCCGGACCGTCACAGTGGGGGCGCCGGCCGGTGCGGAGTACGAGCCGTTGCCCGCCGGAGCGGGGCGGACGGCGCGGCGGCGCCGGGAGGTACGGGCCCGGGCGACGGTCGTGGCCGAGCCCCTGGCCCCGGACCTGTACCGGTTGCGTGTACGCACCGAGAACACCGACCAGGCGCCGGATCCGGCGGCCCCGCGCGGTGCGGTGCTGCGGCAGGCACTGCTCGCCACACACACCCTTCTCGTCGGCGACGGCGTCGAGTTCGTGTCGCTGATCGATCCGCCGGCCGGCCTCGCGGAACAGGTGCGCGGCTGCCGCAACGCCTTCACGTTCCCAGTGCTCGGCGGGGCGCCGCAGCAGCCCGGCGGCGAGGACGGGGCCACCGGCGCGTCCCTGCTCTCCGCACCGATCATCCTGCCGGACCATCCGCAGGTGGCGCCGGAGAGTCCCGGCGATCTGCACGACGCGGCGGAGATCGACGAGATCCTCACCCTGCGCACGATGCTGCTGACCGACGAGGAGAAGGCCGAGGCGCGGGCCACCGATCCGCGCGCCGCCAGGATCGTCGACCGTGTGGAGACCATGCCTCAGGAGGTCTTCGCCCGGCTGCACGGCACCATCCGCTCCCTGGCCCCGGCTCAGGCTTCGGCTCAGGCATCCGCTTCGGCCCGGCCGGCCTGGTGGCAGGAGGGCGGTGACGACGGCCTCTTCCCCACGACGGACACCGTGCTGGTGGACGGGGTGCCCGTGGGCGGCGGCAGCCGGGTGCGGCTGCGCCCGCGCGTCCGAGGCGCCGACGCCCAGGACATGTTCCTGGCCGGGCGGTCCGCGCGGGTCTCCGCGCTCTTCCACGACGTGGACGGCAGTGTCCACCTGGCCGTCACCGTGGACGACGACCCCGCCGCCGAACTGCACGGCTGGTACGGCCGGTTCCACTACTTCCGCCCCGACGAGGTAGAACCGCTCGCCGTCACGGACGCACCGGACCAGGGCGGCCCGGCCCAGCGGTCCCCGCGGCCCGCGCGCCTGGCCGACCGCCCCGAGAGTGGACGGTCCGATGCCCACGCCTGAGGGGCCGGCCGACCGCCACCGGCCGGCCGCCGCCCCCGGCGAATCCCCCCGCACCGATCCTCGCGGCCCGTCGGCCGCGGCCTGAACGGTTTTCGAGACCCGGCTGCAACGGAGGCCCAGAGATGACCACACAGAGCGGTACCACCGAAGTCGGCGGCGAGCCCGCCAGGGCCGAGGCCCGGGAGGGGTTCGACGAGATCACCATCCTCTGGATCTCGGAGGGCATGAGCTGCGACGGCGACACGGTGTCGCTGACCGCCGCTGGCCAGCCGTCCATCGAGGACGTGGTGCTCGGCCTCATCCCGGGGCTGCCGAAGGTGAACCTCGTCAACAAGGTGCTCTCGCCGAGCCTGGGCGGCGAGGACTTCCTCGCCCCCTACCGGGCGGCGGCGCGCGGTGAGCTGGAGCCGTTCATCCTCGTCATCGAGGGCTCGATCCCGAACCAGAACATCATCGAGGGCGACGGCTACTGGACATCGTTCGGCAACAACCCGGAGACGGGCGAGCCGCAGACACTCAACGAGTGGATCGACCAGCTGGCGCCCAGGGCATGGGCGGTGGTCGCGGCCGGTACCTGTGCGACGTTCGGCGGCATCCACGCCATGGCGGGCAACCCGACGGGTTGCATGGGTCTCGCGGACTACCTGGGGTGGGAGTTCAAGGCTCGCTCGGGACTGCCGGTGGTCAACGTGCCCGGCTGTCCGATCCAGCCGGAGAACTTCATGGAGACCCTGGTCTGGGTGCTCCAGCACGCGGCCGGCGCCGCTCCCCCGCCGCCGCTGGACCACATGCTGCGTCCGCAGTGGCTGTTCGGCAAGACCGTGCACGAGGGCTGCGACCGGGGCGCCTACTACGAGCAGGGTGACTTCGCGAGGGACTACAACTCCCCCAAGTGCCAGGTGAAGGTCGGCTGCTGGGGTCCGGTCGTCAACTGCAACGTGCCCAAGCGCGGCTGGATGGCCGGCATCGGCGGCTGCCCGAACGTCGGCGGCATCTGCATCGGCTGCACGATGCCGGGCTTCCCCGACGCCTTCATGCCGTTCATGGACGAGCCCCCGGGCGGCACGCTGTCGACGATGGTGATCAGGCCGTACGGGGCGGTCATCCGCCGACTGCGCGGCCTGACCAACGACATGGTGAACCACGAGCCCAAGTGGCGCCACAACAAGCGCAAGCTGACCAGCGGTTACGACCCGCACTGGCGCGCGTGACACCCGCGGCGCCCGGGCCCGTCCCGCATCCCGCCACCCACCAGTCCAACCCGAACAGCGAGGGGCAGTACCGCAGATGACCACCACCGAGTCCCGATCCGCAGGACGCAAACCCGCCCAGCTCGTGGACATGTCCTGGGATCCGATCACCCGGATCATCGGCAACCTGGGGATCTACACGAAGATCGACTTCGCCAACCGGGAAGTCGTGGAGTGCCACAGCACCTCGTCACTCTTCCGCGGCTACTCGGTGTTCATGAAGGGCAAGGACCCGCGAGACGCCGGCTTCATCACCTCGCGGATCTGCGGCATCTGCGGCGACAACCACACCACCTGCTCCAACTACGCCCAGCAGATGGCCTACGGCGTCAAGCCGCCGAAGCTGGCCGAGCACATCACCAACCTGGGCGAGGCGGCGGAGTACATCTTCGACCACACCATCTTCCAGGACAACCTGGTCTTCGTGGACTTCTGCGAGGCGATGGTCAAGGCCACCAACCCCGGTGTCCTGGCCCGCGCCGAGCGCACCGACGCGCCCCGCGGCGACATCCACGGCTACCGGACCATCGCCGACGTCATGAAGGCCTTCAACCCCTTCGAGGGCGAGGTCTACAAGGAGGCGCTGAAGGTCAGCCGGATCACCCGGGAGATGTTCTGCCTGATGGAGGGGCGGCACGTGCACCCCTCCACGCTGTACCCGGGCGGGGTCGGCACGATGCCGCAGCCGAGCGTCTTCACCGACTACCTCAGCCGTCTGATGCGGGTCATCGACTTCATCAAGAAGGCGGTGGCGATGAACGACGACGTCTTCGACTTCTTCTACGAGGCCCTGCCGGGCTACGAGGAGGTCGGCAGGCGCCGCATCATGCTGGGCTGCTGGGGCGCCTTCCAGAACCCGGACGTCGTCGACTACCGGTACGCGACGATGAACGAGTGGGGCAAGGCGATGTACGTCACCCCGGGCATCATCGTGGACGGCAAGCTGGTCACCAACAACCTCATCGACATCAACCTCGGCCTGCGCATCATGCTGGGCAGCTCGTTCTACGAGGACTGGGTCAACGAGGATCCTTTCGTCACCCACGACCCGCTCGGCAACCCGGTCGACATGCGCCACCCGTGGAACCAGACCACCGTGCCGGTGCCGCAGAAGCGGGACTTCGAGGGCAACTACAGCTGGGTGATGAGCCCCCGCTGGTACCACCCGGAGACCGGTGACCACCTCGCCCTGGACACCGGTGGCGGCCCCCTCGCCCGGCTCTGGTCGACCGCCCTGAGCGGCCTGGTCGACACGCCGTACGTCAAGGCGACCGGCGGCGGTATCCGCATCACCCTGCCCAAGGGGGAGAAGCTGCCGGAGACCACCCTGGAGTGGCGCATCCCGAAGTGGAGCAACACCCTGGAGCGGGACCGCGCCCGGCCGTACTTCATCGCCTATGCCGCGGCCATGGCCCTGCAGTTCCTGGAGGAGGCCATGGGCATGCTCAGGAGCGGTGACACGAAGGTGTACGAGAACTTCGAGGTGCCGGACGAGTCGATCGGCTGCGGCTTCCACGAGGCCGTACGCGGCGTCCTGTCGCACCACCTGGTGATCCGGGACAAGAAGATCGCCAACTACCACCCGTATCCGCCCACCCCGTGGAACGCCAGCCCCCGCGACATCTACGGCACCCCTGGCCCGTACGAGGACGCCGTCCAGGGCCAGCCGATCTTCGAGGAGAACGGGCCCGACGACTTCAAGGGCGTCGACATCATGCGCACGGTCCGCAGCTTCGACCCCTGTCTGCCGTGCGGCGTCCACATGTACATGGGCAAGGGCAAGACCCTGACGACCGTGCACTCGCCGACGTACGGAGCCGACCATGGCTGACACCGCCGTACGGCTGGCGGACCCGGCGGTGGAGGCGCGGCTCGCCCGCCTCGACGAGGTGCTCGCCGGACTTGAGTCCGCTCCCGGACCGGCCATGGAGGCGGTGCGGCTGCTGACCGAGGTCTACGGCGAGGCCCTCGCCCGGGTGCTGGACCACGCAGCGCAGCCGCTGCGGGAGATCCTGGCGGATGACGAGCTGCTCGGTCACCTGCTGGTGCTGCACGACATCCACCCCGAGCCGCCGGAGCGCCGGGCCGAACGCGCGGTCCAGAAGCTGCGGCCGGCGGTGCGTGAACGCGGCGGCGACCTGGTGTGGGCCGGCGTCGAGGGGCAGGTGGCCCGGGTCCGGCTGGACAGCGGCGGCGGCTGCGGTTCGGGATGCGGCGGCGGATCGGCGGGCGTCATCGACGCCGTGCGGGCCGCCGTCCTCGCCGTGGCCCCGGAACTGGAATCGGTCGAGGCGCTCACCGAGGAGCGCAGGGCGGCTCCGGCGTTCGTACCGCTGAGCACGATCAGGCGCCGGGCCCTGCCCGAGGAGGCGCGGTGAGCGTGGACGGGGCGTTCGCCCGGGTGATCCGCTCCACCGCCGGCGGTGCGGAGCGGGCTGCGACCGAGCGCTGCGAGCTGTGCGCCGCCCACGTGAGCGAGGAGCACCCCCACCTGTACGACACCGGTGCCGCCGAGGTGCGGTGCGTGTGCCGGCCCTGCTCGGTGCTGTTCGCCGACGACGGGGCGGGCGAGGGCCGCTACCGGCTCGTGCCCCGGCGCCGGCTGCGCCTGCCCCCGGTCGACACCGGGGTGCTGGGTGTGCCGGTGGGGCTGGTGTTCTTCGTGCCGCGCGCCGACGGCACGGTCACCGCGCAGGGACCGAGTCCGGCCGGGGCCATGCGCTGGGAGGTGGACGCGGCGGCCTGGCGGCGGCTGGCCGCCGCGGTACCGCAGCTGGCCGCCATGGCACCGGATGTGGAGGCGCTGCTGGTGAACACCGTACGCGGACTCGACGAACACTGGATCGTGCCGGTCGACGACTGCTTCCGGATGACCGCCCTGGTCCGCCGCGAGTGGCAGGGCCTCTCAGGTGGCGGTCGGGTCTGGCCGGCCGTAGAACAGTTCTTCAGGGAGCTGACCGAGCGGTCGTGAGGACCGAAAGGAGATCGGACATGGGAAGCATCCGGGTGGGCCGGCCCCAGGCCAGGCCCGATACCCCCTCCCACGTGCGCGGACTGCACCAGGGCAACAGGGGTCCGTACAAGCACCAGACCGGACATCACCAGGACGGCACCTCCGACGCGCGCCGCTCCACCGGTATCCACTGGAAGCGGCATGACGCGCTGGTGAAGGACATGCCGAACATCTCACCGGGATGAGAGAGCGGAAGTGACGCCATGAAGACCATGAAGGCCATGAAGGCCTTGAACGCGATGAACACAGCCGGGCGAAGAAGAAGGACCGCGCGGCGGGGTCTGTCGGGACGGCAGCTGCTCGCGGCGCAGGGCGCGCTGGCGGGCAGCGTGGTCGCGGTCCTGATCGTCAAGGAACTCCCGGGAATCGTCCGTGAGTTGCGGATCTACCGGATGACCGGGGGGCTGCGCGCCCGCCACCGGTACCCCTGAGGCCGGCGTGCACGAGTTGTCGATCGCGACCGCGATCGTGGAGCAGGCCGGGGAGATCGCGCGCGCGGACGGCGCCGACGGTGTCGCGTCGGTGACCGTCCGCGTCGGAGAGCTTGCGGGTGTGGTGCCGGACGCGCTGCACTTCGCCTTCGAGGTGGCCCGCGACGGTACGGCCCTCGCGGCGGCCCGGCTCGTGGTGGAGCAGGTGCCCGCGCACGCCTGGTGCGGGGAGTGTGCCGAGGAGTTCGCGGTCGGCATGCCCCCGTTCTTCTGGTGCCCGCGCTGCGACCGGCCCTCCCGGGAGCTGCGCAGGGGACGCGAGCTGGAGATCACCGGCGTCGAGACCTGAGCCGCAGACGCCATCGGCCCCGCCTTCACGGCGGGGCCGATGTCCGTCCGGGGACGGGTCAGCAGATGCGCGGCAGCTGCTCGCCCAGCGGGAGGTCGAGCACCCGGGTGCCGCCGAGTCCGGTGGCGACGACCACCATGCCCGGGTGTTCGGCCACGCACTCGCCGATCAGGGCGGCTCCGGCGCCCTGTGGGTGGGCGTGCATCGCCGCCAGCACGGCGTCGGCGTGCCCGGCGGGTACGAAGGCGACGAGCCGGCCCTCGTTGGCGACGTACAGCGGGTCCAGGCCGAGGAAGCCGCAGGCGTTCGCGACCTCGTCGGGGACCGGGAGGGCCCGCTCACGCAGCCGGACACCGGTACCGGAGGCGCGGGCGATCTCGTTGAGGGACGCGCCGAGGCCGCCGCGGGTGGGGTCGCGCAGGACGTGGATGTCCTTGGTGACCGCCAGCATGGTGGCCACGAGGTCCGCCAGGGGTGCGGTGTCGGAGGCGATCTCCACCCCGAACTCCAGACCTTCGCGCACGCTCATGACCGCCACTCCGTGCAGGCCGATGGGCCCGCTGACGATGACGGCGTCGCCCGGCCGGGCCCGCTGCGGGCGGATGTCGACGCCGTCGGGCACGAGACCGACGCCTGCGGTCGTGATGTAGACGCCGTCGCCGTGCCCGGACTCCACGACCTTGGTGTCGCCGGTGGCGACGGTGACGCCCGCCGCCTCGGCCGCAGCGCCGACGGCCCACGCGACGCGTTCCACGACGGCCAGTTCCACGCCCTCTTCGAGGATGAAGGCGGTGGAGAGGTACGCGGGCCGGGCGCCGCTCATCGCCAGGTCGTTGACGGTGCCGTTGACGGCCAGGTCGCCGACGCTGCCGCCGGGGAAGAACAGCGGCCGTACGACGTAGGAGTCGGTGGAGAAGGCCAGCCGGGTGCCGCCCAGGCCGAGGACGGCGGAGTCGGTGAGAGCGGCGAGAGTGGGGTTGCCGTAGGCGGGCGCGAAGACCTGCTCGATCAGTTCGGCGGACAGGGCGCCGCCGCCGCCGTGGCCCATGACGACGACCGGCTGGTCGCGCAGGGGGGCGGGGCAGGTCCAGTTCGCGGGGTCGACGACCGGTCCGGTCGCCTCCACGGCTTCGGTGGCGAGATCAGCCAACGGTGTTCATCTCCTCGCGGGGGACACGGGATCCCTGCCGGGCCGGGCCGTCGGTCATGCGCCGGTAGAGGTAGTAGGCGGCGCAGGCACCCTCGTTGGACACCATGGTGGCGCCGAGCGGGGTGCGCGGGGTGCAGGCCGTGCCGAACGCCTCGCACTCGGTCGGCTTGATCAGCCCCTGCAGGACCTCGCCGGCCCGGCACACGGCGGGCTCCTCGGTGCGGATGTCGGTGACGTCGAAGCGGTGTTCGGCGTCGTAGGCGCGGAAGGCGTCGGTCAGCCGCCAGCCGCTGGCCGGAATGGGTCCGATGCCGCGCCAGTTGCGGTCGGCGACCTCGAACACCTCCTCCAGCATGCGCAGGGCCGCCGGGTTGCCCTGGTCTCGTACGGCCCTGGGGTAGGCGTTCTCCACCCGGTGCTCGCCGCGTTCCAGCTGGTGGACGGCGCGGCGGATGCCCTCCAGGATGTCGAGCGGCTCGAAACCCGTCACCACGATCGGCACGCGATGCTTCGCGGCCAGGTCCGGGTACTCGGCGGTGCCCATCACGCTGCACACGTGACCGGCGGCGAGGAAGCCCTGCACCCGGCAGCGGGGGGCCGTCATGATGGCCTCGATCGCCGGGGGGACGCGGACGTGGGACACCAGCAGGCTGAAGTTGTCCAGGCCGAGGCGGCGGGCCTGGTGCACGGCCATGGCGTTGGCGGGCGCGGTCGTCTCGAAGCCGATCGCGAAGAACACGACCTGGCGGCCGGGGTTCCTGCGGGCGAGGTCGAGCGCGTCAAGCGGTGAGTACACCACGCGGACGTCGCCGCCCTCGCCCTTGACCCGGAACAGGTCGCGGTCGGTGCCCGGCACGCGCAGCATGTCACCGAAGGAGCAGAAGATCACGTCGGGGCGGGCGGCGATCTCCAGGGCCTTGTCGATGACCTCCAGCGGCGTCACGCACACCGGGCATCCGGGGCCGTGGATCAACTCCACCTGCTCCGGCAGGAGCTGGTCGATGCCGTGGCGGATGATGGAGTGCGTCTGGCCGCCGCAGACCTCCATCAGCGCCCAGGGCCGGGTGACGGTGGCCCGGATCTCGTCCAGCAGCCGGCGGGCCAGCGCTGGGTCGTTGAACTCGTCGATGTACTTCATCGGACGTCACTTCCGTTCTCCTGCCGGGCGGCCTGTTCCCAGGCGTCGCCGAACTCCTCCTCGAGCAGCCCCAATTGCTCGAACAGCCCCAGGGACGCCCTGGCCGACTCCTCGTCGAGGCGCTGCAGCGCGAATCCGACGTGGACGATGACGTACTCCCCCACCTGGACGTCGGGCAGGTACTCCAGGCACGCCTGTTTCTGCACTCCGCCGAAGTCGATCAGCCCGGTGAGGGGGTCGGCGCGCTGGTCGATGGACACGACCTTTCCGGGCACTGCCAGACACATGGGTCACTCCGTCTCGTGGTGGTGGGCTGTTCCGGCGACCATCAGCTGGCCGAGTGCCAGTCCCCCGTCGTTCGGGGGGACTTCGCCGTGCCGCAGGACCGTGAAGCCCGCCCGGGTGAGCCGGACGGCGCACTCCTGCTCCAGCAGGGCGTTGGCGAAGACGCCTCCGGTGAGGGCGACGGTGGCCAGGCCGGTCGCGGTGCGGGCGCGGTGGCAGATCTCCGTGACGGCCCGCGCGACTCCGCGGTGGAAGCGGGACGCGAGTACCGGGACGGGGGTGCCGCGGGCCTGGTCGTGCAGGAGGGCCGTCAGCATCGGCGCGGGGTCGCAGCCGAGGCTGTCCCCGCCGCCGAGGCCGAAGGGGTACGCCACGGTGTCCGAGCCGCCGGCCTCCAGCGCGGCCGCCTCCAGTTCCGCCGCGGCCTGCGCCTCGTAGCCCGCCCGGTGGCACACGCCCACGAGTGAGGACACCGCGTCGAAGAGCCGGCCCATGCTGGAGGTGGGCACACAGGCCACCTGGCGTTCCAGCTGCCGGCGCAGGACCGCGCGTTCGGTGTCCGAGCAGGCGGTGACGCTCGGCAGCCGCGGCGTCCAGGGCAGCCCCGCCGCCCACAGCCGGGCCAGGGCCAGCCGGCACGGGTTGGCCACGCCGGCGTCCCCGCCCGGCAGCGGGGCAGGGACCAGGTGGGCGAAGCGCCGGTACCGGCTGTAGTCGGCGAGCAGGACCTCCCCGCCCCACACCGTGCCGTCGTCGCCGTGACCGGTGCCGTCGAAAGCGACACCGATCACGGGTGTGGTGCCGTCGAGGCCGTGCTCGGCCATCGCTGAGGCGATGTGGGCGTGGTGGTGCTGGACGAGCACCGGTGCGGGCAGCCCCAGTCCGGCGGCCCGGGCGCGGGCGCGCCGTACCGAGTGGTAGCCGGGGTGCCGGTCGGCCGCCACCCGGCGCGGGATGACGCCGATGAGGCCGGCCAGGTGCCGTTCGGCCCGCTCGGCGGCCTCCAGAGTGGCCAGCTCGCCCATGTCGCCGATGTGCGGGCCGAGCCAGGCGTGCTCGCCCTCGCCCAGGCAGGGCACGTTCTTGAGGTCTCCGCCGACGGCGAGCGTGGGGCGCACCGGTCGCGGCAGGCGCAGTGGGCGGGGGACGTATCCGCGGGAGCGGCGCAGCACCTGTTCGGTGCCGTCGGGGCGGACCCGGAGCAGGGAGTCGTCGCAGAAGGCGGCGATGGGCCGGTCGTGGCCGAGCCAGGCGTCGGCGAGTCCGGCCAGCCGGGTCAGTGCCTCGGCGTCGTCGGTGACGATGGGCTCGCCGGAGCGGTTGCCGCTGGTCATGACCAGCGTCCGGGGGCCGGGGGGATCACCGGGAAGTCCGAACAGCAGGGTGTGTAGCGGGGTGTAGGGCAGCAGCAGGCCGATGTGCGGGCTGCCCGGACAGACCTGGTCGGCGAGGCGGAGGCCGTCCGGGGGTGTGCGGCGGCGCAGCAGGACGATGGGGCGGCGGGCGGCGGTGAGGGCGGCGCGTTCCGCGTCGGAGAGGAGGGCGATCCGCTCGGCTGTGGCCAGGTCGGCGCACATCACCGCGAATGCCTTGCCGCCCCGCTCCTTGCGGTCGCGCAGGGCGCTGACCGCCCGGGCGTCGGTGGCGTCGCAGGCCAGGTGGTAGCCGCCGACGCCCTTGACGGCGACGATCCGCCCGGCGGCGAGCAGCGTCCGTGCCGTCGCGAGCGCCTCCGCGTCCCGGGCCGGGCGGATCCCGATGCCCTCGGCCGGGGTGAGTACGAGGCGCGGACCGCAGTCGGGGCAGGCGACGGGCTGGGCGTGGAAGCGCCGGTCGGCCGGGTCGCCGTACTCGTGGGCGCAGGCGGGGCACATCGGGAAGCCGGCCATGGTGGTGGCCGCCCGGTCGTAGGGCATGCCGGTGGCGATGGTGAAGCGGGGGCCGCAGTGGGTGCAGGTGGCGAAGGGGTGACGGTGGCGGCGGTCGCCGGGGTCGGCCAGTTCGCGCAGGCAGTCGGCGCAGGTCGCGGTGTCGGGCGGGAGCTGGGTGCGCCCGGGGGCCCGCTCGGTGGAGCGGATGGTGAACGGGCCGGTCTCGCCGGTGGCGGGCAGGTGGACGCCGTCGACCGCGGTGACGGTGGCAAGGGGCGGCGGCTGAGCGGCCAGCAGCGCGCAGAAGCGGTCCACCTCGTCCGCCGGGCCCTCGATCTCGATGAGCACGCCGTCGCCGGTGTTGCCGACGAATCCGCTCAGGCCGATCGCGGCGGCGAGGCGGTGCACGTGCGGGCGGAAGCCGACGCCCTGGACGGTGCCGCGCACGGTGAGCCGACGGCGGACCAGTCCGGTTGCGGGGGCGGTCATGCTACGGGTGCGGCCGGGGCGTGGTGGTGGCCGTGCGGGTGCGGGGCGAGGGGCGGCCGGTGCGCCGGGGCGCCGTCGCGGGCGGCGAGGGAACGCTCCAGCAGGGTGCCGACGCCGGCGCCGGTGCGGGCGCAGGTACGTACGATCTCCACGCCCGGGTTGACCCGGCGCACGTTTTCGTGGAAGAGGCTCTCGTCGAAGCCGGCCGGTCCGGCGAGGTCGGTCTTGGTGATGACGACCAGATGGGCGGAGCCGAACGCGGTGGGGTACTTCAGCGGCTTGTCCTCGCCCTCGGTGACGGCCATCAGCACGATCCGCAGGGTCTCCCCGAGGTCGTAGGAGGCCGGACAGACCAGGTTGCCGACGTTCTCCACGAAGAGGACGGAGGTCTCCGGCGGCAGCCAGTCGTCGAGCCTGGCCCGGACCTGGCGGGCCTCCAGGTGGCACAGGCCATCGGTGAGCAGTTGCTGGACGGGGGCGCCGGAGCGGGCCAGCCGGGTGGCGTCGTTCTCGGTGGCCAGGTCGGCGGTGAGGGCGGCCACCGGGACGCCCTGCTCCACCGCGCGGGCCAGCACCCGGCCGAGCAGTTCGGTCTTGCCACTGCCGGGACTGGACAGCAGGTTGACCACGGTCACGCCCTGCCGGGCGAGCTCGCCGCGCAGGGTCGCGGCCAGGTCGTCGTTCTTTGCCAGGACGGCCTGTCTGACGTCGGACCCGCACATGGGCGCTGCTCCTCGGATAGGTGACGGAGCCCGGGCCGCCTTCCCTGCGGCCCGGGGTCTCATCGATCTTCGGCGCCGCCGGGCGCGGTGCCGGGCAGCGCAGCCGTGCGCGGGGTCCCGGATTCCCTCGGGCGGCCCAACGGGGGCAGCGGTGCGGCGGGGTCGTCGAGCAGGGCGGGCAGGAGCGCGTGCAGGGCGTCCACGGCCCGGCCGACTGCTTCGCGCACCGTCGCACTGAGTCCCGGCAGGAGGTCGTCATCGCTCGGCAGGACGGCGGGTTCGCAGGCCAGGACGAGGACCCGGGGCAGTGGCTCGTCGCCCAGGTGGGTGGCCAGGGCCAGCACCTTCGCCGGGTCCATGCCGTGGGCCTCGGGAGGGACGGTGCCGTCGGGGGGTTCGGCCTCGATCAGGGAGAGGGTGCCGGGGCGGTGGCCGCGCGGGGCCGCGTCGACCAGGACGGCGGTCGCGTAGCCGGACAGCAGGTCGTAGGCGAGGTCCATGCCGCGGATGCCGTAGTCGCGGACCCGTACCCCCGGCGGCAGGGGGCGGTTTTCGAGGGCGCGGATCACCTCGGGGCCGAAGGCGTCGTCGGCGAGAAAGATGTTCCCGACGCCGGCCACCAGCAGCCGCGGCGTCACCGTAGGTCTCCGCCGGCCGGGGCGAGGGGCCGGGGCGAGCCGCCCGGCGTCTTGCGGACGAAGGCGGAGCGCAGGGCGTGGTAAGGGGCCTCGGGGTCGAAGAACAGGGCGTGCATGCGGGCCAGTTCGTCCTCCCGGTAGCGGGCGAGGGGCCGCTGCCGTTCGTCGGCCGTGCGGGCCGCAGCCTTCTCGGCGAGGAGGCGGTCCAGGCCGGCGGTGGCGGCGAGGTCGGTGGCCAGCCGACCGACCTCGGCCGCGAAGTCCTGGGGTGTGGCGGGCACCAGCCGGTCCACGAGCCCGATCCGCCGGGCGGTCGCCGAACTGACCGGCAGCGCCTCGGCCGTCAGCCGGCCGGCCCGCTCCGCGCCGACGCGGCGCGGCAGGGTGTAGGTCCAGAACTCAGAGCCGTACAGGCCCATCCGGCGGTAGTGCGGATTGAGGACGACGCCGGTGCGGCACCACACCTGGTCGGCGGCGAGGGCGAGCATGGCGCCGCCGGCCGCGGCGTTGCCGGCGAGCGCGGCCACCACCAGCCGGTCGGTGGTGCGCAGCACGGCCTCGACCAGGTCGTCCATTGCGTTGAGGTTGGTCCAGGACTCCTGGGCCGGGTCGGGGGCCGCCTCGATGACGTTGAGGTGGATGCCGTTGGAGAAGAAGTCCCGCGGCCCGCCGAGGACGAGGACGCGGGTGGGCCGGCTGAGCGCCTCCCTGTAGGCGGCGAGCAGTCGGCGGCACTGGTCGGTGCTCATCGCGCCGCCCGGGAAGGAGAAGGCGAGGAAGCCGACGTCACCCTGCTGCCGGTAGCGGATGTCGGTCCAGGTGCGCCGCTCGGGCGGCAGTTCCAGCGGGGCGGGGTCCTCGGGAAGCCCGGGACCGGTTTGCCAGGAGGCGAGTACGCAGGCGGCCGGCCGGCGGAAGGGTGCAGGGTCGCCGGAGTTCTTGCGGGGGCGCAGTTCCGGGATCCAGACGGCGCCGTCGCGGGTGGCGCGGCAGACGGCGCCCGCGCGCTGGGCCAGCAGGGCGCCGGGGCGGCCGCGCAACCGGTCTTCGGGGTGGCCGCCGTGCAGGAACACCTCGTGACCGAGGAGTTCGTCCAGGACTCCGGGCTGGGAGTCGGCGCCGCGCAGCTTGCGCAGGACCGTCTCGGTGTCGTCCCTTTCCCAGTCGATCCGCCGCCGTTCCTGCCGGATGACGTCGCGCCGGACGACGGTGACCGACTCGTCGGTCTGCGCCAGCGGCTTATGGCCGCCTTCGGCGTAGCGCCGTACGGCCGTCAGGACGGCGGTGACGGCGGCGTCGGACGCCTCGTTGCGGTACAGGTCGCTCTTGCCGACGGGCGGGACGGGGAACGGCTCGGCCGCCCAGATCGCGCCCGCGTCCATGACCGCCTCGGCCTGGAGCACGGTCACGCCCCACCGCTCCGCCCGGCCGGAGACGGCCCAGTCCAGCGAGGAGGGGCCGCGGTCGCCCGGCGGGCCGGGGTGGACGATCAGACAGGTGTGTTCCCGCCACACGTCCTCGGGCAGCGCGGTCTTGAGCATCGGCGCGACGATCAGGTCCGGGCGCAGCTCGCGCACGGCTGCCCGGACCGGATCGGGGCCGTGCGCGGCCAGGACGACGTCCACTTGGTGCCCGTGGTCCGACAGTTCGGCGTACAGGCGCTGGGAGAGACTGTTGAACGCGCTCGCGACGAGCAAGATGTCCATGACACGGCATGCTCGTTCCTCTTCGGGGTGCAGTGAAGAACCGCGTCGGCGTTTCGCCGGCCTCGGTCAGGTCTCTTCCTCCATCCGGATCGCATTGCGCAGGTCCTCGAACGCCTGGCCCCGCTCCTCCCGGTGCGCCTCCAGCAGGGCCGCGGCGATCGCGTCGAGCTTGCGCTGGACGGCGTGCTCGGCGCGCATCTCGGCGTTCTTCAGCAGGGCCAGCAGCAGGAGTGTGACCGCCGTCATGGCCTCGCCCGCGAGCAGCAGCAGTTCGAGTGGCAGGTGGGCGGCGTGGGCGGCGACGAAGAAGCCGATGAGCAGCAGGCAGAAGAGGAAGAACGCCGGGGAGCTGGTGAAGTTCGAGGCGTACTCGGCGAACTGTTCGAACCGGCCGCGGTGGGAGCCGCCGCGGTGCACGGGGTTCTTGAAGGTCATGAACGAGCCTTTCCCCACGGCGGGCCCCCGGCGCACGGTCTGAGGGTGGGGGCTCCGGGGCGCGGCCGGAGGGTTGGGGGCTCCGGCGTGCGGCCTGGAGGGTCGGGGGCTGCGGCGCACGGCCGGAGGGGGGAGGACCGGCCCCGGGCCCCGGCGCCGGGGGCCCAGGCCGCGAGGGGCCGGCCGGGGGTGAGGCGGTCGGGAGCCGGCGGCGGTGCAGCTCGGTCACGGGGAGGCCGGCAGGTCGGGGTGGCGGAGCAGGGCCGCTGCGCGGCGGCGGTCGCCGTCGCCGGGGGCGAGCAGCCGGCCGGAACTCGGCCGCCGTCTCCGTGCCGTGGTCCGTGTCGGCGAGCGCCCGGGCAAGGAGATCGACCGGGACTCACCGGTTGTGGTTTTGGTGGGGGTCTGGCCCTCACTCCATCGCGACGACGACCTTGCCGGCCTTGGCGCGGCCCTTCTCGGTGTACTCCATCGCCTCGCGTGTCTGGTTGAAGGGGAAGACGCGGTCGACGACGGGGCGGATCCCCCCGGCGTCGATGAGCCGGGTGAGTTCGCGCAACTGGTCGCCGTCGGCCTTCATGAACAGAAAGGAGTAGGTGACGCCCTGGCGCTTGGCGTGGCGCCGGGTCTTCCAGCTCAGCGCGTTCATCGCCTGCCGCAGGACCGGGTTCGCACCGAGTTCGCGGGCGAAGTCCGCGTCAGGGGGTCCGGCGATGCTGATGACCTTCCCGCCGGGCTTGAGGACCCCAAGGGACTTCTCCAGGGTCTCGCCGCCGAGGGTGTCCAGGACGACGTCGTAGCCGTCCAGCACCTCCTCGAAGTCCTGTGTCCGGTAGTCGACGACGACGTCGGCACCGAGCTCCCTGACCAGGTCGGCCTTGGCCGCGCTCACGGTGGTGGCCACATGTGCGCCCAACTGCCTGGCCAGCTGGAGCGCTACGGTCCCGACGCCGCCGGAGCCCCCGTGGATCAGGACCTTCTGGCCGGGCTGGACCTGTGCCCTCTCGACCAGCGCCTGCCACGACGTCAGGGCGACCAGGGGAAGGGAGGCGGCCTCCACCATGGTGAGGCCGGCGGGCTTGGGCGCCAGGTCGTTCTGGTGGACGGCGATGAGTTCGGCGAAGGTGCCGATGCGGGCCTTGTCGGGCCGGGCGTAGACCTCGTCGCCCACGGCGAACCGGGTGACGTCCGGTCCCACTTCGGCCACCACCCCGGCGAGGTCGTTGCCCAGGACGAGAGGGAGACGGTACGGCAGAACCGCCTTGAAGCCGCCGTCGCGGATCTTGAAGTCCAGCGGGTTGACGCTCGCCGCGCGGACCCGGACCAGCACGTCGTCGGCGCCCAGCTGCGGGGCCGGGGTCTCGGTGAGGCGGCCACCGTCCTTGTCGCCGTACCGCTCGATCATGAAAGCCTTCACTGTCGTCTCCATTTCCCGTCCGCAGGGGACGTGACTGATGCGCGTCGGCTGTTGCGCGTCGGCCTTCTCCATATACGTCACCCTTTGCGGGGTTCGTTTCGGGACCTACTGGAGCCCCTCGCCAACGCGATGGACGGTCGCCGCCGGGCATCAAGGCCGCCGGCGGGGCGGTGTGCGCTCATGCCGCGTTCGGCGGTGCGGCCAGGCTCTGCTTCACATACCGGGTGATCTCGTCGGCGAGGATCTCGGGCAGACCCGCCTCGATGCCGGCCAGGGCCTGCGCGGCGACCTCGGCGGGGTCGGCCTTCTGGTCGGCGGGGACGCTCGCGGCCATGTCGGTGTCCATGTATCCGACGTGCAGGGCCGAGACGCTGATACCGCGGGGCGCCAGTTCTTCCCGGGCCGCGCCGGTCAGCGCCCACGCCGCGGCCTTGGCCGCCGCATACGCTCCGAGGCCGGCCGGGTGCAGCCAGGACAGGACCGACAAGACGTTGAGTACACATCCGCCGCCGTTGGCCTCGATCACGGGAGCGAAGGCCCGTGTCGCGGCGAGCGGACCGAAGAAGTTCACCTCCATCTCCAGCCGCACCGCGTCCGGGCTGCCCGTGATCAGCGGGGTGCCGGTGGAGATGCCGGCGTTGTTCACCAGCAGCGTCGCGTCGGACGCGACGCGGGCCGCGGCCCGGATCGACTCCTCGTCCGTCACGTCGAGCCGCAGCGGGGTGACCCCCGGCATGTCCACCGTCTCGGGGCGCCGGGCCGCCGCGTACACGCTCGCCCCGCGCTCCACGAGCTGGGCGGCCAGATGCCGACCAAGCCCCCGGTTGGCTCCGGTGACCACCACGACCGCGTCCTTCAGTTCCATGCCCACTCCCAGCGTCACGGCCGGCGTCGAGTGACCGAGCCGGATCCAAATTAGATTACAGGCACAATCTAAACACTGACCTAAGATAGATGCCAGTCGACATCCAATCGGGAGGTGGCCCATGGGCCGCGTATCGCAGGCGCAGGCAGAGGAGAACCGCCGACGGGTCGTGGAAACCGCGTCTCGCCTGCTCCGGGAACGGGGGACTCACGTCAGCGTGGCCGACCTCATGAAGGCGGCCGGTCTGACCCACGGCGGCTTCTACAAGCAGTTCGCCTCCAAGGAGGCGCTCATCGACGAAGCCACCGCCCATGCGTTCGGCGAACTCACCCGGCGCCACAAGGACGGACTCGAGCAGCATGGTGGACGGCGCGCCGCCGCCCAGCAGGCACTGATCGACACCTACCTCTCCCCCGAGCACCGCGACAGCCCGGCGGACGGGTGTCCCGTTGCCGCGCTCGCCACTGACATGGCGCGCGGGGGCGAAGATCATGAGGCCCGCCGGATTTACACCGAGGGCGTGGGTGACTTCGCCGAATGGCTCACCACGGAGGACCAGGACGGCATCACCCGGCTGTGCATCATGTTCGGCGCACTCGTCCTGGCCCGGGCCACCAGCGGTTCCCCGCTCTCCGAGGAGATCCTCACCACCGCGCGTGCGGCATTGGCAGCGGGCTGATCAGCGCCACGCTGCCGGGCGGCCCGTCTGGGCATTCCTGCCCGGCCGCCGACGGCACAGCAGGCTCTCCTTGAGGCGGGCCAGCAGGTAGCGGGCTACGTTGTCGCGCCGCAGCGTGTGGTAGGCCTGCTCGATGAGCTGCAGTTTCTTCCTCGAGGGTGCGCGGGTGCCCGCGAGCCAGGCAGCATGGTGCGGTCGGTGACGGTCAGGCCGGCCTCGCGGGCCCGCCGGCGGGCGTCGTCAGTACGGGTGAGCACAGAGCTCCTCCGTACCCGGCAGCATTCCTCGAAGGCAGCCACGACCTGCCGAGGATCGACGTTGTGCGTTGTGCGCGTGACGGAGGACGCTGCCGCCATGAGGAGGTTGCTGTTCTCAGTCCGGTGACCGGCGTGCGCCTCCCCGGTCGCGTAGAGGTACCAGCGCATCACCCGGTCCCCGAAGAGACGGCGCCGGCCCGATCCGCTGCCAGGTCACCCGCGAACTGCAGTTCCTCCTCGCGGCCTGGACCGGCGCCTGCCCCATCTGCCACCGCGACATGCCAGAGCCGTATCGACCCGACCAGGTTCTACTGGATCTCTCCGTACTGCCAACCGATCGCGACTGTCAGCCGATCGCAAGGTCGGCCGATGCGTCGATGAGGGCGAGTTGGCCCGGGCTGGCTCTCCGGGTCCGGGCCTCTTCCACGAAACGGCCCAGTTCCGCACGGACGGTGGCCGAGTCGATGCGCTGGATCACGGGCAGCGTGGCCTCGACGATCTGACAGGCGTCGTCGAGGCGGCCGACACCGGCCAGGGCCGTCGCCTGCCGAACCGCGAAGCGCGCCTGGGAGTTGCTGTCTCCCGGGACCGCCGGCGGCCGGCGCCGGCGCTCGGCGGCGAAAAGGTCGGCGGCCAGCTCGAAGCGACGGAGGCTGAGCATGCAGGATGCCTCGATGAGGCGAGGGTTGCCGTTCTCGATGCGCGGCCCCCAGTGAGGGGTCCGGTCGCCGATGACCTCCGCGGCGTGGTTTCTGAACCGCTCGAGTGCCTCTCGGCAGGCCCCCGCATCGCCACGGCGCGCATGCCCCTGAGCCGCGCGTCGCGCGGCGTGCGCGCGGATCACCGGATTGGCCGCCGGGTGCCCGGCCGCCTGGTCGGCGAATTCGATCGCCGCATGGGTGTCACCGCGGTGCTGGGCGATGAACGCCTTGCGGACCAGGGCATACGCGGCCACCGTTTCGTCTCCGCCGTGTGCGCCCCAGCGGACGGCGAGATTCGTCCAGCGCAACGCCTCCGCGGGATTTCCCGCTTCTTGTGCCATCCACCCCGTGTATTCGGCGAACTTCGAGGCCAGCAGCCAGATCTCGGCACGTTGCTCACCAACGGCGTGCGGCCCGGCGTCCGTCAGGATCCGCGTGATCGACTTCATCGAAGCGGTGACGAACCTCGGTCCGGTGGATCTGCCGATGTCCTTCAGCTCCCACAGGACCCGCTCGTATCCGGCGACCACGGGGCCGGCCTCCACGACGCCCTCGGCCCGGGCGCCGCGGCGGCCGGCCCCGGCCAGCTCGACGAGTTCCCCGCCGGTGCCGAAGGCCGCGTCGCATGCCGCCGCGACAGCGGGCGTCGGGTTGCGCAACCCGCTCTCGAGATTGCAGATCTGCCCTTCGGACACATTCGCACGCCGGGCGAACTCGCGCACACTCCACCCCCGACGTGCCCGGAGTGTGGCCAGGACGACGCCGAAGTCGCCCGGCGGCAGACGCGTGCCGGTCGATCTCCCTGCCGCGCTGTCCACCGGGTCCATACCGGCCAGCGTACGGAGCCTCACGGCCGCTATTCAATCCCCGGCGAATAGCCGCCGAGCGAATGCTCCGCCCCTAGAGTGAGCACGAATCCTGACGTCAAGGCTTGCCGGAGAGGGGGCAATTGTGCCGCGCATCTTCCTCAGCTTTCGCAAACCGGACTCCCGGTGGATGCGAGACCGGGTCTACCGGGCGCTGTCCGACCGCTTAGGTGCCAACGAGATCTTCAAGTCGGGCCAGTCGATACCGCCCGGGGCCGATTTCGCCGAGATCCTGCGGCGGCAGGCCGCCGAGTGCGAGCTCATGTGCGTACTGATCGGGCCAGGGTGGCTCGACGCGCGGGGCGAGGACGGTGTGCGGCTTCTGGACCGGGCCCACGACTGGGTCCGCCTGGAGATCGCGACAGCTCTGCGGGCGGGAAACCGCGTCGTGCCGGTCCTTCTGGGAGACACGACGATGCTGCCCGACACCTCGGCGCTGCCTGCCGAGATCGCGGAGCTGGCACGCCTGCAGTTCATTCGCGTTCCGGAGACCCATCTTCCGGACGGGCTGGAGCACTTGAGCGACGCGGTGTCCGCTCTCCTGTCCGATACCGACCCCGCTGTCGAACCCGGGCACGGCACGGCGCCGGCCGCCGCTCCGGAGCCGTCCATGACCATGACGGCCCATGTGTCCGGGGGTGGCAGCGCCTACCAGGCGGCCCGTGATCAGACGATCAGGTTGGCGTGAGGGGCGGACGATGGATCATCCCGGAGCAGACGGTGCCCATCGGGTCGGGCCGTATGCGCTGCTCGCAAGGCAGAGCACGGTCGGCGGGGGCGAAGTCTTCGCGGCCCGCACGGACGAGGGGCTACTCGTCACGGTCACGGTCGTGAGGCCCGAACTCGCCGCGGCCCCGGGGTTCCGGGACCGGTTCCGAGCCGCCGTCGAGGCGGCACGGACGCTGTCCGGTGCCTTCCTCGTACCAGTGGTGGATGCCGACGCCGACGCGCCGGTTCCTTGGCTGGCGACCGAGTTCACCGCCGGACTGCCGCTCCGGCAGGCGGTCGACCGGCACGGCCCGCTGTCCGAACCGGCCCTGCGGGTGCTCGCCGACGGCCTCGCCCGGGCGCTGGCCGCCCTCCACGCGGCCGGGACCGTCCACGGCGAGGTGAGCCCGGACTCGGTGCTGCTGACCATGGACGGGCCCCGCATCACCACCCTCGGGATCACGGGAGCCACCGCCAGTCCGGCACCCTCACCGACAGACGACATGTTCGACCTCGGGTCGACCGTGCTGTTCGCAGCCTCCGGAGGCGAGCCGGACACGGGCGCGCTCCCCGTGTCGCTGCGCGAGGTGATCGGCGGCTGCCTGTACCCCGAACCGTCGGACCGTCCCACCGCGGAGCAACTCGTCGACTACCTGAGGCGTCAGGACCTGCCGGCCCTGGCAGGCAGTTGGCTGCCGCAGGCGGTGACCGCCGACATGGCCGCCGCGACCGCGGCGGTGGGATCGGTGTCCGCCGGCGGCAGCGGCCGGGGCCCGTTCCCTCCGCCGCCGGCGATCGCTGTCGGCACGGGTGTCAGCCGCCGGAAGCTGATCATCGGTCTGGCCGGAGGCGCGGCCGTACTCGGCGGAGCCGCGGCGGCACTCGCCTTCTCCGGCGACTCGCCGCCGGCACCCGACGGCCGGGCCGGCGGGCCCGGGGCCACTGCGCGGCGGGCCTCTCCTTCAGGCGTGCCATCCACGTCGGCCTCCTCCGCGTCGCCGTCCTCGACGGACGGACCGGAATCGGTCGTTCTGGCCGGACCCGCCCCCGTCAAGGCATGGTCAGGCGCGGGAAAGCACGCCCCCACCTGCGTGGAAGCGTCCGACAAGGTGGTCATGGTGGTCACGGACACCGCCACGTCCTTCCTGGACGCCGCGACCGGAAAATCCGTGTTCCCCCAGCTGAACACGACCAACGACTTCGGCACGAGCATGGACAAGTACCCGACGGCGTACGCGGACGGAGTGTTCTACCTGCTCTGCGACACACCGAGCCAGTCAGGCCTGCTGGCGGCATTCGACGCCGCCAGCGGGAAGGTGAAGTGGGCGACCAGGATGGCTGAGGTCGATCCGGGCGGCGGCCCGCATCCGGCGATGTACCTGAGCCACTATGTGGCCGTCGCAGGGAACACGGTGTACGTATGCGGGCAGTTGCTTCAGACGTCCGGGTCGTTCTCGGCCGAGTCACCGAGCACCGGCTACATCCGTGCGTTCAACGCCGCGACCGGCAAGGGACTGTGGCGGGTCAAGGGCACGGACATCAACAACGTGCTCGTGCCACCCTCCGGTTCACACCTGCTGGCCACGTCGGCCGTCCCGGGCAGGAAGCCAGGCCGCGTCCAGATGATCGACGCCGGCAGGAGAGGTGCCCGCGGCTGGAACGTGTCCGTCCCGCACGCCGCGTACTACTTCACCACCGGCTGGCCGCTGACGTGCTACGCCGCCGGCCTGTTCCTGTTCGCCGGCGGCAACGGCGACACACTGTTCGCCGTCGACGCGGCCACGGGCACAGAGAAGTGGCACCAGCGCTTCGATGCGAAGAGCGGGGACCAGGTCCAGATCGGTGCCCCGTTCGCCGCTCTGGACGGCGCGACCGTCTACCTACCGGTCGGCGCCGACCTGGTCGCCCTGGCCTCGGCCGACGGCACTCCCCAGTGGGTCGCGACGCTCGACGGGGCCAACGACATGGGCGGTTCCAACATGTTCAACGCCTCCCTCAGGGTTTCCGGCAAGAGCGCGCAGTGTTCGGCCGACACCGTCTTCGTCACCGACGCTGCCAAGACACTGTGGGCCATCGACGCGGCCACCGGCAGGGCCCGGTGGAGATACAGCGACCCCGGGCAGCCGGACGTGGGGTTCCTGTGGACGGTGGGCGGCGACCACGTGTTCATCGCCTCCCACCTGACAATGACCGCGATCGCGGCCCACGGGGGGTGAGGAGAAGACATGGAGACGAGTGTGGAACTCGCCGGCCTGGCATCGGCGGCCGCGGCGCGCCTGATCGATCTGCTGGCGACGGACGGCTGGGCCGCGGTCAAGTCCTCCGTCCTGTCGCTGTGGCGGTCCGCGCACCCGGAGCGCGTCGAGGAGGAACTCGCCGATGTGCGCGGCGAGTTGCTTCAGGCACAGCAGACGGGCGACGGCCAGGAGCTCCAGGGGCTGCTGGTCGCCGAGTGGCAGGCCCGCATCATCCGGCTGATGGCCACGCGGCCGGGCGCCGTCGACGAGCTGCGCGCGCTGGTCGGCGAGGAACTGCGCGCTGCCGCAACCCCGGAACAGCAGATCTCGGGTTCGATGACGCTGGAGGCACACGTCTCCGGCGGCGACGCGTTTCTGGCCGGCCGGGACATGACCGTGACCAGGGGCGGACAAGCGTGACGGAACGCAGCACCGGTGCCCTGCCCCCCGACGGTCCGCCCCTGTGGCAGCCGAAGCGGCTGGAAGCGAGCGCGACCGGCGGCGGCAGCGTCTTCCAGGCCGGCCGGGACATCCACGTCCGCGTCGGCGACGAGGGGCGCAGAACCGTGCCCGGCCCGGGCGCCGACCAGTTGCTCTGTCCGTACCCGGGCTTGGCGCCCTTCGGCGCGCAGCACAAACAGTGGTTCTACGGCCGTGAGCGGATGGTTCACCTCGTGTGCGAGCGGATGGACGCCCGGATGCGTGAGGGCGGCCCGCTGGTGCTGATCGGCCCGTCGGGGGCCGGGAAGTCGTCCCTGCTCGCGGCCGGGGTACTGCCGGCCCTGGACGACGGACGGCTTCCGGTGGCGGGTTCGAGCACCTGGCCGCGGCTGCTGCTGACCCCGACGGCATCCCCGGCCCTGGCACTGGCGGCCGCCGCCGGGCTCGACGCCGATACCGCCCGGCGTACGGCGCCGGGCTGGCGGGCCGATCCCGCACGGTGCCTCGCCGAGCTGCGTGAGATCACCGGAGCCGGCGATCCGCCGCCCACCGGGGAGTCCTCCTCCGCTGGCCTGGTCGTCGTGGTCGACCAGTTCGAGGAGATCTTCACGGCCTGCGGCGACGAGACCGAACGGCAGTGGTTCATCGACGTGCTCGACCGTCTGGCCCGGTCCACGGGCGGTGCGGTCGTGGTGCTGGGAGTACGCGCGGACTTCTATGCCGCGTGCACGGCCCATCCGCAGCTCCGGGCGGCGCTCCAGGCCGGACCGGTCCTGCTGGAGCCGATGACGGAGGACGAACTCAAGGACGCCATCCGCCGCCCGGCCGGCAACGTGGGCCTCGACGTCGAAGACGGCCTGGTCGAAGTGCTGCTGGCGGACCTGGGCGCGGTCGGGGGGCCGGTCGGCGCGAGCACCACGGGCCGGCTGCCGCTGCTCGCACACGCGCTGCGGGCCACCTGGCAGCAGCGCCACGGCCACACGCTCACCGTGGACGGATACCGCGTGACCGGTGGCATCCAGGGCGCCATCGCCACCACGGCGAACAGGCTCTACGACACCCTGCCGCCGCCGTGTCACGAGGCCGCACGGTGGGTGTTCCTGCGGCTCGTCATCGTGGGACGCGACGCCGACGACAGCCGCCGGCGCGTCCGGTACGACGAGCTGCTGCGTCATGCGCCGGAGCGGGAAGCGGCCGTCAGAGTCCTGGACGACTTCACCCGTGGCCGGCTGCTGACCCGGGACCAGGAGACGGTGGTGATGACACATGAGGTGCTCATCCGCGCCTGGCCCCGGCTGCGGGACTGGATCGAGCACGACCGCAACGGGAACCTCGTACGACAGGATCTGGAAGAGGCGGCCGCGCTCTGGGAACAGGCCGGCCGGGAGGCAGCCGCGCTGTACCGCGGCAACCGCCTGGAGACCGCTCTCGCCTGGGCCGAAACGCACGGGCCGGAACTCAGCGGCGCCGCCAGGGCATTTCTGGCAGCCGCCCGCCACCACCAGCGGCGCGGGCAACGACTCCGGCGCGCTGCGGTCGCCACCATCACCACCCTGGCCGTGGTCGCCTCGCTGGCCGCGGTGTTCGCCTTCCGGCAGGAGTCCGAGGCCCGGACCGCCGCCGCTCAGGCCCTGCGCGCCCGCGACCAGGCCATCAACGCCGCCGTCACCTCCGCGTCCCTGCAACTGGCGCCGACCGATCCCTCGCTGTCCGCTCAACTCGCGCTGACCGCCTACCGCATGGACCCGACCTCGGAGGCGGCGTCCCGGCTCCTCTCGACCGAGAACACGCCGCTGGACACCCGGCTTCCCGGCCCGCGCGGCACGGTGTACACCGTGGCCTACAGCCCCGACGGGCACATGCTGGCGGCGGGGAACGTCTACCAGAACCTGGTCCGGCTGTGGGACGTCTCCGATCCCGGCCGTCCGGTGGCGCTGGGCCGACCCGTGCCCGTGGACCGTTCCGTCAACTCGATCCTGTCGCTCGCGTTCAGCCCGGACGGCCGGGTGCTGGCCGTCGGCGGCCACACCAGCCACAACGGCGACGCCGGTTCCGGCGGATTCGTCGACCTGTGGAGCCTGACCAGCCCCAGCCACCCCGTCCTGCTCGGCCGGCCGAAGAGTCCCGCCATTCAGGGCTGGGACGCCGCGGCCTCCATCGAATCGCTGGCGTTCAGTCCCGACGGCCGTACCCTGGCCGCCGGATGGCACGCCGGACTCGTCAGCGTGTGGAACGTCACCCACCCCGACGACGTCAAGCCCGCGGGAGCGCCCCTGAACCTCGACTGCCCCGACGTCTTCTCCAGTCGCATCGCGTTCAGCCCCACCGGCCACACCCTGGCCGCCGCATGCGATGACGACGCCGGCACCATCAGCCTGTGGAACACCACCGACCCGGCCCACCCCGGCCGCGGCCGTTCCCTGAAAGCCGGGCATCCCGTCATCTCCCTGGCGTTCAGCCCCGACAGCCGTACCCTGGCCGCCGGATCCAAAGACAACACGGTCCACCTGTGGAAGCTCGCGGACCCCGGCCACCCCGCCCCCCTGGGCAAGCCGCTGACGGGTCCCGCCCAGGCCGTCATGTCGGTGACGTTCAGCCCGGACGGTCACACCCTGGCGGCCGGCAGCGCCGACCACACCATCCATCTGTGGAACGTCAGCCGCCCCGCGGTCATCGTCCCTCTGGGCCGGCCGCTGACCGGACCCGGCGACACGGTGACCGACGTGGTGTTCAGCCCGGACAGTCGCACCCTCGCCGCGGGGAACGCCGACGGCAACGTCGATCTGTGGAACCTGCCGCCGACCCGGATCATCGGCGCCGGCGGCAATGTGGCATCCGTGGCGTTCAGCCCCGACGGGCGCACCCTGGCCGCGGGAAACCAGAACAACACCGTCTCGCTGTGGAACACCGCCGATCCCAACCACCCCGCGCCGCGCGGTGACCCGCTCACCGGCCCGAAGAAGCCGGTCGACGCCGTGGCGTTCAGCCAGGACGGGCGCACCCTGGCCGCAGGCGACGGCGGCGGCACCGTCACGTTGTGGAACACCGCCGACCTCAACCATCCCGTTCGCCTTCGTGAGCCCCTCACCGGGGCTGGCGGGACCGTCTTCGCGCTGGCGTTCAGCCCCGACGGCCACACACTGGCCGCGGCCGGCGACGACCCCTCGCGTGGCACCATCGCCCTGTGGGACGTCAGCGACCCCGTACACCCTGTCGCCAAGCCCGGCATCTCCAATGACCGCACGAAGTCCGTCCTGTCCCTGGCGTTCAGCCGCGACGGCACGACGCTGGCGGCCGGCGGCGACGGCAGCAACCGCGAGGTCGGACTGTGGAGTACGACGGACCCCGGGGTCCGCATCGGGGCGCCGATCGAGCAGCCGACCGGCACCAGCACCTGGGTGGCGTTCAGCCCGGACGGCCGCACGCTCGCCACCGGCAACAGCCGCGGCACCGTCACCCTGTGGAATGCCACCGACCCCAACCACCTCACGCGCAGAGGCAGTCCCCTGACCGTACCCGGCGGCAGCCTGTGGTCCGTGGCGTTCAGCCCGGACGGCCACACCCTCGCAGCGGCCGGCCACACCAGCAACGGCACCATCAACCTGTGGAACGTCACCGATCCCGACCACCCCACCCTCATCGGCCGGCCGCTGACCGTGGAGACCGGAGCCGTCGCCGTGCTGGCGTTCAGCCCCGACGGGCACACACTGGCCGCCACCACCGACGACGGCGTGGCCACGCTCTGGGACCTGAACATCGAGTCCGCCATCAGCCGTATCTGCGCCGGGAGCTCCGGCGCCCTGAACCGCCTGCAATGGAGCCGATACCTTCTCCAGCTGCCCTACGAGCCGCCCTGTGGGACCACCTAGTAGGGGCTGGCCAGGCGGATATCGGCTCTGGCATGTTGCGGTGGCAGGGGCATGGGGGGGCCGGCTGGAACGGTCGTGCAGGCCGGCTTCTCCCTCCTGCCTCCAGCGGCGCAGCCACTTGTGGGCGGTGGGCCGCGAGATGCCCATCTCGGCTGCGACGTGTGCGACGGGCCGGCCCGAGCAGACGCGCTCGATCAACAACCGCCTGCCGTGAACGGTCAGCCGGGCATTACGGTGGGTCACGAAGACCTCCGTGCGGTGCAGTCCTGGACAGCTCCACCACACCGGAGGTCTTCGCGCCATGATCAGGCCCCGGAGCTGTCAACAACGCTCGTGATCAATACACCTAGTTCCCGGACGGCGCCGTCGACTCCTTCAGGGGCACGTGCCAGACCAGCCTGGCTCCCCCGCCTTCCGGGCTGCTGATCTCCATGTCGCCGCCCAGATTCCGCGCCCGTTCCGCCATATTGCCCAGACCGCTGCGGCGGCCTTCGGGCGGAATACCGACGCCGTTGTCGGTGACCGTCAGCCGTACCTCGTCGCCGTCGGTCTCCAGCACCACTTCGGCGCGGTCGGCGGCAGCGTGCCGCGCGATGTTGGTCAGGGACTCGGAGAGGACGGCCACGACCTGATCGGCGGTCTCCGGCGGCACGTGGGTGTCGAGCAGGCCCTCCATCCGGACGCTGGGCGCGAAGCCCAGCACCGGTGTCGCCTCGCCGGCCACCCGGACCGCACGGGCCCGCAGCCCGGGTGCCGATTCGTCGTCGTGGGTCCGCAGGCCGAAGATGGTGGAGCGGATGATCTTGATGGTCTGGTCGAGGTCGTCGACGGCCCGCCGCACCCGCTCCGAGGCCTCCGCGTGCTGGATGAAGCGGCCGGTGCTCTGCAACGTCATGCCCGTCGCGAAGAGCCGCTGGATGGCCAGGTCGTGCAGGTCCCGGGCGATCCGGTCCCGGTCTTCCAGCAGGGTGATCTGCTCGGCGTCCCGGCGGCGCTCCGCGAGCTCCATCGCGACGGCGGCCTGCGCGGCGAAACCCTTCAGCAGCTCCGTCTCCCTGTCGGAGAAGTCACTCGCTCCCGTCTCCCGGGCGAGCAGGACCACACCGCGGACGCGGTCTTGCCGGCCGATCGGCACGGCGATGGCCGGGCCCAGGCCGGCGAAGCGCGGCGGACCCGTCGTGACCCGGTCGTCCCGCGAGACGTCCGGGCTGCTCACGGGTGCACCGAGGACGAAAGCCTGTCCGGTGAGGCTTCCCTCGACCGGCAGCACGAGCCCACGGTGTGCGTCGGCCTCCTGGCCGATGGCCAGCTCGACAGCGAGGGTGCCGGTGTCCTTCACAGGGGTCGCCATGGCGGCGAGCGCCGCGCCGGTGATCTCCCGCGCCCGCTCCGCGATCAGCCCGAGCACCTCGTGCTGGCCCGCCCCGGACATCAGGCCGGCACTGATCTCAGCGCTCGCCACCAGCCAGCGCTCGCGCAGCTTCGACTCCTCATACAGACGGGCGTTGTCGATCGCCACGCCCGCTGCCACGGCCAGCGTCGACAGCACCGACTCGTCGTCCTCGTCGAACTGCAGCCCGCCCCGCTTCTCGGTCAGGTACAGGTTGCCGAACACCTGGTCACGCACGCGGATGGGCACGCCCAGGAAACTGTTCATCGGCGGGTGGTTCGGCGGGAAGCCGTACGACGCCGCATGCTCGGAGAGCTTTCCCAGCCGCAGGGGCTCGGGATGGCGGATCAGTTCCCCGAGAATGCCGTGGCCCTCGGGAAAGGGGCCGATGCGGGCGATCTCCTCGTCACTGACCCCGTGGGTGATGAACGCCGAGAGCCGCTCGCCGCCCGAACCGATCACGCCCAGCGCCGCGTACTCGGCGTCGACCAGAACGGCCGCGGCCTCCACGATGCTGCGCAGCGCCTGTTCCAGCTCCAGTTCACGGCCGACCGAGAGCACCGCCTCCAGCAGGCTGTGCACCTTGTCCTGGGTGTCGCGGGCCGCCTCGAGGCGGGCCTGCAGTTCCTCCAGCAGCTCGTCCAGCCGCAACTGCGGCAGCCGCACGACTCGTCCCTCGCCGACACCCTCGGAGCTTCCCACCTGTGCCTCCCGCCCCCTTGCCCTGCGCAAAAGGCCCCGCCCAGCTTTCACGGTAACGGCCCCGACAAAGGGACGATACGGGATGGCGGCGAGCAACGCCTTGTGCCGACGCAGAGGACGGCCGACTCGACTCACGAGGCCGGCCCGGCCGGTCACGACGACACTCCAGCCGGAGCGGGCGACCGCGTCGAACTCGCGGAATGTTCGTACGGATCGAGTCGGACATGGTCACCGGGCACCTCCTGGCAGGGGCATGACGGACCTGCCTCCTGCCCCTCGGCGGCCGGTGGTGCGTTCAGCGCCCGTCGGCGCGCAGGCGGTCCTGGGCCTGGGTGGCGATCACGGCTGCCTGGATCCGGCGTTCGACACCGAGCTTGGCGAGCAGACGGGAGATGTGGTTCTTCACCGTCTTTTCCGCCAGGTACAGCCGCTGGCCGATCTGCCGGTTGGTGAGCCCCTCGCCGATGAGGGCCAGGATCTCCCGCTCTCGCTCGGTCAGTCCGGGCAGGGCATCCGGCTCGGCCTGCTGTTGCTGCCCGCCCCGCAATCTGGCCATGAGCTTGGTGGTCGCGCTCGGATCCAGCAGTGACTGGCCACGGGCGACCGTCCGCACGGCCGAGACCAGGTCCGACCCCTGGATCTGTTTGAGGACGTACCCGGACGCGCCGGCCATGATCGAGTCGAGCAGGGCCTCCTCGTCGTCGAACGACGTCAGCATCAGGCAGGCCAGGTCCGGCATGTTCGACCGCAGCTCCCGGCACACGGTCACGCCGTCGCCGTCCGGCAGCCGGACGTCGAGGACCGCGACGTCGGGGCGCAGGGCGGGGACGCGCACCAGGGCCTGCTCGGCGGTGGCCGCCTCGCCGACCACCGTGATGTCCGGCTCGTCGTTCAGCAGGTCGTGCACTCCCCGGCGTACGACCTCATGATCGTCGAGGAGGAAGACCCGGATCGGGTTGTCGGGGCCCGCCTGCTCTCGCTCCGCCATCGGTTGCTCCTTGTCACGTAGCCGGACCTCCTTGACGATCCTTACCCTCCCGGGGGCCGAAGACCAGGGCCGATCGGCCCTGCTTTCTCACGGCGCAAGGTCCACTCCGCAGAGGGTCCGCCCTCCCACCACCTCACGTCCGGTGACCAACTCGGTATCGATCCGGATAAACGCCCCGTCGGCCGACGGGGCCCGGGGCTGCGGACCGGTCCGGACCCGACGATCCCGCGCGGCGGGATCGTCGATGACGGTCGCCCGTCCGGTGACGACGACGCTCCACCCGGGCGTCACACGTGCCTGGCGACGCCCTCGGCCAACGCGTCCGCATCCGGTTCCTAAGCGTCCACCCGGTCCGCTTGGGCCTGCCACAGGTCCGGGCCGAAGGTCTCGTAGCGGATACGACGGGCGGGGACACCCATCCGGAGTAGCTGGCTGCGGACGGCCTGCATGAACGGCAGCGGGCCGCACAGGTAGACGTCGGCGTCGACGGGCAGACTCAGGCCGTCGAGGTTCATCAGGCCCTGACGCGAGCCGGGTTCTTGCGTTGCGTCCTGCTCGTACCAGAACACCGTGTGTGCCTGGGGCAGCTGTGCCACCAGGCGGCGGGTGTCGGCACGCAGGGCGTGATCGGCCGGAGTGCGGTCGGCGTGCAGGACCCACACCGGCCTGGTCGGGGCCGTGGCGGCGAGATGACCGAGCATGCCGACCATCGGGGTGCAGCCGATGCCGGCGGAGACCAGCACCAACGGGGTGTCCGCGGCATCCAGCACCACGTCTCCGAACGGGGCGGACAGGGTGAGTTCGTCACCCGCTCGTACCGTGCGGTAGAGCTGGTTGGACACCTCGCCCTCGGGAGCGCCGGCGAGGCTCGCCAGCCGCTTCACGGTGATACGCCGAACGTCTTCGCCGGGAGCGTTGGACAGGCTGTACTGACGGGTCTGGTGCGTCCCGTCGGGCATGACCACGCGGACGCTCACGTACTGGCCGGCTCCGGCTTCGGGCAGCGGGCCTGCGTCGGCTGGGCGCAGCAGGAAGGACGCCGCGTCCGGGGTTTCCTCCCGTCGCTCCACGACGGTCCACTGGCGCCAGGGCTTGCGCGGGTCGACCTGCGCCTGCTGGTACAGGCGGGCCTCTTGGGCTATGAGGGCGCCGGCCATCAGCCAGTACACCTCGTCCCAGGCGGCGGCCACCTCCGGCGTGACCGCATCGCCCAGGACGTCGCCGATGGCCCGGAAAAGGTATTTGTGCACGATGGTGTACTGGTCCTCGGTGACGCCCAGCGCGGCATGCTTGTGAGCGATGCGTGCGAGCAGCGCGTCCGGGCGGGCGTCGGGGTCGGCCAGCAGCGCCTGGGCGAAGCCGGCGATGGATCCGGCCAGCGCGCGGCGTTGTTCGCCGCTGGCCTGGTTGCCGCGGTTGAACAGCCCGTCCAGCAGCTCGGGCTGCTCGGCGAACATGGCGCCGTAGAAGCGCCGGGTGATCTCGTCCAGAGCTCCGCCGACGGCGGGCAGGGTGGCGCGGACGACAGCGGCCGACTCGGGCGTAAGCATGGGACTCCTCCGGGTGCGTGTACGTCAGGGGACGGCTCTCACCGTCGCGACGCGACCGCCGGACGGATCCGGCGGTCGCGTCGATCATTCCGGCGGGCTGTCGTGCGGAAGTAGGGCCGAACTACCCGGATCCCCGGGACCATCGGCCCGGCTGCGCGGGGCCGGTCTGTCACCCGGCAACGAGAAGAACGGTCCGGCACCTGCCGGCTTCTGGCACGCAGTTAACGTTCCGAGGGCGTCGTGGAGCTGCTGCACGACTGTGTCTCGCCGACGACCACGGCCGACAGTCCCCGCGGACAGGATCCGGACGGCCCGTGCGACATGGGCGCAAGAGAACGGAGCGGGCTCCCGGAGATCGTCATAGTCGTGTCCCGTGGCGCCGTGAAGTCTGCCCGGTCGTCCCTGAGTGGCTCCACCATCGATCCTTCTCGGTACCTGTGCGGCGGGGCAGTGCCGGCCCGAGAAGGGGGCCCGGCAGCCGCTCTACCGCTGCCGGAACCCCCTTGTGCGCGCCGCGGCGTCAGCCGACACGGACCCCTCTCATCTCCGCGGCGACCCGGGCCGCCCACTCCTCGATGCGGGCGAAGTCGCGGAAGTCACCGCCCTTTCCGCCGCGCAGGATCATCCCGGCGACGCGTCCTTTGGCACCCTCCTCCAGGCAGCCGCCGAAGGTGACGTGTTCCCGTGCGTCGAGCCGGTCCATGATCCGCCGTACGCCGGGCACGGGCGGAATGTCCCGCTCGGACGCGGACGGGTCCAGCGGGCCGCTGCTGAACAGCCACACGGGGCGTTCGGACAGGGCGCGCCGGTTTCGGCGCACGAACCGGCGGGCGTCCTTGTGCCAGCGTCCGGCGTACAGGGCACCGCCTGCGACCACGGCGTCATACGGTGTCACGTCCCGGACCGTCCCCGCCGGAGCGGTCTCGACCGTGAGTCCTTCCTTGCGCAGAACGTCGGCGACCGTATCGGCGATCCGTGCGGTGGATCCGTTCGTCGTCCCATAGGTGACGAGCACATTCGCGGCCATGGCGATCCGCCTCCTTTCCTGGTCCGGATTCCTGCACTTCGAGCGTCCGGCATGCCGGGACGCGGGCCCATGGGCTGTACGGCGGTGGCAGGGGGCCGGTCGGCCCTGCATGGGATGGTGGCCAGGCCCGGGAAGGCGGACGGGCATGGCCAACCGGACCCACAAGTACTTCGCCGGGAGCGACGACGATCGGCGGGCCCTGCGGAACATGATCGACACCTGCTCGACTCGGTGCCCGGCCCCCAACCACCGGATACGAGCCGCCGCCGCCCGCGTCACGAACGTACGTCGCCGAGCACGCGGCGCGCCTGCGAACCGTCTCAGGCGTGCCGGACGACGGCCACGGCGCAGGCGGATTGGTGCAGCACGGCGTGCGCGACCCGGCCCAGCTGCAGCCCGCCCTCGCCATGGCGGCGCCGGGAGCCGACCACGAGCAGGTCGGCGTTCCCGGACGCGGCCTCCAGGACACGCCGGGCATGGCCCTCGGCCGTGCGGCAGTGCACTCGGACCTCCGGCGGGACAGCGGCCAGCGCCGCCTCCACTACGTCCGCGGCACGTTGTTCGTGCACCCTGGCGGGCTCACCGGCAGGCAAGGGGAGATCGGTGGTCTCGTGGGCAGGGCACCGCCAGGCCCGCACGGCCTCGAGCGGCACTCCCCTCAGCCGGGCTTCCTCAGCGGCGAACCTGACCACGGCCGCCGCCTCGTGGCCCTCCCCCACGCCCACCACGACCCGCCCGCGGACCGCCGTACGGGCCTGGTTGTCATGGCTGCCGCGCAGCACCACCACCGGGCAGTCGGCGTGACCGGCGACGCTCAGGCTGACCGACCCGAGCAGGAACGTGGTCAAGCCGCCCCGGCCGCGTGCGCCGACGACAACCAGCGCCGCGTTGCGGCCCTCGCGCACGAGGGCGTACTCCGCCTCCTCCGGCAACACGTCAGTGGTCACCTTCAGGTCGGGCTGCCGCTGCCGGGCGCGCCGTGCGGCCGCGTCCACGACATCCTCGGCCAGTGCCTCCTCCGGGGGCTTGCCGACATCATCGGCGATGCCCGCTCCCTCGTAGCGCTCCCACAGAGAGGCGTACACCACCCGCAGCGGCAAGGCGTGCAGCACGGCCTCGTCCGCCGCCCACTCGGCGGCGCGCAGACTCGCCTCTGACCCGTCCACTCCGACGACGACAGGAAGTTCCACGACCCTCACCCTCCGGCACCCGGATCGAAGACGATCCGGGCCTTGACCTGGCCCCGCAGCACCTCGTCGATGCAGTCATCGACGGCGGTCAGCGGGCGGGTCTCGTAGATGACATCGGTGCGGCCCGCGGCGTGCAGCCGGAACACCTCCGCGAGGTCCTGACGTGTGCCGACGATCGAGCCGATCACCGACGTGCCGTTCAGGACGTGTCGAAGATCGGGACCGGAACGGTGCCATGTGCGGGCAGCGCCACCATCACCAGTTTGCCACCGCGCCGCAGGCCGGCGTCGGCGGCGGCGACCGTGGCGCCGGCGATCTTCGCGTACTGCACGGCGAGGTGGCCGAACCCGCCGACGCCGGAAATCGCCACCAGCTGCGCGGGGCGACGCCGGCGACTTTCAGGGCCTTGTAGGTGGTGACGCCGGCGCACGTCAACGGAGCGGCGTCGAAGGCGCTGACTCCGTCAGGCACCGGTTGCGCGAAGTCCGCCCATGCCGGCATCGTCTCGGCATACCCGCCGTCGCAGCCGTATCCCGTGTTGATCTGCTGCTCACGCAGCGTCTCCCAGCCGGACAGGCAGTGCTCGCAGCGCCCGCAGGCCCAGCCGAGCCGCGGGACGGCGACCCGTTGCCCGATCGTGAGGTGCGTGACACCGTCGCCCAGCTTCTCGACCAGGCCGACGCCCTCGTGGCCGGGAACGAACGGCGGGTTCGGCTTGACGGGCCAGTCACCATGGGCGGCGTGGATGTCGGTGTGGCACAGCCCCGATGCCTCCAGACGTACCCGGACCTGGCCGGGACCGGGCTCTGGGTCGGGGCGCTCCTCGATGACCAGGGGCCGGCCAAGCGTTCGGACGACTGCCGCCTTCACGGTGTGTTTCCTCGGAGGTGGTGGCTCAGTCGTGCGCGACGACGGCGACGGGGGCGGTGGCGTGGTGCAGGACGGCGTGCGTGACCGGGCCGATGTGGGCGCCGAAGGGCCGCCGCCGGACGTGGCGGCCCACGACGACGAGAGAGGCCCCACGGGCGGCGTCGACCAGGTGGTCCGCTGCACTGCCCAGGCGTGACTGTGCGACCACGTCCACGGAGGGATACTTGCGGCGCCACACGCTCAGCGCCTCCGTGAGCCGCGCGGCCTCCTGGCGCGAGATCTCGTCGTGCCACTCCGGGTCGGCGGCGAGGCCGTACACGTAGTACGGCGGGATGCTCCAGCCGTGGACGACCTCGAGGCCCGCGCCCCGGCGGTCGGCCTCCTCGAAAGCGAAGGCGAGCACGGCGTCCGCCGAGCCGCTGATGTCGATGCCGACGACGACCGGCTGGAAGCGGGTGGCGGCGGACGGGATCCCGGCCGGGTCCGGCTCGTGCTCGTCGGCGGCCTGTTCACCGGCCCGCACGAGGACGACGGGCGTCTCGGTGTGCGTGATCACCGCATGGCCGACCGATCCGACGAGGAAGCCGCCGGCGCCGCTCATGCCGCGCGAGCCGAGCACCAGCAGTTCGGCGTCCTCGGCCACCTCGGGCAGTACCTCGCCGGCCCGGCCGGAGATCTGCTGCATGGTGATCTCGACGCCGGGATGGCGCAGCTTGATGCCGTCGGCCGCCTCCCGGGGAACACGCTCCCGCCAGTGGGCCTCCGTCTCCTTGCCCAGCAGGTGTGCCTGCGCCAGGGGCTCGGGCATCGGCTCCCAGACGTGCACGATCTTCAGCGGCAGACCGCGCAGCTTCGCCTCACGCGCCGCCCATTCGGCCGCGGCGCGGCTCTCGTGCGAGCCGTCGAGTCCTGCGACAACACTGGGGACCATGATGGGTGCCTCCTGATCGGGGGTTGTGTTTCCAGGCTCCTCGCCCCTCCCCGGCTTCCGCAGGGGCCGCAGGTCCCCCGTGTGGGCCGACCGGCCCTACCGTCACGGCCCCTGGGGACCGGGAGCCGACGGATCGGTGGCGTCCCGCCGCCCCTGACGCGGTCGCGACCTGGGCAGGGGCAGGCCCAGGTCGGTGGGCGAGGCAGGGGTCTTGAGGCGAGAGAGCCGGCCGGGCGGACGAGGATCCCGGAGGCGGCCGTGTCGTACGGCGGCGTCCGGGACGCCCTTCACGGCTGGCGTGCCGTGCGTTCGACGAACCGGGACGCAGTGCCGCCCTCGGGCCCGTCTAGTCGGGCAGGCAGCCGCCGAAGCCGGGTGGCCCGGCCAAAGGGCCGGGTGGCCCATGGCCCAGCCGGCGCCGACGGCCCAACCTGGAGCTGACCGGTCCATCCGCTTCCCGGAGGCGCGCCATGAACGCTCCCCTCACCACGATGTTGCCGCGGGCGCTGCCTGCCGAGCACCGGCAGATGCTCATGGAGACCGCCCGCGAGGTGGCGTTCACGATGGGCACCCGCCTCTTCCAGGAGGGCGGTCACGCCGACCGCTTCTGGATCATCCGGACCGGCACGATCGACCTCGACATGCGGGTGCCGGGCCGCCGGGCGGCCGTCATCGACTCCCTCGGCCACAACGAACTCGTCGGCTGGTCCTGGCTGTTCGCCCCGCACGTCTGGCACCTGGGTGCGCAGGCCGCGACTCCGGTGCGGGCCCATGAGTTCGACGCGACGCTCGTCCACGCGATGTGCGCCGAAGACCCGGAGTTCGGCCGGAGCATCGCACAGTGGGTGGGCGAGGTCGTCGCGCACCGGCTGCGCACGGCCCGCACCAAGCTCCTCGACCTGTACGCGCCCTACGGCAGCGGAGGCATGCGATGACCGCGACAGACGCCCCGCACGTGGTCGGGGACGTGATGACCCGCGCCGTGGTTACCGTCGGCACCGGCACCGCGTTCAAGGACGTCGTGCGCACGCTGCAGGAGCGCAGGGTCAGCGCGCTACCCGTACTGGACGGCTCCGCACGGGTCCTCGGGATCGTCTCGGAGGCGGATCTGCTGCCGAAGGAGGAGTTCCGCGACAGTGACCCGGACCGCCACACCCAGCTGCGCCGGTTGTCCGACCTCGCCAAGGCCGGATCCGTGACCGCCGAGGAGCTGATGACCTCGCCCGCCCTGACCGTGACCGAGGACGCCACGCTCGCCCAGACCGCCCGCATCATGGCGCGAGCCCGCGTGAAGCGGCTGCCCGTCGTCGACGGCTCCGGCCGGCTCATCGGGATCGTCAGCCGATCCGACCTGCTGAAAGGGTTCCTGCGGAACGACGAAGACATCGCCGAGCAGATACGGCGTGAGGTCATCGCCTCTCTCCTGCCCTCTCCGGCGTCCGCGGTCCGCGTGACGGTGTGCGACGGCGTCGTAGTGCTCGCCGGACGGGTGCGCGACCGAACCCTGGTGCCGGTCGCCGCGCGCCTGGTGAGGGCCGTGGAAGGAGTCGTGGACGTGCGGTTCGAGTTGGAGGAGCCCGCCGCGTCCCGCCGGACCTGACAGCGTCTGGCCGCCGTTCCGGCTGGACCAGGGCGGCGACGAACCGGAGGCAACGGCATGATCACCGCTCTTGTGCGGATGGGCGTGTTACTCGACGCCGGTGTCCTCGCCGTCGTGCTCAGCAGCCGGCCGACGTCACTGTACCGATGGCGGCGCCGATACGCCTTTGGGGCCGGCAGAAGTCTGACGCCCTCCCTGACGGACGGGGTGAGCCGTGCGAGGCCGGTGCACGTGCACGCAGGCGCCGCGGAAAGAACGAGGAGGTGCCCGAATGCGTTCCCATGACAGTACGCGTCCGCGGTTGATCCGGACAGACCAACCGGACCGAGCCCAGTTCCCAGGCCCCGAGCAGGACTTGGGGGCACCGATCACGTCGGCCGATGAGGGCTCGGCCATCGAGGTGCTCGCCGGTCGGGTTCGGTTGGCCGCGCGGCTCAGTCTGGCCGACGCCGACCGGGCCGTGGTGGTTCTGGCTCCAGGGGGACCCGGCACTCCGGCCGACCGGTATCTCGCCCGAGCGCTGCGCCGGGCCGGGTTCGGCACCATGGTGACGGACTTGCTCACCGAGGACGAGGCGAGCTGCCGTCACGACGTCTTCGATGTGGCGCTGCTGGCCGGCCGTCTGCGCTCTGCCGCCCTGTGGCTGCACAGGCAGACCGGGCTTCCGTATGCGTATCTCGCCGCCGACACGGGAGCGGCGGCCGCGCTGGAGGCGGTGGCTCCGGGCCTGTTCGCGATCGTGTCACGTGGCGGGCGTCCCGACCTCGCCTCTCCGGCCGCGCTTGCCGGTGTGCGCGTGCCCGTCCTGTTCGTCGTGGGGTCGCTCGACACCCGTGTGCTCGGCCTGAGTCGACTCGCCGTCGACTGGATGCGCTGCGAGCACCGGATCGCCGTGGTCCCGGGCGCCACCCACCTGCTGACCGGGGTCCCGGCCCTGGCGGCGGTCGCCGACCTGGCCCTCGACTGGTTGTGGACGCGGTCACCGCAGGCGGCGAGCGGGGCAAGACCGAGCCCGGTCTGAAAGACACCACACCGCGGTGGCACCCGTCCCACCGCTCCGCCCCGTCACAGCAGGCACCGACCACACCGGTTGCTGCCCGGATCTCCGTCCTGCCGGCGGCTTCCGGACAGCAGACGTTCGACCCGGACCAGGACGCCGAGAGCACGACCACCCGGCGTCTCGGGGCACCGCCCTCTTCCGCGCGCCGGGTACCCGACAGGGCCGAGCAGGGCCGAACGGCCCCTAGGGCGGAGGGGAATCCGCCCTCACGTGCTGTCCAGGCCGTACATGGTGCGGCCGCCGACGAGCTCACGCGCCCGTCACCAGTTCCGACGAGACTTGGATGAAGACCTCCTGCCCCGAGGGCACCCAGGACCACGGGCCGGTGCGCACCAGGCGCTCGTGCTCGGCGGGATCCGTGACCACCGAGGCCGCTCCGGTGACGACCACGCTCCAGCCGCTCTGCCGGGCGACGTCGATCTCGTCGACCTCGAACGCGACCACGGTGCCGTCGACCGCGCGCACGAGTTCCGACGCGGCGGAGGTGGGCAACACGACCGTCCCGTCGGCGTCCAGACAGAAGTCGACCGGGAGGACGGCGGGCAGCGCGCCCCGGGTGTGGACGATGCGGCCGACGGGCACCTTCGCCGTCAGCCGGAGACATTCCTGCCGGTCCAGTTCACGAAATTCGTCGGTACATGCGGTGTCCGTCTCTGACCTGGCGGCCGTCCGTCAGACCGTGATCCGGCGTCCGCTGATGCCGGTCGCGTCGATGCGCAGCCACAGCGGGCGGTCTCCGCCGGCCCAGGGCTCGCCGTGAGCCCGCTCGGCCAGCCGGCGCACCTCGTCGGGGTCGGTGACCGCCCGAGCCGTACCCCGCACGAGGACGCTCCAGCCGCGGCTGAACGCCTCGTCGATGCGGTCGACCTCGAAGGCGACCCGGCGGCCCGCCGCCCGGGCGGGTGTCGCGTGCGGGCCGGTACGGAAGACGACGGTGCCATCCACGACGCTGTAGTTGACCGGCACGATGGCCGGTCCCTCGACCGTGGGCACCGCGATCCGGCCCACCCCGTGGGTGCCGAGCAGCGCCCAGCACTCCTCGGCGTCCAGCCGACGGAGGTCGGCGCCGCGGACGGCCCTGCCGGGCCCCGGCGGCCGCTCGGCGTTGCCTCCGGCCAGCTCGGTCACCGTGGTCTCCAGCACTCCGGCCAGCCGAAGCAGCGTGCCGGCGCTGGGTACCGCGTCGGGGTGCTCCTCGAGGTGGCGCAGGTAACCCGTGGCCATGCCCGCGCGGGCGGCCGTCTCCTCCCGGGTCAGTCCGAGCTGGGTACGGCGCAGTGCGAGGCGCCGTCCGAGGTCGCTCAACGGGATTTCACGCACCGGGCCCGGCACGATGTGCTGCTCGCCCATGGTGCTCACTTCCTTTCCTCAGGCCGCGCGGACAGCCAGTTCCGTGGGCGGTTGCCCGCCGAGTACCACCTTGAGCGCGCCGCTCTGCGCCGCCCGGCCGAAAACGTCGTACGCCTCCTCCATGCGCTCCAGCTGGAAGGTGTGGGTGACCAGCTCCGATGTGGGCAGCCGGCCCGCCGCCGCCATGCGCAGCAGGGTGGGCGTGGAGTGGGTGTCGACCAGGCCGGTGGTGATGGTCACGTTCTTGATCCACAGGTCTTCGAGGTGCAGCGTGGCGGGCTTGCCGTGCACGCCCACGTTGGCCACGCATCCGCCCGGTCGGACCATGCGGGTGCACAGCTCGAAGGTCTCCGGTATGCCGACGGCCTCGACGACGACATCGGCGCCGAGTCCGTCCGTCAGGTGTGCGGTGAGCTCTTCGGGGGCCTCCGCCGGGTCCGCGACCGCGTCGCCCAGACGCCGGGCGGCCTCGCGGCGGGCGGCGGACGGATCCACGGCAATGATGCGCTCGGGTGAGCAGAGCCGCGCGGTGGCGATCGCGGCGAGGCCGATGGGGCCGGCACCCACGACGGCGACGGCGTCGCCGGGCCGTACGCGCCCGTTGAGAACGCCCACCTCGTAGGCGGTCGGGAAGATGTCAGCGAGCAGTACCGCGTCCCGGTCGGTGAGCGTCTCGGGCAACGGGTGCACGGAGAGGTCGGCGAAGGGCACGACGTATTCGGCCTGAGTCCCGTCGATCAGATGGCCGAGGATCCAGCCCCCACCGCCCCGGCACTGGCCGTACATCGCCCTGCGGCAGTAGAGGCACCGGCCACAAACGGTGATGCAGGAGACGAGGACCCGGTCACCCGGCCGTACGGTGCGCAGGTCGGTGCCGCAGATGGTGACACAGTCCACCCGTACGACCGCATCGGCCGGCTCCTTCACGACCGGGTCCGGCACATCCTGCCAGGAGGACTGGCCGGGGGCGTGGAAGACGTAACCCTTCATGACGATCCTTCTCCTCCGCGATGCGGAAGTTGCCCCGTGCCTCCAGCCTCCACGGGCCGTGGGCGTGCCGCTTGGGCCGGTCGGCCCTGGTCCCAGGCCGACGGACCCCAGCGCCGGGTAGGCGCCCTCCATGCCCTGATGGCCCAGCAGTAGGGCCGACCGGCCCTTTCGGGGGACCTGTGCTACCCGGTTGTCTCTGCTTATGGACGAAACCCATCCCACGGGCGCACCAGAGCGCGGTCTCGGCATCGTCGGTGGCACGACGCTGGTGGAACTCCGTGGCGAGCTCGACGTGCTCGCGGCCCCCTCCCTGGCCGCGCGTCTGGACAAGCTGACAGGGAGCTGCCGGCCCGACGTCGTGCTCGACCTGCGCGGGGTGTCCTTCATCGACTGCTCCGGGCTGGGCGTGCTGTGCCGGGCGAGGAACCGTGTTCTCGCCCGCTGGGGCAGGCTGCGGCTGATCTCCGACGATCCGGAGTTCCTGCGGATCTTGCGGTACGCACGCCTCGCGGACGTCTTCGAAGTCCATGCCGGTCCGCCGGTGACACTGCGCCTTGGCCCGTCGCCGGCTGTGACGGTGCGACACGGGTGCTCAACGTGAGCCGCGGCACGACGACGTCCTGGAGGCGTGGCTCGTGCGCCAGGGGTGCGGTGTCCTTGCCCCCCTGGGGTCAGCAGCCACCGCTTGTCGTGTACTCGGTGATCGACGAATCACCGTCAGTGGGCTGGGGTTGATCTACTACGAAGTCGACAGGGCGGAACGAACCCGCGACGTCGCCTGGTCGACGACACCGGCTGGGCTGCTCCCCTGCCCCGCTGGTACCGCCGCCCGTTGGGCTCTTCGCCAGCCGCACGACGCCGTCCGGGCGCCCTGTGCCGTACTGCGCGACGGGTGGGCCGGCTTCCCCTACCCGGTGAGGCCGGTCCGCCCGTCGCGCAGGGTCTACCGGACCGGGGCCGTGGTCGTCCTGGGTGTGATCGGTTCGATGCCGGTCAGGGTGGGGACGACCTTCCGGATGAGGCCGTCCGGGGCGTAGCGCAGCCGGTCGATGGTGACCTCCCGGTGGGTGCCGTCGCCGCCCGGGATCGCGAAGCGGTGGTAGGCGATGTACCAGTCGTCCGTGCCGGGGATCTGGATCACCGAGTGGTGACCGGTGCCCAGGATGCCGCGCGTGGGGTCCTTGGAGAGGATCACGCCGTGGTTGCGCAGACCGTCCATGAGTGGGCTGGTGCCGGTGGCGTACCCGACGCGGTAGTCGTCGCTGCGGGTGTCGTCGATGGACCAGCTCAGGTAGTAGACGCCGTCGCGCTTGTGCATGAACAGGCCCTCGCGGAAGCCCTCCAGGCCCGTCAGGCGCTTGATCTTCGCCGGATCGTAAGAGGTCATGTCGGGGTTGAGGGGTACGACGTAGGCGTTGCCGTTGCCCCAGTAGAGGTAGGACTGCCCGTCGTCGTCGGTGAAGACGGCGGGGTCGATGGCCTGGCCGCCGTCGGGGTTCGCGGCGACGAGGGGCTTGCCGGAGTCGGTGAAGGGTCCTGTCGGCTTGTCCGAGACGGCCACGCCGATCTTGGCGTCGGCGCAGAAGTAGAGGTAGTACTTGCCGTTCTTCTCGGTCGCGGCGGGGGCCCAGGCCCTGCTGTCCGCCCACGCGACGTCGGGCCCCAGGTCGAGGATCACCGGGTGCTCGGTCCAGTGGACGAGGTCCTTGCTGGACCAGGTTTTGAACGTGGAGCCGCTCCAGCCTGGGTAGCCGTCGCTGGTCGCGTAGATGTAGTAGGTGTCGCCGAAGCGCACGATGTTCGGGTCGGCGTTGTAGCCGGGCAGGGACGGGCTGCCCATCACCTCGGCGCGTACGGTCCAGGTGCGCACGGTGTGGTCGGCCGCGCGGACCCGGTAGGTCACGGGGGACGTGAAGTCGTGGACGCTGCCGTTGGCCGGCTCCACCCGGCTGGTGCCCGCCACGCCGAACCGCGGCGCGAGACGGCGTACGTCGGTCCCGGGCTTGACCGGCAGCAGCACCGTGGAGGCGGCCGAGTCGATCACGGCGGGGACCTTCAGTGCGGCCAGGTCGACCGAGGTGATCTCCGTGCGGTTGCCGGGCAGTTCGCGCACCTCGTCGGCGTTCAGGGCCCGGTTCCAGAGGGAGAAGCCGCGCATCGACCCCTTGAAGTACTTGTCGCTCGCGTACAGCGAGCGGCCGAGCTGGTTGGCGGTGGTCCGGCCGCCGCCGATGTCGCCGGGGCGGAGGGTGACGGCGTCGTTGCGCGCCACCTCGGTGCCGTCGAGGTAGAGGCGTGCCGTTGTGCCGCCGAGGGTGTAGGTGAGGGTGTGCCAGCTGCCGCGCGGCAGGTTCCGGGTGCCCGCGGTCTGTTCCGTGCTCCAGTTGCCGGTCGTCAGGGAGGTCCGGTAGCCGTCGCCGGTCGTGAAGAGGTAGCCGTTCCCGCTTCCGTCGGCGGAGTTGCCCAGCCCCCACAGCCAGTAGGGCGTTGCCTGGTCGGGGTCGATGTTCACCTCGGTGGAGACCGTGAGGGCGTCCAGGCCGTTCATCAGGTTGTCCGGCAGGGCGACATAGCCGTTGGTGCCGCCGAAGTCGGCGGCGTCCGCGGTGCGGCTGATGTCACCGTGCACGACGGCGTCGTAGCCGTGGCCGGTGTCGTCCGGCACGCGCGTGCCGCTGCCGCCGAGGCGGTACGACGCGACGAGTCCGTGCTCGTCCGCGGTGAGGGGCTGCGGCACGCCGCGCAGCCGGTCCATCTCGGCCTGGGTGACGGGCAGGACGGTGCCGTGGCGGGGGCTGGCGGGCAGTTGGTACCCGGTGGACATCGTCCACTTCCCGGAGGCCAGGTCGGTGGTCTCGAAGGGGACGTAGCCGCGGCCGCCGAACTCGTCGATGAACAAGTACCACTTGTTCTCGGTGTTCGACTTGAAGACGGTCGGTCCCTCGCCCTGACTGATGCCGGGGTGGGTGGCGTCGCCCTTGCCGATGCACTCCGAGACGAAGTCCCAGTCGGTGTTCAGCAGACGGGTGGACTTCTCCTCGATGACGAACTTGCTGCAGGGGGTGGAGGAGGTGTTGTTCCGTTCGTCCTTGGTCAGCCGGTAGTAGGTGTCGCCGTCCTTGATGACGGTGGAGTCGATCACCGAGTAGCCGGGGTCCTTCCACACGCGGGGCGCGGAGAACGTGCGGAAGTCGCGTGTGGTGGCGTACATCATGCGGTTGTAGCTGTTGCCGGTGTGGGCGGTGTCGGCCGGGTCGTACAGCTTGGACGCCCAGAAGACGACGTAGGAACCGCGGTTGTCGTCCCAGTACGCCTCGGGCGCCCAGGTGTTCCCGGCGCTGTCGTCCGAGACCTTGACGTGGCGCTGGTCGGACCAGTGGATCAGGTCGGTGGACTCCCACACCTCCAGGTACTTGCTTCCGGTGCGCTGGGCGGCGTCCCAGTTGCCGTTGCCGTAGATCCTCAGGTCGGTGGCGATGAGGTAGAACCTGTCGCCCTCGGGGGAACGGATGACGAAGGGGTCGCGCACGCCCTTGTCGCCGAGGGTGGAGGTGAGCACGGGCTTGCCGCCGTTGAGCTCGTCCCAGTGCAGGGGGTCGTTGCCGCGGCTGACCGCGGAGTGGATCTGCTCGCCGTCGGAGCGGCCCTCGCCGGTGAAGTACTCGAAGAGATAGCCCTCGTACGGCTCCTTCTTCGGCAGGGGGCGCACGGTCAGGTCGAAGGCCCGCTTGGCCTGGGCCTCGCCGAGGCGCACGGTCGCGGTCAGCCGCACGGCGCGGGTGGGCTCCCCGTAGGCGGGGCGGTGGACTTCGCCCGTGGGGGTGACGGTCCTCGGGTCGGTCGACTTCCAGGCGATGCGGGTGCCGTGGCGCCCGGTGGTGGGCAGGGGGAGGTTGCCGCGGACGTCGTCGGCGTCCCGGACGGTGAGGGCGGCGGCGGCCTCCGTGACCTTCGCGCGGTCTGCGGCGGTCTCGCCGTTCTGCGCTGCCGCCGGCGGGCCGTCGGCGGTCCCGGCCTTGGCCGGTGCGGCTGTGAGCGCAAGGGCGAGCAGGCACATCAGCACCCCCGGGACCGCTCGCGCGGTCCAGGTGAGGCGGGGGTATGGATGGGGCATGGGCGGTTCCTTCCGGTGAGGGTCGTGGCACGCGTCCCGCCACGGGGGCGGCGGCGGGACGCGGCTGGTGCTCCATGCGGTGGCGGGTGAGGCCGGCGACTCAGCGCGTGACGGGCTTGGCGCGGCCCCAGGCCCAGGCGAGCCGGTCGGCTCCGGACTGGTTGGTCGTGGCGAGCCAGGGCCGTTCGGGATCTCCGACGAGCTTTTGCAGCGTGTACGTGTCGTCGGTGCGCAGGCCCGGCCAGTAGACGGCACCCATGCCGAGCTCGCGGAAGGTGTCGGTGACGGCCTGCACGTAGTTGACGAAGTTGTCGGAAGGGTCGGCCTTGTTGTAGTCCAGGCCGGTCGTCATGGGGGCGCCGAACTCGTCGGCGACGGTCCGGCCGGCACAGTCGCCGATGCGTTCCTTGAGGTCGGCGACCCACTGGTCGTAGGTGGCGTAACTCTTCCAGAACCCGTAGTGGTGCAGTGACAGGTGGGTTCCGCGCAGACGCGGGTCGGCGCACACGGTGGTGACGTGGTCGTTGTAGCCCGCTCCGCTGACGAAGACCCGCCCGCGCGGGACGTCGGGGTAGGTCGCCAGCCAGTTCGCGGCGATGTCGGCCCATTCGGTGTCGGTGTAGCCGTGGGGCTCGTTCATCGGCTCGAAGTAGACGCGTGCGTTGTCGGCGTAGGCGTGGACGACGGTGTCCCACATGGCCCGGTAGGTCCGGATGTCGTCGATCAGGCCGTCCTTGCGGGCGCCGGTTCCCTCCCAGTAGGAGACGATGACCTTGAAACCCTGTCGGGTGGCGGCGTCGATGACGCCTCGGTACGCGTCCCAGTAGGGGCCGTTGACGGTGTACGGGTTGATCGGCAGTCGTACGGTGTTGGCACCCAGGTTGGCGCGGAAGGCCGTGATCACGCGGGTGGCCTTGGCGTAGGTGTGGGCGTAGTCGTCCGACGTCGACAGGCCGGAGAGGACGACGGGGTCGTCGGCGAAGTTGTCCCGGGGGTCGGCCCAGTTGACGCCCCGGAACTCGGCGGTGTTCTGCTGCGGGGCCGCGGCGGCGGGGGCGCCGGTCGCGGTCGCGCCGACGGTGGCGACCAGAGCGGCGGCCGTCACCAGGGGCGCCCATCGGCCGGCGGCACGGCGACGGGTCTTGGGCAGGCGCATGTCAGTCCCTTTCGGTCGGTGTCGAGGCACCCGTCCCGCACATTGCGGGAGGGGCGGCCCAGCCGCCGCGCGGCGGCACGGACGGCCGGGCCTGTCGTGGCACACACGGTCTAGCTGCCGGAAGCTGTCAGAGGTGTGACCCTCCATCGCTGGTTGGAGCCGGAGTTGGGCGGCCAGGTGGTGACCGCGGCGCCCTCGCCGGTCGCCTGTCCCCCGACTTCCAGCAGGCGTCCGTCGGCGGCGTTGACCAGCGTCCAGGAGCCGTCGCCGGTGGTCGAGGCGATCCATTCGGTCGCCGCGTCGCGCCGGCCGGTGTCGGGTTCGGCGACCGGGACGTTGTCGCGGACCGCGAGGCGCTTGCCGTCCACGGCGCTGGTGAGGACGTACCGGGCGTCGCTCGCGCTGCCGGGGCGTACCTGGCTCAGCCGCCACTGCTGGGCGGTGGAGCCGCTGGGCGTGCCGATGACGAGGCTGGTGCCGTTGCCCGCGACGGTGACCGCCTTGCCGCTCTGCACCCCGGTGAGGGTGTAGGTGTGGCCCTTGCGCAGCAGCGGCGCGTCCTGCGCCACCCCGGAGACGCCCTTGACGACGAAGGAGGTCACGGACTGGGCGGGCACGGTGAAGGTGGCCCGGCCGTCCTCGACCCTGACTGCGCCCCGTACGGCGAGCTTGCCGTCGGCGCTGGTGACGACCGGCGTGACGGTGGCACCGCGGCCGATGCTGCGGAACTTCGTCAGGTCGAGGGTGACGCTGCGTGCGCTGGTGGTGCTGTTGACGTGCACCAGCGAGGCGCCCCTGCCGTCCTTGGTCACGGCGGCCGCGCTGGAGGTGTCGTCGACCTTGATCAGACGGTCACCGGGCTTGATGAAGTGGGTGAAGTTGCGTGCCGTGTCGAACTTGGTGTTGGTGCGGATCGGGCAGGTGCCGAGGGTGTCCGCGGAGGTGCAGCTGAACGGGAGCTGGATCTCGCCCCAGTTGCCGCCGGTGGCGGACTCGCCGCCGGGCTTCATGTTGTCGTAGTCCTCGACGGGCTGCCAGAACACCCAGGCCTGCGGCTCCAGTTCGCGCAGGTCGTCGACGATGTGCTGGGCGAGGCCGAGTCCGGGGCCCATGTCCGTGAAGCTCTGCCCGTCGCCCCAGTCGCCCTCGACCTCGCTCATCCAGAGCTTCTTGTCCGCCGCCTTGGCCAGGTCGCGGACGGTGGTGCGTTGCCCGGTGCCGTAGGTGTGGACGTTCATCTGGCCGACGAGGTCGCGGTCCTGGGTGGTGTAGGCGCTCCAGTTCTGCGCGAAGGTCGAGGGGTTGGTCTCATCCATGGCGGAGATCCGGGCGTGGGTCTTCGCCGCGCGCAGTGCCGGGGCCAGCGCCTGCAGCACCTTGCGCTGCATCGCGGGGCTCATGTGGGCGCCCTCCTGGCGGCCGCCGACGGGTCGGCCGTCCGTGCCGAGGCGGGTGCTCCAGTAGGGAGTGTTGGGCTCGTTGAACGGGTCGACGGTCTTGACCTTGATGCCGTGCGCCTTCTCCAGCCGCTCGGTGGCGCCGGCCAGGTAGGCGGCGTAGTCGTCGACCGACTCGGTCCTGAGCTGGTCGGCGGTGGCGTCGAAACCGCCGGAGACGTAGCCGGAGACCGTCATGAACCAGGGTGGGGAGTTGCTGAAGGTCTCCCAGTGGGTGATGTCGTTCTTGATGCGATCGACCCACCAGCGCTGCGTGGAGTCGGCGTCGTCGTTCCAGTCGGCCGGGTCGTCGGCGTTCCACCAGTTCGTGTCCGCGCGGGTGGTGCCGTCGGGTGCCTTCCACCAGCCCTGGACGGCGCCTCCGGCCCGCAGGTAGTCCTTGACGTCGGGGGCGTTGCCGCCGCCGACGTTGTAGCGGGCGATGTTCAGGCCGAGGCCGTCGTCGTCGAAGAGGAGGGCGGCGAGCCTGTCCCGTATCTCCGGCGGGTAGCCGCCGGTCACGTTGGCGAACCAGGCCAGGCTGGTGCCCCAGCCCTCGAACGGCTGCTGCTGGTAGGAGGGGTCGGGCCGGAGCGTGACGGAGGGGATGTCCGCGGCCTGTGCGGGGCTCGGGACCGAGACCAGGGCGGCCCCGGTGGCCAGGGCGGTGAGGCCGGCGGCGGTGAGCAGCCGTCTGCTGCGGGTGCGGCGTGCCATCGGTGTGCTCCCAACTGAAGGATGGTCGCGCTGACGTGGGCCCTCCCGCCCGCATCGGGGCAGGAGGGAACGGCCCGTGAGGAAGGCCTGTGCTGCCGTCCTCGAGGGGTTGAGCGAGAGAGGGTTCAGGCGAGCGGCTGGCGCAGTACGGCGACGGCCCGGGGCGCGAGCGTGAGGGTGCCGTCGTCGGAAAGGGTGCCGAGCAGCGCGTCACCGCCGAGACCGGGCACGGTGACCGTGGTGTCGGTGCGGTTGACGAGGAAGCGGAAGCGGGCGTCGGCGCCGCGGCGCACGGTCGTCTCGACGCGTCCGCGTGCCGCGGGAGGCAGGTCGCTGTGCACGCCGGCCGGTTCCAGCAGGCGCGGCAGGAGCGACGTGAGGCCGTCGGCGCCGAGCCGGGTGGAGACGTAGGTGGCCGAGCCGTTGCCCGTCGGGCGCCGTGTGACGGCGGGGCGCCCCTCGTACGCGCCGGAGCGGTAGTGGGCCAGGACCTCGGTGTCGGGGGCGGTGGTGGTGATCCGGTCGGTCCACAGCGTGCCGGTCACCGGACCGTCGAGGGCGACGTCGTCCCCGGTGAGGAGGGGACCGAACTCGTCGATGCGGATGCCGAGCAGGTCGCGCAGGGCGCCGGGGTAGCCGCCGAGCCACACGTGGTCGTTCTCGTCGACGATGCCCGAGAAGTAGGTGGTGACGAGGTGGCCACCCTGTTCGGTGTAGCGGGTGAGGGCCTTGGCGAGATCGGCCGGGACCAGGTGCAGCACCGGGGCGATCAGCACTTGGTGCCGGTGCAGGTCGCCGCCCGGGGTGACGAGGTCGGTGCGGACGCCGAGGGCGAGGAGGGCGGAGTACCAGTCGAGGGCCTCCTGCCGGTAGTCGAGCAGGGAGGTGGGGTGGGAGTCCTGCTCGCTCGCCCACCACGACTCCCAGTCGTAGAGGATGCCGACGGGGGCGGGCTCGCGTTCGCTGCCGGCGATCGGCGCGAGCGCCTTCAGGGTGGCGCCGAGTTCGCGGACCGCGCGGAACAGGTCGCTGTCCTCGCCGGCGTGCGGCACCATCGCGGAGTGGTACTTCTCCGCGCCGGCAGCGGACTGACGCCACTGGAAGAAGCACACCGCGTCGGCCCCGTGCGCAACGTGCAGCAGCGAGTCGCGGGCCAGGTCGCCGGGCTTCTTGGCCAGGTTGACGGGCTGCCAGTTGACCGCGCTGGTGGAGTGCTCCATCAGGAACCAGGGCCGGCCGCCGCTGATGCCGCTGGTGAGGTTGGCGGAGAAGGACAGCTCGTCGCGGTCCTGGGGCCCCGGGTGGACGTAGTGGTCGTTGGAGACGAAGTCGATCTCCGCGGCCCAGTCCGGGTAGTTCATGCCCTTGGTGCCGCCCATCACCATGAAGTTGGTGGTGACGGGGACGTCGGGGGTGATCTCCCGCAGGATCTCCCGCTCGGCGCGCAGATGGTCCTTGAGCGCGTCGGAGGAGAAGCGCTTGAAATCCAGCTGCTGGGTGGGGTTGGGGTGCGAGGCGGCCAGGCGCGGCGGGAGGATCTGCTCCCAGTCGGTGTAGCGCTGCGACCAGAACGCGGTGCCCCAGGCGTGGTTGAGCGCGTCCAGGGTGCCGTAGCGGGCACGCAGCCATTCGCGGAAGGTGCGGGCGGCGTCGTCGGAGTAGTCGTAGACGTTGTGGCAGCCCAGCTCGTTGTTGACGTGCCAGGCGACCAGCGCCGGATGGCCTGCGTACCGGGTCGCCAGCCGGCGCACCAGGTGCAGGGCGTGCCGGCGGAAGACGGGTGAGGTGGGACGCCAGTGCTGGCGCGCTCCCGGCCACAGGGTCTCGCCGGTGGCCGTCACCGGCAGGACTTCGGGGTGTGCGGTGGTGAGCCAGGGCGGCGGGGAGGCGGTGGCCGTGGCCAGGTCGACCCCGATCCCGCCCTTGTGCAGGAGGTCCATGACCTCGTCGAGCCAGCCGAAGTCCCAGGTGTCCGCGCCGGGTTGGAGGCGGGCCCAGGAGAAGATCCCCACGGAGACGAGGTTGACGCCGGCCTCGCGCATGAGGCGTACGTCGTCCCGCCAGACGGAGCGGGGCCACTGTTCGGGGTTGTAGTCGGCGCCGTAGAGGAGGCGTGGGATGCGGTCACCGTCCGTCCCGCGCGTTCGGGACAGGAGGGTGGAGATCATGGTGGTCCTTCCGGGAGGGGCCGCGGGCGGCCCGGAGAGCCGGGCACGCCGCGCCGGCGGTCACTTCTCGACGGTGAATCCCTGTTCGCTGCCGTACTTGACGGAGGCGTCCTGCCAGGTCTTCAGACCGTCGGCCAGCTTGGTGTTCGACACATAGGCCTTGCCGACGGTGTCGTTGAAGATCGAGTTGGCGTACACCTGGTACGGCAGGTACGACCAGTCGTCTGCGACGTTCGCGGCGGACTCGGCGAAGATCTTGTTGGCCTGCTGCCCGCCGAAGTAGGGGAAGGCGGTGTTCTGGAAGGCCGGGGAGTTGAGCTGCGCGACGGTCGCCGGGAAGGCTCCGCCCTTGACGCGGGTGTCGACGCCCTTGCCGGCGTTGGCGTACTCGACGAACGCGTAGGCCAGCGCCTCGTTCTTGCCGAGCTCGGGCAGGGTGAGGGCGCTGCCGCCGTTCTCCGCAGAGGCGTGGGCGCCGGCCGTCCACTGCGGCAGCGGGGCGACGCGCCAGTCGCCGGCGGCGTTCTTGACACCGGAGGCGAGGTTGGCGGGCATCCAGGCACCGATGGCCAGGGTCGCGATGGAGCCGTCGCCGAGACCCTTGTACCACTCGTCGGACCAGCTGGTGACGGGCGCGAGGAGCTTGTCGTCGAGGAGCTTCTGCCAGGTGCCGGTGTACTTCTTGGCACCCGCGTCCGCGAAGTCGATCTTCACCTTGGTGCCGTCGACCTTGTAGGGACGCGAACCGGCCTGCCACAGCATGCTGGTGGTGAAGCCGGCGTCGCCGGTGTCGTTCGTGATGTACGCCTTCGGGTCCGCCGCGTGCAGGGCGCGCGCCGCCGCCACGTACTCGTCCCAGGTCGTGGGTACCTTGATCTTGTACTTGTCGAAGACCTTCTTGTTGTAGAACAGCGCCATCGGGCCGGAGTCCATCGGCAGGCCGTAGATGCCCTCGCCGCCGGCCTTCACCCCGTTCCAGGGTCCCGGGGAGAAGGAGGTGGCGAGCTTGTCGGCGCCGAAGCCCTTGAGGTCGGTGAGCTGCTTGGTCAGCGCGTACTGGCCCATGGCGTAGTACTCGACCTGGGCGACGTCGGGGACGCCCTTCTTGGCGGACATGGCGTTCTGCAACGCCTTGTACTGGTCGTTGCCGGTGCCCGCGTTGACCAGGTTGACCTTGACGCCGGGATGGTCCTTCTCGAAGTCGCCGGCCACCTGCTTGAGGGTGGGCTCCCACGCCCAGACCGTGAGGGTGCCGCCCTTCTTCAGCGCGGCCTGGACGTCGGCCTCGGAGACGGACTTCTTCGCGTCCGAACCGCCGTCGCCGGAGCCACCGCACGCGGTGGCGCCGAGAGCGAGGGCGCAGAGGAGGCCGATGCCGCGCAGCAGGCGGCGGGAGTGCTTGTGCATGGACGTACTTCCACTTCTTGCCGAAACACCGACGGATGAGGGTTGAAAGACCGAGGCAGAGGCGAAGGGCGTGCGCCGGCTCGCTGCCGTAAGGAGCGGGACGTGCACCGGGTGCCGGCTCGCTGCCGGGAGCGGCGGGGCGGTCCGCCGGGGCGGGGGCGGCTCATTCCTTGACGCTTCCTGCCGCGAGCCCCGACTGCCAGTACTTCTGCAGCATCAGGAACGCGGCGATCAGCGGGACGATGGTGATGAGTGAGCCGGTGACCACCAGGTTGAACACGGGCTGGCCGCCGGCGGTCGCGGCCTGCGCGTTCCAGCTGTTGAGGCCGAGGGTCAGCGGGTACCAGTCCGGATCCTTGATCATGATCAGCGGAAGGAAGTAGTTGTTCCAGGTGGCGACCATGGTGAACAGCGAGACCGTGACGATGCCCGGCGCCAGCAGCGGCAGGGCCACCTGGAAGAAGATGCGGATCTCGCTCGCGCCGTCCATGCGGGCCGCCTCCAGCAGCTCCGTCGGGATGGCCTCACCGGCGAACACCCACATCAGGTACAAGCCGAACGGAGAGATCAGCGAGGGGATGATCACTGCCCACGGGGTGTTGGTGAGTCCCATGTTGCTGAACATCAGGAAGGTCGGCACCGCCAGCGCGGTCCCCGGCACGGCGACGGCGCCGATGACGACGGCGAAGACGGCGCGGCGCCCGGGGAAGGCGAACTTGGCCAGCGCGTAACCGCCGAGCACCGCGAGGAAGGTGGCGCCCCCCGCGCCCACCACGACGTAGAGCACGGTGTTGAGCAGCCAGCGGGTGAAGACACCGTCGTTGTAGGTGAACGTCTCCGTGATGTTGTCCCACAGGGCGAAGTCGCCGTCGAACCACAGGCCGGACGAACGGGACAGCCCCTCCTGCGTCTTGGTCGCGCTGATGACCAACCAGAGCAGCGGGACCAGGGTGTACAGCAGCACCAGGGCGGTGAGCACGGTCAGCAGGACGCTGCGCCGGGGCCGGCCGGCGGCGGGACGGCGCCGGGTCGAGCGAAGGCGGGGCACGGCTCCGGCCGGGCGCGGCCGCTGGGTCACGGAGCCGGACGAGGCGGCGGTGGTCGTGACAGTCATCGCTGCCTCACGCTCCCTTGCGCATGCCGCGCAGCTGCACGACATAGGCGATGACCATGGTGATCAGGCCCATGACGATGGCGACCGTCGCGGAGTAGTTCTGCTGCTGGCCCGAGAACGACAGCGAGTACGTGTAGAAGTTCGGGGTGTAGTCCGTGGTGATCGCGTTGGGGGCGAGCTTCTGCAGCACACTCGGCTCGTTGAAGAGCTGGAAGCTGCCGATGATGGAGAAGATCGTCGCGATGACGAGGGCTCCGCGGATCGCGGGCAGCTTGATGGCGGTGATGACACGGATCTGCCCGGCTCCGTCGATCTCGGCCGCTTCGTAGAGGGAGTGCGGGACGACACGCAGCGCCGAGTAGAAGATCAGCATGTTGTAGCCGACGAACTCCCAGGTCACGATGTTGCCGATGGAGGCGAGGACCAGGTCCGGGGAGAGTGGATCGGGCAGCGTCAGGCCGAAGGCGTCGTTGATGTCGCCGACGAGGCCGAAGCGGGTGCCGTACATGAAGCCCCACATGAGCGTGGCGACCACGGCCGGTACCGCGTAGGGCAGGAAGATCGAGATACGGAAGAAGTTCTTGCCGTAGAGGCGTCCGCTGTCGAGGGCGAGCGCCACGAGCAGGGCGATGCCGAGCATGACCGGCACCTGGACGCACAGGAAGAGGGAGACCCGGCCGAGCGCGGCCCAGAAGTTCTTGTCCTGCAGCGCCGCGGTGTAGTTGTCGAGGCCGACGAACGTGGTGCCGCCGATGAGCTGGTCACGGAAGAGGCTGAGGTAGAGCGAGTAGGCGATCGGCGCGAGGAAGACGAGGGCGAAGACGACCACGAACGGGGCGATGAAGCCCCAGCCCGCCCAGGAGCGACGGTCCCGTCTGGTCGGGGGTGGCGCTGGCTGCGGCGCGGCAGCCGCCGCCGGTTGCAGCGTTGTCATGTCGTTCCTCGCACTTTCGGGATGTGGAACAAACGGCGGTGAATCGGCCTGGGCCCGGGGCCGGGCACGGGGCCCGCGTGGTGCACGTGGAGTACGTAAACGTGGCGTCGCGGCGTGACCCCGCACTGTTATGTTTACGTAAACATCCGACGGCGGCATGTCTACCGTGCCGGCTGATGCCGGTCAATAGTCCCGTCGCGAGCGAGAGGCGGGAGCCCGCTCCCCCGCCGCGGGATCCGGCGGCCGCCGACGCTGCCAACTCCCGGGCCGGGGAGGGTCGTACGAGCGGGAAGCCTCACGCCAGGCTTGTCCCGAGGGACCGATCGAATGTTATGTTTACGTAAACACCCCTGATGGCTGCGAGACTGCGGCGTCAGTGGCGGTCGAGTGGTTCGAGTGGTCTGCCACGGTGAACCGTCACTCGAACCACGACGGGAAGGCGGCTGACGGCCCGTGGACATGGCTACGACACGTCCGGCGCACACGGACGGCTCCGAGGCCGCCGCAGCCTCAGGCGACGCGGAGGGCACGGCTGGGGCCGGGGGCACCGCTGCGGCCGGGGGCACGGACAGTGCCGCTACGGCCGGCGGCCGCAGGCGGGCGCGGCGCGGCCCCCGCACCGCCTCCATGGCGGATGTCGCCCGTCTCGCCGGCGTCTCCTCCCAGACGGTCTCCCGGGTGTCCAACGGCTATGCCGGTGTCAACGAGGAGACCCGCCGCGCGGTGCTCGACGCGATGAAGGAACTCGGATATCGCCCCAACAGCGCGGCCCGCGCGCTCAAGCGGGGCGAGTTCCGCACCATCGGCGTCATCACGTTCACGCTCGCCACCACCGGCAATGTGCGCACGCTCGAGGCGATCGCCACCTCCGCGGCGCAGGAAGGGTACGCGGTCACGCTGCTGCCGGTCGCCGTGCCCACCCAGGACGAGGTGCGCGGGGCGTTCTCCCGGCTGGAGGAACTCGCCGTCGACGCCGTGATCGTCATCATGGAGGTCCACCTCCTGGACGCGGCGACGATCACCCTGCCCCCGCACGTGCAGGTGGTGGTCGTCGACTCCGACGCCGGTGACCGCTACACCGTGGTCGACACCGACCAGGCCGGCGGCACCCGCGCGGCGGTGCGGCACCTCCTCGGCCTCGGGCACGAGACCGTCTGGCACCTCGCGGGCCCCGAGGGCTCCTTCGCCGCCCAGCGCCGCACCGACGCCTGGCGCGCGGTCCTCACCGAGTCCGGACGCGTCCCGCCGCCGCCGGTCCAGGGCGACTGGTCGACGGAGTCCGGCTACCATGCGGGACGGGAACTCGCGCGGCGGGAGGACTGTACGGCGGTCTTCGTGGCCAACGACCAGATGGCGCTCGGCCTGCAGCGCGCCCTGCACGAACACGGCCGGCGTGTCCCCGAGGACGTCAGCGTCGTCGGTTTCGACGACATCCCCGAGGCCGCGCACTTCCTGCCCCCGCTGACGACCGTCCACCAGGACTTCGCGGAGGTGGGACGGCTCTGCGTGGAGGCCGCCTTGCGCAAGGTGCGCGGCGAGGGCGCGGACCGCGGCACCACGCTGGTGCCGACCCGGCTGGTGGTGCGCGACAGCACGGCACCGCCGCCGATGCGGGAGACCGGGTCGAAGGGCATGCCCGGGACCGGGAAATAGGTGTTGATGAAGGGGCACCTGCGGTGGCTGCGCCCGCTGCACACCCTCCGCGGCCGACACGCCGGCCGAGTCCTGCGCGCGACGGTGGCCGACCATCTGCCGGGCCCGTCCGCAGACGCCGCCGGACTTCCTGCAGGAACTGGTCAACAACCGCCACGCGGACGGTCGGCCGGCCCCGGACGACCTACTCGTGAGCCAGGCACTCGGGCTGGTGCAGGCGGGGTTCATGGCGACCGGGGTCCGGCTCGCCTGGGCGACTGGCTGACCCGGGGACGCGTCCCGAACACCAGACCGCGATCCGGGTGAACGCGACGGGCTCACGCGGAAGGTCCCCCTCACCATCCAAGGTCTGGCCTTTGGTGCCAGGCAGTGCCGGGCAGGGAATCACCGGGTGGGAACGAAGCAGTGCTCGGATCATCCGGCATGGGGCGCGCCGCCAACCCCGTTGCCCGCACGGCATCGAGTCTTCCGTCCGCCTCGGCCCGCACCGCTGGATCGTCGAGCGCACGGTCGGCTGGCTTCGCGGATTCCGCCGTCTGCTCCGCCGCCACGAGCGCAAGGCTGAGCACTTCCTCGCCTTGACCGGCATCCCCGCAACTTTGATCGGCCACCGCCGACTCCCTGCCAGACCGGGCGGGGCGGGAAGCGCGCGAAGGAGAATGGCCCCCGTGAGCAGAGAGAACGAGCACCGAGCCGTCGTAGCCCGGCTGTGGCAGGAGCACCTGGACGCGAAGTTCCCCGCCGGATTGCGCGGTGCGGAACTGATGGGCATCGACATGGTGATGCTGGACGCGGACGTCGCCGGATGCGTGTCGGCATGGCGGGCCAACAGCAGCGCTCTCGACCCAAACCGCCGCCGGATTCTGCACAACTGCATCGCCGACCTGGACATGGTCTTGCCCGTGCTCACCACTGCGGAAGACTTCCGGTACTACCAGCGCCTGCGTCACCTCGCTGTGCTCACATCAGAGGCCGGCTCATAGCTCGCCACATGCAACGACCACGGCCTATTGCGCAGCTGGCTGTGGCCGGTGACGGTGATGCCGCCGGCGTGCGCGTACAGCCACCGCCCTTGCAGCAGCGCGGCGCCAATTCGGGGTGCGCCCGGCAGGGATCAGGGGAGCATCACGCAGTGGTTCTCGATGAACCGGCCGCTGCGGTCGAGGCCGCCGCAGACGGCAAGCCTCGGGTAGGCCCTGATCTCCCGGTTGACGACGAACCGCCAGCGCGAGACGTTCGCCTTGCTCCCTCGGTAGTCGCCGACGAAGGCGCGCAGTGTCCCTGGCAGGCCGTCCTTGGTGGTGACGGTGATGTCCTGGACGTAGTCGCGGCCCTGATATGCGGTAGCGACGCAGATGTAGCTGCCGCAGGTGGACTTCACCTCGGCGCCTGCCGGTGGTGCGGTCACCAACAGCAGCGTGCCGACGGCAGCCAGGCCGGCGCCGACCGTTGTAAGCCTGCGCCATGTGGACGATGCGCGCCGGGCTGCACTGCGGCTGTAGAGCATTGATCCTCCTCGTGTGCCTGCGTTGCGAGATCACCTGACTCCGAACTGTGGCGAAGCGGCGCGGATCGGGCAAGGGGGCATCGGTTCGTCCAGGAGCACGAGGGGGGCGCAACGGGGGTATTGGTCGGGCGCCAGAACCGCCACTCCGCATGGCGTCGATCCATCCTCGGCGGGCCAGCGCCGCTGGCCGACGACCTGTTCGTCGTCCCGGTCCTCCCCCGGCACGTTCCGCGGCGGAAGCCGCGGGCAGCCGTTCGTCCTCGCTCTCCTCAACGACCAGGGAGCGGATCGGGCGCCTGCACGGCTTGCACGAGTGGCGCGGCAGCGCCTTCACCGGCAATTGCCGGCTGCCCAGCGGCGGCGCGAACAAGCCGGTATGGCTGTGGTGGTCAGGCACCGGTAACACCAAGGCGCGTGTCAACCGCTGCCGGCACGCCCGCACCGGAGACATCGCGAGCGACGACAGCGCACCCGCAGCCGGGCACAGTCGGCCCATCGCGTGGCGACGACGGCGACCGAAAGAACCTCCCGGCCTGATCCCGGCACCGGACCTCAAGGAGGGATGCCTCTCCGGCCCCTGAGCCTGACGACCACCGCAAGGTGATCTGCCCCGACGGCCCGGCAGCCACCCACGGCAACGCGGACTACGCCTGCAGCTACAACTCCCTCGGCATGCCCCGCGTCACGACCGGCGGCATGAACAAGATCGGCACCGCCCGGCCCGCGAGGCGGGCCGGGCCGCGGTCAGGCCACCGGATCCAGGAAGGTCAGCACCGAGGCGTCCTCCTCGATCAGCGGCGCGAGTTCGGTGTTGAACGGCGCACCGTACGGGGCCGTCAGGTGCGCCTGGAAGGCGTCCTCGTCCCGGTACGTCTCGAAGATCCAGTAGGAGCGCGGACTCGACGCCTTGGTGTAGACGTCGAAGGCGAGGTTGCCGTCTTCCTCGCGTACCTTCCGGGCGTACTCCAGGATCAGGCGGGCGACCTCGTCCTCCGCGCCCTCGCGTGCGGTGAACTCGGCGAGCAGGGTCTTGTTCACGGGTGGTGTCCTCCTTGGTCGGGTGTGATGTGAGGATCAGTCGCGGTAGGAGTCGAGCTGCCAGACACGGGCCCGGTCCAGCTTCACCGAGCCGTTCTCGGCGAAGACCTGCACTCCCTGACTGTCGGGGTCGGGGAAGATCTGGTCGGTGATCACTGCTTCGCCCCTGCCGCCGAAGACCTCGACGGACGACCAGTCGACGAGGATCCGCAGTTTCACCTTGCCGTTCCTGGCCTGCAGCGGTGCTCGCTGGGCGCCGGGGAAGGTGCTGTTGAAGTCCACGGCACCGGAGCGGGTGCGGTCGACGTACAGCTCCTGGGTCGTGGTGTCGTAGCCGATGACGGTCTCCTCGCCTCGGGCGCCGGTGCGCACCTTCAGGCCGAACCGTTCGGCGTCCTCGAGCGAGAAGGTCGCCTCGATGTCGAGCGCTTTGCCCTTTGCCGCGGGACCGATCAGGGGCTTCGAGGTGCCGTTGACGGTGACGTCGGCCGCCGTCGCCGGGCGCTTCTCCCGGAGGGACTCCAGGCTGCGCACCGGCGTGCTGGTCAGCCGGATTCGGCCGTTGACGGTGCGCAGGGCCATCTCCCGGGGGACGCTCTGCGCGCCACGCCAGGGGGAGGTGGGGATGGCGCCGCCGTAGTCCCAGTTGTTCATCCAGCCGACCATGTAGCGCTTGCCGCCCGGGGCGTCCTCCCAGGACACCGCCGCGTAGTAGTCCTTGCCGTAGTCGGCCCAGTCGGCGCGCTGCACGACCGACTTGGCGGGCTTGTCGGCTTCGGTGAACTGATCGGCCATGATGTGGCCCCAGCCGGCGGTGTTCATGTCGACGACCTGGATCTGCGCCTTCTTGCCGAGGTAGGGGTGCAGGTCGAAGGAGGCCCAGTCAAGGGTCTCGCTGTTGGAGCCGGTGGCGCTGCGGACGACCTCGCCGTCGACGATCAGGTTGACCGACGTCTCCTGGGAGACGGGCTGGGCCTTGGTGTCGGAGAGCATGATGTGGTCGACGTTGAGGTGGCCCCAGCCGCCGGTGTTGTCGTCGACGATCCTTATCTGCGCCTTCTTGCCGGCGAGGTCGCCGACGTCCCAGGAAGACCAGTTGAGTGCCTCGGCGTCCTTTCCGGTGGCGCTGCGCACCACTTGACCGTCGACGAGGAGTTCGAGGGCGGTGGGATTGGCGGAGCCGGCGGGGTGGTTGCCGCCGCCGATGAGGAAGTTGATGTGGTTCTTGTCGATGGTGAATTCGGGGGAGGTGAGGGTGCCGGTGGTGGCGTCACCGTTCAGGTAGGTGTCGACCAGGCCGTTGCCCAGGAAGCCGGAGACTTCTTGCTGGTCGGGGAGGGTGCTGGTGGCCGGTGCGGTGCCGAAGGCGTCTCCCGTCTTCGTCCAGTCGCCGTAGGTGCCGCCTTCGAAGTCGGCGAGGACCGTGCCTGCGGGTGGTGGCCCTTGCTCCATCACGGTTCCGGGCTCGTGCGGGTGCCGTCCGCCGCCGATTTCGAAGTTCAGATAGGGGCCGGCAACGGTGAATTCGGGTGAGGTGAGGGTGCCGGTGGCGGCGTCGCCCGCGTGAAAGCTGTTGGCGAGGCCCTTGCCGTCGTAGCCGTCGACCGTACCCTGACCGTCCAGCGCCCCGGCTGCCGGCGCCTGGCCGAACGCGGTGCCGGTGGTCGTCCACGCGCCGAAGTCGCCGCTCTCGAAGTCCTGCACGACCTGGCCGGCGGGCGGGGTGTAGGTGCCCTTGTCCTCGGCGGTGAACTTCCTTCCGTCGAAGTCGCCGATGAAGTACTGGGCGGCCGAACCGCCTGCGATTCCACCGGGGTTGATATTGACGACCAGCACCCACTTGATGTTGTTCTCGTCCCCGTCGACCGCGAGGGGGAACAGGTCGGGGCACTCCCACACGCCACCGGTCGCGCCGGCCGGCCCGAACTCGCTGAGCTGGTTCCAGTCCCTGAGGTTCTTGGACGAGTAGAACCGCACCTTGTGCTCGGTGGACAGCGACACCGTCATCAGCCAGCTCTTGGTCGGCGCGTACCACTGGACCTTGGGGTCGCGGAACTCTGTGGAGCCGATGTCGATGACGGGATTGCCCTGGTACTTGGTCCAGGTGCGGCCGCGGTCGGTGCTGTAGGCGAGCGACTGGGCCTGCTTGCCGCCGTTCTTGTAGGCGCTGGTGTAGATCGCCACCATGGGCGGGTTCTTCTTCGTGCCGAACCCGGTGGTGTTGTTCCAGTCGACGACCGCACTCCCGGAGAACACCATCTCCTTGTCGTCGTGCGACAGGGCGAGCGGCAGCTCCTTCCAGTGCACGAGGTCCGTGCTCACCGCGTGCCCCCAGGACATGTCACCCCAGGAGTTGCCGTTCGGGTTGTGCTGGTAGAAGAGGTGATACTCACCCTTGTAGTACACGAGGCCGTTGGGGTCGTTCATCCAGTTCTTCTCCGGGGTGAAGTGGAACTGGGGGCGATAGGTCTCGGCGTAGGGCGGGGTGTCGGCAGCCACGGCCTGAGGGGCCAGTGAGGCGGCGGACAGAGCGCAGACGGCTGCGACCGCCGCGATCAGCCGAGTGCGGGCATGAGGGGATACGCGTCCAGAGCTCATGGTGTCTCCTGTGCTGCGGCCGTCCGCGCTGCGGAGCCTGCTGCCCGGCAGGGGCGGACCGAAAAGTGACGCCTCGTCGGCACCGTCGTCCGCCGGCACCTTGCAAGGCGGTGTCATCGTTGACTTGTGTCATCGATGACATCGAGTGGCCCGATGATGAAGGCAATCCGGCCACTGCGTCAACGGTGCGAGCCTGACTGTCCCGCGCGGCCTGGCTGACCGTTCACGCACGCCCGGCTGCCGCGAGCTGCGCCGGCTCGCTCTGCCACGGCGGGTTGGGACCCGCGACGGAGCAGGTCAGGGCCGCGACCCGGGTGGCGAACCGGCAGGCTTCGGCGACGTCGTCGAGGCGTATTTCCTTCAGCCGTCCGCCGAGGAGGCCGCGGGCCCCGAGGTGGTGCAGCAGCCCGGCCGTGAAGGAGTCCCCCGCCCCGACCGTGTCGACGACCCGTGTCGCAACGGCGGGAACCTGCAGCCGTTCGCCGTCGAGTGAGGCCAGGGCGCCGTCGGCACCGCGCGTGATCACGACGAGCCGCGCCCCGGCCGCGTGCCAGATGTCGCACGCCTGCTCGGGCGGCGTGCCAGGGAGCAGGAGCTCCAGGTCGTCCTCGCTCAGCCGGAGCACATCGGCGAGGTCGCACCAGCGCGCCAGCCGGGCGCGGTAGACCTCGGGCCCCACCAGCAGTGGCCGGACGTTGGGGTCGATGCTGATGGTCGCCCGAGGGGCCGCCGCGGCCAGGAAATCCTCCACCACCGCCGCTCCGGGCTCCCGGACCAAGGCGAGGGATCCGGTGTGCACACAGCCTGTCTCGGACAGGTCCACCCCTGCCAGTTCCTCGGCCGTCCACTGCCAGTCGGCCGTGGCCTGTGCATGGAAGGAGAAGGCGGCCTGCCCCTCGGCGTCCAGCTCCGCCACCGCCAGCGTGCTGGGTTCCGCGGCCGCGACCGCGCTCGACAGGTCCACCCCGGACGCCTCCAGGTGGGCCCGGAAGAGGCGGCCGAACACATCGCCGGACAGCCTCGCGAGGAAGCGTGCCGGGGTGCCGAGGCGGGCCAGGGCGACGGCCGTGTTCGCAGGCCCGCCGCCGGGCAGCACTCGCAGGGCGAGTTCGTACGAGGCGCTTGCGGGTCCGGTGAACGCGTCCGCGACGCACTCCCCCAGGACGGTGATCTGGCGCGGGCTCATGGGCTGCTCTTCTCTGCGAATGCACGGGCGAAGCGGGCACGGACCGGGCGTCCGCCGCGACCGTTACGGACTTGTGTCGGGTGCAAGGCATTGACGTTGCCGGGAGACGGAGTCCATCATCCTCGGCAAGCAGTGTCAACGATGACATAAGTCAACGATGACACCCGGAGACGGCGTGCTCCGATGCCGCCGCACCGCCCGCAATCCCGCAGGAGTCGTTCATGTCTCGCACCCCTCGGCTGCCCTCAGCCATCCTCAGAGTCGCCGCGTGCACCGGCCTGGCAGCACTCACCCTGACGGCCTGTGGATCCGGCTCCGGAACGGACACCGCCGGCTCCGGTTCGGGCAGCGTCAAAGTCGGTCTGATCACCAAGACCGACACCAACCCGTTCTTCGTGAAGATGAAGGAAGGCGCGGAGAAGGCCGCCAAGGAGAACGGCGCCCAACTCATGACCGCCGCGGGCAAGTTCGACGGGGACAACGCCGGTCAGGTCACCGCCGTGGAGAACATGGTCGCCGCCGGGGTGAAAGGCATCCTGATCACCCCCAGCGACTCCAAGGCGATCGTGCCCGCGATCGCGAAGGCGAAGGCCAAGGGGGTCCTGGTCATCGCCCTGGACACCCCGACCGAGCCGGAGAGCGCCGTCGACGCCCTCTTCGCCACCGACAACCTCAAGGCCGGCCGGCTGATCGGCGAGTACGCCAAGGCCGCCATGAAGGGCAAGACCGCCAAGATAGCCACCCTCGACCTCGCACCGGGCGTCTCCGTCGGCATCCAGCGGCACAACGGCTTCCTCAAGGGGTTCGGCGCCACCGACAAGGACGTCGCGTGCGCCCAGGACACCGGCGGCGACCAGGCCAAGGGCCAGACCGCCATGGAGAACTGCCTCCAGAAGGAACCCGGCGTCAACGTCGTCTACACCATCAACGAGCCGGCCGCCCTCGGCGCGTACACCGCGCTGAAGGCCAAGGGCCGCGAGAAGGACGTCCTGATCGTCTCCGTCGACGGCGGCTGCACCGGCACCCAGGCCGTCAAGGACGGCAAGATCACCGCGACCTCACAGCAGTACCCGCTGAAGATGGCCGCCGAGGGCGTCAAGGCCGTCGTGACGTACGCCAAGGGCGGCAAGAAGGCGTCGGGGTACACCGACACCGGCGTCACCCTGATCACCGACAAGGCCCAGGCCGGGGTCACCGCCAAGGACACCGCCTACGGCCTGGAGAACTGCTGGGGCTGAGCCGCCCCCGAGGACCGTACATCCGCCGCCTCTCCATTCAGCGGGGCGGCCGGCCCCACCTCCCCGACGGGGACGGCCGCCTCCCCCGCCGCCTTGTCCTCCCGTTTCACCGCAAAGCCGGACAAGGACTCCTGCCTTCCGACAAGGACTTCGCATGACCGCCACGTCCACGCCCCCGAGTACGTCCTCGGTGTACGCCGACCTCAAGGCGCCGACCACAGCCCGCAGGCTGCTCACGGCACCGACCACCGGCCCGCTGGTCGCCCTCCTTCTGGCCTGCGCCTTCTTCTCCTTCTCGACCGACCAGTTCCTCACCGGCGGGAACTTCTCGCTCATCGTTCAGCAGGTCATGGTCGTCGGCACCCTCGCCATCGGTCAGACGCTGATCATCCTCACCGCGGGCATCGACCTGTCCTGTGGTGCCGTGATGGCGTTCGGCAGCATCATGATCGCAAAGATGGCCGCCGAGGGCTCGCTGCCCCCGCTCCTCGCCATCACTGTGGGCATCGCGGTCTGCGGCGGCTTCGGGCTGCTCAACGGCCTGCTGGTGCAGAAGATCCCGCTGCCGCCGTTCATCGTGACCCTCGGCATGCTCAACGTGGCGTTCGCGCTGACCCACATCTACTCCGCGGAGCAGACGGTCACCGACCTGCCCGGCCCGCTGACGGCTCTCGGGCAGACCTTCCCGCTCGGTCACACCGACATCACGTACGGCTCCCTGGTCACCATCGCCCTGTTCCTCCTCCTCGCCTACGCGCTGAGCAGCACCGGCTGGGGCCGGCACGTCTACGCTCTGGGCAACAGCCAGGAAGCCGCGCGGCTGAACGGCATCCGCACCTCTCGACTGACCATCGGCGTCTACACCGTGGCCGGCCTGCTCTACGGCATCGCCGCACTGCTGCTCATCTCCCGCACCGGAGTGGGCGACCCCCAGGCCGGCCAGACCGACAACCTCGACAGCATCACGGCCGTGGTCCTCGGCGGCACCAGCCTCTTCGGCGGACGCGGCTCGGTCCTGGGCACCTTCATCGGCGTCCTCATCGTCGGTGTCTTCCGCAACGGCCTGCAGCTGATGGGTGTCGCCTCCATCTACCAGACGCTGATCACCGGAGTCCTGGTGATCCTCGCGGTGACCGTCGACCAGATCTCCCGGAAGAAGGCCCGATGACCGCCACCTCCTCCCCCACCCCCGTCCTGCAGGCCCGCGGTCTGGTCAAGCGCTACGGCCACGTCACCGCCATCGACGGCGCCGACTTCGACCTGCTGCCCGGCGAGGTCCTGGCCGTGATCGGCGACAACGGCGCCGGAAAGACCAGCCTGATCAAGGCACTTACCGGTGCGGTGGTCCCCGACGCGGGCGAGATCCTCCTCAACGGCAAGCCGATCCAGTTCTCCGGGCCGCAGAGCGCACGCGCCCACGGCATCGAGACGGTCTACCAGGACCTCGCCGTCGCCGCCTCCATGGACATCGCCTCCAACATGTTCCTCGGGCGTGAACTTCGCCGCCCCGGCATCCTCGGCAGCGCCTTCCGCATGCTCGACAAGAAGCGCATGCGCCAGGAGGCCGCCGAGCACATGGCCGACCTGAAGATCGGCCTGCGCTCGCTGACACAGCCGGTCGAGACCCTCTCCGGAGGACAGCGGCAGGCCGTCGCGGTCGCCCGTTCCGTCGCCTGGGCCCGCAGCGTCGTCGTCATGGACGAACCCACCGCCGCGCTCGGCGTCAAGGAGTCGGGCCAGGTCCTGGACCTCATCCGCCGCGTCCGGGACAAGGGCATGCCGGTCGTCCTGATCAGCCACAACATGCCCCACGTCTTCGAGATCGCCGACCGGATCCACGTCCACCGGCTGGGCAAGCGCGCGGCCGTGATCAAGCCGTCCGACTACTCCATGGCGGAGGTCGTCGCCATCATGACCGGCGCACTCACCGTGGACGCGGCCGGAGATACTGTCGTAACGGATTCCAAGGCGGCGAAGGCCGCGGGAGTCCAGGCCACCTGACCGCATCACTCGACACTCGACGGAATCCGGCCGAGGCCGCGGCCGGAACCGACGAGCAGAGGAGACCGTTCCTCCATGGCAGCGAACCGCCGCCCCACCCTGGCCGACGTCGCCCGAGAAGTGGGCGTCAGCGCCAAGACCGTATCCCGCGTCCTCAACGAGGACGGGCCCGCCTCGGCCCAGACCAGGGAACAGGTGCTCGCCGCCGTGGCCAAGCTCGGCTTCCAGCCGAACCTCATGGCACGCAACATCCGCGTCGGCGGACCCGACACCACCATCGGGCTGGTCATCCCCGACCTCGGCAACCCCTTCTTCGGCGCCGTGGCGCGCAGCATCGAGGACACCGTCCGCGACCGCGGACTGACCCTCCTCATGGGCTCGTCCGCCGACGATCCCGACCGCGAACGCGCCCTGACGGACAAGTTCCTCGCCCGCCGCGTCAGCATCCTCATGGTCGTGCCGTCCGTCGGCGCCGACCACTCCCACCTCAAGACCCACCGCACCGCGGGCCTGCCCGTCGTCTTCCTCGACCGTCCGGGCGTGGGCCTTTCCACGGACAGCGTCGTCAGCTCCAACCGTGCGGGCGCCCAGGACGGCGTCGCCCACTTGATCGCCCACGGCCACCGGCGCATCGGCTTCGTCGGCGACCTCCCCGCCAAGCTCTACACCCGCCGCGAGCGCCTGGCCGGATACCGTGCGGCCCTGCAGGAAGCGGACATCCCCTACGACCGCTCCCTGGTCACCGATGCCCACGACCAGCACGGGGCCTCCACCGCGACCTCCCAGCTCCTGAGCCTGGCGGATCCGCCCACCGCCCTGTTCGCCGGCAACAACATCGTCGCCCTGGGCATCATCACCGAACTCGCCCGCCGCAAACGGAAGGACGTCGCCGTCATCGCCTTCGACGACGTGGAACTCGCCGAGGCACTCGAGCCGGCCCTGACCGTCGTCGCCCAAAACCCCGAAGAGATCGGCCGAACGGCGGCGACCACCGCCCTGGCCCGTCTGGACGGCGACCGCTCCCGCGCCCGCGGCATCACCATTCCCACCCGCCTGATCGTCCGCGGGTCGGGGGAACAGCCGGCTCCGGTGCTGTAAGGCTGGGCGGGGATCAGTCCTCTTCGGCTTGGACGTCCGAGTACTCCGGCTGTGTTGCGGTCCTTGGCATCATCTCGGCCGATGAGTTTCCGGCGATGGTGCGGTCTACCCGTCCAACGAAGGGAGCGCACCATGCGCAAGATCATCGTTTGCACGTTCCTGACGCTGGACGGCGTCATGCAGGCGCCGGGCGGTCCGGACGAGGACGCTGAGAGCGGCTTCGAGCACGGCGGCTGGCAGAAGCCGGTGGCCGATGACGAGGTCGGCGCGGCCATCGCGGGTTGGTACGAGGACTCCGACGCGATGTTGCTCGGCCGCAAGACGTACGAGATTTTCGCGTCGTACTGGCCGACCGCCGATCCCGGCAACCCGTTCACCGACCGGATGAACAGCATGCACAAGTACGTGGCGTCTCGGACCCTGACGTCCGTGGAGTGGCAGAACTCCACGCTGCTGGAGGGCGACGTCGTCGATGCCGTAGGCAAGCTGAAGGCGTCCGAGGGCGGCAACCTCAACGTCGTCGGCAGCGGCGACCTCGCCCAGACCCTCATGCGGCACGGCCTCGTCGACGAGTACCGGCTGACCATCCATCCGGTGATCATCGGCACCGGCAAGCGGCTGTTCGCCGACGGAGCGATCCCCACTGCGCTGGAGCCGGTCAGTGTCTCGACGACGAAGGGCGGCACGATCATCGGCGTCTATCGACCGAACGGTAAGCCGAGCTACGACAGCTACTAAGGCTCGCCCTTCTGGTCCTTGTCGGATCAGCGCACGGAAACTGCCGGCGGGCGAGGTGCTCACGGCGTCAGCACGCGTCCGGCCGGGCGCTGGTGCGGACCGCGCCCGTACGGAAGCAGCGATGACGTGGACGGAGAAAGACCATCTGAGGCGGGTGCGCCTGGGGTTGCCTGTGCGTGCGGCCCAGACGGCCAGGCCCAGGAACGTGACGTTGAGCAGGAGGGCGACCAGAAGAGCCGTGACTCCGGCCGACTTCCATACAGGAGCAACTGCCCACTGGCGGACGCCACGAAGGCCGCCAGGACGAACAGTTCCTTCTCCATCGGACCGGACAGTGTGGAACCTGGCTGGTCATCACCAACGCCACGAAGTGTGGGTGCCGGTGCCGCCTTCAACGAAGTTCGGGCAGTGAGAGCCACGAGATACGTCGCGACCGCTCCCACCGGCATGGCGATGCCATAACCGGCAAGGAGCCCGGCGAGCAGCGCCGCGCTCACACGCGGTGCACGGTCGGCCTCCGCGGGCAGCCCGGCTGCTGCTGGTCCCGCCCCGCGAAAGCGGAGGAGGGCATCTGCAGCACGGGAACGGTCACGGTGGTCATGGTGAGAATCCTCGGTGGCTCCCGGCCCGCCGGGCAACTCAATCAGCGTCTCTCTCCACCCCGACGTGTCGGCGTGGCGGGCGGCGCAAAGGGCGCACGCAACGGGCGTCCTCGATCAGCCGGCTGACGGAGACGTTCATGACGGAGGAGTGGTTCGCGGAGTCCACGTCGCCGAGTCGGCCCGGTGGCTCCGTGCCGCCTCGGCCCGGTGGGTGCCGCCGGCCGTTCACCGCGGCCCGTGCAGCGCACCCCGGTGGGTGACCCCTACCTCGCCCCTGACCGACACACTGGCCGCCTGCCGGCCGGGTCACCCCGCACGAGCGGGCCGGAAGGCGTGCAGCGCGTCGTCTCCCGGCTGGAGGACGCCGTAACTGTTCTCCGGTACTTCGTTCCAGGCGCCGGCGAGTTCGCCGAGTGGTTCGGACACGACGAGACGGGTCTCGTCGGAGATGTCCCTGAGGAAGGCGGCGTCCGGGTGGAGCGCGCGCAGCGCGGCCACCTCGGTGCTGTAGTACAGCGACCGCGAGCGGCCTTCGCTGGAGTAGCGGAAGGCCCACACACGCTCGCCGTTCGCCACCGCGATGGTCATCTGGAGCGGATGCCGGACGCCGCGGGCGTGTCCCGTGTCCTCGATCAGGTTCACCATGCGCGTCACCGCACCGGGTGGATCCTCTGTCAAGCCGAAGGTGAGTGCCAGAAAGAACATGAGTTCGGAGTCGGTGGAGCCCTCGATGTCGGGGTACAGCCCGGGATCGACGGCCACGGCGAGGTCACGCCTCATGAGCCGGAACCCGTTGATCATCCCGTTGTGCATCCACATCCAGCGGCCGTGCCGGAAGGGGTGGCAGTTGGACTGCTGCACGGCGGTCCCGGTCGCCGCCCTGATGTGGGCGAAGAAGAGACCCGATCGAACGTGGTGGGCGACCTCCTGGAGGTTGCGGTTGTTCCACGCGGGGCCCACGTCCCGCACGACAGCCGGAGTGAGGGCCGTGTCCTCGGCGTACCAGCCGATGCCGAAGCCGTCCCCGTTGGTCGTCTCCACCCCCATCCGGGAGTGCAGGCTCTGGTCGATCAGCGAGTGCTCCGGCTCGAACAGAACTCTGCTGAGAAGGACAGGAGTGCCCGAGTAGGCGATCCATCGGCACATCTTGGATCAGATCCCTTCGCTCCTCAGTGCTTCACAAAAAGCTTGAAGGAGATGATCAGCAGACCGAGGACCAGATTGACCACGGCCGTGAGCACGACCAGACGCGCCGGGGCGCCGGCCCGCCGAGCCGCCGCCACCGACCACCCCATCTGCCCCACGACGGCCACGGCGAGCGCCAGCCACAGTGCGCCCTGCACATCGAGTCCCAGCAGGGGGCTGACCGCCACGGCCACCGCCGGCGGGACGGCGGCCTTGACGATCGGCCATTCGTCCCGGCACACGTGCAGGACGGTATGGCGGTCGAGGGGGTGCTCCGCCAGGCGCGCGCCGAACAGCTGGGCGTGCACATGCGCGATCCAGAAGGCCACCGCGCTCAGGAGAAGCAGCGCGACCAGTTCCAGACGGGGGAAGGAGCCCAGCGTGCCGGCACCGATCACCACGGTGGCGGCCAGCAGGGAGCCGTAGACACCGCCGGTGTAGTCGGCGTGGGCGCGGCGCTCCCTGCGCCGCTCACGGGCAACGGTGGGGTCGGGTCTCAGCATGATGACTGCCTTCCGGACGTCGGCTCAGCCGTCCCAGGACTTCGGTCCGGGGACGGCTGGGCCCGGCCGTCCAGCCGGCCGTACCAAGGTCGCTCGGAGTCCGCCGGCATCCCACGGTTCACCTCGCCGGGTCGGCCCGGGCCGCGACGCTCGCACCCGGGGCGGCGGCCGGCCGTCCTGCCGCCCTTCCCATCGCACATCGATCCCCGGCGAGCCACCTCACCCCTTGCGGGGGATCGCGCGTGCGCAGATGCCGCCCGACAGCCGCGCCGCCCGTGGTTCGGTGGCGCCGCGAGCGGTCACCGCGCCGGGCCGCCCCTGATCCTGGCGGCGCCGGGAGCAGCCACCGAAGCGGTCGTCGGCGTGCGGTCAGAGGAGCCCCAGTCCGCGTGCCCGCCGCACAGCGTCGATCCGCCGGCTCACCGCGAGCTTTCGGTAAAGGCTCTTGACGTGGGTCTTCACCGTGTTCACCGACACGAAGAGGTCGGCGGCGATCTCTTCGGTCGACATCATCTGTGCGAGGAGCGCCAGCACATCCCGCTCACGTGCGCTCAGTCGTTCGACCAGTACGGGCGCGGGCTCGGCCCCCGCACCGGCCACCGCGTCACCCGACGTGAGCCACCCGGTGGCCAGCTCCCGTAGCGGGACCTGCTCCAGGAACGGTGCCATCCATTCACCGGCTTCCCGGAACGGCCGGCGCAGTCTGTCGCGGCGGCCGGTCAGCAGCGCTTCGGTGAGCAGCCGGCGGGTCGCGGTGTCGTCGCCGTCGGCGTGGGCGGCCTGCGCCCGCAGCAGTGTGGCGCGTACGCGCAGCGCCGGGCCGATGTGCTGCGCGCCGGGCATCGCGTTGAGCACGCTCAATGCGCTCGACCGGTCGCCGGCTGCCAGGTGGGCCCGCGCGACGCCCACCGCACACGCCGGCTGGTCGGTGCCCAGATCACGCAGCACCTCCGCTGCGGCGTCCGGCCGGCCTTCGGCCAGGTGGGCCGCGGACGCGGCGAGCGCGGCGTAACCCTCCGCCCAGGGACAGGCGGCATCGGCCGGCACGTCCTCGGCGCTGGCCGCCATCGCGGCGCGTTCCCTGCCCCGAGCCAGCAGCAGCCGGGCCGTCACGAGGGACCTTCCCGCAGCCGTCACCGGGTCCGGCGCCTCGCCATCGGGCGTCTGGTCGAGCAGGGTCTGGGCCTGGTCCAGTTCGTCGCGCTCGACAGCCACCGCTGCCATGACCAGCCCCCCGAGGCCGGAGTCGGCCCGCTCGGGCAGGGAGAAGCGTTCCGACTCCGCGATGGCTGCGGACACGTGGTGCTGGGCCCTGTCCGGCCATCCGTTGAGATAGTCGATCAGGGCCAGGTGGACCAGTGACTCCTGTCGGGGAAGCGCCGTCGACGCGCCGCCACGGTCGCCGGTGACCACGGTCAGGGCGGCTCGTGCCTCTTCCAGACGCCCCGCCCACAGCCGCGTCGAACCCACGTGGGTCAGCAGCAGGGCGGACACTTCGGGGTGTTGGTCGAGCAGCTGGACGGGGACCTCCCGCTGGAGTTCGCCGGCCGTCTGCGCCGCCTGTTCCGCCTGGTGCGGGGAGCCGGACAGCCGGGCCGCCAGGGCCTCCAGCAGCGCGCAGCTCAGCTTCGCCGCCGGGGGGCCTGGGGCCTCGGCGGCGAAGTGTTCCTTCGCGTGGTGCAGATGGGCCAGACCGCGGTCGACGTCGTGGCGGGAGAGGTCGCAGGCCGCCTGGACAAGGTCCGACTCCGCGGTCGGCGGAACAGGGTCCATGTCGGCGAGCAGCCCGGTCAGGTCGTCGGAGCACAGACCTGTGAACAGCTGCCCGATCGCCAGGTCGTCGATCAGGGCCCGGGCTGTGAACTCCCAGTCGTCCGCGGCCGCGCCGTGGCTGACCATCTCCGGCAGTGTCCCCGATCCTCGCAGCCAGTGCGCGGCCCGCCGGTGCAGTTCCGGCTCCAGGCCGGGGCATCGCTCCCGCAGATGGACGCGCAGGATCTCCCGGAACAGCGGATGCAGGCGGTACCAGGAGTGCCCGAGGTCGTCTACGAAGGCGTTCACGCGGTGCAGTCCGGCCAGGATGGGCGCGGCATCGCGGCGCCCGGTCAGCTCGTCGGCCAGGTCGGCGCAGAAACGCTCCAGAACACTGACGCGCAGCAGCAGGTCCTGCGTCGGCGGCGGCTGCCGCTGGAGCACCTCGACCAGCAGGAAGTCGGCAACCGTGCTGTGACCGGCTTCGAACTCCTTCAGGTAACGCTCCGGATCCGCGCTCTGGCGGGCGGCCAGGGCGCACAATCGCAGGCCGGCCGCCCAGCCGCGCGTGCGGTCCACGAGGGCGTCGGCCACCGCGAGGGACACGCGCAGTCCGTGCAGGTCCAGCAGTTCGGCGGCCTCCTCGGGGGTGAAGGCCAGCTCGGCGTCCCTGATCTCGGCCAGTTCGCCGGAGGCACGATAGCGGTGCAGCGGCAGCAGCGGTTCGGTGCGGGTGACCAGCACCAGCCGCAGTCCCGGCCCGGCGTGGTGCAGCACGAACGCCAGTTGTTCCGAGACCTCGGGCACGGTTTTGTCGTACTCGTCGATCACCATGGTCACGCCGGTGCTGTTGCCGCTGAGCTGTGCCGTCAGCCGGTTCAGCAGCGTGCGGTCCACCTGCCGTGCGTCGGTGGGGAAACCGATGTCAGCGGGCATCGGCACGCCCGCGGTGTGCAGGGCCCTGATCAGGTGGGCCCAGAACATGCCCGGCCGCCGGACCGTCTCGTCCACGGTCAGCCAGGCGAACGGCTGCTCGAGGCCCGCGGCCCAGTCGGCGACGAGCAGGGTCTTGCCCGCCCCGGCGCCTCCGTTGACCATCACCAGCGGTGTGGAGGAGGCGTGCCGCAGGCGTGCGACCAGCCGTTCACGACGCAGGAACGTCACAGGTCGCGCCGGCAGGGCGAACCGGGACCGCAGAAACGGATCGCCGAGCGGATCGAGCTCTTGACCAGCAGGATGTCGCGGGATCTCGTCTTCAGGTGCCACAGCTCTCATCACCCGCCGGATCGCGGTGGCTGGCTCCCCCACCACCATCACACCCTCTCAGCCCCGGACGCGCCACACGGGGGCCGAACGCCCCTGGCCTGGCGCCCGCCGGCCAGGGAAGGCACTTACGGGCTCGGGCGCCGTGGCCCGGCTTCACCCGCGGCGGGTGATGCCGTCGTCGCGGCCGACGCGAAGGCTGGAGGCGTGCCGGCCGGCCCGGCACCGTGCCGAAGGGCATGTCCGCGAGCCGGAGGCCGTCGTGACCGAATATCCGCCCATCGCAGAGCACGGCATGATCGGCGACCTGCAGACAGCCGCTCTGGTCTCCTCCAGCGGACACATCGACTGGTGGTGCACGCCCCGCTTCGACTCCCCCAGTGTCTTCGCCTCACTGCTGGACAGCGAGCGCGGTGGGCACTGCCGTCTCGCCGCGGACCTCGCCTCCGGGAGCGGCTCGACGGTGCGGCAGCTGTATTTGTCCGACACGGCCATCCTTGTCACCCGTTTCATGGCGCCCGAGGGCGTCGGCGAGGTGGCCGACTTCATGGTTCCCCTCGACTCCACCGCACCCCAGGACCGGCACCGGCTGGTGCGGGTCGCCCGCGTGGTCCGCGGCAGTCTGTCCTTCGCTCTCGCCTGCCGTCCGCGCTTCGATTACGGCCGCGCTCCCCACGAGCTGGCACTGGCCGATGACCACACGGCGGTGTTCCGCGGCCCGGGCACGGATCTCTGCCTGCAGTCCACCCCCGGTGTGTCGCTGCGTGCCGAGGGCGACGACGTCACCGCCCGATTCACGCTCGCGGCCGGTCAGGCCGCCGCGATCGTGCTGACCAGCACGGCAAGCGGCCGTTCCGCGCCACCACGCCCCTCACTGGAGGGCGTCATCGACGACCTTGAGGGCTGCCGCTCCTTCTGGCTGTCCTGGCTGCGTTCGTGCACGTACCACGGGCGTTGGCAGGACATGGTGAACCGCTCGGCGATCACCCTCAAGCTGCTCACCTACGCGCCGACCGGAGCTCCCATCGCCGCCGCCACGATGGGGCTGCCCGAGCAGATCGGCGGCGAGCGCAACTGGGACTACCGCTACACGTGGGTGCGAGACGGCTCCCTTTCGGTCCGTGCTCTGATCGACCTGGGATTCCAGGAGGAGGCGCACGCCTTCCGCCGATGGCTGCGGGACCGTATCGAAGCCCGGGAGACCCCCCACGGCGACCCCCTGCAGATCATGTACCGCGTCGACGGCGATCCGTACCTCACGGAGGAAGTCCTGGACCACCTGGAGGGGTACCGGGGCTCCCATCCGGTGAGGGCAGGCAACGCGGCGGCGGACCAGCTCCAGCTGGACATCTACGGCGAGGCGTCGGACGCCTTGATCGTCGGCGGAGACATCGGGGCGATCCGCGGGTGGAAGGCACTGAGCGACGTCCTGGAGTGGCTCACCGACCACTGGGACCAGCCGGACGAGGGCATCTGGGAGACGCGCGGCGGCCGGCAGAACTTCACCTACAGCCGGCTGATGACCTGGGTGGCCTTCGACCGCGGCATCAAGGCGGCCTACGCCTTCTCCCGCCCCGGCGACACACTCGGCTGGACCAGGGCGCGTGACACGGTGTTCCGACAGATCGTCGAGCACGGCTGGCACCAGAAGCGGCAGGCGTTCGTACAGCACTACGACACCGAGGTGCTGGACGCTTCCCTTCTGCTCATGCCGAAGGTCGGCTTCATCTCGCCGCGCGACCCCGACTGGCTCAGCACCCTCGACGCCATGGACCAGGAACTGGTCAGCGACAGCCTGGTCTACCGCTACGACCCCGCGGCCTCCCCCGACGGACTTCGCGGGTCGGAAGGCACCTTCAACCTGTGCAGCTTCTTCTACGTCGAGGCCCTGGCCCGCAGCGGAAGGCTCGCCCAGGCCCGGTACGCCTTCGACAAGATGCTCACCTACGCCAACCACGTCGGTCTCTTCGCCGAGGAGATAGGCCCCTCGGGCGAGCAACTCGGCAACTTCCCGCAGGCGTTCACCCACCTCGCCCTGGTCACCGCGGCCATGGCACTGGACGAGGAACTGGCCAAGGCGGGCAGCAGGCCGCGGGCCGACGGCCGACAGCACCCGGCGACTCGCGGTATGAAGGTGCCCACCGAGACCACTCCTGGGAGTCCCGGCCGTGGTTGATCCGGCCGCGCGCCACCGACCGGCAGGGCCCCGACGAGCCCTGGCCGCGCTGGCCCTCGCCCAGTTCATCTGCAGCTTCGCCGGCTCCAACATGAACGTGATGATCAACGACATCAGTGAGGACCTGGACACCACCGTCCAAGGCGTGCAGGTGGTCATCACCGTCTTCTTGGTGGTGATGGCGGCACTGATGATCCCCGGCGGCAGACTGACGGACCGCTACGGCCGCAAACGCTGTTTCCTGACCGGTCTCGTCATCTACGCGATCGGCGCCCTGCTGAGCGCGGCGGCCCCCGGCCTGGGTGTCCTGATCCTCGGCAACTCGATCCTCGAGGGCATCGGGACGGCCCTGCTCATCCCGCCGGTCTACATCCTCACCACCCTCCTCAACCCGGACCACGCCTCACGTGCCCGTGCCTTCGGAATCGTCATGGCGCTGGGCGGCGTCGGTGCCGCCGCCGGACCACTCATCGGCGGACTGATCACCACGGGCATCGGCTGGCGTGCGGCGTTCGTGTTCCAGGCCCTAGTCATCGTGGTGATCATCGTGCTCAGCCGCCGCCTCGACGATCCACTGCCGCCGGATCCCACCCGCTCCTTCGACGTCTTCGGCGCGGTGCTTTCCGCGGCGGGTCTCGTCCTCGTCGTGATGGGAATCCTGGCCGCGGACAACAACATCTGGCTCACGATCGGCCTGCTGGTCCTCGGCGCGGGCGTCCTCGTGTGGTTCTTCCTCTCCGCACGTGCACGGGAAGCATCCGGAAGGGAGCCACTGCTGTCGGTCTCGCTGTTCCGCGACCGTGTCTCGAACGTCGGGCTGATCACCCAGAACATCCAGTGGCTGATACTCATGGGTACGTCGTTCACGGTGGCGGCATACCTCCAGACCGTGCGCCATTACGACGCCATCCAGACCGGGATCGTGTTCACCGCGGCCACGCTCGGGCTGCTGTTCACGTCGTTGTCCGCCGAACGGCTGGCCAGGCGGAAGCCGCCGCGCACGCTGATCATGACCGGCTTCATCGCCTGCGACGCCGGTGTGGCCCTTCTAATCGCCCTGGCCGGCGCCTTCTCCACCGCCTGGGCTTTCGTCCCCGGGCTGCTGCTGATCGGACTGGGGCTGGGCCTGATGTTGACGCCGTCCGTCAACGTCGTGCAGTCACAGTTCCCCGAGAAACAGCAGGGAGAGATCTCCGGACTGTCCCGCAGCGTGTCGAACCTCGGTTCGTCCTTCGGTACCGCCGTCGCCGGCACCATCCTGGTCTCCGGACTGACCACAGGGGCCTATGCCGCGGCAATGATCACCCTGGCCGTCGTCGGACTCGGCGGCCTGGCCGCGGCCGCGCGCCTCCCCCGCGCCGAAGGGGCCGGTTCCGTGCCCGCGCCACGAGGCACGGACGTGTACCACAAGGGCTGACGCCGGGCCGGCCGCCGGCGCGGCGGGTTCGCTCGTCAGGACTTGGAGCGCTTCCCCCGGCGCCCGGAGACGTCCTTGCGGGCCGTGCGCCAGCGGGAACGGGTCTGTTCCACCACGCTTTCCCACTGCTGACGGACCTCGTGCTCGGAAGGCTGCCGGCCCTGCCGGATCCGGGCGAGCTCGTCGCCCACCTCGCGGCCCAGCGAGGCCGACGCGACGAGGACGAACATGGCCGCGAAGACAGCGGACAGCATCGCGAAGACACTGCCGACGACGCCGTAGCGGTCCGCGTAGGTGTTGAACAAACGCGGCAGGTAGAAGGCCGCGCCCCAGGAATAGACGGCCGTGAGAACGGCTCCGGTGGCTCCGAACGGGATCAGCGCGCGCCGGGCGATCCGTTTGGCCGACAGGATCCAGCCGCTCCAGGTGAGGAACACCGCCGTCACCGCCGCCTGGCACACGCCGGCCACCAGACCGGCGGCCCACTCACCGAGCACCGCGGAGATCCACCCGCTGACCAGGGCGTAGGCCCCGAGGGTGAGGATCCACCACAGGCCGTTGCGCGAGTTGCGCACGCTGAGCGGCTTCAGTTCCCAGGCCTGCTCGAAGAGCCGCTGTGCGGCGCGCGCGAAGCTCAGGACGGAGATCGTCAGGAACAGCACACCGAAGACGCCGTTGCTCGCGCTCTCGTTCTGCGCCGGGGAGAAGAGCAAGTTCACGGCGTCGGCTCCGGCGCCGCTGAGGTCGTAGCGCCGGATGATCCGTTCCGCGGCGTCGACGTGCACGATGCTGCCCAGGACGACGCCGACCAGGAGGGCGAGCGGGACCAGCGCCGTGAAGGCGCTGGAGGCCAGGGCCATCGAGCGGTCGAACCCCGCGATGTGCTGGAAGCGGTTGAGGACGCGCAGGGCGAAGGCAGGACGCAGCCAGAACGTCAGCGTCCTGCGCAGACGCTCGCGGTTGATCCCAGCCGTCTCCCTGCCCTCCCTGAGGTGCACGAACCGTGAAACGGCAGGAGCGTAACCGCCGTCTGCGCGCCATCGGGGACGCCACAAGGATCGTTCAGCGGGCCGAACCCGTGTGGCTCACCCGCGCCCCGGTCGGAAGCCGCCTGCGAGGGGGTGGCGAAGCCCGTCTCTGCCCGCAATCGCCGAGACGGACACGGGTCACCTGCCCAGGGTGATCCCCGGCGCCGCCGCAGGGCGTGAAGCTGGAACCCGAAGACCCGGACGAGCACAGCCATCGGCTGTCGGCGGGAGTGCGGCACATGCGCTACGAGATCCGCGTCGAGGGACATCTCTCGGAGACACTGGCCAAGGTCTTCCCTGAGCTGAACCACGTGGTGATCTCCGATGAGACGGTGCTGTACGGCCCTGTCGTCGACGAGGCCCACCTGTACGGGCTCCTGGGCCGCTGTCAGTCGCTGGGGCTGAGGGTGCTCGAGATGCGCCGGCTGCCCGACTGACGCGGGCGCCCCTGCCTGTCACACCATGGCCGCGCGCACTCACAGGACGGTCGCGCGGAGGCGGCCCGAGGCGACGGCCGCGGCCAGTGCGCCGGCGTCCTGCTCGTTCTGGTCGGCGTACGCCTGTGCGAAGAGGGCCAGGGCCCGGTCGAAACGGTCGCCGCCGCCCAGGTAGGCGGCGATCGCGACGGGGTCGCCGGAGCGGGCGTGGGCCCGGGCCAGACCCGCCCCGCACAGGTGGGCGAACAGACGAAACAGGCCCGGGTCCATGGTCTCGGGCCGTGCGATGCCCTTCCAGTCCCGGAGCTGCCGGACGTAGAAGTCCCGGCCGACGCCGTCCAGGCCCACCGCGTGAGTCCAGCCGAGGAAGATGTCGCTGGTGGTCTGGATCAGCCGCTGTCCGGTCACCACACGGCGGCCCTGGTTGTCGTAGCGGGCGGCACCGGTGTGGGCAGCCAGGACCGACTCGTTGGCCTCCTTGGCCTGCAGCAGCAGCGGATCGTCGTCCCCCTTGCCGAGCAGCAGCAGGATCCAGCATCGTGTGCCGACGCTGCCGACGCCCACCACCTTGCGGGCCATGTCGACCAGCCGGTAGCGGCGCAGCAGGAACCGGCGCTCCGAGGACAGCGTGCGCGCGTATCCCTCCACCACACCGCGCAGCTCCTTTTCCTGCCGGTCGTCGGACGGGTCGTCCAGCAGGTCCCGCAGCGGGGTGACCAGCGGGGGATCCGGCGTGATCCGCCGCCCCTCGGCCGTGACCCGGGTGAGCTTGGCGAAAGCCTGCAGATGGGTGCGGGTGCGGGCCTTCGCTGTCGCCTCGGCGGTGCGCCGTCTGGCCTCCTTGTTCATCGACGAGGCCATCAGGGCACGCATCCGGTCGGCGTCGTCCTGCGCGTACCAGACGTCCAGGGTGGGCATCGCGGCGAACTCCCGCATGCGGGTGCGGTAGGCGCGCACACACTCGCGTACGGCGCTGTCCTGTTCCGCGGTCGAGAAGCCGTTGTGCCGGCCGGCGATGGCGAAGGAGGCCGCGAGCCGTTTGACGTCCCACTCGAAGGGGCCGGCCAGGGTCTCGTCGAAGTCGTTGATGTCGAAGACCAGATGACGCTCGGGCGAGGCCAGCAGCCGGAAGTTCAGCAGATGGGCGTCTCCGCACAGCTGCACCGTCAGGCCCGTGTTCGGCAGCTGCCCGAGGTCCATGGCCATGAGACCGGCAGCGCCCCGGTAGAAACGGAACGGCGACTCGAGCATGCGGCCGTAGCGGACGGGCACCAACTCCTGCACGCGGGTGGCCGACTGGGCCTCCAGTACCTCCACCGGGTCGGGGCGGCCCCCGTCCGCCTCGAACCATCCGTGGCAGGAACGCGGGGCGCGCTTGCGGGCGTCCTTGCCGTACTCCGCCCGTTCGGCGGTCGACAGGGCCGTGTTGGTCGTCGGTGTCGTCATGGCCGTCCCTCCGTCTGCCCGCCGCCCTCGTCCTGCCCCGCCGCCTGCCCGTTCCGGCGGCGCAGTCCGGTCTGCACGGCGTAGGCGAGGATCCGTGCTGCGACGAAGACCAGCATGAGTCCGCCGGCCATCTGGAGCATCGTCACCACGCGCGCGGTCTGCGAACGGGCGTTGATGTCTCCGTACCCGACGGTCGTGAACGTCGTCAGCGTGAAGTACAGGGCGTCGGTCTTGGTCAGCGGTTCGTTGAAGGAGCCCGTGGCGGACTGCTCCAGGAGGTAGTACGTGCCGGCGAAGAGGACCAGATACAGCACCACCGTGGCAGCCAGCGCTTCGACCGCCTTCAGGCGGGGGTTGGGCGAGTGCATGATGGTCCGCACCTCCCACGCGAAGACGCCGGCCACGGCGAGCAGACCGCACACCAGAAGCGCGGTGGTCCCGGCCTCTCCGCCGTGGTCCAGAGGCAGCAGGTAGTACGCGGCTATGAGGGCGGCCGCTATGAGGCCGGCCCGCACGAGCGCGGCAGCCGTCACCAGACGGCCGGAACGCGTGGACCTGACCGGCGGGGAAGCAGTCCCACCCGGCTCGGAGACCTGTTCGCGGGCGGCGGCTGGATCAGTCATGGCGTCTCACGTCGTCCCTCCGGAACGCCTTGCCTCTACAGGGACCAGCCCACCGCCACGGCCCCCGGCGCGGATCACCCCCGAGGGGTGACCCAGCCCGCGGTGACGCGCAGGAAGCTGGGCGGGCGAAGGCGTTGCGCGAACAGCACGCGCACCGTTTCACCGGCGGTCCGATGCCGGGCCGTGACATGCGAGGAGGAACCATGACCGTGTCGCGTGGTACGGCACCGCGCACCGGATCCGAGCCGCTGACCGAGTCGGCGGACCTCGCCCGGGACGGCGGCCGGGCCCAGTCGGCCGACGCGACGGACGCCGGTCCCGAACGGCAGCTGGCGCAGCTGGGCGGTTCCTGGACCTGGCTGCTGGGTTCGGCGGTGACGACGCTGGTGCCGGGCATCCTGGTCCTCGTCTGGCCGGACGAGACCCTTCATGTGCTGGCTGTGCTCATCGGCCTGTATCTGGTCGTGACAGGGTGCTTCCGGTTCGTCGCCGCCTTCGCCCGGGAGCACGGCGACCGGCACACGGGCCTCCTGGTCGCGGTGCTTTTCGTCCTGGCCGGCGTGTTGTGCCTGCGGCACCCGCTGCAGACGATCGCCGCGCTCTCCCTGATCACAGGGGCTGTCTGGCTCATGACCGGCATGCTGTCCGCCTGGACGGCCCTCGCCGCCAAGGGCATGCCGCACCGCGGCTTCGTTCTCGGCTTCTCGGCCCTCGCCGTCGTGGCGGGCGTGGTGGTGCTGGCGCTGCCCTCCGAGTCCGCCGTCGCCCTGACCCGGCTGCTCGGCCTGTGGCTGGTGCTGCTCGGGGTCGCCGAACTCGGGCTCGCCCTGGCGCTGCGGGCCACCCTGCGCAGGGACCCGCACCGGACCGGGTCCAGCCCGTCGCCGCCGGCATGAGGGTCAGGTCCGAGATCCGAGGAGTTCCGCCATGGCCTCGAAGACACCCCCCGCGTCCTCCGACTCGGGCCGCGGCTCCGGCACCCACGTGGCGCTGAGCGCCGAGGAGCACGCCGACTACAAGCGGCTGCGCCGGGCCGCGACCGTACGCCACCGCAAGACACGCTACGCCGGTGCGTCCCTGGTGCTTCTGGTCGCCCTGCTGCTCGCACCGCTGGCCGTGGTCGCGGCCTGGGTGGGCGACACGGTCACCGACACCGGCCGGTACGTACAGACCGTCGCCCCGCTGGCGAAGGAACCGGCCGTCCAGGCGGTCGTCACGGACCGGCTGACCAACCGTGTCGTGGCCAACGTGGACGTCGAGGCGGTGACGGCGTCGTTGAGCAAAGCCCTGGCGGACGCCGGGGCACCGCCCGGCGTGGTGGACAAGTCCGCCGCTCTGGCCGGTCCCCTGCGCGGCGCGCTGACGAACGCCGTGCACGGCATCGTGAACCGCGTGGTCACCGGCGATGTCTTCCAGCAGGCGTGGGTGGGCGCCAACCGGCGCGCTCACGCGGGCGTCGTGGGCATGCTCACCGGGGACGAGAGCAGGGCCGTACGGGCCCAGGGCGACACCATCAAGCTGGACCTCGGCACCGTCGTCGACCAGGTCAAGCAGCGCCTCGTCGACCAGGGCTTCGAGAAGGCCGACGCCATCCCCACACCCGACCGGCAGATCACGCTGTTCGAGACCGCCAAGCTCTCCAAGGCGCAGGACGCCGTGCGGCTGCTGGACATCATGGGCGCATGGCTGCCGGTCATCACCGTCGTGCTGGCGGCCCTCGCCGTGTGGATGGCTCCGGCGCACCGGATGATGCTGCTGATCACGGCCTGCGGTGTCGGTCTGATGATGATCGTGCTGCTGGTCGGGCTGGCCGTCGTGCGCCGGGTCTACCTCGACTCCGTGCCCACCTCGACGCTGCCCCCGGACGCCGCCGCGGTGGTCTACGACACCTTCATCCGCTTCCTGCGCAACAGCACCCGCACCCTGCTGATCGTCTCCGTGATCACCGCCCTTGCCGCGTATCTGTACGGCCCGAGCCGGGTGGCCCGCACAGTGCGTTCGCTGGCGGGACGCGGTACCGGCGCCGCGGGCCGCGCACTGCGGGACGTCGGCATGAACACCGGCGCCACCGGCCGCTGGCTGGACGGTCACCGCTCGTGGACCACCGGTGCCGTCATCGGGCTCGGGGCGCTGGCCCTGGTGCTGTGGAACTACCCCACCGTCGGGGTCGTGGTCCTCGTCCTCGTCCTGGTCGTCGTGGTCCTCGCCGTGCTCTCCGTGCTGGCCGCGGCGGCCGGCCGGGCCGGAGGGACGGCTGAACCGGGCCGGGCAGTCCCGTGAGCGGGGCGGGGACTTCACCCGCCCCGGGTGAGGCCCGGCGAGCCTCAGCGTGTGCACGCTGAGATCAGCCGGGGACGGCCGCAGGACGCTCGCCCGGAACCGAGAAGAGAGATGAGTACCCCATGGAACTCGCCTACGACTACCCACTCCTGAGCATGTTCTGGACCATGCTGTGGTTCTTCCTGTGGATCATGTGGTTCGTCCTGCTCTTCCGGATCATCGGCGACATCATCCGCGACGACGAGCTGAGCGGCTGGGGCAAGACCGGCTGGATGATCTTCGTCATCGTGCTGCCCTTCCTCGGCGTCTTCGTCTACGTCATCGCCCGCGGCAAGAGCATGGGCCAACGCGAGATCAGCCACGCCCGTGCCCAGCAGGCGGAGTTCGACGCCTACGTCAAGAAGGCGGCCGGCGACTCCGGTCGCGCCACGAGCGCGAACGAGCTCGCCAAGCTGTCCGACATGCGCGCCCGCGGAGACATCACCGACGAGGAGTTCCGCCGTGCCAAGGACCTCGTCCTGAGCGAGGCCGGCTCTCCCGTTCGTCCCGGCACCGCGACCACGTCCGCCACCCACTGAGCACGCACCAGGAAAACGAGGCAGACAGATGACCGCCACCCATGCGCCCCGGGCGGGGCACTCCACGAAGTTCGCGTGGGCCGCAGGCCTGATGACCTTCGCCGCCGTCATGCTCACCCTCGTGGGCATCCTGGACATCTTCCGCGGCATCATGGCGATCGCGGAGGACGACGTCTTCCTCACCACACGCAACTACGTCTTCGAGTTCGACCTGACCGGCTGGGGCTGGGTCCATCTCGCCCTGGGTGTGGTCGCCGTGATCGTCAGCATCGGGCTGTTCCAGGCGGCGACGTGGGCGAGGGTCCTCGGTGTGGCCATCGCCGGGCTCGTCATCATCGCCAACTTCCTGTCCCTGCCGTACTACCCGGTGTGGTCCGTCATCATGATCACCATGTCCGGGTTCATCATCTGGGCCCTGTGCGTCGCCCGGAAGGAGGACTTCGGCGACCCCTTCGACACCGTGCCACGCGGCGACAGGTGAGGGCGTCGGTCGTAGCGCTCACCGCCCCCGGAGGGTGACAGCAGAGGGCGTCCTTCGCCCCGCTCGCCGCCCCCTGGGGGAAGCAGAGGAGATGCACCGTGCAGCCACTGGACCCGCGGACCGTCCGGCCCCCTGGGCCGGACGGTCGTCCGGCCGTACCCGTGAGCGCCAATCGTCGCAGCGCATGGATGGCGCGCGCGGCCCTGCTGGCGCTGCTCGCCGGCATCCTGGTCCCGCTCGTCGTCGCCGGGCTGCGCAGCGCGCTGTGGATCCTGCTCGGCATGGCCGCACTGGCGCTGGCGTCGGTCGGTGTGTGGTGGACCCTGGCGCACACCGGTGTCCTGCGCGGCCTTGGCGTGGCGGTGGCGGCGGCCGCACCTCTCACCGTCCTGGGCCTGTACGCCACGCACGGCATGCTCGGCCCGGCCGTTCTCTCCGCCGCCCTGCTGCTGTTCGCCGTCGCCGCCGCGCGCAGCGCCCTGGCCCCGCCTTCCCCGACCACTCGAGCGAGGAACGGCCCGACCCCGGCCAAGGCACCCAAGCGTCCCTGGGTGCTGATGAATCCGCGCTCCGGAGGGGGCAAGGTCGGCCGCTTCCATCTGGTCGACCGGGCCCTGGCGGCGGGCGCCTGGGTGACGCTGCTGGACACCGGCCAGGAGGACGCGGCCGACCTGGCCCGTCGCGCCGTCGCCCAGGGAGCCGACCTGCTCGCCGTGGCGGGCGGGGACGGCACCCAGGCGCTCGTGGCCCAGGTGGCCCACGAACACGACCTGCCCTTCGTGGTGATTCCCGCGGGCACCCGCAACCACTTCGCCCTCGATCTCGGTCTCGACCGCGACGACCCGGCCGCGGCCCTGGAAGCCCTCACCGACGGCGTCGAACGCCACGTGGACCTCGGGTTCGCAGCCGACCGGGTCTTCGTCAACAACGCCTCCTTCGGCACCTACGCCGCCGTGGTGGGCGACTCCGCCTACCGGGACGCGAAGGTGCACACCGCACTGCGCGACCTGCCCGAGCTGCTCACGGGCGACTCTTCCCTCCGCTTGCGGATGCGAGCAGGGGACCTCCATGCCGAGGGACTGCAGGCGGTACTGGTCAGCAACAACCCCTACCAGTACGCGATCAGCCCGCGCCGAAGCCGAAGGGGCAGTCTGGACGCGGGGCTGCTCGGAGCGCTGTACGTGCACGTCGACAACACCGTGCAGGCGGCCCGGGCCGTCAGGAGCGGGCGCGGCGCCGGGCTCAGCCGGCTGACCTCCACCGAGGTGGTCGTCGATGCGGACACGGCGACCATCGCGGCCGGCATCGACGGTGAACACGTCGTCCTGTCCGCTCCTGTGACGTGCCGGATCGTCCCCGGAGCCCTGCGCATACGCGTCCCCCGTCGCTTGCCGCCCCCACGCGCCCGGCACGGCGTCGAGTGGCTACGGGTCCTGGGCCTCGCCGGAACGGCACACCGGCACGAGGCCGTGCCGGGGGCGGCGCTGGACCAGTCGGTGGTGTCAGGTGGTGTCAGGTCAGGTGGTGTCAGGGGGGTGCGCCGGGAAGGCGGCCGTCGCTGAGGTGGAAACGGCGGGAGGTACGTTTCACCTGGTGAACCTTGGAGGCGTTCGCGCTGGACGTCAGCGACGCTTGGCAGCCTGCCGAGTGTGCAGCAGCCCGGCGAGCCAGGCTCCCGCCAGCAGCGCACAGGCGGACTCGGCGAACCCCCTGGGGCCGTCGCCGCCCGTGGCGAGGTCGGCGACATAGAGGATCGCGAGTGCGGCTCCGAAGGCAAACAGGGTGACGGAGGCGGCGCCGAAGGCCGGCCGTAGTCGTTTCACCGTGGCTCCTCAAGGTGGGTGTGGGGACGGGCCGATGGCTTCGCGGCTGTGTCAGTCGGTCAGCGGCGGAGGTGCCGAACCTCAGTCGTCGAACGGGGCCGTCGTTCCCGCTCGGCTGCGATGCAGTCGAGCAACACCCTGCCCGCGATGATCCCCTGCTGCGTCATGCAGTCCCCCTCGGACAGTCATACACATGCGCTCGCAGAGCACTCCCGGCCCCTGGGATTCCCCGGATCTTACGGACGGACCTCCGAGCGATCAGTGACGGCCTCGTCGTACCTCGGCGGCCCGCTGCATTGCCCCATGCCGCATGTCCACACCGCGCTCGGTGGCCGTGGCGGAGGGTGCGAGATCCGCTGCAAAGAGTGAGGAGAGGGTCGTCCTGGGTCTTTTGCACCACCCTCACCTGAACTAATGTGAGCCCGACCACGCGGCGATGGTGCTGGATCGAGACCCGGCCGATGCACCTCCGCGTGGCTGTCGGGAGTTGCTCTCCGCCTTCCCGCCCCCGTCTGCCTCCTGAACCGGCAAGCAGAGCCTGGGAGTTGAATCGGTCTGTCTCGACGGACGCGGTACGCCCACCGTCCGGCGCGAGCCCATGTCTGCGGGGACATGTGACGGGCAACGACCGATCCCGCACGAGCTGTCCACTGTCCATCGCCCTCAGCAGCGCGGTCGAGACGACACGAAGGCAAGATCACGCACCGGTGAGGTGCGGGAATGGGAGCCGACATGCCTCTGATCAACCTTTCCGTACTTCGTGACCTGCTCGACGAGTTCGATGCACTCGCTCCCCAACTCGACCCGGAGCCGGACGCCCGACGGCGACTGGAAGACGTTCAGTACACCGTCTGCGTCTATACCGGCCTGCGTGATCCCCAGCAGGCGGTGTCCCACGCACGCGGGCTGCTCAGCGAAGCACAGGCTGGAACCATATGAGGCCGACGACGGAGCACTGTGACAGCCGAACAACGTGACGACCAGGAGAAGAGCCCACCTCTCGCTGCGCGCTTTCGCCGAGTTGACGGCATCCGGGTGCCCCGCGATATGCATGACCCTCTGAAACCGACTCGTCCACAGAGAGCCCTCCTTGTCATGGCCACTCCGCCCCAGAGCAACCCGTACGCCGCCGGTCCCGCAACGGCCGGCTCCAACCCCTTCGCACAGCATGGCGGTTATCCTGCCGGAGCCACTGTCCCGCCGCAGCAGCAGGGAGGCGCCACCCACCCTTACCCCGCGCAGCCCGGTCACCAGGACTACGCCGGCCGTCCGACCCCCGGATTCGCGGCCGCGGGATACTCCCAACCCCCCGTCCCCCAGTGCAGGTTCTGCGGAGGCGCCCCCGCCGTCGACGTCACCTTCCGGGCCCACCGCGGACTGGTGCTCCTCATGACCTTCCGGAAGCTGGACGGCATGATGTGCGCGACATGCGGGCTCGCCGTGTACCGGGCGCTGACGACCGAGACGCTGTGGCAGGGCTGGTGGAGCCCGTTCTCGCTGGTCCTGCTCACCCCGTTCACCCTGATCCACAACCTCGTCGTCTCCCGCAAGGTGAAGAAGCTGCAGGCACCGGCGCCTGGGCAGCACGGGCAGCAGATCGACCCGGGGGTGCCCATCCACCGGCGGCCCCTCGCCTACGTGGGCCTCGCACCTGTGCTGTGGATCTTGTTCGTGGTCATTTCTGGGCTGACCCAAGGGTCCTGACCCACGATCGCCGTCCCGGCGCCACGCCGGCTGGGGGTATCAGCAACGGTGGCGGTAACGCAGCGGCCGGCCAGGGAGGTCGGCCGCTCGACCCCACCGCGAAGTCCTGCTTCGCCTTCCGGCCCCGCACGTGCCGCCCCCGGCTGCGAACCGCAGGCAACAGGTGACGGTCTAACTCCTCATTGCGTCGATCTGCCAGGCAACCACGCCTGTTGCTCCCGGAGCGGCATCGAGGTCGACACGCAGCGGCATCTGTGCAGTGATCCGCTGTTGGACCACCGACTGGTCACACGGCACCGTGGCCGCGGTGCCCGCGCTCGCCGGCTTGAACGTCAGCCGGGCGCTTCCGCTGCCGTAGCAGACAAGACTGAGGTGGTAGGTCTTGTCCGTCGTCAGATGGGGCTCGGTGTGGATGCCGTCCGTGACCCGCTCAGCGCCGGCTTCGACCATCCCACCGCTGTGAACAGCGGTCAGAGCGGCCTGGGCCCGATCGGTGAGCCTCTTCTCGTTCGCCTGAGCCGCCGTCGCGGAGCGGCTCGGTCCGGTTGAGGGAGTGCGGCTGGCGGCCTTGCCCTCGTGGGCGTTCGACGTGCACGACGCGAGGAGAAGCGCCGCAGCCACCGCTGCGCACCCGGCAATGCCCGACCTGCGGCGCACCTGAGTCATGACGATGTCTCCCCCTGCTTCCAGCCCGTCCCGGGGGGGCGCAGGCGCCGCTGGGGCGGAACTGCTTCCGCGTCACCTTCTGAATCCCCCGAACAGTACTGCAGGTGTTCCGGCTCTTGCTCACCGCGGCACACCGCTCCCCGTTGCCCTGTCTGCGGCGTCCGGCCGTTGTCAGTGCCTGCTGGCAGGATCACCGGCATGACACCCCTGCTTCTCGCCGACGTCGAACGAGCCGTTCGCAGCAGTTGGAGCGCCGAGACGTGCACCCCCGAGTTCCGAACGCGCTGGAGCAAGGACAATCCGGCCCGGGACCAGTGCGGGGTGACCGCCATGGTCCTCAATGACCTGCTGGGGGGTGAGTTGATCCGGGGAGAGGTCCACGTCGACGGAGAGCGTGTGGACTACCACTGGTGGAACCGCCTGGGCATGGGCATCGAGATCGACCTGACCCGCGAGCAGTTCCGGCCGAAGGAGATCGTCACGGGAGGCATCGTGATTCCTCGCCCGCCCGTTACGGAGTGGCGCAGGCTGCGCGAGGAGTACGAACTCCTCCGCGACCGCGTCTTGGAGAAGCTCCATCAGCAGCAGGCACCGGCCTCTGCAGCCGTTTCTGGGCAGCCGACCTGAAACATCACGTTGCCCGGGTGCGGCAAGGACCGGGGATGGGTGACTGCCGAGGGATCTCGTTGCCTGCCGGAGCGCGCCCCAGGGAAAGTGATGCCCCTTCGGTGGACCACGGCGGGAGACGAGCGATGACGACGAGGATCGGTACCGTCCGAGAGCCGGACGCACCGCCGCCTCCTGCGGGAGCCGGCTGGAACCGGCTGACGGGTACGGCGCTGATCCTTATGTCACTGCTCGCCGCACTGTCGTGCCACTCGGTGTTCACCACCTGGCTGCCCGCCGACCGCGCACTGTACCGGGAATACCAGGCAGCCAGGACGTGCCCCGACCACACAGTGATACGACCGTCGGAGAACTGCCTGCGGCACGTCACCTTCACCGTGGAGTCCACCAGCACAACCAGGAGAAACATACGCGCGACCCTGCTCGGCCCACCCCACTGGTCGAAGGTCGTCGTGCCGTTCGGCGACCGGGGACCGGTGCTGAGCGAACTTCGGACGGGGGACAGGCTCACCGGAACCGTCTGGCGTGGCGTCGTCGTCGTGATCGCGCAGGGCGACGACCGGCAGGAATCAGCCGACGCGCCCCGCGACGAACCCCAGATGACGGCCGCCATCGGCACCTTCGCGGGTCTGGTGGCGGGGCTGGCGCTGGCGTTCGGCGTCATGCGTCTGGCCAGACCCCGCGACCCCGGACTCTTCGCCTGGCGCCCCTACGGCAAGGTGCTCCTCATCGTCACGGTGGCCAGTTGCGGCGTCGTCGGCCTGGCCACCGTATGGACGGGCCTGCCGTGGCTGCTCGTTCCCACCGTGTGCGGGACGGTGCTCGGAGGTACGGCATGGTTCCTTCACCGAGATCTACGGCGAGGGGCCGTCCGGCAGGACGGGCCGGACGCCGCATAGTGCACGGCCGTAACGCGCGGCCAGAGCTGTCAGGTCCGGTTCTCCGAATCCTGGGCGCAGGGCGTTGAAGGTTGGGCGTCCGGTCCGGAAGTGCAGGCCTGCTCAGGCCGATTGCGAGTCGGTGGCGGGCACCTCCGGACCGGCGGCGGCAGACCCGTTCCACGGGGCTGCCTGGCGGTCACTTCCCGCCGATGCCCTTGTCCCCGATGTGGAAGATCTTGTGGCTGGAGCGGGTCATGTCGACGACCAGCTTGGTCGTGCTGGACTTGCTCCAGGTGAGGGTGATCACCGCCTCCGTGTAGTCGCCGGTGCCGTTGTCGGTGACCTTCCAGGCGAGCGGCACGTTCTGGGCGCGCAGGACGCCGTTGGCGTGGTTCTTGGCCTCCCAGGCGTCCAGTTCCTTCTGGAGGCCGGCGGTGAGGTAGTGGCTGCGCAGGGCCTGGCCCAGGCCGCCGCTGTCCTCGTCGGTCACCGCGTCGATGTAGGCGCCGTAGAAGTCGGCGATACGGGTGATGTTGTCGGACGGCTTGCCGCTGACGCTGCGCGGAGTCCCGGCCGTGGCCTGGACGGTGGCGCCGACGCCGAGAGCGACGGCAAGGACGCCGGCGGTGAGTGCCGTGCGGGTCGTGCTGTTCATGGCTGTTCCCCGTTTTCTTCTGTGAGCGGGTGACCGAGAGGTCGGGTGATCAATCAGTCGGGTTGTGCTGTGGCTGTCGGTGCGCGGGCGGCCCTCCCGACCCCCGTGGCGGGAGGGCCGCCCTTCGTCAGCGGAGCTTGTTCACGGCCCTGGTGGTCGTCTTCTTGAAGGCCTGCACCGGAGTGCCCTCGAAGCCGCCGAGCTGCGCCCACTTCACGACCGTGACGGTGCGGCCGTCCCGGCCGACCGACAGCAGGCGGACGTCGCTCGCGCCCCAGGAGGTCTCGGTGTGGACGCCGTAGACGTGGGCGCCGTCCTCGACGGGCAGCGTCCCGTAGTCCTTGCCGGTGGCCTGGGTGTCCGGGTTCTGCTGCTCGATCCGGGCTGGGAGAAGCGTGCCTGCTCGGATGCGTTTGGGCATGGGTGTCCCCCCGTGAATGAGTGCTGTGAATCTCGTGCGGTGCGGTGCTATGCAGCGCAGTGCATGCGGGTCGGATGGCTTCCCGGCGGCTGGTTGGTCTTTCCGCTGCGGGTCGGTGCGACACCAAGAGCATCGGCTGTCACGGCAGGCCGGCGCAACGGAAGGCGTCCCTTTGGCGACGGTGGAACCATCCCAGCCCAGTTGACGTGCAGGTATATGAGTGCCTGGGATACGGGATCGCGGGCGGACCACGGGGGAACGGTGTCAGCTCGGGACGATGGCGAGGAGTTCACGGCCCTGCTGCGCCGGCTGAAGGACCGCACAGGCCGCAGCTACGGCTCCGTGGCCCGCCGCGTCAACATGAACACCTCCACGCTGCACCGGTACTGCGCGGGCGAGGCCCTGCCACAGGACTTCGCGCCCTTGGAGCGGCTCGCGGCCTTCTGCGAGGCGACAGCACAGGAGCGGCTCGAACTTCACCGGTTGTGGTTGTCAGCGGTCGCGGCCCGGCAGCGGAGGAGTACGGCCGGTTCCGTGCAGACCGAAGCAGTTCCGTCACCGGCACCGGGACAGGGACCAACGTCGGAGCCAACACCGGGCGCCGACGCGGACGAAGCACTCGCCGAGACGAGTGACTCCCCGCGGCAGCCCGAGGACCATCCGGGCCCGGACCGTCTCGACCATCCCGGCACTGACGCGCCCGTCCCCTCCCCCGCTGCCCGCCGTTGGTACCGGCGACGACAGGTCCTGGCATCCGCCGCCGTCGCCTGCGCGCTGCTCGCCACGGTGGGCAGCATGTCCGCCCTGTCGCACGACCGTTCCTCCCAGGCGGACGCCCCCGACCCCGTGCTCCCGCCGACGACCGCCCCCGGCACACCGCACCACTCGGCGAAACCGTCGGCCCGAACCTCGCCCTCCCCCAGCCGTTCCCGCAGTTCCGCGTCGCCCGGCCCTGGGCATACGTCGCCCGGCCCTGGGTTCAAGGCGCCCGATCCGTCCGCCGACGGCGGCAACCCCACCGCGGCGGCGGAGCCGACCACCGGCCTGCCCCTCACCTGGAGCGCCGACTCCCAGGTCTGGGACATGGGCTGCGGCCACGACTACGTCATCGACAAGCCGCCCGCCCAAGTGCCCCCGCCGCCGGTGCAGCAGGACGCGGGGACGTGGGCGGCGTCGCAGGGCGCGGTGCATGGGCGGCAGACCATGGTGCAGGTCTCGGTGCAGGGCCGTTCGTCCACGGCCGTGGTCCTGGAGGCGTTGCGCGTCCGCATCGTCAGCCGCGGCAACCCGGCCGCCGGGAGTGCGTACGCGATGGACCAAGGCTGCGGTGGCGAGCTGACGCCCCGCCGCTTCGCCGTGAATCTCGACGCCGACCGCCCCATTGCCCGCCCGAAGGACGGTGCCGACAGCGAACACAGCCTGCCGGCCGTGCACTTCCCCTACCGCGTCTCAGCGGAAGACCCGGAAGTACTGCTGGTCGACGCGACCACGCTGGCCCACGACACTCGCTGGTACCTGGAGCTCGACTGGTCCTGCCAGGGCCGCACCGGCACGATCAGCATCGACGACCACGGCCGCCCGTTCCGCACAACCAGCGTCAAGCAGATGCCCCGCTACTGGTACGGCACGACTGACACAGGCGGGCGTGCCTGGATCCCCTACAACAGCTAGGAGCGATCGGCCCCCGGACTGTAGGTGTCGAGCACGAGGCGCATGAGGCGGCGCGCTCTCGCCGCGGCGGAGCGGCTTGACGACTCCGGCCTTGCGCATGTCTCCGTCGCGGCCGACGGGGCGGGCCGACGAGGTCGTCACGCCCGGCCTGGGCGACGAGCTCAGTCTCCCAACCGTCGCACGCACGCAAGAAGAGCTCAGTTCGACGTCGGCCGGCCGTCTCGGACCCAGGTCACCAGGACCAGAGCTGCGGTGACGTACATGAGGACACTGAAGGTGGATACAGATTCGACGTACTGCTCGTAGCCGTCTGCGCGCAGCTGGAGCGCAAGGGAACCGAGCACGGTCCCAAGGGCCGCGGTAGCGGCGGACATGGCGACGAACGGACCCTTGGTCATTGGTAGTTCCTCCAAGCCGCGAGACGATTGATCACGACCGAGATTACATGCGACTCAGCGTCACACCGGAAGCGAACGTGACCGGCCGGCTCGAACTCGCCCTTCACCACGACGGCCGTCCTGGTCGGCGACCACCGAACGCGACTGCCCCGGAGCGCATGCTCCGGGGCAGGTGAATCCGTGGTGCGCGGTCAGACGGCGGTGATGTTCTCCGCCTGCGGGCCCTTCTGGCCCTGCGTGATGTCGAAGGTCACGGCCTGACCTTCGACGAGCTCACGGAACCCGGAAGAGTTGATGTTGGAGTAGTGCGCGAAGACGTCCGGCCCGCCGCCGTCCTGCGCGATGAAGCCGAAGCCCTTTTCGGAGTTGAACCACTTCACGGTTCCGCTGGCCATGCTCATACCTCTCAGTCGATGTCGGGACGCACTGTGCGACCCGGAGGTGGTCGTCCTGGTCCGGTATTGCACAGCAAAACGCCCACGCCAAAGCGCGGGCAGGAACTGCGAACCACGACAGCTGGTAGTGAAACTACACGGTGGAACTGCCCATCACCAGGGAGCAACGACTTCCAGCCGCCACTCGAGCGTATCGGCCACCACTCCTGGCGGTGGGCTCGCGACGCACCAACCCGGGGAAGAGGGCGTGTGCCAGGGACCGGCACCTCGGCACACCCAGTGATGGCTGGTGCCGGCGGGCAGGCTCAGGCTGCGGCATTCGTGTGAGGGTCCGCAATGAAGGCCAGAATGTGCGGAACTGCCTCGCGCAGACTGACGAAGTGGCGATGTACGCCCTCCACCGCGGCGGCGGCGTTCACCCCCCACACCGTCATCCCGGCACCCAGCCCGGACCGCACCCCGGACGGGGCGTCCTCGATGACCAGACAGTCTTCCGGCTCGGCTGCGAGCCGCTCAGCGGCCAGCAGGTACGGGACGGGAGAGGGCTTGCCCTCCTCGACAGCGGCCGCGTCCACGATCACGTCGGGTACCGGCAAGCCGGTCCGCAGGAAACGGCCGCGCACCCGGTGCTCGTAGTTCGACGTCACCAGCGCCCAGGACTCGGGTGGCAGGCCCCGCAGCAGCTCCGACGCGCCGTGGAAGGCCGTATAGACGCCGGACCGGACGTCTTCGTCCTCCAGCTCGTGCAACGCGGCCAGGCACTCGCGCGGGTCCCGGTCAGCGGCGACCTGGGCGAACGTCTCCATCGGTCGCGTCCGCAGAGCCACCTGGTAGACCTCGTCCGCATCCAGCCCGTACCGGTTCGCCCACGTTCCCCAGACCTCGCGCTGGTTGCTCACCGCGTCGATCAACGTGCCGTCGACATCGAAAAGGACATATTTCTTGCGGCCCGGCCGCGCAGGTTGGCTGATCACCGGTCGATCATGCCAGGCAGCAACGTACGTTCGGGATCGCCGTATGCGTCACCGTCGGACCGGGCACTCGCCGTCGCCTCTTCACATCGTCAGTTGTCGCTGCCCGCCGGGTCGGTGTGCAGGTCGAGGGTCCAGTTCTGGCCGACGAGATCGTGGCCGAAGCTGTGGTGGTGTTCCTCGTCGGCGAGGGTGAAACCGAAGCTCTGGTAGATCTTGCGCGCCGCCACCAGTACGTCGTTGGTCCACAGCGTCACCTGCTCGTAGCCCGCCTCACGGGCGAAGGCCAGGCATTCCCCGACCAGACGCGTCCCGAGACGAAGACCCCTGCCCTCCGGAGTGACTAGCAGGATCCGCAGCTTGGCCACCTTCGGCTGATCGCCGACGACCAGGAAGACGCAGCCCACGCGCCGGCCGTCGACCTCGGCGATCCAACCCGCCTCGCGGGCGGGATCGTGCTTCACGCCGTAGTCGGCGACGATCTTGGCCACCAAGGCCTCGAAGTCGGTGTTCCAGCCGAACTGCCGGTCGTAGACCTCGCCGTGCGCCATCACCACCCATCCCAGGTCGCCGGGACGGTCGGCGCGACGCACGACGGCCTGCCTGTCATCTTGGTGCGACATGAGCTGTTCTCCCGGCCTCCGCGACCACCCTCACCGACGACTGAAACAGTCGTTTCAGTTACGTTAGGGTAGCCATGTGCCCCAGGAAACGCCAACCCCGTCCGCCCGGCAGCGTGAGTTGCTGGAGGCGGCGTACCAGTACGCCCTCGCCCACGGCCTGACCGATCTGTCGCTGCGCCCGCTGGCCGAGGCCATCGGCTCCAGCCCGCGGGTCCTGCTCTTCCTCTTCGGCAGCAAGGACGGCCTGGTGCAGGCGCTGCTCACGCGGGCCCGCGACGATGAGCTGGCGCTGCTGGCCCGGGTCAGGCAGCCCGATCGTCCGGCCGGGCTGGTCCCGGCCGTCGAGCGGGTCTGGGCGTGGCTCGCCGCGAAGGAGCACCGGCCACTGCTGCGGCTGTGGGCCGAGGCCTACGCGCGCTCCCTCGTCCAGCCCGACGGGGCCTGGGCCGGGTTCGCCCGTGCCACGGTGGAGGATTGGCTCGGCGTCCTGGCCGACTGCCAGCCGCCGTCCGAACGCGACGGCGAGGACGGTGCCGTCCGCCGCACCCTGGCCCTGGCCGTGTTGCGCGGCGCCCTGCTCGACCTGCTCGCCACGGACGACGAGCAGCGGCTTACCGCGGCCGTCGAGCACCAGCTCGCCCTGCTGCGGGACTGACCATGTGGGTCGTCCCGGCGAGCGTTATGTGGCTGGAGCGGCGTACGACCGCGCGAAGGAAGCCATGAAACCCGTTCGACGGACCGGGCCGGTACGGACCATGATGCGCACTCGTGACGACGACGAAGCAGTTCGTGATCCAGGCCGCCGCCCGCAACAACGCCGAGTGGTGTGCGTCGATGAGCCGGTCGCACGGCTTGACGGGCGAGTTCGGAGCGCAGGCCTGGGCCGTCCCCGCCCGGCCGCCGCGGTACTACCCCGACGCGGTCACGCTGGTGCCGGGGGCCGATGCCGCCGCGCTGGTGGACCGTATCGATACCGCCGCTGCCGGCGCCTGCGTCAAGGACAGCTTCGCCGACCTCGACCTGGCGGGGGCCGGCTTCGAGGTCCTCTTCGACGCGCAGTGGATCCACCGCCCGGCGAGCACGCCGGCCACCTCGCCTGATCTCACCTGGGGCGTGGTCAGTGACCGGGACGTGTTGCGGGCCTGGGCCCTCGCCTGGGACGACGGCGGCGGCAACGCGGACCTTTTCCGGCCCGCACTGCTCGATGACCCGGCCACGTCCGTGCTCGTCGGACACTCCGCGGACGGCTTGGTGGCCGCCGGGGCGGTGGCGAACCCCAACGAGCAAGTGGTCGGAATCTCCAACGTCTTCGCGTTGGAGGGCGGCTCCGACCGGGCCTGGCCGGGGGTGCTGGGCGCGGTGCACCGGCTGTTCCCGGACCTGCCGGTGGTGGGCTATGAGCACGGCGCCGACCTCGATGCCGCTCTCCACCACGGCTTCGAGGCGGTCGGTCCGCTGCGGGTCTGGCTGCACGGTAGTTGACCCGCAGGTCAGTTCCTGCGGAGGGCTGGCCTCAGCCGGGCGGCGTGGCCGAGGACCGCACGCCGAACCACTGCTCGGCGCCGTACTCCTCGAACCGTTCCACCTCGGTGAAGCCGAGCTTCGCCGCGAGGCGCATCGAGCGGTCGTTGGCGGTCTGGGTGCAGAGGACCACCGGTTCGCCGGGGAGTGCGTCGGCGCACCAGTCGAGTGCGGCCGCGCAGGCCTCGGCGGCGTAACCGCATCCCCACGCCTGCGGCAGGAACATGTAGCCGAGCTCGGGCTCCCCGGCGTCGGGACGGACGTGCCCGGGCCGCTCTGCGTCGCGCCGGTCGAGTGAGACCGTGCCGATCATCGCTCCGTCGAGATCGATCACGAAGACGCCGGGACGCCGCCCGGGCACCTCGGGCACCGCGCGCTCGAGCTCGTCCCGCGGTCGGGGACCGCCGAGGTAGGTGCGCACCTCCGGCGAGAGGAAGAGATCGATGAACGCCCCACGGTCCCGGGCCTCGGACTCGCGGAGCAGGAGGCGTTCGGTCCTTATCGGGGCAGGTGGCCAGGAGACGGGTCCGAGTCCGGTCATGGCGGGCAACCTATCGCACGCCACGTGAGAGTGATCCGAAAGGATCAGGTCTCTGATCGGCGACGGGCGGATGCCGTCGCAGCGCGGGTGCATGGGATCGCCGGTATGGCGCTGCGACCTGTTCATGCGAACATCTAGGCTCTTGACGCCTCGGCGGTCGGCCGGTTCTGGGCGGAGGCGCTCGGCTGGAGCGCCTACCGCCCCGGCGTGACCGCCTATGTCGGCCCCGCCGGCGGCCTCGTCTGGCCGGACCCGGTCGTCCTCGGCGTCGACGTGGTTCCCGTACCGGAACCGAAGACAACAGCGAAGAACCGCCTGCACCTTGATCTCGCCACGACCTCTGCGGCGCATCAGGCGCAGCTGGTGGCGCGCCTCCGGGCTCTCGGCGCGACGGCCGCCCACGTGGGCCAGGGCGACGTGCCGTGGACAGTCCTCGCCGACCCCGAGGGCAACGAGTTCTGCGTACGGGAACCTCAGGAGATCCACCGGGACACCGGGCCGGTCGCCGCGGTGGTGGTCGACTGCGCGGATCCGCGGGCCATGGCCCGGTTCTGGGGCGAGGCGATGGACTGGACCCTGCACGAGGTGACCGAGGATCGCGCGGTGCTGCGTTCCGCGAAGGGTGTCGGCCCCTATCTGGAGTTCCTGCGTACGCCCGACCGGAGGACGGTGCCGGACCGCGTCCATCTCGACCTGCTGCCGTATCCCGGTGACGACCAGGATGCGGAGGTGGCCCCGGCTGCGGGCCCTCGGCGCCACCGATCTCGACCTCGGCCAGGGCGACGTCGCGTGGACGTGTCTGGCCGACCCGGAGGGCCACGAGTTCTGCGTCCTCGTCCCCTCCTGAGGCGCAGCCGACATCAGCTCGCTCGCGGTCACGCGCCCGGCCTGGCGGGATGCACGCGATGCGCCTGCTGACCTGCGGAGACCTCGGTCTGATGCCGATCCGCGCGGTGCACCGGTTTCCGCCCGTCCGTCAAGGGCAGGTGGGTGAAGGAGAGCTCAGGAAGGGACCGACATGAGTGCCGGAGAGAGAGCCAAGGCCAAGGCCGAGCAGGTTGTCGGGAAGGCCGTGCGGAAGGTGGCCCACGCTGCCGGTAACAGGACCACCGAAGCCAAGGGCGCTGCGCTTGAGGCCCGTGGCAAGGCCCGATCCGCCAAGGAGAGGGCCAAGGACGCCTTCGGGCGCTGACGATGTCCACGCAAAGGCCCCGTCCGTATGCGGGCGGGGCCCTTGTCCTGTACGCGACGGTTCGTTAATCACTCGACGTCCCCTGCCGGCTGCGGGAGACTCCGCCCGATGACGCAACGAACCGATACGCCCCCCGCCTGGGACGAACGCACGCAGCTGATCACCTTCCTGGACTACGCCCGTGACACGGCACGAGCGAAGTGCGAGGGGGTGTCCGCGGAAGACGCTCGCAAGGCCCCCCTCCCGGGCTCGCCGCTGATGACGATGTGCGGGCTGATCAGCCATCTGCGCTGGGTCGAGCACTACTGGATCCAGGTGATGTTCCTCGGGGAAGAACTGGCGGGACCGCTCACGGAAGCGAGCGACGACGACCCCGACCCGGAGATGCGGACAGCGGTCGACATCCCGTTGCCCCGGCTTCTCGCCGAATATCAGGACCAGAGCGACCGCTACCGTCACCTGCTGTCCGGCCACGACCTCGACGCAACGGCCGAGCGAGCCATCAGCGACGGCCGCCACGTGGACCTCCGCTGGGTGCTCCTCCATCTCATCGAAGAGACGTCCCGCCACAACGGCCACCTCGACATCGTGCGTGAGCTCGTCGACGGACGGACCGGCGTCTAGACCTGGCTTGGTCAGCGGCCGCCCCGCTCGTCGCAGGCGGGGTGGATGGTGGTCAACACGCCGGGATGAAGGGCCTGTTGAGGTGAGCCGTGGCCAGCAGGGCGCGCTCCCCGCGAGCTTGGTCGAGCAGGCCGGTTCGGCGGGCCGCCGGGCTTTTGGACGAGGTGGGCGGGCCCGCCCGACTGGCGCGCCGGGGCGTGCGCGCGGTGCCGACGCCGGGGCACACCATCGGCCACCGGTCCGTGCTGGTCGACGGCGGGCGGCGCAGGATCTACGTCACGGGTGATGTGCTCGTGCACGCCGTGCAGCTGATCGCCCCGTCGGTCGCCTACCGCTGCGAAGGGGACAAGCCGAGGCGAGCCGGCCTCGGTGCGCTGCACGACGTGCCGGGCGTCGCCGAACAGCGGTGTGCCGTCGGCCCGACGACCCAGCCGTAGTGGTCCTCGTGCAGATGGGTCAGTACGACCGTGTCGACGTCCCCGGGTTCGATCCCGCCTCGGCGAGGACGCCGGGCAACCGCCCGGGCACCGGCGCCCAGCCCGACGCGGGGCTGCCGGCCGGCCCCACCCCGGTGTCGACAAGGGTGACGCGTCCGCCCGGACGGCGTATCGCACGAGCACCAAAAGCTCAGCCGCCAGGTCCCGTCCGGTCCCGCCGCCTGCGCGTCGGTACGACCGGCGCGCTCCCACACGGCGTCGGTGGCGCTGCCGGAGACGTCCCGCCGTGCGCCGGGGAACGTGCCCACGCGTCCGGCAGGGCCAGTACCTCGTACCGTCCGGCCCGCCGGGTCACCACCCGCGTGACCCGGCCCGTGGCCGCCACCGCCGGCCCGCCCGCACCGAGCGCGCTCCGCGGCAGCGCCCGCCACCGCTCGCACGGTGCGGCGCGCGGGGCCCGTTCACGGCCCTGTTCCTCCCCGACCCCCTCGTGTCCGAGGCGCCCCGACCCCCGTCCGGGGCGCTGCGTCGAGAGTGCCGGGGCCGCAGGCGGCCGGTCTTGTAGATCCTTGTCTGCTTCTTCCGGCGTGGTGCGCGTGCTCAGCCGCGTCCACTCAGCAGGCTTCGCAGCCGTCCCGGTGGGAGGCCCGCCAGGTCCCGCACCACATGCGTCAGATGGGCCTGGTCGGTGAAACCCAGGTCCTGCGCGAGCCGCGCCAGGTCACGTTCCCCATCCCCGAGGTGCTCCAGCGCCCGGTTGACCCGCAGCCCGTTGCGGTAGCGGGTCAGGGTCATTCCGGTGACGGCCGAGAAGACACGGCTGAGGTGGTGCGGCGAGCAGCCCACCAGGCGGCTCACGTCGGCGAGGCTCAGCAGCGGGTCGTCGTTGAGCGCGCTGCGCGCCTCGTCCACCAGGCGCCGGCGGGCCGCGGCCGTGCCGGGACGACCCGACTCCACACGCTCGGGGGCGAGTCGGCCGAGCAGCTGTGCGGCCAGAGCGGTGACCCGCTCGGCGATCTCTAACCCGTCCGTGCCTTCGGCGCGGCTGCGCCCGAGCAACTGCCGGTGCGCGACGGATAGATCGGGCGTGGTGAAGACCAACCCCTCGGGCACGGACGGGTCACCGCCCAGCAGATCGGCGAGAGCCGTCTCGCTCACCACGATCTCGGTGTAGACGTCGCCGCCGCACGGATGGCTGAACTGCTGCTCGCACCCCGGCCGTTCGACGTACACGCTTGATGGATCGAGCAGCCGCTCCCGGCCGTCGACGCGGCCTCGCACCAGGCCCCGGCGCACCAGCACCAGTCCGAACACGGTGGCCGGCCGCGGCTCGGTCCATCCGCGCGGAGGACGACCGCAGCACACGTCGGCCAGCAACAGACCGTCCCTGTCCAGGAGTACGTGCCGCTCCACAGGCATGCCCCACAGCCTACGGCGTGGAGCAGAGCACTCACTCGGACATCCAGCCACGCACGGCTGCCGCGCTTCATCGCGTCCCGGTCGGCCGATGAGGGCCGACCGGGGCGCCGGGCTCAGACGAGGTCGAACCGGTCGAGGTTCATCACCTTGTTCCACGCGGCCACGAAGTCGCGCACGAACTTCTCTTCCCCGTCCTCGCCCGCGTAGACCTCCGATACGGCTCGGAGCTGGGCGTGCGCACCGAAGACGAGGTCGACGGCGGTGGCGGTCCACTTGACCTCGCCCGTGATGCGGTCCCGGCCTTCGAAGACGTTCTCGTCCGTAGCCGATGCCTTCCACTCCGTGCCCATGTCCAGCAGGTTGACGAAGAAGTCGTTGGTCAAGGCTCCCGGCCGCTGGGTGAAGACACCGTGGGCAGCCCCCTTGAAGCCGGTGTCCAGAGCCCGCATGCCGCCGACCAGCACCGTCATCTCGGGAGCGGTCAGTGTCAGCATGTTGGCGCGATCCAGCATGAGGGTCTCCGGCGAGAGCTTCTCCCCCGTCGGAAGGTAGTTGCGGAAGGCGTCCGCCTTGGGCTCCAGCACGGCGAACGACTCCACGTCCGTCTGCTCCTGCGAGGCGTCCGTACGCCCCGGCGCGAACGGGACCGTGATGTCGTACCCGGCGTTCCTCGCGGCCTGCTCGACTGCCGCGCACCCGCCGAGGACGATCAGGTCGGCCAGGGAGACCCTCGTCGCGCCGGTCTGAGAGTCGTTGAAGTCCTGCTGGATCCGTTCCAGCGTCCGCAGCACCTCGGTCACCTCGGGGAGGTCGTTGAGCTCCCAGTCCTTCTGCGGCGCGAGACGGATCCGCGCACCGTTCGCCCCGCCGCGCTTGTCGGTGCCGCGGAAGCTGGCCGCCGACGCCCAGGCCGTGGTGACCAGCTGGGAGGTGGACAGGCCCGAGGCGAGGATCCGGCTCCTGAGGGCCGCGATGTCCTCGTCCCCGACCAGCTCGTGATCGACATCGGGGACGGGGTCCTGCCACAGCTGGGGTTCGGGGATCCACGGGCCGAGGTAACGCGAGAGGGGCCCCATGTCGCGGTGCAGCAGTTTGTACCATGCCTTGGCGAAGGCCAGCGCGAGCTCGTCCGGGTTCTCGTGGAACCTCTTCGTGATCGGCCCGTAGATCGGGTCGACCCTCAGCGCGATGTCCGTCGTCAGCATCATGGGGGCGTGCCGCTTCGACGGATCATGGGCGTCGGGCACGGTGTTCCTGGCCGCGGGATCCTTCGGAGTCCACTGGTGGGCACCGGCGGGGCTGCTCGTCAGTTCCCACTCGTACCCGTACAGGTTGTCCAGGTATCCGTTGTCCCACCTGGTCGGCTCGTTGGTCCAGGCGCCCTCCAGACCACTGGTGAGCGCGTCGGGGCCCTTGCCGCTGCCGTACGTGTTCCGCCAGCCGAGGCCCTGCTGCTCGAGGGGGGCGGCCTCGGGCTCGGGGCCGATATAGCTGGGGTCGACCGCGCCATGGCACTTGCCGAAGGTGTGGCCGCCGATGATGAGCGCGGCGGTCTCCTCGTCATTCATCGCCATGCGCCTGAACGTCTCCCGGATGTCCCGGGCGGCGGCCATCGGATCGGGGTTTCCGTTCGGCCCCTCGGGATTGACGTAGATGAGGCCCATCTGCACGGCGGCGAAAGGACCGGTGAGTTCCCGGTCACCGCTGTAGCGCTCGTCTCCGAGCCAGGCGTCCTCGGGGCCCCAGAAGATCTCCTCGGGTTCCCAGATGTCCTGCCGCCCGAAACCGAACCCGAACGTCTTGAATCCCATGGATTCCATGGCACAGTTTCCGGCGAAGACCAGAAGATCGGCCCAGGAGATTTTCCGGCCGTACTTCTGTTTCACCGGCCAGAGCAGACGGCGCGCCTTGTCCAGGCTCGCGTTGTCCGGCCAGCTGTTGAGGGGGGCGAAGCGCTGCGCGCCGCTGCCGCCCCCGCCGCGGCCGTCCGCGATGCGGTACGTTCCGGCGGCATGCCAGCTCATCCGGATGAAGAGCGGCCCGTAGTGACCGTAGTCGGCGGGCCACCAGTCCTGGGAGGTCGTCATCACCGCGAAGACGTCACGCTTCAGCGCGTCGACGTCGAGGGTCGCGAACTCTTTCGCGTAGTCGAAGTCCTCGTCCATCGGATTGGAGCGGGGCGAGTGCTGGTGGAGAACCTGAAGGTCCAGTTGATTCGGCCACCAGTCCCGGTTCGTCCTCGGCCGCCGAGTCGGCGTGGGCGTCGGGGAAGGGATTGCTGGGTTCTCGCTTTCGCTGCCGGACATGCCCGTCCTTCTTCCTGTCTCGGTGTTCCTTCTGCTGGCCGCTGTTCTTGACGTCATTCGCCTTTACCGGTTGCGAGCATGTCGACCCACACGCTCAGCGCGCCATGGCGCCCACCGGCCGAAAGATGTGTTGTGCCGCGTCCGTATGGTCGCGCACCGCAGACCGCACCGCTATGGAACACGCAGAGCACACCCCTATGAAAGACGGGAGAGAACGGACGGCCTTTTCCGCTTCCGCGCCGACTTCCAGCGGGCTGAGGAGGCCCGGTGGCACCGATCCGGCGCTTGCACTCAGCACAGCGGGGCACTGGCCAAAACTCGTCGGCGTTGCAGGTGCCGGATCTAGAGTCGGACCGGATGCTTCGTGATCAGGTGAGGGGTGTGGCTGCGGTGGCGGACGAGCGGGTGGTCGTGGTGACCGGCGGTGGCTCGGGCATCGGTGAGGCCACCGCCCGGTTGCTGCGCGAGCAAGGCCACCACGTCGTCGTCTCCGGGCGCCGGCCCGAACCCCTGCAGCGGCTCGCACGGGAGACGGGTGCGCTGGCGTACCCGTCCGACGTCGGCGAGCCCGAGGCGGCCGAGGGAGTCGTCCGGGCGGCCGTCACCGCCTACGGACGGCTCGACGGGGTCGTGCTGAACGCCGGCATCGGACGCGGCGGAGCCGTCGGGGACCTGACCCTGCGCGACTGGGACGAGGTGATGCGCACCAACGTCACCGGGCCGCTCCTGCTGCTGCGCGCGGCGCTTCCGCGGCTGCTGGAGTCCGGCGGCGCAGTGGTCGCCGTCGCCTCGGTGTCCGCGCTGCGCAACGGCACCAGCAACGCTCCCTACGCCACCTCCAAGGCGGCGCTGCTTCAGCTGTGCCGCTCGGTCGCCGTCGACTACGGGCGCCGCGGGGTGCGTGCCAACGTCGTGTGCCCGGGATGGGTGCGCACCGAGATGGCCGACCGGCGCATGGCGCGGTTCGCCGAGGAGGCCGGTCTGTCCGGTGGCATCGAAGAGGGCTACCGGGAAGCGACCGGGTTCCTGCCGATGGGACGGCCGGGCGAGCCACGCGAGGTCGCCCAGGCGATCGACTGGCTGCTCTCCCCCGCGGCTTCCTACGTCAACGGCGCGGTCCTCACCGTCGACGGCGGGACGACTGCCCTCGACCCGGGGACGATGGGCTTCGACCACCACATCGGCCCCCGCGCCGCCGAACCCTCCGACACCGCCGGCTGAGTCCCGCGGGCCCGGCGAGCGATGCCCGAGCCGCTGCGGCGGCCGATCCACCGGCTGTCCTGCGCGGTGGTCACGGGCTGTCCGAAGGGCGCTGTGCCGCTCTGCCGACAGCAGAGTCCGGCCGGACCGGGCTCCGCCGTCACTACAGTCCGTTCTCATGACGACGGTCACAACGCGCACGGTCACCTACCCTGCCGACGGTCTGACGATGAGAGGGCACCTGGCACTCCCCGCCGGTGCCGGCCGCCGGCCCGCGGTCCTGATCGGGCCCGAGGGGCCGGGCCTCAACGACGTCCAGCGCCGCCGGGCCGACGCCCTCGCCGAACTGGGGTACGTGGCCCTGGCCTTCGACCTGCACGGAGGTCGCTGGTTCACCGACCCAGAGGAGATGCTGGCGCGCGTGATGCCGCTGCTCGCCGACCCCGACCGGATGCGGGGGATCGGCCGTGCGGCACTCGAGGTACTGCGCGCCGAACCACGCACCGACACCGACCGGATCGCCGCTGTCGGCTATGGCACCGGCGGCGCGATCGCGCTGGAACTGGGGCGCGCCGGCGTCGGCCTACGGGCGATCGGGACGGTCAACGCACTGACCACGGGCCGGCCGGGCGAGGCGGCGCGCATCCGTTGCCCCGTGTGGGCAGGGGTGGGCTCGGAGGACCCGATCATGCCGCCCGCGCAGCGGGAGGCCTTCGCCGCGGAGATGCAGGCCGCGGGCGTCGACTGGCGCCTGGTGGTCTACGGCGGAGCCCTGCACGCCTTCCACCACCCGCCGGTCGACCACGCCGTGGTCCCCGGCGTCGGCTACCACCCCGAGCATGCGCAGCGGGCCTGGCGCGACATCGTCGACCTGCTCGCCGAGTGCCTGCCCGTGGACGACTGACGTGTTCTTGATCAGTTCGAGCGGACCCTGAAAGTAACAGTGCTTATATAAGTACTGTTACGATGTGTCGCATGGCCGACAACCATGCGCTCGACCCGACACAGCAGAGCCTCTGGCGGCCCCTGCGCTTGCTGCAGGCGTCGATGGACGCCGACATCGCCCGGATCTACGCCGGGCAACAGATCGAGGGGCTCAAACCCAGCTACGTCATGGAGCTGCTGCGGCTGCATGCCCGCGGGCCCATGACCATCGCGGAACTGGCCGACTCGGTCCAGCGCACGCATTCCGCGCTCAGCCAGAAGGTCGCCGCCATGCGCACGGCCGGCTGGGTGCAGACCGTCGTAGGCGATGACGCACGCACCAAGAAGGTCACGCTCACCGACAAAGCCCACCGCGTCGTCGGTCGGCTGGCGGCGGAATGGCGGGCCACCGAGGCCGCCCTCACCGACCTGGAAGCCGAGATCCCCTACCCGCTCTCCCAGGTCGTCACCGACATCGAGCGAGCTCTGGAGCGCAAGAGCCTCCACGACCGGATCAGCGAGAAGCTGGCCGAGGATCCCGGATGGGGCTGAGGCGCACGCTGATCGACGTGACGCCGTTACGGTCGTCGCCACCGTTCCGACGGCTGTGGATCGGCCAGACCCTGTCCGGCTTCGGCAGCCAGATGACGCTCGTCGCCGTCATGTTCCAGCTCTGGCAGATGACGAAGAGCCCCACGTGGACGGGCGCCGTCGGACTGGCACAGGCGATTCCGCTCGTCGCGCTCGGACTGTGGGCCGGCTCGCTGGTCGACCGAGTGGACCGCCGGGCGTTCTATCTGCTCACCACCGGCGGGCAAGCCGCGTGTTCGCTCCTCCTCGCACTCCAGGGCTTCCTCGGGCACGTTCCCGCCGTCGGCGTGCTGGGGCTCGTCGCCCTCCAGTCATGCTTCGTCGCGGGCGGGGGCCCGGCCTCGCGTACCTTCATTCCCCGGCTTCTGCCCACGCACCAAATTGCCGCTGGGCTGGCGTTGAGACGCATCGCCTTTCAGGGCGCCATGCTGCTCGGTCCCGCGCTCGGCGGTTTGCTCGTGGGCGGGCTGGGAGTCGGCGCCTGCTATCTGATCGACGCCATGACGTTCGTCGCCGCGTTCCACGGTGCCTGCGGATTGCCGCCGATGCACCCGGGAGACGCGCCTGCCCGGCCCGGCCTACGAGGAGTGCTCGACGGCCTGGCCTTCCTGGGCCGCACCCCCGTCATTCGCGCAGCCCTGCTCACGGACCTCGCCACCACCGTGTTGTCGATGCCGATCAGCCTGTTCCCCTTGATCAACGGCCAACGGTTCGACGGCGACCCCCGCACCCTCGGACTGTTCCTCACGGCCATCGCCGTCGGTGGCATGGTCGCGTCCCTCTTCTCGGGGACCTTCACCCGTGTCCCGCGCCCCGGCTTGATCATGCTGGGCGGTTCCGCCGCCTGGGGCGCAGCGTTGACGCTGTTCGGCATGGCAGCGAACGCATGGGCCGGTTTGGTCTTCCTCGTCATCGCCGGGGCCGCCGACACCGTCTCCGTCGTCTCCCGGAGCACCGTCGTCCAGAGGCACACCCCGCAGGAGCTGCTGGGCCGCGTCGGCGCAGCTGAACAGATCGTGGGGCAAGCCGGACCCGACATCGGCAACATGCGAGCCGGCCTCGTGGCGGACGCAACCTCCGGAACAGCTGCCCTCGTCAGCGGCGGCTTGCTCTGCCTCGGCGCCGTCGCCATGGTGGGCGCCACGACGGCACGACTGCGCGGGTCCTGCACGTCCTCCCCTGCCCACGCAGTCTCGGAGGGCCCCTGAGCCCACTCGGAAGCGGTCAGGTGGCGGGCAGCGCTCGGCGCGCGTGAGGGTGCAGACGGTCGGTGAGGAAGGCGAGGATCTCGTCGCGGGCCCGGACCGTGGGGTGGCCGGCCTCGTCGAGGAGATGGGCGGTGACGACGCTGTGCGGGGTGCCTACCAGGTCGGCGAAGAACGGCGGCGGGGCCGGGTTCGCCGCACTGTCCGGGAGCACACGCCCGTCGAAAGCCTCGCCCAGCAGCGCGCGGTAGGCGGCGAAGCGCTGTCCCGTGCACCAGCGGTCGCCCTCGAACCGGTAGGCGAGGACGGTGAGTCGGTCACGGTCGAACCGGTCGCGTAGGGCGCGCGCGTCCGCCTCGTCGAGTTCGAGTCCGCCGGGGTCGTCCAGCGGCAGCGACGGGTGGTTGACCACGGGGGCGATCACCGCGGGCTCCAGGGCCATGGTGAGGGCGAAGTTGCCGGTGAAGCACAGGCCGATCGCGCCCACCCCCGGCCCACCGCACGCGGTGTGGGCCTGGCGCGCCAGGCCGCGCAGCCAGAGAGTCACCGGGCTGGTGCCGCCCCCGGCGAAGGCGCGGAACTCCGCGCTGACACAGGCCCGGTGGACGATCTCCCGGCCGCCCTCGACCGTGGGGAAGGCGCCGTCCGTTCCGAACAGCGAGGGCACATGGACGGTGAAGCCCGCGTCGCGCACCCAGCGTGCGAGCCGCAGGACGTCGGGACTGATGCCCGGCATCTCGGGCAGCACCACGACCGCGGGCCCGGCCCCGGCCACGTACACCGTCTTCGCCACCCCTTCCACGGCCACGCTCCGGCGGGTGAAGTCGGTGATCGGATCGTCGTCGCTCATGGGGTCAGCGTGGCCTTGGGGCCGGTCACGGGGTGAGGGGCGGGATCGCCGAGGGCAGGGGTAATCTCGCCACACACGAGGGTGCCGGAGCGGCACGCGGGCGGGACACCAAGGAGTGGCGATGACGTACGACGGCGCCGGGCCGGGTGCGTTGAGGGTCGGGGTCCTGGCGTACCCGGAATGCTTCGCGTCCGAAGTGTTCGGCATCCCCGACCTGTTGACCATGGCCGGGCATGTCGCCGGAGCGGACGCGCCCGGCTACCGGGTGTCGGTCGTCTCGCCCCGCCGCCGGGTCACCGCATCGGGCGGCGTGCGTCTGGATGTGCGTCCCTTGCGCGAGGTCGACGTCCTCGTGGTCCCCGGCTTCGAACTGCGCCCGGACTCGGACCTCGACGCACGGCTCGCCCGGCTCGCCCCCGAGGTCGCGGCGATCCGCACACAGGCCGCCGCGGGCACCGCCGTCGTCTCCCTCTGCGTCGGCGCGTTCCTGCTCGCCGAGGCCGGGCTCCTCGACCGGCGCCGGGCCACCACCTCATGGCTGCACGCCGGTGAACTGGCCAGGCGCTGCCCGGACGCCGAGGTGCGGCCCGAGCACCTGGTCGTCACCGACACGGGGGTGACGACCACGGCCGCCTTCAGCGCCATGTACGACTTCGCGCTCGACCTGATCCGCCGGCACGACGGCGCCCGGGTGGCCCGCACCACCGCACGGCTGGCGCTAGTCGACGACGCGCGGACCTCTCAGACGCCGTACGTCGATCCGCGGCTCCTCCCGCAGCCGGGCCGGGAGTTCTCCCAGCGGGTCATGCGGTGGCTCGACCAGCACCTCGCCGAGCGGTACGACCTCGTGGCGCTCGCGGCCGCCTTCCAGGTCAGCACACGCACGCTGCTGCGCCGTTTCGCCGAAGAGACCGGACACAGCCCGCTGGCCCATCTGCAGGCCTCGCGGGTCCGCCGGGCCCGCCACCTTCTGGAGACCACCGATCGCACAGTCGCCGCTGTCGCCGCGGCAGTCGGCTATCAGGACCCCGGCACCTTCGGCGCTCTCTTCGCCCGCCACACCGGCCACCGGCCGAGCGCCTACCGGGCCGTCTTCCGCCGCACGGACCGGGAGGCCACCGCGGACGGCGGCACCCAGGTCCGTTCGCGATCACCGCATCGTCGGTCTGTTTGAGAGGGAGGAAGAGATCTCCGACGCCGCGTGGGTCAGCGGTGGGTGCTCGGCGGGCCGGCAGGTGTGTCCCCGCGCAGCGTGATGCGGTGCATGACCCGGTGCTGGTCGCCGTAGTCCCGGTTGGCGTAGTGAGCCGTGCTGCGGTTGTCCCACAGGGCGACGTCGCCCGGTTGCCGGCGGTGCCGTACGACGTGCTCGGGCTTGGTCAGGTGGGCGTAGAGGATGTCGAGGACGCCCCGGCTCTCGCGCTCCGAGACGCCCACGATGTATGAGGTGAAGCCCGGGTTCACGAACAGGCTCTTGTGGCCGCTCTCGGGATGGACACGTACCACCGGGTGCTCCACCGGCGTCAGTTGCGTGAACGTCTCGCCCTCCCACAGGTTGCCGCGGCCACCTCGGCGCTGGGCCAGGTAGTACCCGAACTCGCGGGTGCCGTCGTGGACGGCGGTCAGCGTGTCGACGAAGTCCCGCAGGCCCGGCGACAGCGACTCGCAGGCCAGTTGGCTGTCGGCCTGCGTGCACCAGGGAGCAGCCGGCACCGGCGCCAGTCGGGTTCGGCGCCGGGGTTGGGCGCGAGTTGGTGCAGTCGGGCCAGAGCGGTCCCCAGCCATTCAGCGATGTCGGTGTCGCCGATCGGCTCGCCGTCGACCCACTCGTGGGTGCCGACGACGCCGTCGCCGTCGATGTCGGCGGCGTAATCGAAAACGGCGTTCACCGGCTCAACGGGTGTGGGCATGGCGATACCCGCCGCGCGGGCCTGCCGCTCGACGCCCATCGCACGCGGCTCGGAACCCTACTTCTTCAGATGTGCAGTTCGGACGGAAAGCCCGTCCAGCGCAGTTCGGCGGGCAGATGCCGCATGTCGTTGGAGAGGAGGACCGTGGCCGCGCGACCGGGTGCGTAGCGGATGACGGTGAGTGCCGCGTTGCAGTGGTTGAGGCCGAGCCAGCGCCACTTCGGCGCCTGCATGGCGTCGCGGACCAGCCAGGCGACCAGGAAGTTGTGGGTGACGACCAGTTCGTGCCGGTCCTCTTCGCCGGCCACCGGGCCGGCGAACAGCTCCAGCGCCTGGCGCGCCAGCACAGGTCCGTGCCTGCGTTCCTCGGCGGTGGCACCGGCGAGGAAGCTGAGGTAGAAGTCTGCGGAATCGGCCGGGAGTTCGTCCGCCTCCGGGACGTAGGGAACGTAGTCACCGGCGATGTCTGTGCAGTTGAGAGGGACGTTCTTGAGGTGCGCGCCGATCAGGCGTGCGGTCTGCTCCGCGCGCGGCAGCGGACCGTGGTGAACTGCCGTGAAGGGGATGTCCCGGAGGCGTCTACCGAGCAGTGTGGCTTGCCGACGACCCGCCTCCGTCAGTGTGCTTTCGTCGGGCGACGCCTCACCGTGCCGGACCAGATAGAGGTGACGGGAGGCGGTGCCGGTCATCTCGAACTCCTCTGCGCCGTTGGGGATCTTGTGCATCCAATGGACGCTGCCGCATGGCGTGCCGGTTCCCTCCCTGCCCCCCTTCCGTGGCAGGACGTCACAGCTCGGCCGCCACCGTCAGCCCCTCGGGGACCGCTTCCTCCACCGTGCGCGGAGTGACGCGGTCCCCGGCGGTGAAGACACGGTCGGCCGGTATGCCCAGGGCGACGGGGTCGAGGTCGTCGACCGGGTCGTGCCCCTGCGCGAGAGACGTTCCAGCGACGCCCGGCACGTCGACGCGTGCCCTGTACCGTCCCGGCGGGCGGCCACCGCGGGCAGCGCAGCGGCCGGCTCTGCATGCGCGGTCGGCGTACGTCTGGCAGCCTGAGAGATGTGAGCGTCACCTGGGACATACGCCGGACAGGGCCGACGGAGTCCGCACACCGCGTCCTGCTCATTCCCGGCGGCATGTGCACCACCGAGGCCTACGCGGACCTCATGGCGGAGAAGGCCCTGGCGGGCGTCCACCTGGTGGCCGTGACCCAGCCCGGCTTCGGGCTCACGCAACCGCCCGACGACGTCAGCATGGAGCATTACGCCCGTCTCCTCGCCGACATCGCCGTCCGGGAACGCTGCGACGTCGTCGTGGGCCACAGCCTGGGCGCGAACGTGGCGCTGGAAATGGCGGCCGCGGGCCTGTTCACCGGCCCTTTGGTGCTGCTCTCCCCCACCTTCTCCCGCGGCGACGAGGCCAAGGCGCTGACCGTGTTGAACACGATCGGACGGGTGCCGGGACTCGGCCCGCTCGCCTGGAGCGGCATGCTGAAGATCGTGCCCCGGGCCATACGCAGAAGCCTGCCGCCCCACCAGGCAGCGACCGTGGAGCGGGCGATGGCCCACAACGACCCGGCGGTCTGCCGACGCATGGTGCGCGAGTACTACACGTATCTGGACCGGTATCCCTCACTGGTGCCCCGGCTGTGCGAGGCGGGCGTTCCGACCTGGGTGGTGCGCGGCGAGCACGACGAGATCGGCCTCACCCAGGGCGAGCGACGGGGCCTGGAGGCCTGCCCGCACGTGACCACCGTGACCGTGCCCGAAGCGGGGCATCTCGTCCCCGTCCAGCAGCCCGCACGGGTCGCCGGCATCCTGCTGGAAGCGATCGCGGCGAGTCGCTGAACCGTCCTCCGGGGCCCCGGAAGGGCCGAGCGCGGGCGGGGTGACCGTTCTCGGCCCGGCTTCGTTTGACCTTGACACGGTGACAAGGTCTTCACTGCGGCCAAGGAGGTGGTCCTCATGACCCAGGCGAAGCAGGACACCGAGCGGCGAGTCCTCCAGGGGCTCGACAGCGACAGCGCGTCGATCCGGCTGCAGTCGGCGCTGGCGGTCGGCACGGCCCCGGACCCGGCCGTCATCGGGAAACTGGTCACGCGCTGCGCGATCGAGCCGGAGTTCCACGTACGCGAAATGCTGACGTGGGCGCTCACCCGCCACCCGGCATCCACGACGGTCCCGTTGCTCGTCGACGCAGTCCGCTCGGAGCGGGCACAGGCAAGAAGCCAGGCGTTGCACACGCTGTCCAAGATCGGGGATCGGCAAGCTTGGCCGGTGATCACACCGGCGCTGCTGTCCGACGCCGACGACGAGGTGGCCCGGAGCGCCTGGCGGGCAGCGGTCGTCCTCGTGCCCGACGGGGAGGAGCACGAGTTGGCCGTAGTGTTGGCGACACAGCTCGGGCGCGGGGGGCGTGAGACGCAGCTGAGCCTCAGCCGGGCCCTGATCGCGCTCGGCGAGGTGATGTTGCCGGTTCTGGGCGCCGCGACGACGAACGGCGACCCGCGCGTGCGCGCGCACGCGATCGCCACGGAACGGCTGTGGCACGACCCGGACGCCGGGTTCGGGTTCGCGATCGAGGAGGCGAAGCGTGTCGTGGCCCTCGGCGGAACCGGTCAGGAGGGGCGGTAGGCAGTGCTGATCGGTGATGTCGCGCGACGGTCCGGGGTCAGTGCCCGCATGCTCAGGCATTACGAATCGCTCGGCCTCGTGCGGCCGACGGGTCGTACCGGCTCCGGCTATCGGGAGTACTCCGGCGACGACATCCGCCGGATCTTTCACATCGAGAGCCTGCGGTCACTGGGGCTGTCGCTGCGCGACGTCGGGCGGGCGCTCGACGACCCGGACTTCGCGCCCGGCGAGCTCGTCGACGACCTCATCCGCGGGACGCGAGAACGCATCGCGGCGGAGAGGGAGCTGCTCACACGGCTTCGCCGGATCGGTGCCGCGGAGCCCGCCGACTGGGAGGACGTGCTGCAAACCGTGGCGCTTCTCCAGGCGTTGGGGTCGAAGAGCGCGGGGGCGCGGCAGCGCGCGGCCCTGTCCGCGGTCGCGGAGGCTCAACTGCCGGTGGAGGCGCTGGTGGAGGCGGTGCTGCGCGAGTCCGACCCGAACGTCGCCGGAGCCCTGCGTTGGGCGCTGGCCCAGTCGGGCGGGGACGGGCTGGAACTCCTGGCCGAGGGCCTCGGCTCACCCCGTGCCGAGGTGCGCAAACGTGCCGTCCAGTCCATCGCCGAGATGCCGCACGGCGAGGCGACCGCAGTGCTGCGGGACGCCCTCACGCATCCCGACGTCGTGGTGCGCGGGTACGCGGCTCTGGCGCTCGGGGCACGCGGAGTGGCCGACGCGGTGCCGACGCTCCTCGACATGATCGTCGCGGGGAGCAACGACACCGACGCGGCCGACGCCCTCAGCACGCTGGCGAGTGATCCCGCGCTGGCGGATCACATCGCTGCCGGGCTCGTCGACCGCCTCACCGACGACACCTCGGGGGCGTCGGCACGTGGACGGCTGACACAGGCGCTCGCGGACATCCCGGGTACGACGACGTCACGCGCCCTCGCCGACCTGTCACACGACGAGGACCGCGCCGTCGCACTCACCGCGACCTACCTGCTCGAGCGACGCAACGCCCGAGTGCCGGGCGAGCCGCAGGCCGTTCGCGTCGCTGCGAACCAACCCGAGTCCGCGTCAGGCCACGGCGGGCCGTCCTGACCGGTGTCCTCGGAGTGTCCCCACCCGGATCCGCCGGCAGACTCCATGTCCCGCACAGGGCCGTGAGCGGGCGCGAACTCGGCATGCTGCGCCTCGTCGGCGCCATCAGGCGCCAGGTGATGGCCATGCTGCGCTGGGAGGGCCTGCTGGTGGCGGTGGCGGGCATCGTCCTGGGCACGCCGTCGTCGCGGCCAACCTGACACCGATGATGGGCGGCCTGACCGGTGAGGCCCCGTACGTTCCTCCGATGATGTACGCCGCTTTCGTCGGGGGCGCGGTGGGGCTGAGCCGGGTGGCGGTCACCCTGCCGGCGAGGACGCTGCTGCGGCGGTGAGGCGGGGCGGTGGTGCGGCGCGCCGACCGCTGCCGCGAGGCCGACTGCCGGCCGGCGGATCAGAGGGCGCAGCTCTACCTACACTCACCTGATGAACAATTACACGTGCACCCATTGCGGCACCGTCGGCCTGATGGAGGGTTTCATCGAGGATGCCGGGGAGCATTCACGCGGGTACGCGCGCTGGATCGAGGGCGCGTTGGAGCGGGGCTTTCTCGGGGGTGCGAAGCGGATGGGACGGCCCCGGCGGCAGATAGAGGCGTATCGCTGTCCCAAGTGCGGGCACCTTGAGCTGTTCGCCACGGGAGAGGTGTAGTCGGCGCCTCTCGCCGCCGCCGTCGCTCCGCTCACCGGCTGCCGTTCCCGAACAGCGCGAGCTGGTCCTTGACCCAGGGGTCGAACACCGCGAGCCGCTTGGTGGACGACGGGTAGAAGGCCGCCAGCTGGTCCTCGATCCACGGGTCCGTGGGCTGCCGGGCGGCGGGGTGGCGGTCGGTGGTCTGCTCTGTGCCGGCCGGGGCGGCGGCCGCGTGGTGGGCGGGGGCCTGAGAAGTGGTCGCTGTCGCGGGACCGCTGCCGATCCCCATGGTGCCCGCGGCGAGCACCGTGGAAGCGCCGGCGATCGCGATCCGTCCAGTCATCTGCATGATCTTCTCCTCCTTGCCGAGTCCGCGTCGCCCGGTCCGTCGCGGCGGAACACCGGATGACGCGGGCCCCGGGGTTGTTCCGGACGCGGTCAGACGGCGCGCGTACCCGCTCCCTCGCCCCGGCACACTCACCGGCACATTTCGGCCATCTGGCTCCTTATCGCCGCGAAGGGGACCTCGCTCGTGGCGTCGACCCCTCACCCTGTGTATCGATGCTGGCCATCGGCCCAGGTCACGGCAGGATGGCGGGACGCCCCTACCCGGGTCACTTCGTCCGGTGGCGGGTCCGCTTCACCTCGCGGTCGACAGCCCACGCGTCGGCGACCGGCCCGAGGTGGCCGAGCTTGTCGGGGTTGATCACCGAGCGGATGGTCTGGATCTGCCCGTCGAGCACCTCGATGGCCAGGACATGGAGCACTTTGCCGTCCCGGTCTCGGAAGATTGCTCCCGGCTGGCCGTTGACCTCGTGCGGTTCGAACCTCACGTCGATCCGGGCCAGCAGGGGGAAAACCGCCGCGAGCAGCCGGGCCACGTTCTCGGCGCCGATGACGGCCCTGGCCAGCTGGGGCGCCTTGCCGCCGCCGTCCCCGACCATCGACACATCGGCGGCAAGGAGATCCTGCAGACCTACGACGTCACCCTCGCGGAGGGCGTCGAAGAACCGCGACGCCAACTCCTGCCGCTCCTGACGGTCCGCTTCGAACCGTGGCCGTCCGGCCTGCATGTGCCGCCGCGCCCGTACCAGCAGCTGCCGGCAGGCCGCCTCCGACCGTCCGACCGCCGCAGCGACCTCGTCGAAGCCGAAGCCGAACACCTCCCGCAGCACGAACACCGACCGCTCCAGCGGGCTCAGCCGCTCCAGAAGCAGCAGCGCCGCCATGGACACCGAGTCGGCCAGTTCCGCCGAGCGTGCCGGATCCTGATACGGATCGGCGAGCAGCGGCTCGGGGAACCACGGCCCGACGTACTCCTCGCGCCTCATGCGCGCGGAACGCAGTACGTCGATCGAGATCCGCGTCACCGTGGCCGACAGGAACGCCCTGGTCGACGTGGGCCGGGTCGCCGAGCCGTCGAAGCGCAGCCACGTCTCCTGCACCGCGTCCTCGGCCTCACCCACGCTGCCCAGGATCCGGTAGGCGATCGAGAACAGCAGCGGCCGCAACTCCTCGAACTCCTCGACCTTGCTCACGCCGGCTCCCCCCTGCGTTCCTTCCGCCCGGCCGGACCGTCGGCGCGGGCATCCTCTGGTGATGATCATCCGGTCCGCCGGCGGTGCGCAGCAAGGCCCCGGGGCCCGCGGACGAGCCCCGGGCCGGTCGCCGCCGGTGGCCGGAGCCGGTCAGTGGAACTGCCCGACCTCGTAGTCACCCGCCGGCTGCTGGGCGATGATGTTCAGCCGGTTCACCGAGTTCATGAAGGACACCATGATCACCAGTGCGGTGAGCTGCTCCTCGTCGTAGTGCTCGGCGGCACGCGCCCAGAGCTCGTCGCTGACCCCGCCGGCCCCGTCCGCGACCCGGGTCCCCTGTTCCGCCAGCTCCAGCGCGACGCGCTCGGCCTCGGTGAAGACCGTGGCCTCGCGCCACGCCGCCACCAGGTGCAGCCGTACGGCGGTCTCACCGGCAGCGGCGGCCTCCTTGGTGTGCATGTCGATGCAGACGGCACAGCCGTTGATCTGGCTCACGCGCAGCGCCACGAGCTCCTGGGTCGCGGCGGGCAGGGGCGAGGCCTGGAGAGCCTTGCCCGCCGACATGAAGTACTTGAGGGCCTTGCCGCCGGTCGGGCTGGCGAAGTAGTTCAGTCGCGCGTCCATGGTGTGTTCCTCCGTGGTCGTCAGTGGCTACACCCTTGAGACGACGCAGCCCGGCGCCCTGTGACACGGACACATGTGACCCCCGTCACCCTGTCAGGCCTCAGCGGCAGAGGGAGATGCCCAGGGCGAGCATCCAGTAGCCCGGCCGTCCCCCACCACAACGCCCGGGCCCCGCGGGGCGACAGCTCACCCCGGGCTTCCCCGGCGAACATGTCGTCCTGCTGTCCACTACCGCGGTCCACGGGCCGGCCCTGTCCAGCCGGCCGTGTTCAGGGCCGCTGCCGCAGCAAGCTGAAGGTGAGGTAGGCGTACCCCTCGCCCGCCTGCGGGGCCCGGGTCCAGGACCGGGTGGTGAAGGTGGCGAGTCTGCCTCGGGTCAGCGCGAAGCGGGGCAGCGAAAGGCCCAGCTCGGTCTGCAGGGCTGCCAGCGCCCGTTGCTCCCGGACCGGTTCGGTGTCGTCCGGGCGGAACAGATGGGCGGGGTCCAACGCCTCGGGTATCGCGCCGGAGCGCTGGATGTCCGTACCCCGTACGGTGAACGCGTAGAGTTTCTCGCCCCGTTCGGCCACCGAGAGGTGGAACGCGGACGGGTGGTCGTCCGGGAAGGCGCTCTTCGGGTCGCGCCACACCACCACCGCTCGGCCGGAGGTGGACGCGGCGGCGGCCGGGGACAGGAACAGCTTGTTCATGCGGTGCTGGGAGTGGCCGTCGAAGGCGAAGGCCCACTTCCCGGAGCTGCGGCCCACGGCGACCACGGCCCGGTCCTCCCAGGGTTCCACGCCCTCCCGCTCGCGGGGCCGGGGCATGCGCCGGAGTGCCCTGAACAGGTCGACGGGAGCGCTCAGTTCGGCGCCTTCCTCACCCATCAGGGCGGGCAGACGGGCAGGTTCGACGCCTTCCACCCAGATACAGCGGTATCCGTCGAGCGGCTGCCCGTGCACCGCGGGCTCGGTCAGCCACTGCAGGCCCGGCGGGTCGAGATCGGGCACCGGCTCGGGAGCCGGGCCGGTCTGCCCGGCCCGCGGTGTCGCGAGGACTTCCCGCCCGCGCTCGGGGGTGATCAGCGGGCCCAGGACCGGATCGGCGAGCAGGCCGATCGGGGCGATCAGCAAGGGCCCGGGCGCCTCCCAGTGCGGGAGCGCGTCGCGCAGGATCCGCCAGGCGGCGTCGGTCTCTCCCCAGCGGGCCGACTCCCGGGCCTCGGCGACGGCCCGGCCCCAGGGGCCGGGAGGCGCGTAGAGATGGGTGCCGTCCCGCAGCGCGCTCAGGACGGCCTCGGCGGTCTTCCGGTCAACGCCGCGGGCGGTCATCATCCCGAGCCAGTGGTCGTCCCCGCCCAGTCGCCATGCGCCGCTCGCGGGCGTCATGGCCTCCAAGGGCAGCATGTCGGGCAGGTAGCGCGGGTCGGCCACCAGGTCGCCGTAGCCCGGGGAGCCGGCCGGAGCCAGCAGATGCCGGAGCTGGTTCAGCATGACGGCACTGCGCGGCCGTCCGAAGGACATGGCCTCCTCGAGCAGGGGCAGGGCCTCCTCGTACCGCCCCCGCAGGGCCAGCAGGCGGGCTTCGTCGACACGGACGTCCTGGGCACGCGTGGTCGCGTTGACGAAGTCGGGACTTTTGGCCCGGTCGGCGTGGAAGCTTCGGTACATCGCTTCCATGTAGGCGCGGAACGACGGGTAGCGGTCCGGCGTTTCACCGCTCCAGCCCTTGTAGACGTAGAGCGCCCACTCGCCGTCCTCGTCGGTGTCCCCCGGATCGAGCAGGGCGTGCGACATGTCGGATTCCGTCTCCAGCCGCAGCGCCCGGCGCCACATCCCGGCCAGCAGGACGTCCTCCCTGCGAGGGTCGTCGCCCAGGTTCTCCTCGTACAGCGGGGTGAGGTCGTACGGGTCCTGGAACCAGTCGATGTCCGCGGCGCCACCGAGCCGGTAGATCCCGGCCGTCTGCTCCACCCGCCACCCGTCGCTCACGGCCAGGAACTCCCGGTACGAGGGAGGCAGCAGCCGGCCCAGCCGTTCCTCGGCCGCGGCGATCGCCGCCTGGTCCGCCCCGGGTGCGCCCAGGGCCGCGAAGGTCCGCGCTCCGTCCTCGTCCTCGCCGTCCTGGTCCTCGGCGTCCTCGTCCTCGCGCGGAACCCACTCCTCCTGCCAACGCCCCAGGAAATACCGCCAGTTGAAAACCTCTCCCATCATGGCCAGATCGTGTCACGCGGCACTGACAACGCCCCCTATCCTCCCGGGGCACGCCGCCGAAGGCCCGGCCCTCCGGGTCCCGGGAGGCTCATCTCCGGCCGCCGTCCTCGCCGAGAAACTCTTGTGCGCCGCGGAGCCGGGTCCGCAGCCGCTTCTGTGTCGCGCGGCTGTCGAGCCGCACGTCGAGAGGTCCGGGCACGGTGGTGTCTGACCGTCGCCCGGTGGGCAGCCGCGTGCTGTCGAGTCCGTCCCTCCGGGCGATGAGCACACCGAGGTCATGGCGGCTCAGGGCGTCCGGCCCGGCGAGGTGGAACATCCCCGCCTCGTCGGACAGCGCGATCTCCCACAGGGCGGCCGCCAGGTCCTCGACATGCACCGGGCAGCGGAAGTCGTCGGTGAACAGAATCCCGTCGCGGATTCCGGACGCCAGGGCGTGCACCATGCGCTCGTGCTCGGATCGGCCGTGGCCGATGATCAGGGAGGTCCGGGCGACGGCGGCGCCCGGCACCAGCAGCCGCACGGCTGTCTCGGCGGCTGCCTTCGCGGCGCCGTACGGGCTGACCGGATCGGGCAGACAGCTCTCGTCGTACCGGTCCCGCGCACCGGAGAAGACCACGTCACTGGAGACATGCACCAGGCGGCATCCGCGCTGGGCGGCGGCCAGCGCCACCCGGACCGCCCCGTCGGCGGTGACCGACCAGTCTGACAGACCACTCGAGGCATTGATCACGACCGAGGGCGCCACATCGGCCATCACCCTGGCCACCTGTGCCGGGTCCCGGACGTCGAGCCGATGCCAGGCGACACCCGCGGCCGTGCCCGGTCGTGTGGCGAAGGTGGCGGCCGTCTCGTACCCCGCCACGGTGGCCTGGCGGACCAGTTCGCCCCCCAGGAATCCGCTGCCGCCGATGATCAGAACTGTCATGGACGGACACGGTAGCGAACGCGGCACTCACCCGGCAGTTCATGCCAGAGCCGCGACGACGTCGCGCTGAGGCGATCGCTGCCGCAGTTCAGCCGGCCGGCGTGACCTCGCGGTCCAGGGTGTGCGTGATGACACGGAGGCCCTCATCGACCATCTTCGCGATGGGCTCACCGAGGCTGTCCGGCGTCACATCGGTGATCCACACGAAGCGGCTGCGGTTCTCCTCCTCGGCCAGTACCTGCATGGAGGCGTGGTGGTGCGCGGGTTCCAAGGAGCCGCTGACCACCGCGTAGGCGATGCGCCGGGACTCATCGTCGACATCGACGATGAGCTCGCGTACCACGGCGCCATTGGCGAAGGTGACGGTCCTGACGTCGCCGTCGACGCTGGTGTCGGTGACGTACCCGGGTGCGAGGCGGTGATGGACCTGGCCGAAGTCGCGGATCGCGGCCCAGACGTGGTCCGGGGTGTTGTCGATCAGCGCTTCGCGGCGAATGGATGCCATGGATCTGTCCCTTTCCGACGGCGGCAGAGCGGTGCGGCGCCTGCCGTTGACCTGCGAGGATCGTTGAAGAAGCGAACGCGAGCCGTGCGGAGCGCGGAGGCACTCGCACCACGCAAGCGTGCTCCCTGCGGCAAGCCCCGGTCTTGAAGATCCTTGCAGCGGAGCGCGAGTGTCAGACCTCCGGCGTAGCGTGCGAAGAGTGCTCACAGCCCTTCCTGTCGCCGGCCACCCCGACTTCACCGTCACCGCGGTGACCTGTCGTGGCGACCACGTCCGCTGGTCGGCTCCGGAAGTGCGTACCGACTACCGCATCGTGCTCGTGCGCCTCGGCCGGTTCCGCCGGAGAGTCGCGGGCGACACCGCCGACATGGACACGACCATGGCGTATGTGGGTGTGCCGGGTGAGGAGGAGAGCTTCGCCCACCCCGCGGGCGGCGACGTCTGCACGTCCATCAGCGTGACACCGCACCTGTGGCGCTCCCTCGCCGACGACGCCGAAGCACCGGCCCCCCAGGCCGTCTACGTCGATCCGCCGCTCGACCTTGCCCATCGACGCCTGCTCGCCGCCGCGCCCTGCGGAGACGTCGGATACGCGCTCTGCGAGGAACTGCTGGCGCTCCTGGCGGCCACCATCGGCCGCACCGCGACCGGACCCACCCCGCTCGCTCCCACGCCGTCCGCGCGCGACCGGGCGCTCGTCGCGGCAGCTCGGGAGGCAATCGTCCAAGCCCATCCCTCAGCGGACACACTGTTCTCGCTCGCCGAACTGCTCGGCGTCTCCCCCTACCGCCTGAGCAGGGCCTTTCCGCGCGCCCTCGGGGTCACCGTGACCCACTACCGCCAGCGCGTCCGCATCGGCAGAGCTCTCGACCGCCTGGAGGCCGGCGAGAACAGCCTCGGTACCCTCGCCGCCGACCTCGGCTACGCGGACCAGGCGCACCTCACCCGCACGATGCGTCAATACCTCGGCCACACACCGACGGCCGTTCGACGTCTGCTCACCTGAGGCGGCCCAGGCTGCCACGGGCACTGCTCCAGGCCGCGGGAAGCGCGATCGGGTAGCAGGTCAGCGCTGGATCTCGCGGGGTTTCCAACCCCAGACGGTGAGCATTCCGGCCGACAGTGCGGCGCATTCCTCGGAGTCCAGATACCGGACCGCTTCATCGACAGCCGCCGCGTCGACCAGTCCGGTGGCGAGCATCGCCGCTCTGCTCCGTTCCCATGTGTCCGCCCAGAACCGGCTGAGGGGGCTGCCCGGCAGCAGCGGCGGCACGTGCATCTCGGCGGCGACGGGCACGAGTCCCGCCTCACGCAGCAGATGCGGGTAGGACGGCACCCAGGAGACGTCCGTGCCGATGGTGTCCCTCAGCCCCTGCCACATCGCCCGCATCGCCACGGCGTACGGCGTGCTCGGCGCGCGGTCGCTCGTCAGGTCGACCGCGTCGCTGAGGACCAGGACACCGCCCGGTTCGACGCGTTCGGCCAAGGCCGTGACCAGGCGCTGGTGCTCGGGCAGGTGCATCAGCACGAAGCGTGCGTGGACGAGCCGGAACCGCTCGGAGACGAAACCGGGAGCGCTCGCCCTCGCCCACCTGATCGGGACGGAAGACGTCCTCGCCGTACCGGCCGCCCGCGCCCCCGGCGGCGGTCACGGCGCCGCCGCCGTCACGCCGAGAGGGCCCTCGAGCCGGCCGGCCCCGCAGCGCGGGCCCAAGGGGAGCAGTGCCGGAAGGATCAGTGTGTCGGACGGGGGCTGAGCCGGAGCAGCGAGCGGGTCGCCGCCGGACGAGTTCATCGCCGGACCTCCATCCGCGGTGAGGCAGTGCGGGACGGCCCGCGGTGAGGCCGCCTTCGACCGATACTCCACCAGCAGCCGCCCACAGGATCGAGGCGCGCCGCGCCGGAGCAGAACAGCCGGCCGGAGCGGCACCCTCCAACCGTCGCCAAGCGACCGGGGGGAAGGCTTGCGCCACCGCTCGTGGTCGCGTCCCGCTTCGATCCTTACGGCTAGTCACCCACGAACCACACGTAGCTGCCCGGCGTCGCCGCGCACGCTTCGAGGAGTTCGGCAAGGTCGAGCAGGGCCGCCTTCTGCCCCTCGTCCGTGCACCGCCGGACCAGGGCGGAGACGTGGTGACCGGCGACCTGGGCTTCCTGCTCGTTGAACAGCGTGTCGCCATAGGGATCCACCCGTCCGAGCGGTCCCGCGTCATGCAGGTCGAGCGTGCTCAGCGCCCTCGCCAACGCTTCACCGTGCTTGTAGGAGCCCCGCAGGAAGGTCTCCCGAGACGACCCCTTGCGCGTGGGACGCGCGGCGTGCAGCTCCAGTTCGATGCCCATGTCCCCTCCTTTCCCCTCCTTCGGCTCGGCCACTGTAGCTTCGCGGAACGGCAGGCACCGCTCGTGACGTCACGTCACTTCATCCCGGCCGCGGCGACTTTGCGCAGCGGTAGGTGCAGCATCGTTCGCTCGGAGGCCGTGAGGGGATGGAGCAGGGTGTCCGTGACCCGCACGGTGGTCTGCTGGTCCTCGGGACCGTCTTCGTCCCGCTCAACACGCGCCTCGCCGGGCCGGAAATCGCCTGCCAGCTCACCGACTCCGAAGCCGGGGTCCTCGTCCACGCGCCGTCGGACGACACCTGCATCATCATGTACACCTCCGGCACGACCGGCCGCCCCAAGGGCGCCATGCTCACGCACGGAAACCTCATCGGGAACGCCGTCGACGTCCTCGTCGACTTCGACCTGACCGCCCCCGAACGCGCCCTGGTCTCGGCCGCGTGTTCCACACGGCGGCTCTCAACATGCTCACCCTGCCGGTCACTGAGGGCTGGTTCCGCAGCGGGGACGCCGCCCGCGTCGACCAGGACGGCTACGTCTGCGTCGTCGACCGCATCAAGGACATGATCATCTCCGGTGGGGAGAGCGTGTACCCCGCCGAGGTGGAGGACCGCCGCGCCCAGCAGGGCGGCGTGCATGCCGTCGAAGAAGGCGCCGGGGGCCTGCGTGGCGACCGGCCCGCCGATGGCGCGGGCGGCGGCCAGTGAGGACCGGGCGGCCTCGGCCACCGGTGCCGGAGCGCCGGTGAGGTGGAGGTGGCTGCGGGCAGGCCGACGCTTCCTCGAGCACGGGTACCGTTCGGTCACCATGCGGTCGGTCGTCGCCGAGGCGGACGTCGATCTGGCCCTGCTCAGCTATGACTTCGGTTCCAGGAAGGGCCTGTGCGGAGCCGCCCTCGCGCCGTCGGCCAACCCGGCGGAACTCGTGGCCCGGCTGGTGCGGGAGTGCGACCGGGACTCCTTCCCAAAGCGGGTGCTGCGGCAGCTCACCGCGGTGTGGGAGGCCCCGGAGTCCGGTCCTGCCCTGGTCACCATGTTCAAGAGCGCCGTGCAGGACGACGCGGTCGCGGCCCCGGTCAAGGAGGCACGGGAAGGCGAGGTCGTGCAGCGGCTCGCCGAGCTCGCCGGCGGGGTGCACGCGCGCAGGCGGGCGGCCGCTTCTCCAGCGTGCCGGCGGGTCTGATCACCACCCGCTACCTGCTGCGGCTCGAGCCTGTCGGTTCGATGAGCCGCGAGGAGGTGATCCGCCCGTTCGAGCCGCAGCTGCGGCTGGCCCTGGAGATGCCGCTGCGCCGCCTGCCGCGACGACGCTGACAGCGTCGGGCGTGCGGGAGAGCGGCCGGTGATCCCACGGCCCCTTCCGCGGGCAGTGTGGGATCGGTCCGGCAGGGCACCGGAATGCTGCGGGCGTCGCCGAGGGGCGGACTCGCCCCCGAGGGTTGTGGGAGCGCACATGGACGTGCTGGCCCGGCTGGACAGATATCAGCGACGGCACCGGTGGGCGGGTGTGCCGCTGGCCGTGGTGTACAAGTTCTTCGACGACCAGGCCACCTATCTCGCCGCCCTGCTGGCGTACTACGGCTTCGTCTCCCTCTTTCCGCTGCTGCTGTTCCTGGTGGCCGTTCTCAGCGCCGCCCTGCACGGCAACCCGGACCTGCAGCACTCGGTGCTCCACTCGGCGCTCGGCGAGTTCCCGGTGATCGGCGACCAGCTGGGCCAGAACATCCACTCCTTCCACGGCAGCGGCGCCGCCCTCGCGGTGGGCGTCGTCGGCAGCATCTACGGCGCTCTCGGGGTGGCCCAGGCCGTGCAGCACGCCCTGCACAAGATCTTCGCCGTACCGCGGCATGCCCGGCCCGACCCGCTGCGCTCACGTGTGAAGAGCCTGTCCTTCCTGCTCCTGCTCGCCGTCGGCCTGGTCCTGACGACGGCACTGTCCACCGCGGAATCCGCCACCGGCATCTTCGGCACCCGCCTGGCGCTGGGCCTGCGGATCGCCGTCGGTGCGGCGGGAGTGGTCGTCAATGCCGCTCTCCTCCTGGTCAGTTACCGGCTCATGACCCACCGCGACCTGCCGCGGCGCCCGATGTACGGACCGGCTCTGGGGGCCGCGTGTGCCTGGCAGGCGCTGCAGTGGGGCGGCTCGTACTACGTCGGGCACGTGCTGCGGGGTACCACGGCGACGTACGGCATGTTCGGCATCGTGCTCGGCCTGCTCGCCTGGATCTACCTCGCCGCCGTCGTGTACCTGACCGCGGCCGAGGTCATCGCCGTGCGCTGCCTGCGGCTGTGGCCGCGCAGCTTGCTCACACCGTTCACCGACCGGGTCCATCTCGCCACCGGCGACCTGCGCGCCTACCGCTCCTATGCGACGACGGAGTCCTTCAAGGGGTTCGAGAAGATCTCCGTCCGGTTCGACACTCCCCCGCCACCGACCATGGGTGACGAAGGGCCTCCCTGACGTTGCGGCCGGGGCGGGTGAGGTCGGCGGAGCGCTGCACGCCGTGTGCATACCGTGATTCCGCCGGGGCACACGACTCACCGGATCAAGCGTGTGCTCCAGGTCAACTGCCGGGTTCCCGGCGGGGTGCGCGCTCACGTGTCGCGAGGGCCGGTAACGGCTCGCCTGTGCAGAGAGGGTGTCGCTGTGTTGCTGCCTGCGGAGAAGGAACTGCGTGCGGTGCTGGCCCGTTTCGCCGAGGCCCGGTTCCGTCATGACCTGCAGCCCACCGGCCACTCCAGCCGGGAACTCGAGGACACCGGTTACACGCTGTGCGTCATGACGGGCACGCGTTCGGTGGACGAGGCTCTCGCCGCCGCCGACGCCCTGCTGGAACGCCTGCGCGCCGGCCGGGGGGCGTCCACCGGCACGGCTCAGGTGCTGGCCGCCTGACTCGCTGCCCGGCCCGTCGCCTCGCGCCGGCGACGGGCCCGAAGTCCTTTCCGGGTGCCCCGCGGGAGGGTCAGCCGTGCTCGTGGCTGCGCAGGACGAGCATCGCGCGGGCTTCGACCTCGACGTCGCTGCCGCCCTTGATCAGCGGCCGGTACTCGACATAGGGGATGGCCGTGTCCACCTCCACCGCCCACCAGGGGCCGAGGTCTTCCGGCAGCGTGAAGGTGAGGGCCTGGCTGTGCGCGTTGAACAGCAGGAGGAACGAGTCGTCCTCCACCCGCAGGCCCCGCAGGTCCGGTTCCGTGATCGCCTTGCCGTTGAGGTGGACCATCAGGGACCTGGCGAACCCTGTCTCCCAGTCCCCGTCGGTCATCTCCTGCCCGGCGGGGGTGAACCAGGCGATGTCCTTCGCCTCCGTACGCGTTCCCCGGGGAGCGCGTCCCTTGAAGAACCGCCGGCGGCGGAAAACCGGGTGGTCGCGGCGCAGAGTGATCAGCCTGCGGGTGAAATCCAGCAGCTCGCTGCCCTCGATGGCGTCCTGCCAGTCGATCCAGGTCAGTTCGTTGTCCTGGCAGTAGGCGTTGTTGTTGCCGAGCTGGGTGCGGCCGAGCTCGTCACCGTGCAGCAGCATGGGCACGCCCTGGGAGAGCAGCAGGGTGGCGAGGAGGTTGCGCTGCTGGCGGGCGCGCAGGGCGAGGACGTCGCGGTCGCGGGTGGGGCCTTCCGCGCCGCAGTTCCAGGAGCGGTTGTGGCTCTCCCCGTCGCGGTTGCCCTCACCGTTGGCCTCGTTGTGCTTGCCGTTGTACGACACCAGGTCGCGCAGGGTGAAGCCGTCATGGGCGGTGACGAAGTTGACCGACGCGTAGGGGCGGCGGCCGTCGTTCTGGTAGAGGTCGGAGGAGCCCGTCAGGCGGGAGGCGAACTCCCCCAGTGTGCCGCCTTCGCCCCGCCAGAAGTCACGGACCGTGTCGCGGTACTTGCCGTTCCACTCGGTCCACAGCGGCGGGAAGTTGCCGACCTGGTAGCCGCCGTCGCCCACGTCCCACGGCTCGGCGATGAGTTTCACCTGGGAGATCACCGGATCCTGCTGGACGAGGTCGAAGAACGACGACAGCCGGTCGACCTCGTGGAACTGGCGGGCGAGGGTGGCGGCCAGGTCGAAGCGGAAGCCGTCGACGTGCATCTCGGTGACCCAGTACCGCAGCGAGTCCATGATCAGCTGGAGCGTGTGCGGATGGTTCATCCGCAGGCTGTTGCCCGTGCCGGTGGTGTCCCAGTAGTAGCGCGGGTCCTGCTCGGACAGGCGGTAGTAGGCCGCGTTGTCCAGGCCCCGCAGCGACAGCACCGGCCCGAGGTGGTTTCCCTCGGCGGTGTGGTTGTAGACGACGTCGAGGATGACCTCGATGCCGGCCTCGTGCAGCGTCTTGACCATCGCGCGGAACTCCTGCACCTGCTCGCCCCGCTGCCCGGACGAGCAGTAGGCGTTGTGCGGGGCGAAGAAGCCGAGGGTGTTGTACCCCCAGTAGTTCGACAGGCCCTTGTCGACCAGCGCGTGGTCCTGGACGAACTGGTGGACCGGCATCAGTTCCACCGCGGTGACACCCAGCTTGACGAAGTAGTCGACCATGGCTGGGTGCGCCAGCGCGGCGTACGTGCCGCGCATGGCGTCCGGTATCGCCGGGTGGGTCCTGGTCATGCCCTTCACGTGGGCTTCGTAGACGACGGTCTCGTGGTACGGGGTCCGCGGCGGGTGGTCGCTGCCCCAGTCGAAGTACGGGTTCACCACCACCGACTTCGGGACGTACGGCGCGGAGTCGAGGTCGTTGCGCCGGCCGGCGTTGCCGAAGTGGTAGGGGAACAGTGCCTCGTTCCACTCGACCTCGCCCTCGATCGCCTTGGCGTACGGGTCGAGCAGCAGCTTGCTCGGGTTGCAGCGCTCACCGCGCTCCGGCCGGTACGGTCCGTGCACCCGGAAGCCGTAACGCCGGCCCGGGCCGACGTCCGGCAGGTAGATGTGGTGGACGAAACCGTCCACCTCTTTGAGCGTGACGCGCTCCTCGGTGCCGTCTTCGTCGAAGAGACACAGCTCGACCCGGTCCGCCACTTCCGAGAACACGGCGAAGTTCGTCCCCGCGCCGTCGAAGGTGGCACCCAGCGGCGACATGTGACCCGGTCGCGGACCGACCTCCGTACTCTCCTGCCATATACGCACGACCACGCCCCTCCCCGACGCGGCCGGTCGGCAGCCGCGCACCCGTTCGTTCCCGTCTGCCCGTCTCCTCGGCGGGCATTCCCCCGACGAGGCGGTGCGTGGGCCGGCCGCCGGCACCGGCCTGGGCGCCTTTCGCCAGGTCCGGGGACTTGTGTCACCGACCGGCGTCGCCCTCCGGCGGAGGTGACGGGCTCAGCGGGTCGTCTGCCGTGACGGCGAGCCCGCCGACGTCGCTCGACGGTTCCGGGACGAGGCCGAGTTCGTCAGCGGCGGCGGTCAGGGCCGTGAGCGCCGGGACGAGGACGGCCCGTTCTCGTCCCGGGAGCCGCTCGACCAGGGCGCGGATCGCCGTGCGCCGGTGGTGCAGGACCCGGTCGACCAGTTCCTGCGCCTTCGGGGTCAGCTGGAGCAGGGTCTCGCGGCGGTTGCTGGGGTTGGATCGTCGATCGACGAGTTGCTGGGCTTCGAGACGCTCCACCATCCGCAGGGCGGTGGAGGGATTGACCTCCAGGTCGGCCGCCAGGGTCGTCAGGGTGATCGGGCCGCGGGTGCGCAGCGTCACCAAAGAGCGCAGCTGGGGCACTGTGAGGGGCACGTCCACCGAGGCGAGGGCTCGTGCGGAGAGCGCGACGATGAGACGCGACGCGGCCATCAGGGCCACGGTGATGTCTTCGGCCTCCCGGTCCAGACCCCCGCCGCCCGCGCCGGGCGCCGAGGAAGCCGCAGCGTCCGATCTCGGCTGGTCCTCGGACATCGCGTCGCACTCCTCCTCCGGCTCCCGTGTTCATCTGCGTGCTCCGCCGGTCCGCGCGTTCACCTGCCGCGTCGGTTCAGGGCGGCCTTCGCGGTGACCGCGGCGGCGACGGCGACGACGGAGGCCACTGCGGCCGGGTGGCGGGTCAGCGCGGCTTCGAAGGACCGGCCGTGCGACTCGTCGTCGAACATGCCGTGGGCGCCGTGGTCGGTGCCGGCGGCGGCGTCCGCCGGTTCGAACAGATTGCTGACGCCGGTCGGCGGGCGCGTGTCCGTCTGCTGGGAGTCGAAGCCGGTGCGGGCCAGGTAGCGGTCCAGCAGAGCCGGGAAGAAGCGGTTGGCCCAGACGGTGGCCAGGGTGGTGGCACCGACGTAGTACTGCTTACGGCGCGGATGGTCGGCGGCGTACACGACACCGCGCGCGGCGACCTCCGGCTGGTAGATCGGCGGGACGGGCTGGGGGTGCTTGGACAGCCGGCTGGTCACCCAGGAGAACTGCGGGGTGTTGACGGCCGGCATCTGCGCGATCGTGATGTGCACGCTGCTGCCGCGGTGCAGCAGTTCGGTGCGCAGGGAGGAGGTGAAGCCGTTGATGGCGTGCTTGGCTCCGCAGTACACCGACTGCAGCGGCACCGACCGCTCCCCCAGCGCGGAGCCGACCTGCACGATCGTGCCGCGGTCGCGGGGCAGCATCCGCTTCAGCGCGCTCCGGGTGCCGTTGACGAAGCCGAGGTACGTCACCTCGGTGGCCCGCCGGTACTCCTCGGCGGTGATCTCCTCGAAGGGCGCGAAGACGGTGCTGAAGGCGCAGTTGATCCAGACGTCGATGGGGCCGAACCGTTCCTCGGCGGCCGCGGCGGCGGCCTCCACCTGGTCGGGGTCGGCCACGTCGGTCTCCTGCACCAGCGCCCGTCCGCCCAGGGACTCGACTTCCTCGGCGGCCGCGTCCAGTCCGGCCCGGCCGCGGGCCACGAGGACGATGTCAGCGCCTCGGCCGGCGTACAGGCGGGCGGTGGCCCGGCCGATACCGGCGCTGGCGCCGGTGATGACGACGGTCTCGGTCATGGGGTTCAGCTCCCTGCGTGGCGGTGTGCGGGGTCGTGGGCGAGGCGGGCGGCGGTCTCCAGCAGCACGGCGTGGACGAACGCCTGTGGGATGTTGCCGCGCAACTGCCGCTGGGCGATGTCGAATTCCTCGGCGTAGAGTCCGGACGCTCCGCCGGCACCGCGGTTGCGTTCGAACCAGCGGTGCGCCTCGACGGCGTTGCCCTGCTCGTGCTCGGCCAGCGCCATGAGGAAGCCGCACAGCAGGAAGGCGCCCTCGGCCTCCTGCAGCGGCCTGTCGTCGTGGCGGAACCGGTAGATGAAGTGGTCCTGGGTCAGGTGCTCGCGGCAGGCGGCCAGGGTCGCGCGGGTGCGCGGGTCTTCGGCGGGCAGGGCGCCGCGCAGGGCGGGCAGCAGCAGGGCCGCGTCCACCGCGGTGTCGTCGGGGGTGCGCTGCCAGTGCCCGTCGGGGTGCACACTGCTCGCCACGGTGTCGGCGAACAGCGTGTCGGCGAGGTCGGTGCAGGTGCGGGCCAGGGGCCGGCGCGGTGCCACGTCGGCCAGGGCGCGCAGGCCGGCGACGCAGGTGAGGCGGCTGTGCGTCCAGGGCCGGTCGTCGAGCTCCCAGATGCCCGCGTCGGGCTCGTGCCATCTCTCGGCGATGGCCCTGACGGCGGTCTCGGCGGCTTTCCAGCCATCGCCGTCGAGCCGGTCGTGGCGTTCGGCGGCGGCGAACAGCAGGAGCGCCTCGCCGAAGCAGTCCAGCTGGAACTGCTTTTCGACGCGGTTGCCGATCCGGCTGGAGCCGCCCGGGTAGCCCGGCAGGTCGAGTTCGCACTGGTCCGGTACGGGGCCACCGTGCACGGTGTAGGCGGGCGTCAGGCGCGGGCCGTCGGCGAGCAGGCGGGCGCTCACGAACCGGACGGCGGGGTCCAGGAGGTCGGTGGCGCCGACGGCGGCCGCGGCCTGCCCGGCATAGCTCTGGTCACGGATCCAGACGTACCGGTAGTCGTAGTTGCGGCCGGCCTCGGCGCGCTCGGGCAGGCTGGTGGTCGCGGCGGCGACCATGCCGCCGCTGTGGGCGGTCAGGCCGCGCAGGACGGCGTAGGAGCGGCGTGCGTCGCCGGGAGCGGCCGTGTGCTCGAGCCCCGGCACGGTCCGCCGCCAGGCCCGCTCCGTGTCGGCCCAGGCCCGCTCCGCCACGGGCGCATCCTGCGGCAGCGGCACGTCGGAGCACTCCAGGACCAGGTCGTGGGTCTCGCCGGACTCGAGCCGCAGTTCAGCGGTCAGGCCCTCGGCACTGACGGCCGCCGACGGGGCACCCTGCCAGCGCAGCCTGTAGCGGCCGGTGTCGAGGTGCCAGAGGCCGTCGTCGGAGCGGTGCGTGGACCGCACGGGGGCGCGGCCGTAGTCGGCACGCGGATCGAGGACGACCCTGACACGGGCGGTCCCGTGCACGGCGCGCAGCCGGCGCAGCAGGACCAGCCGGTGGGTGTCGCCGGGGAAGGCCAGTGCCTCCCGGCATTCGACGACGCCGTCGGTGGTGACCCAGCGGCTGCGCCAGATCAGCGTGCCTTCCTCGTAGTAGCCGCCGGGCACCCAGCGGCCGCGCGGGGTCACGGCGTAGACGCCCGCGCCGCCGATGAGGGAGGCGAAGACGGCGTCGTCGTGCCAGGTGGGCGCGCACAGCCAGTTCACGGCTCCGTCGGGTCCGATCAGCGCGCCGCGCTCCCCGTCGGCGAGCAGGGCGTAGTCGTGCAGCGCGTGCGGAGGGAAGGGCGTGGTCGTGCTCATCGGTCGCCGTCTCCTGTGCTCACGCGGTCCGGTGCGCGGGTGGCGCCGGGGCCGTGTGCGCCGCCGCACACGGGGGTGCCGACGCGCTCCACGGCGTGGCTCACTTGCGTCCTTCCGTGCCGGGCCGGTCCTCCCGGTGCCGGCCGCCGGGCAGGAACTCCTGGACCTTGGCCTTGAAGCCCTGGCGGACCATGCCCGTCCGGTCGCTGTCGCCCTTGAGGATCGAGGTCGCCGCCGCCTCGATCTGGTCGAGGGTGGCGTGCGGCGGGATCGGCGGGACGGCCGGGTCGGTGACGAAGTCCAGGACACACGGTGTGTCCGAGGCCAGCGCGGCCTCCCAGGCGCCCCGGACGTCGTCGGGCTTCTCGACCCGGATGCCGTTGAGGCCGATCAGGCGGGCGAAGTCGGCGTAGGGGATGTCGGGGATCGACTGGGAGGGCAGGAACTGCGGGGCGCCGGCCATGGCGCGCATCTCCCAGGTGACCTGGTTGAGGTCCTGGTTGTTGAGGACGGCGACGATCAGGCGCGGGTCCTCCCACTCGCGGTAGTACTTGGCGATGGTGATCAGTTCGGCCATGCCGTTCATCTGCATCGCCCCGTCCCCCACCAGCGCGATGGCCGGGCGGTCGCCGTGCGCGAACTTGGCGCCGATGACATACGGCACGCCCGGTCCCATCGTGGCGAGGGTGCCGGAGAGCGAGCCGCGCATGGCGCCGCGCAGCCTGAGGTGGCGGGCGTACCAGTTGGCGGCGGAGCCGGAGTCGGAGGCGAGGATGACGTTGTCGGGCAGCAGGTCGTTGAGGGCGTGTGCCACGTACTCGGGGTTGATCGGGTCGGCGTCGACCTCGGCCCGCCGCTGCATGACCTCCCACCAGCGGGCGGTGTCCTTCTCGATCTTCTTGCGCCAGCCCTTGTTCTTGCCCGCCTTGAGCAGGGGCAGCAGCCGGGTCAGGGCCGCGCGGGCGTCACCGACGAGGTTGACTTCGAAGGGGTAGCGCATGCCGACCATGTGCGGGTCGATGTCGATCTGCACGGCCCGCGCCTGCCCGAACTCCGGCAGGAACTGGGTGTAGGGGAAGGAGGATCCGATGACGAGGAGGGTGTCGCAGTCCGTCATCATCTCGTACGACGGCCGGGTGCCGAGGAGTCCGATGGAGCCGGTGACGTAGGGCAGGTCGTCGTCCAGGGCGTCCTTGCCGAGCAGTGCCTTGGCGACGCCCGCGCCGAGGCGTTCGGCGACCGCCATCACTTCCTGACGGGCGCCGCGGGCGCCCTGTCCCACCAGGATGGCGACCTTCTCGCCGGCGTTGAGGACCTCGGCGGCACGCGTGATGTCCTCGTCGCTGGGGACCGGCGCGTAGTGGGGCATGCCGAGGCTGGAGGGGACCATCTTGAAGGCGTGCTCGGGCGGCGAGTAGTCCAGTTCCTGCACATCGGCGGGGATGATGACGGCCGTGACGGACCGCCGGGCCATGGCGGTGCGCATCGCCCGGTCGAGCACGTTGGGCAGCTGCTCGGGGACGGTGACCATCTCGCAGAAGTCGGAGGCCACGTCCTTGTACAGGCTCAGCAGGTCGACCTCCTGCTGGTAGGAGCCGCCCATGGCGCTGCGGTTGGTCTGGCCGACGATCGCGACGACCGGGACGTGGTCGAGCTTGGCGTCGTACAGGCCGTTGAGCAAGTGGATGGCGCCGGGCCCGGAGGTGGCCGCGCAGACGCCGACCTTGCCGGAGAACTTGGCGTAGCCCACGGCCTCGAAGGCGGCCATCTCCTCGTGGCGGGCCTGGATGAACCGGGGGTTGTCGTCGGCGCGGCCCCAGGCCGCGAGCAGGCCGTTGATGCCGTCGCCGGGGTAGGCGAAGACATGCTCGACTCCCCAGTCACGCAGACGCTCGAGGACGTGGTCGGAGACCTTCATCGACATGTTCGAGGACCTTTCCGAAGAGTGTCGGCGCAGCACGCGGGGCCCTGGCCGGGTGGGCCGGTCAGCGGGTGCGCAGATGCTTGTAGGCGGTGCGTAGGGTCGCGGTGGCGGCCGATGCGGCGAGGGCCGCCGCGCCCGCGGTGACCGCCCACCGGGCGGTGCGCGAGGGCGGCGCGGGCCGTGTCGCCAGTCGTTCGGGCTCCCGGCTCGGCAGGTTCCCGTCGAGGCCGAGGGCGAGCGCCTCGGCCAGGTGCAGGGCCCGGCGGTCGGTGTCGCCCTGTTCGATCTGGGTGCGGCAGCTGAATCCGTCGGCGAGCACCAGACTGCTGGGGGCCGCGGCCCGCACACCGGGCAGGACGCCCTGCTCGGCGATGGCCATGGAGACCTCGTGATGGCCGCGTTCGAAGCCGAAGTTGCCGGCCAGGCCGCAGCAGCCCTCGTCCAGGACGTCGGCGTCGATGCCCGCGCGGCGCATCAGTTCCCGGTCGGCGTCGAACTTCATGACGGCGTGCTGGTGGCAGTGCGTCTGTACGGTCGCCTGCCGGGTCAGCCGGGGCGGTCGCCAGCCGTCCGGTGCGTGGTGCACCAGTTGCTCGGCGAAGGTGCGGACCTGCCCGGCGAGCCGTTTGACGTCCTGGTCGGCCGGCATCAGCTCGACGGCGTCGGCCCGGAACACCGCGGTGCAGGAGGGTTCGAGGCCGATGACCGGGGTGCCCGCCTCGAGGTAGGGACGCAGCACGGCCAGGGTGCGCCGCAGCGTCTTCTCGGCGACGCCGAGCTGCCCGGTGGAGATCCAGGTCAGGCCGCAGCAGACGGGCTCGGTGGGCACGGCGACCCGGAAACCGGCGTCCTCCAGGACCCGCACGGCCGAGATGGCGATGGAGGGGTGGAAGTAGGTGCTGAAGGTGTCGGGCCACAGCACCACCGTGCGCGGGTCCGCCGGGTCGGGCTGCTCCGCCCCGCGCTCCTGCCACCACTGCAGGAAGGACTGGGGCGCGAACATCGGAGGCGTGCGCTCCTCGGCCACACCGGCGAGCCGCTTGCCCAGCGCGGACAGAACCGGCGCCTGCAGCAGGGTGTTGAGCAGGCCGGGGGCCAGGCGCGAGAGCCGGGCCCAGAGCGGCAGCCAGCCCAGGGAGTAGTGCGCGGCGGGCCGCAGGCGCCCCTCGTAGTGGTGGGAGAGGAACTCGGCCTTGTAGGTGGCCATGTCGACGTTCACCGGGCAGTCCGACTTGCAGCCCTTGCAGGCCAGGCACAGATCGAGGGCGTCCTTGACCTCGGTGGAGCGCCAGCCCTCGGTGATCAGCGAGTCGTCGTGACCGCCGAGCATCTCGAACAGCAGCCGGGCACGCCCCCGCGTGGAGTGCTCCTCCTCCCTCGTGGCCCGGTACGACGGGCACATCACGCCACCGGAGTGACTGCGGCAGTTGCCGATGCCGACGCAGCGCATCACCGCACGGGTGAAGGAGTGCTCGTCCTCGGGATACTGGAAGTGCGTCTCAGGGTTGGCCGGCCGCCAGGTGGGGCCGAGGCGCAGCTGCCCGTCGACCGGGTTGGGGTCGACGACCTTGCCGGGGTTCATCCGGTTGCCCGGGTCGAACACCCGCTTGACCTCGCCGAATGCGGTCACCAGCCGTTCGCCGAACATGCGGGTCAGCAGTTCGCCGCGGGACTGGCCGTCGCCGTGCTCGCCCGACAGGGACCCTCCGTAGGAGGCGACGAGGTCGGCGGCCCGCTCGACGAAACGGCGGTAGCGGGCGACGCCGTCGGCGGTCTTCAGGCCGAAGGGGATACGGGTGTGCACGCACCCCTGCCCGAAGTGCCCGTACAGGGACGGGTGGTCGTAGTCGAAGTCGTCGAACAGCGCCTTCAGGTCCCGCAGATAGTCGCCCAGCCGCTCCGGCGGTACGGCGGAGTCCTCCCAGCCCTCCCAGGTCTCCCGTCCGTCCGGTGGCCGCGCGGTGACACCGAGCCCGGCCTCGCGGGCTTTCAGCATCTTGTCCTCGCGCGCCGGGTCGTCGGAGAACGCCACCCGGGAGTCCTTCTCGTCGCGGCCGACGGCGCGCAGCAGTGCGTGGGCCTGCTCGTCGACGTCCTCCTGGCTGTCGCCGCTGAACTGCACCATGAGCCAGCTGTCGCCTTCGGGAAGCACCTTGAGGGAGTCGAGGTAGGCGCCCTCCTCCCGCATCAGCTGCGCCATCCGGCCGTCCAGCGCCTCGAGTTGGCTGGGTGAGCAGTGCTCCAGCAGATGGGACACGTCGTCGGCGGCGGCGCAGATGTCGTCGTAGCCGAGGACCAGCAGCGACTGGTACGGCGGCACGGGCACGAGATCCAGTTCCGCGCGCAGGACGGTGACCAGGGTGCCCTCGCTGCCGACAAGCGCCTTGGCCAGGTCGAAGCCGTTCTCGGGCAGCAGGGAGTCGAGGTTGTATCCGGACACGCGGCGCGGGATCTTCGGGAAGCCGCGCCGGATGTCGGCGAGGTACTCGGTGACGACACGGTCCAGGCCGGCGTAGATCTCGGCCTTCCGACCGCCCTCGGCGGCGATGCTCGCCCGCTCGGCCTCGGACGTCGGACCCACCCACGTGCGCAGTCCGTCGTAGGTGAGGATCTCCAGTCGGCGTACGTTGTCCACCGTCTTGCCGTAGGCCTGCGCGGACGCGCCGCACGAGTTGTTGCCGATCATGCCGCCCAGCGCGCAGTGGCTGTGCGTGGAGGGCTTGGGTCCGAACTGCAGCCGGTGATCGGAGAGAAGCCGGTTGAGTTCGTCCAGGACGATGCCCGGTTCGACCACACAGGTGCGGGCGTCGGGGTCCACGGAGATCAGGCGGTGGCAGTACTTCGTCCAGTCGATGACCACCGCCGTGTTGGTGGACTGTCCGGCCAGGCTGGTGCCGCCGCCGCGGGAGAGGACCGGTGCGCCGAAGCGCGCGCACACCTCGACGGCCTGCGCGCCCGCCTCGACGGAACGGGGGACGACGACGCCGATCGGCACCTGACGGTAGTTGGAGCCGTCCGTGACGTAGGCGCCTCTGCTCCCGGCGTCGAACCGCACCTCGGCGTCCAGGATCTCGCGCAGCGCCGCCTCGAGTCCGGTGACGTCGAGGGCGGAGACATCGAGGGGGGTTGTGTCGGTCATCAGGAGTGTCCGCCTTCCTGCAACGTCGCACACGGGACAGAGAGCCTTGGCGGACCTCTGTCCGCTGCCGCTGCATGCGGGTACCCGCTCTTGCAGTATGCAAAGGTCAGTGTCGCCGCGCGCGTCGAGGACGGCGGCGTGATGACGGCGGCCGCGCCCCCGCCAACGCCTGACCTGCGGCAGCTCGGTCACGTCGGCCGGCTCCCCCTCCCCCGTCGGTCGCGCACAGGTGGAGGACCACTCGGGCAGCCGCCCCGTCGACCGGCATGACGCCGGCCCCGTTCATGGACACGCGCTCCGGCATCGGGGTGCCGCGGGCGAGGGTGGAGGGCTGGTTCGCCTGACGGGCCGCACCCGCGCGGTGACGCCCAGGTCGAAGGCCCGGAACTGGTGGGCGGCGGCCTGGGCGGCGCCGTCCGTCACTTCCGAGCGGCCGCGTCCACCACGGACGGATTCTCTCCGGTCAGCTCGGCGACACGGTGCGGAGGCACGCCGGCGGCCAGGGCCCGGGTGAGCAACCTGTCGCGGCCGTCGGTGCAGTCGCGGTAGGCGAGCAGCTCGTCCTCCAGCGCCGCCAAGGATTCGGGCGCCGAACGGTGGCGCAGCCGGCTCAGCTCCTCGTCGGTGAGCGGCACGGGCAGCCGTTCCGCGTCCTGCGGGATCGATCCCGTCTCCTCCGGGGGCAGCAACCGCAGCTGCGGCGACGTCGCGGTCACGTCGTGGGCCGCGAGCCAGGCGCTGACCGCCGAGGTGTCCATGCACGGCAGGTCACCGAGCGCGGTCGGCGGCACGCCCAGGTGCGCGGTCGTCTTGTCCACGAGAAACAGGTAGGCGTCGTCGGTCATGTTCAGCTCCTCCTCACGGCTCCTCAGCCGCTCGCCGTGCCCTCTACCCCGTCTCGGCCCGCGTAGCGCAACCCTCCCCGTCACGTTCCCCCTCGGGCGCGATCCGCAGGCCGATCGAGGAGGCCACGTCGGCGCCCGTCGCGGACACCGGCAGCTTGGCTCCGTCGTGGACGAGGATCGCCACCCGATGCGTGCCGGACCTCACAGGCCCATCCTGAGGTGACCGGATCCGAGTGGTTCACGGCCCGACCGAGGCGGCGCCGGGGCCCCGTGGCCGACACCGTGGACAAAGGACGCACGTCCCACTCGTGGCCTATCGCATCGGAAAGCACGGACATCATGACCGACAGCATCGCGGGGGTGCGCTGGACCTCCGGCCTCATCGGCGCCGCCCACGCGCAGAGGTTCCTCTCGACCGCGGCTTCTCGGTCTTCGAGGCCGTCGATGAATGACCGCAGGAATGACTTCTGCAGAGCCGCTCACGTGTCCGTGTCCAGCCTCTGTCGTCCATGTGCCAGGGCCCACGGGCCTGGAAAGGGAATGCTCGTGCAAGCCATCACCGTCCGGGACCGCGAGGCAGGGGTCAGGGGGCTGACCCTCGAGGACCTCCCCCATCCCCACACCGCCGAGAACGACGTCATCGTGCACGTGCACGCCGCGGGCTTCACCCGAGGAGAACTCGACTGGCCCGCCACCTGGACCGACCGCGCAGGACACGACCGCACCCCGAGCGTGCCCGGACACGAGGTCTCGGGGGTGGTGGCGGAACTCGGCTTCGGCACGACCGGCCTCACCGTCGGACAGCGGGTCTTCGGGCTGACCGACTGGGCCCGCAACGGCTCGCTCGCCGAGTACGTCGCCGTGGAAGCCCGCAATCTGGCCCCGCTCCCCGCCGACGTCGACCACACGGTGGCAGCCGCGCTGCCGATCTCCGGGCTGACCGCCTGGCAGGGCCTGTTCGACCATGCCCGGCTCGCCACCGGCCAGTCCGTCCTGATCCACGGCGCAGCCGGCGCGGTCGGCTCGATCGCCGTCCAACTCGCTGTCGAAGCGGGCGCCCGGGTGATCGGCGCGGGCCGCTCCGCCGATCGGGAGACGGTTCTCGAACTGGGGGCCCATGCGTTCCTCGACCTGGAGGCCGACCGGTTCGAGGAGGCCGGCCAAGTCGACGTCGTGTTCGACGTGATCGGCGGCGAGATCCTCGACCGCTCGGCCACCCTCGTGCGCCCCGGCGGCACGCTGGTCACCATCGCCCAGCCGCCCACCGTGCGCCCCGACGACGGGCAGGCCGTCTTCTTCGTCGTGGAACCCGACCGCGCACGCCTCGCCGACCTCGCCCAGCGAGTGCGGGACGGCAGGCTCCGGGTCCGCGTCGGAGCGGTTCGGCCGCTGGCCGAGGCGGTCGCCGCCTTCACCAAGCGCGAGCGCGGCCGCGGCCGCACGATCATCCGCGTCGCCGAGGACCGAGCGTGAGAGAGCGGGCCCGACGAGCAGCACCTCTGCTCGTCGGGCCCGCCCGCCCTTGCCGCAGACGGTGCCCCACACCCGTACGTCGTATCGGGCGCCGGACCGGTTCGCCGTGGTGCAGACCTCCACGGGCCCGGCCACGTCCGGGAACTGCACCTGGTCGAAGGCCACGCTCACGACGACGTCTGCGCCTTCCGCGTGCATTGCTCCGGCCACGGCGAGTCGAGGATGGTGCGCACGCAGTCGCCCCGCTCGAACCCGGGCACGTAGTGCTCGAGGACGTCGGCCTTGACGTTGCCGAGGATTCGGACACCCGCGAGCCCTCTGCGGAGAACCGCGGCGGGAAGGTGCAGGGCTCAGCGGCGGACGATCGTGGGGTCAGCCACTCGCCGGTCGGTCGACGAGGTGCCGCTGCAGCCAGTCCGCTGCGGCGCGGCGGAACAGGCGGCGGTTGTCGGCGCGCAGGAAGTCGTGGCCCTCGTTGCGCAGTGTGAGCAGTTCCGCCGTCCGGCCGCGTTCCCGCGCCGCCCGCACAAACTGCTCCGATTCCCGCGGCGGGACGTTGGTGTCGTGCTCCCCGTGCACGGCGAGCACGGGGACGCGCAGCGCGTCGATCCGGGTCATGGGGGACAGCGAGCGCAGCAGTTCGCTGTCCCGCTCAGGGTGCCCGTACTTGTGGGCCGCGGACTGCGCGATCCACGGTTCCGTGCCCTCGAAGAACGTCGCGAAGTCGGACATGCCGCAGACCGCCACCCCGGTGCGGAACAGGTCGGGGTGCCAGACGAGTGAGGCGAAGGTGAGGTAGCCGCCGTACGAGCGGCCCATCACCGCGAGCCGTGCGGGATCGGCGGGGCCGGCCAGGACGGCGTGGGCTGCGCAGTCGGCCACGTCGTCCAGTGCGGCGAACCGGCCCCGGCCCAGGTCGGCGTCCACGAACGACCGCCCGTGCCCGGAGGAGCCGCGCACGTCGGGTGCGAAGATGTCGAGCCCGCGTCCGAGGATCTCGTGGTACAGGGGGTTGAAGACGGGGCGTTCCTGTTCCTCGGGGCCACCGTGCAGGTGGATCACGCAGGGAGCGGGTTCGCCGGGGCCGCGGCCCGGCGCGCGGTAGTACCAGCCGTGCAACGCCAGGCCGTCCCGTGCGGTCACCCCGACCGGAACCGGCCGCACCGGCGGGCGGCCCGGCGGCACCGCGTCCTCGTCCCGCGACGACCACGGCGTCCGGACCAGCTCGACACCGAAGGACAGCCACCACACACCGGGGCGGCGCTGCGATCCGGACAGCGCGAGCAGCAGTCGTCCCCGGCCGGCGCCGACGATGCGGGTGACCACTTCGTGCGGCAGCGGCACGGGACGGGGTGCGCCGACACCGTCCGTGGGCGTACCGGAGGCAGGCAGGTCGACGATCTCCGTCTCGCTCGCGCCCCGGACGTTCCAGGCCAGTACCGCGGTGTGGCCGTCGTCGGCGAAGGCGAGCAGTTCCAGTTCGCTGCCCGCTCGCTCCACCGCGACGGACCAGTGCCGTGGGCGGCCCTCGTCGTCGAGTCGTGCGGCGATCAGGGCCGCGAACTCGCGTTCGGCGTCACTGCGCAGCCACAGGGTGTCCGCCTGGGGGGAGAACCGGCCGATCCACGGATCGCCGTCGGCCACGGGCACCACGCACGTCGTGGTGAGATCGGTCGTGCGGACCACGACGGCCTCGCGCCGTCCGCGCGGGCCGCGGCGCAGGAGCGCGAGGCCGCCGTCGGGGCTGAGGTCGCACACGCGCAACGTCGCCGCGTCCTGCTCGGTGGCCAGCAGGACGGGGGCGGCCGCACCGTCGGGGTCGATCAGGTAGGCCGACAGCCCGTCGCCGAATCCGGCGGTCGCGGTGAAGCGGCCGTGCCGTGGATCGTCCTGGGCGGACGTCGCCCGGCCGTAGGGCGCGGTGGTGAGAAGGGCGGCGATGCGGCTGCTCCGGGGTTCGGCGGGCACCGGGGCATCGGCTCGCGGCGTCGGCCTCGGTTCCGTCGTGGTGAGCGGGATGGGTCCGAGGAGTACGGCGTCGCCGCCGCGGCCCGACCAGCCGGGCGGCAGGCCGCTGCCGGGGCCGCCGTGTCCGGCCGGTGCCGGGGCGGCCGCGTCCCCGGGCGGGCCGGCCGGGACGGCCACCGTGACCGCGACGGCCGATCCGTCGTGCGCCCAGCAGCCGAGGTAGGCCGTGGTGCCGGACTCGGCTCCGGCCAGGATGCGGCGGTCGGTGCCGTCGGGGCGTACGCACAGCACCCGTGAGTGCTCTCCGCCGCCGGGGGCGGTGGTGTAGGCGATCCAGCGGCCGTCGGGCGACCAGGAGACCTCGCGGACGGGGTCGGGTCCGGCGTCGAGGAGCCGCACCTCACCGCCGTCGACGGGCCCTGCCCACAACTGGGGTACGCCTCCCCGGTCGCAGATGAAGGCCACCTGCGCTCCTGCGGGGTCGGCCGACGGGTACCAGCAGCCGTGTGCGGTGAGCCGTGTCGTGCCCTCGCGGGGGCCCGAGGCGTCGGTGAGGGGGATGTGGGCGGGGGCGGCGTGCGGGACGCCTCGCCCGTCCGGGTCCAGGGCGGCGTGCGGGATGCGACGCACTTCCGGGTCCAGGGCGGCATGCGGGACGGGACGCAGGTCCGGATCCGTGAAGGCCGGGGGGAGCACCTGCCCGTCCGGGTCCGCCGCAGAGCCCCGGGGGCTGCGCGCCGACAACAGATCCGTGCGTCGCTGAGCGGCCGCCGCTTCGGTGCCGTCCGCGCCGGAGCTGATGCGTTCGCCCGTCATATTCCGTGCGTCTGAAGCCATGTCTCCAGCAGAGCCACCTGCCACAGGGCGTTCGCCCCGCGCTTGGTCCGGTGTTCTTCGGGTGCCGCCAGCAGTTCGGCGACGTACGCGTGCTGGAAGAGTCCGCGCTGCCGCGCCTGAGGAGCCTGGAGGGTGTCGCGGACCCGCTCCAGGACGGGCCCGGCCATATGGGTGATCGCCGGGACGGGGAAGTAGCCCTTGGGCCGGTCGATCACGTCGTGGGGCAGCAGTTTGCGGCCCGCTTCCTTCAATACGCCCTTGCCGCCGTCGGCGAGCTTCAGTTCCGGCGGGCAGGCGGCCGCCAGTTCCACGAGTTCATGGTCCAGGAAGGGCACTCGGGCCTCCAGGCCCCAGTCCATGGTCATGTTGTCGACCCGTTTCACCGGGTCGTCGACGAGCATGACGTGCGTGTCCAGTCGCAGGGCGGCGTCGAGCGCCGTTTCCGCGCCCGGCGCCGCCATGTGGTCCGTGACGAAGCGGCCGGAGACGTCGTCCGGCGGGAGCATGTCGGGGTGCAGGATGCGGGCGAGGTCGGCGTGGGGCCGGTCGAAGTAGGTCTCCGCGTACCGGTCGGCCGCCCCGGCCCGGTCGACGGCGGCCAGCTGCGGATACCAGTGGTAGCCGGCGAAGACCTCGTCCGCTCCCTGCCCGCTCTGGACGACCTTCACCTCCTTGGCCACCTGTTCGGACAGCAGGTGGAACGCGACCACGTCGTGGCTGATCATCGGCTCGCTCATCGCCGCGATCGCACCGTCGAGGGCGGTCGAGACCCGCTCGGAGGGCACGCGCAGCCGGTGGTGGTCGGTGGCGAACTCCCGGGCGATGAGATCGGAGTAGGGGAACTCGTCCCCGTCGGTCCCGCGCTCCGAGTCGAAGCCCACGCTGAACGTCGCCAGGTCCCGCTGTCCCTCGTCGGCCAGCAGCGCGACGATCAGGCTCGAGTCCAGGCCGCCGGAGAGCAGGACCCCGACCGGCACGTCGGCGACCATCCGCCTGCGTACGGCGGTGCGCAGGGCGTCGAGCACCGCGTCCCGCCATTCGTCCGGCCCCATGTCGGCGTACTCGGGGCGGCGGGTGTACGACGGCTGCCAGTAGCGGTGATCCCGGTGGCTGCCGTCCGGCTCGACCACCCGCACGGTGGCCGGCGGCAGCTTGCGCACACCGTTCAGCACGGTGTGGGGCGCCGCCACCGTGGCGTGCCAGCTGAGGTACTGGTGAATGGCCACCGGATCCAGCGAGGTGTCGACGTCACCGGCCGCCAGCAGGGCAGGGAGCGACGAGGCGAACCGCAGGCGTCCGGGCGTCCCGGCGAGATACAGCGGCTTGATGCCCAGCCGGTCACGTCCCAGGATCAGACGGCCGGTCCGGTGCTCGGCGAGCGCGAAGGCGAACATCCCGTGGAAATGGTCGACGCAGGCGGTCCCCCACTGCCGGTACGCCTTCAGGACGACCTCGGTGTCGGAGGTCGACTCGAATCGGTGACCGAGGCCGAGCAGCTCTTCGCGCAGTTGCTGGTAGTTGTAGATGCATCCGTTGAAGACGGCGGTGACCTGCTGCTCGGCGTCGGTCATCGGCTGGGCGCCGAGCTCCGACAGGTCGATGATCTTCAGTCGCCGGTGGGCCAGCGCCACGGGGCCCTGCGACCACACTCCCTGGCCGTCGGGGCCACGGGCGGCGAGCCGGTCACTCATGCGCCGGACGGCCGCGAGATCGGGCCGTTCGCCGTCGAACCGTATTTCTCCGCTCAGGCCGCACATCACGCACCACCTCCCCGGCGTGCGATCAGTACCTGGGCCTGGGTGGTCGACATGTACTGCTTCTCCTCACACGACGCACGACTACGGACCACCCAACCCAGGGTTCCCAGGTGACCGGCGACTACGCATCCGCCGCTCTCGTGACATCGACGAGCCGCAAAGTGAGCAAGGGAGATAGAAGAGACACTTCGGCAGGAAATGACTGAAAGAGAAAGAAAAGCCGGAAAATCCGATTCCGACGCAGCGCCTGGGTACCCGGCGCAGTCTGGCCAACCATTAATCGTCCCGAAGTGAGAAAACAATGGCAACCACTCCCCGGCCGTCCATGGAGACGCACCCGGACATCGTCGAGATGCGTCAGCGCCATGAGATGGCCGAGCGCGCCACCAGCACACCACAGGGGCAGGCCCTCGGCACGCTGGCCTTCCTCACCGGCATCTATCTGGCGGCGTCCCCGTGGATCACCGGGTTCAACGGACTGTCCACCCTGGCCGTCACCAACCTGCTCGTCGGACTCGCCTACGCCCTGCTCATGAGCGGCGGATTCGGCCGGGCCTACGAGCGCACCCACAGCATGGCGTGGGGAGCCTGCGCCCTGGGTCTGTGGACGATCGTCGCACCGTGGGTGGTGGCAGGCGATGTCAGCACGACCAAGACCATCGTCAACAACGTCATCACGGGCGCGCTCGCCGCTCTCCTCGCGGCCGCCGCCAGCGCGGCGACCCGCGCGGCGGAGTCGCCGAACGCCCGTCGGGGCATGTCGGCTCCGTTCACACCCGGCCGGCGCTGAGCCGCTCACGGCCGAGAACCGGCTGGACCGCCACTCGGTGGTCCAGCCGGTCGTGTGAGCGCCTCACGCGTCCGTGGGCGACTCCTGATCGAACGACGCGTGCATCCGCCGGGTGTGGTCCACCTGCCGTTCGGGGCCGGTCAACCGCACCGTCGCCGTCAGGCGCGTGTCGGTGCTGGAGGCCGCCAGCCTCAGCTGGAGCACGCCGGGTTCCACGATGCGCCGTCCGTCGCGGCCGGTGAAGGAGGCGAGGTCGGCCGGGACGGTGACGCGCAGCCGGCGGGACTCGGCGGGGGCGAGCGGGACGCGCGCGTATCCGATGAGCCGCTGCACCGGCTGGACCACGGAGGCGACCGGGTCGTGCAGATACAGCTGGACGACTTCGGTGCCGTGCCGCTGCCCCGTGTTGCGCACGGTGAATGCCAGGGAGAACTCCCCGCCGGTGTCCGCCTCGCTCGTCTCCACCGTCAGCTCCTGCCAGTGGAAGGACGTGTACGACAGGCCGTGTCCGAAGGCGAACGCCGCGGTGGGATCGACGTTGGACACGTCGCTGGCCTGGGCGAGCCGCGCGCCGAGATAGGTGGCGGGCTGGGTGCCGGTGCCGCGGGGCACGCTGACGGGCAGCCGTCCGCAAGGATCGGTCCGGCCGCTCAGCACGCCGGCGATGGCGGTGGTTCCCTCGGCTCCGGGGAAGAAGGACTGCACGATCGCGGCGGCTTCGTCCGCTGCCCGGCCCAGGGCGTAGGGCCGGCCGGCGAGCAGGACCGTCACGACCGGGGTGCCGCTGTCGAGCAGCGCGTCGAGGAGGTACTGCTGGGCCCCGGGCAGGGCCAGCGACTCGACGTCGCAGCCCTCGCCGCTGGTGCCCCGGCCGAAGAGGCCGGCACGGTCGCCGAGCGCCGCGATCACGACGTCGGCCTCGCCGGCAGCGCGCACGGCTTCGGCGATGCCGCAGACGTCGCCGTCGTCGACGCCGGTGCCCCGTACGACGGTGATCTCGGCCTCGGGGAACTCACGGCGCACGGCGTCCTGCAGCGTGGGAAGGTCGATGCCGGGCGGTGTGTCGGGGTGATGCACGCCGACGTGCTGGGGAAAGGAGTAGCAGCCCAGCACGGCCGCGGGCTCGTCGGCGTTGGGGCCGACGAGGGCGATGCGGCGCGGTGCGGTCAGGGGCAGGGTGCCGTCGTTGGCAAGCAGGACGACCGCTTCCTCGGCCACCGCACGGGCCAGGTCACGGTTCGCGGACGAGTCCAGGTCGACGGTGCCGCGCAGGGCGTCAGGGGTGTCGAGGTCCACGCCGTCGAGTGCGGCCGGGACCGGGCTCCAGTCAGCGTCGAGCAGACCGAGCCGCGCCTTCTGGGTGAGCACCCGGCGCAGGGCGCGGTCGATGAGTGACTCCGGTATCCGGCCCGCCGTGACGGCATCGACGAGCGGGGCTCCGAAGGTCTTCACGGTGGGCAGTTCGACGTCGACACCGGCGCGCAGGGCCGTGCCGGCCGCTTCGGACCAGTCGCCCGCGACGCCGTGGAGGGTGCTGAGGAAGGCGATGCCGAAGTAGTCGGCGACGACCGTGCCGTCGAAGCCCCACCTCTCGCGCAACAGCCCGGTGAGAAGGTCCTCGTCGGCGGCGGACGGCAGGCCGTCGGTGTCGGTGTAGGCGTGCATGACGGAGCCTGCCGCGCCCTCGGTCAGGGCCATCTCGAAGGGCGGCAGGACGATGTCGGCGCGTTCGCGCGGACCCATGCCCACCGGTGCGAGGTTGCGTCCGGCGCGCGAGGCGGAGTAACCGGCGAAGTGCTTGAGGGTGGCGACGACGCCGGCGGACTGCAGGCCCTGGACGTAGGCGGTGCCGATGCTGCCGACGAGGTAGGGATCCTCGCCGATGGTCTCCTCGACGCGTCCCCAGCGGGCGTCGCGCACCACGTCCAGCACGGGTGCGAGGCCCTGGTGGACGCCGACGGAGCGCATGTCGCGGCCGATGGCGGCGGCCATACGGCGGATCAGGCCGGGGTCGAACGTGGCGCCCCAGGACAGCGGGACGGGGTAGGCGGTGGCGCCCCAGGTGGCGAACCCGGCCAGGCACTCCTCGTGCGCCAGGGCGGGGATCCCGAAACGGTTTGCGGCGCTGATCCGGGCCTGGGTGCGCAGCAGGGACAGCGCACCGAGTGCCGGGTCGACGGGAGCGGTGCCGAAGGGGCGGGTGAGCTGTCCCAGGCCGGCCGGAAGGAGAGCGTCGAGGTCGACCGCCTCCTCCATGTCGTGCTGGTGGGGGGCGACTTCGCCGCCCTCGTCGGAGGCGCCGACCCAGACGCCGTACAGCTGGGCGATCTTCTCCTGCAGGGTCATGGCCTCGATCAGGGCGGACACACGGGTGCCGAGGTCCTGGGCGGGGTCGTTCCAGAGGGGGACTTCAGGGGTGGTCTCTACGGCCACGTTGGCGGTCACTTTCCTCCCACGCCCATCAGGCCCTGGACGAGGGCCCGGCGGGCGAACAGGTAGACGAGCAGGACGGGCACCATGGACAGCGTCACCGCGCCGAGCAGGCCGGGGATGTCGACGCCGTGTTCGGTCTGGAAGTTGTACAGACCGAGGGTGATCACCTTGGTGTTGTCGGACTGGGTCAGGACGAGCGGGAACAGGAAGCCGTTCCACGCCTGGAGCGCCGAGAACACCACGATGGTGGACAGGCCGCCCCGGCAGAGCGGGACGACGAGCTGGAAGAACATCCGGCGCGGGGTCGCGCCGTCCACCGTCATGGCCTCGAACAGCTCCGGGGAGATGTCACGCATGGCCCCGCTGAGGATGAGCGCCGACATCGGCAGGCAGAACGCGGCGGTGGGCAGGATCACCCCGAGCAGGTTGTCGTACAGGCCCGCCTCGCTGATCAGGTAGAACATCGGGACGATGACGGCCTGGGCGGGGATGGCCAGGCCCAGCAGGAAGAGCCGGAAGACGTGTGAGGTGACGCGGCTGCGGCTGCGCACGATCGCGTAGGCCAGCGGCGGCACGAGCAGCAGGACGACGGCGACCACGCAGACGGTCACGACGATGGTGTTGACGAAGTACCGGCCGAAGCCGGAGTCGAATGCCCCGGTGTAGTTGTCCAGAGTGAAGTCGCCGGGGAAGGAGACCGGTCCGTTCTTCGCGTAGTCCTGCCGGGTGCGCAACGTCGCCGACAGCATCACGTACAGCGGCAGGCCCACCAGGACCAGCCAGAGAATCGAGCCCGCGCCGGCGAGGTAGTGGGGGCGTCGCCTCATGACACGCCCTCCATGGTGCTGCGCATCTTGTCGTAGCCGGAGACGCGGACGACGATCAGCGAGACGACCGTGGCCGCGACGACCAGGCACAGGGCGATGGCCGAGCCGGCGCCGAAGTCGAAGCCCTTGAAGGCTTTTTGATACATGTAGTAGGCGCTGATCGTGGTGTCGCTGCCCGGCCCGCCCTGGGTGAGGATGAGGACCGTCTCGAAGGTGGTGAGACCGCCGACGATCATGAGGATCATCGAGGTGATGATCGAGGTCCGCAGTTGCGGCAGGGTGATGTGGAAGAACTGGCGGTAGCGTCCCGCTCCGTCGATCGCGGCCGCCTGGTACAGCACCTGCGGGACGGCGCGGGCGGCGCCCTGGTAGATCAGGGTGTGGAACGGGGTGAACTGCCAGGTGGAGACGAACGCCAGGACCCCGATGGCCGTGGCCTGCTCGCCGAACAGGTTCCCGTCGCCGAACAGCCAGGCCATGTGGGCGGGGATGCCGAAGTTCGGGTCGAGCAGCGCCCGCCAGAGCACGGAGACGGCGGTCGAGGACAGCAGCAGCGGGACGAAGTAGATCGCCGACAGCACGGCGCGGTTGCGCTGGTGTCCGGCCGCCCACACGCCGAGCACGATGCTCAGCGGGGTCTGCAGGGCCACGCCCAGAGCGGTGAGCAGCAGGGTGAGCCAGATGCTCTTGATCATCACGGGGTCGTCGAGGATGCGGGACCAGTTGTCGGTGCCGACGAACTCCGGTGAGCCGAGGCCGTTCCAGCTCATGAAGGACAGCACCGCCACCATGATCAGCGGGGCGATGGCGAAGAGGGCGAAGAACACCGTGGCGGGCAGGGCCCACAGGAAGCCCGGGCGGGTGCCGTGGGCGGCGGCGGAGGCCTCCGGTCGCCGCCGGGCCTTGCGGGAGGTCTCGGCGGCGGACGGAGCGCTCGTGATCTGCGTGGTCATGAGCGCGTTCACTCGGTCGGGAGGGCCTGCATGGCCTTGATGAAGCCGTCCGCGTCGAGCTGCCCGTTGAAGAACTGCTGGACCGCCTGGTGGATCGGCGTGATCGCGGACGGCGGGTACGCCTGGTCCCAGGACAGCTGGAACGAGGTGGCCTTGGCGACCAGGTCGTACTGGAAGCGGGAGTACGCGGGGCTGGCCGAGGTGCCGAGGAACTGGGGGGTGTTGGTGGTGGTCGGCAGGTTGCCGATGGCGAGCTGTGCCTTGACGAACTCGTCGGAGTACATGAGCTTCAGGAACGCGGCGACGGCCTCGGGGTGCTTGGTCTTCTTCAGCACCGAGTAGAAGTTGTTGGTGTTGCCGACGACGTTGCCCGCATCGCCCTTGCCGCCGGGGATCGTCGGGAAGGTGGTGTAGCCCAGGCCCTGGGCGGCGAAGTCCTTGGCGTCCTGCTGTTGTTGGGCGTAGTACCAGGAACCCATCAGCTCGAAGCCGGCCTTGCCGGAGGCCACGAGCGCCGGGGAGGCGCCGTTGGTGTACTTCACCGAGTCGTAGTTGGTGCCGAAGGCTCCGGCGTCGACGAGTTGCTTGAGCATGCCGAGCGCCTTCTTGCTGTCCGGGCTCGCCCAGGCGTCCTTTTCCCCGTCGAGGGCCTTCTGGAAGAGCCCGGGTCCGGCGACGCGGTCGTAGACGTACTCGAACCACATCAGGGTCGGCCACTGGTCGCCGCCGCCGAGGGCGATCGGCGTGACGCCCTCGCTCTTCAGCTTCCGTACGGCGTCGAGGAGTTCGTCCCAGGTCTTGGGCGGCTGCACGCCTGCCTTGTCGAGCACCTGCTTGTTGTGGAACAGCAGCACGGGCTGGGTGCCGCGCATCGGTATGCCGTAGGCCTTGCCGCCGACGACGGCGCTGTTGAACACCGAGGGCAGGAACTTGTCCTTCAGGCCGGGGTCCTGCTTGATGAAGTCGTCCAGCGGCATCAGCAGGTCGGCCTTGACGAAAGGCTGGATGCTGCCGCCGCCCCAGTTGAAGAACAGGTCCGGCGCCTGTGGGGTGTTGATGATCGTCTGCAGCTTCTGCTGGTAGTCGGCGCCGGGGATGGTGTCGAGGACGGCTTTCACGTCCGACGTCTTGTTGAAGGTGTCGACGATCTGCTTCTCGACCTTGTTGCTGGCGTCCCCGTAGACCAGCACGTGGATCCTGCCGTCGTTCGCCGATCCCCCGCCGCCGCCGTTTCCGCAGCCCGCGACGGTCCCCACCAGGGCGAGCGTCGCGGCGCAGGCGAGCGTCCGAGCCATCCGTGTACGCATGGTCCTCTGCCTTCCGAAAGTTTCGACTTCAATACCGAAAGTCATGCGGCTGGACAGTAGGGGCAGAAGGAAGACCCGGTCAACGGTCGTGCACGCGCGCAGCCAAACCGTTACCGCCGACGATGGCCCATGCCGCGGGACATGAGGGAAGACGGCGAGGTGGAGTGCAGAGTCACCCTGGCGGCCGTGGCGAGAGAAGCCGGCGTCTCTCTTCCGACTGTTTCGAAGGCCTTGAACGGACGTTCGGATCTTTCGCGCGCCACTCGGTCCAGGGTCGAGACGATCCTCGAGGTCCACGGCTACCGCCGGCGCCGTCAGGGGCCGCCCCGGGCCCCCCTCATCGAGAGCGTCTTCCACGAGCTGGATGGCGTCTGGGCCATGGAACTCATCCGCGGCGTCGAGAACGTGGCGAAGCGGAGCAACGCCACCGTCGCGCTCACCGAGAGCGGAACACGGCAGGCGCCCGGACCCGAGTGGATCGAAGGCGTCCTGCCCCGCCGACCGCTGAGGGTGGTCCTGGTCTTCTCCACCGTGCCGGAGGATGTGAAGGGGCAGCCGCGGTCCCGGGCCGTCCCGTTCGTCATCGTGGACCCGGCGGGCGATCCCGAGCCCGACGCGCCGTCCGTCGGATCGGCCAACCGGGCCGGAGGGCTGGCCGCCACACGCCATCTCACCGGCCACGGGCACCGGCGCGTCGCGATCATCACCGGACCGGCGGAGCTGATGTGCTCACCGGCCCGGTGGTGGGCTACGACGACGTCCCCCTCGCCCAGTGGTCGAGCCCGTCCCCGACCACCGTCCGGCAACCGCTCCAGCGCATGGCCGAGGAGGCCGCCCGGATGCTGCTTCAGCCGGCCGGCACCCGCCAGGGCGCCCAGCGCATCGAACTCACCACGCACCTGGGGCTGCGGCAGAGCACCGCACCTGCGGCGACGGGCTGAGGGAGGGACAGCTGCCGAGTGAGCGGCGCCGTCACCGAGCCCCGGTCCGGGCGAGCCGGGCGTAGAGACGGGCGATCGGCTCGGCGCTCAGCCCGTGGAGCACGATGCTGGCGAGGACGGTCATCACCATCGGCTGCGCGATGAAGTCCGCCTGCTGCTCCGGGAGCTCGGTGACCGCGAGCGCCCCGAACACGATCGATGTCACCCCTCGCGGTCCCATCCACCCCAGAAACAGCCGGTCGGCCGGCCTGATCTGCGTTCCCATGAGGGAGAGCAGGACGGGAATCATGCGTACCAGCACCACGGCGATCAGTGCGTAGAGCACCACGGAGACGGGAACGTCGTTCCCGAAGACGTCGTTGATGATCTGCCCGAAGATGAACCACAGCGCCAGAGCGAGGAGGGTGACCAGGTCGTCCGTCATATCCACCGCGGTCTCCGGCAGGTGCCGCATCGCGGGTGCGAAGCAGACCCCGGCCACGAACGAGGCCACGAACCCGTTGCCGCCGAGAGCGCCGGACAGGGTGTACGCGGCGACGGGCACGGCGAACACCCCCAGCCGCACCGCGGTCCCTCTGGTCCATCCGTGCACCCACGACGTGCCGAGCAGCCACCCGCTCGTCCAGCCGACCGCGATGCCGGTGGCGACGGCCCAAGCCGAGGCGACGACCGCCGTCAGCAGCGCGTCGACGTAGTCGGACTGCGCTCCGCGCGACTCGACACCGAGGGTGACGCAGAGCAGGAAGACCGGGGAGACGATGCCGTCGTTGAGCCCTCCCTCGACGTTCAGCGTCTCCCGCAGCCGGCCGGGGATCCGGCGGTCGCGGACGACGGACGCGGCGGGCGCGAGATCCAGCGGGACGACGACGGTCGCCAGGACGGCGAGCAGCCACAGGGGCCGGCCGGGGAAGAAGAGGTAGCCGACCGCGAAGGCCGCACCCAGGGTGAGCGGCAGGGCGATGCCCAGCAGCCGTACGAACAGGCCCTTCTCCCGTCGGATGACCGACAGGGGGACCTCGACGGCGTCGACGAACAGCAGCAGCGCGAGCACGACCTCCACGGCGTGCTCGAACGCCTTCGTGTCGAAGTCGAAACGCAGCGGTGGATCCGACCCCGCGGTCAGCGCGACGCCGGCCCCGATCATGGCGATGGGCGCGGTGATGCTCCACCGGGAGAGTCTGTGCGCGAGCAGCGACCAGACGAACAGGATTCCCGCGATGACCGCTACGGCGAGCACGGCGCCCCGCCTTCCCAGACTGCACGCTCCGATTCCGCGCAGAGCCTAGGACACGTGATCCTCTCTCTGGCTCCGCCACTTCCCGGCACGCAGGAAAACCGCCCGGGCAGTGGCGTCACGAGAGGCAGAGGGGCGGCTCAGGTACCGGGGTCGGTGCGGCTGACCGCGTCGAGCCGCCGGACCAGGTTGCGCAGCACCGGCCCGTACTCGGTGTGGTCCAGTGCGTGGGCCATCTGGGCCACGAGATAGTCGGCGGGGTTCCCGGTGTCGTACCAGGTCCCCTGGATGACCTGCCCGTAGACGGCGCGGTCGGCGGCGTAGGCGTTGATCGCGTCGGTCAGGTAGACCTCGCCGACCGGGCGGCCGCTGTCGCGGGCCTCGTACCAGCGGCGGGTCTGCTCGCGCAGCTCGTCCACGATGCCCGGGGTGATGACGTAGCCGCCGATGGCCGCGAACGCCGAAGGGGCCTCGGCCGGCTGGGGCTTCTCCACCAGGCCGGTGATGCGCAGCTGGCCCTGGCCCAGGTCCTCCTTGACGATGGGCACGCCGTAGCGCTGGGAGTCGGCGGGGGCCATGGGCATCAGGGCCAGGACCGGGCAGCCCGTCTGCTGGTGGGCGTCGATCAGCTGCTGGGCGCGCGGCACCTCGGCGACGAACACGTCGTCGGGCCACAGGACGAGGACCGGCTCGTCGCCGAAGGCACGGGCGGCGTTGAGGACGGGGGTGCCGTTGCCGTACGGGCCGTGCTGGTCGAGGTAGGTGATGTGGCCCCTGCGGGCCAGCTCGGCGACCTCCTCGACGGCGTCCGCGTACGCCGTCTTGCCGTCGGCCCGCAGCTGGTGCACCAGGGCCGGGTTGGGCCGGAAGTGGTCCTGGATCAGGGACTTGCCGCCGGAGACGACGATGGTGATGTCGGTGATCCCGGAGTCCACCAGCTCCCGCACCGTGTGCTCGATGACCGGCTTGTCACCGACCGGGAGCATCTCCTTGGGGATGGCTTTGGTCAGGGGCAGCAGCCGGGAGCCGAGTCCGGCGGCGGGGATCACGGCCCTTCGGATCGTCGGGGACATCAGGTCTCTCTCGGTCGATCGGCGCTCCGTGCCGGCTGGCACGGTACACACCGACGCTACGCCGGTCCCGACACCGTTTCACCGAGCCGGCGCTGTCAGTGGTGGCACCTATCTTCTTCGTATGACGGAGCAGCGATGGGCAGGGACACGTGAACGGGTCGAGGCTCTGGGAGCGTCTGACGGCGGCAGGGAGATATTCGGTGCCCTGGGGCACGGCTGGTCCCTGGAGCAGCCGCTCGACCACGACGCGCTCGCCGAGCTCGAGGCCCAGCTGAAGGTGCGGCTGCCGGAGGACTTCCGGGCGTTCCTTCTCCGTGTCGGTGCGGGCGGGGCGGGACCGGGGTACGGGTTGTTTCCCGTACGGCGTGTACGGGGGCGCTGGCGCTGGGAGGGCGACGGCGCCGATCTGGCCGACCTCTCCCGGCTGGCCGAGCCCTTCCCGGAGCGTGGAGCGGACCCGGAGCTTTTCAAGCAACTGGCGGGCCGGTGCCCGCAGGAAGAGGACTTCGACGACGCCGATGCGTTCGAGCATGCCATGGAGGCGTGGGAGGAACGCTGGTCAGGGCTGCTGTGGAACCCCGACCGTACCGCCGGTGCCCTGGTCGTCTCCCACCGCGGCTGCGCCCTGCGGGACTGGCTGGTCGTCAGCGGACCGCACCGGGGCACGATGTGGTCCGACGACCGGGCCGACGACGTGGACCTCGCGCCCCTCCTCGACGACGAGGGACGACCGGTGACGTTCAGGCACTGGTACACGGGCTGGCTGGAGAGATCCGAGCAGGAGGCACGGTCGGCCGCCTCATAGTGCCCTTCCTACTCCGCAGGGATCTTCGCGAGCCGCTCTCCAGCGCATCGAGCAGGTCGCGTTCCGCCCGGGTGAACTGCGGCTGGTGCAGCTGTGGGTGGTGCGGCCCGACCAGGGCCGTCAGCAGCACACGGGGCCGTACCAGGGAGGTCGGCGAAGCTTTGAGGGCGAGGATGTCGGTGAGCGCGGTGGCCGCGTGGAACGAGCGTTTCTTCCTGCAGTCGTATCGGCGTCACCGGGAGGCGCGCGGGAAACGGTGCGCCATGGAGGCGTGGATGCGCCTCGCCGGGTCCACCATGCCGGCGGAGCGGCGGGCTTCGTCCAGGGCGGCGCGCAGGTCGGTGGCGAAGCGGAAACCGAACCACTCCGCTTCCAGTTCCTCGTTGGGCTGCCGGGCATCGGTCCGCGCGGCGAAGTAGAGTCCGGCGTCGACGCGGGAGGCCCTGGCGAGGTCGGTGTCGGCGGCCGTCGACAGGTCCGCCACGAACCGGGCCAAGTCGTGCGCCCCCGCAGTGTCCTGGGCCCGTGATGCGGCGAGGCCGTGGTCGTCGGCTCGCGCGCCGTGGCCCTGGAACATGTGCCAGGCTTCGTGACCGATGATCACGTGCTGGTGCTCGGCGTCGGTGTTCTCCTCGTAAACGATCAGATCGTGATCTGTACGGTCCACCCACACACCGCTGGCCGTCCCGGGCGGGAAGGCGGCGGCACGAAGGCCCACCGGCCGGCCGCGCAGTCCGGTCAGAGCTTCGGCGAGCGCGGGTATGAGGCCGTGGCCGTCGGCGGGCATCCGCAGAGTCGTGATGAGGAGGGCAATGAACTGCCGCATCGCTCTGGATCCCGCACTCACGGGTCGCCTTCACCCTCGTCGAGTTCCAGATCATCCCTGGCCCTGGTATGTCCATGGCACCCTAACGCCGCGCCATTCGCCGGACAACGATCGTTTATCAGCCATCCGTTGACGAATGGCACGCGGCGGTGCGGAGCGCAACGGGGCTGCCACAAGATCCGGGAGGCTCTTGACCTTGCCCTGGGGAGGCGGGCGACTGTGTCTCCGCAGACCACATCAGCGGGGAGAAAAGGGGGAGTCGGAGTGACGGCGAAACCTGCGTCATTCTCGATATCGGTGGCGTACTGGAGATCACGCCGGAAACGGGGTGGGTGCAGCGGTGGGAAGAGCGGCTGGCGCTGCCACCGGGCACCTTGCATGAACGGATGCGCGACGTGTGGCAAGCCGGGAGCGTCGGGAGCATCACCGAGCGAGAAGTGCACGAGCAGGTGGCAACGCGTCTGGGGCTCGACGCACCCCGGGTGGAAGCCTTCATGGCCGATCTCTGGGTGGAATACCTGGGGAAGCCCAACGAAGAACTCATCTCCTATGTGCGAGGCCTGCGGGGAAGCTGCGGGCTGGGCATCCTGAGCAACAGCTTCGTCGGCGCACGCGAACGGGAGGCGGCGCTGTACCGCTTCGACGAACTGGTCGAGCAGATCGTGTACTCGCACGAGATCGGCATCGAGAAGCCGGACCCGCGTGCTTTCCAGGCCGTATGCGCTGCCCTGAAGGTGCGGCCGGAGAGGTGTCTCTTCGTCGACGACGCTGCGGCCAACGTCGACGCCGCCCGGGCTGTGGGGATGCAGGCCCATCTGTTCGAGGACAACGCCGGGGCGATCAGGCGCGTCGCCGCGCACCTGGACCCTCGTCCACGGGTCACGGGGCGTCTCCCGCTCGAATGACCTCCGTCCGACCGGTGTTCACCTGCCCTGGACGAGCCGGCGAGCGCTCGGTCAGAACCAGTGCAGGCAGTGGGGTGGGCGCTCGGCGCGGAAGAGGACGTCGGCGAGCGTGGCCACGTCCGGGCGGTGAGCCCGGATGTGGCCGGCGCGCACGAGCGTGCTGGGGGTGGTGCCGCCCAGGTAGATCGATCCCAAGTCACCCATGTCCAGGGACAGATCGGGCTCGCGGTTCGTCGGGACGCAGTCGGCCTTGCCGTCCCGGACGGTCAGCAGGTAGCGGCCGCGCTCGCCGAGGAAGGAGTCGTCGACGTCCAGAACCAGCTCACCGTCCGTGAGCCAGCCGCGCGCGGTCAGCGCCCGCGGGACGTCCAGCAGCCGCAGCCAGAGCCAGTCGGTGTCGCCGCTCACCTCGCCGGCGCGGAAGTCCGCGAGCTGCCGGCGCAGGGGGTGCCCTGGCGGGAAGTGCTTGAACACGACCTGAGCGACCAGGTCGTGTCCGAGCACGAACCGGGCCAGGGCCGTGAAGACGGCGTCGTCGGTGGCGATGGTCTCGTCGACGGTCAGGGTCTCTCCCTCGCCGAGCGAGTAACTGGCGTAGCCGTCCGGTACACCGTCGGCGTCCCGGTGGACGACCACGTAGCGCTGCGCCACAGAGACCGGGGGCTGTCCGGCTCCCGACTCCCACCAGCGGTGCGGTCGGGACAGCGCGCCGGGCTGGGCGCGGCGGTACCGGTCGTAGACCTCTTCCAGGATCGCACCGCACTCGGCCCGCCGTACCACCTCGACCGAGCCGGTGCCCGAATCGCCGGCCGTTCCCCGTGCCCGGGGCGCAGCGAGCGCGGCCCGGTGGCGGGGCACCGTCAGCCGCCGCGTGTAGGTCGCCGGTCCGTACCCGAACCTGCCGTAGATGGGCGCTTCGGAGGCCAGCAGTACGGAGAGGAACTCCCCGCGGGCCCGCAGCTGGGCGAGCTGATGCCGCATCATCGCGCTGAGCACGCCCTGGCGTCGGTGCGAGGGCACGACGCCCACGGCGGTCACTCCGGCGGCGGGGGCGACGGTCCCCCCGGGCAGGGTGAGCTCGAAGGAGTACGCACCGGCGGTGCCGACGGGCCGCCCGTCCGCCGTCACGGCGAGCAGGTTGCGGTCCATTTCGAGCGCCGACCACCACACCCCGCGGCCCTCCGACGGTGTTTCCGGGAAGCGCCCGAACGCGGCATGGAGGGTGTCGACGAAGACGTCGAGGTCCTGTTCGGTCGTACGACGAATCTCCACTGCTGCCGCGGCCTCCCCCGGATCCCGGCACCACGGCTCGTGGTGTCCCGGCCCAGTGCACCGTCGTCCCGTGACCGGGTCAAGCGGATTACGGGCCGCCCACGGCCGGGCACGGCACGGCGCATGCCTTCGCCGGCCGGTCACGGTTCGCGGTGGACGGCGCGGAAGCTCTCCAGCACCTCCAGCACCTCCAGCAGGGTGCGGGTGCCGGTGGGTCGGTCCGTGGGCTCACAGCAAGCGCGTGTACCGGTCACCGCGCAGCCGGTCCGTGTCGGTGAGGGCGCGGGGAGCGGCGCCGGCGGAACGGGTTCGAAGCCGCCGGCGGTCCAGCGGCGCAGGGAGAGCGCGGCAGCGCGGGCGCGAGGAGGCCGCCGCTCGGGGACACGGGTTCGTCCCACGGCCTGCGCGGCCGGAACCGCATCCGCTTGCGGCCGCGCAGGCCGTCGCGCTCACCCCGCTGACGCGTGAGGCTTCGCCGGTCTTCGCGCCTGCCCCGGCCGCCGTCAGCCCACCCACTCGCGCAGCAGGCGTTCCCGCTCCGCCCTGCCGGGCGAGCCGCCCTCCCATGCGCGGGCCCCACCGGGACATCGCCCGCTCACACCGGTTCGGGTTGCGGTTCCGGTTGCAGGGCGGGTGCGGCCGTCGGTTCCCAGAGCCTGGTGGTCCGGACGTAGCCGTAGATCACCGAGGTCATCGCCAGAATGAGAAGCGGCCCGAACACCCCCGGGTGTCCGGCCATCTCCATCGGCAGAAAGCGGTACGACAGCAACAGCGCGGCGAAGACCGCGGTGCCGTGGACGACCAGTCCTATTCCTGCACGGTCCCAGCCACGGTCGGCAGCGCGCAGTCCTGCCTCGATGGTGAGCGCGAACACCACGCCGGCGACGAGATCCACGCCATAGTGATAGCCGAAGCCCAGCGTGGCGCAGAGTGTGGCGGTCAGCCAGAACGCGCCCGCGTAGCGCAGGATGCGTGGGCCTTTCCGGGTATGGATGAAGATCGCGGTGGCCCACGCCGTGTGCAGGCTGGGCATGCAGTTGCGGGGCGTGAGGTCGTCGTAGGACACCGTGTGCAACGCGGTGATCTGCGGCGGTGTGTGGGGCCACACATTGGCCACGGCCCACTGCACGCCACCGGTGCCGGAGGCGCCCGGGCCGTAGGCGAAGACCGGTCCGACCACCGGGAAGATCATGTAGATGGCCGGGCCGAGGAGGCCGATCACCAGGAAGGTGCGCACCAGATGGTGGCGGGGGAAGCGGCGCTCTGCCACCACGTTCCGCAGCTGGTACAGCGCGACGACGATCGCGGCGACGGCCAGCTGCGCGTAGATCACGGCGAGAACAGGGCTGCCGATCGGATCGGTGGCCGCCAGAATCCTGCCTGCCACCCACGACGGGTTGCCCAGTGCGTGATCGGCGGTCGCCACATACGGGTCGAGCACCGACGGGTGGGCCTTCGCCGTGACCAGCAGCCAGGTGTCGCCGGTCTTGCGGCCGGCCACCAGGAGCAGGCCCAGCCCGACGCCCTTGAGCAGCAGGACGCGTTCGGCGCCGGTGCGGCGCGTGACGGCGATGACGGCGCAGCCCAGCATCACCCACAGCGCGCCGTTGCCGAAGGTGTGCCCGTCGGTCATCTTGACGCCCGCCGCCCATCGCACGAGCACGAAGACGACATCTATGCCGATCGCGAGGCCGGCGGCGACAAAGCGCTGCCGCCAGGTGAGTACGACCATCATCAGCGCCAGGCCGCCGTACAGCGGTCCCGGTTTCGGCGCGAGTATCACGCCGCTCAGCTGGTCGGTGATCGGTCCCGGTTGGCCGTAGTGGCGCGCGGTGATCTCCAGCGCGACGAGGAGTCCGAGAGCGGCCAGACCCGCTGCGCTCCACAGCATCACTCGCCGTTGACGCCACGCGATCAACGGGCTGCTGTCGTTTGTGCGCGGAATTTTCCGCAACGCTCTAGATATCAATCTATTCGGCCAATTTATTCGTTATGGGTTCAGTGGCTGGGAGCGGTGAAATCCATCACCGCGAGTCCGGACATGGTAGGGGAATGGTGCGGGGCGGCTTTTCTCCGGTCAGGGTGATCAGAGCTGAGGGTAGGAGCTGGTCCGGTACCGGCTGCGGAATTCGGCCAGCAGCTCGTCGGTTGCTTCGGCTCCGGCGCTGACCGCGGCGTGCACGTCACGGAAGTAGTTCTCATAACCCGCGGGCGTGTAGAGACACAGGGCGCGGGTGGTGTCCGGGCCCGCGTTGCGGAAGCCGTGGGGGGTGCCACGGGTCGCGGCGAGCAGATCCCCGGGGCCGGCTGTCACCTCCCCGTCCCCTGTGTGGAGGGTGAGCTCGCCCTCGAGCACGTAGAAGTACTCGTCGTGCCCGTCGTGCACGTGCGGTCTGGCACCGACGGTTCCGGGCGCCAGGGTGAACTCCTCGAAGGCGAAGTGTCCGCCCGTGTGCTCACCGGTCAGGCGGAAGAAGTGCGCGACACCGGCGACGTCTATCAGCTCGCCCTCCGCAGGGCGGCGCAGCAGCGGACGGGCCGCGGCCCGGGAGTGATCATCTGTCATGGGGGCATTGTGGCTCAGGGGCGTGTCCCCCGGTCCCTCAATCGGCGTGCGCCCGCGGGAGACGGAGAGGGAACAGGAAGACGCGCGCGCCCCGTGCCGGCAGGACGGTCACGGCAGAGTCCGTTCTGAACGGGCCCGGGACGCGACCAAGCCGCCGACACGGTGACACGGTGACGCCGCGACGCGGGCACCCTCCGGCACACGCCCGGGCGGCTGCGGCGGCGACATGCGCCGGGCAGCTCCCCAGGTCTCTCGCACGGGCAGAACGGCGTGGCACAGTGGCTCTATGTGCGGCCGCTTCGTCTCCACCCGCAGTCCGCAGGACCTCAGCCACCTCTTCGACGTCGCGCAGTGGCGGCCCGACGAGACCCTGGCGCCCAGCTGGAACGTCGCCCCCACCGACGACGTCTACGGCGTCCTGGAACGCGCCCCTCGCGCCGAGGGCTCCGGCGCACCCCCGCGCAGGGAGCTGCGGCCGTTGCGCTGGGGGCTGGTGCCGTCCTGGGCCAAGGACCCGTCCGTCGGCTCCCGGATGATCAACGCGCGCATGGAGACGGTGCACGAGAAGCCCGCGTACCGCCGCGCCTTCGCCCGGCACCGCTGTCTGCTCCCCGCCGACGGCTTCTACGAGTGGACCGAGGTCAAGGACGCCTCCACCGGCAAGAAGCGCAAGCAGCCGTACTTCATCCACCCCGCCGACGGGCAGATCATGGCGCTGGCCGGTCTCTACGCGTACTGGCGCAACCCCGAGGTCGACAACGACGACGACCCCGCCGCCTGGCTCACGACCTGCACCATCATCACCACCGAGGCCACCGACGCGGCCGGCCGGGTGCACCCCCGCATGCCGCTCGCCCTCACCCCGGACCACTACGCCGCCTGGCTCGACCCCCGTCACGACGACGCCGAGGAACTGCGCGCCCTGCTCACCCAGCCTGCCGGCGGTCATCTCGACGCCCGCCCCGTCTCCCCCGCCGTGAACAACACCCGCAACAACGGTCCGCAACTCCTGGACGAGGCCACGCCGTAACCCCGCCGGCAAGGGCTGAGGACCTGCCGTAGCCGCGCCAGAGGGCTGAGGACCTGCCGTGGCCTGCCATGACGCCGGCTGTGCGGCCCGCACCGGCGCGGAAGCCGCGCGCCGGACGGGTGCTACTTTCGCACCCACACCCATGACCGCCACAGCCGGAGCAGCCAGGTGACCAGCCGTGTTCTCTTCGTCTCGCCCGCCTCGAGCCCGTCGCTGCGGCAGGCCCGCTTCGACGACGGTGACGCGATCGACGACGTGGGGGCGGCCCGGGCCCGGGCCGCAGCGGGGTCCCTTCCCCCTGCCGCCCGCGTGCTGACGTCGCCGAGTGTGCGCTGCCGGCAGACCGCGGAGGCGCTCGGCCTCGACGGCGCGCGGACGCCGGAGCTCGGGGCCTGGGACGTGGGCCGTTGGCGCGGTCTCACCCTGGACGAGGTGGGCGCCGCCGAGCCGGAGGAGGTGGCCCGTTGGCTCGCCGATCCCGACAGCGCGCCGCACGGGGGTGAGTCCGTGCACGAGTTGTGCACGCGGGTCGGCCACTGGCTGGACAGCGCACGGGACTTCGACGGCCGTACGGTCGCCGTGGTCGAGCCGGAGGTGGTTCGGGCCGCCGTCGTGCACGCCCTGGGGCTGGGCGCGGCGGCCTTCTGGCGGCTCGACGTACCGCCGTTGGCCGTCACCGAGCTGAGCGGCCGCTCGGGACGCTGGAATCTGCGGCTCGGGCGGCACCTGGCCGCGTCGGACACACCTTCCCCACGCTGAGTGCGGCCCGGATGCGACGAAGGGCCCTGCGGATAGTTCCGTAGGGCCCTTCGTCGTCCGGAACGAGTCAGTGCGTGGCCGGAACCGTTCGCCCGGTGTCGGCCTTCGCCGGCCTGGGGTTCAGCAGGCGTTCGGCCAACTCGCCGAAGAGCAGGCCGAACCCGGCCCACATCGCGGTCTGGATGCCCAGCGCGGAGAGCCGGAACCGCCACAGCAGGGCGGCCGGGAAGTCCTTCGGCACCTCGTTGACGACGGGGAGGAACTGGTAGGCCAGGCCGATCACCGCGGCGAACGCGGCCACCGCGACGACGGTCGCCCACCAGGTGCCCAGGACCGCCGTGAGCCGCTTGCCCACCAAGGTGGCGGCGACCGCGAGGAGGACGCTGAGCAGCATCATCAGGAAGTAGAGGGTGGTCCGCTTGCCGATGGTGTCGGGGTCGCCGACCGACGGCGGATTGGCCGGGTACTTCAGGAACGGCACGACGTAGACGGTCAGGAGCGCACAGCCGGACAGCAGCAGTGCGGTGGCCCGCGGACCGAAGCGGCCGACCCGGCCGAGGGCGAAGGCGTACGCGAGCGCGGCGATGCCGCCGAAGGCGACCCCGTAGACCAGGACACCGGTGGCGAGACCGGCGGTGGACTGCAGGGACCGGGAGACGGCCTCCATCTCGTGCTCATGGGAGTGGGCGCCCTCGAAGGCGATCGCCTTGTCGACGCTGGGCTCACCCAGGAGGTAGGCGACGACGAGGGCGAGCACGCCGGCGGCGAGGCCGGCGAGCATGCCCCGCACGAGAAGGTTTCTTACCGTTGCGGAGTTCATGGGTGCGCGGCGTCCCTGGCGTCAGTGGCAGGGGAAACCGAGCAGGTGGCGGGCGTCGTGCACCCACTCGTGGACGTCCGTGCCGTCGAACACGGCGGTGGCGCCCTGCTCGGCGCCGACGAAGTACAGCAGGACCAGCATCAGGACGCCGGCGAAGACCGCCCAGGGGGCGATCGCCTTCAACGGCAGCGTGGCGGGAACAGCGGGGGTGGTGGCAGTCGGCTGGGCGACGTGCTGGGCCATGGCGGGGCCTCCTCTGGGAGTTCGCGTCCCATCTCGGTGGTGCACTGGACGACGGCCACGGGTCTGACTCGCGAGCACCCCTCCTCAGGGCTTCGCACACAGTGGCGCGACCGTGCCGGATTCCCACCGGCTTCCGTCTCGCCGTCGTCGATTCGGACAGACCGTACCGCGTGACGCGTCCATGGCCAAGACGGCCTGGCCCGGCGTGATCTTCCTCTCGGACCGGGCGGGGGCGACGGGGCCGGGGCGACCGGCCGGGGGCGGCGGACTGAACCGGATGGCGGGCCGGCTGTTCGAGGGACGGATCAGGCGGCCTTCTGCGAGGCTGCCGCGTCGGGATGCAGATCGTCGAGGGTGAGCCGGTGGGCCGGAGGGTCCGGCAGGACGACCCGGTGGGTGGTGCGCAGGTCGGGGCCGACGTGGAGGAGCTCACCGGACTCCATCGGGCGCCAGTGCGGGTTGTCGTCCATGCGCTCGCTGGCGACGATGACGGCGGGGTGGTCGGCGAGGGGTGCCGAGTGGACGCGCATCCGGCCGTCGCTGCCGCTGTGGTCGAGGTGCCTGCTGCCGTGCTGGCCGCCCGCCGGGCGCTGCAGGACGTACAGGCCGTGGGTGTCCGGGTAGCGCAGTGCCCACAGCTCCTGTGGGCTGATGAGGATCAGGTTCATGGCGTAGACGGGCAGGCGCGCGGCGATCCAGCGGGCGGCCTGCCGGATGCCGGTGGTGACGTCCCCGTCGTGTCGTCGGGTCTCCCGGCTGATCAGGGCGAAGAAGCGCTCGGAGTCGGTGTCGCCCCGGACCAGTGAGCGGTCCTCCCCCAAGTGGTCGTCGAGTGCGTCGAGGCCCTCGATCACCCCGTTGTGCGCGAAGAGCCGCCCCGCCTGCTCGAAGGGGTGGGTGTTACGGACGTCCAGGCTGCCGGTGGAGGCGAAGCGCACATGGGCGATGAAGGTCGCCGACTCCTCCTGCCGGGCCTCCCGTGCGAAGGCGCGGTCGCGGTAGGCCGCGATGGGTGCCTTGTCGACGCGGGGGGTGCCGTCGGCGGTGAAGTGGCCGAGGCCGGTGCCGTCGGGGTCGCGGTGACTCTGCTTGCTGAGACTGTCGGGGGCGTCCAGGAGCCAGAAGGTGGCGTACGTCCGTCGCGGAGCGCTGCTGAGGCCGAACAGGCGGCACACGGGAACCTCCTCCGTCGGGGCCCTCCGCGGCTCGCGGGGGCGGGTGGGGGCCCCGGCCGAGTGCCCCCACCCGCCCCGGGTACGCGTCAGGCCCAGGGGGTGGTTACGGCCCAGCTGGTGTCGTCGGCCCAGAGTGCGGCGTTGTCCCAGGCGTGGGATCCTCCGTCACCGGCGATGTAGACGGCGTGTTCGTAGTGGCGCACGAAGTCGCCGGGGTAGTTGGCGGACCGGAGCGACACGCCCTGCCCGTTGTGACCGGCCTGCGGGCAGAACGTGGCGTCCTGCCGGGACAGCGCGCTGCTGTCGATGGTGTCGACGCGCAGCCGGAAGTCGTAGTGGCGCAGGTACTGGCCCGGTTTGTCGGCGGACTCGAAGGAGACGCAGGAGGCGTCGCCCAGACCGGCCCGCACGATCCAGGTGGCGGCCGCCTTGTCGGCGGAGGAACTGGAGGACGACACCGCCGAGATGGCCGCGTTGCTGTCCGCGCTGTCGTGCCGGAGGTACTCGCCGGTGCAGCAGGACGTGGTGGCCCGCAGCGATACCCTGGCGCCCGCCGTGAGGCCGCCGGCCGGTGCGGGGGCCGTGTAGCCGACCGCGTTGATGTCGGCCTGCACGGCGTTCTCGGTCGCGTCCGACGGGTAACCGGAGGTCATCACTCCCTCGTAGAAGGTGCCGGCGGATCCATTGCTGTTGTCGCCGCCGATACCGAGGATGATGGCGCCTTCCTTCTTCATCGGGTTGTAGCCCGAGGCGTTGGGGCGCGGTCCGCTGTAGTAGGTGGACAGTCCGCCGGACTGCGCATTGCCGGCGCGGATGGCCCACTTGTTCGAGCCGCCCTTGACGATCGCGGTGAGGAACCGGTGGCTGACGCTGGGATCGTTCGCGTTGTAGCCCGGATTGACGCCGGAGAAAAGGCCGTTCTCCAGGTCGGCCATCACCCAGGGGCCGTTGCCGGTTCCGTAGCCCCACACCTTGATGTTGCCGAAGTAGATGGCCTCCATCGTGCCGTTGCCGTTGTCCCGGCTGTTGGTCTCGGCGTTGCCGTAGTCGAAGCAGCAACCGCCGTTGTAGTGGCTGCCGTCGAGGATCGCGTACATGCCCTCCGGCTGGTCTCCGGTCGCGATGCCACTGGTGTGGTTGTTGCGGTAGCCGGTGCCGGGGGCGATGAAGACGCCGTATGCCTTGTGGCCGCCTACGGTGACCGGCGCGGCGGACGCTTCGGCGAGGTTGTCGTATCCGCCGGCGGCAGGGCCGGAGAACCCTCCGGGCGGTGCCTGGGTGAGGTGGTTGCCGCGGCCGGACTGGTCGTAGATGACGGTGATGAGGCAGCTCGTGCCCGCGCAGAAGGAGTCCTGGGCGGCGGCGTCGGCGTAGCCGCCCGCGCCGAGCGCGCCGATGTCGCGGGTGGCGCCGTCCGAGGCGCGTTTGACCTGGTAGAGGCGGCCGCCGTACGCGGAGTACAGGGCGCGGGTCGTGCTGTGCGCGGCCACGCAGGGGGTGCCCCCGGAGGCGTAGAGGTCGCAGGGGCGCGTGCCGGCGGCCGCGGCTTGCGCGTCGGCGGAGGCGCGGCCGCCGAGCAGGGCGGTGACCAGGGCCAGCGCGAGCGCCAACAGCGCGAGCGAGCCCTGCCTCGAGCGGGTGAAGGGGGAAGACATGCACGGTCTCCTGGGATGAGTGGGGGGCGGAGTCAGCCGCCGGGCGAAGGGAGCCGGTCATGCACCTGTCATGAGACAGATGGTCGATATATCGAACGTTGGTCGTATTCGCGGACAGGGATTGATGATAGGAAGCCGGCGAGGGGTGTCAACAGGGTGCGCACACCTACATCGGTGCCCGGTCGGGGCGACCCGGCCCCGACCAACTGACGGTCGCGGTGATCAGGGGGTGCGCAGAGCCGCAGGATGGCCGCCGGCGCGACCAGTTCCTCCACGTCCACCCCGACCGGGGCGGTCGCGAACACCGTCAGGCTCGGCCGCGTCGTCACCGACTCCGGGATCGACCAGGCGCGTCTCGCCTACGACCACCTCGACGCGGGTGGCATCGACACGCTACGGCTCACTCCTGGACGCGGGGCACCCTCGGCGGGGCCTGGAGCGGCCGTGCCCGCCAGGTGCCCGGCACCTGATCAGCCGTATCGTGGCGGACGGCGACTGCGTGGAGGTGGGCCGACTGGCCCCGCAGCAGCGGGAGTTCGGGAACGTCTTCACCGCCCGCTTCGCCGGCCTGCTCGCCCTGGTGGCGGCCTGGACACCGGACAACTGACGCGACGCGCGCGCAGGCTCGGTCACGCCTTGCCGGCGCGGCCGATCCCGGATTCGCCCGCCCCCCGACTCGGCGGCGGTCTACTGTACGGACACGGCGCAGTTGCCCACCGAGGTCGCACGAGGAGGAAGTCCCGTGTCGTCACCCTGTGATCCCCTGCGCGCACCCGCCGGCGATGTGGGTGCGGCGCTCATGATGGTCGACTCCCGGCTCAAGGCCGTCTACGACCGCAGGACACGGACCGACCCCGAACAACAGGCGCTCGTCGACCAGTTCGCCGCCTCCCTGGGCCCCGATGGCGTCGACGACCTGCTGGACGGCGCCTGCACCCTCATCTACATGTTCATGCAGTGGCTGAGGATGGCCTATGAGGACCACGGCAAGGACGTCATCGAGTGCGTGGTGCCCAGCCTCGTCGCCTCGATGCGCATGATGACCAAGAGTGTGCGCCCCGAGGCCATCCCCACCATGGCCGGCCTGGTCGTCGCCGCGGGCACCGGTCTGAGCCCCAGCCTGTGGCGCAAACAGTACGGCTACTGGACCGAGACGGAGCTGACGCCCCTGGAAGCCACCGCGTTCCTGCTCGCCGAGCACATCAACCGCATCACCGACGACCAGGACTTCGCCACCCGCATGATCACGGAAGCTCTCTCCCAGGTGGCCGAAGACTGACGGGGTGACAGAGCCGTCTCCCGCCGCGGGCGTCAGGCGGCTCGGAGTCCGGTGCGCCGAGCGGTGCCACCCCCCGTCGACGCCTGCCGGGCCATGGTGCAGGATCACCGGCGTGAAGAACACCAGCAGACGCACCGTCCTCGCTTCCGTCGCCGCCGTCGCCGCGGCCGTGCCCACGCTCAACGCCGTGATGGGCAACGGCGCCACGCCGGCCGCCGCGGCCGACCAGTACGGCTCCAACACCGAGCTGTACACCCTCACCGCGGACAAGGAGGGCACCGACTGGATGCGCCGGTTCCGCTTCGGCGCGCCGGCTCAGATCACCGACAATGCCCGCACCACGAGCAGCCCCGTCAGCAGCACCGCGGTGATCGCGCCGCACGGCGGCGGGATCGAGTCGGGTACCAGCGAGCTGTGCATGGCCATCGCGGGGTACACCCCCTTCGACTACAACACCGACCCCGCGAGCGCGGCCGTGCCGGGTGAGACGCAGCGGGACTACTGGATGTTCGAGGCCCTGGCCAACTCCTCCTCGCAGCATGTGACGTCGACCCACTGCGACGACCCGGCCGCCCTCGCCGTCACCACCGCCAACCTGTACGCCGTATCCCTGCACGGCTTCGACGACACCACCGTGAAGAAGATCAACATCGGTGGGCGGGACGAGCGCCTGAAGCGGAACCTGAAGGCCGCCTTCACGAGGCACGGCCTGACCACCAACACGGGAAACCCCGACTGGGACGTGACCGTCGTCTTCGCCGGCGCCACCGACCCGATCAACGGCGACGACCCGGCCAACATCGTCAATCGCACCCGCACCGGCGCCGGCGCCCAGATGGAGATGTCCACCGCCCTGCGCAAGGCGATGTTCGGCGACTTCTCCGGCGCGGCCAAGCGCAGGACGACGGCCGGCGTGCCGAGCGCCGACAGCCCCTACGCCGACCGCTTCTGGAACGGTTTCGTGGGCGCCGTCCGTGAGGCGATCAAGAACCACGAGCTCGGTCTCGACTCGCCTCAGGCCTGATCACCCCGCCCCGGCGCCTCCATCCAGGCGCCGGGCCGTCACGGCTCCCGGCGCCGGTCAGATGCCGAACGGGGCTGCGTAGTGAACGGTTCCGCCGGGCAGGGGGTGGCCGGCGTCCAGGGCGAGTGCCATGAGTGCCTCGTCCGGGACCTCGATCGTCAGGCGGATGTTGTGGGCCGAGGCCCGGGTGAAGCCGAACCGGGGGTAGTAGGCGGGGTGCCCCAGGACGACGACGTGGCGCTAGCCCCTGTCCCGGGCCGCCGCGAGCGCCGCACGCACGACCGCGGAGCCCGCGCCGCTCCTCTGCTGCCCGGGCCGCACGGCCACCGGTCCCAGGGCCAGGGCCGGCACGTCACCGATGTGGCAGCGGGTCGGCAGCGCGTGCCCGACGAGAAGTCCTGTGTCGTCCGCGCAGACGAGGGACAGGCACTCGATCCAGGACGAGTCCGCGCGCAGCGCGTCGACGAGGGCGGCCTCCAACCCGGTCTCGAACGCGGCCAGGTCGATGTCATGGACGGCTGGGACGTCGGCGCTGGTCTCGGCACGCGTGATTCGGTTGCGCAGGGTGAAGGACGTTCCCTTCCAGGTGATGTCCGGGCGGGCTCCTCGCGGGCTCACGCTCCCGGCGAGGGCGGTCAGGGCGGGTCAGGCCACGGCCCGGGACCTGAGGGAGACCCGGACGCCGCACGAGGTGGCCGCGAGCGCGGTCATCAACCTCACTTCGCCCTCATCGCACCTGATCGAACACCTACGGGTGCCAAGGTACAGGGCGCTCGCGGAAGCGCTCAGGTCCGGTCGGCGGCGCCGTCGTACAGAGCGATGCGAGCGGTGACCCGTTTGCCGACCGGTTGCCGTTGCACGTCGAACGCCTGGGCGACGGCCCGTACGATCTCCAGGCCGTGCTGTCCCACCCTGCCCGCGTCCGCGGTCCGGGCCTCCGGCAGGGTCGGATCGGAGTCCGAGACGGCCACCTCGACCAGGTCGTCGACGATCCTCAGGTCCATCGTGACGGGGCCCGGTGCGTACTTCTGCGCGTTCGTGACCAACTCGCTCACCACCAACTGGGTCACATCCAGTGCCCGCTGCGAGACCGGCACCCCATGGTCCGTCCGCATCCGCGCGAGAAAGGCCGCCGCACAATGCCGGGCCTGGGCGATCCGCGCGCTGTTCCCCCCCAGGGCCACCGTGGTCCGCATGATCCGCGCATCCACTATCACACCACCGTCACCCCACGGGACCGAATCCACCCTGACCGCCTTCACTCCGTGCTTCACACCCCTCGCGTACCCACCCACGCCCGGACAGCGCCTGACACCCCTCTCTCGGCCCACAGACCCGCACGCGGCCCCGGCGCCGGACCAGGCGTTTCGGCCGGGGCACAGGTATGCCAGTATCGCCCGCATGGCAGAGGAAAGACGTGCGCACCCCGGAGACGACGGCGAACACGGGGGGCCCGCACAGCGTCGGAGCGGTCTGTCGGTCGAATCGTCGACCGCTGCGGACATCCAGGTGCTGACCGTGGCGGGCGAGATCGATCACGACACGGGCAGGCAGCTGAGGGAGGCGCTGGACGCGGCACGGACCGCCCACCCCAGGGTGGTCGTGGACCTGGCGGAGGTGACGTTCATGGACTCCACGGGCATCAACATCCTTCTCACCGCCCACAACGCGCTCACCGGGGCCGGTGGCTGGCTGCGCCTGGCGGCACCGACGGGTCCCGTGTTGCGCACCCTGCAACTCGTCGCCATCGACACGGTCATCGAGTGCCGCCCCACGCTGCAGGCGGCACTCGCCTGACGGAGCGGAGATCAGGACGACGCTCGGACGAGGATCCGGGCGGTGGCAGGGCAGGGGCCCGGCGGGGGGGGCCCCCCCGGCCCCCCCCCCCCCCCCCCCCCCCGCCCGCCCCCCGGGCGGGGGGGGGGCGCCCCCGCGGGCCCCCGGGCCGGCGGCGGCCCCGCGCGGGGGGCGCCCCCC
>NZ_JBICAJ010000010.1:0-148606 GCF_043088925.1 Streptomyces sp. NPDC014006 | reverse complement strand
CGCCCCCCGCTGCCGGGGCCACGGCCCTGTGGGGGGGTTTATGTGGACGAGGGTGGGACGTGTTCGGGGGGGGTGGAGGGGCCGGGGCGGGGGGGGGTCCCGCCGCCGCGCCCCTCTGCCCGACCCGTCAGATGCGGCCGCCCGTGAGGCGGGTGAGCGGCCCCTGCGGGCCTCGTGACGAGCGGCGGCCCAGGGCGTAGGACGCCGCGCTGAGCGCCGTCGCACCGGCGCCGACCCCCACCGCGACGAGCTTGCGCCGGGCGATGACCGTCCATGCGGTCCTCGCCGCCGCGCCCACCTGTCCGGAGGCGGTGATCGCCGCACGTCGGCCCGCGTCGAGGCCCCGGGCCGCCGCGTTCACGGCGCCGGTCGCCTCGTCCGCGGCCCGTCCCGCCCCGGTCCTCGCGGTCGACACTCCGTCAGCGGCTTTGGCCTGCGCCCTCTTCAGGCCGCCGGAGGCCGCCGACGCGGACTCCTTGCCGGCGGTGCCACGCGACCGGGTGGCGGACGCCGGCTTCGTGGTGTCGGACTTCTGATCCGTTCCCTTGTTCGCTTGACTCATGGAGTTTCGGCTTGCCCCCGGACCACGCCCACAAACCCGGTCAGCCGTACGGACCGGATTCCGGCCTTGCTTCCGCGGCCTGTGCGGCTGCGGACACCGTGCGCGGCCACGGTCCGCGGCACCCCGAGTGCCCCACCGAGCGGGTGCCTCGCACGGCGTTGCGGTCCGCTCCCCGCCCCGATCGTGCATACGGTGCTCTGCAGGTGACCGGGCTCGCGGTGAACGAGAGGCATGCGGCGTGGTGGCGGAATCGGGTCGCGGGACGGCCGGCGAGGGGCGCGCGGGCGGCCGTGTGCTGCTGGGCAGCCGCCCCGCGCACTCCGTGCGGGTCCCGGCGCGACGCCGCCCGGTCGGCGCAACCGCTCCGGCGGCCGACCACACCGGTCCCTGGCTGCGGGCCGCCGCCGCCCACGCCTGGCGGCTGATCCTCGTCGGCATCGTCGTCTACGGCGTCTTCGCCGTTCTGGGCCGGTTCCAGATCATCGCCGTGGCCCTGTTCCTCGCCCTGGTCATCACATCGGTGCTGCGTCCGGCCACCGACCTGCTCGACCGCTTGCTGCCCCGCCCACTGGCCGTGGCCCTCGTGCTGGTCGGCAGCATCGTCGTGCTGCTCGGACTGCTCGCCCTGGTGGGGGACGCGGTGGTGAACGAGTCCTCGAAACTGGCCGACGAGTTCCGCGACGGCGTGCACCGGATCGAAGTGTGGCTGCAGCGCCCTCCGTTCCGGCTGAGTCACAGCAAACTGTCCGACTTTCAGGACGAGATCGTCCACTACCTGTCCACACACCGGGCGGGGCTTCTCAGCAGTGCCCTCAGTGGCATCAGCCGCGCCGTGGAGCTCGTCACCGGGGGCGCGCTCGCGCTCTTCGCCTCGGTCTTCTTCCTCCACTCCGGCGAACGGCTGTGGACCTGGTCGCGCGACGAGGTGGTGCCGGGCCGCGCGCGATCGGCGTGGGACCGGGCGGGCCGGGCGGCCTGGCGGGCGTTCGCCGGGTACACGCGGGGCATCATCATCGTGGCCTCCACCAACGCCGTACTCGTCGGGATCGCCCTGCTGGTCCTGGAGGTGCCCCTGGCGTTGCCGCTCGCGCTGCTGGAGTTCTTCGCCGCCTTCGTGCCACTGGTCGGCTCGCCGTTCGCGCTGGGCGTGGCGACGGTGGTGGCGCTGGCCGGGCGGGGCCCGGTCATCGCGCTGGTCGTGCTGGCGCTCATCGTGATCGTCGGGCAGTTGGAAGGGCACGTCCTGCATCCCCTGGTGATGAGCTGGGCGGTCCGCCTGCACCCACTCGTCGTGGCCGTGTCGGTCCTCGCGGGCGGCACCGTGGCGGGCGTGATCGGCGCGGTCGTGGCGGTGCCCTTCATCTCGGTCGCCTGGGCGGTGTTCCGGGCGCTGCGGCCGAGGCCTCCCGCGCGCTGACCAAGGCGCGCGGCCGCTCGCCGTGGGGGCGGGGCGCGCCGGTGGATGCCCTCGTCGAGTACCGCGCCCGCTCGATGCGGTGCCGAGGGACCGGATCGGCGAGAAGCACCGAAGACGGCCGGTTTCCGTACCCTTGCGGCATGCGCATGCGCCCGACACTGAGCTGGACCCCGCCCCATGACCTGCCGCCAGGCACCACCGATCTCCAGCCGGTCGCCGAGGCGCTGGGCTCCGGCGGCGTGCTGGTGCTCAGCGGGGCGGGCATCTCCACCGAGTCGGGCATCCCCGACTACCGGGGCGAAGGCGGCAGCCTGAGCCGGCACACGCCGATGACCTACCAGGACTTCACCGCCAGTGCTCACGCCCGGCGCCGGTACTGGGCGCGCAGCCACCTCGGATGGCGCACCTTCGGCCGTGCCCGCCCCAACGCCGGGCACCGGGCCGTCGCCGCGTTCGCACGGCACGGCCTGCTGTCCGGCGTGATCACGCAGAACGTCGACGGACTGCACCAGGCCGCCGGCAGCGACGGCGTCGTCGAACTCCACGGCAGCCTGGAGCGCGTCGTCTGCCTGTCCTGCGGCGCCTTCAGCCCGCGCCGTGAACTCGCCCGGCGGCTGGAGGAGGCCAATCCGGGGTTCGCGCCGGTGGCCGCCGGCATCAACCCCGACGGTGACGCCGACCTCACCGATGCCCAGGTCGGGGACTTCCAGGTGGTGCCCTGCACGGTCTGCGGCGGCATCCTCAAGCCCGACGTGGTGTTCTTCGGCGAGAACGTCCCGCCCCGGCGGGTCGAGCACTGCCGCACGCTGGTCGACGAGGCGGCCTCACTGCTTGTCCTGGGCTCCTCACTCACCGTGATGTCAGGGCTGCGTTTCGTCCGCCAGGCCGCCCAGGCCGGCAAACCCGTACTGATCGTCAACCGCGACCCCACCCGCGGCGACCCGCACGCCGTCACCCGCGTCGCCCTCCCTCTGGGACAGGCCCTCACCACGGTCGCACGCCGGCTGCACATCCCGGTCGCGCGCGACGCGGCAGCCGGATTGCAGTCACCCATTCTGTGACGTGATGGTCCGTTTCGGACGGGGCGCCACGTTTGGGACGACGAGGGCAAGGCACTCTTCAGCCACGGCCCCACGCGGTCGGCACGTATCAGGAACGATCGGTGTCGGGGACCGGGACATCGCACTGCCGCGAGGCGGTGCCGGGCGGTTGGGGTACGGCTGATGACAACCGTCGGTGTGGAAGAGGAGTACTTCCTGGTCGACGCGGCCACGGGACGGCTGAGTGCGTACGGCGAGAAAGTACGGGCGGCGGCCGGTCTCGAGCAGTTCGTGGCCGCCGGCGAGATCCAGCTCGAACTTCTCCAGGCACAGGTCGAGATCGCCACTCCGGTCTGTCACTCGCTGGAGGAGGCCGGCGGGCACCTGCTGCGGCTGCGGCACGCCGTGGTGGAGGCGGCCGAGAGGTTCGGCTGCCGCATCCTCGCCAGCGGCACCTCCCCGATGGTGCACGACGCTCCCGTGCAGGTCACGGACAAGGCCCGCTACAAGGCCATGCTGCGCCAGGCGCCGCAGCTCGTGGCCGAGCAGATGGTCAACGGCATGCACGTGCATGTGGCCGTGCCGAGTCGGCAGATGGGCGTAGAGGTGCTGAACCGTATGCGGCCGTGGCTCCCGACACTGACCGCCATGGGAGCGAACTCGCCGTTGTGGGACGGTGACGACACCGGATTCGCCAGTTGGCGCACCATCGTCTTCGACCGGTGGCCGGTCAGCGGCATCCCGCCGTACTTCGCGGACGACGCGGACTACGATCTGCGGGCCCAGCGCCTGCTCGCCACCGGTGTGATCGCGGACCGCGGGCAGTTGTACTGGCAGGGCAGGCTGTGCGAGCGCTACCCCACGGTCGAGATCCGCTGCGTGGACGTCCAGCCGCGCACGGACGACGCCGTGCTCTTCGCCGGCCTGGTGCGCGGCCTCGCCCTGACGGCCATGCGCGAGGCCTCGGAAGGCCGCACGGCGCCGACGCCGCACGCCGAGCTGCTGAAGGCGGCGATGTGGCAGGCCGCGCGGCACGGGCTGAGCCAGGAACTGATCGACCCCGAGGGCAGGCGCTGTCGCGCCGGTGACGTGGTGTACCAGCTCCTGGAGCATGTCGAGCCGGCGCTGACGGAAGCGGGTGACGCACGCCAGGTCACCGCACTCGTCCACCGTCTGCTGCAGCAGGGGACGGGAGCGGACCGGCAGCGTATGGCGTGGGCGCGCGGTGGACTGCCCGCGGTGATGGACATGCTCGCCGAGGCGACCGTGCTGCCGTGACGTCGCCGCGGCCGGACTTGGGTGATCGGACACAGGATCGGAGCGGGTCATGGACCAGGTGGGCGACAAGCCGGAGGAGGTGCGCAAGCACCTCGAAGAGGAACAGGCCGAGGCCGGGAAGAAGCAGCCGTCCGAGGACGCCGAACGCGAGAACAAGCATTCGACGGAAGAGAACGGGCAGTAGAGCCACCGGTGAAGGGACCGTCCGCCGCGGCGCCCTGTACGGTTCAACGGTCGTTGTTTCAACCGCAGGGTGCGACACAGGAGGTCCGTCGCCGTGGTCGAACTGTGTCTGGGGCCGCTGCTGAGGTACGCCGACAGCTCGTGCGCGACGGTGTGGGTGGAGACGAGCCGCCCGTGCGTCGCGGAGGTGCGCTGTTCGAACGGCGCGGGCGGCACGGCACCGACCTTCCAGGTCGCCGGGCATCACTACGCGCTCGTCACGGTGACCGGTCTCGAAGCGGGTACGGCACCGTCGTACGAGGTGTTTCTGGACGGCACCCCGGTGTGGCCGCTGCCCGACTCCGGTTTCCCGGCCTCCGTCATCCGGGTGCGTGCCCCCGACGACCCCGTGCGGATCACCTTCGGATCGTGCCGCTGGGCCGCTCCCCCGGCCGACGGCAAGGACCCCGTCGGCGCCGACGCCCTCGACTCGCTGGCCGGGCGGCTGGCGTCCGACCCCGACGCGCAACGCCCCGACGTCCTGCTTCTGCTCGGGGACCAGGTGTACGCCGACGAGACCAGCGAGGCGACGCGGAGCTGGCTGGCCACCCGCCGCGACCTCCAGGAGCCGCCGGGCAGTCAGGTGGCGGACTACGAGGAGTACTGCCGCCTCTACCACGAATCCTGGCTCGATCCGGAGATCCGCTGGCTGCTGTCCACCGTACCCAGCTTCATGATCTTCGACGATCACGACATCGTCGACGACTGGAACACCTCCGCCGCGTGGCTCGCCGACATGCGCACCACGAACTGGTGGCAGCAACGGCTGCTGAGCGGCCTGATGTCCTACTGGGTGCACCAGCACCTGGGCAACCTCTCCCCCGCCGAGCTGGCCGACGACGCCACGTATGCCGCCGTGCGCGCCACGCCGGAAGGCACGGACGCGGTGCGTGCCCTCGCCGAGAAGGCGGATGTGGACCCGGCCTCGGTTCGCTTCAGTTACCGGCGCGACGTCGGACGGGTCCGGGTGGCGATGGTGGACTCCCGGGCGGCGCGGGTTCTCCAGGAGGACCGCCGCGCCATGCTGGACCCGGGTACGGCCGACTGGCTGCGCGAGCAGGTGCTGGCCGACGTGGGAGCGTACGACCATCTGCTGATCGGCACCTCGCTGCCCTGGCTGCTGCCGCATCTCGTGCACGACGCCGAGGCCTGGGACGCGGCGCTGTGCTCCGGGGAGCGCGGACAGCGCTGGGCCCGCTTCGGTGAACGCCTGCGCCGGGCGGCCGACTTGGAGCACTGGGCCGCCTTCCCCCGCTCGTTCGCCGACCTCGCCGACCTGATCGCCGAGGTCGGCTCCCGGCCCGACGCGCCCGCCACGGTGTGCGTGCTGTCCGGGGACGTGCACCACGCTTACGTCGCGCAGGCCTCGTGGCGGTCCGACGGGCCCGCCCTCCCCGTCGTCCAGCTCACCTGCTCCCCGGTGCACAACTCCGTTCCCCTGTCGATGCGGCTCGGATTCCGCTTCGGGTGGAGTGCGCCGGCGCGTCTTCTGGGGCGGGTCCTCGAGCGCCATGGCCGGTGCTCCCGGCCGCCGGTGAGGTGGCGCAAGAAGGGCGGGCCGTGGTTCGGGAACCAGCTCATGACGCTGACGATGCGTGGGCGCTCGGCCCGGCTGCGTCTGGAGCGCACCGTGGCCGACACGTCACTGCGGACGGTGGACGTCCGCTCCCTCACCTCCGGCTGAGGCCGGCGCGACGACCAGGGGGCAGACAGGCTGCTTACCCTGCCCGGCTGTGGGATACCTGCTGTCCATGGACACGCTACGAGGCTTGCATCGAGTCGATGGTGAGTTGACGCGGCAGGCGGCCTGGCGCGTTCCGCCGCCGCTGGGCAAGGTGCTGTCGGGAGTCGAGGAGATCGCGGAGAGCACCAAGCTGTGGTGCGGAGCCGGCGTGGTGATGGCCTCGGTCGGGGGCCGGCGTGGCCGGAGGGCGGCCGCTGCCGGGCTGGGGGCTGTGGTGGTGGCACAGCTCGTGTCGAACGGGCTGTGCAAGCAGGTGGCCGATCGTCCTCGCCCGCCGCGGGAGTGGTTTCCCCATGACGAGGTCGACGACCGGCCCGACTCCTCGTCCTTCCCTTCCGGGCACACCGCGGCCGCGGTCGCCTTCTGCGCTGCCGTGGCACCCACCTGGCCGGTCGCGGGCCTGCTGTGCGCCGTACCGGCCGTCGCGGTGGCGCTCGAACGCGTACAGTCCGGCGCGCACTATCCCAGCGACGTCGCGGCCGGCTCGCTGATCGGTCTGGCCGGCGCGTGGCTCGTCCGGCGCAGTCCCCGCCTGCTCGTGCGCCGGCTGCTGTGAGGACGGCGTGCGGCGACGTTGACGGTGGTGGTGACGACGCCGTACGACGATCAGGCCGGAGGGCCGGCTGCACGGGTGCAGCCGGCCCTCCGTTGTCAAACGTGGGTGTCAGCCGGGGCAGGTGCCGGTCGGAGCGGCGAGGGCGGACCGGCGCGGTCGACCGCCGCCGCTCACCGCTTCCGGCGGCACAGCAGCCAGATCCCGGTCGCCGCGGCGGCCGCCAGCAGCAGCCCGCGGTTGTCCCGGACGAGCTGCCCGCCTCGGGCCGTTCCGGCCCGCACCGGCTCGGGCGCCTTGTCCTGCCACAGCCGACCGGCCCGGGCCGCTGTACCGCGAGCCTGGTCGGCGGCCTGGGCGGCCTTGTCCTTGACGGGGTCGGGCAGCTTGTCCTGCACCCGGGCGGCCGCCTCGGCGGCTTTGGCCTTCACCTCGCCGGCCTTGAGCGCCGCCTGCTGTTTCACCTCTTCGGCCTTGAGTGCCGCCTGCTCCTTCACCTGTTCGGCCTTGAGCGTCGCCTGCTCCTTCAGCTCGCCGGCCTTCGCGGCGGTCTGCTCCTTGACCTCGGCGGCCTTCTCCTGGGCGCGGGCCTTGACGTCCGTCTTGGCCGCCAGTGCCTCCACGGTCTCCCCGAGCTGCCGGCGGGTCTGCTCCACCTGTTCGTGCAGTTCCTCGGGGCCGGCGGCGGTCGGCTCGTCGTGCGGGGGCTGGGTCATCGGTGGGCACTCTCCTTGATCTCGGCCACATCGGCCTTGACGTTCTCGATGGTCTGCTGTGGCGTCGGGGGTGCGGCCCGGTCGACCTGCTTCTTCCCGGTGAGCGCCATCACCGCGGCGATCACCCCCAGGCAGGCGGTGACAATGAGGGCTGCGGCCCACACCGGCAGCGGCACCGCCAAGGCGGCGATCGCGGTGGCCACCAGGGCCTGCAGCATCAGGAACCCGACGAGGCCGGCTCCGCCGAACAGCCCACCGCCCTTGCCGTACCGCTTGCCCTTCTCCTTCATTTCCGCCTGCGCCAGGCGCAGCTCGCCGCGTACCAGCTCGGTCAGCTGCTGCGAGGCCCGCTGCACCAGCTCGGCCACCGGCTCACCACCCGATGTGTGCGGCCCGGGGCCGGTAGGGGGTTGCGTACTCGGCACGACGATCACCTCCCGTCTCTCGCTTCGTCTGCCGCCGGACGGTGCCGTGGCACCGCCCGGTGCGCGCGCGAGTACCCGCATCGGACCGGTTCAGCGCCGCCGTCTCATTCGCCGAGGACGGCCATCGCGGCGTTGTGGCCGGGGATGCCGCTCACACCGCCTCCGCGCACGGCTCCGGCGCCGCACAGCAGGACGTTGGGGTAGGCGGTCTCCACGCCCCAGCGTCCCGTCTCCTCGGTCGCGTGCGGGAAGGCCAGCGAGCGGTGGAAGATGTTGCCGCCGGGCAGCCGCAGCTCCCCCTCCAGGTCGAGCGGTGTTTTGGCCTCGACGCAGGGGCGGCCCTCCTCGTCGAGCGCGAGGCAGTCGGCGATGGGCTCGTCGAGCACCGAGTCCAGCTCGGCCAGGGCCGCCTTGGTGAGAGCGTCGCGGGCGCCCTCGTTGTCCTCGACGAACAGCCTCGCCGGGACGTGCAGCCCGAACATCGTCAGGGTGTGGTGGCCTTGCTCGGCCAGTTCGGGGCCGAGGATGGTCGGATCGGTCAGCGAGTGGCAGTAGATCTCCGACGGCGGCGCGGACGGCAGCCGGCCTGCGGCGGCCTCCCGGTAGGCGCGCGCCAGCTGGTCGTAGCTCTCGGAGATGTGGAAGGTACCGGCGAACGCCTCCTTCGGATCGACGGCGGTGTCCCGCAACCGGGGCAGGCGGCGCAGCAGCATGTTGACCTTGAGCTGGGCCCCTTCGGCGGGTTCGGCGACGGTGTCGCCGAGCATCGCGGCCAGGGCCTCGGGCGAGGCGTTCACCAGGACCTTGTGGGTGCCGACGGTGGCCTCGCCGGACCCGTCGTCGTACGTGACCGAGCTGAGCCGCTCGTCGGGCTCGATCCGGACGACCTCGTGGCCGGTGACGAGCTCGGCTCCGGCTTCCCGGGCCACCCGGGCCAGCTCTCCGGTGAGAGCGCCCATGCCGCCGACCGGCACGTCCCAGTCGCCGGTCCCGCCGCCGATGACGTGGTAGAGGAAGCAGACGTTCTGGGCCAGCCCGGGATCATGCGCGTCGGCGAACGTGCCGATGAGCCCGTCGGTGAGGACGACGCCGCGCACCACGTCGTCCTGGAAGCGGTCCTCGATGGCCATACCGAGGGGCTCCTCGAACAGCATCCGCCAGGCCGCGTCGTCGCCGATGCGGGCCCGCAGCTCCTTCCGAGTGGGCAGCGGCTCGGTGAGGGTGGGGAACACGCGCTGCGCGACTCGCGCGGTCATGCCGTAGAAGTCCCGCCAGGCGGTGTACTCGGCGTCGGAGCCGGTGAACTCCCGGAAGGCGGCCCGGGTCCGCTCCTCGCCGCCGCCGACCAGCAGGCCGGTGGCCCGCCCGTCACGGACGGCCGGGGTGTACGACGAGATGGACCGCTTGCGCACCTGGAAGCGCAGCCCGAGCTCGCTGACGATCTTCGCGGGGAGCAGGGACACGAGGTAGGAGTAGCGCGACAGCCGCGCGTCGACCCCGGCGAAGGCGCGGGTCGACACCGCCGCGCCGCCCGTGGTGCCGAGCCGCTCCAGCAGGAGCACGGAGCGCCCGGCGCGGGCCAGATAGGCGGCGGCGACCAGACCGTTGTGGCCACCGCCGACGATGACGACGTCGTAGACGTCTCGGGAGATCCGGGGGTTGCGAGGCATGTCTCTTGCTAACACGCGGGGAGTGCGTTGTCACCGGCGCTTGCTCTCGTCCGCTCCCCCGACGGCGCCGTCCTGGCGGCTGTGGAGCGACGGCTGCTCCGCGGGCCTGCGCGAGCGGGGCTGCGCGAGCGGGGCTGCGCGAGCGGGGCTGCGCGATGTCGTGTGGGAGAGGGACCAAGAGTGGAAGCAGATCTCACCTCGCTGATACGTCACAGCGGAACCGCTGTGTGCCGACGGGCCGCGCCTCGAAGTTCCGGCGCTACGCCCTGACCGTGCGGGTCTCGACGCCGGGGAAGCCTTTCTCCCACCAGTGACCGTAGTACCGGTAGACCGCGGGATCGCGCGGCGCGAGCAGTGCGGACAGCTTCTCCGCCTCCTCGGTCAGACCGCGCCAGGCGGTCCGGCTCAGCCGGTGGAAGGCGGTCAGCTCCACCCCGTCGCCATGTGTACGCCATACTCCGGCGACCTGCCCGTCGACGAGCAGGCACGGGAGGGTGTCGCCGTTGCGCCGGGCGATCAGCGGCCGGTACTCCTCGGGGACGAGCCGTCCGGGGCCGGCGTGGGCCAGCAGCACGCTGTCCCACATCGGCAGCAGTCGTGGCGGCGCCGGGGTGTCCTCGGCCGGTACGGGGGCGGCGTCCGCCACGTCGAACAGGGGGGCGCGGCCCGGGCCCGCCAGGCGGACGAGCTGGTCATCGAGCTCGTGCACCGCCTGCGTGATCACCGCGCGGGTGAGCAGGGTGAAGCGGGCGAAGTCCCCCGCCGATGCGGGGCCGAACGCCCGTAGGTAGGCGAGCAGCAGCAGCCGCACGCCCGCGGCAGCCTCCTGCGGCCCGGGGGCGAAAGCGGCCGGGGCCGCGCGGTAGGCGTTGCGCTGCATGAACGACCAGGGACCACCGGTCGGCGCGTGGTGTACCGGCGCGAAGGTGCGCAGCGCCCACCACACGCGGTGCGCGTGCTCGCCGAACCGTGCGGTGACCTCCTCCCGCACCTCTGCGCCGGTGCGGGGGTGCGCCAGGAAGCGGGCGAGCTCGGGCAGCAGCGCGTCGGCGTCGGCGGGGGTCAGCCCCGTCGTGGTGAAACGGCGGTCGTACAGCCGGGCCGACCGCAGCGTGCCCAGCATGGCCGCGCGGAAGGGCGCGTAGTCCTCGGCGTGCACGGCGTGCAGCGTGATCCGCATCAGGGTCGCCTTCACGATCCGGCGGTCCGCGAACGCGGCGTCGAGGTCTTCGGGCGCGAAGTCCCGCACGCGGTTCCACAGGGCCAGGTACGGCGACGCCGGTGCCTGCGCCTGGAGAGCGCAGACCCGGCGGACCGCCTCGACGACGTCGAGGGACCGGCGTTCGAGCAGGAACTGACGGTCCAGGGTCGCCAAGGCGAGGTGCCGCGCGGTGAGTTTCACCCTGGGATTGTGCCGTGCCGGCCCGGGACGCCACTGCCGCACCCCCGAAGCGGCAGCGCATCAGCCCGGCGTTGTCAGTGGCGGCGTATAGCGTGCGCGGTCAACTGGTGTCGGGTGACGGGGAGTAGGACAGATGCGGTTCCGGATCGAACGCGACGTTCTCATGGAGGCGGTGACCTGGGCGGCCAAGTCGCTGCCCACCCGGTCGCCGGTGCCCGTGCTGGGCGGCCTGATGCTCGACGCGGGGCAAGGGCGGCTGCGTGTCTCGGGGTTCGACTACGAGGCGTCGGCGAAGATCGAGGTTCCGGCGGAGACGGCGGACGCGGGGCAGGTGCTCGTGCTGGGGCGCAGACTCCTGGACATCTGCCGGGTACTGCCCGACGCGGTGGTGGCGTGCGCGGTGGAGGGCACACGTTTCACCGTCGAGGCCGGCGGTACGCGTTTCGGTCTGTCGACCCTGCCCAGGGAGGAGTACCCGGCCCTCCCCGGGCTTCCCCCGTCACGCGGAACGGTGGATGCGGCCCGGTTCACCGCGGCGGTTGCGCAGGTGGCGATCGCCGCGGGCCGTGACGAGTCGCTCCCGGTGCTCACCGGGATCCAGATGCGGCTGGACGGCGGGTCCATCACGCTGGCCGCGTCGGACCGCTACCGGTACGCGGTGCGCACCGTGTCGTGGAAGCCGGAGACGGCGGACACGGACGTGGTGGAAATCGTGGTGCCCGGTCGCAGACTGGCCGAGATCTCCCGTTCGCTGGCCAAGGCGGGCATCATCCGGATCGGGCTGAGCGGCCCCGGCGACTCGGGGGCCGGGCTGATCGCTTTCGAAGGTGACGGCATGCACACGACGGTGCGGCTCCTCGACGGACGACTGCCGCGCTACGACACGTTGTTCGCCCTGGACGGTCCTGCGGTGGCCGTCACCGACCGGGAGGCGCTCGCCGAGGCCGTCCGCCGTGTCTCGGTCGTGGCCGAGCCGAACAGCCCCATCCGGCTGGAATTCTCCGCCCGGGGGACCGTCCTGCTGCAGGCCGGCTACGCGGACGATGTCGCCTCACAGCAGGTCGCCGCCACGCTCGGCGGCGCCGATGAACTGGCCGTCGCCTTCAACCCCGCGTATCTGCTGGAGGCCCTCCAGTCCTTCGACGCGTCGCAGGTGCGCTTCGAACTCCTCGGGTCCGGCCGGCGGACGCTGCTCAGCGCCGCACCGCAGGCGGACGGGGCCGACGGCGAGGACCAGCGGCACCTGCTGATGTCGGTGCGGCAGCTGAGCTGAGAGGCGCAGACGGCCGGTCTACGGTCGCGGTCGTCGCGCAGTGCCCGCGGCCGTGGGCGCTGTGGCGTGGGCCAGGGCGAGCAGGACGAAGACGTCCGCCAGGACGGGTACGTCGAACAGCAGGGGACGAGGGCCCGCCTGGTCGGGCCGGCTGCGGTAGCCGCCGTCGGGCTGTTGCCGGGCGACGAGGTGGGCGAGCGCACGGTCGCGTGCGGTGCGGTGCCCGGGCAGGCTGCTGAGGGCGATGACGGCGTAGGCCGTGGTGATCGGGTCACTGCTGTCGCCGCGAGTGTGCCCCCAGCCGCCGTCCGGGTGCTGCGTGGCGGCCAGGTGGCGCAGCGCCCGCTCGGCCGCCTCCGTGAAGGCGGGCGTCTCGGGGTCGTCCGGGTCCGTGCAGCGCAGCGCGAGCACCGCGCGGAAGATCGCGTTCGTGGCGCTGCGGCTCCAACTGCGCTCGAACGTGCCGTCGGCCTGCTGATGCGCCGCGACGTGGCGGACGGCCGCACGGACTGCTTCCCCATGACAGGGGTTGGGGGCCAGCGCGGTGGCCGCGGCCGCCGTCATGGCGATCTCGGAGCAGGTGCCGCGGGCGAAGGTGGGGAAGCCTCCGTCGGGGTTGCGGACGTCGAGCAGGTACGCCTCCGCCGCGCCGATGGCGGCCCGGTGGCGCTCGGGCGCCGCCCGGCGCAGGAACTCCAGTGCGTAGCAGGTGTCGTCGACGTCGCTCTGCCGGACACCGGGGTGGAAGCCGAAGCCGCCGTCCGCGTTGCGGCGGACGGCCAGGGCGTCGGCCATGGCGGGCACTTCGGCGGCGGTCGGCTCGAGGCGGCACAGGGCGAGCCCCGCGACCGCGGTGGCGAAGAGGTCCAAGCCGTCGACGAAGGGGACGCCGCCGTCCGGACGCAGCCGGCCGGCGACGTGCTTGAGGGTGTCACGCAGGGCGGCGCGGTGACGTGGGCAGTGGCGCAGGGCGAGCAGCGCGAGCAGCTGTGCGAAGTTGTTGCGTTCCCAGGCAGGGCCTGGTTGCAGGGCCGGCAGGAGGGCGTGCCAGTCGGCGTCGTTCACCATGGTGGTGCGGTGGGTGCCGTGGGCGGTGAGCACCTTCAACGCCGTCATCTCCATGTGCAGCCAGCTCTGCTGGCCCGTGGCGTCGTACGCCTCCCAGGGGACGGCGGGGTACTCGGTCGCGCCGAGTGCGGCGAGGAGGGTCTGGAACATCAGCTGCTTGCGGCCGGCGGTGAAGTGGTCGAAGGCGCCGAGTCCGTCGCGCAGTGCTCCTTCCGCGTCGCAGTGCCGGCCGAGGGCGGCGTGGGCGACAGCGCGCTGCAGTGCGTCCGGCGGGTCGTTGTGCAGGGTCGTGCGCAGGAAGGCGGTGAGGCGGCGGGCCGCTTCCGGTTCGGCGTGTTCCGCGTTGAGCAGGGCGAGCGTGAGCGCGGATTCCAGGACCCTGCTCGCGCAGGGGGCGGGCAGCAGGCCGTCCGGGCCGACGGCGGTGACGACCCGCCGGGCCAGCCGGTTCCGGCAGCGGGTGACGGCGGCGTGGAGGTGCGTGGGCGTCGTGCCCGTGGGTGTCGGAGATGCAGTCACGGTGTCTTTCTCGCGTCGGGCGGGTGGGGATACCCGGACAGGGGCGGGTGGTGGGGCGGGTGCGTGCGGCGTGGCTCGGGGTCAGCCGAACAGGCGGGTCAGGACGCGGTGTCCCTCGGGGACGAAGGAGCTCGGCATCCGCGCGAGCAGCCGGTGCGGCGGGACGAAGAAGTGCTCGGCGATCTCCCGCGGGTCCACGCGCAGTGCGGTCGGGATCTCGGCCAGATGCACGGTGAGCCAGCAGTCGCCGACAGGAGACGCGCACCGGGTGTGCAGCACCTGGCGCGGTGCGGCAAGGATGCCCAGCTCCTCGTGCAGTTCGCGGACGGCCGCCTCCCGGTAGCTCTCCCCGGCTCGGGGGCAGCCGCCGACGAGGATGTCGTGGTGGCCCGGGTAGACCGCGGCTTCCGCGGATCTGCGGTAGACCAAGAGACGTCGCGCGGGGTCCACGCACACGGTCGCGGCGACCCGGTAGCACAGGCCCTGAGCGGCGGCGCCACCGCGAGGGCCGCACGCCACGGGGCGGTCGTCCGCGTCCACGTAGTCCACGGTTTCCAGTGCCGTCACGCCGGTGTCCTCAGCTGCCGATGCCCGTTCCGCCTGCGGATACTACTGCAGGTGATGGCAGGGATTCGCAGGGTAATATGCCGGCCTGCCGCCGCGGTGCCGTCGTACGGGTGCCGCCGTATCGTCCGACTCGGGAGCGCCATGACCCTCGACGAAGCCAAGAGCCCGCCGGTGCAGTCGTCGAACAACATGATCGAACTGCTGCGGGAGGCCGCCGAGGACGGTCCGCTGACCGCTTTGCGCATCGGTGACCGGCCCTGTGTCCTCGTCACGGGTCCCGAGCAGACGCAGCAGGTCCTGGCCAGACGCCCGGACGTGTACGTCAAGCGCGGGCACCGCGCCCGGCGGCTGCTCGGCGACGGTCTGATCTCCGCCACGGGTGAACCCTGGAAAAGCCAACGCAGGCTGCTGCAGGCGCAGTTCACCGTGGCCGGGACGAAACGCTGGGGCCAGCACATCGCCGCGGCCGCCGAGCGCATCGCCCACCGCTGGGAGACCGCCGTCACCGCCGCCACACCCGTGGACGTCGGACAGGACATGCGATTCTTCGCCCTCGACACCATCTGGCGCTCCCTGACCGGCGCCGCCCTGGACGAGGTGACACAGCGCGAACTCGACGCCGTCGACACGGTGGTCGCCTCACTGCCCACCACCGCCGGTGGCGCGAGCGACCCGTCGCTCGCCGTGGACGCCGCCCTGCGGCAGATCGACATCACCGCACACCGCGTCATCGCCTCGGCCCGGGCCCACCGCGCGCGGGAGACGTCCGACCGCTCCCCCACGTTGCTCGGGCTGCTCCTCGACGCGTCCGAGGGCGACCCGCACTACACGGACCGGCTCATCCGCGACGAACTGGTGACGCTGCTCGTCGCCGGTCACGAGACGACGGCCCAGACGCTGTGCTGGCTGTTCGTCCTCCTCGACCGGCACCCGGACGTCCACGAGCAGTTCCTCACCGCCTACGCCGCCGCACCGGACACCGCACGGCGCGACGCCCTGCTCGGCGCCCTGGTCCAGGAGACGCTCCGGCTGTATCCGGCCGTCTGGCTCATCCCGCGGCACGCCGCGGAGGACGACGTACTCGACGGGCATCCGGTCGCCGCCGGCACGAGTGTCCTGGTCTGCCCGTATCTCACCCACCGCATCCCGGCCCTGTGGCCGGACCCCGAACGCTTCGACCCGTCCCGTTTCCTGCCGGGGGGCGAGCGCCCCACCCACCCGGCCGCGTTCCAGCCGTTCGGCATCGGAGCCCGGGCCTGCCTCGGACAGCACTTCGCCCTCCGGGAGACGGTCACGCTGCTGCGCCTGCTGCTGCCCGCCTACCGCCCGAGCCTCACCCCTGCGCCCCGCACGGCCGTCTTCGGCGCGAACCTGCGGCCTCAGGGGTCACTTCGGGCAACCCTCACCCGGGTCTCCCTCTGACGCGGGTGCCATGTGCGGCGGCTGGTGGAGCACGTGGAACTGGGGTCCGTACGTGCTCCGGGTGCCGGGGATCTCGGTCTCCATCAGCCGCACGGCGGGCTCTTCCATGCCGCGCATGGCGTGGACGGCCGCGCCCAGGGCGCGGGGGCCGCCGTCTGCCCAGGCCGCGTCGAGGGCGTCCAGGACGGTGGTGTAGCCGGTGTCGAACCTGTGCAGGAGCTGCTGGACGGGCGCCGGCGGCCGGGGCCAGCCGCCCGCCGGGACCCGGGCCATCGGGCGCGCGTCGGGGAAGGGGACGGGCGGGCCGGTGAACGTCCAGCCCGCGGGGGTCTCCCGCAACTGGCGGCCGTGGTAGATCTCGCTGAAGGCGTAGTAGTGGGCCGGGTGGTCGTCGTCGAAGGAGTCGGCCGGGGACCGGCTCGTGCCCTCGCCCTGCTCCCTGATGATGTCGAGGGAGCGCTCGGCCTCGAGAAGGGTCTCGGCCGGCCTCAGTTCGTCGGAGCCGATGCGCACGTTCAGCTGTCCACGCCCCGACAACCGCGGGGCCACGGTCCGGAAGCCCTTCAGCAGGTCGCCGTAGAAGGCGCCGACGGTGGGCGCGGCGCGGCCACCGCGTGCGAGTGATTCCTCGGGGGCCTCGATGGCCATCATCACGTCGTGCACGAAGGACCTGGTGAGGCCCGAGAGGTACAGGGTCACACCGGTGCGGACGCCGCCGGGCAGCGGGCCGGGATAGGTGGGCGCCGCGGCCTTGATCCGGGGCTGCCCGCCCACGGCCACCAGCAGGTTGCACACCATGCCCAGGTGGTACATCTCGTCGTCGATGATGCGCCGGATCAGCCGTGCGGCCTCCGAGCCGCGGTCCCTGACGGACCACCAGCCGCACAGGTACGGCGGGATGGCGGACAGTTCCAGCTCCACGGCGACCTGAAGGGCCGATCTGAGCCAGTCGATGCCGCGGCCGGCCTCGGGCACCGCCAGCAGGCGCGCCACGGAACCCAGCGGCGCCGGCTCGGGTGGTCCGGTGTGGGGCCCCGCGGCGGCCGAGGCCGCATCGGCCCCCGCGGTGACCGACGCACCGGCCGCCACGGCGGCGGTGGCCAGAAAACTCCTGCGCTTGAACGGAGCCACAGCCGGCGTCTCCGCGTCTTCCCTCGCACCCGCCACACTCGCCTCGGCTCACAGTCGTGGCCCCGCCTCGGCTGGAGGCGTTCGGGGCCCTCGGAACAGCTCGCGAAACTAGCAAGGATCACCGCGGACGAGGGGCTTGACGGACGTGAGCGGCGCCTCCACCACCCTGTCGGTCCAACCCGGCGCAGTGCCGGAGGCGGTCCGCCCCCGTGTCAGCGCTCCTGTCGGGACGGCGGGCGGAAGCAGGCGATGACGCTCTTGCCGTGCGGGCAGGACTTGGCCGCCCAGTGGTCGGCCAGCGCGTCCATGAGCAGCATGCCGCGGCCGCCGGTCTGGAGCGCGTCGGGCTGGCGGGGAGCCGGCAGCACGGGTGAGGAGTCGTGCACGGCGACGTGCAGGCACTGGCCGTCCCAGGACATCACGAGCTGGGCGGAGCTGTGCCCGTGCACGTGCGCGTTGGTCACCAGTTCCGACACGATCAGCAGGACGTCGTCCGCCGTATCGGGTGCGCTGCTGGTCCAGCCGAGTTCGTCCAGATGGGCCCGCGCCCAGTCGCGTGCCGTCTTCACCTGACTGCTGAGCGGCAATGAGCGTGCCCAGCCCACCGCGCGAAGCGAACGTCCGTCCACGTTTTTTCCTGCCTGTGCCGATGTCACGGGGTCGACTGTGCGGCTACCCGCGCAGGGCGCGGGTAGCCATTGCGACTTCGGGTGGTCACGGGTTCGCTTGTTCGAGTGGTGCGGCCCTCCCCGGCGGGCCCGTCACGACGGTGCCGGGGACGCCTTCCATGAAGTCCCTGAAAAATCGCCGAGAAAAATTCCGGCGGCGATGTCGAGAACTCGAGACTTGCTCCGTCCCCGGGGTGAACGCGACCACAATGGTCCGCACCTGTACCGAGGAGACCGACCATGGCCAAGTACCTGCTGCTCAAGCACTACCGCGGCGCTCCGGAGCCGGTGAACTGCGCACCGATGGACCAGTGGGCCCCGGAGGAGGTCACGGCGCACATGCAGTACATGCACGAGTTCGCGGCCCGGCTGGAGAAGACGGGCGAGTTCGTCGACGCTCAGGCGCTCGCGCCCGAGGGGATGTGGGTCCGCTACGACGGTGAGGGGCGCCCGCCGGTCACCGACGGCCCGTTCGCCGAGACCAAGGACCTGATCGCCGGCTGGATGGTGATCGACGTCGACAGCGAAGCGCGCGCCCTCGAACTGGCCGGGGAACTGTCCGCCGCGCCCGGCGCCGGCGGCAAGCCCATCCACGAGTGGCTGGAGGTGCGCCCCTTCCTCGCCGCGCCGCCCACCATCACGGAGTGACCGCCTCCATGGACGAGGCCCTGCTGCGCAGCCTCACCCCGAGCGTGCTCGCCGTCCTCGTCCGCCGCGGAGCCGATTTCGCGGCGGCCGAGGACGCCGTCCAGGAGTCGCTGGTCGAGGCGGTCCGCGTCTGGCCGGCCGACCCTCCGCGGGATGCGAAGGGCTGGCTGGTCACCGTGGCCTGGCGCAAGTTCCTGGACGCGGTCCGCTCGGACGCCGCCCGCCGCCGGCGCGAGGAGGTCGTCGACGGCGAGCCGGCGCCCGGGCCGGCGCCGGAGGTGGACGACACGCTCCAGCTCTACTTCCTGTGCGCCCATCCGTCCCTGACTCCCGCGTCCGCCGTCGCGCTCACGCTGCGCGCCGTCGGTGGCCTGACCACCCGCCAGATCGCCCAGGCCTACCTGGTGCCGGAGGCGACCATGGCGCAGCGGATCAGCCGCGCGAAGCGGACCGTGTCCGGCGTGCGGTTCGAGCAGCCCGGGGACGTGGCCACCGTGCTGCGGGTCCTCTATCTGGTCTTCAACGAGGGCTACTCCGGTGACGTCGACCTGGCCGCCGAGGCGATCCGGCTCACCCGGCAGCTCGCGGCCCATGTCGATCACCCGGAGGTGGCGGGCCTGCTCGCCCTCATGCTGCTGCACCACGCCCGGCGTGCCGCACGCATCGCCCCGGACGGCAGCCTGGTCCCCCTCGCCGAGCAGGACCGGGCCCGCTGGGACACCGCGTCGATCGCCGAAGGCGTGGGGATCCTGCAGGCGGCGCTCGCGCGCGACCGGCTGGGCGAGTTCCAGGCCCAGGCCGCCATCGCCGCGCTGCACGCCGACGCGCCCGCGGCCGAGGAGACCGACTGGGTGCAGATCGTCGAGTGGTACGACGAGCTGGTGCGGCTCACGGACAGCCCGCTGGTCCGTCTCAACCGCGCCGTCGCCGTAGGTGAGGCGGACGGACCGCGCGCCGGTCTGGCGGCGCTAGCGGACCTCGACCCCAGGCTTCCCCGGCACGCCGCGGTGGCCGCCCACCTGCACGAGCGCGACGGCGACCTCACGACAGCGGCGCGGCTGTACGCCGAGGCGGCCCGCAAGGCGCCCAACCTGGCGGAACGCGACCACCTCACCCGTCAGGCCGCCCGGCTCAACGCCCGCCTGCGCGGCTGACGTGCGGCGGTCACTCCCCCCTGCTTGACGACGACCGTCTCGCCGTCCACGGGTGCGAGACGGCGGTGGATCCGGCCGATCTCGGCCCGGATGTCGTACGGCGTGCCCTCGCCGCCGTCGTTGACCCGGGCCGGGTGGCGAACTCGCGCTCCCGGGCCCGGGCGACCTCGCGTCCCCTGTCCCCGGGTCAGGCGACCGTGAGGACGATCTTGCCGGTCGTGCGGCCCTGCTCACCGATCTCGTGCGCCTTCGCGGCCTGCGCGAGCGGCAGGACCGTCTCGACCACCGGCTTGAGCGCGCCCCGCTCCACCAGGGCGGCGATCTCGCGCAGTCCCAGGTGGTCGGGCTCGACCAGCATCCAGGCCGCCCGCACCCCGTCGCGGGCGGCCGGGACGTCGTCCGGGCCGGGCAGGGTGATCAGCCGGCCGCCGTCCCGGAGCACCGCCAGGGAGCGTTCGGCCGTCTCCCCGCCCAGGCCGTCCAGGACCACGTCGACATCGCTCACGACGTCCTCGAAGCGCACCGCGCGGTAGTCGACCACCTCGTCCGCGCCCAGCCGCCGCACCAGGTCGTGCTTGGCGGCACTGGCCGTGCCGATGACGTGGGCGCCGCGCGCCTTGGCGATCTGCACCGCGAAGTGGCCGACCCCGCCGGCCGCCGCGTGCACCAGCACCCGCTCACCTGGACGCACGTCCGCCGTGTCCACCAGGGCCTGCCAGGCGGTGAGCGCGGCCAGCGGCAGCGCCGCCGCCTCGGCATGGGTCAGGTTCGCGGGCTTCGGGGCGAGGTGCCGGGCCGGTGTGACGACGTACTCGGCGTAGGCGCCCGCCTGGCGGGGAAACAGCGGCATGCCGAAGACCTCGTCTCCGGGACGGAAGATCCCCACACCGGGCCCGGCGGCCTCGACGGTCCCGGACACGTCCCAGCCGACGGCCGGCACGGCGCCCCACGCGATGAGGCCCCCACTGGCCCGGGTCTTCCAGTCCACCGGGTTCACTCCGGCCGCGTGTACCCGCACCAGGACCTCGCCCAGGCCGGGCTCCGGGCGCTCCACCTCACGCTCGACGAGGGCCTCGGGACCGCCCCACTGCTCCACGACCACTGCACGCATGCTGTCCGTCTCTCTTCCGTGTTCGATCAGCTCGGCGCCGGGGGTTCCCGGCGCGACGCAGACAACTGTGTGACACGGGGACCGGACGCAGGATTGGCCGTCCGGCCACTATGTGACAGGATCTGGCCATGAGCACAGTGCAGGGGATCATGACCGGAGCCGAGCGGGACCGGGCGCAGGGGTCGCCGCGGCCGCACCGGGTCGCCGTGCTCGCCCTGCCCGGGGTACCGCCCTTCGAGCTCGGCATCCCCTCCCGCGTCTTCGGCAGCGTGCAGGACGCCGAGGGCCGCCCGCTCTACGACGTGACGGTCTGCACCGCCGACGGCGCCCCCGTGCCCAGCGACGCCGGTTTCACCGTGCAGCCCGCGGCCGGACCCGAGGCTCTGGCCGCCGCGGACACCGTGATCGTCCCGCCCACGCACGCCATGCCCGAGCTGGGCCGCGGCGGCCCACTGCCCCCGGAGGTCACCTCGGCCATCGCCGGCATCCGGCCCGGGACCCGGCTCGTGTCCATCTGCACCGGCTCCTACGTGCTCGCTGCGGCCGGTCTGCTCGACGGCCGCCCGGCCACCACCCACTGGAACCTGGCGCCGGAGTTCCGCCGGGCCTACCCCAAGGTCAGGGTGGACGAGGACGTCCTCTTCGTCGACGACGGCGACGTGCTGACCTCGGCGGGCGTGGCAGCGGGCGTCGACCTGTGCCTGCACCTGATCCGCCGCGACCACGGCGCGGCCACCGCCAACCGGGCCGCGCGCATGTGCGTCGTACCGCCGTGGCGGGACGGCGGGCAGGCCCAGTACATCGACCGCCCGGTCCCCGAGCCCACCCTGGCCGGCACCACGGCGACCCGTGCCTGGGCGCTGGAGCACCTGGACGAGCCGCTCTCGCTCGCCCAGCTCGCCGAGCACGCCCGGATGAGCCTGCGCTCCTTCACCCGGCGCTTCCGCGACGAGGTCGGCATGACCCCGGTGCAGTGGCTCACCGCCCAGCGTCTGGAGCTGGCCAAGCAGTTGCTGGAAACGACGGATCTGACCATCGACCTCGTCGCGCACCGGGCCGGCTTCGGTTCGGCGAACTCCCTGCGCGCGCACATGCGGGCGGCTTTCGGGGTCTCACCCGCCGCCTACCGGCGGGCGTTCAGCCCCCGCCACGCGGCCGCGGTGCGGGGTTGACCCGTCGGCCCTGCGTCTTGGTCGATCCGCCCTCGCCGGCCCACTGCGGGTTCCGTGCAAAGAGGTGGGTCGGCCCCCCTCGGGCCGACCCACCCCTCGTGCGCCACCGCCCCGTGGCGCCGTTCCTGTGCCGCTCGGTCAGCGGTACCGGGTCACCACCGGTACCAGCGGCCGCGGCGGCCCCCACCGGCCGCCGGACGGACCACGAAACCGAGCAGCCACAGCGCGAGCACGATCACCGCGACCCACCACAGGGCCTTGAGTGCGAAGCCCGCACCGAAGAGAACGAGAGCCAGCAGAAGAACCAGAAGCAGGGGAACCACCGTTATCAACCTCCTGGCCGTCGTGTGCTCCCATCACGCCCCGGCAAACACGCGGTCGGCGCGTTACTTTCACGGCGGGCAGGGAACAGGTCCGCCGCGTGCGCAGCCGTCAACTTCCTTGGTACAGGGGCCGGTTCCTCACTTCGGGCGCATGGCGGGGTTGAGCGCCGCGTGCAGTGAGGGAGCCAGGATCCGGCGGATCTCGGCGGGGGTGAGGGCGATGGCCGTCGGGAGGGGGTTGAGGTAGCGGGTGTAGATCAGCCCGCCGAGGATGGTCACGACGGCCGTGGCTCGCGCGGTGGCGGTGCGGCCCCCGAGAAATTCAACGAGGCGGGCCAGGAGTTCGGATTCCAGATAGTCGCGGACGGCCGCGGCGACCTCCTCCCCCTGGCTGGTGAGCCGGCGGAAGTCGGGGTCCTCCCACAGCCCGGTCACCGTGTCGATGAGGCGGTCGGGCAGGGTGGCCGGGTCACCGGCCAGGACGCGGTCGACGGTGAGCGCGTTGGCGCAATGGACCTGCATGACGTCCGCGAACAGGGCTTTCTTCGAACCGAAGTGGTAGGCGATCGCAGCGGGGTCCACTCCGGCGGCCTGGGCGACGGCGCGCAGCGTGGTGGCGCGGTAACCGCGCTGGACGAAGAGCGGACGGGCGGCGGAGACGATCGACGCGCGGGTGGGCGGGTTGCCGCGGGGACGGCCTCGCCCGCGTGGGCCGGCCGGCTGGGGAGGTGGCGGTTTATTCATCGGCGTTGAGCTTGCGTGGCCCGCCCGGCAGGGTCAAGAGCGTTCCGCCGCCCCGTACGAAGGGAAGGACCCGCCGTCATGCGTATCACCGTCTTCGGAGCCAATGGACCCACCGGCCGCCGGCTCGTCGAACAGGCTCTCGCCACCGGTCACGAGGTCGTCGCCGTGACGCGACGGCCCGGGTCGATCTCCGGGCGTCCAGGGCTCGCCGTGGCGGTCGCGGACGCGACCGATCCTGGCGGCGTCGACGCCGCGGTCGGCGGTGCGGATGCCGTGCTGTCGGTGCTGGGCACGCCGTTCAGCAAGAAGGAGATCACCACGTATTCCGCGAGTGCCCGGACGATCACCGAGGCGATGGCCCGTCACGGGGTCAAGCGTCTGCTCGCGGTCAGTTCGAACATCGCGGACCCGCACTGGCGTCCCACCGGCGCACACTTCTTCAACCTGGTGCTCGACCCGCTGGTGAACCGGCGCCTCGGCCGTACCCTGCACGAGGACATGCGCCGCATGGAGGCCGTGATCCGTGAGACGGACCTGGACTGGACGCTCGTACGGCCCTCGGGACTGTTCGAGCACCCGGCGGTGACGGACTATCACACCGCCGAGACCAGCGCGGACGGGGTGTTCACCGCCCGGTCCGACCTGGCCGCGAGCATGCTCCGCGAGATGGGCGAACGCCGGTATGTGCGCACGGCGATGGGAGTGATCACCACCGCTGTGAAGCCGAACATCGCCAAGCTGATCTGGAACGAGGGCGTGAAGAAGAAGTGAGTACGCCGGCCGTGGGCCGGGAAAGGGGGCAACAGGCCAAAGTCATGGTCAGCGGGGGTGGTTGGAGGGGAAGATGGCGGCCATGACGCATGAAGGCTCCTCCATCGACTCCACCAAGCCCAGTATCGCCCGTGTGTACGACTACCTGCTCGGCGGCAAGGACAACTACGCCGTGGACCGGGAGATCGGCGACGTCTTCAAACGTGACCTTCCCGGTTCCGTGGCGATCGCCTTCGCCAACCGGGCGGCCCTGACGCGAGCGGTGCGGGAGATATCGACGACCACGGACGTGAGGCAGTTCATCGACCTGGGCAGTGGTCTGCCGACCGCCGACAACGTCCACCAGGTCGCGCAGCGGCACGCGCCGGAGTCCCGGGTGGTGTACGTCGACACCGACCCCCAGGTACTGGTGCACGGGCGTGCGTTGCTGGAGGAGAACGAGCACACCCGCGTCGTCCCGGCCGATGTACGCGATCCCGAGGCCATCCGTGCCCACCCGGACACCGTGGAGTTGATCGACTTCGACCGGCCGGTCGCCGTCATATTCAGTGCGATCCTCCACCACGTCAATGACGAGGAGGACCCCGCTGCCATCGTGCGCTACTGGCGCGAACAGGCGCCCTCGGGGAGCTACTTCTTCGTCAGCCACTTCCGTTCCGGCAACAACCCCGAGACGGAAGAGGCGGAGAAGGTCCTCCAGCAGACGTTCGGCCGCGGCCGGTGGCGCAGCGACGAGGAGATCGAAGCCCTGCTGGACGGCCTGGAGATCCTCGACCCCGGGGTCGTCCCCGCCAGCCTGTGGCGTCCCGACGTGGTCGACAGCCGGTGGAACCGCGGCGGCGGGCGGGAGCTCACCGTCTGGGAACACCTCATCTCGGCCGGGCTGGCCAGGAAGTCCTAGCCGTTCACCGGTTCGTCCAGGGTGAGGGCATGACCGAGGTCGCGGTGGCGCAGCTGCGGCGCGACGATCTCTCTGGACTGCGGCGCCGGCCCGTCGTCCTCGCCTTGAACCGTCCCGCACGGCCCCGCGCCTGGATGGACGTGACCATCGGTCCGGGTGCGCAGCGGGCCCTGCGGGGCAAGGGCGGCGTGCGGTGCACGCCCCTGAGCGACGGGGTGACCGGCCGGCGGCCCCGCCACCGCGGTGACGGCGTCCGTTTCAGCGGTCGGACGCGCCGCCGCCCGGCTCGCTCACCGCCGTCAGCAGGTCGTCGCGGCCGGCCAGGGCGTCGAGGGAGAGCGTGCGGTAGCCGACGTCGTCGAAGAGCACGGTGATGCGGTCGCCGTCCTCGCTCAGCACGGTGCCCCTCCCCCACTGCCCGTGCCGCACGGCCGTACCGGCCGGATAGGCGCCGGCGTACGGGTGCACCGCCTGCCCGTCGTCCCGTGTGCCGTCGCCGCCCTCGGCCTCCGTGGCGTCACAGACGTCGCAGTTCCCGCACGGCGGCTCGTACTCCTCGCCGAAGTACCCCAGCAGGAAGCGCCGTCGGCAACCGGTCGTCTCGGCGTAGGCCCGGGCCATGTCGACCCGGGAGCGGTCCATGCGCCGGTGGGTCTCGGCGCTCTCCTCCGCACGCTTCACCGCCCGGGCCGGGGCCGTGTCCGGGTCGGGTGACACGGCGCCCGAGGCGTCCGTGACCACGGCCCCGGCCTCCTCCAGCAGGTTCACCGCGGTGGTGACCCTGGTGCGGGAAAGGCCGGTGTCCCGGCGCAGTTCGTCGAGGTCCGCCGGATCTCCGGCGTGGTCGTGGACGGCCGCTACGACCGCGCCGACGGTGTCAGTACTGGGAGCGCGGCCGCTGAAATAGACCTGCATCCCGGTGTCCTCGGGACGGAAGTGCAGGACGGCCAGGGCGGGCCGCCCGTCCCGGCCGCAACGGCCGATCTCCTGGTAGTAGGCGTCAAGGGAACCCGGCAGCGCGGCGTGCAGTACGAACCGCACGTCCTCCTTGTCGATGCCCATCCCGAAGGCCGTGGTCGCCACCACCACGTCCGCCTCGCCCGACAGGAACGCCTCGTGGATCCGCCGGCGCTCCGCGGCGCGCCGGCCCGCGTGGTAGGCCTCGGCCGCGAGTCCCAGACCGGCCAGTTCCGCGGCGTAGTACTCGGTGTCCTTGCGGGTCGCGGCGTAGACGATGCCGGGCTTGGGTTCGGCCGCGGCCTGCTCGACGACCAGGCGCCGGCGTTCGTCGTCCTCCAGGTGGCGGTGGACCTCGAGCCGGATCTCGGGGCGGTCGAAGCCGGTGACGAGGTGCCGGGGCCGGTCCATGCCGAGCCGCTCGACGATGTCCTGGCGGACCGGCGGCGCGGCTGTCGCGGTGAGCGCGAGGACGGGCGGCCGGCCCAGGCGCCGTACGGCCTGGGCGAGGCGGAGGTAGTCGGGACGGAAGTCATGGCCCCAGGACGACACGCACTGGGCCTCGTCCACCACGAACAGGGCGGGGCGGGCCTCGGCCAGCCGCCCGATCACTTCGTCCTTGGCGAGTTGCTCCGGGGACAGGTAGACGTAGGTGACCGCGCCGCCGCGCACCGCCTCCCAGGCCGCCTCCGTCTCGGCCGCGGAGAGGTCGGAGTTCACGGCGACCGCTCCCGGTCCGCGCTCGCCGCCGGGCAGTCCGGCGATCTGGTCCCGCTGCAGGGCGAGCAGCGGCGAGACGACCACCACCGGCCCCGGCAGCAACAGGGCGGGGACCTGGTACACGGCGGACTTGCCGGCTCCCGTCGGCATGACGACGAGAGTGTCGCGTCCCTGAAGTACCCACTCCATCGCGGTGAGCTGCTCGGGCCGCAGCTCGTCCCAGCCGAACACCTCGGCGGCGGTCTCCCGCAGGCGCCGGGCCCGCCGTGCGCCGGTACGGGGGCTGTCGCCCGTCATCGCCGCTCCTTCACTCCGCCTGTCCGCCTTTCTGCCGACCGGCAGGATGTGCGGTCCCGCAGGGCTGGTCTGGGTACCCCGGGGTGCCGCCGCCACGCACGGGGACGGCGCCTTGCCGGGGTGTGGCCGGCTGTTTCCGGGCGGTGCGCCGGGGAACCCGCCGCGGATCGGAAGAGAGACCACCTGACGCGGTGGCGGCGTGTGGCAGGCCCCGCGACCCGGCGAAGGGCGGGCGACCATGTCCCCGATCACGGACGACGCCCCCGACGACGCGCTCGACGTCCACTTCATCGGCAACGCCACCGTCCTGCTGCGCTACGGGCCGCTCACGCTCCTGACCGACCCGAACTTCCTGCACCGCGGGCAGTACGCCTACCTCGGGTACGGGCTGCTCAGCCGGCGTCTGACCGAGCCTGCGCTCGACGTGGACGAACTGCCCCGCCTCGACGGGATCGTGCTCTCCCATCTGCACGGGGACCACTGGGACCGGCGGGCGCGCCGGGGTCTGGATCGCACCGTTCCGGTGCTGACCACCCCGCACGCCGCGCGCCGCCTGAGGGTCCTGCACGGCTTTCCCCGTACGGCGGGGCTGCGCAGCTGGCGGCACTTCACCCTCGAGCGCGCCGACGCGCAGGTCAGGGTCACGGCTCTGCCGGGCCGCCACGCCGGTCACCCGGTGCTGCGCGGGCTGCTGCCGCCGGTGATGGGCAGCATGCTGGAGTTCGGCCCGCCGGGGCGGCCCCCGCGGATGCGGCTCTACATCTCGGGTGACACCCTGCCGTACGACGGCCTGGCCGAGGTCGCCACCCGTTTTCCGGCCGCCGATCTGGCCGTCCTGCACCTGGGCGGCACCCGTCTTCCCGGCGGGTTCGTGGTCACGATGGACGGTGCGCAGGGCGTGGAGCTCGCCCGGCAGCTCGCTCCCCGGCGCATCCTGCCGGTCCACTATGGCGACTACACGGTGATGCGCTCACCGCTGTCCGCGTTCCTCGCCGAGGCGGACCGGGCCGGGCTCGGCGACCGCGTCGTCGCCTGCGGCCACGGGGAACGGGTGCGGCTCGCTCCGGGGGTGGCTCCGGCGCTGCTGTGAGCGGCGCTGCCCGCGGTGGTCCGGCGCGGCCCGGACCGCGCGCGGCGAGTGTGACACTGGGAGACAGAGGCCGCCTGTCGACGATGCGCGGGAGGAGTTCGAAATGAGCCAGGTCGGAAGCCGTCCGTCGGGTCTTCTCCAGCCACTGGGGGCCGTCGCCTCCGGGCTCCGGCGCCTGCCGGGGGCCGAGCAGGTCGGCAGGTTCGCCGACGATGCGCTGGACCGGATCGGAGCGATCTCCCCACGCGGCCGCCGGCTGGCCGTCTACACCGGGGCCGGTGTGCTGGGCGTCGCCGGAGTGGTGGAGTGGCCCGTGGCGCTCACGGGCGCCGCCGTCGCCTGGCTGACCCAGCCGCGTCCCGAACGCGGCACGGAGGAGGGCGCGGACCGGGACACCGGAGGTGGCCGGGGCGAACGGCACGAGGGCGACGGGACACGCACCGCTGCGGGCAGGTCCGAGGGGCCCGGGCCGGTGCCCGTGCGCACCGACGACACCGCTGCGCGGGACCAGGGCGCGGGCGACCGGCTGGCCCCGTCCCACTTCCGTCACGACGAGCCTGAGGAGCACGTGCACGAGGAGCCCGCCAAGGTCGGTGACCCGGCCACGGCGTCGGCGCTCAAGCAGGTCGCGGAAGCCTCGGCGCACCACCACGGGCCGGAGCACCGGCCCGGCTGACGCAGGCCCTGTCGTCTGGATCTTCCCGGCGTCGCGGGGTCTGGTACGCACGTCTGCGGCGGGCCGCCGTTCCGGTGACCGTGGCCGGTGCGGACCGTCGGCGTGAGCACGGCGTTTTACCCGTCGGCGGAGGGGAACGCAGGGCTGGTGGTCTCGTATGGAGCGGAGCAGCGGGTGCGCGTCCCCGCGCTCCGGACCGGCTGGCAGCGGCAGACGTTCGTGCACTGGCCGTTCCCGGCGCGGACGGTGCAGGACCTGCTGCCGCCCGAACTCGTCGTCGACGAGTACGAGGGCGCGGCCTGGGTGAGTCTGACGCCTTTCGTCATGGCCGACGTCCGCCCGCCCGGCGTGCCCTCCGTGCTGCCGGGCCTGCCGACGTTCGCGGAGACCAACCTGCGCACCTACGCCCGGCACCGGGACTCCGGGCGGGACGGGCTGTGGTTCCTGGGCATCGAGGTGGCCTTTCCCCTGATGCTCGCGGCGCGGGCCGTGGGCGTGCCGTACCACCAGGGCACCCTGCGCGTCTCCATGGACGGGGACGTCGTCTCGTACACGGGCTCCCGGTGGGGCGGCGACGTCGCCTACCGGCTCGTCGTCCGCCCTGGTGATCCGATCAGGCCGACGGCACGGGACGTGTGGCTGACGTCGCGGTGGCGGGCGTACTCACGCCGGTACGGCATGCTGTGGCAGACGCCGGTCGAGCACGAGCCGTGGCCGCTGCGGGCCGCCTCCCTCGAGGTGGCCGAGGAGACCCTGACCCGCGCGGCCGGTCTCCCGGCGCCCGCCGGTGAACCCGTGGTGCACTTCTCGGATGGGGTCAGGCATGTACGGCTCGGACCGTCCCGTCCGTGTCGCTGAGGGCCGGCCGCCCCGCGACGGCTGCGGAGCGGGCGGATGAACCGTGGACGCGGCTCCACGGGCCGGCGGGCGCGGCTGCGCTTCGACGGCTGGATCGCCGGCCTGGGCACCACCTCGGGCACCCGGATCGTCGTGGGTCACTGGCGGCGGTCGCCGTTCGGCCCGTTCAGCGACGTGATGATCGAACGGGCCGACGGGGAGCGGCTGTTGCTGGCGCCCACACGGCGCGTCGCCGACTTCGTCCGCGGCACGTACCTCTTCGACACGGTGCGTGTCGTTCCCGTCGAGGTGAGGGCGACGGGCGGCAGTTGCACGGTGCGTGCCGGGCCACTGGAGCTGGGGTTCACGGTCGGCCGGCCGGGACCGCTCGGGCTTGTGCTCGCGGCCGTGCCCGGACCGCTCGCCCGCAGTGCGGCCTGGACGGTGGTCACGGATCCGTTCGCCCGGCTGCTGCTGCGCGGCGTGCGGACCCGCGGCAGCGCGGTGCCCGGACGCCGTGAGTGGTACGGCGCAGGCGGGCTGTGGCCGGTCACGGGGGTGTCGGCAGCCTTCGCGGGCGACGATCTCGGCGCCCTGGCGCCCGTCGACCCGCCCGTGCGTTTCGGATTCGGTTCCGTGCCCCGCCGGCCGGCGCTGACCCGCGTCACCACGACCGTCGCGCCGGGGCTCTGACCCGCGTCACCACGGTCGTCGCGCCGTTCCGGTGATCCGGTGATCCGGCGCCTTCCCGGGGGCGGAGGTCATGCGAGGGGACGCGCGGCGTTGCGGGCGGCATTGCGCGCGGTACGGACGGCTCCCTCGCGGGTGGCTCCGCGTAGTCCCAGCACCACACGCGTGCTGAGCCCGTCGAGGAGGGCGAGGAGTGCGTCGGCGGCCTCCGGCACCTCGTCCTGAGGCAGACCGAAGCGCCGCCGGCGCACCCCTCGCAGCAGCAGTTGCTCCAGGTCTTCCTGCCAGGCCCGGTCGAACTCGTCCTGGGCGGTGGTCAGTTCACTGTTGCCCGCGGCGCGCGCCCACAGTTCGATCCACAGCATCCAGCGGGCGTCGCGCGGCCCCTGGGGCAGATAGAGCTCGACGAAGGCGTCGAGGCGGCGGTCGATGGTGGTGCGCCGCGACAGCAGGGCCTGCCGTTCGCCGGTGAGGCGGTCCTCGCTCCACCGCAGTGCTTCGAGGAGCAGCCGGTCCTTGCTGCCGAAGTAGTACAGGATGTGCCCGCCGGAGGTGCCGAGGCGTTCGGCGAGTCCGGACATGGTGAGTTCGGCCAGACCGTGCTCCGCGATGGCCCGCATCGCCTCTTCGAGCATGCGCTCGCGGGCGATCATCCCGCCGCGTCTGCGTCGTGCCTCTGGTGCCGTCACGGCGGACAGTCTAGCGGGGCATCCCCCCTGACCTTGAATGTCGTTCAAACGTCGAGAGCCCTCTCGGGATCTATTGACAGGGCCCCACCTCCTTCCACATCTTGTATGACATTCAAACTTCCTTGAACCCCATTCAAGGAAGCGTTCTCCTCCGCCCCTCCGCCCGCGGCCAGCCGCCCGATCCCCGGGGACGCACTCATGACGCACACACCAGCCGACACACCGCACGGCACTTCCCCGCCGGCGCCCGCCCCAGCCCTGGGCGGCGACGGCGCGGCGCCCGCCGCCCTCGCCCGGGTCCTCGGCCCCGTGGGCGCCGTTCTGCTCACGCTGTCCTGCATCACCCCCGCCTCTTCGCTGTTCATCCTGGTCCCCGAGCTGTTCGCCGGTCAGGGCACGGGCGCTCCGCTGACCATCGCGGTGGGGATCGTCATCTCGATCGCCGTGGGCGCCTGCTACGCAGAACTGGGCACGCTGACCCCGAGCTCCGGTGGCGAGTACGCCATGGTCGACGCGCTGCTCGGCCGGTTCCTGGGCTGGGTGACCTTCGCGATGACCATCGCCATGCTCGTGGTCATCCCACCGGTGATCGCTCTGGGCACGGCCGACTACCTCGCCGACCTCGTCCGGGTGGACCCACAGGTCGCCGGCTGCGCCGTGATGCTCGTGGCGATCGCGACGGCCGTCCTCGACGTCAGATCCAACGCCCTGGTGACCGGCGCGTTCCTGGTCCTGGAGGTGGTCGCCGCCGGGGTGGTTGCCGTCCTGGGCCTCGCCCACGCCCAGCGCTCCCCGTCGGTGCTCGTCCACCCGGAGGTGTCCCAGGCCACCGCCGGACGATCGACGTTCACCCTGGGGCTCCTGGTCTCCGGGCTGGCCGCCGCGATGTTCGTGGTCAACGGGTTCGGCACCGCCTCCTATCTCGCGGAGGAGATCCACCGGCCCCGCCGCAACGTGGCGCGTGCCGTCTTCTGGTCGCTGTTCGTCGGCGCCGCCGTCATCGTCGTCCCCGCCGTCGCGGCGGTGCTCGGCACCCCGTCGACCGACACCCTGTCCACGGCCACCTTCTCCGACCTGGTGCGCGGCTGGGCGGGCGACACCACGGCCACGGTGATCGACCTGTGCGTCGCGCTGGCCATCCTCAACGCGGTCCTGGTGATGGTGCTGCAGAACGCCCGGGTGGTCTACGCCTCGGGCCGTGACCGGGCCTGGCCCGCACCCGTCAACCGCGCGCTGACCCGGCTGCACCCCCGATTCGGCTCGCCGTGGGTCGCCACCCTCGCCATCAGCCTGCCCGGAGCGGCACTGGCCTGCTTCGCCGACCTGTCGACGCTGTACGAGGCGACCGGCGCCATCCTCGCCGTCGTCTACGTCCTGCTGGCCCTGGCCGCGCTGGCCGCTCGCCGCGCACCGCTGCGTGGCCGCCCGGCCTGGCGGATGCCGCTGTGGCCGCTGGCACCGGTCGTCGTCCTCGCCTCGGTCGGCTACGTGCTGTACCAGCAGGCCGGACGAGACCTCGCCATCACCGGCGGTGTCGTCGCGGCGGCCGCTCTCTACTACGTCCTGTACCTGCGCCGGCATACGCACGACCGCTGGCAGGTCGCCGCTCCCGACGCCGACGACTGACACCGGCCCCGCAGCCCTCGCCCCGCCACCGCACGCCCACTGGAGAACAGATCGTGACCCTCCCCTCCCCCGCCCACCTGGTCCTGCGCAACGCCCGCATCCACACCGTCGACCCGGGCCTGCCGTCGGCCGAGGCGCTCGCGGTGCGCGACGGCCGCATCGTGTGGCTGGGCTCCGACGCGGACGCCGCAGCCTGGACGGGCCCGGCCACCGAAGTCGTCGACGCGGGCGGGCGACGGGTCCTGCCCGGCTTCGTGGACGCGCACAACCACGTCCGGCTGGGCTCGGACGAGGAGTGCGTGCAACTGGCCGGGGCCCGCTCGCTGAGCGAGGTCGCCGCCCGGATCGCCGCCTGGCGCGCGCAGCACCCGGGCGCCGGGTGGATCGAAGCGGAGGGCTTCGACTACTCGGTCCTGCCCGGGGGCCGGATGCCCCGTGCGCGGGACCTCGACGAGCTGACCGGTGACACTCCCGCCTTCGTGCTCAGCTACGACGTGCACACCATGTGGCTCAACAGCGCCGCGATGGCCCGCCTCGGTGTGACACGCGGCTGCGGGGAGCTGCCGTTCGGCATGCCCGAGACGGACCCGGTCACCGGGGAACCCACCGGTTTCGTCCGGGACTTCGCCGTGCGCGGCCTGTCCCGCGAGGGGCATCGGGCGCTGCGCGAACTCGGCGTGCCCTGGGCCTCCCCCGCGCGCCAGTACGGCCGGCTGCTGCGCAGTCTGGACGACGCGGTGCGCTTCGGCATCACGACCATCGTGGAACCGCAGAACTCGCTGGACGATCTGGAGCTGTTCGTCCGCGCGCGCAAGGAAGGGCGCCTGCGCTCACGGCTGGTGGCCGCGCTGTTCCACCCGCGCGGCACCACCGAGGCCGACCTGGACGAATTCGCCGAGGCCGCGCGGCGGTTCGACGACGAGTGGATGCGGGCGGGCCCGCTCAAGCTCTACATCGACGACGTGGTCGAGCCGCGCACGGCCGCCCTGCTGGAGCCGTACACGGGCTGCCGGCACCGCGGTGACACCTTCTACTCGCCCGAGGAGTTCGCCGAGCTGCTGACCCGGCTCGACGCACGCGGCTTCCAGTGCTTCGTGCACGCCACCGGGGACCGCGGCATCCGCACCGTGCTGGACGCGGTGGCCCGCGCCCGCGCCGAGAACGGCCCCCGTGACGCCCGCCACCAGGTCGTCCACGTGGAGTGCTGCGACCCGGCGGACGTGCCGCGCTTCGCCGACCTCGGGGTGGTGGCCTGTATGCAGCCGCGCCACTGCGCCCCCGAGATCGCCGGTCCGGGCCAGGACTGGGCGCGCAACGTCGGCCCGCAGCGCTGGCACAAGGCGTGGCCCCTGCGCAGCCTGCACCGGGCCGGGGCGACGCTCGCGTTCTCCAGTGACTGGAACGTCGCCGAGATGGACCCCATGGTGGGCCTGTACACGGCGGTGACGCGCCGGCCGCTGGGCGGAGGCGAGGCATGGATGCCGCAGGAGACGGTGGACATCGAGACCGCGGTGCACGGCTACACGATGGGGTCGGCGTACGCCAACTTCCTCGAGCACGAGCGTGGTTCGCTGTCGGTCGGCAAGGTCGCCGACCTGGTCGTCCTCTCCCGCGACGTCCTCGGCGTCGAGCCCGAGGAGATCCCGGGGACGGTGTGCGAGCTGGTCATGGTCGGCGGGGAGGTCGTCCACCGCGGGTAAGGGAACGGGGCGTCTCCTATGCTTGCGCCGTCGACGTCCGTCAGCGAAAGGCTCCGCATCGTGACCGCCGGGCAGGTTCTCTCATGAGCGTGAGTGCGTCCGCGTCAGGGCGGCGCGTGCTGGTCAGCGGTGCGTCGCGCGGGCTCGGGCGTGCCGTGGCGCAGGCGTTCGCCGAGGGCGGGGACCGGGTCGCCGTGCACTTCGGGTCGCGTGCCGACGAGGCCCGCACGACGCTGGACTCCCTCGCAGGTTCCGGGCACACCCTGGTCGGGGGCGACCTCGCCGACCCGGCGGGCGCGGCGGCCGTCGTGGACGCGGCGGCCGAGGCGCTCGGCGGTGTCGACGTGCTGGTGAACAACGCGGCGGTGAACATCCGCCATCCGCTGCCGGAGACGCCGTACGAGGAGTGGGCGGCGCTCTGGCAGCGGCATGTCGCCGTGAACCTGCTCGCCACGGCAAACCTCAGTCATCTCGTGGCCCGGCGCATGATCGACCAGGGCACGGGTGGCCGCATCGTCAACATCGGTTCGCGCGGCGCGTTCCGCGGCGAACCGGACCACCCGGCCTACGGGGCCACGAAGGCCGCGGTGCACGCCCTGGGCCAGTCGCTCGCGGTGTCGCTTGCCCCGTACGGCATCGCCGTGGCCTCGGTCGCGCCCGGCTTCTTCGACACGGAGCGAGTCGCCGCACGCCTGGAGGGCGCCGAGGGTGCCGCCATCCGCGCACAGAGTCCCTTCGGCCGGGTCGCCTCCGCGCAGGAGATCGCGGGGGCCGTCGTCTGGCTCGCCTCCCCGGCCGCCGAATGGGCGTCGGGCACGATCCTCGACCTCAACGGGGCGTCGCATCTGCGGACGTGACCGTCACGGCCGCCGTTTCCGTCTGCGCCCACCCATACGTGAGCGGCGCCCCGGGTCTCCCCGTGGCGCCGCTCGGACAACGTGTCTCACACCAACTCCGGTTGCGGCTGGGGCTGCTGGGCCGGCGCGGCCTTCGGTTCCCACAGACCGGTGGTGCGTACATAGCCGTAGACCACGGACGCCATGGCCGCGAGGAGAAGCGGGCCGCTCACCCAGGGGTGCCGCGCCATCTGCATCGGCAGATAGCGATACGACGCGAGGAGCGCCACGAAGACGACTGTGCCGTGGACGACCAGCTGGATTCCCGCACGGTCCCATCCACGGTCGAACGCGCGCAGGGCCGCCTCGACGGTGAATGCGAACACCACACCGGCCACGAGATCCACGCCGTAGTGGTAACCGAATCCCAGGGTCGCGGTGAGGGTGGCGATCAGCCAGAACGTGCCCGCGTATCGCAGGAGTTTCGGGCCCTTGCGGGAATGGAGGAAAATCGCCGTGGCCCACGCGGTGTGCAGGCTGGGCATGCAGTTGCGCGGGGTGATCTCGTCGTAGGGCATCCAGTGCGGGGCGCTCAGCGCCGGCACGGTGTGGGGCCACAGGTCGGCCACCGCCCAGTGCAGACCGCCGGTGCCGAACGCGCCGGTGCCGTAGGCGAAGACCGGCCCGACCGTCGGGAAGATCATGTAGACGGCCGGCCCGACCAGACCGATGACCAGGAAGGTGCGCACCAGATGGTGGGCCGGGAAGCGGCGGTCACGGGCGACGTGGCGCAGCTGGTACAGCGCGACGACGACCGCTGCCACCGCGAGCTGGACGTAGACGTAGTCGAGGACGTGTGCGCCGATCGGGCCGGTGGCTTCGACCATGCGTCCCACCAGCCAGGACGGGCTGCCCAGCGCCCGATCGGCCACGGCCACGTACTGGTCGAGCACCGTCGGGCGGGTCTTCGACGTGATCAGCAGCCAGGTGTCGCCCGTCTTGCGGCCCGCCACCAGCAGCAGGCCCAGTCCGACGCCCTTCAGCAACAGCACCCGCTCCGGGCCGGTGCGACGCGTGACGGCTATGACCCCATACCCCAGTACGACCCACAACGCGCCGGTGCCGAAGGGATGGCCGTGGGTCGCCTCCGCGCCGGCCGCCCAGCGCACCAGCCACAGGACGACGTCGACACCGATCGCCACGCCGGCCGCTGCCAACCGTTCCCGCCGACTGAGCACCACCATCATCAACGCCATACCGGCGTACAGCAGTGGCCCCGATTTGGGCGCGAACAACAGCTCTCGCGCCTGATCGGTGATCGGCCCCGGCTCCCCGTAGTGACGTGCGGCGATCTCCAGGGTGATGAGGAAGGCGAAGGTCACCACGCCCATCGCGGTCCACAGCATCGCCGGTCCCGGACGCCACGCGGCGGACTCTATTGTGTTGTTTCTTTGCGAAGGAATCCGCGATGGTCTGGATATCAATTTTTCAGCCGTTTTGTCAGATATAAAAGCGATCGTTTTCAGTTCGATCATGTTAGCGGAGTAGGTGCCTTTCGTGGCCCCTACGGCGGAAATGCGCGAAGCGGCCGTTCCCACCGGGCCCTTCACCGGCACCTCACAGTGCGGCGGCCGAATAGCGCACGAAGAGTATGCCGTGGACGTCGCCGTGCGGGGCGCTGTAGAGGTGCGGGGTGTCGGCCGGCCAGGACACCGGCATGCCCGGTCCGGCCGTGACCGGATCGTCCAGGACGCCGACGACGGCCGTGCCGCTGAGGATCATCAGGGTCTCGCTCGTGCCCGCGACGTGCGCGGCCGACTCCTGCGTGGCGCCCGCGGCAATGGTGACCCGGAAGATGTCGGTGACCGCGTCGGCGTCCTCGTGCCGTTCGATCAGGGCCGCCGTGACCGCGCTGCCGGAGACCGCGCCCTCGTGCTCCTCGGCCCGTGCGGGCGGGGCGTCGCTGAGAACCGCGCTGAGCGGCCGGTTCAGTGCCGTGGTCAGCGCATAGAGGGTCTCCAGGGTGGGGTTGCGGGTGCCGCTCTCGAGTTCGGAGAGGGTGCCCTTGCCCACTCCCGAGCGACGCGCCAGCTCGGAGAGCGAAAGGCCCCGCTCCCCGCGCAGTTCCCGGAGCCTGCGCCCCACCTCGTCGTTCAGCCCCATCGCCGGATCCCGCTCCCGCTCTCGTCCGCCGCGGTTGACGGCCTCGGCGCTCCTCCCTAGTGTTCCACATACAGAACGTTCCGTTTACAGAACGCTCCGAACTGCAGAACGTTCCGTCAGAACGCCGGAACACCCCTCCTCCCTGAGAAGTCGCCCATGCTCTCCTTCACCACCCGCCTGCGCGCGGCCGCGCCGCCGTCGGCCGTGGCCGCCGGGCTGATCGCCGTCACCGTGGGCGTCACCAGTTCCGCCGCGCTCGTGTTCACCGCTGCCAGGGCCGCGGGGGCGGGCCCGCGGGAGATCGGCTCCTGGATGCTCGCGCTCGGCGTCGGGCTCGCCGTCACCTGCGTCGGTCTCTCCCTGCGGTATCGCGCCCCCGTCGTCACCGCCTGGTCGACGCCCGGCGCGGCCCTGCTGTCGACGAGTCTCGCCGGGGTGCCGATGCGGCAGGCGGTCGGCGCGTTCGTGTTCTCGGCGCTGCTCGTCCTTGTCACCGGCCTGACGGGCTGGTTCGCCCGCGCCATGGACCGCATCCCGGTGCCGCTCGCCTCGGCTCTGCTCGCCGGGGTGCTGCTGCGGTTCGGCACCGGTCTCTTCAGCACGATGCACGGCCATTTCGCGATCGCCTTCCCCGTGTTGGCGCTGTATCTCCTGGCGCGCCGTTTCGCAGCCCGGTACGCGGTGCTTCTCGCGCTCGCCGGCGGTGTCCTCGCCTCGGTCGTCACCGGCGGCTGGCACATGGACAGGCTGCGGGTCTCGCTGGCCGCACCGGTCTTCGTCGCGCCGGACTTCGACTGGAAGATCCTCGTCAGCGTCGGTGTGCCGCTGTTCGTCGTCACCATGGCCTCGCAGAACCTGCCCGGAGTCGCCGTCCTGCGCGCCTCGGGCTACGACGTCCCCGTGTCCCCCCTGATGTCCTGGACCGGTGCGGTCAACGTCCTGCTGGCCCCGTTCGGCGCGTTCGGACTGAACCTCGCCGCCATCACCGCCGCCATCTGCACCGGCCCGCAGGCGCATCCGGACCGCGCCAAGCGGTACGTCGCCGGCGTGTGGGCCGGGATCTTCTACCTCTGCGTCGGTGTCTTCGGCGCCACGGTCGCCTCGCTGCTCACCGCCATGCCGCAGGCGCTGGTCCTCGCCACCGCGGGCGTCGGCCTGCTGGCCACGATCGAGAACTCGCTGACCACGGCCCTGTCCGACAAGGAGTCGCGGGAAGCCGCCGTCATCACCTTCCTCGCCACCGCGTCCGGAGTCACCCTCCTCGGCATCGGCTCCGCCTTCTGGGGCCTGCTCGCGGGCGCCCTGACCACCGTCATCGCCCGCGCCGGGCGGCGTGGCAGACCCGCACCGGCAAACCCGTCGCCGGCTCCCGCTGACGAGCGCACATCCGACGCCCCGGCGCCGCTCCGGTGCGAGGATGTCGGGACTTGATCACCTCACGGAGGGAGACCTCGGCATGGCCGTCATCCACAAGACATTCGTGAAGCCGACCAAACTGGAACTGCTCACCTCCTGGCTGCCCTCCCGTCCGTGGTACCGCGGCGCCGCGGCCGCACCGGACCTGGCCAAGGCCGGAGGCTTCCGGCTGGACGACCCCGACGGCGCGGTCGGGATGGAGTTCATGGTGGTCACCGACGTCTCGGCTTCCGGACCGACCACCTACCTGGTGCCGCTCACCTACCGCGGCGGCCCGCTCGACGGGGCCGAGCACGCCCTCGTCGGCACCATGGAACACGGAGTGCTCGGCCGCCGCTGGGTCTACGACGGCTGCCACGACCCCGTTCTGGGCGCGCAGTTGCTCGCCCTGGTCCAGGGCGCGGCACAGGCCCAGGACCAGAACCTTACCGACACTCCCGACCCGACGGTCATCGGCTCCTACACCGGCGAGGGCCCGCTCGCCATCGACCCCGCCCAGGCTCCCGCCGACGACCGGGACGGCACCGAACTGCCCCTGCCGCAGGGCGCGACGCTTCGTCTGCACCGGATCCTGCGGCCGGCGCCGGACGGCACGCCCGTCGCCCCGCAGGGAGCGATCGGCCACGTCGCCGCGCCCTACCACCTGCCGGACGGCACCCGAGTCCAGGGGCTGTTCGCCGTCCTGCACACCGGTCTTCGGGCCCAGGGGTGACACATCCCGGACCGCGCGCGCTGTAACCCATAGGGGGCGACGGCCCCTTGAGAGGTATGAGCGGTGACGCGCCGAACGAGCCTGTTTTTGCCAATCATTACGATTGTCAGACTCTAAAGTCGCTGTAAACCCCTGTGATCGGTACACGCCACAGGAGTACGGTTCCGGCGCTCGGCAGTAAGAGATCCCGCGGCCGTAGGGGCGGCCGCCCCTTACTCCGAAGAACCCGGAGACAAGTCCATGGGTGTGTTTTCCGCACGGCGCAGACCGCGCCGCGCCGCGGAGGGTGGTGGCAGACCGGTGATCGCCGTCGCCGCCGCCGCGCTTCTGCTGGCGGGGGCGATACCGGTCGCCGCCTACGGGGTGGACGCCGACACGGGGTCCGGCCGCCATGACGTGGCGGGCGAGGAGTCCCACGAACTGATGGAGTCCCTCGACTCGTTCAACGAGCCGAGGCTCTCCCCCGACGGCCGCATCGCACCGGGCGCCTACGCCGACGCCTGGGCTCACATCAAGAACATGCCGGTCAGGCCGGGCAGTTGGAGCGAGGTCACCACCGCGCCGTACAACGAGGACGCGCTGCACTACCGGGACCGGTCCGCCTCCAACTCCGGTGGGGGCGCAGGCTACTCGGCGGGCCGGATCGCCGCCCTGGCCACCGACCCGACGCACCAGGGCGTGGTCTACGCTGGCGCCGCGGGCGGCGGTGTGTTCCGCTCCACGGACGACGGACGGACCTGGACGCCGATCGCCGACCGGCTGCCCGCCCTGTCCGTGGGCGCCCTCTCCGTCGCACCCGACGGCTCGCTGTGGCTGGCCACCGGTGAGGCGACCACCGCCTCCGACAACTACCTGGGCAGCGGCGTCTACCGGCTCGCGGACCCGGTCACCGGCGCCTTCACCGAGACCGACAAGGTGGGCGGCACCGAACTGGACAGCAGCTCCGTCCACACCCTCACCTTCGACAAGGCCGCCGGCTACGTCTTCGCCGCCTCCTCGCACGGCGTCTTCCGGCGCCCGCTGTCGGCGGGGCAGTCCACCGCCTGGACGAAGGTCCTGGCCCCGTGCGCGGGCGTCGGCATCAGCGGCGTCAGCTGCGGGGTGGACAGCCACTACGCGGACATCGCCAACGACATCGCCGTACAGCCCGGCAGCGACGGCAGGAAGCTGCTCGCCAACGTGGCCTGGCGCAGCGGCGCCGGCTACAACGGCTTCTACTACTCCGACGACGCGGGCACCACCTGGAAGCGCGCCAACCCGACCGGCGCGATCAACCCCGCCGAGATCGGCAACACCGCCTTCGCGTACGCGGCCGACGGCAGCCGGCTGTACGTCTCCATGGAGTCCCCGAAGCTGCTGAACAAGTCCTCCGGCTCGGGCGTGTACTCGGTGCTGGCGGGTGTGTACGTCAGCGGGAGCGGCAACGCGAGCGGCTCGTTCAAGCAGCTCGCCACGTCCTCGGCGCTGTCGGCGGCCGGTTCCGCGATGAGGATCAACGAGATCGGCAGCGGCTACCAGCCCGGCTCCCAGGCCTGGTACGACCAGGTCATCGCCGTCGACCCGAGCGACCCGGACCACGTCTACCTCGGCCTCGAGGAGATGTTCGAGTCCCGGAACGGCGGCGCGACCTGGAAGGCGATCGGCCGCTACTGGGACTTCGGCATGCCGTGCTTCTCGTACGACCCGGCCGAGAACTCCTGCGACGGCGACGTGATGCACTCCGACCAGCACGCCCTCGCCTTCTCACAGTGGAAGAGCGGTACGCCGGAGGTGTTCGTCGGCAACGACGGCGGCGCCTACGCCCGCCCGACCACGCAGACGACGGCCGGCTGGCGCAACCTCAACGAGTCCGGCACCCTGCGCAATCTCCAGTACTACTCGGTGCGCGCGGGCCGGATGACCGACGGCAGCGGCGACGCCGTCTGGGGCGGTCTGCAGGACAACGGCGTCTCGCTGCTCACCCCCAAGGGCGCCACCTACCAGGGGCAGCGGCTGAACCCGGACGGTGAGATGGTCTCGCCGTTCGGCGGAGACGGCGGCGACCAGCTGGTCAACCCCGCCAACGGCTGCCAGACCGTCGGGGAGTACGTCGACCTCGCGCTGCAGATCACCGGCAACTGCGGCTACACCGCGAGCGACGACGGCTCCGAGAACGTGATCACCGACATCGCGCCCGGCGACCCGGGGGCCCGCTTCATCGCCCCGTTCGCCGCGGACGAGACCGACCCGAACGGTCTGTGGGTCGCGGGCGGCCAGTACGTCTGGGGCAACACCAGGACCTGGCAGAGCACCTCGGGCGCCGACTGGACGCGGCTGTTCGACCTGGGCGCCGGTCATTCCGCCTCGGCCGTCGCCAGCCGGGGCCACGTGACATGGGCGGCATGGTGCGGCCCCTGCTCCGCGGTCGACGGGACCTTCGGACGCGGTGTCGCCACCAACTACGGCGGCGCCTGGCACCAGGTGAGCCTGCCCGCCGCCTTCCCGAACCGCTACATCTCCGGTCTGACCATCGACCCGTCCGACGCCTCCGGCAAGACGGTCTACGCGGTCGTCAACGGCTTCTCCCGGCACTGGAACGAGGGCCCCGGGGCCGGATACGGCCACGTCTGGAAGACCACCGACGGCGGCACGACCTGGACGGACGTCAGCGGTGACCCCGCGGCCGCGGACTCCTTCCCGGACGCCCCGGCCAACGCGGCGCTCATCACCCGGGACGGCACCCTCGTGGTGGCCACCGACCTGGGCGTGTTCACCAGCACCTCGGCGGGCCACTGGACGCGCCTGGGCACGAACCTGCCCACCGCGCCGGCGGTCTACCTCGCCCCGAGTCCCGACGGCGGCCAGGTGTACGTGGCCACGCACGGCCGTGGCATCTGGAGGACGCCGACGCCGTGACCCCCTGCCGGCCGGGCGAGCCCTCTCCGGCCTCGCCCGGCCGGCAGCCCGCCCGCTGAGCCGGCTCGCCGTCAGGTGGCCGCGGGCGGGTGGATGGCCCCGCTCGTCGCGGTGAGCGGTGTCCCGGTGCCGCCCCAGCGCAGGGCGACGATCTCGGCGGCGACGGACACCGCGACCTCCTCGGGGGTGCGGGCCCCCAGGTCGAGGCCGAGCGGCGAGCGCAGCCGGGACAGTTCCCGCGCCGTGACACCGGCCTCCATGAGCCTCGCCAGCCGGTCGTCGTGGGTACGGCGGCTGCCCATCGCGCCGATGTAGGCGGCCGGCCGGCGCAGCGCCTCCTCGAGAAGCGGCACGTCGAACTTGGGGTCGTGGGTGACCACGCAGATCACCGTGCGCTCGTCGGTGACGGTCCCGGCGAGATAGCGGTGCGGCCAGTCCACGACGACCTCGACGCCGGCCGGGAAGCGCTTGGGTGTGGCGAAGACGGGGCGGGCGTCGCACACGGTGACCCGGTAGCCCAGGAAGTCGCCGATCCGGGCCACGGCGGCCGCGTAGTCGATGGCGCCGAAGACCAGCATGCGCGGCGGCGGCGCGTAGGACTGCAGGAAGACGGTGACCTCGTCCTCGCGGCGCTCTCCGCGCGGCCCGTAGTGCCGCTGGACCGTGGCACCGAGGGCGAGTTCGCCGCGCGCGTCGGCGGTGACGGCCGCGTCGAGGCCCGGTGTGCCCAGCGTGCCGGCCACGCGATCCGCCCACACCGCGAGAGTGGCCCCGCGCGGGGCAGGGCCGTCGACGACCATGGCCAGGGTCACCGGTTCCCGGGCGGCGACGGACGCGGCGAGCGCCCCGAACACCGGGTCCGCCGCCGGGGTCACGGGCCGCACCAGCAGGGTGATCTCGCCGCCGCAGGTCAGCCCGACCGCGAAGGCGTCCTCGTCGCTGTATCCGAAGGTCGCCAGGCGGGCCTCGCCGCTCGCGACGACCTCCTGCGCGAGTTCGAACACCGCGCCTTCCACACAGCCGCCGGACACGCTCCCCACGACCTCGTCGTCCGGCCCCACGGCCATGGCGGCGCCGGGCTCGCGCGGCGCACTGCGGCTGACCGCGACGACCGTGGCGAGCCCGAACGGGACACCGGAGGCGTACCAGCGTTCCAGCGCCGGCAGGATGTCACGCACGCTGCACTCCTTGGGGAGGAGACCGACCGGTCCGGTTCGACGTAGGTCACTGTAGAGCCGCCTCCCGCACGCAGCGAGCGCTCGTCCCAGGCCCTCGTCGCGGAGTGCGCCGGCACGCATCGCCACGCCGGCACCGCGGCGGTCAGACAAGCGAGCGCTCCGATGGCCATGCTGTGCCGCAGCCCGGCCGCGTGGTCGGCGGTGGCGAGCAGGCTGCCGCCGAACGCGACGCCGGTGGCGCTGCCGATCTGCCGGGTGGTGTTGAACCGGGCAGAGGCCGTCCCGGCATGGTCCGGGGGCGCGGCGGCCATCACGGTGGTGGTGCAGCCGGTGAGGGCGAAGGAGGTGCCGAAGCCGGCGGCCGACATCGGGGGCGATCAGCAGCGCGTAGGCGGGATGGTCGCCCGCCGCCGCCCATCCGGCCAGCCCCAGGGAGGCCAGGAGCATGCCACAGACCACCAGTGGGCGGTCCCCGGTACGGCGGGCCGGCCGCCCGGACAGGACGGACGAACATGGTCATCGCCGCCGCCGGGAACAGCGCGGGACCGGTGCCGAGGGCGCTGTAACCGCGCTGTTGCTGAACTCCAGGCTGGCGGTGAACACCATGCCGTAGAAGGCGAAGTTGAACAGCAGGCCGATGACGGCGGCGCCGCCCATCGGGCGGGAGCGCATGCCCGGCGGAAGGGCGGGCAAGCGGGCCGGCCGCTCAGTACCGCGAACGCCGCGGCGGCCGCCCCGGCCAGGAGGAGTCCGGCGAGAACGGCCGGGTCGGACCAGCCGCGCCGGCCCGCCTCGTTGAGTGCCGCGGTCAGCAGGACCACCGTCGACACCACCGCGCACTGCGCCGGCCGGTCCAGGGACCGGGTGGCGCGCCGGGGCGAGGGCGCGACGTACCGCAGGGTCAGCAGCAGGCAGGCTGCTCCGACGGGCAGGTTGACGAGGAACACCCAGCGCCGGCCGACCGTGGCGGCCAGCGGGCCGCCCAGCAACGGTCCGGCGGACGCGGCGATGCCAGCCATGGAACCCCACAGCCCGAAGGCGCGCGAGCGTGCCGCCGGCCGGGGGTAGGCCTGCTGGAGCAGGGCCAGGGAGCCGGCACGATCAGCGCCGCACCGAGGCCCTCCACCAGCCGTGCGGCCACCAGGAACAGGGTGCCCGGCGCCGGCGCGCACGCGGGGGAGGACACGGTGAACACCGCCACACCCGCGCAGAAGACGCGGCGGTTGCCGAGCCGGTCACCGAGTGCGCCGGCGGTGAGCAGGAACCCGGCGAAGACCAGGGTGTAGCCATCGGTGATCCACTGGACGCCGGTGAGGGACGCCGACAGCTCCCGTCCGATCACCGGCACGGCGACGTTGATGACGGTCAGGTCGAGGATGACCATGAAGTACCCGGCGCACACTGCGAGCAGCGGTGCCCAGGACCGCCGCCCGCTTTCGCGGGACGGTACGTTCTCGCCGCCGGCCTCCGCGAACGCCACGGTGCCCACCCCTTTTCGTTCACGGACGTACGGCGGCGATCGTCACCGTAAGGGACACCGTGCTCACGCACCGGGCATCGGCTCCGCGGCGCTCCAGTCATCCCTGCCGCGGCTCGCCGTCCCGTGTCTCGTCGAGGGCGTCCCGCAGCAGTCGCAGGCGGTCGGCGGGCCGTCCCAGGCCGTTCAGTTCCAGCCGTGCCGCCTCGGTGCGGGCGTCGGGGTGGATGGTGAACGCCAGGTTCAGGGCCTGGTGCACCATCCACTGGTGGTAGGCCAGCAGCCTGCCCGCGTCGTCCCGCGCGTCCACCAGATCGGGCTCGCTGATCGGCAGCTCGTCCAGGCGTGCGCGCAGCCGGTGGAAGCCCCGGGCGGCTCGTCCGCAGCCCTGAGCGGCCTGCCACGTCGCACCGTCCGGCGCCCCGCACGCGGCGACCGCGACGTCGGCAGACGACAGCGCCGCCACGGCGTCGTCCAGCACCGCGACCAGCATGCGCAGCTGTGACGCGCGGGGCACCCGGCCGACGGGCACAGGGCGGCGGCGCCTGAGACGGCGCAGGGTGCGACGCCACGGGCCGGCGGTCCGGGCGGACCCAGGTGGGGCGGGCGAGCCGGGATCGGGCATGGCACCTCCGCGGTCGGCCCGGCCGCCGCCTTCCGCGGGACCGGCACCGCTCTGGGACCCCTACGGGTGGATGTACTCCAGTGTGCAGCGCCCTGCACGTGAGGACGGCGGCCGGGCCCGGGCGGAGGTGGTGCCCGGCGATCGCCGCGGTACGGGATCGGGACACGGTGTACCCGTAGGGGGTATCGAACGGTGCTCGTCGGGCCGTTCCGCGATCTTCGCGACCGGTCCGCTGCCGTGCGCGCCCGGCATCGAGTCCGGCCGTGGGCCGGCGCGCCGCCCCGCGGGCCGTGCAGGGGGCAACCCACCGCCTCCGTACGAGGGTTGGCCCCAGCGGCGAGCCGCCTGCCAGCCGAGTGAGCGGCGCCGGGCCCCGCTCTAGCGTGAAGGTCCCTTGACGAACCGGGTCCCGGACGCGCTGCCCGCCGGACTCGGCTTCCTCGACACCGTCCAGGCCCCGTTCCGCGCGGACCGGCCCCCGGACGACACCGAAAGGACCCGACCGTGACCAAGTCCCCGTTACCCGCCCGAGGTTGGCGTGCCAGGGCGGCCACCGTCGGTGCGGCGGCCACCCGCTGACCGGTCACCGGGTCCCGAGCGTCGACCCGGCGCTGTTCCGGTCGGGCAGGCCCGTCCTGCTCGACCTCGCCGGGATCCTCCCGCCCGGTCTCGGCGCCGTCCGCGCGGAGCCGGTGGACGGGCTGCCCGGTGCCGTGCTGGTCCGCCCCGACGGCTACGCGGCCTGGGCGGCGGACACGGACCCCGACCTGGACGCCCTCACCGGCGATCCCTGCTTCTCCCTCCTGCGGGCGGCCTGGCAGGTCGCACCGCCCCTGCGGCGGGGACCGCGTGCCCTCAGAGGACCGTGGTGAGCCCGGGCGTGGGTGGCAGTGTGGACGGATGGCCTAGGGCCTCTCGTTTGGATCATGCCGGGCTCGCGGGGTCTGGCACCGCGCCTCGCCGCGTTGTCGTCGGTTGCCATGGCGCCCTCCTCCGCCTTGCGATCCACGGCTGCCAGACCCCGCTCCCTGATCCGGCCTGATCCAAACGAAAGACCCTGGGGCCACGTGCAGGAGTCGGGCGGCGCCCCGGACGGCCGCGGTGTGCGGGGCCGGGACCACGCGCGGCGGTGCCCCGCGCGGTGGGGACGGTCAGCACGGTCTGCGGGCGCAGTGCCTCGACCGCGGTGCGGGCCTGGGCGCGGTAGGCGACGCCGTCCAGGCCGGGGGGTGGTGACGAGGACCATCGGGCGGACGGAACGGGTCAGATGGTCGCCCAGCAGGCGCTGCACGATCCGCGCGCGGCCCGGGGTGTCGATGATGGCGCCGCGCTGGATGGGATGCATCGCCCCGGTGCCGGGACGGGTGACGGTCGGCACCTGCTCCGTCTTCACCGCGGCTCCGGCCGCGCTCGTGCTCCAGCGGCGCGGCGCCGGGGCGCGTCCGGGTGATCGCGGCTCCGGTTCTCGGGGACCTGGGATCAGGCCTTCCGGGACCCGTACACGCGGTAGCGCTCGGCGTCGGGCCACTTGACCTCCAGGCCGAGGCCGGGGCGGGAGGGGTCGGGGCGCAGGGCGCCGCCGTCGGGGGACAGCGTGCCGTCGAACAGCAGGTGCTCGACACGGACGTGGTCGTGGAAGTACTCCAGGTGCCGCAGCCGGCGTACGGCGCAGAACGCGTGGGCCGAGAGCGCCGGCGCGCAGTGGGCCGACAGGTCCAGGTGGTGGGCGGCTGCCAGGCCGGCCGTCTCGAGGACGCCGGTGATGCCGCCGCAGCGGGTGACGTCGGCCTGGAGGCAGTCCACGGCGGGGCCCTCGACGAGGTTGGTGAAGTCCTGGGTGGTGTAGGCGTACTCCCCCGCCGCGATCTCCAGCCGTCCGGGGCCCTGTTCGCGCAGCCTGCGCAGGCCCTCCAGGTCGGCGGAGGAGACGGGCTCCTCGAACCACCGCACGTCCCACTCCTCGTGGAACCGGCGGGCCCAGTACAGCGCCTCCTTGCGGCTCAGCGCCCCGTTGGCGTCGGTGAAGATCTCGGGTGCGTCGCCCACCGCCTTGCGTACGGCCGTCAGCCGCTGCGGGTCGCGCTCCGGCTCCCGCGAGGTCTTCAGCTTGACCCGCGGGATGCCCTGGTCGGTCCACGCGCCGAGTTGCTCGGCGAGCCGGTCCAGGGGGTAGTTGGTGAAGCCGCCGCTGCCGTACACCGGGACACGGTCGTGGAATGCGGGCAGCACGTGCAGGAGCGGCAGGTCCAGCAGCCGTGCCTTGAGGTCCCACAGGGCGACGTCCACGGCGGAGAGGGCCATGGCACCGACGCCGGGGCGGCCGGCGTTGCGGATCTGCCGCCCCATGCGGTGCCACAGCGCCGGCGGTGAGGTGACCTGCTGCTCCTTCAGGAGGGGAGCGAGGAGGGACTCGACGAACGCGGCGACCGACACGTCCCCGTAGGTGTAGCCGAGGCCGCAGGTGCCGCCGGCGTGCACCCTGACCAGCACCATCGTCGTGGAGTCCCACTCCAGGGTGCCGTCCTGCTCCGTGCCGTCGGGGCCGTCGGTGGGCACCTCGAAGGCGTGTACGTCGACGGCGTCGACGCGGCACTCGTCGAGCCCTGCCGGATCGTTCCCTGTGGCCGTGCTGTCCACCACGACGGACTCCCTCCACGCGCCTGTGTCCTCAAGGGGTGACCCGTGGGGCCGGCAGGTAAACGGCCGTTGGTCGCATCGCCCCGGCCGGTCGTCGGCCGGCGGCCTCGGGCAGGCCCTCGGCAGGACCGGTCAAGCGGTGCGCCTCAGGCACTCCTCCGCGAACGCCAAGGCCCTGAGGTGATACGTCCGCGCGGCCCAGCCGAGGCTGATGTTGTGGCCCGCGCCGGGCATCCGGTCCACGCGCACGCGGGGCGCGGCGGTCAGCCGGCCGACCATGTCGGCGACGTCCTCGTCGCCGTGCCGCCACCACGCCTCGTGCTCGGCGAACGTCAGCCGGACGGGCACCCTGACCCGGGGCAGCACATCGGCCGACAGCCGCTCCCAGTCGCCGGCCGACTCCGCCTCGCGCGGCGGCATCGGGGCGACGACCGTCGCGGCGGCCTGGAAGGTGGCGGGCGGGTACAGGCTCAGCGGCCCCCAGTTGAGCCGCCGCCCGTTCCGGCCGTGCCGCACCTGGTCGTAGGGCACGGCGAGTCGAGTGCCGCATCCCGACACGTCCAGGCCCAGCAGCATGCCCGGGGCGTGCTCGGCGGCGAGCAGGAAGGCCGGCTTGCCGGCGAAGGAGTGGGCGAGCAGCAGGACACCGCCGCCCACGGGGCCGTCGCAGGCCAACTGCCGTACCGCGGCCGCGATGTCGGCCGCCTGCTCGACGAGGGTCCGCCCCTCGGGCAGTTCGGCGGCGGACGCGCCGTATCCGGGGCGGTCGAGTGCGACCACCCGGTGTCCGAGGTCCGCGCCGAGGGTCAGCAGGGACAGGTCGGGGTGCGCCTGCCCGTCGAAGTACCCCGCGCTCGTGCCGCCGCCGTGCAGGGCGACGACGAGAGCGCGGGGCGGCCCGTGCGGGGGCTCGCTGCTGAGCCCGGAGAGGGTGACGGGGCCGGCCTGCACCGTGATGCGGCGCACGCCCCGCGAGACGGGAGCCGCCGGTGCCATACCGATGGGGGTGCCGGAGGGCACGGTGGTCTCCGAGAGGTCTGCCATGGGTCGGTCCTTGCTGTTCGCGGATGCGGCGCCCGAGGCGGGATGTCCAGAATCGGTCGGCAGGGGTGGCCGATCAAGCACCGCGGGCGCCGCGTTCAAGCCGCGGGTGACGCGTTCGAGCCGCGGGCGAGCCGGCGGCCGGAGCTCATGGTCGGCTTCAGCCGCGCGGACCGCGCTCCCGCAGGGCTTGCGTGTACACCTGTGCCGTCGCGGCCGCGGCCGCGTCCCAGCCGAAGGAGCGGGCGTGGCGGGCCGCGGCCGTGCCCATGCGGGTCGAGAGGGAGGGGTCGTCGGCGAAGCGGCTCAGTACGCGGGCGTAGTCCGCCGGGTCGTGGCCCGGTACGAGGACGCCGCTCACGCCGTCGCGCACGGCCACCGGCAGGCCGCCGACGCGGGCGGCGATCACCGGGGTGCCGCAGGCCTGGGCTTCGAGGGCCACCAGGCCGAAGGACTCGCTGTGGGAGGGCATGACCAGGACGGACGCCGCCCGGTACCAGTCGGCGAGGCGGTCCTGGCCGACCGGTGGCCGGAACAGCACGACGTCGGAGATGCCGAGCGCGGCCGCCAGTTTGTGCAGTCCCTCAGGCCGGGCCAGGCCGCTGCCGCTCGGCCCGCCCACGACCGGTACGACGATCCCCTCGCGCAGCCGCGGCCGCTCCCGCAGCAGCCGGGCCACCGCGCGCAGCAGCACGTCCGGTGCCTTCAACGGCTGGATGCGCCCCGCGAACAGCGGGATCAGCGCGTCCTGCGGCAGCCCCAGGCGCGCCCGGGCCGAGGCCCGGGCCCGGGCCGCATCGAATGCGCCGGGCCGAAAGCGGTCCAGGTCGACGCCGGGGTGGACGACGGCGACCCGGCCGGTGTCGGCGCCGTAGTGGCGCAGCAGGTCGTCCGCCTCCTGCTCGGTGTTGGCTATCAGCCGGTCGGCGGCCCGTACGACCTGACTCTCGCCGGTCACCCGGATCGCGGGCTCGGGGGTGTCGCCGTCGGCGAGGCCGGCGTTCTTGACCTTCGCCATGGTGTGCATGGAGTGCACCAGCGGCACGCCCCAGCGCGCTGCGGCGAGGCGGCCGACGTGACCGGAGAGCCAGTAGTGGGAGTGGAGCAGGTCGTAGTGGCCGGGGCGGTGGCCGGCCCACGCACGGATCACCCCGTGCGTGAAGGCACAGAGCTGGGCCGGCAGATCCTCCTTGGCCAGGCCCTCGTACGGGCCGGCGGTCACGTGCCGCACCAGCACGCCGGGGGTGAGGGTGACGTCGGCCGGGAGGTCGGCTGAGGTGGCCCGGGTGAAGATCTCCACCTCGATGCCGCGGGCGGCGAGGCGTTGGGCGAGCTCGACGACGTAGACGTTCATGCCGCCGGCGTCCCCGGTGCCGGGCTGGTGCAGCGGCGAGGTGTGCACACTGAGCATCGCGACGCGGCGGGGGCGGCGTCCGGGAGAAGCTCTCACGCGCGTGCCTCGGTTCCTCAGCACTCGATGACGTTGACGGCGAGGCCGCCGCGGGCGGTCTCCTTGTACTTGACCTTCATGTCGGCGCCGGTCTCCTTCATCGTCTTGATGACCTTGTCGAGGGAGACGTGGTGCCGGCCGTCGCCGCGCAGGGCCATGCGGGCGGCGGTGACCGCCTTGACCGCGGCCATGCCGTTGCGTTCGATGCACGGGATCTGCACCAGGCCGCCGACCGGGTCGCAGGTCAGGCCGAGGTTGTGCTCCATGCCGATCTCGGCGGCGTTCTCCACCTGCGCGGGCGTGCCGCCCAGCACTTCGGCGAGACCGCCGGCGGCCATGGAGCAGGCGGCGCCGACCTCGCCCTGGCAGCCGACCTCGGCGCCGGAGATCGAGGCGTTCTCCTTGAAGAGCAGGCCGATGGCGCCGGCCGCGAGCAGGAAGCGGACGACGCCGTCCTCGTCCGCGCCGGGCACGAAGGTCAGGTAGTAGTGCAGGACCGCGGGGATGATGCCGGCCGCGCCGTTGGTCGGGGCGGTGACGACCCGGCCGCCGGCGGCGTTCTCCTCGTTCACCGCCATCGCGTACAAGGTCACCCACTCCATCGCGCGAGCCGCCGGGTCGCCCTCGCTGCGCAGCGCCCGGGCCGCCGCCGCGGCGCGCCGGCGCACCTTCAGCCCGCCGGGCAGGATGCCCTCGCGGGACAGGCCGGTGGCGACACAGCCCTCCATCACCCGCCAGATCTCCAGCAGTCCGGCGCGGATCTGTGCCTCGGTGCGCCAGGCCTTCTCGTTCTGAAGCATCAGCGCGGAGATCGACAGCCCGGTCTCCTTCGTCAGCTCCAGCAGTTCGTCTCCGGTGCGGAAGGGGTGGGTGAGCGGTGTGTCGTCGGGTCTGATCCGGTCGGCGCCCACGGCGTCCTCGTCGACGACGAAGCCACCGCCGACGGAGTAGTACGTCTTCTCCAGCAGCGGCACGCCGTCGGCGTCGTAGGCGAAGAGGGTCATGCCGTTGGCGTGGTACGGCAGGGAGCGGCGGCGGTGCAGGACGAGCTGGGTCGCGGGGTCGAAGCCGATCTCGTGGGCGGGGCCGATCTCCGCGCCGAGCAGGCGGATGCGGCCGGTGGCGCGGATGCGCTCGACGTCCAGGTCGGCCTGGCCGACGTCGACCGTGTGCGGCCTGTTGCCCTCCAGGCCGAGCAGGACGGCCTTCGGGGTGCCGTGGCCGTGGCCGGTGGCGCCGAGCGAGCCGAACAACTCCGCGCGTACGGCGGCGGTCTGGGCGAGCAGGCCGTCGGTCTTCAGCCGTGCGGCGAACATCGCGGCGGCGCGCATGGGGCCGACGGTGTGCGAGCTGGACGGGCCGATGCCGATGGAGAACAGGTCGAAGACGCTGATAGCCACGCCATACTCCGGGGGACGGGCGGGGCGTGTCACGGGGCACGCCCCTGCGGGGTGGGGTTGTCGCTTGCGGGCCCGCGACTCAGACGGCAGCGGGCGCGGCGGCGGGGACGAGGGTGCGGCGCAGGCGGTTGAACAGCTTCGTCTGGTTCAGGGAGAGCACCGCGACCGGAGTGTTCTCGCGCCGGTAGACGGCGGTGAAGCAGCGGCTGTCGACGTCGCCGTCGACGACCTCGGGTACGGCGCCGGGCGCGACATGTCCCGCGAGCTGGATGCGCACCTGGTACTGGTCGGACCAGAAGTAGGGCGCGGGGCGCGGGACGGACGCCGAGACCCCGGTCAGCAGGGTGCGGGCGGCGGCCGTCGCCTGTTCGGTGGCGTTGCTCCAGTGCTCGATGCGGGCGTAGCGGCCGGTGAAGGGGTGCGGGCAGCGGGCCACGTCACCGACGGCGACGACGCCGGGGACACTCGTGGCGCAGCCGGCGTCGCACACCACGCCGTCGTCGGCCTGGACGCCTGAGCCGGCGAGCCAGTCGGTGGCGGGCCGCACGCCGACGCCGACCACGACGATGTCGGCGGGCAGTTCACGCCCGTCCGTCAGCCGGACCCCGGTGACCCGGCCGTCGCCGGTGAGTCCGGCCACGCCGGTCCCGGTGAGCAGGCGCACTCCGTGATCGGTGTGCAGGGAGGAGCACACCCGGCCCATGGTGCGGCCCAGTTGGCGTTCCAGCGGTACGTCGAGCGCCTCGACGACGGTGACGTCGAGGCCGAGCCCGCGGGCGGTGGAGGCCACCTCGGCGCCGATGAAACCGGCCCCGATCACCACCAGCCGTCCGCCGAGGGCCAGTTCGTCCCGCAGGGCGCGGGCGTCGTCCAGGGTGCGCAGCGTGTGGACGCCGGCCAGGCCGTCCGAGCCGGGCAGGGCGCGGGGGCTCGCGCCGGTCGCGACGACGACGCCGTCGGTGTGCAGCCGGCGCCCCGAGGCGAGGGTCACCGAGCGGTCCGCGGGATCGAGGCGCACCGCGCGCTCGCCGAGCAGCCACCGCACGTCCAGGTCGTCGTACTCCGCGGGGTCGCCGAGCGCGAGCGCGTCCGCGTCGAGGGTGCCCTTGAGGAAGTCCTTGGACAACGGCGGCCGGTCGTAGGGAAGGTGGCGCTCCTCCCCCACGACGGCGATCCCGCCGTCGTATCCCTCCGCGCGCAGGGCCCGGACCGTGCTCAGTCCCGCCAGCGACGCTCCGACGACGGTGATGCTCATGGGGACCTCCGGGGTGCCGTTCAGGCAATATGTTTCAGATAGCACAACGACGATCGTTATACGCAACATGCTTTCGGCGTCGACGGAGGCCTGTCAAGAGGAGGGGCGCCATCAGTTCCGAATGGCGCAAGTCGTTGCGCCTGTCGCATCACACCGGTCACAGTTCCGCGTCGCCCGTTCGCTCCGGATGACCTTGCCGCGGACCGTGCGGCGCACGCACCAGCGCCGGGCGAGCGGGGCGGTACGAGGAGCGGCCGGGGTCAGCCCACCGGGTGGACGTCGAGCCTGTCCTGCAGCCAGGTGTGGAAGGCACCGATATGGTGCTCGCTGGGCACCAGCACGCCACCCTTGGCGTACGCCCGCGAGCTCATCCCCGGCTGGGTGCGCTCACAGGCGTCGAAGTCCTGCTGGTTGACCCGGTGGAACAGTTCCACCGAGCGGTCGACGTCCGTGCCGCTCTCCACGACGTGCGGCAGGTACAGCCAGTCGCACTCGACGACCGTGCGGTCGTGCGCCAGCGGGTACATCCGGTGGAAGATCACATGGTCGGGCACCAGGTTGATGAACACCTGGGGCTTGACCGTGATCGCGTAGTAGCGGCGGTCCTGCTCGTCCGCGACCCCGGGGATGCGGTCCAGGCCCTCGCCGCCGTCGACGGTGAAGCCCTTGACCTCGTCACCGAACTCGGCGCCGTGGCCGACGTAGTACTGCGCGGCGTAGCCGTCGGCGAACTCCGGCAGGACCTCGGTCAGTTCGGGATGGATGGTCGCGCAGTGGTAGCACTCCATGAAGTTCTCGATGATGAGCTTCCAGTTGGCCTTCACGTCGTACGTGATGCGCCGGCCGACCCGCAGGTCCTCGATCCCGTAGTTGTCGATCGACTCGGTGTCACCGAGCCGCTCGACCACCGCGCCGATGACGTCCTGTTCGAAGGACGGCGGCGTGTCGGCGAGGCACACCCACACATAGCCGAGCCACTCGCGCACATGGACGTTGATCAGGCCGTACGCGGTGCGGTCGAGGTCCGGCATCGAGGTCAGGTTGGGTGCGGCGACCAGCTTGCCGTCCAGGCCGTAGGTCCAGGCGTGGTACGGGCACTGGAAGGCGCGCCTGACCTCGCCGGACTCCTCTGTGCACAGCTTGGCGCCGCGGTGCCGGCAGACGTTCAGGAACGCCTTGGCGGAGCCGTCCCGGGAGCGGGAGACCAGGACGCTCTCCCGGCCCACCTGGACGGTGCGGAACTGGCCGGGCTTCGCCAGCTCCGAGGCGCGGGCCACGCAGAACCACATGGTCTCGAAGACGCGTTCCTGCTCCAGGGCGAAGACCTCTGGATCGGTGTAGTACTCCCCCGACAGGGTGGCGATCAGGCTGGACGGAAGGCTGGTGGTCGTCATGGCGGTCACCTCGGAAGTGGGCGTCAGACCCGCACACGGCGCGGGTCGAAGAGGGCGATGGGGTGTTCGGTGGTGCCGGCGGTGGCCAGGTCTGCGATGATCTCGCCGATCACGGGGACGAACTTGAACCCGTGTCCGGAGAAGCCGCAGGCCACGGTCACCTGCGGGTGGTCCGGGTGCTGGGCGAGGACGAAGTGCTCGTCCGGGGTGGTGCTGTACATGCAGGCCGCACCCTTGAGGAAGCGGCCGGGCAGAGAGGGGATGCGCGAACGCAGGTACGCGGCCATCGCCGCGACCTCCTCCGCGTGGATCTCCCGGTCGAGGGTGTCGGGGTCGGCGGCGCCGCCCTTGCGGAAGAAGGCGACCTTGGCGCCGCCGCCGGGGCCGTCCAGCGCGGGAAAGCCGTAGATCTGGGTGCCGTCGGGGTCTTCCCAGATGTAGACCGGGTGCCGGTCGGTGGTGAACGGGCCGGTGCCGCCCTCGGGCTGGAACCAGTACATGACCTGACGCTCCACCGTCACCGGCACGCCCAGGCCGGACAGCAGCCTGGGCGCCCAGGCGCCGGGTGCGAACACCAGTCGGTCGGCGGTGTAGGCGCCGCGGTCGGTGACCACCCACGCCTTGCGGCCGGGGCCGTCGGCCTCCCAGCCGAGGACGAGTTCGGCGAAGTGCAGGTCGGCGCCGTGGGCCCGCGCCAGCTCCAGGTGGGCAGTGACGGTGGCCTCCGGCCGGGCCACGCCGGCCCCGCGCTCGAAGAAGGCGACGTCCTCGGGCGCCGGCGTGAACGTCGGGAAGCGGCGCCGGAGGTCGGCGGCGCCGAGGACCTCGTGGTCCAGGCCCCACTCGTGCGCGCTGCGCAGGGTGCCGGCGAAGGCGGCGCTGTCCTCCCGGCCGATCATCAGACCGCCGGTCTCGGTGAAGACCTCGCGGCCGGAGTCGACGGCCAGCTTCTCCCACAGGTCACGGGCGCGCAGCAGCAGCGGCACATAGGCCGGGTCCTCGAAGTAGGCCTGCCGGTAGATCCGGGAGCCGCCGTGACTGGAGCCGAGGTCGTGGGCGGGGCCGAAGCGTTCCAGGCCGAGCACGCGCTGCCCGCGGGCGGCCAGGTGGTAGGCGGCCGCGCTGCCCATCCCGCCCAGACCGACGACGATCACATCGTAGGAAGTGGCCATCTGTCCCTCTCCTGAAGTCGTGCCGATGGTGGGGTCTTTGCTCGTGCCCGGCTCAGCGCCGGACGCGGTGCCGGCGGACGGTGGCGGGGCGCCCGGTCCGCGCCGTCACAGGACGACCACCGAGCGCAGGACGTCACCGCGGCGCATGCTGTCGAACGCGGCTTCGACGTCGTCCAGGACGATCGTCTCGGTGACGAAGTCCTTCAGATCGAAGCGGCCCTGCAGATAGAGGCCGATCAGTGCGGGGAAGTCCCGGGAGGGCAGGCAGTCGCCGTACCAGGAGGACTTCAGTGCCCCACCGCGGCCGAAGACGTCCAGCAGGGGCAGTTCGACGGCCGACCCCGGCGCGGGCACACCGACCAGCACGACGGTGCCGGCGAGGTCGCGGGCGTAGAAGGCCTGCCGGTACGTCTCGGGGCGGCCGACCGCGTCCACGACGACATCGGCGCCGAAGCCGCCGGTGAGGCCGCGGACGGCCTCGACGGCGTCGGTCCTGGAGGAGTCGACGGTGTCGGTGGCGCCGAACCGCTCGGCCCACTTCAGCTTCCGCTCGTCGACGTCGACGGCGATGATGCGGCGCGCTCCGGCGGCCCTTGCGCCCGCGATCGCCGCCATGCCCACGCCGCCGCAGCCGATCACGGCGACCGAGTCGCCACGGCCGACGCCGCCGGTGTGGACGGCGGCACCGAAACCGGCCATCACCCCGCAGCCGAGCAGCCCGGCGACGGCCGGGGAGACGGCCGGGTCGACCTTGGTGCACTGGCCGGCGGCGACGAGGGTCATCTCCGCGAACGCGCCGATGCCGAGCGTCGGGGAGAGCTCCTGGCCGGTGGCGGCGAGGGTCATCTTCTGCGAGGCGTTGTGGGTGGCGAAGCGGTACCAGGGCCGGCCACGCAGACAGGCCCGGCACTGGCCGCACACCGCACGCCGGTTGAGGACCACGAAGTCGCCGGGCGCGACGTGGGTGACACCGTCGCCGACGGACTCGACCACGCCGGCCGCCTCGTGCCCGAGCAGGAAGGGGAAGTCGTCACTGATCCCGCCCTGCTTGTAGTGCAGGTCGGTGTGGCAGACGCCGCAGGCCTCGACCTCGACCAGGACCTCACCGGGGCCGGGGTCCGGCACCAGGACGGTCTCCACCGAGACCGGGGCGCCCTTGTGCAGGGCGACGGCGGCGCGTACCTCGTGTGTCACTTGCCGATCTCCTCGTTGGCGTCGCCTTGTTGCGCAATAAGGAATGAACTTCGCCATAAGAAACAGCCACACTGTCGTCCCTGTGGCTGAGCAGTGTCAAGTGATGAGCGGGGCCGGGTTCAGAGCCGAGCACAGGCCGCCGATGAAGATGCCGACCGGGGCGGCGGCGCCGTGTTCCCCGTGGTCAGGTCGGGTTGTCGTGACTTCTGCGTCGCCGCCAGTTGTTGCGCACTGTGCATCGCAGCGCACTCTGCAGGACGTACCCCTTGACCGCCACCCGCCCCCACGGGACGATGTTGCGTATCACTCTCACTGTTGCGTATTACGCACCCTCGGAGGATGCCATGTCTCCTCGCCCGCAGCCCGGCCGCGAGTTCGTCCTCACCCTCTCGTGCCCCGACCGGGCCGGCCTCGTCCACGCCGTCACCAGCTTTCTGGTCCGGCACTCCGGCAACATCCTGGAGAGCCGGCAGTTCGACGACCGTCTCCAGGACCGCTTCTTCATGCGGGTGCACTTCGACGTCTCACATCCGGGCGTCAGTCTTGACCAGCTGCGCACCGGCTTCGGCCCGGTCGCCGAGGCCTACCGGATCACCTGGCAGCTGCACGACGCGGCGACCCCGCCCCGGACGCTGATCATGGTGTCGAAGTTCGGCCACTGCCTGAACGACCTGCTCTTCCGCCAGTCCACGGGCGCGCTCAACATCGAGATCCCGGCGATCGTCTCCAACCACCGCGACTTCGAGCCGCTGGCCCGTAACTACGGCATCCCCTTCCATCACATCCCGGTCACCAAGGACACCAAGGCGCAGGCGGAGGCCAGGCTGCTGGAGCTGGTCGGCGAACTCGGCATCGACCTGGTGGTGCTCGCCCGCTACATGCAGATCCTCTCCGACGACCTGTGCAAGCAGCTCGACGGGCGGGCCATCAACATCCACCACTCGTTCCTGCCGAGCTTCAAGGGCGCGCGGCCCTACGTCCAGGCCCATGAACGCGGCGTCAAGCTCGTGGGCGCTACGGCGCACTACGTCACCCCGGACCTCGACGAGGGCCCGATCATCGAGCAGGACGTGGTCCGCGTCGACCACTCCCACGCGCCGGACGACCTGGTCACCATGGGCCGCGACGTCGAGGCCCGGGTCCTCGCGCGCGCCGTGAAGTGGCACAGTGAGAACCGTGTCCTGGTGAACGGCCGCTGCACGGTCGTCTTCGGCTGAAGCCGGCCGCCATGGACGGCCCCCACGGACCCCGGAGTCGTCGTATTCTCCCTGTGCGAAGCCGGGTTCACGGCGCCCTGCCGTGCGTATAGTTGCGTCATGAGCAACTACATCGCAGAGAGCGAAACGGCGGCTCCGGCGGTGAGCGGGGTGCAGTCCGTCGACCGTGCCGTCAGCGTCCTGGAGATCCTCGCCCACCGCGGGGAGGCAGGCGTCAGCGAGGTGGCCGCCGAGATAGACGTCCACAAGTCGACCGCGTTCCGCCTGCTCGGCGCCCTGGAGGCGCGCGGTCTCGTGGAGCAGTCGGGCGAGCGCGGCAAGTACCGGCTCGGCTTCGGGATCGTCCGCCTGGCCGGCGCGGTCACGGGCCGCCTCGACATCACCCAGCAGGGCCGGGAGGTGTGCGAGCGGCTCAGCGAGGAGATCGGCGAGACCGTCAACATCGCCGTCCTGCAGGAGCACTACGCCGTCAACCTGTACCAGGTGCGCGGACCGGGCGCCGTCGGCACCCACAACTGGGTCGGGCAGCTCACCCCGGTGCACGCCACGTCCAGCGGCAAGATCCTCCTCGCCCATCTGCCGGCCGCGCGGCGCGACGAGGTGCTCGAGACATCCGGGCTGCCGAAGCTCACGCCGCGCACGCTGACCGCCCGGACGAAGCTGGAGAAGGATCTCGCCGAGGCACGGGAGCGCGGGTACGCGGTGACGCTGGAGGAGCTGGAGATAGGGCTGCATGCCGTGGCGGCCCCGATCCGCGCCCACCACGGCGAGGTCGTCGCCGCGCTCAGCGCCTCCGGACCCGCGTACCGCTTCACCGAGGAACGGATGCACGAGCTGGCACCCCTGCTGGTCAAGGGCGCGCAGGAGATCAGCCACCGTATGGGATACGTCGGCTGAGTCCGGCCCTGTCTCCTGGCAGGGGTGGCCGGCGGCACGCCGTCGGTGGTCATCGCCTCCGGTGGCGCCTCAGGCCGTACCGGTGACCGCCGTGAGCAGGCGCCGGATCGCCTCGTCGACCGTGGCGCGGGGGCAGCCGAGGTTCACCCGCATGTAGCCGTGGCCCTCGACGCCGAACTTCTGTCCCTTGTCCAGCCACAGCCGTGCCCGGGTGAGCATGAACGAGTCCAGGGACTCGGCGTCCATCCCCAGACCCCGGCAGTCCATCCACGCCAGATAGAGGGAGTCCGCCGGCAGGACCCGGACCTTCGAGGTGCCGTGGTTCACCGCCTGCGCGAAGCGGGCGTGGTTGCCGCGCAGATAGGTCAGCAGCTCCTCCAGCCACGGCTCGCCGTACGCGTAGGCCGCCTCGGCGGCGACCATGCCGAGCACGTTGACCAGCGGGAACGCATTGCGTTCGTACTGCCGGGCCAGTTCCCCGCGCAGCCTCGCGTCGGGCACGAAGACGTTGGCGCTCTGCAGGCCCGGGAGGTTGAAGGTCTTGCTGGGGGCGGTGCACGTGATGCTGTTGCGCGCGAAGCCCGGGCCGAGCGAGGCGAAGGGGACGTGCCTCTTGTCCGGGTTGATGACGAGGTCCTGGTGGACCTCGTCGGAGACGACCAGGACTCCGTGGCGGGCACAGATCTCACCCATGGCCGTCAGCTCGTCCTCGGTCCAGACGTTGCCGGTGGGGTTGTGGGGGTGGCTCAGGACGAACAGTCTCGTGTCGGGCCGTATCGCGGCCTCGAAGGTCCGGGCGTCGAACCGGTAACCGTTGTCGGTCCGCTCCAGTGGGGCAAACGCGAGGTGCCGGCCGTTGAGCCGTACGTCGTCGTGGAAGTGCGCGTACACCGGCGGCTGGATCAGGACCGAGTCGCCGGGCGCGGAGAACGCCTGCACGGCCGTCTTGAGCGTGGTGATGATGCCCGCCGTCTGCAGCACCCACTCGCGGGGCACCTCCCAGCCGAAACGCTTCGCCTGCCAGCCGGTCACGGCGTCGAGGTAGCTGTCGGTGGCACCTCCGGGGTACCCGAAGACACCGTGGTCCACGGCCTCGTGCAGCGCGTCGAGCACGGCCTGGGGAGCCCGGAAGTCCATGTCGGCGACCCACATCGGCAGCGGGTCCGCCGCGGCCTCGCCGGGGTCGAGGAACTGGTCGGCGCAGGCCCACTTCATCGAGTTGGAGGACCTGCGGTCCACGACGGTGTCGAAGACCGACCCCGTCGGGCCGTCGGCGGGATCCGGCCGGTTCGGGCCGCACGCGCTCGGTTCCGTTGCCATGACTGGATGCTAGCGAGGACTCACGCCCGCCGACCGGCCGAGCAGGTCCGCGGGCCCGGGGGGGGCGGCGTGCTCGTCAGGGCCGACGCCCTGCCCGCGCCGGCAGTGCGGAGTGGCCGGTGGGCACCCCTCGCGGCGCGGGCCCGGCCTAGGCGCCCCAGCGGGCCGTCACCAGTACCGCGTCGAGCGTGGAGGTCACGTCGTGCACGCGCAGGCACCAGACACCCTGTGCGGCGGCGAGCACGGAGACCGCGGCCGTCGCCGTGTCCCGCAAGGGCGCCGGGCGCGGCCGTCCCGTTACCGGATCGGCCAGCACCTGGCCCAGGAAGGACTTGCGGGACGCGCCCACGAGGACGGGCAGGCCCAGCGCCCGGATCTCGTCGAGACGGCCCAGCAGCTGCCAGTTGTGCTCGGCCGTCTTGGCGAAGCCCAGCCCGGGGTCGACGACCAGGCGGTCCGGCCGGATCCCCGCCTCCAGCGCGGCGTCGATCCGCAGGCGCAGCTCGTCGGCCACATCGGTCACGACGTCGTCGTACACGGCATTGGCCTGCATGCCGGCGGAGTGGCCGCGCCAGTGCATGACGACGTACGGCACCTGCGCCCGGGCCATCAGCGCCGGCAGCGCCGGGTCGGCGAGGCCGCCGGAGACGTCGTTGACCAGCCGCGCTCCCGCCTCCAGGGCGCGGGCGGCGACCTCGGCCCGCATGGTGTCGACGCTGACGGTCGCCCCGGCCCCGGCCAGCTCCCGCACGACCGGCAGGACGCGCCGCAGCTCCTCCTCCACCGTCGGGCGGGCCGCGCCGGGCCGGGTGGACTCCCCGCCCACGTCCACGATGTCGGCGCCCTGCTCCAGCAGGACCATCCCGTGCGCGACCGCCGCGTCAGAAGCGTGGCAGAGCCCGCCGTCGGAGAACGAGTCCGGGGTGACGTTGACGACGCCCATCACCAGCGTCCGCCCGGGCCGCGGCAGCCCGGACGGGTACAGCTGCGGCATGCCCGGGCGGGACGCGGTGAGGGAAGGGGCCGTGGCGGTCACGGGGACCCCGCCGGGGGCGTCGTGGCCACCGTGCCCCTCACCGGTGCTCCACGGCCGCGTCCAGCAGCCAGTCCGTCAGATAGCCGGCGAAGGAGGACCGCACCAGGACCCAGAAACCCGCCCTTGACTCGTCGCGGGCCACGAGGACGACCTGGGTGCGGGCCAGCGTCGTCTGGGCGCAGCGCCCGGGGCCGAAGGCCCGCGGGTGCAGGTCCAGCGAGCAGCCGTGGGCCAGCAGGTCGCGGGCGCGTGGCCCGCCGACCAGCAGGGTGGTGCGCTGGGCGGAGACGTCGGTGACGGACACGTGCTCGTCCCCGGCCGCCTCGCGGATCCGGCCCTCCAGCTCCCGCTGGGTGCCGGGCCGGCCCACCACGAGCCATTCGTCGGGGCCGAGCCACACCACGGTGACCTCCCCGGCGTGGACGACGGTGTTGGGCTCCAGGGGGAGTTGGAGGCCCAGGGCGAGCCCGACGGCGTCCGCGGCCGGGCCCTTGGCGTCGAGCCGCACGTCCACCTGCGCCAGCAGGGGCAGTTCGGCCAGGCGGATCGCTCCCCGGGAGGCACGGGTCGTGGCGGCCAGGCGTGCGGCGGCGTGCGCCAGGGGGCTGCGCTGCCGTGCGGTCAGGGCGGTGTCAGCCATCGCGGCGGGCTCCCTCGGGGTCGAAGAGGACGGGACTGGCGACGGTCACCGGGACCAGACGGTCACCGACGGGCGCGTAGAGGCGTTCGCCGATGCGTTCCCGGCCGCCCTTGATCAGGGCGAGCGCGAAGGCACGGCCGAGCGCCGCACTGCGGTAGCTGGAGGTGACGTGCCCGAGCATCGGCACCGGCGGGGCGGGCAGTTCGCTGTCGGCGACCAGGTGGGTGCCCTCGGGCAGGAAGTCGGCCGGGTCCTCGGGCAGCAGGCCGACGAGGTGCTTGCGGTCGGGGCGGACGGTGTCGGGGCGGGCGTAGGAGCGCTTGCCGATGAAGTCGGGCTTCTTCTTCGACACCGCCCAGCTCATGCCGAGGTCCTGCGGGGTGACCGTGCCGTCGGTGTCCTGGCCGATGATCGGGTAGCCCTTCTCGGCGCGCAGGACGTGCATGGTCTCCGTGCCGTACGGGGTGATGCCGTACGCGGCGCCGGCCTCGTACAGCGCCTCCCACAGGGCGAGTGCCTCCCAGGGCGAGACGTTGATCTCGTAGGCGAGTTCGCCGGAGAAGGAGATGCGGCAGACCCGCGCCCCGATGCCCGCCACGGTCGTCTCCCGCCACGCCATGAACGGGAAGTCGTCGTTGGAGACGGCCAGTTCGGGCGCGAGGGAACCGAGGACCTCGCGGGACTTCGGACCGACCAGGGCGACGGTGGCCCACTGCTCGGTGACGGAGGTGCAGTGCACCTTCAGGTCGGGCCACTCCGTCTGCAGCCACTCCTCCATCCAGTCCAGTACGGCGGCTGCGTTGCCGGTCGTGGTGGTGACCAGGAAGCGGTCCTGCTCGAGCCGGATGACCGTGCCGTCGTCGAAGACCATGCCGTCCGGACGGCACATCACGCCGTAGCGGATCATGCCGACCTTCAGGGTGCTCATCATGTTGGTGTAGAGCCGGTCGAGGAGGACCGCGGCGTCCGGCCCCTGTACGTCGATCTTGCCGAGGGTGGAGGCGTCCATGAAGGCGACGCCCTCGCGGGCGGCGCGGCACTCGCGCAGTACCGCGGTCTCCATGTCCTCGCCGGGCCGGGGGTAGTACCAGGGCCGCTTCCACTGGCCGACATTCTCGAACAGCGCGCCGTGCTCGGCATGCCAGGCGTGCAGGGCGGTGGTGCGGACCGGGTCGCTCAGCGCGCCGCGGTCGCGGCCGGCGAGGGCGGCGAAGGACACCGGTGTGTACGGCGGGCGGAAGGTCGGCAGGCCCAGCGCCGAGATGTCCACGCCGAGGAGTTCGGCGACGACCCCGCTCGCCAGCACGCCGGCCGTGCGACCCTGGTCACCGCCGGTGCCGGCGGTGGTGTAGCGCTTGGTGTGCTCCACCGAGCGCAGTCCCGCCCCGGTGGCGCGTGCCAGGTCGTCGACGGTGACGTCACGCTGGAGGTCGACGAACCGGGGCGCGCCGGTGGGGGCGGGGATCGTGAAGACCGGCAGGGGTGGGGTGTACGGCTGGACGGCCACGGCCGGCAGGGCGGGTGTGGCGGCGGTGTAGCCCTCCGCCTCGATGGCGCGGGCGCCGGCCGTCGCACCCTCGGTGAGGGCCGCGGCGAGGTCGAAGGCGCCGTTGGCGCTGCCCGCGGCCTCGACCGCCTGACGGGCGCTGTCGGGAACGAACGTGCCGAGCGTGTCGTCGTGGCGGAGCTTGCCGCCGGACTGGCTGAACAGGTGCGCGACCGGGTTCCAGCCGCCGGAGACCAGCAGCAGGTCGACGGCGAACTCCCGCTGCCCGGCGCTGTGTCCGTACGGGGCGACGGTCACGGCGGTGAGCCGGGCGGCGCCCTCCGTGCCGGTCACCGCGTGCCCGGCGAGCACCTCGATCCCCGCGGCCCCGGCCCGCCGCGCCCACTCTCCCGGCTCGGGCCGCGGGTCGACGATCGCCGCGATGTGCACGCCGGCTTCTGCGAGGTCGAGCGCGGCGGCGTAGGCGCTGTCGTTGGTGGTGAACACCACCGCGTGCCGGCCGGGGACGACCCCGTAGCGGTGCAGGTACGTCCGGGCCGAAGCCGCCAGCATCACACCGGGGCGGTCGTTGTCTCCGAACGCCAGCGAGCGTTCGTGCGCGCCGGTCGCGAGGACCACGCGCCGGGCGCGGATGCGCCAGACCCGCTCGCGGGAGACGTTCTCGGGGGCGTCGGCGCCGAGGTGGCTGGTGCGGCGCTCGACGGCGAGCAGGTGGTTGTCGTCGTAGTAGCCGAAGACGGTGGTACGGCGCAGGACGCGCACCTCGGGCGCGAGGTCGAGCCGGGCGCGGGTCTCGGCGACCCAGTCGAGGTGCTCGCCGGTGCCGAGCAGGCTGCCGCCCGGCTCGGGCTGGTCGTCGGCGAGGATGACGCGGGCGCCGCTGTCCGCTGCCGCCGCCGCGGCCGCGAGACCGGCCGGTCCGGCGCCGACGACCAGCAGGTCGCAGTGGGCGTGCACGGCGTCGTAGCGGGCGGGGTCGGGTTGGGTGGCGAGGCGGCCCTGGCCGGGCAGGCTGCTCGCGACCAGGCCGTCGTACAGCTCGACGGCGGGGGCGGGGAGCATGGGCTCGGGGAAGGGGGCCTCGATCTGGACGACCGCGTTCGGTTCCTCGACGCCGGCGGAGAAGATGCCGCGGGGGCGGCCGAGTCTGATGCTGGTGCCGGCCTGGATGACGCCGTTGGCGAGGAGGGCGGAGGCGAGGGTGTCGCCTCGGTAGCCGCGGTACTCCTTGCCGTCGAAGGTGAAGGTGAGGGGTTCTTCGCGGTTGATGCGGCCGCCGGTGGGGGTGCGGAACGGTTGGGCTGCGCCCCCGCCGCTCCTACCCGTCCCCTCCTGAAGGGGCCCGGCTCCTTCGACCCCGCTGGGGGCTGCGCCCCCAGACCCCCCTTCGGCCTGAACGGCCTCGTCCTCAGTCGCCGGACGGGCTGATGGTGCCGGACCGGGCTGAGAAGCGACCGCGCTCGGCTGAGAGGTGACGGGACCCGGCTGAGACGTGGCCGGGCGCGGCTGGGAGGTGACCGGAGCCGACTGAGACATGGCCGGGCGCGGCTGGAACGTCTCCGGGCGCGGCTCGCCCGTCTTGTACACCGCCAGGATCTCGTTCGTCGCCGTGTTCCGTACCGCGTTGAACCACTTGCGGCAGCCCGCCGCGTGGCTCCAGCGTTCGGCGAAAGGTCCCTTGGGGTTGTCGCGGAAGAACAGGTAGCGGGCCCACTCCTCGTCGGTGAGGGCGGCCGGGTCCTCGGGGTAGGGCACGTGGGCCTGGCCGCCGTAGTGGAACTCGGCCTCGTCGCGGGGCCCGCACCACGGGCAGGAGATCAGCAGCATGGGTCGGCTCCTAGTGGGCCACCGCGGCCGCGCCGTGCTCGTCGACGAGCGCGCCGGTGGTGAAACGGTCGAGCGAGAACGGGGCGTTCAGGGCGTGGGGCGTGTCGTGGGCGATGGTGTGGGCGTAGACCCAGCCGACGCCCGGGGTCGCCTTGAAACCGCCGGTGCCCCAGCCGCAGTTGAGGTAGAGGTTGCCGACCGGGGAGAGGCCGACGATGGGCGAGGCGTCGGGGCTGACGTCGACGATGCCGCCCCAGGTGCGCAGCACGTGGGCGCGGGCGAACACCGGGAAGAGCTCCAGGGCGGCCGCCATCTGCTCCTCGATGATGTGGAACGCGCCGCGCTGGGTGTAGGAGTTGTACGCGTCGATGCCGGCGCCCATCACCAGCTCGCCCTTGTGCGCCTGGCTGACGTACACATGGACGGCGTTGGACATGACGACCGTCGGATGCACCGGCTCCAGGAGTTCGGAGACGAGCGCCTGCAACGGGTGGCTCTGGAGGGGAAGTTCGATGCCGGCCATGGCGGCGAGGACCGAGGTGTGGCCGGCCGAGCACAGGGCGACCTTGCCGGCCGCGATGGGACCGCGGGTGGTCTGTACGCCGACGACCCGGCCGCCGATCACGTCGAGGCCGGTGACCTCGCAGTTCTGGATGATGTCGATGCCGGCGGCGTCCGCGGAGCGGGCGAAGCCCCAGGCCACGTAGTCGTGCTTGGCGATGCCTGCGCGCGGCTGGTAGGTGCCGCCGAGGACCGGGTAGCGCACGTCGGGCGAGGTGTTGACGATCGGGCAGACTTCCTTGACCCCGTCCGCGTCCAGCCATTCGGCGTCGACGCCGTTGAGCCGGTTGGCCTCGACGCGGCGGACGCTGTCGCGGACGTCCTGGAGGCTGTGGGCGAGGTTCAGCACCCCGCGCTGGGAGAAAAGGATCGGGTAGTCCAGCTCCTCCTCCAGCCCCTCCCACAGCTTCAGGGCGTGCTCGTAGATCCCGGCGCTCTCGTCCCACAGGTAGTTGGAGCGGATGATCGTGGTGTTGCGGGCCATGTTGCCGCCCGCGAGCCACCCCTTCTCCAGCACGGCGACGTTGGTGATGCCGTGGTTCTTCGCCAGGTAGTGGGCGGTGGCCAGGCCGTGTCCGCCGCCGCCCACGACGATCACGTCGTAGGACGGTTTGGGGTCGGGGTTGCGCCACAGGAACTCGGGGTGGTCGGGGAGGTCGGCGCCGGGGGTGCGGGGGCTCATCGGGCGTCTCCGTCGTGCGAGAGGTGCGGGTAGAGCGGGTGCTTGGCCGCGAGGGCCTCCGTGCGGGCGCGCAGGGAGGTGATGTCAGGCTCGGGCTGGAGGGCGAGTGCGATGACGTCGGCGACCTCGGCGAAGTCGGCCTCGGTGAAGCCGCGGGTGGCCAGGGCCGGGGTGCCGATGCGCAGGCCGGAGGTGACCATGGGCGGGCGCGGGTCGAAGGGGACGGCGTTGCGGTTGACGGTGATGCCGATCCGGTGGAGGAGGTCCTCGGCCTGCTTGCCGTCCAGGGGCGAGTCGCGCAGATCGACCAGGACGAGGTGGACGTCGGTGCCTCCCGTCAGCACCTTCACGCCGGCCGCGGCCGCGTCGGGGCGGCCGAGGCGTTCGGCGAGGAGGTGGGCGCCGGCCAGGGTGCGGGCCTGGCGTTCGGCGAACGCGGGTGTGGCCGCGACCTTGAAGGCGACCGCCTTGGCGGCGATGACGTGCTCGAGCGGGCCGCCCTGCATGCCCGGGAACACCGCCGAGTTGACCTTCTTCGCGAGATCGGCGTCGTTGGTGAGGATCACGCCGCCGCGGGGGCCGCCGAGTGTCTTGTGCGTGGTGGTGGTGACGACGTGCGCGTGCGGGACGGGGCTCGGGTGCAGTCCGGCGGCGACCAGGCCCGCGAAGTGCGCCATGTCGACCATGAGGAGGGCGCCGACCTCGTCGGCGATCCGGCGGAAGGCGGCGAAGTCCAGCTGCCTCGGGTACGCCGACCAGCCCGCGATGATCATCTTGGGCCGGTGCTCCTTGGCGAGCCGCTCCACCTCGTCCATGTCGACGAGGTGGTCCCCCTCACAGACGTGGTAGGGCACGACGTTGAGCATCTTGCCGCTGTAGTTGAGGCGCATGCCGTGCGTGAGGTGGCCGCCGTGCGCGAGGTCCAGGCCGAGGACGGTGTCGCCGGGCTGGAGCAGGGCGAAGAAGACGGCCGTATTGGCCTGCGCGCCCGAGTGCGGCTGGACGTTGGCGTAGGACGCCCCGAAGAGGGACTTGACGCGTTCGATGGCGAGCCGCTCGGTGACGTCGACGTGTTCACAGCCGCCGTAGTAGCGGCGGCCGGGGTAGCCCTCGGCGTACTTGTTGGTCGCGACCGAGCCCTGGGCCTCCATCACCGCGGTGGGTGCGAAGTTCTCGGAGGCGATCATCTCCAGGGTGGACTGCTGGCGGTGCAGCTCGGCGCGGAGGGCTTCGTGGACCTCGGGGTCCAGCTCCGCCAGGGGCGTGTTCAGCGCGTTCATACGGTGTTCGCGTTCCTCTCGGCGGCCTCGACGACATTGGTGAGCAGCATCGCGCGGGTCATGGGGCCCACTCCCCCGGGCATGGGGGCGAGCCATCCGGCGACTTCGGCGGCGTCCGGGTGGATGTCGCCGACGAGCCCCTGCTCGGTGCGGGTGATGCCGACGTCCAGGACGGCGGCGCCGGGGCGCAGCATGTCCCGGGTGATCAGTCCAGGTGAGCCGGCCGCCGCGACGACGATGTCCGCCTCGCGGGTGTGCCGGGCCAGGTCCTTGGTTCCGGTGTGGCACAGGGTGACGGTGGCGTTCTCGGACCGGCGGGTCAGCAGCAGTCCGATGGGGCGGCCGACGGTGATGCCCCGGCCGATGACGCACACCCGCGCGCCGGCGAGCGGGACGTCGTACCGGCGCAGGAGTTCGACGATGCCGCGCGGGGTGCAGGGCAGCGGGGCGTCGGTGCCGAGGACGAGCCGGCCGAGGTTGACGGGGTGCAGTCCGTCGGCGTCCTTGGCCGGGTCCATGCGGGCGAGGACGGCGTTCGCGTCCAGGTGGCGCGGGAGGGGCAGCTGGACGATGTAGCCGGTGCAGGCGGGGTCGGCGTTGAGTTCGTCGATGACGTCCTCGACCTGCTGCCGGTCGGCGTCGGCGGGCAGTTCGCGGCGCAGGGAGGCGATGCCGGCCTGGGCACAGTCGCGGTGCTTCCCGGCGACGTAGGCGTGGCTGCCGGGGTCGTCGCCGACGAGGACGGTACCCAGTCCTGGCGGGCGCCCTTGAATCGCGGTCAGCTTGGCTGCTCTTTCGGCAAGTTCGCGGCGGATGGCGGCCGCGGTCGCCTTGCCGTCGAGGAGTCGTGCGGTCACCGGCGGTGCTCCTTCCGGAGGGTCAGCCACGCAGACGGGACATGGTCGGGTCGAACAGCGGCTCCTCGGCGACGACCGCCTCGATCCGCTGGTCGAAGTAGCCGATGTGCACGGTGGTGCCGGGGGTGGCGAGTTCGGCCGGGAGCCAGGCGTAGGCGATGCCCTTGCCGATGGTGTAGCCGTAGGCGGCGCTGGTGACGTAGCCCACGGCCCTCTCGCCCGCGTACACCGGCTCCTTGCCGAGGACGACGGCCTGCGGGTCGTCGATGGTGAGGCAGGTGAGCCTGCGCCGCACGTCGGCCTTGCGCAGTTCCAGCGCCGCCTTGCCGATGAAGTCGCCCTTGTCGGGCTTGACGGCGAAGCCGACGCCGGCCTCGTAGGGGTCGTGCTCGTAGGTCATGTCGGTGCCGAAGGAGCGGTAACCCTTCTCCAGGCGGAGGCTGTTGAAAGCGCCGCGGCCGGCGATGACGCCGCCGAGCGGTTCGGCCGCCGCCCACAGGGTGTCCCACAGCTTCAGCCCCTGGTCGGCGGTGGTGTACAGCTCCCAGCCGAGTTCGCCGACGTAACTCAGTCGCATGGCCGTCACGGGCACCGAACCGATGTAGGCGTGCCTGGCGCGGAAGTACTTCAGGCCCTCGTTGGAGAAGTCCTCGTCGGTGAGGGGCTGCAGGACTGTGCGGGCGAGCGGTCCCCACAGGCCGATGCAGCAGGTGCCGGCGGTGATGTCGCGGACCTGGACGGTGCCGGCGGCGGGCAGGTGCCGGGTGAACCAGTCCAGGTCGAGGTTGCCGTTGGCGCCGACCTGGAAGCGGTCGCGGGCGAGGCGGGCGACGGTGACGTCACTGCGGATGCCGCCGTCGTGGTCGAGGAGCAGCGTGTACGTCACCGAACCGACCGACTTGTCGATCTTGCCGGTGCACAGGCGTTCCAGGAAGGCCGCGGCACCCGGGCCGGTGACCTCCAGGCGCTTGAGGGCGGTCATGTCGTACAGGGCGACGGTCTCGCGGGTGACCTGGGCTTCGGCGCCGACGATCGGGGACCAGTAGCGCGCCGCCCAGTCGTTGGGGGTGGGGATCTTGCGCCCCTCGACCAGCGGTGCGTTGGCCTCGTACCACTGGGGGCGCTCCCAGCCGTTGGCCTCCAGGAAGAACGCGCCGTGGCCCTGCTGGCGGGCGTAGAAGGGGCTGGTGCGGATCGGGCGCGGTTCGCCGGACGGCTGGAGCGGGTGGAGGATGTCGTAGACCTCCTCGAAGTTCCGGCAGTCGCGGGCCAGCACGTACTCCGGGGAGAGCTGGTGCGGTTCAAAGCGGTTGACGTCGCACTCGTGCAGGTCGAAGGAGGAGCAGTAGCCGTCGACCAGCCATTCGGCGACGGCCCGGCCGACGCCCGCGGAGTGGGTGACCCACACGGCCTCGGCGACCCAGAAGCCCTTGACCTGAGGGGACTCGCCGAGCAGCGGGTAGCCGTCGGTGGTGAAGGAGAACAGGCCGTTGATGCCCTCCTCGACCTTCGCCTCCTGCGTCACCGGGAGCAGGGACTGCGTCTCGGCCCAGGCCGGCTCGAAGTCCTCCTCGGTGAACTTCAGCACCGAGGGCATCTCCTCGGCCTCGTCCACGGAGAGGATGTCGTCGGCGGAGACGGGCATGGGGCGGTGGCCGTAGGAGCCGATGCCGAGGCCGTCGTAGCGGTCGCGGTAGTACAGGTCGGCGTCCTGGTGGCGCAGGATCGGGCGGATCGCCTCCTCGGTCTGGCCGGCGAGGGCGGGGACCGGGCCGGTCCAGGCGAGCTGGTGGGCGAGCGGGGTCAGCGGCAGGTTCATGCCGACCATGCGGGCGATCCTCGGGCCCCAGATGCCGGCGCAGCACACGACGATGTCGGCGTCGAGTTCGCCGTGGTCGGTGACGACGCCGGTGACGCGGCCCTCGCTCTGCTTGATGTCGAGGACCTCGTGGCGGGCGAGGAAGCGCACGCCACGCTCGGTGGCCCGGCGGATCTGCGCCTCCACGGCGAGGACGGCCTTGGCCAGGCCGTCGGTGGGGATCAGCAGACCGCCGAGGATCCTGTCGCGGTCGAGGAGGGGGTGCTGCTCCACGCACTCGTCGGGGGTGAGCAGGTGCCCCTCGATGCCCCAGGAGGTGATCCAGCCGTGCCGGCGCCGCAGCTCGGTGAGGCGCTCGGGGCTGGTCGCCACTTCCAGGCCGCCGACCTGGAGGAAGCAGGGCTCGCCGTCCACGTCCAGGGAGCAGAACTTCTCGACGGTGTAGCGGGCCAGCTCCGTCATGGTCTTCGAGGCGTTCGTCTGGAAGACCAGGCCCGGGGCGTGCGAGGAGGAACCCCCGGTGGCCGGCAGAGGGCCCTGGTCGACCACGGTCACTTCGGTCCAGCCGCGCGCGGAGATCTCATCCGCGAGGGCCGCTCCCACGACACCCGCTCCGATGATGACCACTCGGGGTCCCGCCATCGCCCAACCTCCGAACTCGAAACCGCCTAGTTGCCTTCTACGCAACTCGCTTCAGGTTGCGCAACTCAATCTGCCTGTCCCCGTGATGAGTGTCAAGGGGTGCGTGACGTCGGAAAACAGCCCGGAAAAAGGCTGGACGCGGCGATGCCCGGCGGGCGGCACGCAGGTGTGCGCGCCGCCCGCCGGGCATCATCAACAGCTCTGCCGTACGGCCTCGTTACTTCAGCCAGGCCTCCACCGTGCCGCGGTTCGCCTCCACCCACTTCTTGGCCGCCGCGTCGTCGGACATCTTGTCCACGGCGATGTACTTGGCGACGGTGTTCTGGTCCTCGTTGGTCCAGTGGAAGTTCTTCACCAGCTTGTACGCCGGGCTGCCCGACTTGGCGAACTGGGCACTGACGATCTTGTCCAGATCGTAGACGGGGTAGTCACAGGCGATCTTGGCCGCGTCGGCGTCACAGCCGCTCCTGTACGCCGGCAGACCGACCTTGACCAGCGGCACCTCCGTCATGAACCACTGCGGCTCGTAGAAGTAGCCGATCAGCCACTGCTTGTTCTTCTCAGCGTTGCGGAACGCCTGGATGAGTGCGGTCTCGCTGCCCGCGTACACCACCTTGAAGTCCAGCTTCAGATTCGTCACCAGCGCCGCGTCGTTGGTGACGTAGGAGGGGTCGCCGTCGAGGAGCTGGCCCTTGCCGCCGGACTCGGAGGTCTTGAAGTTGGCGGCGTACTTGTTCAGGTTCCGCCAGTCCTTGATGTCCGGGTGCGCCTTGGCCAGCCACGGCGGCACCCACCAGCCGATGACACCCTTGTTGCCGGTCTGCCCGGCCAGGACGGCGGTCTTCTGACCGGTGACGTACTTCTTCTTCAGGTCGTCGTGACCCCAGTTCTCCAGGACCGCGTCGACCTCGCCGGTGCCGAAGCCCTGCCAGGCGATCTCCTCCTTCAGGTCCTTCTTGGTGACCTTGCAGCCGAGATCGTGCTGCGCCACGTACGCGACGACCGCCGCGTCCGCCTGGTAACCCACCCACGGGTTGACGGCCAGGTTGAAGGTGCCGCAGGTGCCGTCCGCGTTCTTCGCGGCGGAGGTGTCCTCGCCGACCTTCGCTCCCACGCAACCCGTGAGCGTGAGGCCGAGAACGGTCAGGCCGGCCGCGCCGGTTCTCCAGTGTCGTGCCATGGTGTGGTGCTCCTTATGCCCGGGTGCGTCGCGCCGCAGCCTGAGTGATCCGGTCGAACATGACTCCCAGCAGGACGATGGCGAGCCCGGCCGCCAGGCCCTTGCCGTACAGCTGTCCCTGCGAGAACCCGGCCACGACGTCGTAGCCGAGGGCGCCGGCCCCGACCAGACCGCCCACCACGACCATCGACAGCACGTAGATCAGGCCCTGGTTGGTGGCGAGCGTCAGGGCGCTGCGGGCCATGGGCAGCTGGACCTTGGTGATGATCTGCCAGGTGTTGCAGCCGGCCGAGGTGGCCGCCTCCACGGTGGACTCGGGCACGGTCCGCACCCCGTCCGCGATGATCTTGATCGCCACGGGTGCCGCGTAGACGACGGCCGCGACGATCGCGGTGAACCGGGTCGCCCCGAACAGGGCGAGGAACGGCACCAGATAGACGAACGGCGGCATGACCTGCGCGGCGTCCAGTGTGGGCCGCACCAGCCGGTCCACCAGGGCACTGCGTCCCATCCACACGCCGAAGACCGCACCGAGCAGCATGACCAGCACCGTGGCCACCGCGGTGGAGGCCAGCGTGGTCATGCCGTCCGACCACAGCCCCGTCGCGACGAGCAGCCCGACACACACGGCCGCCGTGGCCGCCGCGCGCCGGCCGCCGAGCACCGCGCCGAGCGCGACCAGGGTGAGGCCGACGAGCCACCACGGGGAGTCGGTGAGCAGCGTCTGGAAGGGGTTGAGCAGCACGGTGGTGATGACGTCCCGCAGCGCGTTGGTCAGCCCCGACAAGTGGTCCTGCAGCCAGGTGGTCGCGGTGTCCGCCGCGCGCGCGATGTGCGTGCCGACGGTGCCGTCACCGGGGAACTCGGCGGCGTAGACGTAGGTGTGGGAGACGTAGAGCAGGAAGGCGGTGCCGACGCCGCCCGCCGCGAGCAGCGGCCGGCGCCACCGGGCCAGTCGTCCGCTCGTGCGCCGGGCCGTCTCGGCGCGGCCGGCGGCCGCCGTGGTGACACGGTCGAGCACGATGGCCATGACGACGATGGCGAGACCGGCGTTGAAGGCGGTGCCCACGTCGAGCGACTGCAGGGCCTGGACGACGGTCTTGCCGAGGCCGGGCGCGTCGATCAGGGCGGCGATGGTCACCATGGCGAGGGCGGCCATGATGGTCTGGTTGACGCCCATGACCACCGTGCGCTTCGACATCGGCAGCAGCACCTTCCGCAGTTGCTGTCCGCGAGTGGTGCCGAGCGAGTCCGCCGCCTCCACGGTGGTCTCCGGCACGGAGCGGATGGCGTGCGCGGTGATGCGGATGGCGGGCGGGGCGGCGTAGATCACCGTGGTGATCACGGCGGAGGCGCCGCCGATGAGGAACACCAGGGTCAGCGGGGCGAGGTAGACGAAGGTCGGCATCGTCTGCATGAAGTCCAGGAACGGCGTCATGACCTTGTTGAACCGGTCGGAAAGACCCGCCCAGACGCCGAGCGGGATGCCGATGAGCAGTGCCACGAGGACCGCCGCCAGGGTCAGCGCCAGCGTGTCCATGCTCTCCTGCCACAGGCCCTGCAGCCCGAAGAAGGTGAAGCCGGCCACCGCCAGCAGGGCGACCCGCCAGTTGCCGACGGCCCAGGAGAGGTAACCGGCGAGGCCGACCACGCCGAGCCAGCCGATCTGCGGGACCGGGCGGCCGGCGGTGGGCTGGGAGATCAGGGACTGGACGAAGGTGACCAGGTTGTCGATGCCCAGCCGGATCTCGTTGAAGAAGTACAGGAAGAGCGGGTTGGAGTTGCGGTTGGCTCCGATGGTGTCGTTGACGTCGTTCAGCCAGCGGTGCAGTCCCGTGAGGTCGGCCGCGGCCAGGGTGAGGGTCTGCCGGCCGCGCAGCACGGCGAAGATGACCAGCCAGGCCAGGAAGATCGCCCCCACCACCATGGGGCGGCTGATCTTCTCCCGCAGGGTCGTGACCGGTGCGGTCGTGTCGGCGACGGCGGCCATCAGGCACCGCCCTCCTGCCCGGCGACGACGGCGAGGATCTCCTCGTCGCCGACGATGCCGAGCAGCTTGCCGTTCTCGACGACCTTGACCGGCTTCTCCGCCGCCAGCACCGCCCGGGTGGCCTCGCGCACCACGACGTCCGGGCCCAGCTCGGGGCCGTCGAGGGCGTCGTCGGGCTGCGGCGGGCGCATGATCCAGCGCAGGGTGAGGACGTCGCCGCGCGGCACGTCCTGCACGAAGTCGCGTACGTAGTCGTCGGCGGGGGCGCCGACCAGTTCGTCGCCGGTGCCGCACTGGACCATCTTGCCGTCGCGCATGATGAGGATGCGGTCGCCCAGCTTGAGGGCCTCGGAGAGGTCGTGGGTGATGAACACCATCGTCTTGCCGACCTCGTGGTGCAGCCGGATGACCTCGTTCTGCATGTCCCGGCGGATCAGCGGGTCGAGCGCGGAGAACGGCTCGTCGAAGAAGAGGACTTCGGGGTCGCCGGCCAGGGCGCGGGCGAGGCCGACGCGCTGCTGCATACCGCCGGAGAGCTGATCGGGGTAGGAGTTCTCGTATCCGGCCAGGCCGACGAGTTCGACGACCTCCATGGCCTTTCTCATGCGCTCCGAGCGGCCCATGCCGCGGATCTCCAGGCCGAACGCCACGTTCTCCACGACCTTGCGGTGCGGCAGCAGGCCGAAGTGCTGGAAGACCATGGAGAACTTGCTGCGCCGCAGTTCGCGCAGCCGCTTGGCGTCGGCGTCGCGGATGTCCTCGCCCTCGAAGACCACCTCGCCGGAGGTGGGTTCGATCAGCCGGGTCAGACAGCGCACCAGGGTCGACTTGCCGGAGCCGGACAGGCCCATGACGACGAAGACCTCACCGGGCGAGACGTCGAAGCTGACGTCGCGCACGGCGGCGGTGCATCCGGTGCGGTCCATGAGTTCGCGGCGGGTCAGCCCGCACAGCTCCTCGGACTGCGGCACCTGGTCGGCCTTGGGCCCGAACACCTTCCACAGCCGGCGCACGGAGATGACCGGGGTGCGCTCCTCGGGGTTCTGGGACGTGCCGCGCCGCTGCGGCACCTCGGTCTGTGCTGTGGTCACGTTCGACCTCTTTTCGGCGTTCAGCCGCTGAACCAGTGCTGCGGCCGGGGTTGGATGTTCTGCCAGACGTGCTTGGGCTCTCGGTACTCGGCGAGGCCGGTCGGCCCCAGTTCACGGCCCACGCCGGAGTAGCCGAAGCCACCCCATTCGGCTTGCGGTACATAGGGGTGGTAGTCGTTGATCCACACGGTGCCGTGGCGCAGCCGGCGCGCGACCCGCTGGGCCTTGCCGGCGTCCTGCGTCCAGACGGCACCGGCGAGTCCGTACTCGGTGTCGTTGGCGATGCGGACGGCGTCGTCCTCGTCGTGGAAGCGCTCGACGGTGAGGACGGGGCCGAAGGACTCCTCGTGCACCACGCGCATGTCCTGGCGGCATTCGTCGAGGACCGTGGGCAGGTAGTAGAAGCCCTGGGCGAGTGCGGGGTCGTCGGGGCGGCTCCCGCCGCAGCGCAGTACGGCGCCCTCGGCGAGGCCGGCGGCGACGTACGCCTCGACCTTCTCCCGGTGCTGTGCGGAGATCAGCGCGCCGGTCTCCGCCTCCGGGTCGAAGGGCCCGCCGAGCCGGATCCGGCGGGCGCGGCGGACGACCTCGTCGACGAAGGCGTCGTGGATCGAGTCCTCGACGACGAGCCGGGCGCCTGCCGAGCAGACCTGCCCGGAGTGCAGGAAGACCGCGGTGAGCGCGAAGTCGACGGCCGCCTCGAAGTCGGCGTCGGCGAAGACGACGTTGGGGTTCTTGCCGCCGAGTTCCAGCGCCACCTTCTTCACCGTCGCCGCGGCGGTGGCCATGATGTACCGGCCGGTGTCCAGGCCGCCGGTGAAGGACACCATGTCGACGTCCCGGTGCTCGGCCAGCGGGGCGCCCGCCTCGGCGCCGGCGCCCAGGATCAAGTTGCCCGCACCGGCCGGCAGCCCCGCCTCTTCGAGCGCCTTCATCAGCAGGACGGAGGTGGAGGGGGTGAGTTCGCTGGGCTTGAGCACGATCGTGTTGCCGGCGAGGAGGGCGGGGGCGACCTTCCAGGAGGCCTGGAGCAGCGGGTAGTTCCAGGGGGTGATCAGTGCGCAGACGCCGACCGGTTCGTAGGTGACCCGGCTGACGGCGTCGTCGCGGCTGGTGTCGACCACCCGCCCGGCGTCGCTGCCGGCGATGCCGCCGTAGTAGCGGAAGCAGGAGACGACGTCGGCGATGTCGTACTCGCTCTCCACGAGCCGCTTGCCGGTGTCGAGGGACTCGGCGCGGGCGAACTCCTTCGCGTCGCGCTCCAGGATGTCGGCGGTGCGCAGGAGCAGGGCGCCGCGATCACGTTCGGGGGTGTGGGGCCAGGGGCCGGCGTCGAAGGCCCGCCGTGCCGCGGCGATCGCCGCCTCGGTGTCGGGGCGCGTCGCCTCGGAGACCGTGGCGACGAGTGTGCCGTCCGCCGGGCAGCGGATCTCCCGGCTGCCACCGGCCACGGGGGTGCGCCATTCGCCGTCCACATACAGATCTGCCATGCGCCGACCCTTCAGGATTTCGTTGCGCATTGTGCATCGCATTGCTTGTGGTGGAACACCTTGTCCGACGGGGCGACCACCGTCAAGGGGTCTGCGGACCCCGATTCCCACAGCGTCGAGCGGCCGCGCGCGCACGGCGGCTCCGGCTCAGCCGAGGCGGTCGAGCAGCGCGCGGCGCCACCGTTCGGTCTCGGCGATCTGGTTGAAGGTGAACAGGTGCAGGCCCGCCACCTTGGCCGACGGCGCGGTGAGCGCGTCGGCACCGCGCCGAAGGAGCTTCTCCGGCGCATAGCCCCCGGGCGTGGCGAAACGCACGAACCACGAGGCGTGCCGGGTGAGGAAGCGCGTCGATTCCCCCACGCCGATCTTCGTCGCCATGGCCAGCAGCTTCGCCCGTTGCACGGGCCCGGCGACACCGACGTACAGGGGCAGCGTGACCCCCCGGTGCCGTATCCGGGCGATCCAGTGCCCGAGCACACGCGGGTCGAAGCAGAGATTGCTGACGATGTACGTGGCGTGGGCGCGCTTGTCCCACATCGCCTGGACGGTGATGTCGTCGCGCAGCAGCGGATGGCTCTCCGGATAGCCGGTGATGCCCCGGTGTGCGAAGGGGCCGCCCAGGTCGTCAAGACGGCGCAGCACCGGCAGCGCTCCTTCGTACGGCCCGGCCGGCGGGTCGGCGTCGCCCGCCGGCACGAAGACGTCGTCGACGCCCACCGCGCGCAGCCGCTCGGCCACGTCCTTGAGGTGCGCGTCGTCCCTCAGCAGCCGTGCGGGAACGTGCGGGGCGACCCGGTATCCGTGCGCCGCGAGCCGCTCGGTGAGGGCCAGTGTCGGCTCCAGGCCCTTGACCGGCGACGCCGTGACCGTGACCACGACGTCGCGCGGGACATGGGCGAGGACCTTCTCCTCGGTCGTGCGGGCGGGCAGCACCTCGTAGCGGACGCGGCCGAGCAGCGAGCGCAGTGCGTCGGCGGGCACGGGCTACCCGACCTGCTGCTGGGCGTCGCGGTGCCGGTAGTACGCGGCCTTGGACGGCTCCAGCGGCTGCTTGCCGAGGATGAGGTCGGCCGCCTTCTCGGCGACCATCATCACGGGTGCGTAGATGTTGCCGTTGGTGACGTACGGCATCACCGACGCGTCCACCACGCGCAGCCCCTCCATGCCGTGCACCTTCATGCTGAGCGGGTCGACGACCGACAGATCGTCGGTGCCCATCTTGCAGGTGCACGACGGGTGCAGGGCGGTCTCGCCCTCCTTGGCGACCCAGTCGAGGATCTCCTCGTCGGTCTCGACGGAGGGTCCGGGCGAGATCTCGCCGCCGTTGTAGGGGGAGAGCGCGGGCTGAGCGAGGATCTCGCGGGCGACCCGGACGGCCTCGACCCACTCCCGGCGGTCCTGCTCGGTGGAGAGGTAGTTGAAGCGCAGCGCCGGGTGCACCCGCGGGTCCCGGCTCTTGATCTTCACCGAGCCGATGGCGTCGGAGTACATGGGACCCACGTGCACCTGGTAGCCGTGGCCGCCGGCCGGCGAGGAGCCGTCGTAGCGGACCGCGACGGGCAGGAAGTGGAACATCAGGTTGGGGTACTCCACGTCCTCGTTGCTGCGCGCGAACCCGCCGGCCTCGAAGTGGTTGGTGGCGGCCGGGCCCTTGCGCATCAGCCACTGCAGCCCGATGAAGGGGGCACGCCACTTCGCCATGTACGGCTGCATGGAGACGGGCTGCTTGCAGGCGTACTGGACGTAGACCTCCAGGTGATCCTGGAGGTTCTCACCGACGCCCGGCAGATCGTGGACGACGTCGATGCCGAGGGCGGACAGCTCGGCGGCGTTGCCGACGCCCGACAGCTGCAGCAGCTGTGGGGAGTTGATCGCGCCGCCGCACAGGATGACCTCGCCGGCCCTGACCTGCTGCGGGGCGCCGCGCCCGCGCCGGTACTCGACGCCGACCGCGCGCTTGCCCTCGAACAGGACACGGGTGACGAAGGCGCGGGTGGTCACCGTGAGGTTCGGCCGCTTCATCACGGGCTTGAGGTAGGCCTTGGAGGCCGACAGCCGGCGCCCGCGGTGGACGTTGCGGTCGAACTTGGCGAAGCCCTCCTGCCGGTAGCCGTTGACGTCGTCGGTGGGGGCGTAGCCCGCTTCCTGGGTGGCCTTGAGGAAGGCGCCGAACAGCGGGTTCGTGGCCGGTCCGCGTTCGAGGACGAGGGGCCCGTCGTGGCCGCGGAACTCGTCGTCCGGGTCGGCCGCGAGACAGTTCTCCATCCGCTTGAAGTACGGCAGACAGTGGGCGTAGTCCCAGGTCTCCATGCCTGGGTCGGCGGCCCAGCGCTCGTAGTCCATGGGGTTGCCGCGCTGGAAGATCATGCCGTTGATGCTGCTGGATCCGCCGAGTACCTTGCCGCGGGCGTGGTAGATGCGCCGGCCGCCCATGTGGGGCTCGGGCTCGGACTCGTACTTCCAGTCGTAGAAGCGGCTGCCGATCGGGTAGGTCAGCGCCGCGGGCATCTGGATGAAGACGTCCCAGGGGTAGTCGGAGCGGCCCGCCTCCAGGACGAGCACCCGGTTGCCGGGGTCGGCCGAGAGCCGGTTCGCCAGTGCGCTGCCGGCCGATCCACCGCCGACGATGACGAAGTCGTAGTGCAGGACAGCCATGGGGCCTCGTCTCACTCGGTCGCGCCGTCGATACGCGACGGATGCTAGTACGGGTAGCGCTATACGCACTAGGTTGCGGACGGCGCAACTTGCAAAATTCTCGTTCACGTTGTGTTACTTGCAACGGCGTTGTTTACCGCGCGTATAGTTCCGCTATGAGCAACTACAGTCCGGATACCGAAACGAACGGCCCGCCGTCGGGCGGGGTGCAGTCCGTCGACCGCGCCATCAGCGTGCTCGAGATCCTCGCCCAGCGTGGCGAGGCGGGCGTCAGCGAGGTGGCCGGCGAGCTGGACGTGCACAAATCCACCGCGTTCCGCCTGCTGGGCGCCCTGGAGTCGCGGGGCCTGGCGGAGCAGGCCGGCGAGCGCGGCAAGTACCGGCTCGGCTTCGGCATCGTGCGCCTGGCCGGCGCCGTCACGGGGCGTATCGACATCACCCAGCAGGGCCGGCCGGTGTGCGAGCGTCTCGCAGAGGAGATCGGCGAGACGGTCAACATCGCCGTGCTGCAGGAGCACTACGCGATCAACCTGTACCAGGTGCGCGGCACGGCCGCCGTGACCGCCCACAACTGGGTCGGCCAGCTCACGCCGCTGCACGCCACCTCCAGCGGCAAGATCATGCTCGCGCATCTGCCCGCCAAGCAGCGCGCCACGCTGCTGACGGAGTCGGGCCTGAAGAAGGTGACCCCGCACACGATCTCCTCCAAGGCGAAGCTGGAGAAGGACCTCGCCGAGGCCCGGGAGCGCGGGTACGCCTGGACGCTGGAGGAGCTGGAGATCGGGTTGCACGCGATGGCCGCGCCGATCCGGGACCGCGAGGGCCAGGTGATCGCGTCGATCAGTGCCTCCGGCCCCGCCTACCGGTTCACCGAGGAGCGCATGCACGAGCTGGCTCCGGTACTGGTGAAGGGGGCGGACGAGATCAGCCACCGCATGGGGTACCTGGGCTGAGACCCGGGCCTTTTTCCGCGCCGAACGCCCGTGGTGGACCGCACGCCCCTGCCGGACGAAGCACCCGGAGCACGACCGCCGCACGGCCCGCGTACGCCCCCCGCGCGGGCCCCGGGCACCGGCCCCGGCCTCACTCCGGCTGCCGCGTGCCGAGCCGCTCGTTCACCCAGTCGTGGAAGGCGCCGATGTGGTGCTCGCTGGGCACCAGCACACCGCCCTTGGCGTACAGCCGCGAGCTCATGCCGGGCTGGGTGCGCTCGCAGGCGTCGAAGTCCTGGCGGTTGACCCGGTCGAACAGCTCCACGGACCGGCTGACGTCCTTGCCGCTCTCCACCACGCCGGGCAGGTACAGCCAGTCGCACTCGACGACCGTGCGGTCGACGGCGACCGGGTACATCCGGTGGAAGATCACATGGTCGGGCACGAGGTTGATGAAGACCTGCGGCTTGACGGTGATCGCGTAGTAGCGCCGGTCCTGGTCCTCGGACACCCCGGGGATGCGGTCCAGGCCCTCGGAGCCGTCCACGGTGAAGCCCTTGACCTCCTCGCCGAACTCCGCGCCGTGCCCGACGTAGTACTGGGCGGCGTACCCGTCGGCGAACTCCGGGAGCACCTCCGTGAGTTCGGGGTGGATCGTGGCGCAGTGGTAGCACTCCATGAAGTTCTCGATGATGAGCTTCCAGTTCGCCTGCACGTCGTAGACGATCCGCTTGCCCACCGCGAGGTCCTCGATGCCGTAGCGCTCGATCGCCGCCACGTCCCCGAGACGCTCGACGACCGCGCCGATCACCTCGTCCTCGAAGGAGGGCGGGTTCTCCGCCAGGCACACCCAGACATAGCCGAGCCATTCCCTCACGGCCACATCGGCCAGGCCGTATTCGGTGCGGCCGACGTCGGGCATCTTGGTGAGGTTGGGCGCCGCGACGAGCTTGCCGTTCAGGTCGTAGGTCCAGGCGTGGTACGGGCACTGGAAGGCGCGCTTGACCTCGCCGGACTCCTCGGTGCAGAGCTTGGCTCCGCGGTGCCGGCACACATTGAAGAACGCGCGGATCGAGGAGTCGCGTGCGCGAGTGAGGAGGATCGACTCGCGGCCCACGTCGACGGTGCGGAAGGCACCGGGCTTCGGCAGGTCGGAGGCGCGCGCGACGCAGAACCACATCGCCTCGAAGATGTGCTCCTGTTCCTGGGCGAAGATGCCCGGGTCGGTGTAGGAGGAGCCGGGGAGGGTGGCGATCAGACTGTCCGGCAGGCTGGTCGAGGTCACAGGTGCACTCCTCGGGAGAACGTCGTGGGTCGGTGGGTCACGCGCCGGGAAGAGCGGCCTTCGAACGGCGTTGTGAGAAGCGTGATGCGATAGCTCTGTTGCTCATTGCGCAATGTCGCGTGCGATGTGCAACGCAGCATCGGCGGCCGCGAGGGAGGTGTCAAGAGGTCGCGGCGAGCTGCTTGCGCCAGCGGGTGAACAGCCGCGGCTGGTTCATCCCGAGCGCGGCGACGGGCGTGCCGGCCCGCCGGTACACGGCGAGGAAGCTGCGCTCGTCGGTGCGGCCCGCCTCGACCGTCACGCTGTCGGCGCCGGCGGCGTGCCCGGTGAACTGGATCTTCACGCCGTACTGGTCGGACCAGAAGTACGGCGGCCGGGGCGTCCCCGGTTCGCGCGCGCCGTGTGCGAGCAGGGTGGCCACGGCGGCGTCGGGCCGTTCCAGCGCGCCGGTCCAGTGCTCGACGCGGCGGTGCGTGCCGGTGTGCGGGTCGTACCAGTTGGCGCAGTCTCCGACGGCGACCACCCCGGCAAGACTGGTGCGGCCGTCGGAGCCGCAGGTGACGCCGTTGTCCAGGGCGACGCCGGAACCCTCCAGCCAGTCCACGTCGGGGCGTGCCCCGACGCCTACGACGACGATGTCCGCGGGGACGGTGCGCCCGTCCTCCAGCAGGACGGCGTCGACGCGCCGCTCGCCGCTCAGCCCCTTGACGCCCACCCCGCACAGCAGCCGTACGCCGTGGTCGGCATGGAGGGCGGAGACGACCGCTCCCATGTCCGCGCCGAGCGGTCCGGCCAGCGGTGTCGGGGCCGCCTCGACCACGGTGACGTCGAGGCCGAGGGCGTACGCCGTGGAGGCGACCTCGGCGCCGATGAAGCCGCCGCCGATCACCACCAGCCGTCCGCCGAGGGCCAGTTCGTCCCGCAGGGCGCGGGCGTCGTCCAGGGTACGCAGCGTGTGGACGCCGGCGAGGCCGTCGGTGCCGGGCAGGGTGCGGGCGGCGGCGCCGGTCGCGAGGACGAGGCCGTCGGCGCGGATCTCCCGGCCGTCGGCGAGCCGTACCGACCGCTCGGTGCGGTCCAGTGCGGTGGCGCGGGTGCCGAGCACCCACTCGGCCTGGAGTTCCTCACCGTCGCGTTCGAGGGCCAGGTCCGCCTCGCCGAGGGTTCCGGCGAGGAACTCCTTGGACAACGGCGGCCGGTCGTACGGACGGTGGGGCTCGTCGCCGATGACGACCAGCCGGCCGTCGTACCCCCGTTGCCGCAGCGAGCGCGCGGCCGACAGACCGGCCAGCGAGGCGCCCACGACGGCGACGGTCCTCACGCGGGGCCTCCGGCCAGGCGGGCGGCGACGCACGGGGGCAGGTTGGGTGCCTCGGTGGACAGCCGGACGAAGATCATGCCGTCCTCGACGACCACCTCGTGGGTGCGGACCGGGAGCTTGGCCGGCGGGGCGTCCACGGCCCCGGTCCTGAGGTCGAACTTCGAGGCGTGCAGCGGGCATTCGACCTCGCAGCCCTCCAGCCAGCCGTCGGCGAGCGAGGCGTCCTGGTGGGTGCAGGTGTCGTCGATGGCGTAGAGCTCGCCGTCGTCGGTGTGGAACACCGAGACCGGCGGGTCGATGTCGAGCCGGTGGGCCTCGCCTCGCGGCAGATCCGCGAGACGGCACGCGGGAATCATCATGACACCTCGGTGCGTATAGCGAAACGGATTGCGGTTAGCGCAACGTCAGTCTGCGGGCCGCCGAGAAGCGTTGTCAAGGCGTTCACCGGGCGGGTTGCGCGAGGTCCGGCGGCGTTTTCCGGGCACGCCGGAGCTCCTGCGAAAGCGCAGGTGGGAGGCAGGGTTGGCGCACATGCGCGCGCCGGTGAGGAGGTGCGGGCACACGGGTGGGGGCGCCTCGCACGGTGCGGCGACGGCCCTGCCGCCGGTGCCGGGGCAGGGCCGCCATCACGCCGGGGCGGCTTGCTCAGAAGCCGCGGTCGATCCACTCCTGACGATGCGGCGCCTCGGCGCCGACGGTGGTGGTGTCGCCGTGCCCGGTGTGCACGACGGTGTCGTGCGGCAGGGAGAGCAGACGCTCGCTGATGGAGTCGATGATGGTCGGGAAGTCGCTGTACGACCGTCCCGTCGCCCCCGGCCCGCCGGCGAACAGCGTGTCACCGCTGAACAGTGCGGACAGTGCGGGCGCGTACAGACAGACGGCTCCCGGCGCGTGGCCCGGGGTGTGCAGCACGGTCAGCTCCGTGCCCGCCACCGTGAGCCGCTGCCCGTCGGCCAGCTCGCCGTCGGGTTTGCGGTCCGGATGGGTCTGCCGCCACAGCGGCAGATCGTCCGGGTGCAGCAGGATCGGGGCGCCGGTGCGGTCGGCGAGGGCGGGGGCTGCGTCGATGTGGTCGTTGTGCGCGTGGGTGCACACGATGGCGCGCAGGGCGCGTCCGCCGAGGGCGCGTTCGATGGCGTCGGCGTCGTGCGCGGCGTCGATCACCACGGCCTCGTCGTCGTCACCCACGATCCAGACGTTGTTGTCGACGTCCCAGGTACCGCCGTCCAGGGAGAACGTCCCCGAGGTGACGAGGCCTTCGACGCGTGCCCCGGCGGTCACAGGACCACCACCGAGCGCAGGACGTCGCCGTGGTGCATGCGCTCGAAGGCCTTCTCGACGTCGTCGAGCGCGATCGTCTCGGTGACGAAGGCGTCCAGGTCGAGGCGGCCCTGGAGGTAGAGGTCGACGAGCATCGGGAAGTCCCGGGAGGGCAGGCAGTCGCCGTACCAGGACGACTTCAGTGCCCCGCCCCGGCCGAAGACGTCCAGCAGCGGCAGCTCCAGCTTCATCTCCGGGGTGGGCACGCCGACCAGCACCACCGTGCCGGCCAGATCACGGGCGTAGAAGGCCTGCTGGTAGGTCTCCGGGCGGCCGACGGCCTCGATGACGACGTCGGCGCCGAAGCCGCCGGTCAGCTCGCGCACCGCCTCCACCGCGTCGGTCGCCTTGGAGTTGACCGTGTGCGTGGCGCCCAGCTTCTCGGCCGTGGCGAGCTTGCGGTCGTCGATGTCGACGGCGATGACCTTCGCGGCGCCCGCCAGCTTGGACCCGACGATCGCCGCGTCGCCGACACCGCCGCAGCCGATCACGGCGACGGTGTCGCCGCGGCCGACGTTGCCGGTGTTGATCGCCGCGCCGATGCCCGCCATCACGCCGCACCCCAGCAGACCGACGGCGGCCGCGGAGGCGGCCGGGTCGACCTTGGTGCACTGCCCGGCGGCGACCAGGGTCTTCTCGGCGAAGGCGCCGATGCCGAGGGCCGGCGAGAGCTCGGTGCCGTCGGTCAGGGTCATCTTCTGCCGGGCGTTGTGGGTGTTGAAGCAGTACCAGGGCCGGCCGCGCAGACACGCGCGGCACTGGCCGCACACCGCACGCCAGTTCAGGACGACGAAGTCGCCGGGTGCCACGTCGGTGACGCCCTCCCCCACCGCCTCCACGACACCGGCGGCCTCGTGCCCCAGCAGGAAGGGGAAGTCGTCGCTGATGCCGCCCTCGCGGTAGTGCAGATCGGTGTGGCAGACGCCGCAGGCCTCGATCTTGACCACGGCCTCGCCCGGACCGGGATCGGGCACGATGATCGTTTCCAGACTGACGGGGGCACCCTTGCTGCGTGCGACGACCGCGCGGACCTGCTGAGCCATGGCCACTCCTCGGCTGACAGAGGATCGAGATGTTGCCTATTGCGATACGCATCTCGCATTTCGCAACACAGCATCGCGGAGAGGGGGTCGGGGGTCAAGGAATCCGACGAAGCACGTTGCGGGTCGCGGACGCCGACGGACCCTCCGGGTCACCGTAGGAGGAGAACGCGCCGGCCTCCGTCGGGAACGGGCCGCCGAGGACACCGGTTTCGCGTTGCCCGATACGCCCGGCTTCCCGTACGTGACCTGCAACGACACATGGCCCGCGCCTTGCGGAATCACGTCATCCGGCCGTCTACTGTCCTTCACGTCTTCGTTGCTCGCACAACGGGACCTCTGACGCATCCTGTCTCTCCCCCCTTCGCGCCGGGCCACCGGTGACCGGGAGGGCCCCATCACCAGAAAGACCGAAGGTCGTGCCCGTTGCCGTCGTTCTCGCCGGTCGCCTGACGCGGCTGGAGCCCCTCGCGACGCACCATGTCGAGGGTCTGGCTCAAGCCGCAGCCGAGGACCGCAGCTCCTATGCGTTCACCCCCGTCCCGCACGGCCTCGACGGGGCCGCCCATTACGTCGACCGCGCGCTCGCCGAGCAGGCGGCGGGCCGGGCGCTGCCGTTCGCCGTGGTCCGCGCCGACGACGGACGTGTCGTCGGATCGACCCGGTTCGTCGAACTCGACTACTGGCAGGGCCCCCTGGTGTGGCCCGCCGTGCCCGGCCTCCCGCACGGCGACCCGGTCACCGCCGTGCCGGACGCCGCCGAGATCGGCAACACCTGGCTGTCAGCGCGGGCCCAGGGCACCGGGATCAATGCCGAGGCGAAGCTGCTCATGCTGCGCCACGCCTTCGAGACCTGGCGGCTGCGCCGGGTGTGCTTCCGCGCCGATGCCCGCAACCTCCGCTCGCGCGCCGCGATCGAACGCCTCGGCGCCACCTGCGAGGGCGTGCGCCGGGCCCACTCCCGCGGGCTGGACGGGGTCGTGCGCGACACCGCGTTCTACTCGATCCTGGACGAGGAATGGCCCGCCGTCCGCGCCATCATCGAGCTACGGCTCACTTCGCCGCGCACCCGGCCCGCCCTCGGCGCCCTGCACGGCGGCGGACCCCAGCCGGGCGGCCTCGACGACCGGCTCGTTCCCGCCTGAACCCCGTCCCGGCGGCACCCGGCGGCATGTGGTGGCACGGCGGGAGAGGTGAGATCATGGCGTGTGCCCCTGCAGGAGTTGCGGCGGACGCGATCCGGGCGGGCGTTGGTCCTCATCCCGATCGGGCTGATCGTCGTGGTGTACCTGGTGGACGTCCTGGCACCGTCGGACGTCCATCTGGGACCGCTGCTGGTGGCGGCGCCGGCGCTCACCGCCGCGTTCGCCGGCCCCCGGCTCACCGCGCTGATCGGGCTGCTGGCCGTCGCCGCCCAGATGCTCATCGGAGTGTCGCGGGGCGTCCTCGGCACCGAGAACCTCTTCGCGCAGATCGGGGCCCTGGTCCTGGTCTCCGGCCTCATCGTGCTGTTCTGCCTGGTCCGGGAGAGACGCGAGCGGCAGCTCTCGCACAGCCGCACGGTCGCCCAGGCCGTCCAGGAGGTGCTCTTTCCCGGACTGCCCCGGCGCAGCGGCCCCCTGGACCTGGCCTGTCTCTATCTCGCCGCGCAGGACGAGGCGACCATGGGCGGGGACCTCTACGCCGCCGTCCGCACCCTGGACAGCACCCGGCTGCTGCTCGCGGACGTGCGCGGCAAGGGCCTGCCGGCGATCACCCATGCCGCGCTGCTGCTCGGGGCCTTCCGGGCGGCGGCGCACGGGCGGCCCAGCCTGCCCCGGCTCGCCACGCACCTCGACGGCAGCATGCGCTGGGAGTCCCGCCAGTGGAGCCCGCCGGGGACACCCGACACCGAGGAGGCGTTCGCCACCGCCCTGGTGCTGGACCTCCCCGACACGGAGCCCGTCGTGCACCTCGTGGCGTGCGGGCACCCCTCTCCTCTGTTGCTGAGCGACGGGCGCGCCGAGCCGCTGCGCGTCCGGCGGATCGCGCCACCGCTGGGCCTCGGCGGACTGTCCGGCGACGACGCGTACACCGTGGAGTCGTTTCCGTTCCGCCCCGGTGACGTGCTGCTGCTGTGCACCGACGGCATCCTGGAGGCCCGCGACGAGCGGGGTGTCTTCTTCCCACTGTCCGACCGGGTCGAGGCCTGGGCCGCCGAAGGACCCGACGACCTGCTGCGCTGCCTGCGCGAAGAACTCATGGCGTACGCCCCAGGCCGCCTCGGCGACGACGCGGCGGCCGTGACGATCAGACGCCGGGCGGAGTGAGACGGCGCCGCAGCCCCGTTCCCGGGACGCCGGATGGCGGGGCAGGTACCGCCGCCGGCGGAATCAATCATTTCGTTTTCTGGACCGCCGCCCCGGCAGGTCTTCGTTTCCTGCGTTCCGCAGTGCGCCCGGCCCGGGCAGGAGGACGGTGACCAGCAGAGCGTCGCGTCAGGAGAGCAGCACCGCCATGTCCGAGCACGAGGACCAGGAACGTACGATCCTCGCCCTGCAGGAGGAGATCCTGCAGCTGAAGCAGGCCGTCGTCTCCCACGCCGTCGTCGACCAGGCCATCGGGGTCGTGATCGCCCGGGGCAGACTGCCGCCCGAGTCGGCCTGGGACGTACTGAAGGAAGTCTCCCAGCACACGAACACCAAACTGCGGGACGTGGCGGAACACCTGGTGCAGTGGCCCCGCTGCGGCTGGCTGCCGCCGGAGATCGGCCGGGCTCTGCGCACCGCGCTGGAGCGGCGAACGCACGCCGCCGGGCACGAGCAGCGGGGCTGAGGCCCCGCCGGCGTCTTCCGGCTCAGCCGTGCAGGGTGCTCGACGGGCTGGTGCCGTACGCCTCGCGGTAGAGGGCGGCGAACCGGCCGGGGTGGGCGAACCCCCAGCGGGCGGCGATGTCCCCGACGGTCGTCTCCGCGGGGTCGGCGGCCCGCAGTTCCTGGTGGACATGGGCCAGACGCACGCGGCGCAGGTAGCCGAGCGGGGTGGTGTCGAGGTGGCGGCGGAAGGCGTACTGCAGGGCACGGACGGTGACATGGGCGGCTGCAGCGATGTCGGCGACGGTGAGGGGCTGGTGGGCGTGGTCCTCGATGTGGGCGACGGCCCGCCGCAGGGTGGTGGAGTGGGCGTCGGTCCGGTCCTGCGCGGTCGGATCGGTGTGGGCGGTGTTCGGGAAGGCCGCCAGGACACTCGCCGCGAGCAGCTGGCCGCTGGTCGAGGCGATCAGCGGCTGGGCGGCGACGGCCGGGTCGGCGAGGACGTTGTCGCGCAGATGGACGATCGTGCTCTTGAGGTGGCGGGCGGCGGCCGGCGAGTGCGGCCGGTGACCGGTCAGCCGGACGGGTTCCAGGGCCGGTTTCGGGCCGGTGGCGGCGACCTGGTCCAGCAGGGCGCTGTCCAGCATCGTGATGTTGTAGCGGGCGGTGCAGATGCGTCCGGCGTAGGGCAGGTCCGGGGGTGCGAAGAGCACCATGTCGCCGGGGCCGAAGTCGTCCCGCACGCCCTGGTAGACGTGGTCCTGGATGGTGCCCTCGTGGACCATGCACAGGCAGATCTTGCCGAGCGGGGTCACGGCGTAGCTCATGTCGAAGCCGAGGTCCAGCTCGTCGACGCTGACCGAGGGCATGGCGTCGCGGCGGATGTGCGTCCTGCTGTGCTGCGGGGTGTTGCTGCCTATGGTCATGCGGGCGTAGGCCCGGCACAGGAAGTCCTCGGTCTCGGCCAGGTCCTGGCTGTCGAACACCAGCGAGTCCATCGCGTCACCGCCCCGGCAAGATGAGAAGCCCTGTACGGCCCGGTCGCGGGAACGCGCAGGTCGGCGACCGGGTATGTCCTTCGACGCTACCCCGTCGCCGCGCGGCGATGCGCCAGGGGGTGCCCCGCGTTGCGTTTTCCGGACAGCCGCGCACCGGCGTTTCGCCCGGTGGGCTTTGCCTGGGGCCCGCACAGGGAACATACACGCGGCAGCGTTGCTGCTCCGGGACCGCGTTGCGTCATGGGCAACCGGGGTGGGAGACAACAGAAGGAGCCACCGTGAACACCGAGGTGCGCATCCAGGTGACGGAAGAGCCCGGCCATGTGCCGCTGATCACCGTGACCGGCCCGCTGGACCTGTACAGCGGCCCCCAGCTGTACCGCCGGGCCACGCGCGTGCTGGAACGGCACGCGTCGCTCGTCGTGGACCTGGCAGGCGTCACCGCCTGCGACTCCTCCGGCCTGAACACGGTCCTGCGGCTGTGCCGCCGCGCCGGCGAGGCCCGCGGCCGCCTGGTCGTGGTCTCCCCGCCGGCGCTGCTGGACCGGCTCGCACCGCTCACCCTCCGGGAGAGCGCGCTGGTGGTGTACGGCAGTGCCGAGGAGGCGCGCACGACGGATCTCGCCGCCTGACCACCCGGCCGCGGCGGTCCCGGCCCGGGCCTCAGCCGGCGTGGCCCGCCTTGAGTGCGGCGGCGGTCTCCGCGACCCGGCGGGCCTGGTGGCGGGCCGCCTGCAGCACCACCTCACCGGGCGGACCGTCGCCGGCCACGTGGGACGTCCCGTACGGGTTGCCCGACCGGAACTGGACGGGGTCGGTGTAGCCGGGCGGCACGATGACACCGCCCCAGTGGTAGAAGGTGTTCGCCAGCGCGAGCAGGGTGGATTCCTGTCCGCCGTGGGCGGTGTTGGAGGCGGTGAAGGCCGAGTAGACCTTGTCGGCGAGCTTGCCCTGGAACCAGAGCGGTCCGGTGGTGTCGATGAACGCCCTGAGCTGGCCGGCCGGGTTGCCGAAGCGGGTCGGGGTGCCGAAGAGCACCGCGTCGGCCCACTCCAGGTCGCCGTGGGTGGCCTCGGGGACGTCGGCGGTGTCCTCGAGGTGTCGGGCCCACTCCGGCCTGGCGCCGACCGCTTCCGGCGGTGCCGTTTCGGCGACCTTGCGCAGGCGCACCTCGGCGCCGGCCTTCTCGGCGCCCTCGGCGGCGGCCTGCGCGAGGGTGTGCACGGTGCCGGTGGAGCTGTAGTAGATGATCGCGACGTTCACGGATCGCATGATCGGTCTTCCTCCCTGTCGGGTTCCGATCGTTACGACGGAACAGCCCCGCGGGAGGTGAGGCGGCAGGCCCGCCTCACACTTCGGGGCTCCGCTTCGTCGTAGGGGGTGAGAGGGAGTTCCGAGAGAGCCGGGGAGATCATGACCAACCACCCGTCCGCGCCGGGAGAAGACGGCCGGCCCGACGCGGCCCTGAGCGCGATCATGAGCGAGCGGCGCCGGCTGACCAATCTCGCCTACCGGCTGCTGGGCTCGCTCACCGAGGCGGAGGACGTCGTCCAGGAGACCTACGCCCGCTGGTGCGCGCTGTCTCCCGGGCAGCGGGAGGCCGTCGACTCCCCCGGCGCCTGGCTGACGACCGTCGCCGGCCGGATCTGTCTGGATCTGCTCGGCTCGGCGCGGGTGCGGCGCGAGCGCTATGTGGGCGAGTGGATTCCGGAGCCGCTGCCCGACCGCACGGAGTGGATCGGCGGGCGGCCGGGCCCCGACATGGGTGACCCGGCCGACCGGGTCACCCTCGACGAGTCGGTCACGATGGCCTTCCTCGTCGTGCTCGAGGCGATGACGCCCGCCGAGCGGGTCGCGTTCGTCCTGCACGATGTCTTCCGCTGTCCGTTCGGTGACATCGCCGAGATCGTCGGCCGCAGCCCGGCGGCCTGCCGTCAGCTGGCCTCCTCCGCGCGCCGCCGCCTGCGCACGTCACCGCCCGGCGAGCGTCCGGCGGACCGGCCAAGCGGCGTGGTCAGAGCGTTCCGGCGCGCCTGGGAGGCGCAGGACATCGACGCCCTCGTCGGGCTGCTGGCCCCCGACGTCACGGCGACCGGTGACGGCGGCGGACTCGTCACGGCCGCGCTCCGCCCGGTCGAGGGCGCCGAGCAGGTCGCCGGCTTCTTCACCGAACGGCCCCCCGCCGAGGTGACGCTCGTGGAGCGCACGGTCAACGGCCGCCCGGGGCTGATCGCTCAACGGGACGGCGTCACGGTGTCCGTGATGGCCTTCGAGATGTCCGACGACCGCATTCACCGCATCTGGGCGGTACTGAACCCGGAAAAACTCCGCGCCTGGACGACGGGGTGACGGCGGCGGGAGTGAACGTGATGCCTCACATGACCCAAGCGAGGGGGCGACCTCTTGGCGCTGCGGGCGCTGCGCGCCCACGCCGAGCGCGTCGGGCAGGCGCCGTCCGCCGTCCGGGGCGGCGCCGTACGGCAGGGCTTCGTCATCGACGCCTTCCCCTGGCCGGACGGCACCCGGCCCGCTGCGCCGGCCGCCCAGGAGGGCGGGGCCCCGCCAACGCCCAGGCCCTGCTTCCGAGTCACGTGACCTGCGGGATCGCCCCCGCGCCGTCCGTGTCCGGACCGTCCGCAACACCTGGGCAGCGCCCGGCCCGAGGTAAGGGACGGGGTCCTGGACACGTTCCTCACGGCCGCGGCCGGGCAGGTGCGCCCGCGGCCGGCAACGGGCGCCCGCCGGGGCTCAGTACTTCTTCGCGCCGGCCACGATCGCCTCGCGGATGCGGTGATAGGTGCCGCAGCGGCAGACGTTGCGGATCTCGTCGAGGTCGGCCTCGGTGATCTCGCGGCCCTCCTCACGGGCCTTGCGCACCTTGGCGACGGCGGTCATGATCTGGCCGGGCTGGCAGTAGCCGCACTGCGCGACGTCGTACTCCAGCCAGGCCTCCTGCATCGGGTGCAGATCACGGCCGACGGTGGCGGGCAGGCCCTCGATGGTGGTGATCTCGTCGTCCGGGCCGATGTTCTCGACCGGCACCGAACACGGGTTGAACGCCTTGCCGTTGAGGTGGCTGGTGCAGGCCTGGCAGACGCCGAGCCCGCAGCCGTACTTGGGGCCGGTGACGCCGAGGACGTCTCTGAGCACCCACAGCAGCCGGACGTCGTCCTCGATGTCGACGGTCACCCGTTTGCCGTTGAGGATGAAGGTGTGTTCGGGCACGGGGTTCTCCTAGAAGGCGCGGTCGAGGCCGTCGGTGGGGGACGCGGGGATCGGCGGGGTGGTGGGCAGCGGCTCGAAGCCGAGCGGTCCGGTGTGGTTGACCGGGAAGGTCGTCGGCATGGTGCCGGTGGCGCGGCCGTAGGCGCAGGCCACCGCGGCGGCGGCGCCGGCCACGGCCAGCTCGCCGGCACCGCCGGGCTCACCGGTGGTGGGCGGCATGACGACGATCTCCAGCTCGGGCGGGGTGTTCCACTGCCGGGTGTAGAAATAGTTGTCCCAACTGCCCTCCAGGAAGTGCCCGTCCTGAAGGTGCATTCCTGAACTCAGTGTGATCGCGATGCCGTCCATGATGCCGCCCATCATCTGCGCCTGGAGTCCACGCGGGTTGACGGCCAGGCCCACGTCGACGGCGCAGACCACCTTGGTGACGCGCGGTCCGGTGCAACCGTCGCGAACCGTGCGGCCGGTGGTCTCGGGCCGGCAGTCGATCTCGGCGAGGACGGCGACACAGGCGTGGTACTCGGGGTGGAGCGCGATGCCCTGCGCCGTGCCGGCGGGCATGCTCCGGCCCCACTGCCCCACCTCGGCCACCTTGTCCAGCACGGCCCGCGCCCGGTCGTCCTTGAGGAACTCGCGACGGAACCGGTACGGATCCTTGCCCAGCCTCTTCGCCAGCTCGTCCACGACCAGCTCCTGCGCGCAGCGCACGTTGGGCGAGTAGATGTTGCGCATGGAGCCGGTGTGGAAACCCTTGTCCGTCTCGCTGAGCAGCTGGGTGACGACGCCGAAGTGGTACGGCGTCTGCTGGGTGAGCGCGAAGATCGTCTCGGAGAAGGTGAGGTCGCCGACCGGCAACCGGGCGGCCTCGGCGGTGATGATCTCGCCGACGCCGTGGCCGAATTCGGTGGCGACGGAGGTGTGCCGCTGGTCGTAGGTGAGCACCTGGCCGAGCGCATACGTGGCGCGTACCCGGGAGGTGGCCATGGGGTGGGCGCGGCCGTGGCGGAAGTCGTCGGTGCGGTGCCACATCAGCTTGACCGGCTTGCCCATGGCCCGGGAGATCTCGGCGGCCTCGGCGGCGGAGTCGTGGAAGAGTTTGCGGCCGAACGACCCCCCGCCTTCGGTGACATGGACCTTCACCGCGGACACGGGCAGCCCGAGCTGCGCCGCGATCTGTTCCTGCGCGACGATCGGGGACTTCAGGCTCCCCCAGATCTCCGCCGTGTCCGCCCGTACGTCGGCGATGGCGCAGTTGGTCTCCAGGGCGCTGTTGCTCGCGAAGTGGAAGGTGAAGCGCGCGTCGACCGACTTGGTCAGCAAGTCCAGTGCAGGCAGTGGGAGTTCGGCTTTGCGCAGCTCGTCGCGGACGGTGTCGTCGCTTCGGCCCTCGACCGGTCCCGGGTTCCAGGAGACCTTCAGCGCGCGCACGGCGTCGATGCACTGCCCGAACGTGCGCCCGCGGACGGCGACCCCGGTGGAGACGGTGGCGACGTCGGTGATGCCGGGCATCGACCGCACCTCGGCCAGGTTGTCCACCGCGCCGACCGTACCGTTGACGGTCGGCGGCCGGCACACCATGGTCGGCAGGGCACCGGGGACGTGCAGGTCCATGGCGAACCGCTTGCGCCCGGTGACCGCCTCCAGCGCGTCGATGCGCCGCTGCGCGGTGCCGATGACCCGGAACTCGGCGGCCTCCTTCAGCGTGACCGGAACCTGTGCCGTCGTCACCGCGGCGGCCTTCTGCGCCAGGTCGCCGTAGGTCAGGCTGCGCCCGGACGCCGTCGAGGTGACGACCCCGGCCTTGGCGGTCAGGGTGTCCACGGCCTCGCCCAGTTCCAGGGCGGCCGCCCGCAGCAGCCGGCCCCGGGCGACGGCGGCCGCCACCCGGATCGGGATGAAGGTGGAGATCGTGGTGTTGGAGCCGCCGGTGAGCTGGTTGAACAGCAGCTCCGGCCGGGCGTCGGCGAGCGTGACCCGGATCCGCTCCAGCGGCAGGTCCAGCTCCTCGGCGATCAGCATGGCGCTGGACGTCGTGATGCCCTGCCCGACCTCCGCGCGGGGCAGCGCGAAGGAGGCCGTGCCGTCGGCGTCGACGCGGATCGTGATCAGGTTCGCCGTGGGCAGGGCGGCGTGGGTGAGCATGTCGTTGAGGTCGTAGATCTCCGCGGGCCCCGGCACGGAGGGGACGACCGCCGCCGCCTCGTCGGGGGCGATGACGGCGTCACCGAGCTCCGCGGCGACGGTCAGGGTCGAGGCGGCCAGCACATAGCCGAGAAATCTCCGGCGTGCGATCCCCGCGCGCGCAGGACGCTCCTCCGGGTCCGTCACCTGTCCTCCCACGGGTTTCTCCTTCACTCCGCCACGACTTGTGCACACGCACCGTGCGCGCGACGACCATGCGGCACACTGCCGGTGATTCCACCGCTCAGCACCGGTTTCGGCCATGGGCGGGCGGCGGGAAAAGACGGCCCGCGTTTGTGCCGGCGCACAAACACGCGCGGCTACACTGCGCCCGTGACGCCACAGCTGAGGGCAGGCGGCCGGGTCGTCGAACTCGTGGGCCGCCTGCTGACCGAGGTCGACCGGCTCGCGGAGGACCTCACCGACCAGATCCTCGGCGGTGAACACGCCTACGCCGAGAGCACGCTGCTGGGCCGCGCACAGTTGCGCGCCGTCGTACGCGACAACCTGTCCACCATGTTCACCGCCCTGCAGGGGCGGCCCACGACGCTGGACGCGCCCCGCGCCGCGGGCCGGCTGAAGGCCGAACAGGGCATCCCGCTGGCCGCGCTGCTGCACGCCTACCGGCTGGCCGGCCGCTTCATCTGGGACCGGCTGCTCGCCGTCGCCGTGGACGAGGAGAGCACCGTCCAGCTGCTGCACCTGGCCTCGGACATGTGGGCGGCCATCGACGACTACTCCGGCGCGGCCGCGGACGCCTACCGGGCCGCCGTCGAGGAGCGCTCGCGGCGCGACGCCGTGGCCCGGAGCATGATGCTCACCACCCTGCTCGAGGGCCGGGCCGGTACGCATGCGAGCGCGTGGGAGATCGCCCGCGTCCTGGACCTGGACCGGCAGGGCCCGTTCGTGGTGGTCTGCGCGGAGGTCCACGACCGGGTCGAGCCGCTGCCCAGCGTCCGCGGCCGCCTGGGCGCCGCCGGGATCGGCTCCGAGTGGCTGCAGCAGATAGGGGCCTGGGTGGGCCTGCTGTCCCTCCCCCACGAACAGGCCCTCGCAGTGGCCGCCGACCAGCTGACCGCGATCGCCCTGTCCCGGGTCGGCCTCAGCCGTGCCTTCACCTCCCCCGTCAACGCCCCGGCGGCCTGGCGGCAGGCCCAACTGGCCGTGCAGTGCCTGCCGTACGGCACCCACGGCACCCATCTGTACGGCAGCGCGCCCGTGTCACTGCTGGCCGCCGCCTCCCCCGAGACCGCCCAGGAGGTCGCCGGGGCCGTGCTGGGGCCCGTCCTCGCCCTGCCTCCGCAGGAGCGGGCCACGCTGCTGGCGACCCTGCACGCCTGGTTCACCGCCGGCGGATCGACGACGGCGGCGGCCGACCGCCTGCACTGCCACCGCAACACCGTCCTGTACCGCCTGGGACGCATCGCCGACCTGACCGGCCGTCGCACCACCGACGCCGAGTCCTCCGCCGAGCTGTACATCGCCCTCGCCGCCGTGCGGCTGAGCGGGCAACCGGGGTCGCTCGGCGCACTGCCCCCGTAGGCCTCGGCGTGCCATACGGGGGAGGAATCACGGCCGGCGGGCAGGGCGGCGGACGAGGTGGTTATGCATCACTCGTCCACGCCCCCGTCGGAGGTCGCAGTGAACCGCAGTAAGGCCCTGGCCTTCCTGGTCGCCGCCGTGTGCGTCGCCGTGCCGGGCACCGCCGGGTGCGAGCGACCGGCAGGGCGCCCGTCCGCGCACGCCGCTTCGCCGGCCGACGGGGCCCCGGCCCACCCCGCTCCCCCGCGTGCCGTCTTCCGCCCGCTGCCGGGCGTCGGGCCGGCGATGCGAGCCCGTATCCCGGCGGCCGCGCGGCAGGCGCTGGTGGTCACCGGCGCGACCGCCGACACGAACGAGGCCCGGGTGGTGCTCTACGAGCAGACGCCCGGCCTGGGCTGGCACGCCGTGGCCGGTCCCTGGCCCGCCCGCAACGGGCTGCGCGGCTGGAGCGACGACCACGGCCTGAACGACCTGCGCACGCCGATCGGTGTCTTCCGGCTCAGCAACGCCGGCGGCCTGCTGCCCGACCCGGGAGCCCGGCTGCCGTACGACCAGGACGAGGGCTTCACCGCCTCCGGCACCGGTCATCTCGGGGAGCCGCTGGACGGCGCCTTCGACTATGTGATCGCCATCGACTACAACCGGGTCCCGGGCAGCAGCCCGCTGGACGAGACGCGGCCCCTGGGCGAGGACAAGGGCGGCGGGGTGTGGCTGCACGTGGACCACGGCGGCCCCACCAACGCGTGCATCGCGATGGACAAGGCCTACATGCTCGCCCTGCTGCGCGTCCTGGACGCGGCGAAGCAGCCGGTGGTGGTGATGGGGCCGCAGGCCGCGCTGATGAGCTGAAGGCGCCCCTAGAGTTGGCTGCCGAAGTCCTGGGTCCACCACGGGCCGCCGTCGCCCTGGTGGATTCCGACGCCCAGGTTCCGGAAGGAGCAGTTGAGGATGTTGGCCCGGTGGCCGGGGCTGTTCATCCAGGACGTCATCACCGCGTCGGGCGTCTGCTGCCCCTTGGCTATGTTCTCGCCGTACGTCGACCAGCGGTATCCGGCGGCCGTGATCCGCTGACCGGGGTCGGTGCCGTCGGGCGAGTTGTGCTCGAAGTAGTTCCGGGCGGCCATGTCGTCGGAGTGGGCCTGTGCGGCGTTCGTCAGCCGGCTGTCCTGGGTGACGGGGGCGCAGCCCGCCGCCTGCCGTTCCCTGTTGACCAGGGCGATCACTTGCGAGGCCGGGTCGGAGCCGGCCGGCTGGGCGGCCGCGCCGCGTGCCGGGGCCGGCTTCGACGGGGTCGGCCGCGGCGCACGGCGCGTGGGCGCCGCCTTGCCGGAACCGCCAGTGGCGCTCGCGCTCGGCGAAGCCGAAGCCGAGGCCGACGCGGACGGGGTCGGGGTCGCCCTGGGGCTCGCGGAGAGGGACGGCGAGGTGTGCGCGCCGGGGGCGGCCGTGGCCTGCTCCGGCACGATCGCCGGCTCCACGCTCCGGGCCGACGCGGCCCCCTCCCGCGTACCGCCGCCGGGCAGGATGGTGAGGTACACCAGGCCGCCGCCGGCCAGGCACGCCGCCACGACCGCGCCGCCGACCGCCCGTCGGCGCAGCCGCCGCCTGCGACGCGCCGCACCACGGGAGCCGGGCCTCGTCCCGCCGTGCCCGCCCGGACGCACGGACACCGTGTCGGCCGCCGCGGCCAGGGCGACGGTGTCCCCGGCGGCGCGGATCCGGTCCAGGAGCACGGGGGCGACCGGGACGAGCGCCAGACCCGCCAGCAGGCCCTCCGCGGGCATCAGACCGCTCCACAGGCCCGAGCAGCGCGCACAGCCGCGGGCGTGCCGGGCGATGCGCTTGCGCCACAGCGCCGAGGGCAGGCCGTCCCAGCCGGTCAGGTCGGTGTGCAGCTGCGGGCAGCGCGGCCGCGCGTCCAGCGCCCGCACCACCACCCGTGCCGCCTCCAGCTGGGCCTTCATCCGCTGCACCCGCACCGCCGCGTGCTGCGGGGACAGTTCCAGCGCCGCGGCGACCTCGGCCCGGGTCAGTTCACCGGCGGTCTCCAGCCACCACAGCGACAGCAGCCCCCGGTCGTCGGGCTCCAGCCAGCGTGTGGCGCGCGCGGTCTCCTGCCGCTGGCCGGACAGCTGCAACCGCACGATCGTCAGGTCGACGAAGTCGGCGCCCGGGTCGGCGACGTCCCAGGCGTCCTCCACCGGCCCCTGGGCGGGCTGCCGCGTGTGCCAGTGGGCACGCACCTGGTTCATCGCGATGGCGACCAGCCAGGAGCGGAAGCGCGCGGGGTCGCGCAGGTCGTCCAGGGCGTCGAGCGCCCGGAGCATCGTGTCCTGGACGACGTCGTCCACGTCCACCGAACCGTTCAGCGCCCGGCCCACGATGTTGTAGACCAGCGGCAGGAACGCGCCGACCAGCGCGTCCTGGGCCGCCTGATCGCCGTCCCGGGCGGCGGTCACCAGTGCCGCGGGATCGATCGTGTGCCGTGTGTTCATGCCCAGCTCCCCTGTCGTCGACGTCGAACGTCGTGGTCCGTCACATGGGAGATCCCGGAGGGAGCGCCAGATAACGGTTTTCGCCCAGACGTGCGAAGAGAGGTCACCGCATCGAACGCCCCGCGTGCAAGGAAGCAGGTCACATCGGGCTGCGCCGCCCGGCGGACGGCGGGCCCGAACGGCGTCCGTTCGAGTGGAGGCCGCCGCCGCGGCGATGCGGGACGGCCGGGACCGGCGTTGTGCAGGTCCGGCACCTCCCCTGCCCCTCACCAGGAAGGAACCCGTCCATGCGACGTACCGCACTGCTCGCCGTCTGCGCCCTGATCTCCGCCGCGGCCACCGGCTTTTTCACCACCGCGGCCATCCACAGCCGATGACCGGGAAGTCGGCGTCCCGGGTTGCGGGCACCGGTGTGTGCCCGTACTCCGGTGGGGGAACCTGATTCGTCTCCGACACGGCCCCCGGTGAGAGGAGCCCTTGTGACAGCGCAGGTGTCAGCGGCGAGCGACCGGAACCCGGACGCCGGGTACCGGCCGGACCCGCACCGCTGGCGGGCCCTGTGGGTCACTCTGGTGGCCGGATTCATGAGTCTGCTCGACGTGACGATCGTGGCGGTCGCCCTGCCCACGATCCAGCACGACCTGCACGCCTCCCCGGCGCAGGTGCAGTGGGTCGTGTCCGGGTACGCCCTCACCTTCGCCCTCGCCCTCGTCACCGCCGGCCGCCTCGGCGACGCCCTGGACCGGCGCCGGATCTTCCTGCTGGCCCTGAGCGGCTTCGTCGTCTTCAGCGCGGCCTGCGGGGCGGCCCCCGACATCACGCTGCTGGTGGTGGCCCGCCTCGCCCAGGGCCTGGCGGCCGGCTTCATGGCGCCGCAGAACTCCGCGCTGATCCAGCAGATGTTCCGCGGCGCCGAACGCGGACGCGCCTTCGGCTTCTTCGGCGCGACCGTCGGTGTCTCGGCCGCCGCCGGCCCGATCACGGGCGGCGCCATCCTGGCCCTGGCGTCCGGCGCGCAGGGCTGGCGGTGGATCTTCTACGTCAACGTGCCCATCGGCATCCTCGCCGTGCTGCTCGGCCGCCGTCTGCTGCCGCGCACCCGCCGCTCGGGCCGGGGGCGGGTGGACTGGCCGGGAGTGGCGCTCCTCGGGCTCGGTGTGCTGGCGCTGATGTACCCGCTGGTGCAGGCGGACTCCGGCGGGATCGGCCGGGTGTGGTGGCTGTTCCCGGCCGGTGCCGCGGTCCTCGCCGTCTTCACCTGGTGGCAGCACCGGCTCGTGGCGCGGGGCGCCCAGCCGCTGCTCGATCCGCGGCTGTTCACGACCGTGCGCGGGTACGCCGCGGGCGCCGCCGTGGGCACGCTGTACTTCGTCGGCTTCAGCGGCGTCTTTCTGGTCTTCGCCCTCTTCTACCAGCGCGGACTCGGCTTCTCGCCGCTGCACTCGGGGCTGGCCGTGACGCCCTTCGCGTTCGGTTCGGCGTGCGCCGCGGTGGGCTCCGGCCGGCTGGTGGACCGGTTCGGGCGGCTGCTCACCGTGTGCGGCCTCGCCGGTGTGATCGTCGGCCTGGGCGGCACGGCGCTGCTGCTGCTCCTCGCTCCCCTGGACGTCGCTCCCTGGCTCGCCGCCCCGCTGCTGCTCGTCGGTGGCGTCGGCAGTGGTCTGGTCGTCTCCCCCAACATCACCCTGACCCTGCGGGACGTGCCGGTGCGGATGGCCGGTGCGGCGGGCGGAGCCCTCCAGACGGGACAGCGGCTCGGCGCGGCCGTGGGCACCGCCGCCCTGCCGGGCCTGTTCTACCTGGTTCTGGGCAAGAGCGACGACTACCGCCGTGCCGTGGTCACCGCGCTGGTCGCGGCCCTCACGGGCATGCTCGCGTCGCTGGCGCTGGCGACGGTCGACTGGCGGCGCGACCGGTGCACACGCGGGGCGCACGGGAAGTGCCCGGACGAGGTCGCCCACGACCCGGTGCACGCCCGGCACCCTTGACCGGCCCACCGCCCCCTTCGACGAGGCCCCCGGCCGGCAGTGCTGCCGCCCGGGGGCCTTGTTCGCAGGGGCGTGGACCGCGTCAGCCGTCGGACTCCGCCGACGGGATGAAGGCGCCGGGCACGTCCTGCGGGGCGTAGATCTTGCTCTCGCCCGGGTAGGGCTTCGTCCACTCGTGCGTCTGGTACCACGTGAAGTGGTTCATCTGCGCGGGGTTGGCGAAGTCCGGCACGGCGTGCGGGCCGGTCAGGCGCTGCTTCGCCTTCCAGGTGTCCCACTGGGCCGCGAGCTGCCGCTTGTCCGCCGGGACCTTCGCCGACGGCACGGCCGCCGCCTGCGGGTTCTGCGGTGCCGGGGTGTCCGTGCCGCAGGGCGGCGGGGTCTTCAGACCGTCGGTCAGCGACGCCCGGTTGGGCAGCGCCTTGAACGGCGTGCGGTCCGCGCGTGGGGTGAAGGCGCCGCGCATCGGGGTGGCCGCGCTGTCCTTCTGGTTCATCGGGTGGATCCCGAGGATCTGCTCGATGGTGCGGATCATGGTGATCTGGGTGTAGTAGTGGCTGTCGACCACACCGTGCCGGGCCCAGGGGCTGATGATCTGGATCGGGGCGCGGTGGCCGTCGACGTGGTCGAGGCCGGCCTGGGAGTCGTCCTCGACGACGAAGATCGCCGAGTCCTTCCAGTACTTGCTGTGGGAGATCTCGTCGACCATCCTGCCGACCGCGAGGTCGTTGTCGGCCACCTGCGCGGTCGCGCTCGCCGGGCCGCCGGTGTGGTCGTTGGAGAACCAGACCATGTTCAGGTCCGCCGGGCCGTTCTTCTCGAAGTCCTGCTTCCAGATCTCGTACTTGTAGACGTCGGGGACGTCGAGGTCGAACATCGGGAAGCCGGGCGCCGAGACGGCGTTCAGCGACGGGATCGCGGAGCCGGTCTGGATGGGGTACGCGGTGGGCTTGCCGGTGGCGGCCATGTCCTTGGCGTCGCAGTACAGGTTCTGCCAGGTCGCGCCGGCCGGCTTGCTCTCGACCGACTGGAACTCGCCGAAGTCGCGCACGGACTTGCCGGCCGCCTGCGCACCCGTCCAGAGGAATCCGGACTTCTGGTGGCCGAGGGCGTCGTTCTCGGTGTCGTAGCTGCGCTGGTACTCGCCGGCCGAGGACTCGGTGTACTCCGGGTCGTCGGCCTGCATCAGCCAGTTGTGGCCCTCGGCGGAGTTCGTGCCGATGTCGTAGGTGTTGTCGTACAGGCCGAACTGGCGGGCCAGGGCGTGCTGGTTCGGTGTCACGTTCTCGCCGAACTGGGTCACCGACGCGTCGCCGTTGCCCTGCGGCATGTCACCGAAGAGCTGGTCGTAGGTCCGGTTCTCCTTGACGATGAGGAAGACGTGCTTGATCGCCGAGGGTTCGCCGAGCCTCGTGGGCACCGGTATCGGCCGGGAACTGCTGCGGGGCCGGCTGAAGGCGACCCTGCCGCCGCTCCAGCCGTTCTGCCGGAACACCTTGGCCGTCTGCGCGCGGGTGACGCTGTCGTCGGGCAGCGTGAACCGCTGCACGCTCGACGTGGTGTCGTGGGTGGCGTGCCCGGCCTTGGTGGTGGGGCGGCGGGCGTCGATGCCGCGGGTGTTGGAGACGTACACCTGGTCGCCCACGGTGGCGATCTCGGAGGGGAAGTAGTCCGTCGGGAGCAGGCCGACGTAACTCACCGGCTCCTGCGCGGTGGTGTACCGGTACACGGCGACCGCGTTGGCGCGGCCGAGCGTCACCAGCAGGTGGCCGTCGTCGGTGAGGGTGACCGCGTCGGGCTCGTAGCCCACGGACGCCTCGGGCCACGGCTGGGTGGCGATGGTCTGGACGACCTTGTCACGGGCGGTGTCGATGACCGACACGTCGTTGGTGGCCGTGTTGGTGACGAACAGCGCGCCCTTCTTGGCGTACAGGGCGGTCGGGTGCAGGCCGACATCGATGCTGCCGGGGGCGGCGGCCGGGTGGGCCAGGTCGATGACGCTGACCGTGCCGGTGGTGGTGGCGCCGGTCTTCGGGTCGGCGGGCACCTGGGTGCCGTAGGAGTTCATGGTCGTCTCGCCGGGCTTCGCCGGGCGTCCGCCCTCGTTGCCGACATAGAGCTTGTCGCCGACCCGGACCATGTCGCGCGGCGCGTTGCCCACGGCCCAGCTCTGCCGGATCGCACCGGTCGCCGCGTCGAGAGCGACCACCCGGTTCTGGCCGTTGACCGCGGCGTACACGGTGGAGCCGTCGGGCGAGAAGACCGGCTCCCCGACGAGCGCGTGCTGGGCGCCGTCCGCCGGGACGGGGACGGACGTCGGGGCCGCGACGGTGCCGTCCGGGTTCACCGTGAAGCGGGTGTAGCCGTCGGTCTGGCCCAGCCACAGCTGCTTGCCGTCGGGTGAGTAGGTGGGGCCTTCCTGGCCCACGCTGTTGCTCTTCAGGCGCGGGTTCGAGGCGGCGGCGGTGCCGACGACCTGCTGGACCTTGTAGGTCTTCAGATCGACGAGCGCCAGCGCGCTGCCGCCGTCGGTGACGGCGGCGGCGAGGTGGGTGCCGTCCGGGCTGAGGACCGACGACATGATCTTGCCGTCGTTGATGACGAGACGGTCGCCGTAGGGGGCGATGTACTGGTCGCTGGAGATGACCTGGCCCTGGTCGGTGTTCTGGCCGACCTGGTCGGTGCCGAACTGGTGGGTCTGGGCGTAGGCGACGCCCGCGGCCACGACGGCGAGCGCGGTGGTGCCTGCGGTGACCAGGGGTATGCGGCGGCCGAGGCGTCTGGCGAGAAGGCCGGGGGCGCCCTTCTCGACACGCCGACGACGGCGCGTTACCTGCATGGAGTCATCCCTTCGAGGTGGCGGGGAGAAGCTCGACGTTGCCGTCGAACTGCCAGAGGGGGTTCGGCGCGTCACCGGTCTCGGTGCGCACCAGGAAGTAGCCGTTGACTTCCTTCGGTCCGTCGCCGTCGGCCATGAAGCGGCCGTCCGCGGTGACGTCGAGTTGGTAGACGGCCGTGCCTGCGGCCTGGATGCCGGGCAGGTGCCAGGTGACGACGCAGCGCCAGTCGTTGCCGGGCCCCTCGGCGGCCTCCTTGAGGCTGCCCTTGGCGCAGGCCGCGGTGGCCTTCAGCGCGGCCTCGGTGACGTCGGGCCGGTTGAGCTGCTCGGTCTGCATCCGGTACAGATGCGCGAACTCGGTGGCCAGGGAGCGCTGCAGCTTGTCCTGGTCGATGCCGGAGCCGGTGGCGCCGGTCGTCGCGGCGACGACGGCCGCGCCCGCGGCGACCAGCAGGGCGAGCGGCAGGACACCGGCGGTGACCGCGCGGCGTGCCGATCCGTCGTAGGCCGGGTTGGTGAAGTCCCGCCGTACGAACAGGGCATGGGCCAGCACCGTCGCGGTCACCGCCCACACCAGGCTGACGGCGACGCCGATGAGCAGCGGGGCCGGCTGGGTGGGGCTGGTGAACAGGCCGCTGAAGGAGATGAAGGCGTAACCGGGCAGGGCGAGGCGTACCGCCACGGGCAGCGGGAGCATCTGGGCGAGCTGCATCGCCAGGGCGACCAGCGCGGGCAGCAGGAGGCCCATCGGGGACCGGCCCAGCAGGACGGAGCCGAGCAGCCCGATCGCCGCGAGGGCCAGGGTCGGTGCGAGGGCGCAGGCCCAGGCGAGCAGGACCTTGACGGCGGCGTCGCCCGGGGTCAGCAGATGGCCGTCGAGGCCGACCAGCGGCTGGTTGCCGACCGCCGGCAGCCCGCCGAGAACGCTGGAGGCGACCAGCCCGGCCGCCGTCAGCAGGATGACGCTGAGACCGGCCAGTGCCTTGGCGGCGAAGATCCGCCGGGGGGAGCGCACGGCCACGAGCAGATGGCGCCAGGTGCCGAGCCGGTCCTCGGCGGCGAACACGTCGCCGGCGACGACGGAGGTCAGCAGCGGCAGCACCCAGGTGCCCGCGAATCCGAGCACGACCAAGGGCCCGGCCCAGCCGGTGGCGTGCATCCAGCGGCCGAAGAGGGTGTCGACGGGGAGGGTGCTCTGCCGGCTCACCGCGGCGACGAAGAGCCCCGGCGCCAGCCAGCAGGCGAGGACGAGCAGGCGGATCCGCCACTGCGAGAGGAGTTTGACCAGTTCGAAGCGGTAGGCGCGCGGCACGGACACACGGGCGGTGATGGCAACGCTGTCACGGACGACGGTCGCGGTCATCGTCCGGCCTCCTGCTGCTGCTCGGTCAGGGCGAGGAACGCGGCTTCCAGCGGCGAGACCACGGGGGCGAGTTCGCGTACCGCGACGCCGGCGTGCACGAGGGCCGAGACCAGCGCGTCCAGGGCGGGCACGGCGGCGCGCACGACGATCGCCTCCCCGTCGGGCCGGACCACGGCGTCGTCGGCGACGTGGACCCCGGCGGTCGCGGCGGCCAGCCGGCGGGCGGTGCGCGGGTCGGAGGTCAGCAGCCGGTGGTCGAGGGCGCTGTTCTCGGCGGCGAGTTTGCCGAGCGGGCCGGAGAAGACGACGCGTCCGGTGGCGAGGATGCTGACCTCGGAGCACAGGGCTTCCAGGTCGTCGATGCGATGGCTGGAGAGGACGACGGCGGTGCCCCCGGCCGCGAGGGCGGTGAGCACGCCGCGCACGTGCCGGGTGCCCGCCGGGTCGAGGCCGTTGGCGGGTTCGTCGAGCACCAGGAGCCGGGGGCGGGTGAGCAGGGCGGCGGCGAGCCCGAGCCGTTGCCGCATCCCGAGGGAGAAGCCGCGGACCCGGTCGTCGGCGACATCGGCCAGCCCGACCTGGTCCAGGACGTCGGTGATGCCTGCCGTCCGGGCGCCCTGGCCGCGCAGGGCGGCCAGGGCGGCGAGGTTCTGCCGTGCGGTGAGCGACGGGTAGAGCCCGGGCCCGTCCACGAAGCCGGCGACCCCGTCGGGTGCGGCGAGCGCCCGGCCGACGGGTGTGCCGAGGATGCGCAGGCTGCCGCTGTCGGCGACGGCCAGGCCCAGCAGGAGGCCGAGCAGGGTCGTCTTGCCGGCGCCGTTCGGTCCGACCATGCCGTGGATCTGACCTTGCGTCACATCGAGGTCGACGCCGTCGAGGGCGACGACATCGCCGAAGCACTTGGTGATCCCGCGAGCCTGGACCACGAGGTGTGTGCCCATGAGTCCCTTCTTCCGCAACGCTCAGGGACCTTAGGGACGGCACACGGCTCAGGCGGGGGCAGCTGGTTGAACCTCCACCGAACAGATGTCAAAGCATCGGCAAGAGGCCAGGGGCAAAGGCGGCGACAACCGCCCGAAACGGCCCATCGGCACCATGACGGCACTCGGGACGGACGACGGTGTCCGACCACGGCGCACCGGGTAGCGCCGCTACAACTGCCGGATGGCGCGCTTCCTCACCCGCCTGCTGTCTTCACAAAGCTGGGTGACCCGGTGGCCTGGAGACGCCGACGAGGAAGGCCCGGACCGGTGCGGGTCCGGGCCTTGCGGCTGCTCGCGGCAGCGGTTCAGCGTGCCTTGCTGCGGGCCGTCTCGAACGCGAGGACGGGGTCGCCGTCGACGCGCCAGGGCCAGCTGGTGACCTTTCCGCCGATGGCGTCGAACACCGGGGCGGTCTCCCGGGGACCGCCGGCCGCGGTCAGGGCGTAGGCGAGCAGGTTGAGGTCGGCGACGGCCGCGGCGTGGGAGAAGAACGCCGGGCTGGGCCAAGTGGCCAGCGCGCGGTCCAGGAACTGCGCCGCCCGCTCGCCGTTCCAGTGGTTGCGCGCCAGCAGCGCCTCCGTCCCGCCGCGCGCCACGGCGGAGTGGTACTGCATGACGTGCGCCGCGAGTTCGACGGACGCGCAGGGGGCGTTCGCCGGCATCCGGGTGCGCAGCGAGCCGACGAATTCGAGGACCTGGGCGAGAGAGCCCGCCTCCTGCGGGCTGAGATGGGCCAGCATGCTGAGATACGCCTCGCGGTTCCAGCGGTCCCGGGCCACGATCTCGTTCCAGACGGCGAAGACCTCACGCTCGGCATAGCGCTCCAGTCGGGCGACGCCCAGCATGACCACCCAGGGCGAGGGGTCCGCCGGATCGAGTTCGGCGGCCAGCAGGCACGCCTTCCAGGTGGCCGCGGCATCGGTCATACGGCCGTTGCCGCGGCCCCGTTCGAGTTGCGACCAGGCCTGGAGCGCCAGCGCGCGGGCGTTGCGCGGCTCCTGTTTCGCCCAGGCGCCCGGCAGATGGGACTCCGCGAGGAACTCGGCGAGGACGGACAGACGGTGTGCCCTGCGGTCGGTGTTCTGGGAGTCCTGTTCCAGGAGCTGGGCGATCTGGGCCACGCAGATCTCCGTTTCCCCGGGCATGCTCGACCTCGAAGCGGAAAGCAGGCGTTTCAGCAGCTTGCCGAGGACGGCGTCGTCGAGTTCGGGAGCGAGACGCGGGGTGCGGCCGCGAGTCGAGAAGAAGGGCATGGTCGGATGCTAGAAGGGGGGCAACCTGCCACAAGGTGCGCAGGTGGATCGTTACCGGATGCTTGTCTCAGGTGCCACCACCGGTTCCGCCGCGGCCGGCCGGTGCCCGCCTCCCCGTCCATGCTCAGTTGGGGTCCGGTACGCCTGAACCCCCTTGTACGCCAGAGCAGTTGGGCGCCGTCGCTCCGAAGGCGCTGCACGACACGGCCGTGGAGGCCGTGGTCGCGGCGGTGGAACGGGCCGCGGCCCGACCCGGGCGGGAGCCGGGACCGCCCGCGGCCCCGGCGGTCAGCCGGTCGTCCGTACCGGCGCGCTGCTGCGCCCCTGCGGCCGCCCGCTCAGCTCGGCGTCGAGGGTCTCCTGCGCCACCCGCATGGACTCGGCGTACCGGGGCTCTTGCAGCCGCTTCCACATCTCGTCCTCGGGTACGTCCTCCATGCGGGCGACGACCCACCACACGTTGCCGAAGGGGTCCTTGACGCGTCCGCCACGCCGGCCGAACGCGTCGTCCGACACAGGTGTGACCACGTGGGCGCCGGCCGCGACCGCCCGCGCGAACACCTCGTCCGCGTCGGCGACGAACACGCGCAACAGGCTCGGCAGGACCGGCCAGTCCGCGTGCCGGTCGAAGGCGAGGACGACGGTGTCGCCGACCCGGATCTCGCCGTGCCCGACCAACCCGTCCCCGGTGCGCACCCGGGCCAGTTCCACGCCGCCGAACACCTCCGCGACAAAGTCGAGAAACGCCCCCGTGTCCTCGGTGACGACCCAGGGCGCGACGGTGGTGTAGCCGTCCGGTGCGGGGCTGCTCTGCTGGGACATGGGCTTCCTCTCGTCGATGACGCCGATGGAAGGACGGTACGCAGGATCTAGGACGGTTTCCGTCCTAGATCGGGCACGGCAGCAGTGTCTTGCCGGTGATGCAGGATGTCGCCTCGGTCGCCTCGAGCCCCTGTAGGGATCGTAAGAAACGTCGACGGGCCCGGGCCTCGTGTGAGACCCCGGCCCGTCGGCGCCTGCCGCGCGCTGGTGCTAGCGCTCTTCGCGGAACAGGACGTGCTGCCCGGCCACCGGGTCGTACTTGCGCAGGACCAGCCGGTCGGGGTCGTTCTGCCGGTTCTTGCGCGTCACGTAGGTGACACCGGTCCCGGCCGTCGACTTCAGCCGGACGACGGGACGCACGGTGCTGCGTGCCATGGGGGTCTCCTTTCCCGGACCGACACCACCGCGATCTTGGTCAGTGCATGTCAGCCACGAGAGCTGTAACCGTGGTGGCCGCCCGGGCATTCCCGCCGGTGCCCCGGCCAGGGAAACCCACTGCCGGGCGGAGCTGGCCGCAGCCGTCGAGGACGGCGGTTCCCTGAGGAACGTACTGGCGCAGTCCTACCTCAACTTCCTCGACGGCGACATGGACACCGCGGCGCTGGCCATCGGATCGGTCACGGGGGTGCGACCGGACATCGCCTGGGCCGGCGGCCCGTGGTTCGGTGACGAGCGCTTTCTCGGCGCGGTGAGCGCCGAGGCCCTGGCCGAGGCCGCGATGCGGACGATGGACCACGGCCACGACCTGGACGGCGACACCATGCGGGAGCGGTTCCGGCCCTGGTTCCTCGCCGTCGACGCCGTCGCCTCCCGCCGGCCCACCCCGCCACCCGGACCGCTGGCCAAGATGGCGATACTGCTGCGGGCCTGCGGTCTCACGGACGCGTCCTTCGCCCTCTGCGACCGCGCGAACTCCGTCGAGCCGAGCATGCCGACGGAGGCCGTGCGCGCGGGCACCTGGAGCAAGCTGGGTGATCGCCACCGGGCCGCGGCGGCGTTCGAGCGGGCACTCGCCCTGGACCCCGGCAACTGGTCGCTGCACCTCGACCTCGCGGACCTGCGGGCCGAGCAGGGTGATTTCGCCGCCGCGGTGCGGCTGGCGGACCAAGGGCTGATGTGCGAGCCGACCGAGCCCACCCTGCGGGCCGCCGGCGCCGCCTACCGCGCACGGCTCAACGGTTCGCCGGCCGACCTGCGCGAACTACTCGCGCTGGCGCCGCAACTCCCCAGCTCCCCGTACCGGAACCTGCTGCTCGGCGTCGCCTGCGTTCAGAACGACCACCGTGTGTGGGAGTACACCCCGCCGTCGCGCCCGAAGCCGTAAGCCGTCGCCGGGGCGACCGCGAACGCCGTGGCGTCGCCCTTGCGCAGGGCGTCGCCCAGGCCGTGGAAGGTGCCCTCGGCCGAGGTGATGTGCGCGCCGTACTTCTCCTCGTACGCCGCGATCACCTCCTCCAGCAGCGCCTGACCGGCGACCCGCTCCGCCCTGCCCTCGACGACGAGGTCGAGGCCCGAGGTGAGGGAGTTGCCGCCGGTGGTGAGCGCGCAGTGCGCGTGATGGGCGAGGTTGCGCGCCTTCTGCTCCGCCGGACCGGTGGCGAAGTACAGCACTCCGTCGTGCCAGGCGGCGATCACGGGGGTGACGTGCAGCCGGCCGTCCGGGCGCACCGTGGACAGCCAGAAGATCTCGGCGGCCTCCAGACGCTGCTCGGCTTCGGCCCACTCGGTGGCGGTGACGTCCGCGGCGCCCGGGCGGGGGTTGAGCGCGGAGCTGTAGCGGGCGTCGAGTTCGGTGACGGGCGGCCGGGCGGCCCTGTGTTCCGGCATGACGGATCTCCCTTCGCTTCCTTCAGACGAAGGGATGACCGGCTGGCAGCCGGCGAATCATCGCTTCGGCCGTACGGGTCCGGGTGAGCGCCCGGCGTGGTGGCGCAGCGTGTACCTCGAGCCGCGCTCATGAGCCCTCCCGCACGATGACGGGCGTGATCGCTGCCCTGGCTTACCGCTTCCGCGCCCTGCGCACCCGCAACTTCCGTCTCTTCGCGGCCGGGCAGATCGTGTCCGTGGCCGGCACCTGGATGATGGTCGTCGCGCAGGACTGGCTCGTGCTCGGTCTGACCGGTGACTCCGCCGTCGCCCTGGGGACGGTGACGGCGCTGCAGTTCACGCCCATGCTGTTCACGCTGTACGGCGGCCGGCTGGCCGACAGCCGCGACAAGCGGACGCTGCTGACCGTGGCCAATCTCGTGTCGGCGGTGCTCGCGCTGGTGCTGTCGCTGATGGTGTTCGCGGACGCGGTGGCCCTGTGGCACATCCACCTGTTCGCGCTCGGCGTCGGCCTGGTGAACGCCGTGGAGGTGCCGGCCCGCCTCGCGTTCATCAGCGAGCTCGTCGCCCCGAGCGCTGTGCCGAACGCCTCGGCGATGAGCGCCGCGTACTTCAACGTGGCCCGGGTGCTCGGGCCGGCGCTCGCCGGGCTGCTCCTCACCGCGTTCGGCACCGGCTGGGTGATGCTGGCCAATGCCCTCAGCTATCTGGCGGCCGTGGCCGGGCTGCGGTTGATGCGGCCCGCCGAACTGCTGCGGGCGCCCCGCGAGGAAGGCCGCGCCCGGGTGGTCGACGGGCTGCGCTACACGCTGGGCAGGCCCGACCTGGCCGTCCCCATGGCGCTCGTCGCCGTGATCGGCTTGGTCGGGCTGAACTTCCAGCTCACCCTGCCGCTGCTGGCGAAGACGGTGTTCCACACCGGCGCCTCCTCCTTCGCCCTGCTGACCACGGTCTTCGCGGCCGGGTCCCTGCTCGGTGCCCTCGCCACCAGTGGGCGCAGCGGCCGGCCGTCCGCGCGGCTCGTCACGGGCGCCGCGATCGGGTTCGGGCTGCTGGAGGCGGCGGTCGGCTGGGCGCCCGCGCCCTCCGCCGCCGTCGTCCTGCTCTTCCTCACCGGCCTCGCCACGATCTACTTCGCGCAGGCCGCCAATCACCGCATCCAGCTGGGCAGCGACCCGCGCTACCGCGGCCGGGTGCTGGCGCTGTACACGCTGGTGATGCAGGGCTCGACACCGCTCGGCGCGCTGGGCGTCGGCTGGCTGAGCGAGCGCTGGGGTGCCCGCGCCGGGTTCGTCGTCGGTGGTGTGCTGTCGCTGACCGCGGGCCTGGTCGCCCTCGCCGTGGACCGGGAGGGCCGCCGCCCGGCCGGCCGGGCGGCGGACCACACGCCGGCCCGGGAGGACGTACGGCCGTGACGGGTCACCAGGGGGTTCCCCTGCCGCGGGCGCGGCGGGGGTGCGGTGCGTGACTCACCCGTACGGACCGGCCGGGGCGCTCTGCGCCGCGGCGGTGCGCAGGCTGGGCACGGCAGCGCCCACGCCGGGCGACGATGCGAGCGGTGCGCGGGCCGGGCAGAGCGCCGCGCACCGGAGTGAGGAGACGACCGTGGCCGACCGTATCCACGTCCCGCCCGCCGCAGCGGTCCGCCGGACCGTGGCGCGGGCCGACGCCGCCGTGCTCGGCGACCTGCGCGCGGTCGACGGGGCGCTGTACGCGGCGGTGGCCGCCACTCCCACGCCCACTCTGGACCGCGCGCTGCGGCGGCTGTCGTACGCGGCCGACCACTCGAAGATCTCGCTCACTGTCGCAGGGCTCCTCGCGCTCGGTCCGGGCCGCTCCCGTCGGGCGGCGCTGGCCGGGGTGGGCGCGGTCGCGCTGGCGTCGGCGGCGGCGAACCTGTGCGGCAAGCGGATGGTCCGCCGGCGGCGGCCCGACCGCGAAGAGGCCCGGGTGATCCTGGACCGGCACGTCCCCATGCCGAAGTCGGCGTCCTTCCCGTCGGGTCACACGGCGTCGGCGACCGCGTTCGCCACCGCCGTGGGCGTCGTGCTGCCCGCCGCGGCGGTGCCGCTCGGGGCCTTGGCGGTCGCCGTCGGTTACGCCCGGGTCCACACCGGCGTGCACTACCCCGGCGACGTGGCGGCCGGCGGGGTCCTCGGCTTCGCCGCCGCGGCGGCCTCCCTCGCGGTCGTCCACATGCCGCAGCGGCGGCGTTCCTGAAGGCTGCGGCAGGCCAGGAGCGGAACGCGCGCCCGCCTGACCGCGCACCCCCACCGGACCGCCGCACCCTCTTGACTCCCCCGGCCGCCCCTTCCATACTGGCGGCCAAATCGATTTGGCCAAATCGATTTGGCCGCCGTCCGGGCCCATCGTGAAGGCCGAACCACCGAGCGAGTCGACCCCGAAACGGAGTCCCCCGTGTCGCTACGCACCGCTCCACTCCCCGCCCCGGACCCCGACACCAGCACGCACGCCGACGACCGGCGCCGCCACCCCGTCGACGCCTGCCGTCCCGTGCACCGGATGCTGCTGTTCGGCATCCAGCACGTGCTGGTGATGGCCGCCACCCCGATCTCCAGCGTCTTCCTGGTCAGCACGACGCTGCACCTCACGCCCGCCCTGACCGCCAACCTCCTGGCCGCCGCCTTCGTGCTCTCCGGCCTCGGCTCCCTGCTGCAGTCCCTGGGACCGTGGGGCATCGGGGCACGGCTGCCGTTCGTCATGCTGCCCGGCGGCGCGCCGCTCGTGCTGTTCCTCTCCATCGCCGACCAGCACGGAGTGCGGACGGCGACCGGGGCGGTGATCATCACGGCCGCCTTCTACTTCGTCGTCCTGCCGGTGTTCTCACGGCTGCTGAGGTTCTTCCCCACCCTGGTCATCGGCACGATGATCACCATCGTCGGCGTGAACCTGGTGAAGGTCGGCGCCCTGCTGGTCACCGGCCGCCCCGGAACCAGCGGCTTCGGCGAACCGCGCGCCCTGCTGCTGGGTCTGGCCACCGTCGGCTTCACCGTCGTCGCGTACGGGCTGCTGCGCGGCACCCTGCGCCAACTCTCCGTCATGCTCGGCCTGCTGGCCGGCACCGTGCTCGCCGCTCTGCTCGGCCGCGTGCATGTGGCGGGCGGCGGCGGACTGCTGCACGCGCCGGAGCTGATGCCGTTCGGCACCCCGCAGTTCAACCTCGTCGCCGCGCTCCCCCTGCTGGTCTACAGCCTGGCCTCGATGGCCGAGGCGACGGGGCAGACCGTGGTCAACAGCGAGGCCGTCGGCCTGGAATCCGACGCCCGCCGGGACGCGCCCCGGACCATCCGCGGTGACGCGCTCGTCTCGCTGGCGGGCGGCTTCTTCGGCCTGCCTCTGATGGTGACCAGCGGCGAGAACATCGGCATCGTCAAACTCACCGGTGTACGCAGCCGCTTCGTCACGGTGGCCGCCGGACTCGTTCTGATCGTCATCGGGTTCCTCGCACCCGTGGCCCGGCTCGTCAACGCCATCCCGGCGCCCGTGGTGGGCGGCACCGCGCTGGTCGTCTTCGGCGTCATCACGGTGCTCGGCATCCAACTCCTCGGCCGCAGCGGCCTGGACGACCACACCGACACCTTCATCGTCGCCGTGGCCCTGGCCGCCGGACTGCTCCCGATCCTCGTGCCCGGCGTCTACGCCCAGCTCCCGCCCACCCCGCGCATCCTCCTGGAGAGCGGCGTCGCCGTGGGGGCGTTCACCGCGGCCCTGCTGCACGCGCTCTTCCACCGGACGCCGTGGGTCTCGCGTTCCCTGATGCCGGCCCCCGCCGGGCCCGTCCCCGCGGCAGCCCCGGCAGGTGACGCTCCCCCGGACCAGCACCGCCCCTGAGCCCCCCACAACCTCAACGACAAGGACACCATGCACCCCCTGCCCAGCCCCGACCCCGGGCCTCTGCTGCGCGACGACGCACCGCTGCTGCTGGTCCCCGACACCGTGCTGCTGCCCGACGGGCCCGCCGAGGACCATGCCGTCGTGGTGACCGGCACCGCCTTCACCGACGTGGGACCGACCGCCCGCGTGCTGCGCGACCATCCCGCACTCAGCCCCGTGCGGCTGCCCGGCCGCGCCCTGCTGCCCGGCTTCGTCGACGCCCACCACCACCTCACCCAGAGCTTCGGCGCCGCGCTGGCCTTCGGTGAACCCTCGGAGATCTTCCGGCGGGTGTGGGTGCCGCTGGAGAACGCGCTCGACGAGGAGTCGGCGTACGTGGCGGCGAAACTCGCCGCGTGGGAAGCGCTGCGCGGCGGCTTCACGACCGTCGCCGACGCCGGAACACGCGCGCCGATCGACGTGGAGGCCGTGGCGAGCGCCGCACGCGACGCGGGCCTGCGCTGCGTCCTGGGCGCGATCTGCAACGACGTCGACGTCAGCGCCGCGGACGACGCGATCGCCCGCGCCGGCAAGCACCTCTCCCGCTACGCGGGCGACCCACTGGTGCACCCCTCCCTCGCCGTCTCCATCCCGGAGGCGGCCACGGAGGCAACCCTCGCAGGTCTGGCCCGACTCGCCGCCGAGGCGGGCGCGGTCCTCCAGATCCACGTCAACGAACACCTGGCCTCCGTCGAGCGCTCTCTCGTACGGCACGGCCTGCGCCCGCTGGAGCATCTGCACCGGCTCGGGGTCCTCGGGCCGCACCTGCTCGCCGCCCACGCCACCCTGCTGACGCCCCGTGAACTCGCCCTGCTGCGTGACACCGGCACCGCCGTCAGCTACAACCCGGTGGCCAGCGCCTGGAAGGGCAACGCCGTGGCGCCCGCGCTGCTCATGGCCGAGGAGGGCATCCGCTTCGGCCTCGGCACCGACGGCACGCGGGGCGACGCCTTCCGGCTGCTCGACGCCGCCGAGACCGCCCAGCGCCTCACCCACGGGATGGCCACCGGCGACTCCTCGTGCGGCGGCGGCTGGACCTGGCTGGAGCACGGCACCCGGCTGGGCGCCGACGCGGTCGGCCTGGGGTCCAAGGCCGGTGTCGCGGGCGTGAGTACGGGGGTGGTGGCCACGGGCGCGGCGGCCGACTTCCTGCTCGTCGACCTCACCGTCCCCGAACTGGCCGCCTCGCACGATCTGCCCTGGGAGCTGCTGCGCCGCGGCAACCGCGACCAGATCACGGCGGTGTTCACGGCCGGGCGCCTGCGGCTGTGGCACGGCTCGCCCCTGACCTGGGACGGCCGGGCCCTCGTGGCGCGGGCCCGGGAACTCGCCGCCGAGGTCGTGCGGCGGGCCCCCATCGTCCGGGTGCACCGGCCCTCCACGGAGGCCGCCCGATGATCGGCGCCGAGATCGCGCGGGAGGTGAGCGCATGAGCGGCGACACCCTCGCCCTGCTCGCCGTGACCGTGGCCGTCGCCGCCTTCGTGCAGGGTTCCAGCGGCCTCGGTTACGCCCTCATCGTCGCGCCGGTGGCCGGGCTCGCGGACCCGGCGCTCCTGCCCGTCTTCCTGCTCGCGTCGATGATCCCCCTGAACCTGTACGTGGCCTGGCGGGAACGCTCCAGCATCGATTTGCGCGGCGCCGGATGGATCACCGGCGCCCGCCTCGCGGCCACCCCCGCGGGGCTGGTGCTGCTCGCCGCCGTCCCCGAGCACGATCTCGGACTCCTGGTGGGCGTCGCGACCGTGCTCGCCGCGCTGGTGAGCCTCGCCGCGCCGGCGTTCGCCCCGGGCCGTGCCGCGTACGTGGGCGCCGGTCTGGTCACCGGGATCACCGAGACGGCCACCGGCGTGGGCGGCCCGCCGCTCGCGCTGGTCTACCAGCACCGGCCGCCGCCGGAGCTGCGCGCCACGGTCGCCGTGTGCTTCCTGCTCGGCGAGGCCGCCTCCCTGGTCCTGCTGTTCTGCACGGGACGCGCCCACCTGGACCACGTGGGTACGGCGCTGTGGATGCTGCCGGCGCTGGCCGCCGGGGCGGCTCTGAGCCGGCTGGTGCACCACCGGCTCGACGCGCGGCGCCTGCGGCTGGGGGTGCTGGTGTTCGCGCTGGTTTCGGGCCTGGTGCTGATGCTGGGGATCTGAACCCCCTGCGCCTTCGCTGCCCGCGTGTGCCGGTCTTTCGGGTGCGGGCCGGTGGGAGGCCGGTCGCGCAGTCCCCGCGCCCCTTGCGGGTGGGCCACGGCGCCCGGCGTCAGGGGGTCCCCTCCGGCGCCCGCACGGAGGACGCGCGGGGCACCAGGCGCGGGGCCGGCACTGACGGGTACGGGTCCGCGCCCGAGTCGTCCGCGCCGCCGCGCAGCCGCCGCAGCAGGAGGTCGAGCGCCTGCGCGGCGGCCTGTTCCAGGTGCAGGTCCACCGCGGTCAGCGGGGGCATGCAGGTCCGCGCCCGCACCCCGTCGTAGCGCGTGACGACCAGGACGTCGTCCGGCACCGCGCGGCCGCTGTCGTGCAGGGCGCGCACCGCGCCCACCGCGAACGCGTCGACCATGACGCACAGCGCGTCGATGCCGGGGTGTTCGCGCAGCAGGGCGGCGCACGCCTCGTATCCCGCCTGTTCCCCGCCGGACTCCTCAGCGACGGCCGTCACCGGCGGCCAGCCGTGCCGTTCGGCGGCCCGGGCGTAGGCCGCCCGCGCGTCCACGGCCGAGGAGCGGGTGCCCGGCGCGGTGAGCAGCGCGGGCCGGCGGGCGCCCGCACGCGCCAGGTGGTCCAGCAGCAGTTCGGTGACCGCCTCGCCGTTGAGGTCGACGTACGGCGCCTGCGCGGCGTCCGGCACCGGCCGGCCGAGCGCCACCCATGGCAGGCCGCGTTCGCGCAGCTCGGCGACGACCGGATCGTCCTCCCGCGGCTCCACCACGATGGCGCCGTCGACGTCGACGGTGCGCAGTCCCGCGCCGGACTCCCCCGGCGGCAGCAGCACCAGCGCGAATCCGTGCGCCAGCGCGTGTTCGGCGGCGGCGGCCGCGACCTCCATGTAGAAGCCCAGCCGGGACGGTCCCCCGGCCACGGCCAGCGGCATCGACGACAGCAGGGCGATCGCCCTGGCCTCGCCGCGCCGCAGCCGCTGGGCCCGCAGGTTGGGGCGGTAACCCAGTTCCCCGGCGACTCGCTTGACGCGTTCACGGGTGCGCGGGTCGACCTTGCCCAGCCCGTTGAGCGCGTGCGAGACGGTCGTACGCGACACACCGGCGGCGCGTGCCACATCGGCGATCGTCGGCTGACGGGACGCGGAGGCCGGGCGGGGTTCGGTCATCGGCGGCTGTTCTCCTCCTACGCTGCGTGCGCCCAGTCTTCCCGATGTCCCGGCGGTCCGGCACGCCGCCTCCCCGAAGTCGCCACAGAGTGGGGCCAGCGGTGCGTCCGCCGGCCCCGGGGTCACTGCTGCTGGTGGTCAGGGGCGGTGAGCAGGAAACGGGCGATGCCGTCCTCGGTGGCGTGCCGGCGGAAGCCGGCCTTCTCCAGGACGCGCAGGGAGGCGGGGTTGGCGATCTCCGCGCCCGCCGCCACGGTGTGCACCTCGGGTGCCGCGAGAGCGAAGGCGGCCAGGGCCCGGGTCGCCTCGGTGGCGTAGCCCCGGCCCCGGCGGGAGGCCACGACGCCGTAGCCGATCTCGACGGTTGCGTCCGTGGGCGGCCAGAACAGGCCGATGGAGCCCACCACCTGGCCGCTGTCGCGTTCGACGATCAGCCGGTGGCCGTGCGCGCCGAGCCAGGCCGGGTTCTGCTCGAGGAGGCCGGCGATGACGTGGTCGCCTTCGGCGGGGAAGTCCTCCGCCCAGTGCGCCGGGCGGGTGCCGGTGAGGACCGCGGTGACCTCGGGCGGGGTCCAGGGCCGCAGGGCGAGACGGTCGGTGGTCAGCGGCAGGGAGGTTGAGGAAGACACGGGTGACTCCTGGTCGTGGGGACGACCGGCTCCGGGCGTGTCAGCACGCGGGCCGGATGAGGGCATGCCGAAGACAGCCGGTGACGGCCATATTCGTCAACCTCCCGCATCCCGTGGGCGCATGTGTCCCGCGCCGTGGCAACCCTAGCAAGTGCGCGCGGAACGACAGCAGTTGCCGCGGTATCGGTGGACCGGTCGGACCGTCGCCCGTGACTGCCCTGGATCGACTCGTCAGCCCCGACCGGTAGCCGCGTTCCTCCCGTTACGACCCGGTGCGACGGGCCGTTGCGGACGCAGGCGGGCGCCGGGCACCGGCCGGTGCTCGACATGCTCACCACGGACGGGGGCGCGTTCCTCTCCTTCGCGCCGGTGACCGAGCGGAGGAACGGCAGACGACGGGGCCGCTAGGTGAGGCGGGCGCGCAGTGCGCGGGCGGCCTTGCCGGTGACGCTGAAGGCGTAGGCCGTGACGGCCGACGGGGCGGGCCGCAGTTGCAGGACGAGCTGCCCGTCGTCGGGCCGGATCCGGGCGGTGTGGACGCGTTTGCCGTTCCCGGGCAGAGACAGGGCGTGCGGGCCGCGGGGGCCGACGCCGTTGCCGAGCGCTCCGCCGAGAGCGCCGCGCGCGCTCATGCCGTGCGCGGCGCAGCGCAGCGACAGATGCCAGTCGCCGCAGGGCAGGGCACGTCCGTCGTCGACGCTCGCCAGGTCGATACGGGCCCGGAAGCAGGCCCGCCCGTAGTCGTACGTCTCCTTGCCGCGGGCGACGGTCAGGTGCGGGGAGGGCACCTGCTCGCACCGGACGGCGATCTCCTTGCCGCTGCGGGCGTGGCGCAGGACCAGTTCGGTGACCAGGTCGTCGGTGTCCACCTGGTCGAGGTAGCCGTAGCCGCCCAGTTCGAGAACGCTGCCCTGCCAGAGGAGGTGGTCGAGCCGGCGGCGCGGGCTGACCCTGAGCATGTCGGAGGTGATCTCGCAGAGGTCCTCGTACACGGGGGAATCCGCGGTGGGGTACGGCGGCGCGGCGTACAGCCTGCCGTTCCTCGTGAGCGCCTTGCCGGGGCGGTCGGCGAGCTCCCACTCGACGACCGCGGCGAGTTCGTCCGCCAGCCCCTCGCGCAGGCAGTGGCTGACGAGCCGCTCGTGGAGGACGAACTCGGCCAGCACCGCGGGCGTGATCCACTTGCGGGCGTACGGGCGGGCCAGCTCGACCAGTTCCCTGCGGGTCGCGGCGTCGGCGTCGAGGAATCGGCGGTCGAAGCGGCGCACCATCTCCACCCGTACGTGACGTGTGATCAGATGGTTGCGCAGCGGCCCCGGTTCGGTCATGTCAGTGACCAACCGGACCATCTCGTCGGCCTGTTGCAGGACGGCGCTCAGCTCCAGGCCCTTCGCGGTGATGTTCCCCTCGTCGCCCCGCTTGACGACGTAGTAGCAGTCGTAGTCGCCGACGATCGAGATGACCTTGCTGTGCAGATAGGCGCGGGCGACGAAGTGCTGATCCTCGCTGATGCGCATGTGCTCCGGGAAGCGGATGCCGTGCGCCTCGAGCATGCTGCGCCGGAACAGCTTGAACGGCATCAGGGTGTAGTAGACGCCGCCCTTCGACAGGTCGGCCTTGTCGACGTTCTTGGCGAACACCTGCCGCGGCACGCGCCGTCCGACGCCGACGAGTTTGGCGAGGACCACGTCGGAGTGGTTCTTCTCCGCCATGGCGACCAGCCGCTCCAGCGCCTCGGGGCCGAGGCAGTCGTCGCCGTCGAGGAAGAACACATAGGTGCCACTGGCGTGGTCGAGTCCGACATTGCGCGGCCGGCTCGGGCCGCCCGACGCCTCTTGGTGGATCACCTTCATCCGCCAGGGCCGGTCCGTCGACCAGGCGTCGAGCCGCTCGCCGCTGCCGTCCGTGCTGCCGTCGTCGACGGCGATGATTTCTAGCGCGTCCATGCCAATCGATTGCTGGGCGATCGAGGCGAGTGTCTGCTCCAGATAGGGCAGCGCGTTGTAGACCGGTAATACGACGGATACCAGTGGCGTGTACGACCCCTTCACGGGATTCCCCCCCATGCAGATCATATGAAAAGCATTGTGGGTCCGACCGGATTGCGGTCGATGTCCGCCCTGGTCAGGCCCCCAACAGGCTGATTCAACGATCGAGCATAAATGATGGACGGTGTGCGCGATTCACGACTTGCCGGGGGAAAAGCGGAGTTCCGTGGTCCGGAAGGGGCGTGAAGGCGCAAACAGGGGAGTCACGCGTACAGGAAAGGGGGCTGCGCGCTCCGGAACGAGCGTTGCGCGCTGGGCGCACAAAAAAGGAAAGGACGCCGTCAGCTCCTTTCCACTCTCAACCTATAGCGCATCGGGGGGCTTGCCGCAAGGCCCCCCTCCTGGCGCAGAATCGACGGCCGAAGCCAGGAGCGGTCGAAACAGGGGGAGTCGCGCAGTGCGTGTGGTGTTGTCTACGTATGGGTCCCGACGGGACGTGGAACCGCCGGCGAGGCTCGCGGTCCGGCTGAGGGAACACGATGCTCAGGTGCCGGTCTGCGCGCCGCCTGACGAGGCCTTCGCACAGCGGCCGGGCGGTGTCGGTGTGCCGCTGGTGCCCCTCGCCCCGTCGGCACGCGCCCCGACGAGGGCGGCGGCGCCCGCCTCACCCCTGCCCCGGCGCGCGGCCCAAGTGATCGCCGCTCGGACGGAGTCGGTGATCTCGGCGGCCGGGGGAGGTGACGTTGTGGTGGCGACCGGCATGCGTCCGGCGGCGTCCGACGGCATCGACGCGCTCTTCGGCGAGGCGCCGAACACCCACCGGACGGTGATCGGCCTGCCCCCGGCGGGGCACGTACGCGACCACGCCGTGGACGGCCGGGCCGGCGGCGTTCCTGGAGGCCGGTGAGCCGCCGGTCCACGGGGGCTTCGGCAGCACGCCGATGCACGCGTCGGCGGACGTCGCCCGGGTGGCGGGGGAGGCGATCCGGGCGCAGGGGCGCCGCGTGCTCGTCGTCGGCGGCCGGGCCGACCTGACATCGATCGACGACGAGCGCGTCGGCACGGTGCACGACGGTCCGGCGCCGGCCGTAGCGACCACGTCGGCCGCACCGGACACGGCCCCTGCCCCCACGACCCGCGCCAAGGCGAGCGAGGTGGCCGCAGTGGTCCGCACCGACGACGGTACGGTGGGGGCGGCGAAGCTCCTGCTCGACGCGATCGGCTGAGACAGCCGGGGCACCGTCCGCCCCACGAGCAACCACCAACGCCCGGTGCACCCACCCGGCGGCCCGCCACGCCCAGGCGAAGGCACCAGCCGCCCGGGCCCCGCCCACCACACGAGCAACCACCGACGCCCGGTGCCCCCCGGCCCGGCGGCGCACCCTGCCGCGGCCGGGCAGCGACCGGCGCGGGCCGACCGGCACACCCCGCGCGCCAGCATGTGAACGGAGCTGACTTGACCCCCCTGACCAGCAGTGCCTTCGACCTGCCCGAGCGGCTGTCCGCGAAGGCCGACCCGGAACTGATCGCCGACGACGAGCGGCACTTCGCGGCCGTCGCCGCCTGCCTCGAGCAGTCGATCGCCGAACTGTCCGACCGACTCGCCGCCATGCGCAGGGCGCCCGGAGGCATGGGCCGGTCGGCGATGGACCGGGACACCGAGATCCACCGGCTGACCACCCGCCTGCGCACCCTGCACCGCTTCGGCCTGGACCTGTGCCTGGGCCGCATGGTCGGCGCGGACGGCGGCGAGCCGGTGTACGTCGGACGGCTCGGGCTGACCGACAGCACCGGCCACCGGCTGCTGCTCGACTGGCGCTCCCCGGCGGCCAAGCCGTTCTTCGGGGCCACCCACGCCGACCCGATGGGGCTGGCCGCCCGGCGCCGCTACCGCTGGACCGGTGGCCGGATCAGCGACTACTGGGACGAGGTGTTCACCGCCGACGGGCTGGAAGGGCACGCGGCGCTGGACGATCAGTCGGCGTTCATCGTCGCTCTGGGCGGCGCCCGGTCGTCGCGGATGCGGGACGTGCTCGCCACCCTCCAGGCCGACCAGGACGCCATCATCCGCGCCGGATCCCGTGGCGCCCTCGTCGTCGACGGCGGGCCGGGCACCGGCAAGACCGTCGTCGCCCTGCACCGCTCCGCCTACCTGCTCCACTCCGATCCTCGTCTCGGTCACCGCCGCGGCGGTGTGCTGTTCGTCGGCCCGCACCGGCCCTATCTGTCGTACGTCTCCGACGTCCTGCCCAGTCTCGGCGAGGAGGGGGTGCAGACCTGCATCCTGCGGGACCTGGTCACCGAGGGAGCGACGGCGGGTGTCGAGGCCGATCCCGAGGTGGCCCGGCTGAAGTCGTCCGCGGAAATGGTCGGCGCGATCGAGAAGGCCGTCCGGTTCTACGAGGAGCCGCCGACCGAGGGCATGACGGTCACCACGCCCTGGTCCGACATCCGGCTCACGGCCGGTGACTGGGCGGCCGCGTTCGACGCGGCGGAACCGGGCACACCGCACAACGAGGCCCGCGAGCAGGTCCGGGAGGAACTGCTCAGCATCCTGGTGGACAAGCACGAGGGCGACGCCTCCCCCGACGAGCTGCGCACATGGCTGCGCAAGCACCGGGAGCTGCTGACGGCCTTCCATCGCGCGTGGCCGCTGCTGGAGGCCGCCGACCTGGTCGCGGACCTGTGGTCGGTGCCCGCCTATCTGCGCATGTGCGCGCCCTGGCTCAGCCGCGACGAGGTGCGCACGCTGCAGCGCGCCGACCCGCAGGCCTGGACGGTGTCGGATCTGCCGCTGCTGGACGCGGCACGCCAGCGCCTGGGCGACCCTGAGGCGGCCCGGCGCGCACAGCGGCGCGTGGCCGTGCTCGCCGCCCAGCGCGAGCGCATGGCGCGGGTCGTGGACAACCTGATCGCGGCCGTGGCCGACTCGGGCGCCGACGGTGACGACGGCGAGGGACTGGTGCGGATGCTCGGGGGCGAGGACGCCCGGGTCAGCCTGGTCGACGAGTCGGAACTGGCGACCGCCGACCCGGATCTGCTGGCCGGCCCGTTCGCGCACGTCGTCGTGGACGAGGCGCAGGAACTGACCGACGCGGAGTGGCAGATGCTGCTCCTGCGGTGCCCTTCGCGCAGCTTCACCATCGTCGGGGACCGCGCCCAGGCCCGGCACGGCTTCACCGAGTCGTGGCGGGAGCGGCTGGAGCGGGTCGGGCTGGACCGGGTCACCCTGGCCTCCCTGACCATCAACTACCGCACGCCGCGGGAGATCATGGCGGAGGCGGAGCCGGTCATCCGGGCCGCGCTGCCGGACGCCAACGTGCCGGTGTCGGTGCGCAGCAACGGCCTGCCCGTCGTGCACGGCTCGACGTCGGAGCTGGAGTCGGTCCTGAAGGGCTGGCTCGCCGCCCATGCCGAGGGGATCGCCTGCGTGATCGGGGCCCCTTCGTTCCGTGAGCGGCCGCGTGTGCGGTCGCTGACGCCGGAGCTGGCGAAGGGGCTGGAGTTCGACCTGGTCGTCCTCGTCGACCCGGAGGAGTTCGGCACGGGCGTCACAGGGGCGGTCGACCGCTATGTGGCCATGACCCGGGCCACGGGGCAGCTCGTCGTCCTCACGGGCTCGGGCCCGGTCACCAGCGCACGGCCGTGAAGTCGACGGGCCGGGGCCGCAGCAGTCGGGTGCGTCCGGCCGGCGCGTGCAGCCGCGCGCCGGCCGGACATCTCGCGGATCACCTGGTCGGCGTCCGTGCCCCTGCCGGAAGGGCGCAGGAGCCCGTAGGAGTCGGTCCCCCATGGGGGACCCCTCTCATGGGCAACGGCGCCCGGACGGGGCGCCGTTGCAGGGATGTCCCGCGTGCGGACGGAAACGGCAGGCCGGTCCGGTCTGGTAGGTCCGCCGGCCCGACGCTCCGGCGAATAGCCTGTAACCGACCGATTGATCAGTCGGTAGGGTCGCCGAACCACGTCCGCAGCGGGCCGAGAAGGGCCTGCTGGTCCTCGCCGGCCCACGCGACGTGGCCGTCCGGCCTCAACAGCACGGCGGACACGTCCAGCTCCTCGCTGACGTCGACGACGTGGTCGACGCGGTCCTCCCAGCCGGCCACCGACAGCGTGCCGGTACCGTCGAGCAGCAGCCCCCGGCCGCGGTGCATCAGCTCGTACAGGCGGCCTCCCTTCAACTGCACGTCCCGCAGCCGCCGGCCGAGCAGCTCGTGGCCCTCGCCGAGGTCGTAGCGCACGCCGACCGCGAAGGCCGTCTCGGTCATGTACCGGTTCACCTCGTTGAAGTCCATGAGCTTCGACAGCAGCTCGCGCAGCGCCACGGCCCCCGCGTCGGTCCCCAGCAGCGTCATCTGGGCACGGGTGTTGGCCACCACGGCCGCGCCGACCGGATGCCGTTCGGCGTGGTAGCTGTCCAGCAGTCCCCGCGGCGCCCAGCCGTGCACCTCGGCTGCCAGCTTCCAGCCGAGGTTGAACGCGTCCTGGATGCCCAGGTTCAGCCCCTGCCCGCCGGTCGGCGGGTGGATGTGAGCGGCGTCGCCGGCCAGCAGCACCCGGCCGACCCGGTAGCGCTCGGCCTGCCGGGTGGCGTCGCCGAACCGGGAGAGCCAGCGCGGCGAATGCACGCCGAAGTCGGTGCCCGCGACGGCCCGCAGCTGCGCCTTGAACTCCTCCAGAGTCGGCGGGCCCGCGTCGTCCACGGACACCTTCGCCGCGGGCATGCCGACGCGGAACACCCCGTCGCCGTTGGGGATGACGCCGAACCGCAGCTGCGTCTTGCGGACTTCGGCGACGACGGCGGCGACCGTGTCCGGGTCCGCCGTCATCTCCATGTCGCCCAGCAGCGTCTCGACCTTGGCGGGTTCGCCGGGGAACGCGACGCCGAGCTGCCTGCGCACGGTACTGCGACCACCGTCGCAGCCGACCAGATAGCGCGAGCGCAGCCGCGTACCGCCGGCCAGTTCGGCGGTCACCCCGTCCGCGTCCTGGCTCACCCCGACCACTTCGCAGCCGAGCCTCAGCTCGGCGCCGAGTTCGAGCGCCCGCTCGCGCAGCAGCCGCTCGGTGACCGGCTGCAGGGTGGAGAGGCCGTACGGGTGGGCCGTGTCCATGCCCTGCGGCCACGGCTTGTGGATACCCCCGAAGAAGCCGCCGACCTGGAACTTCTCACCGACCGCGAGGAACCGGTCGAGCAGGCCGCGCTGGTCCATCATCTCGACGCTGCGCACATGCAGGCCACGCCCGCGGGACTCCTCGGTCGGCTCGGGCAGCTTCTCCAGCACGACCACCCGCACATCGTGCAGCCGCAGCTCGGCGGCGAGCATCAGGCCGGTCGGGCCACCGCCGGCAATGAGCACATCGATCATCAAAAATCCCCGTTTCCGCTGGTTGTGGCTTCGCCGGGCGATTCTGCGGCACGAGGGGGGCCTTGCCGCAAGCCCCCCTGTGCGCTATACCTTGAGAGTGGCAAGGAGTGGTTTTCTCCTCCTTGCCTTCGTCTTTTCCCCCGTCTTTTTCTCAGCTCTTTTCCTCAGCGGATCACCACGGTCTCGCGGTCGACGCGCGACAGCTTGGCGGGGTTGCGCACGGCGTACAGGCCGGCGATGAGGCCGTCCCCGACGCGCACCCCGACGACCGTGTCGACCCGGCCGTCCCGGCTGAGCAGCGGGCCCGGAATCGGTGCTCCGGGCCGGGTCGCGTCCGCCGGGCGATCCGCCATCACGGGAAAGTCGAACTGGCGGGTGAGAGGGGGAGGTTCGGACGTAGGTTGTGCGGTGAATGATCCACGCCTCGGCTGAAAGACGGTTAGGACCCATGACCGACCCCGCGACGACGCACCAGAAGATCGACACGTCGGTGCCGCACTCCGCCCGCATCTGGAACTACTGGCTCGGCGGCAAGGACAACTACCCCGTCGACGAGGAGGCCGGCGACGCCTACACCGCCGTCTTCCCCGGCATCGTCATCATCGCCCGCAGCAGCCGAGCGTTCCTGCGCCGCACCATCACGTATCTGGTCCGCGAGGCGGGTATCCGGCAGTTCCTGGACGTCGGCACGGGTCTGCCGACCGCCGAGAACACCCATGAGGTGGCCCAGCGGCTCGCCCCCGAGGCGCGGATCGTCTACGTCGACAACGACCCGCTGGTCCTGGCCCACGCCCGTGCCCTGCTGTACTCCTCCCCCGAGGGCGCGACCTCCTACATCGACGCCGATGTGACGGACCCGGAGCGCATCCTCGCGGCCGCCGAGAAGACGCTGGACCTCAGTCGGCCCACCGCGCTCATCCTCAGCAACATCCTGGGCCACGTCGGTGACCACGAGCAGGCGCGCGCCATCGTCACGCGGCTGATGGCAGCCCTGCCGTCGGGCAGCTACCTCGCCGTCAACGACGGTTCGCTCGGCATCGACCCCGTCTTCGAGGCGGCCCAGGACGCGTACAACAGCAGCGGCGCCGTGCCGTACAACCTGCGTACGGTCGACGAGATCGCCGCGTACTTCGACGGTCTCGAGCTGGTCGAGCCCGGCGTGGTGCCGGTCACGCAGTGGCGTCCGGAGCCGGGCAGCACCCCGGAGATCGTCGCCGAGCACGGTGGGCTCGCCCGCAAGCCGTAGCCCCCGCCGGCCGTGGGATTCACCGGCCGCACCAGCCGTCCCCTCCCCGCACCGCGTCGGAGGGGACGCCGGTCGTGTCGAAGTCCCCTCGGACCGGCGCGGCCGACGGTATGCTGTGCGCATGCATCGTTTCGCGTGTCTGAGCTGGTGGCGCTCCCCCTAGGAGCGGCCGCCTCACACGCACGACAAGGGCCGTTCGGACGAACGGCCCTTTTCGTGTCCCCTGGAACAGGGCTGGTGTCGTCGGACGGCGTCCAGCAATCACCAGGAGACCTCATGGACACCATCCTTCCCACCACCACCGCTCCCTCCCCCGACGCTCTCGGGGTGTCCGCCGCCCGGGCCCGCAGCGCGGTGCTGGAGGAGCTGATCCGCAAGGAACCCGGGCAGTTCCGGGTCCTGACCGGCGACCGCCCCACCGGACGGCTGCATCTGGGGCACTACTTCGGCACGCTGCACAACCGGGTCCGGCTCCAGGACCTCGGCGTGGAGCTGTTCGTACTGGTCGCGGACTACCAGGTGCTGACCGACCGTGATGTGGCGGACAACCTGGCCGGGCACGTCGAGGACCTGGTCCTGGACCATCTCGCCATCGGCGTCGACCCGGCCCGCAGCACGATCTTCACGCACAGCGCGGTGCCCGCCCTCAACCAGCTGATGCTGCCCTTTCTCAGCCTCGTCTCCGTCGCGGAACTGGGCCGCAACCCCACCGTCAAGGACGAGATCGCGCACTCGCGCCAGTCCGCGGTCAGCGGCCTGATGTTCACCTATCCCGTCCACCAGGCGGCCGACATCCTCTTCTGCAAGGCCAACCTGGTACCGGTCGGCCAGGACCAGCTCCCCCACCTGGAGATCACCCGCACGATCGCCCGCCGCTTCAACGACCGCTACGGCGACGGCGCCGCCGTCCTCCCGCAGCCGGAGGCGCTGCTGTCGAGCGCGCCGCTGCTGCTCGGCACGGACGGCACCAAGATGAGCAAGAGCCGCCGCAACGCCATCGCCCTGGCCGCCGACGCCGACGAGACCGCCCGCCTGATCAAGGGCGCCAAGACCGACTCCGAGCGCCACATCGCCTACGACCCGGTCATGCGCCCCGAGGTGTCCTCCCTCCTGCTGCTGGCGGCCCTCTGCCAGCAGCGCACCCCCGAGGAGGTCGCCGACGACATCGGCTCGGCGGGTGCCGCCGCGCTGAAGAAGACGGTGACCGAGGCGGTCAACGAGTACCTGGCCCCGATCAGGGCGCGGCGAGCCGCCTACGCCCGGGACCGCGCCCATGTCCGCGAGATCCTGCGCGAGGGCAACGAGCGCGCCCGGGCCGTGGCCGACGCCACGCTCGCCGAGGTACGCGCGGCCATGAACAGCCGGTACTGAGCGGCCGGCAGCGGCCGGCCTTCCAAGCGGTGCGGGCCGCGGGCGGGTGCCGGGTCCGGTGGTGTGCGTGATGCTGAAGGGGTGCGGGGTGTCGTTGCCCGGTGGTGGAGCCCGGCGGCCTACGCCGCCCCGGGCCGCCGAGCCGTGCGGGTGTCGCTGGTCGCGGCGACCGGCTTCTACGTCTTCCGCTACGGCCTGGACCGCCCCGTGGCGGCGACCTACGCGCTGTTCACCGCCATCGCGCTGGGCGGGCTGTCGCGGATCCCCGGCACCGGGCGGCAGCGCGCGGCCGTACTGCTGCGGGCCGTGCCACTGTGCTGGGTCCTGGTGGTGGTCGGCACCGCTCTGTCGGTCCGCACCTGGAGCGCCGCCGCCGGCATGCTGGTGGTCGGCTTCACCCTGGCCTTCTCCGCCGTGGGCGGGCCGCGCGCGGCGGGGGTGGCACCGGGCCTGCAACTGCTGTACATCCTGCCGTCGTTCCCTCCGTACGATCCGGGGTCGCTCGGCGACCGTCTGATCGGGACGAGCGCCGGTGTCGCCCTGCTCGTCGCGGCGGAGGCGCTGCTCCTGGCCGAGCGCGCCCCGCCGTCCTACGAGGAGCGGGCCGCGGGGGCCGCGCGGACCGCCGCGCAGTGCGCTCGGCGCCTCGCCGCACCGCCGCACGCCCTGACCGGCGCGGACCGGGCGGCGGCGTGGGAGGCCGGGCAGGCGCTGCGGCCGCTGCACGTGCCCGAGGCGGAACGCCCGGCGGGGCCGGGCAGGCGGGCGCGCGCCCTCGCGCACACCGGCCTGGCCACCCGCACCCTGCTGAGCCGTCTGACGGCGCTGGGCACCGGCCGCGGCGAGCCCGACCCGGAGGTCACGGCCGTGCTGCGCGCGGTGGCGGAGCTGGCCGGGGCGACCGCCGGCTGTCTGCGGTCCGGGCCGTCGCCCCTGGCGCCGTACGAGGCGCTGGTCGCTGCGCGCGCCCGCCTGTCGGCCCTCTCCGCCGGGCCGTGCCGCGGCACCGGCGTGCTGAGGTTCGCTCCGGCGGTGCTGCGCGGCCACGCCGCCGTGCTGGAGGTCGCCGACGCGGCGCTGGCCATGGGGGTCGCCGCCGATCTGGCCGTACGGGGCCGGCATGCGGCTCTGCCGGTGCCGCCGGGCCGTTTCTGGTACGCCACGACGTGGGCGCCGCTGCTGTGGGGGCACCGGCTGCGCGGGCACGCAGGCCGCCGGTCGGTCTTCTTCCAGAACGCGGTGCGCATCGCCCTGGCGCTGACGGCCGCGCGGGTCGTGGCCGGGGTGGACACACTGCCCCACGGCTTCTGGGCCATGCTGGCGACGCTCACGCTCACCAGGACGACCATGGACGCGACCTGGCACACCGTCCGCCTGGCACTGTCGGGCACCTTGGCCGGTGCGCTGGTGACCGCCGGCATCTTGGCGCTGGCCGGGACGGACACCCGTTTCTACGCGGTGCTGCTGCCGGTGTGGATGCTGATCGCCTTCACCGTCGGGCCGGTCCGGGGCGTCGGCTGGGCGCAGGGCCTGTTCACCGTCCTCGTGGCGCTGGTCTTCGCACAGCTCGCGCCGCCGACGTGGCACCTGGCGGAGGTGCGGATGCTGGACGTACTGGTCGGCAGCGTGATCGGCGCGGTCTTCGGGGTGCTGGCGTGGCCGCGCGGCGCCCATGACGAGCTGCGCTACGCGGCCGCGGAGCTGTTGCGCAGGGCGGCGGAGATCGTCGTGGCGACCAGTGCCTCGGCCGCGCACGGCACAGCGGTGGCCGCTCCGTCGGGAGTGCCGGCCGGGCACCGGTCGCTGCATCGCTCGGTCATCCTCGCGGAGTCCGCGTACGCGCAGTTCCAGAGCGAGCCGACGCACTTCGGGGGCCGGGCCCCCGTGGCGGCGCCGGCCGCGGTGGACTGGCAGGCGACGCTGATGGCCGGCCATCACACCTTGTGGGGGTCGCAGCGCCTGCTGGAGCCGCCGCACGCCGTGCTGGGCCCGGTGGCGGCCGAGGCGCTCGCCGGGGTCGGGGAGCGCGTGGCCGGGCGGATGCTGCTGGTCTCGGCGGCGCTGGATCCCGGCGGGGACACACCGAGCGCGCCTGTGCCGTCGATCGATGTGACCTTCGCGGAGTTCGCCGCCGAGCCGCCGGACGCGCCGCGGCTGTACTACGCGACGGTGTCGTGGCTGGAGTCGCTGACCGCGGACCTGGCGCGCATCAGCTCCGGACCTCGGGCGAGGTGAGGCCACGCCCTGCCGCCGGCTCAGCATCACCCCGGCCGGTGCCAGGCGTGGCGGGAGGCCGACGAGCAGCCCGGCCGCGCGCTGAGGCACGTCGGTCGGCCGGTGCGACCCGGGCGGGGGCCGCCCGGGTGAGCGGCCCGCGTGGCCGGTCAGGAGGCGTTGCGGAAGATCGCCGCGGGGCCGATGACGCCGGGGCCGAACCGGTCGCGGATGCGGTCGATCGCGCCCTCGGCCATCAGCCGCGCTTCACGGCCGGTCTCCAGGCTGAGCTGCCGGGCGACCCGGTCGGCGTCGACGAGGTCCTCGCCCTTGAGCGTGATCCGAGTGAGCCGGCCCCTTTGCAGGCCGGCGGCGTCCATCAGCTGGTAGGCGAGGACGCGCAGGTCGTCGTCGTGCGCGGAGGGTTCGGCCAAGCGGCGGGTCTTCTCCCAGCTGCCGCCGGCGGCGAAGGACAGCTGCAGGGTCAGGGCGCGGGCGGCCTGGCCCCGGCGGCGCAGCAGCATCCCGAGGCGGATGACCAGTTCCAGGAGGGCGGAGCGGACGTCGGCGCCGTCCAGCGCCTCGCGCGGGAAGGTGTGCCGCACGCTCGCCGAGGCGGGCAGTGCGCGCGGGACGACGGGGCGCGGGTCGACGCCGCGGGCGCGGTCCGCCGCCAGCCGGCCGGCGCGGCCGCCGAGCAGCCGCTGCACGGTGGCGGGCGGGGCGGCGGCGAGCAGGCCGACGCAGTGGATGCCGTAGTCGCGCAGCACCTGCGCCTGGCGGGGGCCGATGCCGTGCAGGGCCCCGACGGGGAGCGGGCCGAGCCAGTCGGTCACCTGTGCCTCAGCGACGGCGAGGACGCCGCCGGGTGGGGAGATCTGTCCGGAGGCGGTGGCGGCGACGGTGATGGACGGTCCGATGCCGACGCGGACGTCGACACCGAGGCGGGAGATGGTCCGCACACGCAGCATCTCGCCGAGCCGGCGCGGGTCGGCGCCGTGGTAACGCAGCGCGCCCTTGAGTTCGACCAGGGCCGCGGACGGCGGCAGGGCCTGCACGACCGGCGACAGCTCCGTGAGCTGCTCCAGGACCTGCCGGTAGGTCTCCTCCGGCAGCCGGTCCGGACAGCGCACGTGCATGACCGTCGCCGTCTGACGTGCGGGAACGTCGGCGTTCATGGATCTCACCTCCCACCCACCACGATATCGAACGAAAAATCGAACACGCGAGTGCGTAAGGGTGGATCTTGGGCCTAGAATCAAAACTGTGTTCGATGACCTGCCGCCCGACCTCGACCGCCTGCACACCCTGCGGGTGTGGCACGCCATGTGGCTGGAGCGCATCGACCGCAAGATCGCGGCGCTCCAGCGGCGCCAGGCCGAACAGGAACGCGGCCGGCGCAACCGGCCCGCGCGGCCGGATTGGATCGTCCAGCTCGGCATCGGCACCGGGCGCCCGCCTCTTCAGGTGCACACCGGCGACTGCCGGATGGCCGGCTCGCGCCACCGCCCGGTCGGCCGGGACGAGGCCCGCCGCCTGCTGGCCGGCGGCCTGCCCGCCTGCATCCACTGCCGCCCCGACGCGCAGCTGGAGATCATCGACTTAGATCCGGCCGCCGCGGCGTGACATACGGCCCACACTCGGCGCGCGCCGCGGGCCCGGCGGTGTCAGCGTGGACGGCAGAAGCCACCGTGGCACAGACACCCGGTGGAGCGGTCCGGGACGGAAGGGTCGGTCATGGCGCGCGCGATCTGGACGGGTGTGATCACGTTCGGGCTGGTCACCGTGCCCGTCGGCCTGTACTCCGCGACCGAGGACCACACCGTCCACTTCCACCAGCTCCAGCGCGGACAGCGGACCGCATCCGCAACCGGCGGGTGAACGAGCGCACCGGCAAGGAGGTCGACACCGACGACATCGTCAAGGGGTACGAGGTGTCCGAGGGCGAGTATGTGATCGTCGAGCCCGACGAACTGGACGAGATCGCGCCGGGCCGCTACCAGGTGATCGAGATCAGTGACTTCGTCGACCTGGACGCCATCGAGCCGGTGTACTTCGCCCGTACCTACTACGTCGGCCCGCGCGGCAAGGAGTACCAAAAGGTGTACGAGCTGCTGCGCGCCGCGCTCGCCGAGGCGAACAAGGCCGGCATCGCGACCTTCGTCATGCGTGGCAAGGAGTATCTGACCGCGCTGCGGGCCGAGGACAAGGCCGTGGTGCTGCAGACCCTGCACTGGGCCGACGAGGTGCGCGACCCCCGCAAGGAGCTGCCGGAACTGCCGTCCGGGCGAGCCGCGCGCGGCAAGGAGCTGGATGTCGCGCTGCAGCTCGTCGACGCCCTGAGCTCCCCGTGGGAGCCGGGCCGCTATCACGACACGTACCAGTAGAAGGTACGGGAGCTGGTGCACGCCAAGGCGCAGGGCGAGGAGGTCGCCCTCGCCGAGGAGGCGCCCACGGCGACCAACGTCATCGACCTGATGAAGGTGCTGGAGAGCAGCCTGGACAACGCCCGCTCGTCCGGGAGCGGCAGCGGCAGCGGCAGCGGCAGCGGCCGTAAACGGCAGGGCGGGGCCGGCGGGTCCCGCCGGGCGCCGTCCGGCCGCGACAAGGCGTCGGGGAGCGGTGGCCGCGGCGCGGGCGCCAGGAGCACCGGCCCCAAGAGCACCGGCGGCGGCACGCGCGCGACGAGCACCGGCGGCGGCACGCGCGCGACGAGCGCCGGCCGCGGCGCTGGCGCGAAGGGCACCGGCCGCAGCACCGGGGCCGGGAGCACCCGCCGCTCCCAGGGCTCGAAGCGCGAGCTGGCCGGGCTGAGCAAGGCCGAGCTCTACCAGCGGGCCACCGACCGGGACATCCCGGGCCGCTCGAAGATGAGCCGCGACCAGCTCATCGACGCCCTCGCCTCCCGTACGACAGCCGCCTGACCGGCCGGCCCGTACCTCTGGCACGGCAGCCGCCCGCCCTCCGTCACCCCGCCCGCAGCTCCCGCAGCAGTGTCCGTCCCGCCGCGCGGTGTTCCGCGGCCGCTGTCGGGTCGGTCCCCTCGAGCAGAGCCGCGATGCCGTCGTGGGCCAGCGCCTCCTCGTAGCGTTTGCCGAGCCGCGGGGCCAGTTCCAGGGCCTGCCGGTGCAGCCGCAGGGCCTCCTCGGGCAGGCCCGCGCGCCAGCAGGTCTCGGCGTAACCGTTGAGGAAGTGGATCTTCCAGTGCTCCTCGAACAACTCGTCGAGCAGCGCGAACGCCTCCCGATGGCTGGCCAGTGCCTCCTCGTAGCGGCCCATACGCCGCAGCGCGACACCCCGGCAGTTCAGGCACCAGGCCTGATTGTGCAGATGTCCGTCGGCGCGGGCCACCGCGAGCGCCTGCTCCAGGTGTGCGGCCGCCTCGTCGGGCGCTTCCTCGGCGATGGCCACGCCGAGGGTGATGCGAGCGGTCAGGGCGGGTGGCCAGGCCGGGTCGGCGTGCGGGACGGCGAGCACGTCGCGGGCGCGCCGCGTGGCCTCCTCGCGGTGTCCCAGCTGGAGCATCGCCCAGGCCTCCGCCGCGGCGGCGTCGGCGGCGCCGGTCGGGAAACCGGCCTGCTCGTACAACGTCCCGGCGCGCCGGAAGAGTTCGACCGGTTCCTCGACATCCCCGGCGTCCCAGCTCAAGTAGCCGCGACGCAGGGCGAGTTCTGCCTCGGTGCGGGGATCGCCGGCCCGGGCCACCAGGGTGCGGGCGGTTTCGTAGGCGTCGGCGGCCTCCGGCAGCCGGCCGGCGTTGTAGCGCGCGAAGCCCAGGTCGCTGTGGGCTTCGGCGAGTTGCAGCGGGTCGCCGAGGCGCTCGGCGGCGGCCAGTGACCGCTCGAAGAGGAAGTTGAGGTGCATGGTGCCGCAGCGGCGGGCGAAGTAGGCGCGCAGGAAGCGCGGCAGCTCGCGCACATGGACGTCGGCGCCGACGGCGGCCGCCGTTTCGAAGACGGCGACCAGGTTGGCGTACTCCGTCACCAGCCAGGCGAAGGCGGCGTTCTTGTCCGCGAACCGGGGCAGCACGGCCGGGGGCGGGCCGGCGGTGGCCGCCCGGCCGGGCGACAGGAACGGCATCGCGGCGTCGGCGGCGGCCGCCGCGTGCACGTAGTACCCGAGCACGCGGCCGAGGGCCCGTTCCCGCTCGGCCGCCGAGTCCTGTTCGGCGGCGGCGCGGCGCGCGTGCTGGTGCACCAGGTCGTGCAGCCGGTAGCGGCCGGCCGTCGGCTGCTGGACGAGGTGGGCGTCGAGCAGGTCCTCGAGCATCCCCTGCGCGGTGCCCAGCGGCACGTCGGCCAGCGCGGCCGCCACGTACTCGTCGAAGGACTCGCCGGGCAGCAGGCCCAGCATGCGGAACAGGCGGGCCTGCGCGCGGTCGAGCTGCCGTACGGACATGGCGAACGCGGTGTCGAACTCGCTCGTACCCTCGGCCATCCGCTCGACGAGGATGCCCACGGTCCAGCCCGGCCGGTGCCGCAGCCGTGCTCCGGCGAGCCGCAGGGCGAGCGGCAGATGGCCGCACAGCCGCAGCACTTCGGCGGCCGACTCGGGGTCGCGGGCGAGGCGCCCGTCGGGGCCGCCCCCGTCGCCGCTGGCGCGGGCGAGCAGTTCGGCGCTCTCCTCGGGGCTGAGCACGTCGAGCGAGAGCGGGGGCACCTCGTCCAGGCCGAGGAGCCGGTTGCGGCTGGTGATCAGCGCGACGGAGTCTCCGGCGCCGGGCAGGAGCGGGCGGACCTGCTCGGCGTCGGCGGCGTTGTCGAGGACCACGACGACCCTGCGGTGGGCGAGTTCGGACCGCCAGCAGGCGGCGAGTTGTTCCAGGCCGTCCTGCGGGACGCGCTCGGAGGGGACGTCGAGGGCGCCGAGCAGCATGCGCAGCGCGGAGTCGGGGTCGAGCGGGGGCCGGCCCTCGGTGAAGCCGTGCAGGTCGACATAGAGCTGGGCGTCGGGGAAGTCGGCGGCGAGCCGGTGGGCGGCGTGCACCGCGAGGGAGGTCTTGCCGACCCCCGCCATGCCGTCGACGCAGACCGCGCGGTGGGTGGCGATCGCGTCGAGCAGGGCGGTGAGCTGGCCCTGGCGTCCGGTGAAGTCGGGGACGTCGCGCGGCAGGTCGTTGCGGGGCCGCGGCCGGCCGTGGCGGCTGCTCTTCGGGGGCGCCGGCAGCGGGTTGGAGGTGCGCTCCCACAGGGGGCGCAGGGGGCGCGGGTCGCGCTTGACGAGACGGCACAGCGCGACCACGGCGGGCCAGGGCGGCACGGTCTGTCCGTTGAGGTAGCGCGAGAGAGAGGAGGAGCTGAGGCCGGTGTCGCGGGCGAGGGCCCGCACGCCGAGTCCGGACAGTTCCTGCAGCAGGCGCAGCCGTGCCGCCAGTTCGTCCGGCGGTTCGGCCTGCGCCGCCCGTTCGCGTACCTCCACCGTGTTCCCCCCGCCTTCGCGTCCCGTGGCCGCAGAAGTCTTCCCGGCCAAGTAGCCGCTGGTCAAGGCTGTTTCAGCTGTCCCATGGTGTCCCATCGCCGTGGTCGCGACGCACGGGCCGGGCTGTGATGGAGTCACGCCCCGACGCCAGCGGGGTACCGAACCGGCGAAGGAGCCCGAGATGCAGCCCCGTATGCAGAACCCCGCCGTCGTCCTGTCCGATGCCATGCAGCCCGTCCAGCAGCTCTTCGAGGCCGTGCACACCGGTGGTGTGGACGGGCAGATCCTGGAGCTGGTGCATCTGCGGGTCAGCCAGATCAACGGCTGCAGCGCCTGCGTCGACGGCGGCGCCAGGACCGCCCGCAAGGCGGGCCTGAGCGACGAGCGGCTGGCCACGGTCGTGGCCTGGCGGGAGGCGCCGTATTTCTCCGACGAGGAGCGGGCGGCCCTCGCCCTGGCCGAGGCGGCGACGCGCCTGGCCGACCGTCCCGACGCGGTGAGCGACGAGATCTGGGACACGGCCGCCACCTACTTCGACGAGAAGCAGCTGGCCGCGATCGTGCTGATGATCGGCGTCACGAACCTGTTCAACCGGCTCAACGCCACGACCCGGCAGATCGCCGGCGCCTGGGGATGACGTCGCTCGCCGGCCGGGACGGGCCGGCAACTCCCCCCATACTGAGGTCAATCGTGATCCATGTTCCAGGAGGAAACCGCAGTGAATGACACCCAGAAGTCCGCGAGGAGCGCCTCGGCCGCCGACGAGCCGGCGGAGGGGTTCACGGCCGCGGAGCGGGCCGCGATGAAGGAGCGCGCCAAGGAGGTCAGGGCCTCCGGGCGCCGCGCCTCCAAGGCCGCGAAGGCCGCCGAGGACGAGGCCGCGGTGCTGGCGAAGATCGCCGAGATGCAGGAGTCGGACCGGGTCATGGCCGAGCGGGTGCACGCCGTCGTCAAGGAGAGCGCGCCACAGCTCGCGCCGAAGCTCTGGTACGGGATGCCCGCGTACGCCCTGGACGGCAAGGTGGTCTGTTTCTTCCAGAGCGCGGAGAAGTTCAAGTCCCGGTACGCGACGTTCGGCTTCAGCGACCAGGCGCACCTCGACGAGGGCAGCATGTGGCCGGCGTCGTACGCCCTGACCGGGCTGAGCGCCGCCGACGAGGCGCGTCTCGCCGAGCTGGTGAAGCGGGCGGTGCACTGACGCGACGACGCCCCGACGGGGTGGCGCGGGCCGCGCCACCCCAGGACGGAACCGTGGTTACGAGCCGTCGGCGTGGACGGCGTACACGTACCGCTTTCCGGCGTACTCGCTGAGGTTCCAGATCACCGACTCGCTGTAGGCCCAGCCGGTGGTGGCGCTGCTGTGGAAGCTGAGGTCCTCGCAGCCGACGGCCAGGTTGCACACGGCGCTCGCGGTGGAGGCGCCGGAGGTGAAGGTGCGCAGGGATCCCGCGGAGGAGCCGTTGCTGGCCGCGAGGTAGTGGTTGCTGTTCTGCGACACGACGCCCTGGATCTTCTGCTGGGCGACGGTCACGGCCTCGGACGCGGTGGGCGAGGAGATCTGCCGGTTGGTGTAGTCGAGGTTCCAGCGCACCACCTTGGGCGTGGTCGTGGCGACGCCGGTGCCGCTGAAGGTGCCGTCCGTGTAGTCGACGCTGCCGGAGACGGAGTACTCGCTCACCACGAGGGAGTCGGGGCTGCTGGCGCGGTCGAGGCCGATCGCGCTGTAGCGCACGTACTTGCCGGTGTTGTCGTAGGCGGCTGCCTGCGGCAGGACGTACTGGTAGGAGTAGCCGTAGTACTTGCCGTCGGTGTGCAGGCCGCACACGTCCTTCTCGGCGGTGTCGACCGTGAACATCTTGGTCAGGTCGAAGACCCGCAGCCCCTTGAAGGTGTCGACCATGTAGAGCAGGTCACCGTACCACATGATGCCGCCGGCGTGCCGGCGGACGGGGTTGAAGGTGTACTCCCCGGATGACGTCTTGGCCGGCTCGACCAGCAGGACGTGACGGTAGGTGGGTGCGGAGGCGTTGGTGGTGTCGACGAACGACAGCCGTACGCCCTTGTCGATCGGGTACTCGTCGACGCCGTCGCCGTCCGGGTCGGTCTCGAAGTACCAGGAGACCGCGACCACGCGCTTGGAGCCGTTCGACGGGTAGAGGCCGTCGGCGTAGGCGTCGGCGCTGGTGGTGACGCCCTGGGGGATCCAGTAGTCGACGGTCTGGTCGCCGCTCTCCCAGGTGAAGCCGGCCGCGAACGCCTGCACGGTGCCGGGCGCGCTGGTGAGGCGGGTGGCGCTGCGGTTGGTGTCGGCGATGACGGCCGTTGCGTCGACGGTGGGGAGCTTGGCGGCGAGCCCGGCCACGAGGTCGGCGTAGGCGCCGTGGCTGTTGCCGGTCCGGTAGGTGAGCCCGAACTGGCTCGCGTCGATGGTGGCCGCCTGAGCGACGGCCGGGAAGAGCGCGCTGCCCGCGGCGGTGACGAACGGCGCCGCGGCCATGCCCTTGAGAATCGCCCTGCGTGTCATGTCCATGGGCGGAACCTATGCGCACGTGATCACGTGGCACAACTCCGCCCACGTCACAGGATGACAGCCGACCCGACGGCCCGTCAGCGGACGACGTCGAAGATCTGCTTCTGCAGCCCGTTGGCGTACGCCTCGTGCTCGACCAGCTTCAGCTTCTGGGCGTCCTTGTCGGTGGCGCTGAACAGGCGCTTGCCGGCACCGAGCAGCAGCGGGAAGACGAGCAGGTGGTAGCGGTCGATCAGGCCGGCGTCCGACAGGCTGTGGTTCAGTTCGGCGCTGCCGTGGACGATGATCGGGCCGCCCTCGGTCTCCTTCAGCGCGGCGACCTCGTCGAGCGAGCGCAGGATCGTGGTCTCACCCCAGTTGGTGACGAGGTCGCCCTCGGTGAGAGTGGTGGAGACGACGTACTTGGGCATCACCTTGTAGCCGGCGAAGTCCGCCATGTCCGGCCACACCGGGCTGAACGCCTGGTAGCTGACCCGGCCCAGCAGCATCGCGGTGGCCTCCTGCTGCTCCTGGCCCTTGAGGGCGTACGCCTCGGGGACGAACTCGACGTCCTTGAAGGTCCAGCCGGCGTTGCGGTAGCCGGACTCGCCACCGGGGGCCTCCACGACACCGTCGAGCGAGATGAAGGCGGTGCTGATCAGGGTACGCATGGTCGTTCCTTCGGGTCGTGTGCTCAGCGGTTGCGTGCGGTGCGCGCGCCGCGTTCGCGGAGGCCGTGCGCACCAGCCGTCTTCTTCGACTGCCGATCGCGGGAAAACTCATCGGCCGTCGCGGGGATCCCTTTCCGCGGTCACGCCTCCTGGATCGTCGCGGTGACGGGCGTGCCGGTCTCGACCGTGCGGCTGACCGTGCAGAGCCGGTCGTGGGAGGCCTTGACCGCGCGCGGCAGGATCGCGCGGGCGCGCTCGGCCTCCTCGCAGTCCGGGAAGGCGACGGAGAACGTGACGGCGAGATCGGTCAGGCGGTTGCCCTGCTCGTCGCTGACCTTGTGACCCGTCACGGTGACGGCGAAGCGGTCCGGCTCGGCGTGGCGGGTGGTGGCGACATCGACGTCGACCGCCGTGCAGCCGCCGATCGCGGCGAGCAGCAGCTCGACCGGGGTGAAAGCGCCGCCCTCGGTGGCGAAGCTGATCGTCCCGCCGCGGGCGTTCGTCGCGGTGAAGTGCCCGGTGCCGGTTCGCTCGACGGTGACGGAGCGCAGGGAGTCTTCGGTCATGACACGGACCCTAGTACTCCTGCACACCGGACGAGGTCCGGGACATGGGCGCTTCACCGGGTACGACCGTGCCGGGGGCCTGGGGCACGGCGGACCGCGTCGCGCGAACCGGGCCGCCGCGGCGCGGACATCCATCTGCCTGCGTTACGGCGGCACCATCCCTACGCCCGAGGCGGCCCGGGACGACACACGGAGTTCATGACCGTCACGGAATTCGTTGCAGGGAAGGGAAGTTGACGCCGTCATGACTGTAGGAGTGACCATCGACACGCCCGGTGCCGCGCTGACCGTCGACGAGGTGGTGCGGCAGGCCCGCGAGGCACGGGCGTCCGGCGTCAAGAGCGTCTGGTTCGGCCAGACCTTCGGCTACGACTCCCCCACGCTCGCGGCGGTGGTGGGCCGCGAGGTGCCCGACATCCACCTCGGCAGTTCCGCGCTTCCGGTGTTCGGCCGGCATCCGCTGCTCGTCTCCAGCCAGGCGCAGACGGTGCAGGCCGCCACCGGCGGGCGCTACCACCTCGGCCTGGGCCTCGGCACGAAACTGTTCACGGAGGGGGCCTTCGGGCTGCCCTTCGAACGGCCCGTCGGCCGGCTGCGGGAATTCCTGCTCGCGCTGCGGCAGTTGACCGAGACCGGGCGGGCGGACTTCGAGGGCGAACTGATCACGGCGCGCACGCCGCTGCCCGCGTCCGTGCCGGGTGCCGAGCCCGTCGTACCGCTGCTCGTGGCCGCGATGGGGCCGCAGGCGCTGCGCGTCGCCGGCCGGCTCGCCGACGGGATCCTGCCGTATCTGGCCGGGCCGCGGGCTCTGGAGCAGCACCTCGTGCCGGCGCTCACCCGCGCCGCCGAGGAGGCGGGACGGCCCCGCCCGCGGGTCGTCGCGTTCGTGCCGGGTGTCGTCACCGGCGACCCCGACCGGGTCCGCGCCACCGCGCACGAGGCGCTCGGCTTCTACCAGCAGATCCCGTCCTACGCCCGGGTCATCGAGCAGTCCGGCGCCGCGCACCCCGTGGACCTCGCGGCCATCGGCGACGACAAGCACCTCGCCGAGACGGTACGCCGTTACCGCGACGCCGGGGCCACGGAGGTCGTCGTCACCGCCAGTGAGCTCGGCGGCCCGGACGACAGGCTGCGCACCTGGGAGGTCCTGGGCGAGCTCGCCTGACGTCCTGTCAGGGGCGGACCGGGATCTGGGCGGGCCGGCGCACCATCCAGACGTCCACGGCGTCCTCGCTCTCCACGGTGAACCCGTGCCGCTCGTACAGCCGTCTAGCCGCGCTGCCCCGCAGCACGTTCAGCCGGACGAGGGCGCCCGCGCGGTCGGTCCGCTCCAGCAACCGTCGCAGCACGGCGGAGCCCATGCCGTGACCGTGCAGATCCGGGGCGAGGAAGAAGTGCTCCAGCCAGTGGGCGTCCTCGGCCGGCCGCAGCGCCACGCAGCCGGCCATGGCGCCGCCCACCTCGATGACCCAGGTGTGCGCAGGCTCGAACCGGTCGCGCAGTCGTTGCCGCACCCGGTGCTCGTCGTACCGCCCGAGGCGCTCCAGATCCGGCCTCATCGCCGCCGCACGCAGTTCCGCCGCCGCGTCGATGTCCGCCGTCGACGCCGGGCGCAGCACCCAGTCCACCATGATCACCACGCTACCGTGCCGGGTCCTCGTCACCTCCACGCCCTAGGGTGGGCCCGCATGACGCACCTCATGCCGGAGATCACGGCGGACTTGGTACGCAGTCTGCTGCGCGACCAGCACCCCGACCTCGCCGAACACCCCGTGCGGCTGGGCGCGCGCGGCTGGGACAACCAGCTGTGGCGGCTCGGCGACGACCTCGCCGTGCGGATGCCCTGGGCGACGCCGAGAGCGGATGTGCTGCTGCGCAAGGAGCACGCCTGGCTGCCCGCCCTGGCGCCGCACCTTCCGCTGCCGGTCCCGGTCCCGCAGCGGCTCGGCGAGCCCTCCGAGCGCTTCCCCCGGCACTGGATCGTCACCACCTGGGTGCCGGGCACGCCCGCCGACCTCGCCCCCGCCACCCGTGCCGCGGAGGCGGCCCGCACCTTGGCCGGCTTCCTGACGGCGCTGCACCGGCCGGCCCCCGCCGGGGCACCGGCCGGCCATCACCGCGGTGGACCGCTGGCCGACCTGGCCGAGCAGGTCACCGAGGGTCTGGCCTCGGCCACCGAACTGGGGCTGCTGCCCGACCCGGACGCGGTCCGCGCCGTCTGGGAGGACGCCCTTGCCGCACCCGTCTGGACGGGCCCGGCCCTGTGGCTCCACGGCGACCTGCATCCGGCCAACGTCCTTACCGCGGACGGCACTTTCTGCGGTGTCATCGACTTCGGTGATCTCTGCGCGGGCGATCCGGCCTGCGATCTCGCGGCGGCGTGGATCCTGCTGCCGGACGGCGCCGTGGACCTCTGCTACGACGCCTACCGCCCGGCCCCGGACACGGCGACCCTGCGCCGTGCCCGCGGCTGGGCCGTGATGCGCGCCCTGGGCGGCGTCCTCATCGGCGAGGCGGGTGTGCGCGGGCGCCCCGGCGGCAAGCCCACCTGGGGACCACCGGCCCAGGCCGCGCTCCGCCGCCTCACCGCGACGGCCCACCGCTGACCACGCGCCGCGCGGGGGCGGTTGCCGTCCGCCAGGTGAACTCCCCTGCGGGCACGGAGCCCTGGCTCGGACGCCTGGGAGCACGTACCCCGCCGGCCGACGCCCGGGAAGGCGTCATGACGGCGTTCCTTCCAGTCGGTTCTCCGTGGTGGGGGCGGGTTGCGGGGCAGGTGTCCCGGCCTGGCGGCGTGGCAGTACGCCGATGGCCACGACCGCCGCGAGCAGGAAAAGCGCGGCGGCGATGGCCAGGCCCAGGGCGTAGCCGGCGTTGAGCGCGGCGGGGCCGGTGGCCGTGCCGGTCCGGTGCGCGGCGATGGTGGCCAGGGCGGCCAGGCCGACGCAGCCGCCGAGCTGGCGGGAACTGTTCATGAGGCCGGAGGCCATACCGGCCTCATGGGGGGCGACGCCGGTGGTCGCGGCGGCGACGATCGGGGCGATGACCAGTCCGACGCCGACTCCGGTGATGACGCAGGGGCCGAGCACGTCCGTGAGGAAGCGGCCGTCGGGGCTGATGCAGGCGAACCATGCCAGACCCGCGGCGGCCAGCAGGGCGCCGGGGACCAGGGACGCACGGGGGGTTCGTGCCGTGGTGACCCGGGTCGCGACGACGCTGCCCGCGACCAGGCTCACGGAGAAGGGCAAGAACGCGGCACCGGTTGCTGCGGCACCCATGCCCAGAACCTGCTGCATGTACAGGGACACGAAGTAGAAGGCCGCGAACTGCCCGGCCGTGGAGAAGAAGACCAGCACGTTGGCGCCGGCGACCCAGCGGCTGCGCAGCAGGCCGAGGCGCAACAGCGGTGCGGCAGCACGGGATTCGGCGTGAACGAAAGCGGCCAGGAGCGTGGCCGCGGCGACGAGCATGGCCCACGTGGCCGGTGAGCCCCACCCTTGGGTGTCGGTGCGCACGACACCGATCACCAGCAGCCCGGTTCCACCCGTGGCCAGGACGGCACCGAGCACATCCAGCCTCTCGCGCCGGGCGGGACGTGCGTCGACGGGCACGCCTGCGAGAACCAGCGCGAGTGCCGTCGCCACGATGGGCAGATTGATCAGCATCACCCCGCGCCAGCCCGCGTACTGGGTCAGCAGACCACCCGCCAGCACGCCCAGTGCTCCTCCTGCGGCGTTCACCCCGCTCCACACCCCGAGCGCGCGTACGCGCCGCGGCCCCTCGGGGAACGTGGTGGTGAGCATCGCCAGCGTGGCCGGGGTGGCAGCGGCGGCTCCCAAGCCCTGACCGGCGCGGGCGGCGATCAGCTGCCAGGGCGCCTGGGCCAGCCCGCCCGCCAGTGAGCACAGCCCGAAGACGGCCAGGCCCGCCAAAAAGAGCCGGCGCCGGCCGTACAGGTCGCATGCGCGGCCACCCAGCAGCAGAAATCCGCCGAGCGTGAGCGCGTAGACGTGCACGACCCACGCCAGGTCGAGTGGTGCGAACCCCAGCGCGGTGCGGATCGCGGGCAGGGCGACGTTGACCACCGACAGGTCCAGGGCGACGGCGAACTGGGCGACGGCCACGGCTGCCAGCACCACTCCCGGCTGCCCTCGCGTTTTTTTATACATGTAAGAAAAATAGCCGCAGGGGAGCGCCGCTGTCGACACCGGGCGGATCACGGCCGGCGCGGAGATCGGCGGGCGTGGGAGGCGGGCCGTTCGTTCGGCTAGGGTCCTGACGATCATGTCTCCGACAAAGAACGGACATCATGCACGTCAAGCGAGCACTCGCGGCCGCCGCCTCCCTGATGGCGCTCGCGGCGACGGCGGGGTGCGGCGGCGGCACCTCCGCCGCTTCGGGCGCCGAGCGGGCCGTGCCCGGGTCGTCCTCGGCCGGCCCGGCCGGGGCGGACGGCGGGGGTGCGACCGAGCAGGGCTTCGGCGGTGATCTGCCCGAGGCCTCGGACATGGACACCCTCTCCCGCTACATCGACCTGTTCACCTCCTGCAAGGACGTGGTGCCGGGCGCGGAGTACGACGCCGGCCACGGCGCCGAGGACACCGCCTGGGGTACGCAGGAGGCGGCGGACCCCTCCTGGGGCATCAAGGAGCGCGCGGTCTGCAAGGACTTCCGGCATCCCATCGCCCTGCTGCTGGTGTCGGACATGCGGAAGTTCCAGACCGCGGCCAAGAAGAACAACGACCTGTTCGCCATCGGCAGGAACTACGCGGTCGTACCCGTCGGCGACGACCAGATCGAGGCCCTGTCACCGTCCGGACTCGCCTTCCTGACCTGCGATCCGGACTTCTCGCCGCCGAGCGGCCACCGCACGGAGAAGGCGCTCGTCGACGGCTGCGTGCTGAGCGACTACTTCCCGGCCTGACCGAGGGCGTCCGGACCGGGGCGGTGCGGCTCGCCGCCGTGCGGCTGGGCGAAGGGCGTGAAGCGGGCGGGCGGATGGTCGATGGGCAGGTCAGGGCGCCAGGCGGTGAGGATCTGGGCGCTGCACTCGAACAGGCTCGGTGGCAGCGCGTCCAGCGGCCACCAGCCCCAGTCACCGACGCGCTCGCCCGGCTGGTCGGCGGGCTCGCCGCGCCACCGCGTGACGAGCGCGCCGAACGTGATGCGGACGACGCCGCCGACCCGGTCCAGGAGCATGCCCAGCAGGCGGACGTCGGCCGGGTCCGCGTGCAGGCCGGTCTCCTCGGCCAGTTCGCGCACGACCGTCTCCTCCAGCGACTCGCCCGGCTCCACCGTGCCGCCGGGCAGCTCGACGGTCCCCCGCCGGTGGCGGCCCAGCAGCAGACCGCGCGGTCCCACCAGCACGGCGCCGACCCCGGCCGCCGCGTGCGCGACGGGCGGCTGGGCCGTACGGGGACGGGACGTGATCCGAGCGGGCCTGCGGACCTGGAGGAGCCGGTAGGAGGCCTGGTTGCCGTCCTCGGGCGCGTCCAGCGCGGTGACCTCCTCGACGCGCAGCCCGTGGTGTGCGAGCAGCTCCGTCCACAGCTCCGGGGTGAGCACCCACATGTGTACGGTCAGTTCACCGCCGCCGGCCAGGCGCAGGATCTCCGGGCGCGGTGTCACCTCCGAAGAGGGGCCGTGTCCGGACGAGTTGGTGTGCAGCACGGTGAAGTACAGCCGCCCACCGGGCTTGAGGGCCGCGGACAGGGCGGGCAGCAGTCGGTGCGGGTCGATGAAGTGGACGGCGGACAGGGAGTAGATCACGTCGTACGGTGCCGATGCGCGCAGATGCGCGACGGCGTCGGCCTGGATCAACCGCAGGCCCGGCAGGTCGCCGTAGCGCGCCCGCGCGCGGTCGATCTGGGTCGGTGAGACGTCGACGGCGTCCACGGCGGCGCGGTGGGTGCGGGCGAGGTGGGCGGCGTGCCGGCCCGGACCGCAGCCGAGGTCGAGCATGCGCAGGCCGGTGAGGTCACCGAGAACACCGTCCCCCGGCCCGGTCCCCGACGGGCCCCAGTCGATGCCGTCCACCTCGGGCAGTGGCATGGCCCGACCGAGGTGGTGCGCCCCGTAGGCGTGCCACATTTCGGCGTTGACCTGCTCGGCATCGGCCGCACCGGCTCCGTCGGGTGCCGTCATCGCGTCACCTCCTCGGACTCGTCGCGGAGCGTGGCCTGCCCGGCGCGCGCTTCGGCGGTGGCCATCGTCTTGCGGGAGTACGGCGTCCGCGCGATCTGTGCGGCGGCCTGGGAGGCTCCCCTGCGCAGCCGGGCGCCGACCGCCTCGTGGACCGTCCCCGGCGTGACACCGGCCGACTCCGCGCCGACGCCGGTCCACGAACTGCCGTGCGTCCGGCAGTTCTCGCCGTAGTCCTCGACCAGAGGCATGGGGCAAGTACGCCTTGACGACTTCCAACTGTCAAGGCCCACTTGCCTCTTGTCTTCTCCCGTCAGGTCAGGTTCAGGCCGCCGTCGAGCACGATGACCTCGCCGGTGAGATAGCTGTGGGCGATCACCGATGCCACCAGGTCGGCCACGTCGGCGGGCCGGGCCGGCCGCCCCATGGGCGCGCGGTCCCGCCAGAGTGCGTGGGCGTCGGCCCAGTCCTTCGTCATCGGTGTGTCCACCAGGCCCGGCGCCACCGCGTTGACCCGCACGCCGGGGGCGAGCGCGGCCGCGAGCAGCCGGGTCACGTGGTTCAGCGCGGCCTTGCTCGCCGCGTACGGCACCGACGAGCCCTTGGGGCGCACTCCGGCGTGGCTGGTGATGTTCACGATGCTGCCGCCGCCCGGTGACGCCCGCAGCGCCGGAAGCGCCGCGGTGCACAGCACCCACGGTGCGATCAGATTGACCTCGAGCACCTCCCGCCATTCCTCCGGGGCGGCCGCGGCCAGGTCGTGGTGCGGGACGGGCCGGCTGATGCCGGCGTTGTTCACCAGCACGTCCAGCCGCCCGTACCGGTCGAGGGCCGCCTCCACCAGGCCCCGGGCCTCGTGCTCCACGGCCAGGTCGGCGCGCAGATACGTCCCGCCGAGCCCGGCCGCCAGCTCCTCCCCCGCCCGTGTGCTGCGCCGTGAGTGCACCACGACCCGCATGCCGTCCGCCGCCAGCCTGCGCGCGACGGCCTCCCCGATCCCCGACGTGGACCCGGTGACCAGGGCGACGGGCCGATCCTCTTGATCCTTGCTCATCCGGCCGATCCTGCCATCGCCGCCGCCCGCGGCGCGCACCACCGGCCGCGCCCCCACAGGCGGGTCGCCGACCCGAGGTTCCGATGGCCTCCGGCGGGCGCCGGCGCGGCCCGGGTGCCTACACTGCGAGCGTCCACGGCAGCGGGTCCCGGGCAGGGGCCAGGAAGGCGGGCGACATGGCCGGCGGGCAGACGGCGAAGGTGCCGCGCAAGGTCTACGAGCAGGAACTGCTCCGTTTGCAGACGGAGTTGGTGCGGCTGCAGGAGTGGGTGCGGGCGCAGGGCGCCCGGCTGGTGGTCGTCTTCGAGGGCCGGGACGCGGCCGGCAAGGGCGGCACCATCAAACGGGTCACCGAGCATCTCAACCCGCGCGTCGCCCGCATCGCGGCCCTGCCGACGCCGACCGAACGCGAGCGCACCCAGTGGTACTTCCAGCGGTACGTGGCGCAGCTGCCCGCCGCCGGGGAGATCGTCCTGTTCGACCGGTCCTGGTACAACCGCGCCGGTGTGGAGCATGTGATGGGCTTCTGCACCAAGGAGGAGCACCAGCGCTTCCTGCACCAGTGCCCCATCTTCGAGCGGATGCTGGTGGAGGACGGCATCCTGCTGCGCAAGTACTGGTTCTCGGTGAGCGACACCGAGCAGCAGGAGCGGTTCCGCAAGCGGCTGGAGGACCCGCTGCGCCGGTGGAAGCTCTCCCCGATGGATCTGGAGTCCATCACGCACTGGGAGGCGTACTCACGGGCCAAGGACGACATGATGGTGCACACCGACATCCCGGAGGCGCCCTGGTACGTCGTCGAGAGCGACGACAAGCGGCGGGCCCGGCTGAACATGATCGCCCACCTGCTCGACTCGGTGCCGTACCACGGCGTGCCGGAGCCCTCGGTCGAACTGCCCCAGCGGCCACCGTCCACCGGGTACGAGCGCCCGCCACGCGACTTGCAGACCTACGTCCCCGATCACGCGGCCCGCCTGTGACGCGCGGACCGTGGCCGAGAGCGGCGGCGCTCGTCCGGGGAGCCACGCGCCGGGGGTTCGGCGCAGGCCGCGGCGGCGCTCAGGCGTGCGGGACCAGCGCGACGGGGCACCGCACGTGGTGGATCAGCGCGTGCGTGACCGGCCCGGTGCGCGGGGGGCCGGGGGTGCGGCTCCTGCGGATGCCAGCGACGACCAGTCCCGCTCCGCCCGCGGCCCGGACGAGCACATGGGCCGGCCGCCCTTCGTGGAGGTTCTCCCGGACGGCCACCGCCGGATACTTCGTCCGCCAGGGCGCGAGCAGCCGCGTCAGTTCCTCTTCGGCGACCGCCCTGACACGGGCGCGTTGCTCGGTGGCCGCGAGGCCCGGGGAGTACGGCACGTGCCAGGCGTGCACCGCCCGCAGCGGCGCCCGGCGCAGCTCGGCGGCGCGGAAGGCGAAGTCCAGCACTTCGTCGTAGGACCCCTCGACGTCGACGGCGACGGCGACGTCGCGGAACGGGGTGCGGACCGACGGCTGCCCGTCGGCGTCGCGCAGATGCTCGGTCTCCGCGGTCTCGTCGGACCGGACCAGCACGATCGGCCGCTCCATACGGGCCGCGGCGGCCATGGCGACCGCCCCGGAGACGAACCCGCTCAGCCCGCTGCTTCCCTGGCTGCCGATGACGAGGAGATCGGCGCCCTGAGCCTCGGCGAGCAGTGCGGGAACGGGCGGCCCGGCGACCTGCTCGGCGGAGACGGCCAGTCCCGGATACCGCCGGCCCAGCTGCGCCAGCACGGTGTGCAGGACCTGGCGGGCGTGCTGTTGCGGAGCCCGCAGTCCGGGCACGGCGGTCTCGGTGCCGCCCTCCGGCAGGCCCCTTTCCCAGGCGCACACGAGGCGGAGCGGCATGTCTCGCCGCAGGGCCTCCCGGGCCGCCCAGTCCGCCGCCGCGCTGCCCTCCCGTGAATCGTCCACGCCGGCCACGACCGACCTGATCACGGCCCTCACCTCCCTGGTCATCCGGTGCGTGCGCGCAGGGCAGGCCTGCCTCGGCCCGCTCGGCGCTCGGCTCGGGCGCAGGGCGCGCCTCTCCGCCCGTCACCAGGGTCCCTCTGTGAGCGACTGCGGGAAAGGCCGGCCGGTCCGGCCGGGTCGCTCCCCCGCCGTGGTGGAGGACTACCGCCGGGCCTCGGCGTAGGCGAGATGGTGTCCGGCGGGCGCCGTGGCCGCTGGGGTACCGGGCGCCGTGTCCTCGGGGGAAGCCCCGTGGCGTCGGCGCAGGACCTGCAGCAGCGGGCCCAGGGACGCCTCCGGGAACGGGCTGCCCGACGTGGTGGACGTGCCGTACCGGTCGTGCAGCCAGAAGGCCCACTGTGCGGTGGTCGGTGCGACCCGGAACTGGTCGACGAAGGCCCGGTAGGCGTCCGCGAACCGGTCCGCTGCCGCTTCCGGCGTCTCCCGCGGACGCAGCGGCGACTCGGGCTGCGCGGGCTCGTCGACCGGGCCGGCGTCGGCCGGCGGCTCGGGCATCGCGATCCGGAGGTCGGCCGCGCCCCGGCGGACGCGGCGTACCGCCTGGGCCACGGGGACGGCGGGCGCCGGGCCCTCGGCTTCGGCGCGGCCGGCCCCTGCGCCGATCCCGGCCGCAGCGAGGCCTGCCGGGGCGGTCTCCGACAGCGGTACGCCGTAGCGGGCGAGGCGCAGCGGCATCAGGGATTCCACCGGGGCCTTGCGGCGCCAGGC
>NZ_JBICAJ010000009.1:0-357074 GCF_043088925.1 Streptomyces sp. NPDC014006 | reverse complement strand
ATCCAGGTCAGCAGCAGGTCCAGGGAGAGCAGGACACAGATGCCGGCGTCGATGCCGATCGGGAAGACGTAGGAGAAGTTGCCGAAGCCCTTCTTCAGCGCCAGTTCCCGCACGGCGGCGTAGGAACCGGCGAAGCCGATCCCCGCGATGACCAGGGCGCCCGACACGACCACACCGATCAGGATCCGGTGGACCCGGGTGAGCACCACCCGGGGCGGCCCGCCGGACGGCTCCGGTGTCCCGCTGCTCCCCGCAGCGGCGTTCGGCTCCCCCATGGCGTGACGCTCACCCGTGACGTGTCGCTTCCCCGTGGCGTGACGCTCCCCCGCCGGCACGTGGCATTCCCCCGTTCGAACCTCGGACGTGATCGGTTCTCACACTCTCATGATCGGGCGGCACGGGGCGGGGCGCCCGGCCCCGGCACGTGCCGCCGGGCCCCGTGGCGGAAGATGGGGCGGACATCGCCACGTGTGACAGGCGTAAAAAACAGACCGAGGAAGTCGGGGAAGGAGCATCGCCGATGGGTGAGACGGAGGAGGCCGCGGACCGGCGAGGGCAGCCGCCCGTGCCGCGGACACTGTGCGACGTACGGGCTCTCGCCGTGCCCGGTGCCGCGCCCGGCGTGACGTGGAAGCTCGCGGAGGCCGGGCGGCAGCTGGACGCCAACGTGGTGCATCTGCCGCCGGGCCGGAGCGTGGACACCCATGCCGAACCCGACCTGGACGTGCTGCTCCTGGTGGTCGCGGGCGAGGGCACCGTCAGCAGTGGCGGCGCCGAGCAGCACGTCGGTGAGGGGACGTTGGTGTGGCTGCCCCGGGGCAGCAGCCGCAGCCTGGCCGCGGGCAGCGGCGGGCTGCACTATCTGACGGTGCATCAGCGACGGCCGGGGCTGCAGATCGGGCGGCGCGGGCCCGGCGCGCCGTGAGCGCCGGACGATCCGTCAGCTCAGGGATTCGGGTGTGGGCCGCAGGACCAGCGTGACGAAGCCGAACGCGTCGCGGTAGCCGTGCAGCCACTCGCTCCGGTGGGTGGTGGCCGCCTGAAGTGCCTGGGCGCTGCCCGGGTCTCCGGCGTGGTCCAGGGCCCATGCGGCCAGTGAGCCGGTCCAGGACCATTCGTAGGCGTCGAGTTCGTGCCGCGTGCTGATGTGGGCGTGGACCGGAATCCAGCCGTCGGCGACGACCCGGTCGACGGTGGCCGGCAGGTCGTCCATGTCGCCGAGCATCTCGACGGCGTCGGGGCCGGGTTCACTCTCCCAGAAGCCCTCGCCGACCAGCACGCGTCCGCCGGGGGCCAGGTGCTTGCGGGCGGCGGCGAGGGTGGCGAGCAGGCCGCCGAAGGCGTGGGTGGCGCCGACGCTGATCACCAGGTCGAAGGGGTCGGGCGCGGTGAAGTCCGCTGCGTCCTGGTGGTGGAGCACGAGACGCTCGTCCACGCCGAGGACGTTGGCGCGTTCACGGGCGTGTGCCAGTGCGCGTTCGGATACGTCGACGCCCTCCGCGCGCAGCCGTGGGTGTGCGGTGAGGGCGCGCAGCATCCACTCCGCGCCACCGCAGCCGAGGTCGAGGACGCGGGCGTCGGCGCGCGGGACGGCACGGTCCAGCAGCCGCCGTACCGCTTCGTCGTCGAGCGGGGCCGCGATGGGGTGGTCCGCATGGGCGAGTCGGGAGATCTGTTCGCGATTCACCGACGGAGCGTGCCACGGCACAGGAGCGCACGCATGTGGTTTTCCCGACCCGGCCATCCGGCACCGAGCCGACGGGAACCGCCCCGGCGGGCGCGGTCCGGGCTCCCCGTACGATCACCTGGTCCCCCGTCCCGCGAGGAGTCCCGTCCGGTGAGTGTCGTCGTCCCCCCGTCCCGTTCCGTCTCCGGGCTGCTGCCCGTGCGGCCGTGGGCCCGCTGGGAGGACGGTGAGCGGCTGCACGCCCTGGTGTGGCGGGCCGGGCCCGGCCGGCGGATGATCAGCAGCGCCGTGCTCGGGGGCGGCCTCGGAGAGCGGGCCTGGGTGCTCAACGCGCAGGTGGCGCACGGTTACCGGCGCACCGACCCCGACCGCCATCTCGCCGAGCTGGCCGCGGGCGCCGGTCTTCAGGGGCCCGGTGTGGGCCTGCTGACGGCCGCCGACGTCTCCCGTTTCGGTCAGGCGCGCGACGGCGGTGTGGAGGCGGTCGTCACCGCCGGGCTGGGGGTGCGGGGCTGGGCGGCCTCCCCCGCCGAGGGCACGACCGTGCCGGCGCCCGCGGGCACGGTCAACATCGTCGTCGCGCTGCCGGTCGCGCTGACCGACGCCGCGCTGGTCAACGCGGTGGCCACCGCGACCGAGGCGAAGGTCCAGGCGCTGCTGGACGCCGGGTACGACTGCTCGGGCACGCCCACCGACGCGGTGTGCGTCGCCGCGCGCACGCCGCGCGCAGGCGAGGAGGCCCACCCATTCGCCGGCCCACGGTCACGCTGGGGCGCCCGTCTGGCCCGCGCCGTCCACTCCGCCGTACTCGACGCGGCAGGACGCTGACGCACGCGCGCACCGGCCGTCGCCCTCAGCCGGGCCGGCCTGCCCGGCGGACGCACTCCCTGCCGATTCCCGGATACAGGGCACGGCGGGGACGGTCATGCAGGCCCGCCCTGGGAGCGGACGGGGTGCATGGCCCAGCGGATGGTGCGGGTCAGGGCCTCGCCGGCCGGGCGTACCGTGAGCTCCTCGACGAAGGGCAGCCGGGGCAGCCACAGCAGGGTGCGCGCCCATGGCGGCAGCAGGGCCACGGCGTTGGCGGCGAGAGGGGCGTACAGCGGTCGGACGGCGAGCGGCAGGGGCGGCTGGAGCAGCAGGAAGCGTGCCGCTGCGCGGGCTTCGGCGGTGGCCCGCAGTTCGGGCCGGTAGGCCTCCAGTACGGCGGTCAGCTCGGCGACGTCGCGGGGCGGGGCGGGCACGCCGAGCGCCTCGGCGACGCGTGCGGTGTCGGCGACGTAGGCGTCGTACCCGTCGGCGTCCAACCGGTGGGCGCCGAAGCGCTGGTGGGCGCGGAGGAAGCTGTCGGTCTCGGCGGCGTGCACCCAGCCGAGCAGGTGGGGGTCGGCCGCGTGGTACGGCGTCCCGTCGGGTGTGGTGCCGCGGATCCTGTCGTGGATGGCGCGGACCTGGTCGACGGCCCGCTGAGCGTCGGCGGCGGTGCCGTAGGTGGTGACGGCCAGGAAGGTGCTGGTGCGCTGGAGGCGGCCCCAGGGGTCGCCGCGGAAGCCGGAGTGCGCGGCCACGGCGGCCATGGCGAGCGGGTGCAGGGACTGCAGCAGCAGGGCGCCGAGCCCGCCGATGAACATGGACGCGTCGCCGTGCACGGCGCGGATGGGGCGGTCGGGGGCGAACCAGCGCGGGCCGGGGGTGTGGTGGATGCGGGCGCGGGTGCTCGGCCCGTCCGGTCCCGCCACCCGGCGGAACAGGGCCTGCCCCAGTTGCGTGCGCATCTGCGTCAGCACGGTCACCTCCCGCGGTGCGTTCAGTCTCCGGCATGCTCCGCGGCCGGGTCCAGCCCCGAGGGGGCGCGGCCTGCCACCGGCGAGGGCGTGCCGCCGGATCGGTCCCGCCGAGCCTCAGGCCGCGCGCGCCCGTGCTCTCGTGGCCGCGGGGCGGACACGGTACGTCGTCTTGGCCGGGTCGACGAGGGGGTCGCCGAGGGTGATCCGCCCGGCGCGGTGCAGGGCGTCACAGACGTCGGTGGGCAGGGCCACGTAACCGCCGCCGGTGCCGCTGCGCCCGTCGAGCGGCCGCCAGTAGCCGTATCGGCGGCGGCCGCCCGTGTGCACGGTCAGGAAGACGGCCGTCGCGGGGTCGGAGATGATGCGCAAGAGGTCGGCGGCGGCGGTGCCGACGGGGGCGAGGGACCGGCTGCGGTGCGACAGGATCATCCCCTGCCCTTTCCACGTCGTTGATCAGTTATGCCGCATCATGCAGCACACCACTGACAACGGCGTCGGCGACCGGCCGACGCATCGGCGACTCAGTGACCGTGGCGGGGCGCTTCTTGAGGCGCGGAGGGCCCGGGAGCGGAGCCGCCCGCGTGGACGGTGAAGGCCGCGGTGCGGACCTTTCCGTCGTGCCGGAAGTCGAGGAAGAGGCGGTAGGCGCCCGCGCTCGGCGCCATGGCCGTGAAGGAGATCCGGGGGCCGGGCCGCGTCGTGCCGTCGCCGGGCTCGCCGTTCGGGTGGACGTGGAGGTAGGCGAGGTCCCCGGAGCGCAGGGCGACCAGGTGGCCGTAGGCGCCGAGGTAGGGCTGGAGGTCGCCGACCGGCTTGCCGCCGCGGGTCACGGTGAGCGTGAGGTCGCTGTCCCGGCCGGGGGTGAGCGTGCCGTCCAGGCGCACCTCGTAGCCGTCGACCCGGGCGGTGGTGCCGGTCTCGGGGAGTGTCTCCGGTTGGTACGGGCCAAAGACGGCGAGGTCGGCGCCGAGGGTGAGGGCGTTGCCGTCGGCCGGCTTGAAGTCGGCGAAGACGCGGTAGCCGCCGGCCGGCGGCAGGTCGACCGGCGTGGACCAGGTGCCGTCGGCGGCGCGCACGGGATGCAGGTGGCGGAAGACGGTGAGGTCGCGGGAAGCGACGATCAGGTGCAGTTCCTTGTCGTGCTGCGCCTGGTAGGCGGTGACATTGCGGCCCGTGGCGTCCCGGACGACGGCGAACCGCAGGTCGGCGGTGCGGCCGGCCGCCACGCGCGGTGTCTTCAGGTCGAGTGTGTAGCCATCGCGGGAGATCTCCAGGCCGCCGGGCGGTGTCTCCTCGCGGCCGCCGCCGTGCGACGCGCCGTGCCCGGTCTCCGTACCCCCGTGCCCGTTGCCGCTGCCTGCGGATCCGGCGGTGTGGCCCTCGCCGTGGACGCCGGTCCTGGCCGCCGCGGACACCGGGTCGATCGCGGTGCCCACACCGTAGGCGGTGCCGAAGGTGGCGGCGAGCGCCGCGGCGAAGACGGTGATCCGCACACCGGTGTTCATGGCCTGCTCCTGTCCCCGGCCGCCGCGCGTCGGCGGCCGACACCCTTCAACATACCCCCTGGGGGTATAAAGTCAAGGCGCGTGAACAGGTTGCCTCCAATACGGGAGGGGGGTATACATGGCGTCGTTGACCAATACCCCCCTGGGGTATTTCCGCCCCCCTGACGCATCAGCGCCTCCGTGAGCTGCGAGGAGCAGACATGACCACCACCACGCCCGGCGCCGCCGAGGTCGAACTCGCCATCGGCGGCATGACCTGCGCCTCGTGCGCCGCCCGCATCGAGAAGAAGCTCAACCGCATGGACGGGGTCGAGGCCACCGTCAACTACGCCACCGAGAAGGCCAAGGTCACCTTCCGCGAGGACATCGCCGTCGCCGACCTCATCGCCACGGTGGAGGCCACCGGATACACCGCCCAGGAGCCCGCCCCGCCACACACCGGCCCGGACGGCGACGCGGCGCAGGACGCACCCGACGAACTGCGGCCGCTCCGGCAGCGGTTGACCGCCGCCGTACTCCTGGCCGTCCCCGTGATCGCCCTGGCCATGGTTCCCGCCCTGCAGTTCACGTACTGGCAGTGGCTGTCGCTGACCCTGGCCGCACCCGTCGTGACGTACGCCGCCTGGCCCTTCCACAAGGCGGCCTGGACGAACGCCCGGCACGGTGCGGCCACCATGGACACGCTGATCTCGGTGGGCACGGCGGCGGCGTTCCTGTGGTCGCTGTGGGCGCTGTTCTTCGGTACCGCCGGCATGCCCGGCATGACGCACCCCTTCGCGTTCACCATCGCCCGCACCGACGGCGCCGGGAACATCTATCTGGAGGCGGCGGCCGGTGTCACGGCCTTCATCCTGGCGGGCCGTTACTTCGAGGCCCGGTCCAAGCGGAAGGCGGGCGCGGCACTCAAGGCGCTGCTGGAGCTGGGCGCCAAGGAGGTCACCGTCCTGCGCGGGGGCCGCGAAGAGCGCGTCGCAGTCGACGAGTTGAAGGTGGGCGACCGGTTCCTCGTCCGGCCCGGCGAGAAGATCGCCACCGACGGTGTCGTCGTCGAGGGGTCGTCCGCGGTGGACGCCTCCATGCTCACCGGCGAGTCCGTGCCCGTCGAGGTCGGCGCCGGGGACGCGGTCAGCGGGGCCACGCTGAACGCGGGCGGACGGCTCGTCGTCGAGGCGACGCGCATCGGCGCCGACACCCAGCTCGCCCGTATGGCCAGGCTGGTGGAGGACGCGCAGAACGGCAAGGCCGCCGCCCAGCGGCTCGCCGACCGGGTGTCCGCCGTGTTCGTGCCCGTCGTGATCGCCCTGGCGCTCGGCACGCTCGGCTTCTGGCTCGGCAACGGCGCCGAACTGAGCACCGCGTTCACCGCCGCGGTCGCCGTCCTCATCATCGCCTGCCCCTGCGCCCTGGGCCTGGCCACACCGACCGCGCTGATGGTCGGCACCGGGCGCGGCGCCCAGCTCGGCATCCTCATCAAGGGGCCGGAGGTGCTGGAGACCACCCGCAAGGTCGACACCATCGTGCTGGACAAGACCGGCACCGTCACCACCGGCCGGATGACCCTGCTCGCCGTACACACCGCCGACGGAACCGAGGAGTCGGACGTCCTGCGCCTGGCCGGCGCGCTGGAACACGCCTCCGAACACCCCATCGCCCAGGCCGTGGCGGCCGGTGCTGCCGCCCGGGTCGGCACCCTGCCGCCGCCGGAGGACTTCGCAGCCGTCCCCGGTCTCGGCGTCCAGGGGCTGGTCGAGGGGCGCGCCGTCCTCGTCGGCCGCGAGCAGCTGCTCGGCGCGTGGGCCATGTCCCTCCCCGACGATCTGCGGCGCGCCAAGGCCGAGGCGGAGGCCACGGGCCGTACCGCGATCGCGGTCGCCTGGGACGGCGAGGCCCGCGCGGTCCTCGAGGTCGCCGACGCCGTCAAGGACAGCAGCCCCGAGGCGATCCGGCGGCTGCGCTCCCTGGGACTGACCCCGATGCTGCTCACCGGCGACAACAAGACGGTCGCCGCGGCCGTCGCCGCGGAGGTCGGGATCGATCCCGAGCACGTGATCGCCGAGGTGCTGCCGCAGGACAAGGTCGACGTGGTCAAGCGCCTGCAGGGCGAGGGGCGTTCGGTGGCCATGGTCGGTGACGGGGTCAACGACGCCGCCGCGCTCGCCCAGGCCGACCTGGGGCTCGCCATGGGCACCGGCACCGACGCCGCGATCGAGGCCGGCGACCTCACGCTGGTGCGGGGCGACCTCAGGGTCGCGGCGGACGCCATCCGGCTGTCGCGCCGGACGCTCGGCACCATCCGGTCCAACCTGTTCTGGGCCTTCGCCTACAACGTGGCCGCCCTGCCGCTGGCCGCGGCGGGCCTGCTCAACCCGATGATCGCGGGCGCGGCCATGGCCTTCTCGTCGGTCTTCGTGGTCGGCAACAGCCTGCGCCTGCGCGGTTTCCGGCCCGCCGACCGCTGAGGACACCGTCCTTGTCCAAAGGCCCGGGCGGCAGACCCGCCCGGGCCCGAGACGTGCCCGCCGAGCGGTGGGTCAGGACGCCGCCGCCACCGGCTGCCGTGCGGGTGCGGGGGCGGTCAGCCGGCCCGAGCGTGCGAGCAGGGCGACACATCCGGCGCACAGCGCGCCCGTCGCCGCGAGCGCCCACCAGGTCAGCTCCGGGTGGCCCCAGCGGGCGGCCACGTCCCAGACGGCGCCGGTGGCCAGGGCGCACAGGACCACGTGGGTCAGGAGCGTCAGCACCAGACCCACGAGGAGGGCGAGCACCGGCCCGCGCACGGGCGTGCGGCCGGCGGTTTCCTGCGGCATGCGAGTGATCGTAGGAGTTTGATCCCGGTTCGGCAGGTTTCGCCCCCGTACGAGCGAATGGCGGCCACCGATCCGCCGATGGCGTGGCGCGTCACCCGCACGGAAGGACGGGGAGAGCGCCCTTCATGTACCCCAGGGGGGTATACTAGAGGTGTCGGAACGGGGACGGGTTCCGGTCGCGATGCCGCCAGAAGCCGACCCACGCACGCATCCATCGATGGGATTCAAGATGACCGAGAAGACGAACTCCGGCTCCTGCTGCGGCTCCTGCGGGACCGGCGCCGCGACGGATGTGCAGGCCCCGGGTGGGGTCACCGCCGTCTACAAGGTCTCCGGCATGACCTGCGGGCACTGCGAGGGGGCCGTCTCCGAGGAGATCTCGGCCCTGGACGGCGTCACCGCGGTCACCGCCGTCGCCGAGACCGGGGAGGTCACCGTCACCTCCGCCGCCACGCTGGACGACGCGGCGGTCCGCGCCGCCGTGGACGAGGCCGGGTACGAGCTCGTCGGCAAGCTCTGAGGCCGGCGGGCTCCGGTCGAGATCCCGCAACAAGGGTGCTTTGCCGAGGAAGGCCCCTGCGGCCGCAAAGAGCCGCCCGCCGCATCTGTGTGCGCGGCGGGCGGCCGGGAGCCGGGGTGCCCGCCACGACGTCGGCGGGCACCGCTCCGCTTCAGGTTCAGTGCCAGTACTTCATGTCCGTACCTCCTCCCCCGCTGCTCGTGGGCGCAGCGTGACCTGGAAGCGGTCGAGACCGCGCAGGGTCAGGTTGCGCCGGTGGCTCGGTTCCGCGACCGCCCGCGCCTCGGGGTACCGCCCGGCCAGGGTGGCGAGGACCGACCCGGTGAGCCGGATGGCCATCGACGCGCCCAGGCAGGCGTGGGCCCCGCGCCCGAACCCGAGGTGCGGGTTCGGGGTGCGGTCGAGTCGCAGCTCGGTGGGGTGGGCGAAGCGGAGCGGGTCATGGTTGGCCGCTCCCAGCAGCAGCGTGACCGGGTCGCCCGCCCGGATGGTGACACCGCCGAGGTCGGTGTCCTCGACACAGACGCGGGCGTCCGCCTGGACGGGCGCGTCGTAGCGCACGAGTTCGTCGACGGCGGCGGCGAGCGGCGCCGCGCGGAGCGCGTCCAGGGCGCCGGGTGTGGTGAGCAGCGCGGCCGCCGCGTTGCCGAGGAGCCGTGAGGCGGATTCGTAGCCGGCGTGCAGCACGGCGCGCAGGCTGTTGCGCAGGGTGGTCTCCTCGACGCCGGACGACTCCGCGTGCTCGGCGACGTGGGCGATCAGCCCCTGCTTGGGGGGATCGGTGAGCCAGCCGCCGGCATAGGCGGCGAGTTCGGCGCGGGCCGCGACGGCCGGCTCGTTCTTCTCGGGCCACAGGCCGGCGTCCATGCCGTCGACGACGGTTCGCGACATCGGCACGAACCAGTCGAGATCGGGGGCCGGGACGCCGAGGAAGGCGGTGATGAAGCGCAGCGCCAGCGGTTCGGCGAGGTCCCCGACGAAGTCGAAGGAGGGCCGGGTCGCGAGGTCGGCGAACAGCGTGCGCACCTCGCTCTCCAGCCGCTCGTGCAGGGCGTGGCGGTCCTGGGCCCGGAAGCCGTCGAGGAGCAGGTGCCGGATGGCGGTGTGCTCCGGCGGGTCGAGCGTCTGCACGCTGAGCAGCGGGGCCGGGATCTCCTCGCCGGCCCTGCGCCAGTCGGAGGCGAAGCGGGCGCTGTCGGTGAGGACGGCGAGGCAGTCGGCGTGCCGGGTCAGCACCCAGGAACCGAGCAGTTCGTGCCAGAAGACGGGCGCGGTCTCCCGCAGCCCTGCGTAGGCGGGGTAGGGGTCGCGGAGCACCTCGGGCCGGGCCAGATCCAGCAGCGGATCCCCGGCGATCGCCTGTACGGCGCCCTGTTCCACGAACGTCTCCCCCCGCACACAAGCCCTGGTGGGGCCGCAGATGCTTCTGGCGAAACCGCTTCCGACACCCAAATCGCCGGTAGGCAACGGGGGTTGACGGATACTTCTTTCGATCCGAACGCCGGTGACGCTACCACGCGACCCGGTCGGCTGGTATGACTACCTGCCTCGGATCTTCCACAAACATCACGGGGAGCAGCGGATGCCCGAGCAGAGCCCGACGATCGTCCACGACGTGCCGGTCAACGTCGCTCAACAGCCCGATCCCTACCCGCTGTTCGAGCGGATCCGCGAGCACGGGGCGGTGCAGCGGGTACGGCTGAATCCGACCCTTGAGGTCTGGATGATCACGGGGTACGACGAGGCCGTGTCCGCGCTCACCGACCCACGGTTGAGCAGCAGTCCCGTCGCCGTACGGGGCCTTCACGAGGAGATGGCCGAGCAGCAGCGCACCAACGTCCTGATGTCCAGCATGGTGATCGCCGACGGCGACACGCATCTGCGCCTGCGCAACCTGGTCTCCAAGGCGTTCACCGCGCGCCGGGTGCAGGAACTCGCGCCGCGGGTGCAGGAGCACACCGACGCCTTCCTGGACGCGTTCGCGGCGCGCGGATCGGCGGACCTGGTAGAGGAGTTCGCGCTGCCGCTGCCCATGGCCGTCCTGAGCGACCTCATCGGCATCCCGGCCGAGGGACAGCCGGATTTCGCCAAACTGGCCGTGGGTCTCATCATGCCGCCCAACACCCCGGAGCGGCTCGCCAAGGGGGCCAGGGCCCGGGCCGCGCTCGTGGAGTTCTTCCAGCCGCTGATCGAGCGGCGCAAGGCCGAGCCGCGCGACGACCTGCTGAGCGCACTGTGCGCGGCGCAAGCCCAGGAACGCATCAGCGACCGTGAACTGACGGCGATGACCATCCTGTTGACGCTCGCCGGACACGAGACCACCGCGAGCCTCATCGCCAACGGCGTGCACGCGCTGCTGCGCCACCCCGACCAGCTCGCCGCCCTGCGCTCGGACCCGGAGCTGCTTCCCGGCGCCATCGAGGAACTCCTGCGCTACGAGGGCCCGGTGAGCCGTGGTGTCGCGCGCTTCACCGTCGAGGACTTCGAGATCGCCGGGGTGACCATCCCGGCCGGTGAGATGATCATCGTCGGGCTGGCCGCGGCCAACCGCGACCCGGCCCGCTTCGAGCGGCCCGACATCCTCGACTTCGCCCGCCGCGAGGTGCCCCAGCAGCTCGCCTTCGGGCACGGCGCGCACTTCTGCCTCGGGGCGCCGCTCGCCCGCATGGAGGCCAGGATCGCCATCGGCACGCTGCTGCGCCGCTTCCCGGACCTGACGCTCGCCACGCCGGACGAGACGCTGTCGCGCCGCGAGGGCATCCTGCGCGGTATGGCGACACTGCCGGTCACGTTCACCCCGCAGCACACGTGAGCCTGACGAAGGGACTCCTCATGGCATCGGCCTCCCCCGCGGCGGAGTTCGACGACATCGCCCCGGTGTACGACGCCTCGCGCGGCGGCACCGACCGGGCCGCCGGTTTCGCCGAGCAGCTGGCCCCGCTGCTCGATCCGTCGCATCCGGTGCTCGACGTGGGCGTGGGCACCGGCATCGTGGCCGAGCAGCTGACGGCCCGCGGCCACACGGTGGTGGGTGTCGACCTTTCCCCCGGCATGCTGGCACTGGCCCGGCAGCGGCTCGGCGACCGGGTGGCGGTGGGCGACGCGTGCCGGCTCCCCGTGCGTACGGCCTCGGTGGCGCAGGCCGTGTCCACCTGGCTGCTGCACACCGGACCCGACCGGACGTCGGTGTTCCGTGAGATGGCACGGGTGCTGCGGCCCGGCGGCCGCTATCTGGTCGTCCCGGCCCGCGGCCGGCGCCCCACGGACGACATCGGCCGGATCGTGGGCGCGCTGGAGGACCGGCTGGACCCGGAGGGGCGGCGCCAGGACGGCCCGGACCACCTTGTTCCGGTCGCTGTGGCCGAGGGGTTCGCCTACGCGGGCACGGCGAGCGAGCGGCCCACGGCGTTCGAGGTCTCCCCCCGTGCCATGGCCGAGTCGCTCACCGGTGGCCTGTTCACGGGTGCGTGGCAGGTGGCCGGGGAGGCCGGACACGCGGCGGTCGCACGGGCCCGCGAGCAGTTGCTCGCACTGCCGGACCCGGACACGCCCCGCGTGCGGCGAATGGCCGACTTCGTCATGGTCTTCACGCGGGGCTCCTGACGGCGTCCGGGGCCGGCCCGCCCGGCGGGCCCTCAGGCCCAGTGACCGGTGTGCTGCTGGGTGGCGTGCGGTACGCCCAGCAGCTCCACCGCCCGGTGCCGGGTGTGCTCGGCGGCCTTCTGCGCCTCCGCGACGACGTCGCCGCGCTCGCGCAGCAGCTCCTCGTAGATCGGGGGGTGTTCGCCTTCTTTGAGGCTGGACATCATTGCCGGTCCCTTCCGCTGTCGTGCATTCCAGATTTCCTCATGTCCGGTTGAGCCGGGCGGCGATCCCGTGGCCGATCAGCAAATAAATGATGGCGGGAAAACCATAATTGAGGACGACCCGCAGACCCTCTGTGTCCATCGTGAAAATGTCCTGTGCCCATCCGGACAACCAGTCCGCGGCCGCGTGCACGACTTCGACGAAGGCGTTGCCCTCATTGGCGTCGAGCAGGTGAAGCACGATCCACAGGATCAGCACACCGGCCGCGACGTCGGCGATCGTGCAGATACTCAGGGCCGTCCGCCGGGCGGTGACCTCGTTGCGGGCTCCACGGCCGGGCGGCGGGGGCCGGTCGTGGACGGGGTATCCGGAAAGCGGGTCGGTGCTGTTCACGGCGAATCCGATTCTGTACGGCGGCGGGCGTGGCCCATTTCCTCTTTCTTCTGCGCCCCGCATTCGCCATGGTGTTACACCGCGCCGCCATTCCCGCATATGTACAGGCTCTTCGGTCACGTGCCGCCATATCGGTATGCGAACCGCCGGCCGGGCATGTTCAGCCGGGCCGCGAACCGGCCTCGGGAGCGGCCAGGGGACCGGCGGGCCGGGTGGGGACGCTCAGTTGCGAAAAGGAGCGCGCCGCCGCCAGGAAGGCGAGGGTCGTCAGCACGAACGGCCAGGTGAAGGGGTGGCCGCCGGACGGGGCCAGCAGGGCGGCGACGGCCGGGGTCACGGCGGTCGCGGTGGCCGCACCAAGCAGCGCGTACAGCAGGGTGCGCCGGGTCGCCGCGAGGAACACCCCGCACAGCGCGAGCGCGACGAGCACCGCGCTGCACCCCGCCGTCCCGTCCGCGATGCGCCCGGCCCGGATGCCGAGGATCCAGGCGGTGAGCACTCCGGTCGCGCTGCCGGCGCAGGCGACGAGCCCGGCCACGCGGCTCACCAGGAAGAGCCCGGCGAGCAGCAGCCCACCGGCGTACCACTCGTCCAGGAAGAAGACCTGCCCCACGTTGCGCAGGAAGCCCCGCCACAACTCGGCCGGACGCAGCTGCAGGCCGGCGGCGGCTCGGGGCAGCGCGGCCAGGCCGTCGCCGTGCGGCCGGATCCGCCCGAACGCGGGCGCGGCGACGGTCACGGCGCTCGCCAGCAGGCAGTAGGGAGCGGTCAGCGGCGGCAGATGCCACACACGCAGCATCCGGACCAGCGCCGCCGTGGCGACCGTGACGACGAGCGACCCCGCCACGGCGAGCAGTACGGTGGACGGCCGGCCGGCATCGAGGAACACCGCGCAGCACAGGGCGAACAGGCAGGCGTTGAAGCCCTCCAGGCCCGCCTCCACCCGCTCACGGGCGACGCCGAACAGCTGCGCGCCGGCGGCGCCCGACGCCGCCCCGGCGAGTGCGTAGACGGCATAGCGCCAGTCGGCCACGACCAGCGCCAGGCAGAAGGCCGCGCCCGCCCAGGCGTTGCGCACGAACATCACCTGGGCGACCCCGCGCAGCGCCCGCGCCCCGACATCCGAGCCATATCCCGCCCGCCCCCACCGAACACCGCCGTACCGCTCCACTCCCCGCCCCCTCGTCAGTATCGACAGATATATTTTCCGTGTTGTGGAATTTCTTTTCCTCTATACGATACAGAAGGAGTCTTCACCAGGGCAGACGGCCGACGCAGGCCCACCGAGCGCCCCGCCGAGGCCGACGGGCCACTGGGCCCGGAGCGCGGGCTCGGCCAGGATGAGGGCCCGGACGTCTCCGTAAAGGTGGTAGCCATGAGCATCGTCGATCTCGCCGCGCTCGGCGAGTCCTTCACCCGCGATCCCTATCCGGTGTACGCCCGGTTACGGGAGCGGGGTCCCGTGCACCAGGTACGGATGCCCGAAGGGGGCACCCTGGCCTGGCTCGTGGTCGGCTACGAGGCCGGACGTGCCACGCTCGCGGACCCCAGGCTGACCAAGGACTGGAGCAAGGCCTCCCCCTCCCTGCCGATCGGCTCCGTCTCCTCCGGTGTGCACATGCTCCGGGCCGACCCGCCGGACCACACCCGGCTGCGCAAGCTGGTCGCCCGTGAGTTCACCACGCGCCGGGTGGAGGAACTCGCCCCGCTCGTCCAGAAGACCACCGACGCGCTGCTGGACCGGATGCTCACGGCTCCCGACGGGCGCGCCGACCTCGTCGAGGCCTTGTCCTTCCCGCTTCCGATCACCGTGATCTGCGAACTCCTCGGCGTGCCCGACCTGGACCGGGAGTCCTTCCGCACCTGGTCGAACGAGGCGCTCGCGGCCGTGGACCCGGAGGTCCGCAAGGCCGCCGCGGTGTCGATGGCCGGGTATCTGGCCGAGTTGGTGGAGGGCAAGCGCCGGCGTTCGGGCAGCGACCTGCTGAGCGCGCTGATCCACAGCTCGGACGAGGACGGTGACCGGCTGTCCCGCGATGAACTGATCGGCATGGCCTGGCTGTTGCTCGTCGCGGGTCACGAGACCACGGTGAACCTCATCTCGGGCGGCGTCCTCGCACTGTTGACGCACCCCGCGCAACTGGCCGCCCTGCGAGCCGACCTGACGCTGATGGACGCCGCCGTGGAGGAGATGCTGCGCTACGACGGCCCGGTGGAGACACCCACCTACCGATTCACCGTCGACCCGGTGACCATCGGCGACACGGTCGTCCCGGGAGGCGGCGAGCTGGTCCTGGTCGCCCTGGCCGACGCCAACCGCGATCCCGGCCGCTTCGCCGACCCCGGCCGTTTCGACATCTCCCGGGACGCCCGTGGCCATGTGGCGTTCGGCCACGGCATCCACTACTGCCTGGGTGCACCGCTGGCCCGGCTCGAGACCCGCATCGCGATCCGGACGCTGCTGGAACGCTGCCCCGACCTGGCCCTGGACATCCACCCCGCGGCCGTCACCTGGCGCCCGGGGATGATGATCCGCGGCCCGCAGAGCCTGCCCGTGCGGTTCACCCGGTAGGTGCCCGGCGGCCGCGTCAGCTCTCGGCGGGCGCGAGCAGGACGAAGTCCGCCTGGGACGGGTCGAGGCAGACGGCCAGTCTACCGACGCCCTCCATGTCCGCCGGGCCCATCTGCACACGGCCGCCGCCCTCGGTGACCTTGGCGATCGCGGCGTCGCAGTCGGGGACGTCGAAGACCGGGTGCCAGTAGGGCCGGCCGTTGGTCAGGACGAGATCCGCCGGGCGGAGCTGCATCAGACCGCCCTGCATGCGCTCCTCGGGCAGCCCGGCGGGCGTGATGATGGTGTACGTGCCCTCGCCGCCCGGCATCTCCATGTCGGAGTACTGCCAGCCGAAGACGGAGCCGTAGAACTCCTTCGCCGCGGCGGCGTCGGTGGTGTACAGCTCGGTCCAGGTCAGCGCTCCGGGCGCGCCGACCAGTTCGAAGCCGGTGTTCTGCCCCGGCTGCCAGACGGCGAACTGACCGCCCTGAGGGTCGGTCAACTGCGCCATCTTCCCCCACTCGCCGAGGTCGCGCGGCTTTGTCCGTACCGTGCCGCCGGCCCGCTGCACCGCCTGCATCGTGGCGTCGGCGTCGGTGACGCAGTAGTAGATCATCCAGGCCGAGCGCGCCCCCTCCTCGGTCAGCTGGCCGAGGCCGGCGACGGTCTTGCCGTCCTTGCGCAGCACCCCGCCTTCCATGTCGCCGCCCATCGGCTCGAACTCCCAGCCGAGCACGGAGCCGTAGAAGGAGGCGGCGGCCTTGATGTCCGGCGCGCCGAGGTCGATCCAGCAGGGCACGCCGGGAGCGAGATCAGTGGTGAGCACGGTCGGTTCCCTTCCGTTGGTCTTCTGCCACCCAGAGTGACACCGGCCACTGACAATCGCGCGCTGGACGGCACCGTGCGCGGACGGTGGCCGTGCCGGAGCCGCTGGGCACTGACGCGGGCCCGGGCGCAGGAGCCGGCCGCTGACAAGGGTGAGCGTCGACGCGGTCGCGCGGGGGCCGGTGGAGACGGAACCGTGCAGCGCCTCGCACCCGCCCGGCAGCGAGAAGAAAAGGAGCGGGAGGAGGAGAGCCGCCGGGGCGTCACGCCTCGCGCCGTCGGACCGAGGCTGCCCGTCCTCACATCGTCGTGGCGGCGGGCCGCCGGTTCAGTCCGCCGGATGCCCCGGCTCGATGTCCAGCGCGTCGCGCAGGCGCAGCAGCGGAGCGTCGGTGCGCCGGGCGCCCCAGCGCTCCGGCTCGAGGACGAAGCAGACGTGGTCGCCGCTGTCCAGGACGTCCCGCACGGTGCCCACGAACCAGGCCGCAGCGTCCTCGAGGACGACCGCGCCGCCGTCCTCATGGCGCCAGCGCGCCCGTGCGAACTTGTCGACGCTGTCGCCGGTCTCACCGCCGAACAGCGCGGCCAGTTCGTGCTGGTCGCGAGTGAGCAGGTGCACGGCGAGCCGGTCCGCGGCGCGGGCCACGCCGTAGGTGTGGTTGGCCTTGGACAGCCACACCGCATACCGCGCCGGCTGGATGGAGCACTGGGCGGAGAACCCGACGAGGCAGCCCGACCGCTCCTCCCCCACCGCGGCCGTGACCACGCACATCTCGGGGTTCAGCCGGTCCATGAACGCGTCGGCGCCCGCCATCTCCCATGCACTCCCGTCCCCGGCCACCGCCGGCCCCACGGCACCCTTTTGGGGGCCACCCTACGAGTGCCCGGCTCCCCCGTCACAACGCCTGGTGACGGCCCGGGGTGTGGCCGAAGGTGCGCCGGAAGACGTCGATGAAGGCGCTGGCGGACGCCCAGCCGCACCGGTGCGCCACCGTCGTCACCGGGGTGTCCTCGGCCAGCAGCACCAGGGCGTGGTGCAGGCGAACCTGGGTGCGCCACTGCGGGAACGTCATGCCGAGATGGCCGCGGAACAGACGGGAGAGCGTACGTTCACCGGCCCCGACCTCACGGCCGAGTTCGGCGAGGGTGCGGCCGTCGGACGGATCGGCGCGCACGAGCGCGCACAGCGCCCGCAGCCGGGGCTCGGCCGGCATGGGCAGGTGGAGCGGCTGCTGCGGCGCGGCCCGCACCTGGTCGAGCAGCACGGCCAGCAGGCGCCGGCGCTCCGGGCCGTCGGTGCCGTGGGCGTGCGTGCAGGCGATGATCAGCTCGCGCAACAGGGGGCTGACGCTGAGCACGGTCGGCGCGTCCAGCCCGAGCGGGTTCGCGGTGGTGGGCAGGCCCAGCAGGTGCAGTTCGAGGTCGCCGTGAGCCTGGTGGGCGTGCACGGTTCTGGCCGGAATCCAGATGGCCCGGGTGGCCGGTGCGATCCAGGACCCCGCGTCGGTGGTGACGGCCAGGACACCGCGCCCGGCGTAGGCGATCTGGTGGTCCTCGTGCCGGTGGGCGTCGATCCCGGCACCCGGGGCCAGGCGCTGGGTGCGGGTCGGCGCGACCGGCGTGTGGCGGATGTCCGTCATTGATAGGCAGATTATCGGAAGCACGACACCGGGTGCGGCATCCAGCATGAACGGATGCGCAGGAACTCGTCCATCACGCTGCTCTCCGTCGGTCACGCCTGTGTCGACGTCTACCAGGGCGCCGTGGCGTCCCTCGTCCCGTTCTTCGTCGCCGAGCGCGCCTACGGCTACGCCGCGGTCTCCGGGATCGTGCTCGCCGCTTCCCTGCTGTCGTCGGTGGCACAGCCGGTGTTCGGGCTGCTCACCGACCGCCGGCCGCTGCCCTGGCTGCTGCCATGCGGCACGCTGCTGGGCGGGCTGGGTGTGGCGCTCAGCGGACTGGGCGGCTCGTACGCCCTGACGCTGGCGTGCGTGGCGCTCTCCGGCATCGGCGTCGCCGCCTACCACCCGGAGTCCGCCCGTGTCGCCAGGATCGTCTCCCGGGGCAGTCACGGCGCGATGGCCTGGTTCTCCCTCGGCGGCAATCTGGGTTTCGCCACCGCTCCCCTCCTGGTCGCCGCCGTCGTCGCTCCGGCGGGGCTGCGCTGGACGCCCTTCCTCGCCGTACCGGCCGCCGTCGGCTGCGCGCTGTGCCTGCCCGTCCTGCGTGCCCTGGGCCGCGACGGGAACGGCGCCGCGGCTGCGGCGGCGGCGCCGTGCCCGGACGACACGGCGTCCTTCGTGAAGCTGGCGTTCGTCGTCGTGTGCCGCTCCGTCGTCTTCACCGGCCTGAGCACGTTCGTGGCCCTGCACGTCGAGCAGCGCACCCACGGCGGTACGGCGGCGGGCACGGTGGCGCTGTTCGTGCTGTACCTCGGTGGCGCGGTCGGTTCGGTGCTCGGCGGGAGCCTGGCCGGCCGCTGGGAGCGCGTGACGGTGTGCCGGTGGTCGTACCTGCTCGGCGTCGGTGCGGTCGCCGGGGTCGTCGTCGCCCGAGGCCCGGTCCTCTTCGTCTTCGTCGCGCTGACCTCGATCGCGCTGTACGTGCCGTTCTCGCTCCAGGTCACACTCGGTCAGGACTATCTGCCGAGCCGGGTCGGCACGGCGAGCGGTATCACGCTCGGGCTGACCGTCAGCGTCGGCGGACTCGTCAGCCCGCTCATCGGCGCCCTCGCCGACGCGACCTCGCTGCGCACGGCGCTGTCCCCGCTGATCCTCATGCCCGCGCTGAGCTGGCTGCTGCTGCGCACCCTGCCCGAACCGGCCGCTCTCGTCGTGCCCACTTGGAGCAGCGGCCGGGAGACGACGCCCTCCGGCGGGTAACCGTGGACGGAACTGCCGTCGAGCGTGGGGACAGCGCATGCAGACCGTCACACTGAACAACGGTGTCGAGATGCCGATCCTCGGCTTCGGCGTCTACCAGATCCCACCGGAGCAGACCGAGCAGGCCGTGAGCGACGCCCTCGCCGCGGGCTACCGGTCGCTGGACACCGCGGCCGCCTACGGCAACGAGGAGGCCGTGGGCCGGGCGATCAGGAGCAGCGGCATCCCGCGCGAGGAGCTGTTCGTCACGACCAAGCTGTGGATCTCCGACGCCGGCGAGGAGCGAGCCCGGCGCGCCTGCGAGACCTCGCTGCGCAAACTGGGCCTGGACCGCGTCGACCTGTACCTGATCCACCAGCCCTACGGTGACGTGTACGGCTCCTGGCGTGCGATGCAGCGGCTGCTGGGCGAGGGCCTGGTGCGGGCGATCGGGGTGTCCAACTTCTACCCCGACCGCCTGGTGGACCTCATCGACCACAACGAGGTCACGCCAGCGGTGAACCAGATCGAGACCCACCCGTTCTTCCAGCGCACGGCGGACCAGGACCTGATGCGTGAGCGCGGGGTGCAGATCGAGTCGTGGGGGCCGTTCGCCGAGGGCCGCAACCAGCTGTTCACCCACCCCGTGCTCACCGGTATCGCCACCGCGCACGGCAAGTCCGTCGCGCAGGTGGTGCTGCGCTGGCTGATTCAGCGCGGCGTCGTCGTGATTCCCAAGTCGGTGCGCGCCGAGCGGATGGCGGAGAACACCGACGTCTTCGACTTCGAGCTGTCCGGCGGCGAGATGGCGGCGATCGCCGCCCTGGACACCGGGGCGTCCCTGTTCTTCGACCACCGCGACCCGGCCATGGTCAGCCGGCTGGGCACCGTCACCCTGGAGTCCTGAACCGCGGGCCGGCACAGACCCCCGGGCCACCACGCCGTCTCGTCGATCGGCGGCGTCGTCTCACCACGCCATCTCGTCGATCAGCAGCGTCGCATCCGGCAGGGCCGTGCCGCCCAGGTTCTGCTCGGCCCAGATCACCTTGCCGTGCGCCGCGTACCGGGTGCCCCACCGTTCGGCGAACTGGGAGACGAGGAACAGACCCCGGCCGCCTTCGTCGGTGGTGGCGGCCCGGCGCAGCCGTGGTGAGGTGTTGCTGCCGTCCGACACCTCGCACACCAGGGTGCGGCCCAGCATCAGCCGCACCCGCACGGGCGGCGCGCCGTAGCGGATGGCGTTGGTGAGCAGCTCGCTGAGGATCAGCTCCGTGGTGAACGACTCCTCCTCCAGCCCCCACTCCTGCAGCCGGCGGCCGACCTCCGACCGGATGTGCGACACCTCCGTCACATCGAACGGGACGTCCCAGGTCGCCACCTTGGCCGGGTCGAGCAGCCGGGTCCGGGCGACGAGCAGCGCCACGTCGTCGGTGGGGTGCGCGGGCAGCATCGTGTCCATCAGCGCCCGGCAGGTCTCCTCCGGCGTGCCGCCCGGGCCGGCCACGGCCGCCCGCAGCATCACCAGGCCCTCGTCGATGTCGCGTCCCCGGTCCTCGATCAGCCCGTCCGTGAACAGCACCAGCCGGCTCCCCTCGGGCAGCTCCAGTTCCCCGGACTCGAACGGGAACCCGCCGACGCCGAGCGGCGGCGACACCGGGACGTCGGGGAACGTCACCCGGCCCTGCGGGTCCACCACCGCCGGGGCCAGGTGCCCGGCGCGGGAGAGGGTGCAGCGGCCGCCGACCGGGTCGTAGATGGCGTACAGGCAGGTGGCGCCGGTCAGGGGGGCGGGGGCGCTGTCCGCGGTCTCCGCCTGTGTGTCCAGCCGCGCCACCATCTCGTCGAGGTGGCCGAGCAGCTCGTCCGGGGCCAGGTCCAGCGAGGAGAAGTTCAGCACGGCGGTGCGCAGCCGGCCCATGGTGACCGCGGCGTGCAGCCCGTGTCCGACGATGTCGCCGACGACCAGGGCCACCCGGAAGCCGGGCAGCGGGATGACGTCGAACCAGTCGCCGCCCACGCCGGCCTGCGCCGGCAGGTACCGCCAGGCGACCTCCAGCGCGTCCTGCTCCGGCAGGTCCCGGGGCAGCAGGCTGCGCTGGAGGGTGACGGCCATGGCGTGCTCGCGCGAGTAGCGGCGGGCGTTGTCGATGGCCACCGCCGCCCGGGCCACCAGCTCCTCGGCGACCGCGACGTCCTCCTCCTCGAAGGCCGGCGAGCCCTCACCGCGCCAGAAGTTGACCATGCCGAGGACGACGCCGCGGGCCTGCAGCGGCACCGTGATGAGCGAGTGGATGCCGTAGTCCAGGGCGCGCTGCGCGCCCGCCGGGTCGTGGGCCCGCCAGTCCTGTGCGGTGTACAGATCCGACACGAGGACGGCCCTGCCGCCGTGCAGGGCGGCGACCATGGGGGTGTCGGCCACCACGAACCGGATCAGATCGCCGACCGGCTGCAGCGGATGCCCGGTCTGCGACTCGCTGAGCGCGGTGCGCCGCATCTGCTTCACGGCGCCGGTGGGCTCGTCGCCGCGCAGCACGGAGTCCAGCAGCTCGACGGTGACGAAGTCCGCCATGCGCGGGACGGCGACCTCGGCGAGCTCCTCCGCCGTGCGCCGCATGTCCAGCGTCGTGCCGATGCGCACCCCCGCCTCGTACAGCAGGGTCAGCCGGCCGCGCGCCACCTCGGCCTGGCCGGAGAGGGCGCGCAGTTCGGTGGTGTCGCGGAACGTGGCCACGAGGCCCTGGACGCCGCCGTAGGGCTCCGTCAGCCGGGTGTTGACCGCCAGCAGCCGGTCCCCGGCGGGGACGACCTGGTCGGAGACGGCCTCTCCGGAGGCGAGGATGCGGGTCGGGCCGGGGCCGAGTCCGAGGTCGGTGACCTGCCGCTGGTCGGCGTCCGCAGGGAGGTCCAGCAGCCGGCGTGCCTCGTCGTTGGCGAGCAGCACCCGTCCGTCGGCGCCGACGATCAGCACGCCTTCGCGCACGGCGTGCAGGACGGCGTCGTGGTGCTCGTACATCCGGGTCATCTCGGCGGGGCCCAGGCCGTGGGTCTGCCGGCGCAGTCGCCGGCCGACCAGGGCCGTGCCGCCGGTCGCGAGCGCCAGCGCCACCGCCGACGCGCCCAGCATCACCGGTACCTGGTGGTTGAGCACGTGGCCGAGGGTCTCGACCTGGATGCCTGCGCTGACAATGCCGACCACCCGGCGGCTGGCGTCGGTCACCGGGACCACCGCGCGCACGGCGTCGGAGGGCTCGCCGTGGAAGGTCTCGCTGAACGCCTCGCCCGCCGCCGCCCGTTCCACGCCCTGCGCCCGGGTGCCGATCAGTGAGGGGTCGGTGTCGGTGACACGCACCCCGCTCTTGTCGAGGACGGTGATGAAGTCGACGCCGGATCCGTGGCGCGCCTGCTCCGCCGGTCTCTGCAGCAGCGCGTTGGGGTTCGCCGAACGCAGTGCGAGGGCGGTGCCGGGGGCGTGCGCGAACGCCTCCGCGGTGGCCAGGGAGCGGTTCCTGGCGTTGCGCTCGCCGTCGTAGCGGCCCTGCACCACCAGAGCGGTGGCGGCCGCGGCGACGAGCACCAGCATGATCAGCGCCTGGAGCAGGAAGACCTGGGTGGCGAAGGTGCGCACGCTCAGCGACGGTGACAGACGGTGGCTCAACGGCCGGCGGTCCTTCGCGCCGTCGCTGTCCCCGTGGCCTGCCGCGCCCTCCCGGCGGCCCCGGTTTTTCGGGGCTCCCGGGTTTTTCCGGTCTTCCGGGGGCCCAGGCGCATCACGCAGCCGCCGTGCTCCGCTCGGCGGCGGCGCGGCCCTCGCGCGGGACCAGCGCGACCGTCCGCCCATGTTCCCCTTTGTAGCACCCCGCCTGCGGGACGGGCGAACGGTGACGGGCCGTACGGGGCAGCGGCAGCACGGTCACGCGCAGCGACCGGCTGCCGTCAGGGACGGCCGGGGGCGAGGGAGCGCGGGCCGCCCCCGTGCAGGCAAACTTCCGTCACGCGAGGCTTCGAGCTCAACTTCCGTTTCATACGGGGGTGTCGGAGGACCAGGTCGGGCGGCCGCGGGCCAGGACGCCCGTCAGGGTGCGCAGGGCGCCGGTGAGGGTGCCGACGTCGGGGGCGTTGCCCAGGCACAGCCGGAAGGCGCGCGGCAGCGGCTGGTCGGTGGCGCTGTAGTACAGGGTGGGGCTGATCGAGATGCCCTGACCGTCGGCGAGGGCGAGCGCCTCGGAGGCGGTCCAGGGTTCGCGCAGCTCCACCCAGGCGTGCAGGGCGTCGGCCCGGACGTGGCGGATCGCCGGCGCCTTCGCCAGCAGGTGCACGGCGGCGTCGCGGCGGCGTCGCATCTCCTGGCGCTGCCAGTCGAGCAGGCGCTCCGCGGTGCCGTCCTCCACCCAGCGCAGGGCGACGGCGGTGGCGAGCGGGGACGGATTGAAGACGGTGGCGCGGATGAGCGCGCCGAGGCGGCCGGCCAGCTCGGGCGGTCCGGCGAGGAAGCCGCAGCGCAGCCCCGGGGCGAGGGTCTTGGACAGGCTGGTGAGGAAGAGGGTGCGTTCGGGGGCCAGGGCGGCCAGCGGGGGCAGGCCCGCGTGGTCGGACAGCAGTCCGAAGACGTCGTCCTCGATGATGACCAGGTCGTGGCGGCGGGCGATGTCGACGATGGCCTCGCGGCGGCCGAGCGGCTGGGTCGCGGCCGTCGGGTTGTGGGCCGTCGGCATGCAGTACAGGGCGCGTGCGGAGGGAGTGGCCGCGCAGGCCTCTTCCAGCGCCTCGGGGATCAGGCCGTCGCCGTCCATGGCGACGGCGGACATGCCGACGCCCAGCAGCTGGGCGGCGGTCTTGGCGCCGGGGTAGGTCAGCGCCTCGGTCAGCAGGGTCTCACCGGCGCGCAGCGCGGCGCCGAACGCCACCAGCAGGGCGTGCTGGCTGCCGGAACAGATCGCCACCTGCTCCGGGCGGACGTCCAGGCCGCTGCGGGCGAGCCAGCCGCAGGCGGTGCGCCGGTGGCCGTGGGAGCCGATGTCGGACTCGTAGCCGAGAAGCGCGCCGAGGCCAGCGGTGCCGGCGAGCGTGGTGAGGGTGCGGCGCAGCAGCTCCTCGTGCCGGCCGCGCGCGGGGGCGTTGACCGCCATGTCGAGCCGGGCGGGCGCGTCGGCGCCGCCGGGGTCAGGGGTGTCCCGCAGGTGCGGGATGCCGGAGGCTCCGGCGACGAAGGTGCCGCGGCCCACGGTGCTGCTGACCAGGCCCTGCTCCTCGGCCTCGCGGTAGGCGCGGCTGACGGTGGGGACGGCGACGCCGAGCACCCGGGCCAGTTCGCGGTGGGTGGGCAGGCGGTCGCCCGCCGAGAGGCGGCCGGTGGTCACCGCCGTGGCGATCGCCTCCGCGATGCGCCGGTAGACCGGCCCACTCGTCCCGTCGTCGGCCAGCAACTGCGCGAACAGGCGGGGATCGGCCGCCATCGCTCTCCTCTTCTCGTCGGCCCTCGTCGGGGAGTTCCCGTCGTACTGCCGAGGGCTGTTTCTCGTCGGACCCCGTGCGGGGTCGTTCTCGTCGGACCCCGTGCGGGATCGTCCTCACCCCAGCGTTACAGGTCGATCATGACGCTGGTGGTGGGACGAGCACAGCACACGGGGACCTGCCCCGGTTCCACTGGCGCCGTCGGTTCGATCACATAGGCGACCTCGCCGGCGTCGAGACCGGTCACGCACGTGCCGCACAACCCGGTGCGGCAGGAGGCGTCGGGGCGCAGACCGGCCTGTTCGGCGAGGGCGAGCAGGCTGAAGGTGTTCTCCCGCCAGGGCACGGTCACCCCGGAGCGGGCGAAGGTCACGGTGACCGGCCGCCCGTCGGCGTCCCGGGCCGGGGGGCCGGCGTCCGTGTGTCCCTCGGTCGGCTCCTCGCCGGTGAGCGGCCGGGCCGCGCCGAAGAACTCGTGGTGCACACGGTCGGTGGGCACGCCCAGGCCGGCCAGCCCGGCGACGACGTCCGCCATGAAGCCGGCGGGCCCGCAGACGTAGTAGTCCGCGTCGAGCGAGGGCAGGATCCGTTCCAGAGCGGCCGGGGTGAGCCGGCCCGGCTCGTCGAAGTCCCGTCCGGGTGTGTCCCCGGGCAGGGGGCGGCTGAACAGCAGGTGCGTGTGGAGCCCGTCCCGGGATCCGGCGAGGTGGCGCACGTACGGCCCGAAGGCGAGCTCGCGCGAGGAGCGGGCCTGGTGGACGAAGTGGACGGGGCGCGCCGACGCGCCGTCCTGGCCGGCGAGTTCGGTGAGCATCGCCAGCGCAGGGGTGATGCCGATGCCCGCGCTGACGAGCACCACGGGGCGCCGGCCCGGCTGGACGACGAACCGGCCGCGGGGCGCCCGCGCCCGCAGCCGCGCGCCGACCGCGATGTCCGTGTGCAGATGGCCGGAGGCGACGCCCGCGGGGATGCCCGGCGCCTCGGCGGGCGCCGGCTCGCGCTTGACGGCGATGCGGTAGCCGAGGCCGTCGTCGGTGCGGCCGGCCACGGTGTACGTCCGCACGACGGGCCGCACCGCCCCGGGCACGTCGAGCGACAGGGTCAGGAACTGCCCCGCCGCGAAGTCCGGCAACCGCTCGCCGTCCGGGTCGGCCAGGTCGAAGGAGACGACGTCCGCGGCCTCCCGGCGGCGGCCGGTGACAAGGAGGGCGCGCTCACCGGACCATCCCTCCTGTGTTCCGCGGGCCCGGGCCAGCAGCCGCTCCGCCTTGGTGCGCAGGAGCGGCGGCAGGGCGGCGCAGTCCAGGACGCGGGCTAGGGCCTCGGCGTCGGGCCGCTCCCGGTGCAGGACGCGGGCCAGTTCCGCTACGGACAGCCCGCCCTCGCCCCGGCGCACGCGCTCGATCTTGTCGCCGGCCCGGATCAGGCCGGGCTCCAGCACACGGCAGAAGAAGCCCACACGTCCGCTGCTCAGATAGCGGGCGGGGAAGTCCTCCTCGCCGAGCCGGACGGCCATCTTGCGACAGGGGATCCGCGGCTGCGTGACCCGCAGGAGCACCTCGCCGATGCGAAGCTCGTCACCGACGGCGACCTCGTCGTCGGCGGGGCCGTCGACGGTGAGGTTCTCGCCGAAGGTGCCGGGCGGCAGGTCCCGGCCCAGCTCGCGGCGCCAGTCGGCGTAGTGACGGAGCTGGTAGCACAGCAGGGCGCGGTCCCGGTCGTCGGCGTCGTCGACGTGGTCGTCCGCGACCAGCCCGTCCGCCCCCACGAGCACGACGCCCTGCGCGGGGCGCTTGTCGAAGCCGGTGACGATCGTCTCGCCCTGGACGGTCATCGGCTGGGCCTGCCCGAGGTTGACCGAGAGCAGCTCTCCGAAGATGTGGGTCATGCCCAGAAAGTAACATTACAATCTTTGATAAGACAATGGATTGTCCAACAACAAGTGGGACGGCAAGGTCGAACCACGAGGCCACAGGCGAAGGTGCCGGCACTGGACGCCTCCATACGGCCCCTCCCGTCCTGCGCCCGCCGCGGGCGGTGTGAGACTGCTGAGCGGTGACGGCCCAGCGCGGGCACGACGAGGGGAGCGCGGGTGGTGATACGCCAGAGACCGGCGACGAGCTGCTGGAGGAGTTCCTGGCCGATCCGGCCAACTCCACGGCCGTCCTGGAACCCGCCCACGAGATCGGCGGCGACGCCTTCGACCACGCGCTCACCGGGACGACGTTGCACGCCACGGTGCTGGACTCGCTGGGGCACAACCTCGCCTCCGGGCTGACCAGCGCCGTGTCCCTGGCAGCCTGCCGCAACGCCCGCCGTTGCGGGCTCGACCTGCCCGAGCTGGTCCACAGCGTCGACAGCGCGCTGGCGACCTGGCTGCCGGAGCAGTTCTGCACCGCCGTCGTGGCCGAGCCGGACCTGGCCACCGGCGTGCTGCGCTGGAGCAACTGCGGCCATCCCGCGCCGCTGCTGATCCGTGACAACCGGCTGCTCGTCGACGCCCTGGAACGCGAGTCGGACCCGCCGCTGGGGCTGGCACGGCTGTTGTCCACCCGGGAACGGCACACACACGAAATCGCCTTGTAACCCGGCGACCGGGTGCTCCTCTACACCGACGGGGTCACGGAGGCGCGGACTCCGGACGGGGAGCTGTTCGGACTCCAGCGGTTCGCCGACTACGTCATCCGGGCCACCGCCTCCGGGGAGCTGGCCGCGGAGACGCTGCGGCGTCTGATCCACTCGATCCTCGACGGACAGGCCCGCCGCCTGCGGGACGACGCGACCATCCTGATGTTCGAGTGGCAGCCGCCGCCGACGGTGACGTAACCGTCCGCGAGCCTTCCGGCCCCTTTGCTCGCGAACCTCTGCTCACGAACCCACGCGCGGGCGACGGTGGTCAGCGTTTCAAGAACTTTCGTCAGGCTTGTTGACTCGATGTCTCACCGGCTGCACATTACCTATCGGTAGAACCGCGCAGTAACCCTGCGGGCGGTCCTCCCCGGCCGTCGCCGTGCGCCCCCCACGCTCACGACACGGCCGTAGGCACCTTCCTTCTGCTCGAGCCGCGCATTTCTCGCTCCCCTGCACGCCGCACGGGCACGGCCGTGTCCGCGGTCGCGCGTGCGCCTTCCGAGAAAGAGAGAGCACATGCCGAAGCATGCCCTGAGTCATGTCATGACCGCGACAGTCGCGGCCGTGGCCCTGAGCTTCACCGGGGCTCCCGCCCACGCGACCACGGCTCCGCTCGACTACGTGGCCCTCGGCGACAGTTACAGCGCCGGATCGGGGGTCCTGCCCGTCGACCCCACGAACCTGCTGTGCCTGCGGTCCACGGCCAACTACCCGCACGTCCTGGCGAACCGGGCGGGTGCCCGCCTGACGGACGTGACCTGCGGCGGCGCCCAGACCAAGGACTTCACCCAGGCGCAGTACCCGGGCACGGCCCCGCAGCTCGACGCCGTCGGCGCGGACACCGACCTGGTGACGCTGACGATCGGCGGCAACGACAACAACACCTTCATCAACGCCGTCGTGTCCTGTGGCACGGCCGGGGTCCTCAGCGGCGGCAAGGGCAGCCCCTGCAAGGACAAGTACGGCACGTCCTTCGACGACCAGATCGAGGCGAACACCTACCCGGCGCTCAAGGCCGCGCTGGCCGGCGTGCGCGCGAAGGCCCCCCACGCGCGCGTGGCGGCCCTCGGGTATCCGTGGATCGTCCCCCGTACGTTCGAGGCGTCGTGCTTCGTCACCCTCCCCCTGGCCGCGGGCGATGTGCCCTACCTGCGCGCGATCCAGGCCCATCTCAACGCCGTCGTGGCACGCGCCGCCCAGGAGACCGGGGCCGCCTACGTCGACTTCGGCGAGGCGTCAGAGGGCCACGACGCGTGCCAGGCCCCCGGGACACGGTGGATCGAGCCGCTGCTGTTCGGGCAGAACATCGTGCCGGTCCACCCCAACGCGCTCGGCGAACGTCGCATGGCCGAACGCACGATGAGCGACCTCGGACTCGGCTGACCCGGCGCCCGGCCGCCGCGGGGCGGCGATGCGACGATCATCCGCAGGTCGGCATCGCCGCCTCGACGGGGGCGTGTGCGGCACGCCCGGCCAGGACGCGGCTAGGCCCTGTCGGTCAGGCGGCTCACCACCGCACGCATCGCTTGCCGCAGGGCCGGACGGATCTCCTCCGGCGGGTCGAGGCTCTCGAAGCCGTGGTGGCCGCCGGGCACGTCGATCAGTTCCAGGGCAGCCCCGCAGTCCTTGGCCGCCGTCACGAACTCCTCGACGGTGGCCGCGATCTCCGGTGTCTCCAGCCCGGCGCGCACGAGGACGAGCGGCAGGGCGCCCGCCTGCGCGACCGCGGGGACCGGCTGGAACCGGGCGTCGGCCAGGCCCCAGTTGGGCAGCGGCGCCAGGATCGGGTAGGAAGCGGCCAGGCAGCGCAGCCATGAGGGGGGCGCGGCCAGCCAGGGTGCGGTGAGCAGGCCGCCGCCGGAGAAGAACCACAGGGCGATCCGGTCGGCGTCCACCCGGGGATCGGCCCGCACGAGATCCACCGCGGCGGTGACATCGGCGGCGGCGCGCTCGTAGTCGCCCACGTCGTGCAGCCGGTGGTCCAGGGTCACGCCCACCATGCCCTCGGCGGCGGCCAGGCGGGCGTGCCCGACCATGGTCGGCCACTCGCGCGGGGTGGGTCGCGATCCGGCGGGCACCGGACCACCGTGCACGAACACCACGGCCGGGCGCGGGCCGTCGGCGTCGGGGACGTACAGGTCGACGTTCTGCTTCGTCTCCCGGGGCAGTTCGGGCACCTGAAGCGGGAACGGGCGCAGATGGGCAGGCGGTTCACAGGTGCCGGCCGGTCGCAGGCGGCGGCCCTCACCGGCTGCCGCGCCCAGCAGGGCCTCGGACAGTTCGGCGGGGCTCGACAGCATCGGCCAGTGGCCGGTGGGCAGTTCGAAGAACGACACCCGGGGGTCGGCGAGAGCCTGAAGGGCCGGGTCGCCGAAGTCGGCGAGCCGTTGCACCATGTCGATGCTGACGCCGTTGCCGGTGCACAGGATGCCGCTGGTGGGCACGGCGGCCACCGCGCCCGTCAGCCGCAGCGGCTGGAGCAGGGTGGCGAGCGGCTGCGGGGCGGCCAGCGCGGTCAGCCGGTCCAGCGCCGCGTCGGGGACACCGGCGGTACTCCCCCAGCGCTGCCACTGCTCACGGTTCGCAGGGGGTGCCAACTCACCGCTTGTTTCCCCGTTTTGAGCCCCTTCGGCCAGACGGGCGCGCAGTTCCTGGTCCGGGACGGCGGCCAGGGCCGGGACGCCGTTCTGCGGCATCCCGGCGTCCAGGTGGACGATGCGGTCGATGCGCTCCGGGCGCCGGTCGGCGGCGCCGAGCACCGGATGGATGCCGTAGTCGTGGCCGACGAGCACGATCTTCCGTCCGCCCGCCGGGTCCACCGCGTCGATCGCCGCGAGCACGTCCGCGATGTGTGTCTCCAGATCGACGCGATCTCCCGCCGCCGGGCGGTCCGCGTCGAGTCCGGTGAGGGGCACCGCACGCGCCTCGGCACCCGCCTCGGCCAGCCGCGCGGCCGTCCCCTGCCATACCTGGGCGCCGGTGAACGCGCCCGCCACCATGAGGAACACCGTCATGATCATCTCCTTGCCTGTGTGACGACCGGTACCGTAGGAACTCCTCTTGGGGGAGGTTCAACTGTCCGCATCGCATGAGGGCCTGTGGAGCATCGGTGAGCTCGCCGAGCGTGCGGCCGTCACCGTGAAGACCGTCCGCTTCTACTCCGACCAGGGTCTGTTGCCGCAGGCCCGTCGCAGCGGCGGCGGGCACCGCCGGTACGGTCCCGAGGCGCTGGAGAGGCTGCGGCTCATCCGCTCCCTGCGCGCCCTGGACCTGCCGCTGCCCCAGGTGCGCCGGATCCTCGACGACGAGGACGCGGCCGGCCCGGCGCTGGAGGACGCCGTCGCCGGGCGGCTGCGCGATCTCGGTTCCGAGCTGCGGGCGTTGCGCTGGCGGGAAGCGGCGCTGCGGCTGGTGCAGGAGTGCGCACCCGGGGAGCGGGCCGACCGGCTGCGGCTGCTCGGTGCGGTGGCCGGCCCGCCGAGCACGGACTCGCTGGCCAGATTCTGGCGCGGCTGGCTGCCGGCGCGGATGCCGGCCCGGGCGACGGCCGCGTTCCTGGAGCTGGCGGTCCCGCAACCGCCCGCCGAGCCGGCTCCGGAGCAGGTGCTCGCCTTCGCCCGGTTGCACGCGATGACCAGCAGCCCCTGCCCGGCCGGCGCACAGCCCCGGCCGCAGGTGCACCGGGTGGCCGGTCCCGGCGGGGCGGCGGAGCTGTACGCGGGGCTCGCCGAGGCGTACGAGCTGGCCGGTCCGCAGCTGCGCCGGGAGCGGACGCCACGGCCCGGTGAGGCGCTGGACGCCTATGTGGCGGCGTACGCGAGCGCCTACGGCACACGGGACACCCGGGACTTCCGTCGGCGGCTGGCCGGTCTGCTCGGATCCGAGCCGCGCCTGGACCGTTACTGGGAGCTGACGGCCGTGGTGATCTCGCCCCCGGGCGGCCTGCCGGAGCCGACTCCGGGAGCTGCGGACGGCTGGCTGCGGGCGGCACTGGACGCGGACAACGCCGGAGCGGCGTAGATCACACGGAAGAAATGGAACCGGAAATTCCTGGCGGGTGCACAGTTCCCGCACCGCCACGCGAGTGCTAGTCGCCTTTTGGCTCCGTCTTCGTGATCGGCGTCGGCCTGCTGCTGCTCGGCGTGGTGATCATGCTGGTGATGCGCCGCCGCAGCCCCGCGTTCTTCCGCGGCGAGATCCTCACGGCCGGCACCCCGGCCCTCGTCGTCGACGAGCCGTGGACCCCGCTCCCGCGCCTCCCCCTGGGCGGCGACCGGCCTCCGCACCGGTCGCCGCCCATGCCTGTCGGCCAGGTTCACGCGATGCTGGTGAGTGCGGCCGGTGCGGTCGCCCGAGGAGGATCGGACCGACGTGCAGGGAGGCGAACGCCGTGATCGCCGTCAACCCGACGGACAGCGCCTCGGTGCTGGCCGCCTTCGGCGCGCTCGGCGTCCTGGTGGTGATCTTCGCGGAGTCGGGGCTGCTGGTCTTCGGCTTCTTCCTGCCCGGGGACACCCTGCTCTTCCCGGCCGGTGTGCTGTGCGCGGACAGTTCGGGAAACGGGGCGCGGCTCGAGCTGTGGCAGGTGCTGCTGTGCGGGGCGGTGGGGGCCGTGGCCGGCGGGCAGGTCGGCTACCTGCTGGGGCGGCACGGCGGAAAAGCGCTGCTCGCACGCCCCTCGAGCAAGCGGCTGCGGGAAGGCGCCGGCCGGGCGGAACGGTTCCTCGCCCGCTACGGCTACGGCAAGGCGCTGGTGCTCGGCCGTTTCGTGCCGATGCTGCGGACCGTGCTGCATCCGGTGGCCGGCGCGCTCGACGTCCCGGTGCGAACCTTCACGCTGTGGCAGACCGTCGGCGGCCTGCTGTGGACCCAGTCCCTGGTGCTCGCCGGCTATCTGCTGGGCACGTCGGTGGCGCACGTCGAGGCCTATCTGATCCCGACGGTCGCCGCGGTCGTCGTGGTGTCCCTGCTGCCCCTGCTGTGGGAGGCGCTGCGGGCCCGGCGCGCGCGGGCACACACGCGTGCTCCGCGGCATGTCCGGGACACCTCCGCGGTCCGGAAGGCGCCGGCCGAGGACGCACCGGAGCGGTCCCCCGAGGCCGAGTTCCCGGCCTCCGAATCCCCGGTCCAGGAAGACGACTGAGGTCGTAGGTGGAGATCCCGGCCGGTCGGGTACCCGCACGTCGTACCGATCCGTCACGCCATGAACACGGAGGAACGAAGATGAGCACGGTCAAGGAAACCGTCGAGGTCGGCGTCCCGGTCCACACCGCGTACAACCAGTGGACGCAGTTCGAGGAGTTTCCGCGCTTCATGGAGGGCGTCGAGGAGGTCAGGCAGCTGGACGACCGCCACAACCACTGGACCACGAAGATCGGCGGCGTCACGCGCGAGTTCGACACCGAGATCGTCGACCAGCTCCCTGACGAGCGCATCACCTGGCGCACGACCAGCGGCGACACCGACCAGAAGGGCAGTGTCCGCTTCCAGCGTGTGGACGACACGCACACGCGCGTGGAGCTGGTGATGGAGGTCGAGCCCAGCAGCGCGGTCGAGAAGGTGGCGGACCTGGTGGGCACGATCGACCGCCGCGTCAAGGGCGACATGAAGCGCTTCAAGCAGTACGTCGAGGAGCGCGGCGCCGAGTCCGGGTCGTGGCGCGGCCGCATCGCGCCGGGCGACACCGGCGGGATGCCCGGCGGTACGGGCGGGATGCCCGGCGGTACGGGCGGGATGCCCGGCGGTACGGGCGGCATGCCCGGCACAGGCGGCACGCCTGGCGGCACTCCTCTCTGACCATCGGCGCACGGGACGTACGCCGGTTCACCCGGCCGCCGCGCGCCCGGTGCGCGGCGCCCCGTGCCGTGGGACGTTGGCAGTGCTTGCGCCCCCCCGAAGGGGCGTCGTGACGTTGCCGCGCCGATCAAGCATCGCCCCGGTCCGGCGGCGGAGTCCGGCTCCGCCGCCGGACCGTCCGCGCCGTGCACCCGGCCGGATCGGCGCGGACCGGCGCCGCGCGCCCGGGGTCGCGCCGCGGTGTGCGGGCGGCGCGGCGGACGGTCATCCACCCGTAGGGCAGCCCGGCCCTGCCACGCGGCGGCCCGGCCGGAGACAAGGGATCACACATGAGCGAAAGCAACCCGTTGAAGAAGGCGGCCGAGAAGGTCCTCGGCGGTGACACCGGACCCTCCGACGGCATCCCCGGCCGCCCGGGACCCGAACCGCCGGCCGTCGAGGAGCCCACCGAGGCGCGCGAGCCGCTGCCCCCGAAGCCGGACCAGACCGGCCCCGACACGTACTCCCCCACCGGCGTTCCCACCGGCGCCGACCAGGCGGCGATGGCCCAGCAGGGGGCCTGTCTCACCACCGCGCAGGGCGCCCGGCTGTACGACACGGACCACTCCCTGAAGGCCGGGCCGCGCGGGCCGGTGCTGCTGCAGGACCATCATCTGCGCGAAAAGGTGATGCACTTCGACCACGAGCGCATCCCGGAGCGGGTGGTGCACGCGCGCGGCGCCGCGGCGCACGGCATCTTCCGCGGCTACGGCACCGCCGCGCCGGTGACCAAGGCCGCCTTTCTCGCCAAGGACGCCGAGACGCCGGTGTTCGTGCGCTTCTCCACCGTCCTGGGCTCACGCGGTTCGTCGGACACCGTGCGCGACACCCGGGGTTTCGCGACGAAGTTCTACACCGGCGAGGGCGTCTTCGACCTGGTCGGCAACAACATCCCCGTCTTCTTCATCCAGGACGCGATCAAGTTCCCGGACGTCGTCCACGCCGCCAAGCCGCACCCGGACCGGGAGATCCCGCAGGCGCAGAGCGCCCACGACACCTTCTGGGACTTCGTCACCCTGCACACCGAGGCCACCCACCACACCCTGTGGAACATGTCGGACCGGGGCATCCCGCGTTCGTACCGGACGATGGAGGGATTCGGCGTCCACACCTTCCGGCTGGTGAACGCCGACGGGAAGACCACCCTGGTGAAGTTCCACTGGAAGCCGAAGCTGGGCGTGCACTCCCTGGTCTGGGAGGAGGCGCAGATCGCCAACGGCGTCGACCCGGACTTCCACCGGCGCGACCTGGCCGACGCGATCGAGGCCGGCGCCTACCCGGAGTGGGAGCTGGGCATCCAGACGTTCCCGGACACCCCCGAGCAGACCTTCGAGGGCATCGACCTGCTCGACCCGACGAACCTGGTGCCGGAGGAGCTGGCCCCGGTGCAGCCGATCGGGCTGCTCACCCTCAACCGCAATCCGTCGAACTTCTTCGCCGAGACCGAGCAGGTCGCCTTCCACCCGGGTCATCTCGTGCCCGGCATCGACATCACCGACGACCCGCTGCTCTCCGGGCGCCTGTTTTCCTACCTGGATACGCAGATCACCCGGCTGGGCGGCCCCAACTTCCCGCAGGTGCCGATCAACCGTCCGCACGCGCCGGTCAACGACATGCTGCGCGACGGCATGCACCAGACCGCCGTGCACCGCGGGGCGGCGCCCTACCGGCCCAACTCCGTCGACGGGGGCTGCCCGTTCGCCGCCGGCGCGGACACGGGCGCCTACGTCGAGACGCCCGTGCGGGTGCCGGAGGCGACGAAGGTGCGCCAGGCGCCGCAGTCGTTCGACGACCACTTCAGCCAGCCGCGCCGGTTCTGGCTGAGCATGAGCCCGGTGGAGCGCGAGCACATCATCGGCGCGTACACCTTCGAACTCGGCAAGTGCTACGAACAGGCTGTCAAGGAACGGGCGTTGCAGGTGCTGGCCAACATCGACCCCGAGCTGTGCGCGGGCGTCGCCGCCGGTCTCGGGCTGCCCGAGCCCAAGCCGACCGTGCCGCTCGCCGACGTCGAGCCGAGTCCGGCGCTGTCCCAGATCGGGCAGACCTGGCCGACGGACGGCCGCATCGTCGGGATCGTCACCGGGCGCGACGGCGACCTGGCCGGGGTGCGCGCCGTGCGCGAGGCGGTGCTGGAGGGCGGCATGGTCCCGCTGGTCGTCGCCCCGACGGGCGGCGTCCTCGGCGACGGCGACGGCGCCGTGACGGTGCAGCGCAGCTACGCCACCGCCCGTTCCGTGGAGTTCGACGCGGTCCTGGTGGCCGGAGCCCCCGGGGTGGGCGACGACGCCTACGGCGCCCGGGATGCCAAGGGCGCGCCCGCGACCGTACCGCAGGGCTCCTGCGACCCGAGGGTGGCGCTGCTGCTGTCGGAGGCCTTCCGGCACGGCAAGGCCATCGCCGTGTGGGACGGCGCGGAAGGGGTACTGCAGGCGGCCGGTGTGCCCGCCGAAGCCCCCGGCGTGATCCGCGCCGACAGCGCCACGGCGGCGCTGAGCGAGGTCACCCGCCTGCTGGGCGCCCACCGGGTGTGGGAACGGTTCACCGGCGAGGTGTGAGCCGTACCGAGGAGCGTCCTGGCGTACCGATCGAGGGCCGTGTTTGCAGCGTCCGCGCTGCATGCGGCCCTCGTGCGCGCACGGCCCTCGTGCCTGCGCGGCGCACGGCTGGGCGAACCCGGTCGGCGGCGCGTGCGGGGCCGTACTATCGGTGATCTCTTGGGGGAGGTGGTCATGGGCAGACGGAGCCCCGGCACGCCGACGCTGGAAGAGGTGGCCGCACGCGCGGGCGTGGGGCGCGGCACCGTGTCACGCGTCATCAACAACGCGGCGGGGGTTCGGGACTCGACGCGACGGGCCGTGGAGCGGGCCATCGCCGAGCTCGGCTACGTGCCCAATCTCGCCGCGCGTTCCCTGGCCGGACGGCGCGCGGACGCCGTCGCCCTGGCCATGACCGAGCGGGACTGGCGGCAGTTCGGGGAACCGTTCTTCAACGAGACCGTGCGGGCCATCGGCGACGCCCTGTCCGACACGAACCTGCAGCTGCTGCTCACCCTGATCCGCACCGACTCCGAGCGGCGCAGGTTCGTGGAGTTCGCCCGCGGCGGCCGGGTGGACGGGGCGCTGCTGATGTCCGTGCACGCCGACGACCCGCTGCCCGACATGCTGGCCGAGTCGGGCCTGCCCACCGTGCTGCTGGGGCGTCGCTCCGGTGACGAGCGGGTCACCTATGTAGACGTGGACAACGCCGGCGGCGCCCGGGACGCCGTGGCGCACCTGTTGCGCGGCGGTCGCCGGGCCGTCGCCACCATCACCGGGCCACTCGACATGTATGTCGCGCAGTGCCGGCTGCACGGTTACCGCGAGGCCCTGGCACGAGCGGGCGTCGTCGCCGACGACTCGTGGGTCGTGGAGGGCGACTTCACCGAGGACAGCGGGCGCCGGGCGATGGCCGAACTGCTGCGGCGGCACCCGGAGGTCGACGCTGTCCTCGCCGCCTCCGACACCACGGCGGCGGGCGCGGTCGGTGCGCTGCGCGCCGCCGGACGCCGGGTGCCCGAGGACGTGGCGGTCATCGGCTTCGACGACTTCGCGCTGGCCACCGCCACCGACCCGCAACTGACCACGGTGCGGCAGCCGTTGGCGGAGATCGGGCGCACGCTCGTGCGTCTGCTGCTGGAGGAGATGGAGGAACCGGCCGTGGCCTGGCGGCACGTGATCCTCCGTACGGAGCTGGTGCTGCGCCGATCGGCGTGATCCGGCCGAGGCGAGGGCTGAGCCTTCGGGAGCGCTCCCGAAGGCTCAGCGCCGCTTTCGTCCCCGCGCGGGCCACCCGGGGATTCGAAGATCCTTCGGTACCCACGGCGTTCAGCATCTTGTCACGAGCATGCCCCCATCCCTACAGTCCCCAGCGAGCCGCTCATTGGGAGCGCTCCCATCATGTGGGATCGCTCCCGCCCTCCGTCCCTTTCCGCCTCCGCGAAGAGGTCCCCCCATGCCATCCTTACCGCGCCGCTCCCCCACCCACCGCGGCCTGCTCGGAGCTCTCCTGACGCTCCTCACCGCACTGGGCACCCTGGCAGCGCTGCTGGCCTCGGCGCCGTCGGCAGCCGCCGACACCGCGATCTGCGAACCCTTCGGCACGACCACCGTCCAAGGCCGGTACGTCGTCCAGAACAACCGCTGGGGCACCAGCGACGCCCAGTGCGTCACCGCCACCAGCACCGGCTTCCGGATCGACCGGGCCGACGGCTCGGTGCCCACCAACGGTGCCCCCAAGTCGTATCCGTCGATCTTCGACGGCTGTCACTACACCGTCTGCTCCCCCGGCACCGAACTCCCCGCCCGGCTCGGCACCATCGCCGCGGCCCCGACCTCGATCTCCTACAGCTACGTGAGCAACGCTGTCTACGACGCGGCGTACGACATCTGGCTCGACCCCACCCCGCGCACCGACGGGGTGAACCGGACCGAGATCATGGTCTGGTTCGACAAGGTCGGCTCCGTCCAGCCCGTCGGTTCCCCGGTCGGCAGCGCCACCGTCGCCGGGCGCGGCTGGCAGGTGTGGGCCGGCAACAACGGCTCCAACGACGTGCTGTCCTTCGTCGCTCCGTCGGCGATCGGCAGCTGGAGCTTCGACGTGATGGACTTCGTCCGGCAGGCCGTGGCGCGCGGGCTCGCGCGGGACGACTGGTATCTGACGAGCGTGCAGGCCGGCTTCGAGCCCTGGCAGAACGGGGCCGGTCTCGCCGTGACCTCCTTCTCCTCCACCGTCGACACCTCCGGCGGCGGCTCGGGCGACCCCGGCACCTCGGCCGCCTGCAAGGTGGGTTACGCGACCGACGTATGGACGGGTGGTTTCACCGCCGACGTCACCGTCGCCAACACCGGGTCCGCCCCGGTGGACGGCTGGAACCTGGCGTTCGCCCTGCCCTCGGGGCAGCGGATCACCAACGCCTGGAACGCCGCCGTCTCCCCTGCCTCCGGGGCCGTCACGGCGAGCAGCCTCACCCACAACGCGCATCTCGCGCCCGGCGGCACCCAGACCTTCGGGTTCCAGGGCACCTACGCCGGCACCTTCGCCAAGCCGTCCGCGTTCAGTCTCAACGGCACGCCCTGCACCGTCGCGTGACCCGCGTGGCCGGCGGCCCCGGACGAGCCGCCGGCCCCGGCGCACCACCCCTACGGACCTCCCCGCCCGCCCGGCGCCGACCACCCGGGCGGGCGGGGACTCCACCGGACCGTACGGAAGGAGCAGACACCCATGGCACGACGCAGCAGACTCCTGTCGGTGGCGGCCGCCTTCGCCACCCTGCTCGCGGCACTCGGCCTGACCCTCCTCGGCCAGGGCACCGCCCAGGCCCACGGGGTGGCCATGCTGCCCGGCTCCCGCACCCACCTGTGCTACCTCGACTCCCGTAGCGCCACCTGTGGGCTGGACCCCACGAACCCCGCCTGCGAGGACGCCCTGGCGGGCAGCGGAGCGACCGCCCTGTACAACTGGTTCGCCGTGCTGGACTCCAACGCCGGTGGCCGGGGCGCCGGTTACGTCCCGGACGGCACCCTACGGTGACGTCAGCCGGCCGCGCTGTCCTCGCGCAGCCTGACCTGCTGCTCCAGCCGCTGCAGGCTGGCGTCCAGAGCCTCCTGCACCCGCTGCTCGCCGGGGTCGTGGTCCTCGTCGAAGAACGACAGGTGCACGGTCACCTCGCTGGCCCCGCTGCCCATCCCGGCGACCTGGAGCCAGCCGGCGTAACCGCCCTGGTCGCGGGTGCCCCACTCCAGGCGCATCTGCTCGGGCCGGGGCTTGAGGACGGCGGCCGTGTCGTGGTCGCCGCGGTCCTCGTGCACGGTGACGGCCGGCAGGTCCTCGGCCCGCACATGCAGGGCCTGCGGCAGCCAGGCGTCCAGCTGGTCCACCTGAGCGGCCTGGTCGAAGACGTGCTCGGGCTGCGCCGGCATCGTGCGCGAACGCTCGTACTCGCTCATCGCTGCACCGTTCCTCGGGTCGGTAGCTAAGCCTCGTACCGCGTGCCCCTCCTGACGTGATCCAAGCCGTCCCGCGCACGGCACGCGAAGTTTGCGTCCCGGTCACCGCGGCGTCGGCGCTCGGCCGCCGCCGCGACCGGTGACGTCCGCAAGATCAACATCGTTTTGCCCTCCCCCGACCAAGGAGTGTGCGTGAAGAGCATCCGATCGGGCGCCGTCGGCGCGTGCGTCGTCGCGGCCGCCCTGGCGCTCGCGACCGCCATACCGGCCGCGGCCGACGACGCGGACCTGCCGGCCGTCCATCCCCGGCTGGAGACACCCGCCCTGTACGACGACGCGGCCGGTGGGAAGGCCGACGCCGACGACCCCGCCATCTGGCGCAACGCCGCCGACCCCGACCGCAGCCTGGTCGTCGCCACCGCCAAGCAGGGCGGACTGCGGGTGTACGACCTGAGCGCGCGGGTCGTGCAGTCCGTCCCGGCGCCGGCCCCGGCGCACGCGGGCGACGCGCCCGGCCGTTTCAACAACGTCGATCTGGTGCACGGCATGCGGCTGGCCGGCACGAGGGGCGACTTCGCGGTGACCACCGACCGCGGCAACGACCGGTTGCGCGTCTACCGCATCGACCCCGCCGCGCCGAACGGTCCCCTCACCGACGTCACCGACCCGGCGGCCCCGCCGGTGTTCTCCGCCGACCAGGCCGAGATCAACGAGCAGCGCACCGCCTACGGCCTGGCCACCTGGACCGATGCGTCCTCGGGCCGTTCCTACGCCCTGGTCAGCCGGCGCGAGCGCACCACGCTCGCCCTGCTGGAGCTGACCCCGACGGCGACCGGACGCGTCGGATACCGGACCGTGCGCACCCTGAACCTGCCGTCGGCCTTCCGGCTGCCGGACGGCACGTCGTGGTCCCCGTGCGCCGAGCCGGGCGAGCTGCCGCAGGTCGAGGGCATGGTCGTGGACCCGGCGAACGGCACGCTGTACGCCGGGCAGGAGGACGTCGGTATCTGGCGGCTGCGCGCCGACCTGACCGGCGCACCGGTCCTGGTCGACAAGGTCCGCGAGTACGGCGTGGCCGCCACCTATGACGAGGCCGCCGAGGAGTGCGTCCCGGGTCGCGACCCGGGCTACGGCGGCAACCGGCTGACGGCCGACGTCGAGGGGCTCACTCTCGTCTCCGAGGCGGACGGCGACGGATATCTGCTGGCTTCCAGCCAGGGCGACAACACCTTCGCCGCCTACGACCGCGAGGTGGGCGAGGACAACGAGTACGAGGGCGGCTTCCGCGTCGCGCCCGCCTCGGCCGGACCGGACGGCTCCGAGGAGTGCGACGGGGCGGCGGCGCTGAACCAGCCGCTCGGCCGCCGCTTCCCGCACGGCCTGCTGGTCGTGCAGGACGGCCACGACGCCCCCGGCGACGGCGACCGGGCGGCGACGAACTTCAAGTTGGTCGACCTCGGCGACGTGCTGGACGCCCTGGACGACTGACCCGCGTGGGCCCCGTGCGCCGCGGCGCCTACGATGAGCGCGGGCGTGGGAGGAGGCGGGCGGCGTGGACTTCGGCGGACATGTCCCCTGGGCACAGCGGTGGGCCGCGCGGGCGTCCCTGGCGGCGGCCGTGGCCGCCGTCACTCTGCCCGTCCTCGTCGGCGGTGTCACGGGGCTGCTGCTCATGCTGGCCGGCACGGCCGGGCTGGGGGTGACCGCGGCCGCCCTGTGGTGGGCGCTGTCCCGGCGGGGCCCGGCCCGGGTGGCGGCGGCGGTGCTGGCCGTGGTCACGCCCGCGGCGGTCGTCGCGCTGTTCGCGGTGACGTTCCTGTGGGCGCTCGTCGTCTCCCCGGCGCTGTGGGGCGTGGCCGTGTGGTGCGGCCGGTACGCCCTGCGCAGCACCGGCGAGCACGCCCCCCGGATGCGCGAACGGGCCGTCTCGCCGCCACGACGGCCGTTCCTGATCATGAACCCGCGTTCCGGGGACGGCAAGGTGGGGCGCTTCGGCCTGAAGGAGAAGGCTGAGGCCCTCGGCGCCGAGGTGGTCCTGCTGGACCCGGCCGAGGAGCAGGACGTCACCGCGCTGGCGCAGGCGGCCGTCCGGCGCGGCGCGGACCTGCTGGGCGCGGCCGGCGGCGACGGCACGCAGGCGCTGGTGGCGGCGGTGGCCGCCGAGCACGGACTGCCGTTCCTGGTGATCAGCGCGGGCACCCGCAACCACTTCGCCATGGATCTCGGGCTGGACCGGGAGGACCCGGCCGCCGGTCTGGACGCCCTGGTCGACGGGGTGGAGTTGCGTGTGGACCTGGGCTTCGCGGCCGGGCACCCGTTCGTGAACAACGCCTCGTTCGGTGCCTACGCCTCGGTCATCCAGAACCCGGCCTACCGGGGCGACAAGGTGGGCACCGCGCTGGACATGCTGCCGGATCTGCTGACCCGCCAGGACGGTCCGCGGCTCACGGCCCGCCTGCGAGGGGCCCCGGCCGAGGCCTCGGCGCTGCACGATCCGCACGCGGTGCTGGTGAGCAACAACCCCTACCGCACAGGCGATCCGCTCGGACTCGGCCGGCGGGACCGGCTGGACACGGGGACGCTCGGCGTGCTGGGCGTCCGGGTCGACAGCGCGGTGGAGGCGGCGGCGCTGCTGCTGGACCCGCAGTCGGCCGGGCTCACGATCGCTGCGGCGCGCGAGGTGGTCGTGGACGCGGACCAGCCGGTGATCGAGGTCGGCATCGACGGGGAGGCGCATCTGCTGACCGCCCCGGTGCACTGCCGCATCGCTCGCCGCGCGCTGCGGGTGCGGGTGCCCCGGCAGCGCCCCGGGGTGCCCGAGCCGCCGCCCCGGATGAACTGGCGGCGGGTGCGCAAGCTCGCCGCGTCGGTGGGCCGGACGGCCGTGCCGCGGCGGGCGCGCGGCTGACGCCGTGTCACCGCTCGGGCGTCGCGGGGCCGTTGTGCTGCCGACGGGCGTTGTTGTAGATCCGCATCAGGTGTTTCGCGACGGCGCAGGCGGCTCGGTCGGCGTGGCACTGACGGCACGTCTGCATGTGCTGCTGGTAGGTCGCGCGGGCTTCTTCGAGGGCCGCATTCTCAGAGGGCATGACAAATCTCCGGATGAGGGCGCGTGCTTCAGACAGCGCCGGAATTGACTGTACGGTGCACCCGGAGACAAGGTGATCATGTTACTGGCGGTACTGGAAAGTCGGCTCAACACCGCCCCTGAGGACACGGACAGTAGCGGTCCGCCGGTCGGTGAGCCGGGTCAGGGGATGTCGCCCTGCCAGTCGAAGCGGCTCGGGTCCAAGGCGCGGGGCGCGTACAGCGCACGGCCCCCGGGGCCGTGGCGGCCTATCTCGGTGGGCAGGACCACGCTCCCGGCCGCCGGGCGAGGCGGCCCGTCTGTGACGTCCAGCAGCAGCCCGTCCAGCGGGCCGCCCACCAGTTCGGCGTAGACGCGGCCCGGGCGGGGCGAGGCGTCCTCGTGGTCGGCGCCGTACACGCGGCCTTTCATGAACTCCGTCTCGTCCATGGTCACAGCCTCGCATCCGCCACTGACAACGGCGGGTACGGCCGCCCCGCCCCGGCCGCACGAGTTCGCCGCCGTGCGGCGGCGGGCGCGCGGCCGGGGCCGCCTCGCCTGCGGCGCGTCGTTCACCACCCGCAGCACGATCGACTGGGGCACCTTGTCGCGGGCCTCGGCGGGCACCCAGAAGGCCACTGCCGCGTCGGTGCGCTCGCACACGCCGTGCAGGCCGTACTGCCGGGTGAACAGGATGGTGAAGTACTCGGCCAACTGCCGGGCGCGGACTGCGGCGTGGGTGAAGAACCAGCGCATCATCGGGTCGCCGTCGAAGGCCCGGGTCAGGACGCGGGCGACCAGGGAAGTATCCCCGGGCACCCTCGCCGTGGCCTCGGGTATCGGCATGCGGGCATTCCGCCACCGGCCCCAACAGTCCAGGATGCAGGGGTCGTTGACGCCGGGACCGGCGTCAACCGGTCACGGTCGCCTGATGGAAGTACAGCCGCCGGCTGGCGTCCGTCAGCCGCCACAGGGGAACTGCGCCAGGCCCGGACGCCCCGAAGTGACGAAAAGGCATTTATGGTATTTTCTGCATCATCGGCCCACAACGGGTGAACCAGTGAGGCGGCTGTCCGCTCAACCCACAGGGACATGGTCATATGCCTTCCACCGACCGCCTGATCGACGAACTCGTCGACGTCGAACTCGAGGAAGCGGTCGCCGCGTGCGCCTCCACGCTGGCCCTGTCCCGGTCCCTGTCCGAACCGGCCCCCGCGTCATGAACGGCGAACACCGCACGCGCTGGCCCGATGTGGCGGCCGTGGACGAGTCCCCTGCCGGTGCGCGTCGTGCCGTACCCGGCGACGAGGACCGTGTCCGCGAGCGGCTCGCGGCCGCCGTCGACGCCGTCGACGCGCCCGACGCCGTGTTCGCCCTCTCCCGCAACGGTCACCGGGTCGTCCACAGCGGCGGCCACCGCACCGGCCCCACCGCCCGCGAAGAGCTCCGTTACGAGATCGGTTCCGCCTCGAAGACCTTCACGGGGCTCCTCCTGGCCGAGCTGATCCAGCGCGGCGCGCTCACCGGCAACGAACCGGCCGCCGCCTGCCTGGCACCCGGCCGGGCGACGCACACCGGCGGGATCACCCTGGCGCACCTGATCACGCACACCTCGGGACTGCCCGCCCTGCCGCGCGACTTCTTCCCGCGCGCGCTGCCCGCCTGGCGCACCCAGCCCTACGCCCGCTACCCGGCGGAGCGGGTCGTCGAGGCGTTTCTGCGCGCCCGGCCCCGGCACCGGTCCGGCAGCCGCTGGCACTACTCCGACTTCGGCGTCGCCGTGCTCGGCCACGCCCTCGCGGCGGCCACCGGGGCGTCGTGGGAGGACCTGGTCGGCGCGCACGTGCTGGGCCCGCTCGCACTGCACGACACCGCGCTGCGGGCCGGCTCCCCGGACACCGACGCCGTCGGGTACACCAAGGACGCCTGGACGCTCGTCCCGGCGTTCGACCCCGGCGGGTTCCAGGCGGCCGGGGCCGTCCGGGCCGCCCCGCACGACCTGCTCACCTTCCTGGAGGCCCACCTCGACCCGGCCGGCTCTCCGCTGAGCGCCGCGCTGGAAGCGGTCCGGGTGCCGGTGCTGCGCCGGGGGCTGGGCCACCGGCACACGCACACCCTCACCTGGTTCCGGCATCCGACGCACGGCGGGCCGATGTACTTCCACGGCGGCGCCACGCTGGGCCAGCAGGCATTCCTGGGGTTCCGGCCGGACACCGGCACCGCGCTGGCGGCCGTGTGCACCCGCCGGTTCCGCTCCGGCGACCCGTTCGTGGCGACGGCGTACGCGCTGCTGGCCGACGACGAGATCTGAGCCCCCGCGACCGGACGCGAGCCCGGCGATGGTGCGGCACCCCGGCCGAAGCCGGGGTGCCGCACCGGTCAGGCGTCGCTCACACGCGCTGCCACAGCGCCGGGGTGCTCTCCGGCGCCCAGGCACCCTGCGCCTGGTGGGACTGCAGGCACTGGTAGCGCACGTTGCCGAACGTCACCGTCGCGCCGGTCTCGTACACCCGGCCCGTGGCCCACGCGTCCGCCGCCGTGTCCTGCGGCAGGGGCGCGTTGTTCTGGGCCGTGGCGGTCACCAGGGTCAGCCCGAAGTCGCTCAGCGTCGGGTTGATCGGCTGGAAGAACGTGGTGCCGCCGCTCGTGCAGTCGCCCGAGCCGCCGGAGGTCGTGCCCTGCGCCTGCGCGCCGGCCAGGTAGGGGCCGCCGGAGTCGCCGGGTTCGGCGCACACCGTGGTCCGGGTCAGGCCGTTGACGGTGCCCTCCTCGTAGGTGACGGTGGCGTTCTGCTCCTGGATCGTGCCGCAGTGCCAGCCGGTCGTCGAGCCGGAACGGCACACGGAGGCCCCCACCAGCGCCTCGACGGAACCGGCGACGTTCACCGTCGCTCCGCCTGCACCGCGCACCGTGGGGGTGACGGTCCAGCCGCTGGTGACCCCCACCCAGGACATGTCCTTGCCGGGGAAGGTGGAGGCCTGGAAGGTGCCCTGCTCCCCCCCGTTGGGGTCGGTGGTGTTGTCACCGGGCTTGCCGCAGTGGCCCGCCGAGGCGAAGCCGTTCTGCTCGCCCTTGGTGACGGAGAAGCCGATGGAGCAGCGGAATTCGTTGTTGATGTGGTAGGCGTCGCCGCCGACGATGTCCGCCAGCGGGCGGGGCCGTTCCTTCGACACCCGCACGGCCACCCGCTCGGCGGGCACGCCCGCGGCCTTGACCAGGGCGTTGCCGGCCTGACGGGTCGTGGCCTGGACGACGACGCGATTGGTGCGCACGTCGACGTACCGCACCGGCGTGGCCACGGCCTTCGCCCGCAGGGCGGCCTTGTCCAGCTTGTCCTTGACCGCCCGCAGGTCGCTCAGCGATGTCTTGACGACGACGGCCTTGGCACCCTGGGCGCGGATGGCGGAGGCGTCCAAGGAACGCGTGGTGGCGACCGTCAGCTGGGCCGCGGTCGTGCCGTTGACCCAGGCGCCGGCGAAGTGCGCGCCGAGGGCGTTGCGCAGCCGGCCCGCCCGGGTACCGGCCTCGGCCTCGTTCACCAGTCGCGTCGTGGCCTGAGCGGAGGTCAGTTTCAGGTCGCGCTGGAGTGCCTGCAGCATCGCCGCCGAGGGCCGGTCCGCTCCGAGCGTCTGCGCCGCGGACGGGACGGGACCGGGGGCGGGCGGCGGGGTGGCGCCCGCGGCGGGGTGGACCGCCGCCAGGGCGAGGGCGCCGGCCGCCACCAGGGCGGCGCGGCCGGTGCGCGCGGTGTGTCTGCCGACCATACGAAGGGCCTCCTTGGGCTCGGGCGAGGGGTATGAGACGTCGGATGTCGTGGAGCCAGGCTTTGCCGCGATGTCCGCGTCGCATGGCCCCGGCGCAGCTGTTTCCCGCGATGGGGGACGCAAGTGGGTCAAGTGCAGTAGGGCGCAGGGGCCTACCGCGCGACACCGGCCCGTGTCGCCTGGGCTGCGCCGGAACGCGTTCGAGCGCGCGCCGCCCGTAGGGGAAGCGGGCAGAGCTGGAGCTCCTCGGGCCGCCACGCCGACGCGGCGCGGTGTCCAGGGAGCGCAGCCGGCTGTCCTCCGTCTGGGCGCCGGTGCCGTGGACCAGGTCGATGGTGAGCACCGCGTTCGGCGCGGCACCCTGAGCCGGGCGGAGGGCGAAGGTCTGTGTTCGCCGGGTGGCCACGCGTAGGGTCCGGCAGGGGTGGGCAGATCCGGTGCGCACCCGGCAGATCCGGCAGCACAGGCAGGAGGCACCGTGAGCGATATCGAGGAACGGCCACCGGCGGCGGTGGCGTTCGACGCGCTGGGCGCGGATTACGAGAAGGCGTTCGCCGCCTCCCCGGCCCATCTCGCGTCGCTCGACTGGCTGCTCGGGCGTCTGGCGCCGGGCAGCCGCGTGCTGGACGTGGGCAGCGGCACCGGCCGGCCCACCGCTGCCGCGCTGGCCGGAGCGGGCCACGACGTGCTGGGCGTCGACGTCTCCCCCGTCATGGTGTCCCTCGCCTCCCGACAGGTCCCCGGCGCGCGTTTCCGCCACGCCGACATCCGCGAACTGCCGCTGGAGGACGCCGCGTTCGACGCTGTGTGCGTGTACTTCTCGCTGCTGCAGATGTCACGGCAGGAACAGACCGGCGTCGTCGGCAGGCTGGCGCGCGCACTGCGCCCCGGCGGCACCATGGTGCTCGCCACGGTCCCCGCGGACGTGGAGAACCTGCCGATCGACTTCATGGGGCAGCCGGTGCGTGCGACCAGCTTCGGCGCCGAGGACTTCGCCGCGCTCGCCCGTTCGGCGGGCCTGACCCTCCTGGCGCGCCACGGCCGGGAGTTCACCCCGGCGCACGCCTCGGCCACGCCGGAGCCGCATCTGTTCCTGTACTGCTCGAAGGCGGAGGGCTGACACCCGTCTGGTCGTACGGCCGCCGCGCTGGCGGCCGACTGCCGTCGCCCTCCCGGTGCCGTGCCCACGCGGACGCCCGCAGGTCGGCGTCGAGCAGGACGTCCGCCGCCGTGCACGCGAGGGCCTGCGCGGCGGCGGTCAGCACCGCGCGGGCCCGGGGCGAGGCGGCCGCCCGGGCGAACTCGGGGGTGTGGTCGGAGCCGTCCGCGTCCATGATCGCGACGAAGGGGTGGATGGCGGGGACCCGGGTGCTGACGTTGCCGATGTCCGACGAGCCCAGCTGGACGCCGGGGACGGGCGGCGTCAGCCTGATGCCGGCCCGCGAGACATGGGCGGCGAACCGCTCGGAGAGGACCTCGCTGTCCTGGAAGTGGTCGTAGCGGACCGTGACCCGCTCCACCTCCGCCCTGGTGCCCGTGGCCCGCGCGACCCCCTCGGCACACTCGCGCAACCGGCCGATCAGCGCGTCCAGTTCGGCGGTGGTGGCCGCGCGCAGCCCGAACCGTCCCTCGGCGTACTCGGGGACGATGTTGGTGGCGGTGCCGCCGTGCGTGACGATGCCCTGCACATGCGAGGCCGGCGGCAGGCGCCGCGCGAGCGCGTGCACCACGTTGAACAGTTCGATCAGCGCGGCCAGCGCGTCGATCCCCTCGGTCGGGTTGCCCGTGGGATGGGCCGCGCGCCCGTGGAAGCCGACCCGGTACTGCACCTGCGCCGTCAGTGGGGCGCGCACCCAGTCGTACACCCCCGGATGGAACATCAGCGCGGCGTCGACCTCGTCGAACACGCCGGCCTCCACCTCCCGGGCCTTGCCGCCGCCGCCCTCCTCGGCCGGAGTGCCGACGGCGAGCACGCTGCCGTGCGCGCCACCCAGCACCGTGTGCAGGGCGAGCGCGGCGCCCAGGCCTGCCGCGGCGATCAGGTTGTGGCCGCATGCGTGGCCGAGACCGGGCAGGGCGTCATACTCCAGGAGCAGGGCCACGGTCGGCCTGCCGTGGCCGGAGCGGGCGGTGAACGCGGTCGGCATGCCCGCCACCTCCCGCCGCACGGTCAGCCCGGCGCGCTCGAGCTCACCGGTGAGCAGTTCGGCGGCCCGGTGTTCGGCGAACGCGAACTCGGGCTCGGCGTGCAGGCGCAGGGCGACGTCCCACAAGGCGTCGGCCCGGCCGGCCACGTCGGCGCGCAGGGTGTCGTGGACGCCGTCCGGTGTCACAGTCACACGTCCTTTCGGGGGCCGGTGGTCGTGGCGGGACGGGTTCCAGGGTCCGCGGCCCTGACACCCTCGGAGTTTCACTCGCCGTGGCGGTGCAACACGGTGGGTACGGCCGCTCGGCGCGGCCGTCCGGCCGGCGGCCGGTGACCCGTGCGACCGGGAGGAACAATGGACCACTCGCGTGCCCCCGTCCTTGAGGCATTGCAGGAGTTCCGGCGCCGTGGCGACATCGCCTACGGCCCGCCGGGCCACAAACAGGGCCGGGGCGCGGATCCACGGGTGGTGGACGTCGTCGGGATGGACGTCTTCCGCTCCGACGTGCTCAGCCTCAACGGGCTGGACGACCGCCGTCAGTCGCAGGGCGTCATCGGCCAGGCGCAGGAACTCATGGCGGACGCGGTGGGCGCGACGGAGGCGTTCTTCTCCACCTGCGGCAGCTCCCTGTCGGTGAAGACCGCCATGCTCGCCGCCGCGGGCCCCGGCGAGAAGCTGCTGATCTCCCGCAACGCCCACAAGTCGGTGGTGGCGGCCGTCGTCGTCAACGGGGTCGAGCCGATCTGGGTGCACCCGAAGTTCGACACCGAGCGGCACGTGGCCCATCCGCCGGAGCCCGACGACGTACGCAGGAAGCTGCGCGAGCATCCGGACGCCAAGGGGATGCTGCTGATCACCCCGACCGACTGGGGTTCTTGCGCCGACATCGCGGGCGTGGCCCGGGTGTGCCACGAGTTCGACGTGCCGCTCATCGTGGACGAGGCGTGGGGCGCGCATCTGCCGTTTCATCCCGGGCTGCCCGCCTGGGGCATGAACGCCGAGGCCGATCTGGTCCTGACCAGCGTGCACAAGATGGGCGGGGCCATCGAGCAGAGTTCCGTTTTCCACCTGCAGTACGACCGGATCTCCGGTGAGGCGCTCAAGCAGCGCGAGGACCTGCTGGGCACCACCAGCGCCTCGACCCTGGTGTTCGCGACGCTGGACGGCTGGCGGCGCCAGATGGTGGAGCAGGGGCACGAGCTGCTGGACGCCGCGCTGCACCGCGCTCGGCGGATCCGGGAGGCGGCCGACGAACTGCCGGGGCTGCGGGTCATGGGCCAGGAGATCGTCGAGGAAGGGCTGGCCGCGGCCTTCGACCCGCTCAAGATCGTGATCGATGTGCGGGAGCTCGGCATCAGCGGCATGCAGGCCAACGAGTGGCTGCGCGCGAACCGGCACGTGGACATGGGCGGCTCCGACACCTGCCGGATCAGCGCCTCGATCACGCACGCCGACGACGACACCACCGAGCGGGTCCTGCTGGACGCGCTGCGGGCGCTGGTCGAGAAGGCCGACACCATCGAGCGGCAGCCGGCAGTGCGGCTGCCGGCACCGTCCACGCTGGAGCTGGAGCAGGCGATGCTGCCCCGCGAGGCGTTCTTCGCGCCCGTCGAGCACGTGCCCGCCGAACGGGCCGCGGGACGGATCAGCGCGGAGATGGTCAGCCCGTACCCGCCGGGTGTGCCGGTGATCGCGCCCGGTGAGGTCATCACCGACGAGGTGCTGGACTACCTGCGCAGCGGCGTGGAGCACGGGATGCTCATCCCGGACGCCGCCGACTCGACGGTGCAGACCCTGAGGGTGGTGGCCCGGCCGTGATCCGTGTCGGGGCCGGTGCCCCGGGTACTTGGAATCCGCTACGGGGCGCGACGACCGGGACGGCCCGGTCCGGCCCGCCCCGTCGCGCCGAAGGGAGTGGTGATGACGCAGCACGGTGACGACCCGGCCTCCGCCCGGCGCACGTCGAGCTCCGGCCTGCGGTTCGCGACGGTGCTGCCGCCCGAGGTCACGGGGACGCAGGAACTGCCGCGGGACCGTACCCAGGCCATCCTGGAGGCGACCAAGCAGGTGGGCGCGCTGCTCAAACAGCAGGGCCACCGGTTCGCACTCGCCGGCAGCGTCGCCGCGTACGCGCACGGCGCCGGCACCAATCTCCAGCACGACGCGGACTTCTGCGTCCGCGCCGACGACGCGGACTCGATCGCCGCCACCCTGCGCGAGGGCGGTCTGGAGGTGCTCGTCCCGCCGGAGGACTGGCTGCTGAAGACCGAGTGCTTCGGCCAGTCGATCGACATCATCTTCGAGCTGGCGCACCACCCCGTGACGACGGAGATGCTGGACCGGGCCGAGGAGATCCCGGTGGAGTCGGTCGTCATGCCGGTGCTGTCGGCGACGGACCTCGTCGCCAGCCTGGTCTCCGCGTTCTCCGAGCACTACTGCGACTTCGGCGCGGTCCTGCCCGTCGCCCGTGCCCTGCGCGAGAAGGTCGACTGGGAGCAGGTGCGGCGGGAGTGCGGTGAGGAGCCGATGCCCGCGGCGTTCCTCTTCCTCCTCGAACGCCTGAACGTGATCACCCCGCAGAAGGAGCTTCCATGAGCACCATGGACTACCGCGTCGCCCATCTGCGCGAGCGCCTCGCCGAGGGGACGCTGGCCGAGCTGGGCGTGCAGGTCGTCGTTCACGGCGAGTCGGTCCTGGTGACGGGAACCGTGCCGTCCGCGCACTGCCGCGACGAGGTCGGGCGCCTGGTGTCCGAGGCGCTGGGCGGCCTCACGGTCCACTGCGACCTCGTCGTCGCCGAGGCGTCGTCCCCCGACCAGGCGGAGGAGCTGGCATGATCCGCATCGCAGCCGTCGGAGACATTCACATGGGCCCCGACAGCCAGGGCGTGCTGCGGCCCGCTTTCGAGACCCTGCCCGACTGCGCCGACGTGCTGTTGCTGGCCGGTGACCTGACCCGGCACGGCACGCCGGAGGAGGCCCGCGTGGTGGCGCGGGAGATCGCCGGTCTGGGCGTCCCGGTGGTCGCCGTGCTCGGCAACCACGACCACCACGACGAACGGCCCGAAGAGGTCACGGCGATCCTGCAGGACGGCGGCGCGCGCGTCCTGGAGGGCGAGGAGACCGTGCTGGACTGCCCCGCCGGCCGCATCGGCGTGGCCGGCACCAAGGGGTTCGGCGGCGGCTTCGCCGGGCGCAACGCCGGGGAGTTCGGGGAACCGCTGATGAAGGAGTTCGTGCGCTACTCGCGCCGGTGCGCCGACGGACTGCGCGGGGCGCTGGAGCGGCTCGCCGGGCAGGACTGCGCCGTGCGGATCGCGCTCACCCACTTCTCCCCGGTACCGGACACGCTCGCCGGCGAACCGCTGGAGATCTACCCCTTCCTCGGCAGCTATCTGCTGGCCGAGGCGATCGACGAGACGGGCGCCGACCTGGCGGTGCACGGGCACGCGCACGCGGGCACCGAGCACGGGATGACGAGCGGCGGGGTGCGGGTGCGCAATGTCGCGCAGCCCGTGATCGGGCGGGCGTTCCACGTCTACCACCTGCAGGCGCCGGACCGGGTGCCGGCCGCCGCGGGGGCGGAGCCCGCGCGCTGACGACGGGTGGGCCGGTGGATCTGGACACCGTCGCCGACGAGCTGTACGTGCTGCGGCCGGAGGAGTTCACCGCCGCCCGCAACACCCGCGCGGCGGCGGCCCGCACGGCCGGTGACCGTGCGCTGGCCGACCGGATCGCCCGGCTGCGCCGCCCGAGCCTGTCGGCGTGGGCCGCCAATCTGCTGGTGCGCGAGCGGCCCGACGCCGTCGCTCCCCTGCTGGAACTCGGCGAGGGTCTGCGGCAGGCGCACCGCGAGCTGGACGGCGGGCAGTTGCGTGAGCTGACGCGCCGCCAGCACTCGCTCGTCGGGGCGCTGGCCCGGCAGGCGCGGCAGCTCACCGCCGACGCCGGGCATCCGATCGGTGACGGCGCCCAGCGCGAGGTGGAGGCCACCCTGCACGCCGTGCTCGCCGACCCGGACGCGGCACGCGAGTGGGCCACAGGTCACCTGGTCAAGGCGCTGGAGCAGCCGGTCGGTTTCCCCACCGCCGGCCCGGAGGCGGTACGCCGTGCGGCCACGGCCCCAGCTGGGACTGCGACTCCGACCACGGCACGGCCCACGGAGGGGGCCACGGCGAAACGCACGCCCGCGGCGGCCCGCCGGGACAGGGAGCGGGAGGCGGAGCGGCGCCGCCGGCTCGAGCGGGCGCGCGAGGAGGCCGAGGCCGCGCAGGGGGAACTGGGCGCGGCGGAGAAGGAGGCGACGGACATCGCCGCCCGGGCCGACGCCGCCGAACAACACGCGGAGGAACTGCGCGGCCGTGTGACCGAGCTGCGTGAGCTCCTGAAGCAGGCCGAGCAGGAGCAGCGTGAGGCGCACACCGGCGCACGCGAGGCCCGTGAGCAGGCCCGGTCCGCGGACCGCCGCCTGCGGGACGCGCGGCGCCACGCGATGACGGCGGCGACGAAACTCGCGGACCTGGGGGGCGCGGACGAGACCTGACCCACGAGGACAGGGTGGGGCCGGTCGTGTCCATGTCTTGCCGCCGGGCGCCCCATGGGATTCAATTCCCTCACCTCCCACAGGAGAACGCCCGTCCACACCCAGCGAAGGGGTTCTTCTTGACCGCGCTCCGCATCACCGCCCTGACCGCGGCGGCCTGCGCCACCGTGCTGGCCGTCGCCGTGCCGTCCTCGGCGATCAACTCCTACAACGCCACGCCCGCGCCCGAACGCACCGAGGTCGGCGCGCTCGTGGCCACCTGGGACGACGACGGCGACCCGAGCACCCCGGACCGGGTGGACTGGGTCTGCTCCGGCACGATGATCGACGCCGACACCTTCCTCACCGCGGCGCACTGCACCACCGACTGGCCGGACGACGTGCGCTTCTACGTCTCCCTCGACCAGGACGTGCAGTCCGGTCTGGACGCCGCCGCGCAGAAGTATCCCGGCGACCCTGCGGCCCGGGCCCGTGCCGTCGGCGTCGAGGGCACGGCCCACACCCACCCCGGCTACCCGGGGCCCTCGGCGGACCCGCACGACATCGCCGTGATCCAGCTGCCGGCGGCGAAGGTCGCCGCTCGCTGGAAGTTCACCCCGGCCACCCTGCCCACCGCGAACCAGCTGGACGCGCTGGGCCCAAAGGGGCTGGAAGCGGCCGACTGGCTCGTCGCCGGGTACGGCACCCAGGAGGCCGTCAACGGGCCCGGCGGCCAGACCCATCCGGGCGGCGGCGTCCGGATGAAGGCGCCGGTTTCGTTCGACGCGCTCAACAAGGCATGGGTGCGGCTCGCGATGACGGCGCCGCAGGGCAACGGCGGTGCCTGTTACGGCGATTCCGGCGGCCCCAACTTCGCCGTCCTGGGCGGCAAGCGGGTGCTGACGTCGACGACCATCACCGGTGACACCCCGTGCTACGCCACGAACGTCACCTACCGGCTGGACACTCCGGGCGCCCGGGCCTTCCTGGCGCCCTTCGTGCAGCTGCCTTGAGCAAGCGGCCGGGCGCCGTGGGGCGCCCGGCCGCAGGTCACCTTTGTGTCCGCGTCACGGGGTGACGGGGATGTTCGTCAGCCCCTTTCCGCCGGTGACCGCGTTGCTGCCGTAGACCGTGGTCCGGCAGCCCGAGCCGCTGTTCGTGACGTCGATGGCCAGCCGGTTCGGGCCGCTCGCGCCGGTCAGATCGGACCGGTTGCCGCGGAAGACGGTCCCGCAGCCCCAGCCGGGCTGCTGGGTGTGGGTCTGATAGCCGTCGTCGGTGGTGTGCCGGCCGGTGTTGTTCTCCACCCGGACGCCGTTGCCCTTCACGTCGACCCAGGAGTCGTCGTAGTGGGCGCCGGTGAGCCCGCTGCCGTCGAAGGTGTTGCCAGCGATGCGGGCGCCGGTGGTGCCCTCCTTGATGTCGATGTTCTCGCCGCCGACGCCGGGGCCGATGGTGTTGTCCACGATCTGCACACGGTCGCTGTGGTCGGAGAGGGTGTTGGCGGTGCCCACGTAGACGCCCTCGCCCATACCGCTGCCGTCGGTGCCGGTGTCGTATATCCGGGAGCCGCGGACGACTCCGTCGCTGCTGGAGTTGCGGAAGTGGACTCCTTCCATGGCGAGGCCGTGCACGGCCACTCCGTCGATCAGGACGCCCTGGGCCGCGTCGATCACGATGCCCTTCTGCCCGCCGGTCACGGTCAGTCCCGAAACGGTCCAGTAGGAGGCGCCGTTCAGGTGCAGACCGTATCCGCCGCCGGCTTTCAGTACGGCCCTGGCGGAGCCGGTGAGCGTGATGCGGGCGGACGCCGACGCGGCCTTCGTGGCCTTGAAGTTGCCGGTGTAGGTGCCGTCGGCGAGGTGGATGGTGGCGCCGGGCGCGGCGCCGGTCAGCGCCGCCTTGAGCTGGGCCGCGGTGGTCACCTCGATCACCTGGGCGCCGGCTTCGGCGGGCGGGGCGAGCAGGAGAGCGCCGGTGAGCGCGGCCGCGGCGAGCAAGGGGGTGAGCAGCGGTCGCGGACGGGGTCGCATGAGCTGCCCGCCCGTCAGCCGATGTGGTAGCTGTCGCCGTAGACCTTCCAGTCCAGAGGCGGGTCGAGGTCGAGGTTGCCCCGGCGCAGGAAAACCCGTTGGGCGGTGTCGACGCGGCTGGTGTCGCTGTGGGCCTCCTCCTGCTTCATGGCCCACACGCGCGCGTCGAGGAACGCGTCCAGGTAACGCACTTCGTCGCCGCCCTGCGCGGGCGGCTTGGCCTGGCGCAGGGCCCGCTTGCGGATGCCGGAGAAGCTGGTGGGGTCGTCGCCGTCGCCGTGCATGACGATGGCGTCGTAGTAGCAGAACTGGCCGAGGGTGCGCAGCCCGTCGCTCTTGCCCCGGCGGACGGCCGGGTCGAAGTAGACGCGGTCGCGTTCGTCGTTCTGCGCCTGCTGGAAGGCGCTGTCGGAGGCGGCCTTGCGCCAGTCGCGGGGGAAGTCGGGGTCCAGGCCCGCGTGCGAGTCGCTGCCGTTGACGCGGCGCAGGGTCGGCAGGTAGCGCGCGAGGACGTTGCCGGGCTTGCGGTCGGTGTAGAGCTGGACGAGGTCGAGCATGTCACCGGTGCCGGAGCAGAAGCCGATGATGCCGGCGGTGTAGCCGCGGCCGTCGCCGATGTCCTCGATGTACTTGTACTGCGCCTTCCAGTCGAGCGAGGAGTTCTCCGCGCTCGAGACGAGCTTCATGGCGATCTCCTTCTTCGCCGGGTCGTCGAGCCCGGTGGCGGCCGGGGCCGCCGTGGCCCGGGAGATGCCGAAGAAGGATGCCGCGCCCAGGGCGCCGGTCATGGCGAGAAGGGTACGCCGACGCAGGCCGGACTCCGGGTGGGAATGCGTCACGGGGGCTCCAAGTGAAGGTGGGGGGTGGAGAGTTGAACCGTGGTGCCACTGACAGGAAGGTTTACTATCAGATCGCGTCGACCGTAACCCGGGGGCGGTGAAATTCGTGCGATCGAACAAAGCCGCGGTGCCGCACGGGCGCTGAGCCGACGAGTCGTCAAGGCTTCAGGGGTCCGGTGCTACAGGGCCTCAGGGCTGGGGACTCCAGAGCTTCGTGGCTCCAGGGCTTCAGAGCTTCGGTGTCTCGACGGGCGCGGGTGCCGCCACCTTGGCGACCGCCGCGGCCAGTTGCTGCTGCACCGGATCGGCCAGAGGCTCGCCGTGTACGGCGCCCACCAGGTCCCTGGCCAGGTGGTGGAGCTTGGTGTTGGTGTTCTGGGAGGCCGTGACCAGCGCCGTCCAGGCGTCCTCGGCGCTGAGTCCGAAGGAGGCCATGAGGATACCTCGGGCCAGGTCGATCACCGGCCGGGTCTGCATCGCCCGGCGCAGCTGCACGACCTCGACACGGAGGTCCTCGAGGGCGTCGTCGTCCTGCGACACGGACTCCCCCGCATCGTCGTCCGTGACGAACAGGGTGAGGGTGCCGGTCAGTTCCATCAGCCGCAGGACCGTGGGTGCGGCGCCGCCGAGGACGAGCATCTTTCCCTCGTCGAGGGCGCGGCGCCGGTGGGTCAGCAGTACGTTGAGTGCCGAGCAGTCGCAGAAGTCGACACCGGACAGGTCCAGTTCGACGTCTCCGGCGGACAGGGTCACGGCCGCGCGCAGCGCGCGGTCCAGCGCGTCGTCGGCGTCGAGGTCGAGTTCACCGCGCACCGTGACCCGTACCGACTCGCCCTCGGGGCGCACGTCGATGAGCGGCAGGCGCCGGGGGCGCACGGGCGGCTCGCCCGTCGTGACCGTACGCCCGGGAGCGTCCCCGACGGAGGACCCCTCCTCGTACGCAGGCTCCGGCATGACCGCCTCCCCCGGTCAGCAATGACCGTCTTCCGCTCCAGGCTCCCCCGAGCACAGCAACACGTCAACCTATACATGAAAACTTGTTCAGGTCTTTGTATACACGAAGGGGAGGCCGTAGAATCGCCCCATGGAGGGAGTGCCTGAGCCGCATACCGGGTGGACGTTCCTGACCAATCACGCCCGGGTCCTGGCGGCCATCGCAGACAATCACAGCGCGCGCATCCGCGACATAGCCGCGCACTGCCGGCTGACCGAGCGGGCCGTCCAGAAGATCATTGCCGATCTGGAACAGGACGGCTACCTCTCGCACACCCGAGAAGGGCGCGGCAACGTCTACGACATCGATCCCTCCAAGGTGTTGCGACACCCCGCCGAGGCCGGGCTGACGGTTGCCTCGCTCCTCTCGCTGCTGGTGCAGGACGAGGCGGACCGGTCCCGGTTGCCCGCTGCGGCGCAGAAGACGGGGAGCGACTGACCTTCGCCGCGCCCCCGCCCGCCGCACGCGCGCGCGGCGCCCCTCCAATGCACTGCCACCTCGTGCCGGTCCGTCCCGGATGTGTCAGGGTCGTGCCTGGCTGGAGGGAGAGTGCGCGGGATGGCCGACACGCCCCACGGCGGCCACGGCAGGCCGCCGACACGTGCGCAGAGCTGGGCCGCGTTCCGGGACTCGCCGTTGCTGCCGGCGACCGTGCTGGCGCTGATCCTCGCGGCCGCCGCCGGGCTGTTCGCGGGCTCCTACACGTACTCGATGGCCAACCCCACCCCGCACTCCATCCCTTCGGCCGTAGTCGGCTCCTACCAGCAGGCCCGGGGCCGGGCCTTCCTGGACGGCATGGAGAAGGCCCTGAACGCCTCGGTGAAGGTGCACACCTACGGCACCGTCACCCAGGCCCGGCAGGCGCTCGACGAGCAGAAGGTGTTCGCGGTCTTCGACGGGCGCGGCGACGGGCGCAGCGTGATGCTGGATGTCTCCGGTGCCTCGGGCGCCTCCGTGGCGCAGGTGCTGTCCGAGACCGCGCCGGTGGTGGGGCGTAAGACGGGGGTGGCCGTCACCGTGCGGGACATCAAGCCGCTGCAGGAGGGTGATCCGCGGGGGCTGGCCATCTTCTACATCTCTCTGGCGGCCGTGATCATCGGTTTCGTCGGAGCGATCCAGCTGAGCGTGCACGCGCGGGCGCTCACCCCGGTGGAGCGGATCGCGTTCACCATCGGCTACGCGCTGCTCGGCGGCTTCGCGATCGCCGCCGTCGTGGACTGGCTGCTCGACGCCGTCAATCTGCCGTTCCTGGAGTCGTGGCTGATCCTGGCGCTGACGATGTTCGCGTCCGGCATGGTCTTCACGATGTTCAACACACTGATCGGGCGCTGGGCCATGCTGCCGACGTGGGGACTGATGGTGCTGCTGGGCAACCCCTCGTCCGGCGGCGCGGTCTCCTGGCCGCTGCTGCCCTCCCCGCTCGGCGTGATCGGCCGCTGGCTGCCGCCCGGCGCCTCGGTGAGCGCCCAGCACACGGCCGTGTACTTCGCCGGGCACCAGCACGCGTTCCCGTTCCTGGTGCTGGCCGGGTGGGCGCTGCTGTCGTGCGCGGTGTTCTGGACCTGGCGGCACCGGCATCCCGGCAGCCGCGAACGCCTGCCCGCCCATGCGTCGTGACGAGAGGCGCGCGCATGGCCCCGTCCACCGCCGGGAACCCGGCGGTCACTGCCTGTCAACCCATTGGAGAGTTGCCATGAGTGTGCTGCGCCTTGTCGGCCGTCCCCTGCTCGCGTCCATGTTCGTCTCCGGCGGCGTGAACTCCCTACGCTCCCCCGAGAAGGTCGCTCCCGCCGCGGAGCCCGTCGTCGGCCCGATCAGGGAACGGGTGCCGCTGCTGCCCGAGCGCACCGAGCACGCCGTACGGCTCAGTGGCGCGGTGCAGGTGGTGGGCGGGCTCATGCTGGCCACCGGGCGCATGCCCCGGCTGGCGGCGCTGGCCCTCGCCGGGACGCTGGTGCCGACCACGCTGGCCGGACACCGCTTCTGGGAGGCGGACGACTCCGGGCAGCGGGCGCAGCAGCGCATCCACTTCCTGAAGAACCTGTCCATGCTGGGCGGGCTGCTCATCGCGGCCGACGACACCGGCAGCGCCCCGTCGCTGCTGTGGCGCGGCCGGCACGGCGCCCGCGACCTGAGCCGCGAGGCCCATCTGGTGCGCCGCACCGCTCGGACGACCGCCCGTCCGGCGGCGGCCGCGGGCGCCTTGCGCGCCAAGGTGCGCTGACGCCCTCTCGGCGACGGCACATCAGCAGCGCCGCCGAACGACCCGCCCGGCGAACTCCACGGACCGCGCGAACACCTCCTCCCCCTGGGCGTCCTGCGCGCCGGTCCACGGGTGATCGGCGCCGGGTACGGCGCGGAAGGCGACGTCGGCACCGGCCGCGCGCAGGGCCGCGGTGAGGTCCCGTGACCGGGTGACGGGGACGATCGTGTCGTCGGCGCCGTGCAGGAGCAGCAACGCAGGCGCCTCCCCGCTGACGAACATGGCGCTGCTGCTCGCGGACGCCCGCCGCTGGTTCGAGGACGCGCTCTTCGCCGGCATGCGCGCTGCCGGCGAACAGCCGGTGACCAGCGCCCAGGGCCTGGTTTTCGCCAGCCTCGACCCGGAGGGCACCACGGTGTCGACATCGCGCGGCGGATCGGGGTGACCCGGCAGACCGCCCACCAGGCCGTCCACGGTCTGGTCGCGCTGGGGCTGCTGGAGCAGGTGCCCGACCCCGCCTCGGCCCGCACCCGGCTGATCCGCATCACCCCGGAGGGCGAGCGGGTGCACGCCCGTGCCCAGGCCGTCCTCGCCCGCGTCGAGGAGGTGCCGGCCGAGCGGATCGGGGCCGGACCGGCCGCGGCGCCGCGCGCAGCACTCAGCCTGCCGCGGGGCGAACCGCCGCTCGTGCGCGCGCCCTGGACGACCACTTCTGCGGACAGCGAAGTCCGAGCCGGAAACGGCGGGCCCACGGCTAGCCTCCGGGCATGGTGGATCACCGCACGACCGTCGTGAACGGCATCCGGCTCGCCTACGAGGTGTCCGGACCGCAGGAGGGACGAGCCGCCGTTCTGCTGCACGCGCTCGGCGAGGACGCCCGCAGCTGGCGCGCGGTGGCGCGGGCGCTTGCCGTCGAGCGGCGGGTGTACGCCCTGGATCTGCGCGGACACGGCCGCAGTGCGTGGCCGGGAACGTACACGCTGGAGCTGATGGCGTCCGACGTGCTCGGTTTCCTCGACGCTCTCGGGCTCGGCGCGGTGGACCTGGTCGGGCACTCGCTGGGCGGGGTGGTCGCCCAACTGCTGGCGCAGGAGCGTCCGCACCGGGTGGCACGGCTGGTACTGGAGGACGTGCCCGCCCCACGCCGCCGCACACCGACTGAGCCGGTGCGCCCGGACGGGGAGCTGCACTTCGACTGGAACGTGGTGACGGCCGTGCGGCCGCAGCTCGACACGCCCGATCCGGCCTGGCTGGACCGGCTGGCCGGGATCACCGCCCCGACGCTCGTCGTGGCCGGCGGGCCGGCCAGCCATGTCCCGCAGGACGGCGTGGCGGAGCTGGCCCGCCGCATCCCGGACGCCCGGGTGATCACGATCCCGGTCGGCCACATGGTCCACGACGAGGCACCCGACGCCTTCACCCGGGCCGTCATGGAATTCCTCTCGGCGTCCTGACCGCCCGGCCGAGCGGTACGGCGGCCCCGGCCCGAGCCCCGGCCTCGCCCGAGCCGCCCCCACCCGAGCCCCTCCCGGGGTCCCGGCCCCTCAGCCCAGCGCTACGGTCACCTCGTCCGCGCCCGTCGCGTTCGCGCCGCCCGCCACCCGCACGGTGAAGGGGCGGTCGGTGCCGTGCGCGGTGACGCACAGCCGGTCGCCGTCGCGCCGCAGCGTGAACGTGGCCGCCGGGGTGCCGGTCGGATCGGGCACGGTGACCTCGGCCCGGTACGCGGGGTCGGCGGTGGGGTGGACGAGGAGGGTCGGCGTGTCCAGCCAGTCGCCGTCGGGCCGGCTGTCGTCCGAGGCCAGCGGCAGCACGGCGCCCTCGCGGACGTACAGGGGCAGGCTGTCGAAGCCGTGCCGCTCGGTGCGCCAGGCGGGGCCGGTGACCCGCTCGCCGGTGAGCAGGTGGGTCCAGGTGCCCGCGGGCAGATAGACCTCGGCCTCGCCGTCCTCGGTGAAGACCGGGGCGACCAGCAGATCGGGGCCCAGCATGTACTGGCGGTCCAGCGGGCGGCACGCCGGGTCGTGCGGGAACTCCAGGACCATGGGGCGCATCACCGGCACGCCGGTGCGGTGCGCCTCGGCGGCGGCGCCGAACAGGTACGGCATGAGGCGGTGCTTGAGCAGAGTGAAGCGCCGGGCCACCTCCACCGCTTCCTCGCCGAACCGCCACGGCACCCGGTAGGAGTCCGAGCCGTGCAGCCGGCTGTGCGAGGAGAGCAGGCCGAAGGCGAGCCAGCGCTTGAAGACGGCCGGGTCCGGGGTGCCCTCGAAGCCGCCGATGTCGTGGCTCCAGAAGCCGAAGCCGCTCAGCGACAGGGACAGTCCGCCGCGCAGCGACTCCGCCATGGCCTCGAAGGAGGCCCAGCAGTCACCGCCCCAGTGCACCGGGTACTGCTGGCCGCCGGCGGTCGCGGAGCGGGCGAAGAGCACGGCCTCACCCTGGCCGCGCTCCTTCTCCAGCAGTTCGAAGACGGTCCGGTTGTACAGGTGCGTGTAGTAGTTGTGCATGCGCTCCGGGTCGGAGCCGTCGTGCCAGACGACGTCGGTGGGGATGCGCTCGCCGAAGTCGGTCTTGAAGCAGTCCACGCCCTGGTCGAGCAGCGCCTTGAGCTCGCCCTGGAACCAGGCCCGGGCGTCGGGGCTGGTGAAGTCGACCAGACCCATGCCGGCCTGCCACAGGTCCCACTGCCACACGTCGCCGTTCGGGCGGCGCACCAGGTGGCCCAGCCGGGCAGCCTCCTCGAACAGCGGGGACTTCTGCGCGATGTAGGGGTTGATCCAGGCGCTGACCTTCAGGCCCTTGGCCTTCAGCCGGGCCAGCATGCCCTCCGGGTCGGGGAAGACCTCGGGGTCCCACTCGAAGTCGCACCACTGGTACTCGCGCATCCAGAAGCAGTCGAAGTGGAAGACCGACAGCGGGATGCCGCGCTCGGCCATGCCGTCGACGAAGGACATCACGGTCGCCTCGTCGTAGTCGGTGGTGAAGGACGTGGTCAGCCACAGCCCGAAGGACCACGCGGGCGGCAGGGCCGGGCGGCCGGTCAGGGCGGTGTAGCGGGTCAGGACGTCCTTGGGCGTGGGGCCGGCGACGACGTAGTACTCGATCGTCTGGTCCTGCACGCTGAACTGCACCTGCCCCACCGACTCGGAGCCGACCTCGAAGGAGACCGCGCCGGGGTGGTTGACGAAGACGCCGTAGCCGCGGGAGGACAGGTAGAACGGGATGTTCTTGTACGCCTGCTCGCTGCTGGTTCCGCCGTCGGCCTGCCAGATGTCGACGACCTGGCCGTTCTTGACATACGGCGTGAAGCGCTCGCCGAGTCCGTAGATCTGCTCGCCGACGCCGAGCGCGAGCTGGGCGAGGACGTGGTGGGCGCCGTCGTCGGTGGTGGCGAACGCGGTGCCCTTGCGGCCGGCCCGGGTCAGCTCCCGACCGTCGGCGTCGTGGAAGCTCAGCGTCCAGGGGGCGGCCCGGTCCAGGCGCAGGGTGAGCGGGCCGCTGGTCAGCTCGGTGAGTGTGCCGTCGTCGCGCACCTCGCCCGCGCCGCCGGGGTCGGCGGCGAGGGCGAAGTGGGGGCCCGGGTCGCGCTTGCCCGCGTGGTGGGTGACGCGCACACCGATGACGCCTTCGGCAGGTGAGAAGCAGTCGACCGTGAGGAGCGGCGCGTTGAGCGTGTCCCCTCTGCGCGTCACCTTCTGCACGGCGGCAGAGGCGGTGAAGCGCTTCGATTCGGCGCGTACGTCGCGCACCTCGGTGGCGTACGCGATGCGGACGCCGTCACGGATGCGCCAGAAGCCGTTGGTGAACTTCATGGTCTTCCTCGCAAGGAGAGGCGGAGGTCGAAAGGGCCCGCGCTGAGCGTCGCCCAAGGGTTCGGATCGTACATAAAACAAGGCGGTAGCGGGGATCTCCGTGCGGACGGTGAGCGATCGACCACGGAAGAGGTCTGGCGCCGGAGCCAGGATTGCCGTATTAGTCATCGCAGAAAACAAACTCGTCCGGCAAGGTGGCCGGGCGGACGACAGCAAGGTCCACCCTATGTCGAAGCGCTTCAACAACACGCTCGCCGCGGCGTTGGTGCTGCTCGCCGGTACGGCCCTGACCGGATGCGGCCAGCAGCGCGACAGCAGTGTCTACACCGTCCTGAACTCCTCGACCGACGAGTCGTACCACCGCTGGGACGCCCAGGCGATGGCCCGCTGCAGCGAGCGGCTGGGGGTCACGATCAGGCAGCAGAGCGTCCCGGCCGCGCAGGTGATGACCAAGGCCCTGCGCATGGCGTCCTCGAAGTCGCTGCCGGACATCGTGCAGTTCGACGCGTCCGAGATGCCGACCTTCGCGGAGGCAGGCGGTCTGACCGACCTGCGCACGCTCGGGCTGAGCACCGACGGCGTCCCGCAGGGCATCGTGAACTTCGGGTCGTACCGGGGCACGTACTACGGCGCGGCCCGCTCGGTGAACACGCTCGCGCTGTTCTACAACAAGGACCTCCTCGCCGAGGCCGGTCTGAAGGTGCCCGCCACCTGGGACGAGCTGCGTGCGACGGCGAAGAGGCTCACCGCCGGCAAGCGCTACGGCATAGCCCTCAGCGCGGGCGGCGCGGAGGACGGCGTCTTCCAGTTCACGCCGTTCATGTGGTCCAACGGCGGTGACGAGACCCGGCTCGACGGGCCGCGGGTCGTGCAGGCCCTGGACTTCTGGAAGGCCCTGCTGAAGGACGGCTCGCTGTCGAAGTCGACGGTCGGCTGGACGCAGGCGGACGTCAACGACCAGTTCATGGCGGGCAACGCCGCGATGATGATCAACGGACCGTGGCAGGTCGAGACGCTCAACACCAAGAAGTCGCTGCACTGGGGCATCGCGCAGATTCCGGTGCCGAAGGCCGGTGACGAGTCGGTGGGCCCGCTCGGCGGCGCGGTGCTGACCGTGCCGGACACCGGGGACGCGGCCCGGGAGAAGACGGCCGGGCGCGTCGTCGCCTGCCTGTCGAGCGAGCAGGAGCAGCTCACCTACGCCCTCAACAGCTGGATGGTCCCCGCCGACGCCAAGGCCGCCGCCGTGTGGCGCACACGCGTCCCGGAGCTCGACGCGCTCGCCGACCAGGTGGCCCAGGCCCGCTCGCGGACCGCCAAGCTCGGCGCCGGCTGGTCGGGCGTGTCGCTCGCCCTGCAGAGCGCCTTCCAGTCCGCCCTGACCGGGCAGTCCAGCGAGTCCGCCCTGAAGCGCGCCCAGCAGCGGGCCACGAGCGGGAACTGAGGTACGCGACCCATGACCACGTCCACCGTCACCGCCCCGGCGCCCTCCGCGGCCCGTCCGAAGGCCGCCGCGCCAGGTCCGCGCGGGCTGCGGCGCCGGCTCGCGCAGTGGGGGTTCGTCGCCCCCGCCGTCGTCTTCATGCTGCTCTTCTTCGGCTACCCGCTCGTGCGCAACGTCGTGATGAGCTTCCAGCACTACACGCCAAAGACGTTCTTCACCGGCGAGGCGCCCTTCAACGGCGTCGACAACTGGTCGCACGTCTTCAAGGACGCCCTGTTCGGCAAGGCGCTGTGGCACACACTCGTCTTCACGGCCGGCTCGCTGCTCGGGCAGTTCTGCATCGGCCTCGCCCTCGCGGTGTTCTTCAACCGGCGCTTTCCGCTGGGCGGTGCACTGCGGTCCTTGATCCTGTTGCCGTGGCTGGTGCCCATGGTGGTGTCCGGCATCGTGTGGCGGCGCATCCTGGACCAGGACACGGGTGTGTTGAACACCTTCTTCGACACGATCGGGCTCGGCGGCCACACTCCATGGTTGACCAGTCCGCACATGGCCCTGCTGTCGGTCATTGTCGTCAACATCTGGATCGGCATCCCCTTCAACATGGTCATTCTGTACGGCGGTCTGCAGGAGATCCCCAGGGAGATGTACGAGGCCGCCTCTCTTGACGGCGCGTCGGCATGGCGGACGTTCCGGTCCATCACCCTGCCGATGCTGAGGCCCGTCATCACCGTCGTCCTGGTGCTGGGATTCATGTCGACGGTCAAGATCCTCGACCTGATCCTCGCCCTGACCGACGGCGGTCCAGCCAACGCGACGCAGACCCTGGGCACGCTCACCTACCAGAACTCCTTCGTCCAGCTGGACTTCGGTGCGGGCGCGGTGGTCGGCAACGTGCTGATCCTGATCTCCGCGGTGTTCGCGGTGTTCTACCTGCGGGCCAACCGCACCGAGGGGAAGTGACGAGGACGATGGCCACCGAAACCGCCGCGCAACCGCGCACCGCGAAGCGCCACTGGGGTTCCACCGTCGTGGGCGTGCTGGTGCTGTGCGTGATGCTGTTCCCGCTGTACTGGATGCTCGACACCGCGCTCCAGCCGAAGGCCGGGCTGCTGGAGGTCGATCCGGTGCCGCACAGCCTGGACCTGTCCGGATTCTCCAAGGCGCTCGGCGACCAGGGCGGGCATCTGCTGACGTCGCTGGTGGTGTCGCTGGGCGCCGTCGTGATCTGCCTGGCGATCGCCGCGCCGGCCGCCTACGGGCTCGCGCAGTTCCGGCTGCGCGGCAGCCGCGGCATCGTGTTCGGCACGCTGATCACCCAGATGGTGCCGGGCATCGTCATCGCCAACGCCCTGTACAACACCTACGTCGATCTGGGCCTGGTCAACTCCTACGCCGGCCTGATGCTGGCGGACGCCTCGCTCGGCATCCCCTTCTCCATCGTGCTGATGCGCTCGTTCATGGTGTCCATCCCCGGCGAGGTGGTCGAGGCCGCGCAGATGGACGGGGCCGGCCGGCTGCGGACGTTCGTCCAGGTGGTGCTGCCGATGAGCCGCAACGCGCTGATCACCTCGGGGCTGTTCGCGTTCCTGTTCTCCTGGAGCGACTTCATGTTCGCGCTCACGCTGAACACCACCGACGACGTCAAGCCGGTCACCCTCGGCATCTACCAGTACATCGGCGCGCACGTCGGCGACTGGGGCTCGGTGATGGCCGCCTCGGTGCTGTCCGCGATCCCCGCCGCGATCCTGCTCGTCCTCGCCCAGAAGTACATCGCCGCCGGGATCACCGGCGGTTCCGTCAAGTGACCGTGGAGGCCGCCCACATGACCGACTTCCCCCGCTTCCCGCCCGGCTTCGTCCTCGGCGCCGCGACCGCCTCGTACCAGATCGAGGGCGCGGTCCGCGAGGACGGCCGCTCCCCCTCCATCTGGGACACCTACAGCCACACTCCCGGCATGGTCACGAACGGCGACACCGGCGACGTCGCCTGCGACCACTACCACCGCTACGCCGAGGACGTGGCGCTGCTGCGCGACCTGGGCGTGGACTCCTACCGCTTCTCGATCGCCTGGCCGCGGATCGTGCCGGACGGCTCGGGCCCGGTGAACCCCAAGGGCCTGGACTTCTACGACCGGCTGGTCGACGAGCTGCTCGCGGCCGGGATCGAGCCCGCGGCCACCCTCTACCACTGGGACCTGCCGCAGGCCCTGGAGGACCGGGGCGGCTGGCGGGTGCGGGCGACTGCGGAGCACTTCGCCGCGTACACGGCCGCCGTCGCCGAGCGCCTCGGCGACCGGGTGCCGCGCTGGATCACCCTCAACGAGCCGTGGTGCAGCGCCTTCCTCGGTTACGCGGTCGGCCGTCACGCGCCCGGCGCCAGGGAGGGCCGCGGCGCGCTGGCCGCCGCCCACCATCTGCTGGTCGGCCACGGGCTCGCCGTACAGGCGCTGCGGGCGGCCTGGGTGCGCGAGGTGGGCATCACGCTCAACCTGGACCGCAACCTGCCGGCCTCCCCCGGCTCCCCCGCGGACCGGGCGGCGGTACTGCGCGCCGACACCCAGCACAACCTGGTGTGGACGGAGCCGCTGTTCGCGGGCCGCTACCCGGCGAGCGAGGAGGAGACCTGGGGCGAGCTGATCACCGGTCAGGACTTCCGGCAGGACGGCGACCTGGAGCTGATCGGGCAGCCGCTGGACTTCCTCGGCGTCAACTACTACCGGCCGATCGTGGTCGCCGACGCCCCGTACCGGGAAGCCGACCCGGCCCGGCGCGTGGCGACGGACAACCGGTACGCGGAGGTGCGTCTGGAAGGTGTGAGGCACACGGCGATGGACTGGCCCGTCGCACCCGGCACCTTCACCGACCTGCTGGTGGACCTCAAGGAGCGCTACGGCGCGGCGCTGCCGCCGGTGCACATCACCGAGAACGGCTCCGCCGAGCACGACGAGGCCGACGCCGACGGCACGGTGCACGACACGGACCGGGTGGCCTATCTGCGCGACCACCTCGGCGCACTGCGGGCCGCGATCGACGCGGGCGTGGACGTGCGCGGGTACTACGTGTGGTCCCTGCTGGACAACTTCGAGTGGGCGCACGGCTACGGCAAGCGGTTCGGCATCGTGCGGGTCGACTACGAGACACTGCGGCGCACGCCGAAGGACAGCTACCGGTGGTACCGGGAGTTCATCGCCGCGCAGCGGGACTGAACCGACGGCGTGCGGGGGCCCGGCCTTCACGCGTCCAGCAGGTCACGCATGCGGGCGGCGGCGTCGACGGCTGCCGTACCGCAGCAGTTGTTGAACAGCACGTGGAGCCGGGCGGTGCCGTCGGCCAGGGCCCGCAGCCGCGGCACCCACTCCTTCAGTTCCGCGTCCGTGTAGGCGTGGCGGAAGCGGTCCTCCTTGCTGCCCGTTCCCCAGGCGGGGCTGCGGCCGTGGAAACGGACGACGGACAGCTCCGGCGAGGTGACCGGGATGACGGGCGGAACGGAGGCCGGCAGCCCCTGGCACATGTCGACGCCGACCGCGGCGAACCCGTGGCCGCGCAGCAAGGCCCGCGTCTCGTCGTACCGTTCGCCGCTCCACCACTGCGGGTGGCGGAACTCCACGGCGACGGGCCAGCCCGCGGTGCGTGCGGCGCAGTCGGCGAGGACCTCCTCGGCCCGGGGGCCGGGCTTCAGCCAGGGCGGGAACTGGAAGAGCAGCGTGCCCAGCCGCCCGGTCTCGCGCAGCGGTGCGAGCGCGTCGGTGAAGCGGGACCACACCGCGTCCAGCACCGCGGGGTCCCGGCTGTCCGCGGGCAGGCCGTCCGGCAGGGAGGCGGGGCGGGTGGGGTGCCCGGTCAGCAGGGAGAAGGCCTTGACGTCGAAGACGAACCCGTCGGGCGTACGCTCCGCCCACAGGCGGCTGTTGCGTGCGGAGGGCAGGGCGTAGTAGGTCGCGTCGACCTCGACGACGGGGAACTGCTCGGCGTAGTACCGCAGCCGCCCCTCGGGATCCCGTCGCCCGGCCGGGTACCAGCCGCTGCCGACGAGCGCCCGATCGGTCCATGAGCACGTCCCCACGAGAATCTCACCCATGGCGGCCGGTTACCCCGACACGGGCTGCACATGGGGCGATTGGGGGCCTGGGCGCGGCTGAGGGCGGGGGCCCCTGATCAGGGCCCCGCCCTCGGTCGACGCAGCCGGCGGACCGTCAGAAGCGCGGTGCCGGTGCCTGTTCCTCCACCAGGCGGGCCGCCTCCTCCTCCGTTTCGACCGACGGTGGGGAGCCGTCGAGGGGGCGGCGGGCCGTTTCCTTCATGCAGGCCACGGCGACGACGCCGACGAGGGCGGCGGCCATGGCGTAGTACGCGGGCATCAGCTCGCTGCCGGTGGCCGAGATCAGGGCCGTGATCACGAGCGGGGTCGTCCCGCCGAAGAGGGAGGCGGAGAGGTTGTAGCCGATGGACAGCGAGCCGTAGCGCACCTGGGTGGGGAACAGCGCGGGCAGCGCGGCGGACATCGTGCCGAGCAGGCACACCAGGGACAGGCCGAGCATCAGCATGCCCGCCGAGACCGCGCCCAGGCTGCCCTGGCCGACCAGCAGGAACGCGGGCACGGACAGCAGCAGGAAGCCGAGCATGCCGGCCATCAGCAGCGGCTTGCGGCCCACCCGGTCGGACAGCCGGCCGACCTGGTTGATGAGCAGCATCAGCACCACCATGGTGCCGATGAGGACGAGCAGGCCGTGCGCCTCGGAGTAACCCATCTCGTCCGACAGGTAGGTCGGCATGTACGACAGCAGCATGTAGTCGGCGATGTTGTACGCGCCGACCAGGCAGACGCACAGGATCAGCGTCCGCCAGTGCTCCCGGAAGATCTTCGCCAGGTCGCCGCGCGCGCTCGTCTCCACCCCGGACGCCGCCTCTGACGCCCGGTGCACGGCGTCGTCCTCCAGCTTGCGGAAGGCGGGCGTCTCGTCCAGCCGCAGCCGCAGATAGAGACCGACGAGCCCGATGGGGCCGGCGACCAGGAACGGCACCCGCCAGCCCCAGTCCTGCATGCCGGTGTCGCCGAGCCACGCCGTCAGCGCGGTCACCAGGCCGGCCGCGCCGACGTATCCGGCGAGGGTGCCGAGCTCCAGGAAGCTGCCGAAGAAACCGCGCCGCCGGTCGGGCGCGTACTCGGCGATGAAGGTGGACGCGCCGCCGTACTCCCCGCCCGTGGAGAAGCCCTGCACCAGGCGGAAGAGGATCAGCAGGCCCGGCGCCCAGAAGCCGATCAGGGCGTAGGAGGGGATCAGCCCGATCGCGAAGGTGCCGACCGCCATCATGATCATGGTCAGGGCGAGCACCTTCTTGCGCCCGATCCGGTCGCCCAGCGGGCCGAACACCATGCCGCCGAGCGGTCGTACGAGGAAGGACACCGCGAAGGTGGCGAACGACGACAGCAGCTGGACCGTGTCGTTCCCGGACGGGAAGAAGACATGCCCGAGGGTGACCGCGAGATAGCTGTAGATGCCGAAGTCGAACCATTCCATGGCGTTGCCGAGGGAGGCCGCCTTCACCGCGCGCTGCACGGCCTGCTCGTCGGTCACCGTGATGTCGGTGCGGCGCAGCGGCGGGTTGCGGCGCCGCCTCGCCGCGCGGAACAGTGCGCGGTGTCGGCGTTCGGCCTCCGGATCGGCGGCTTCCTCGAAGGTGTCGGACACGCCGGGCACCATGGGGACTCCTTTCCTGCGGACTCCTGCGGGCCGCTGGGACTTGTGCGGACCTGGACCCCCGGATTCCTGCGGACTCCTGGACTCCTGGACTCCTCTGGGCGGGTACAACCGCAAGATCGCCTGCTCACTCGTGGCAGACGCAAACCGGGTGGGGGCGGCAGAGGGATGTTCGTCACTCCACCGGTCCGCGGACGACGCGCCGCCTCCCCCGCCGTACCGAGGGGCCGCGCAACCGCTGCGCGCGGATGCGGCGCCCCCGCCGGGAGGCGCATTCTTGCTGTGTCTTCTTGCTGTGTCGCCCACACGGCGGCACCGACGAGGTAGGGCCATGAGTGGGAGCGCCGGGGACGGACAGCGGCCACCGGGATGGTCGGCCGCGCTGCTGACCGACGCCGTGACGCAGGCGATGCGTGCGGCCGACGGCCGGGTCGCGGCCGTGTACCTGCGCTCGTCCGTCCCCGGGCTGCTGCGGCTGGCCGTGCTGTGCGGGCTGCCCGGGGCGCTGTTCCGGCCGTGGTGGCGGTTGCAGGTGGAGTGGCCGTTCCCGGCGACCGACGCGTATCGGCTCGGGGTGCCGGTGACGCTGGCGAACCCGGCGGAGACGATGCGCCGCTATCCGCAGTTCGCGGCGGGGCTGCCGTTCCCGTTCGGTTCGCTGTGCGTGCCGATCGCCCGGGACGCCCGGGTGCTGGGGGTGCTGGCGGTGCTGGGCCCGGCCGTGGCGGATGCCGCCGAGCTGGTGCCGCAGCGCCAGTCGCTGGAGGCGCTGGCCGGCCGGCTGGCCCTGGCGCTGGACGGCCCGGCGGGCACGGGCCCGCACGTCACCTGGGACGCGGCGCCGCTGGACGTGCGGCCGCAGGGGCCGGGTCCGGCCGGCGGGCGCGTCGGGTGCCTGTCGTGGGATCCGGTGGCCGACCGCCTGACCGCCGACGGCCCGGCGCAGGCCCTGCTCGGGACCCCGGCCGGCCGGCTGCCCGGCGCCCTCGACGCGCTGCTGCCGGTCGATCCGGAGCTGCCTGCCCTGCTGCGGGAGGCGGCCGAGGGCCGGCCCCCGCCCCTGCCGGTGCCGGTGCGCGGCGCGGACGGCGCGCAGCGGCTGGTGCTGTTGTGGGCGCCGCGGACGGCGGACGGCGGGTTGACGCGGTGCGTGGACGGCGTCGTCCTCGACCCGGGGTCCGGCGCACTGGCCGACGGCGCGGCCGATCTGCTGCCGCAGGGGGTGTTCTGCCTGGACCGGCTGGGCGTGGTCGGCTACGCCAATCCGCGCGCCGCCCGGCTGCTGGGGACGGAGCGCGACGGGCTGCTCGGCCGTCCGCTGTGGGAGGCCGTGCCGTGGCTGGACCAGCCCGGCTGCGAGGACCAGCTGCGCCAAGCCCTGCTGTCCCTCGAGCCGGTGCACTTCCAGGTCAGGCGGCCGCCCGCGCAGCCCCGGCAGTCCTACGAGGGCGACTGGCTCGCCGTGTCCGTGCACCCCGGCACCCACATCCTGACCTGCACCCTCGCCCCGGCCGACCGGGTGCCGGAGTCCCCGCCGCCGATCGACGCCGACGACGCACCGCGCCCCGCCACGGCCGCCGCCGCTCCCCAGTACCGTCCGATCGCACTGGCCATCGCGCTGTCGGAGGCGGTCACGGCGCGCCAGGTGTCCGCGGTGGTCGTGCAGGAGCTGCTGCCCGCGTTCGGCGGTCGCCGCCTGGCGATCTATCTGCTCCAGGAGCGGCATCTGTACCTGGCCTGGGAGACCGGTTTCCCGCAGGGCTTCCTCACGCCCTTCGAGGGGGTGGCGCTGGACGCGCGGCTGCCCGGTGTCGAGACGCTCACCACGGGCCGTCCGCTGTTCTTCGAATCCATGCAGCAGCTCGAGGCCGCCTACCCGGGCATCCCGCTGGACGCCACCGAGGGCTCCCGCGCCTTCCTGCCGTTGATCGCCTCCGGGCGCCCGGTCGGCTCCTGCATCCTCGGCTTCGACCGCCCGCGCAGCTTCAGTTCCGAGGAGCGCACCGTCCTGACCGCGCTCGCCGGTCTGATCGCCCATGTGATGGAGAAGGCCCAGCGGTACGACACCGAGGCCGCCCTCGCGCACGGGTTGCAGCAGGCGCTGCTGCCCCGCCGTCTGCCCGAGCACCCCCGGGTGGCGACCGCGGGGCGGTATCTGCCGGGGACGGAGGGGATGGACGTGGGCGGCGACTGGTACGACGTGGTGCCGTCCGGGGACGGGCTGGCGCTGGTCATCGGGGACGTGCAGGGGCACGGGGTGCAGGCGGCGGCCACGATGGGGCAGCTGCGCAGTGCGGTGCGGGCGTTCGCGCTGAGCGACCGGCCGCCTCAGGAGGTGCTCGGCGGCACCAACCGGCTGCTCATCGACCTCGACCCGGGCCAGTTCGCGAGCTGCTGCTACGTCCGGCTCGATCCGGTCAGCGGCCTGGCGCGGGCGGTGCGGGCCGGGCATCCGCCGCCGCTGCTGCGGGAGGCCGACGGCCGCACCACGGTCGTGGACCTGCCCGGCGGGGTGGTCCTCGGCGTGGACCCGGCGGCCCGCTACCCCGTGTCCGAGCTGCGTATGACGCCGGGCGCGGTGCTGGCGCTGTACACGGACGGGCTGGTCGAGCGGCCCGGTTTCGACATCGACGACGGCATCACGGCGCTGCGGCTCGCCCTGTCCCGGGCAGGCGCGCCGGGCGCGGACCGGGGTTGCAGGTCCCTGGCGGACGTCGCCGACCGTCTCACCGCGACGGCCCGGCACGCCGCGGACCGCCCGGACGACATCGCACTCCTGCTGGCGGCGCTCACGCCGGCGGGTGCGGCGGGCGGGTGACGGCGCGAACCCCTGGGCGCCTGGGCCAGCGTGTCGCGCACGAGGCGCACGAGCGCGCACCGCTCACCCGACGGGCCGCTGCCACGGTGTGACGCCCCTCGCCTCACGCGGCGCGGCAGTGTAGACATGGGCACATGGTCCGACTTCTGGGTCGATCCGGGACCCGCTCGCCCCGGCCTCCCGGCAGCCGGCGTGAACCGCACGGCCATGACGGCGTGCCCCGCGCGGGCGGTGAGCGTCTGCGGCGGAAGGCCGCCGTGCCCGCGTCCGCCGCGCGGCGCAACGGGCCCGGCCGCACGCGCCGAGAGCCGGCGGCGGGGCTGCGCGCCAGGCTCGGCGGCCGCAGCCTGGCCGGGCAGGTGTTCGTCCTCAATGTCGTCATCGTGCTGCTGCTCGTCGTCGCCGCCGTGGTCGCGCTGCTGCTGCAGGCCCGAGCCGACACCACGCAGGAAGCCCGCACCCGCTCCCTCGCGGTCGCCGAGACCTTCGCGAACGCGCCCGGCACCCGGGAGGCGCTCAGCACCCCCGACCCCACGGCGGTGCTGCAGCCGCGCGCCGAGGCGGCCCGCAAGGCGGCGAACGTGGACTTCATCGTCGTGACGAACACCGACGGCATCCGCTACACCCACCCCAAGCCGGACCGCATCGGCAAGAAGTTCGTCGGGACCATCGCCCCCGCCCTGGCCGGGGGCACCGTGGTGGAGGAGGTCAACGGGACGATCGGCCGTCTGGTGCAGGCCGTGGTGCCGGTGACGGCGCCCGACGGGAAGGTGGTCGGGCTGGTGTCGGCCGGCATCACGACCGCCCACGTGGGCGGCGCCGTCGACCGCCAGCTGCCGCTGGTGCTGGCCGCAGCGGCCACCGGGCTGGCGCTGGCCACCGGCGGCACGGCCCTGGTGAGCCGGCGGCTGCTGCGCCAGACCCACGGCCTCGGCCCGCGCGAGATGACCCGCATGTACGAGCATCACGACGCGGTGCTGCACTCGGTGCGCGAGGGCGTGCTCATCGTCAGCGGCGAGGGCGACCTGCTGCTCGCCAACGACGAGGCACACCGGCTGCTCGGCCTGCCCGCCGACGCCGAACGCCGGCATGTGCTGGACCTGGGCCTGGACGCGGACACCGCCGAACTGCTGGCCTCCGGCCGGGTCGCCACCGACGAGGTGCACCTGGTCGGCGATTCCCTGCTGGTGATCAACCAGCGGCCCACCGACCTGGAGGGCGGCCCGCCCGGCAGTGTGGCCACCCTGCGCGACTCGACCGAGCTGCGGGCCCTGCTGGGCCGGGCCGAGGCGGCCCGCGAGCGCCTCGACCTGCTCTACGCCGCCGGAGTGGGAATCGGCACGAGCCTCGACGTGGCCGGTACGGCGAAGGAGCTGGCCGAGCTGGCCGTGCCGCGGTTCGCCGACTTCGTCACCGTGGACCTCTTCGACGCCGTCCTGTCCGGGGAGGACCCGGCGCCGGGCGGTGCGCTGCGCCGGACGGCCGTCAGCGGGGTCCGCCGGGACGCGCCGCTGTTCCCCCTGGGCCGCCAGCTGCGGTTCGTGGACTCCTCGCCGCACGGGGTGAGTCTGGTGACGGGCAGGGCGGTCAGTGAGCCGAGCCTGGCGAAGGCGCCGGGCTTTCGGGCGCAGGACCTGGATCGTTCGGCGCGGGTCATGGCGTACGGCATCCACTCGCTGATCACCGTGCCGGTGCGGGCGGGTGGCCGGGTGCTGGGCGTGGTGAGCTTCTGGCGGGCCGAGCGGCCCGAACCCTTCGACGAGGAGGAGGTGGCGCTGGCGGAGGAGCTGGTCACGCGGGCGGCGGTGGCCATCGACAACGCGCGCCGCTACACCCGCGAGCACGGCCTCGCGGTGACGCTGCAGCGCAGCCTGCTGCCGCGCAGTCTGCCCGCGCAGAACGCGCTGGACATCGCCTACCGGTATCTGCCGGCGCAGGCCGGGGTGGGCGGCGACTGGTTCGACGTACTGCCGCTGTCGGGTGCCCGGGTGGCGCTGGTCGTGGGCGACGTGGTCGGGCACGGGCTGCACGCGGCGGCGACCATGGGCCGGCTGCGCACCGCGGTGCACAACTTCTCCTCGCTGGACCTGGCCCCGGACGAGTTGCTGACGCTGCTGGACGAGCTGGTGGCGCGGATCGACCAGGACGAGGCGACGGAAGGCGCCGCCGCCCCGGTCACCGGCGCGACCTGCCTGTACGCGGTGTACGACCCGGCGGCGCGGCGCTGCACGATGGCGCGGGCCGGCCATCCGCCGCCGGCGGTGGTCGGCCCCGACGGCAGCGTGGTGTTCGCCGAGGTACCGGCCGGTCCCCCGCTGGGGCTCGGCGGCCTGCCGTTCGAGGCGGTGGAGCTGGACCTCGCGGAGGACAGCCGGCTCGTGCTGTACACCGACGGGCTGGTGGAGGACCGGGAGCGGGACATCGACAGCGGTCTCGAGCTGCTGCGCGGCGCGCTGGCGGGGGCCGGAACCTCGCCGGAGGACACCTGCCTGGCGGTTCTGGACGCGCTGCTGCCGGCCCGGCAGGCCGACGACATCGCGCTGCTCGTCGCGCGCACCCGGGCGCTCGGCCCCGACCAGGTCGCCGAGCGGGAGGTGCCGATGGAGCCGTCGGCGGTCAAGGACGTCCGTGCGTTCGTGACCCGGCAGCTGGCGGAGTGGGGCCTCGAGGAGCTGGAGTTCACCACGGAGCTGATCCTCAGCGAGCTGGTCACCAACGCGATCCGGTACGGCAGCGCCCCGGTGCGGGTGCGGCTGCTGCGTGACCGCAGTCTCATCTGCGAGGTCTTCGACGGCAGCAACACCTCACCGCACCTGCGCTACGCGGCGCTGTCCGACGAGGGCGGGCGCGGTCTGTTCCTGGTGGCGCAGCTGACGGAGCGCTGGGGGACGCGCTACACCCAGCACGGGAAGATCATCTGGGCGGAGCAGCCGCTGCCGTAGCCATCAAGCGGACCTTTGACTTCCCATAAGAGCCGCTTATGAGGTCATAGAGCGGACCCGCGTACCGACTTAGGCATGCCTCAGTTTAGGCTTCCCGTCGAGTCGATCATTCGCCGCTCGAAGGGAAACCCGTCATGTCTCGCCCCCTGCGGGTCGCCATCGTCGGTTCCGGCCCCGCCGGGATCTACGCCGCCGACGCGCTCCTCAAGTCCGAGGTGGCCGCCGAGCCCGGCGTGTCCATCGACATCTTCGAGCGCATGCCCGCGCCGTTCGGACTGATCCGCTACGGCGTCGCCCCCGACCACCCGCGGATCAAGGGCATCATCACGGCCCTGCACCAGGTGCTGGACAAGCCGCAGATCCGTCTCTTCGGCAACGTCGACTACCCGACCGACATCTCCCTGGACGACCTGCGCGCGTTCTACGACGGGGTGATCTTCGCGACCGGCGCCACGGCCGACCGCGCGCTGCCCATCCCGGGCATCGACCTCGACGGCTCCTACGGTGCCGCCGACTTCGTCTCCTGGTACGACGGCCACCCGGACGTGCCGCGCACCTGGCCGCTTCAGGCCGAGAAGGTCGCGGTGCTCGGCGTGGGCAACGTGGCCCTCGACGTGGCGCGCATCCTCGCCAAGACGGCGGACGAACTGCTGCCCACGGAGATACCGGCGAACGTCTACGACGGTCTGAAGGCCAACAAGGCCGTCGAGATCCACGTCTTCGGCCGCCGCGGTCCGGCGCAGGCGAAGTTCAGCCCGATGGAGCTGCGGGAGCTGGACCACTCCCCGAACATCGAGGTCATCGTCGACCCCGAGGACATCGACTACGACGAGGGCTCGATCGCCACCCGGCGCGGCAACAAGCAGGCCGACATGGTCGCCAAGACCCTGGAGAACTGGGCGATCCGCGACACCGGTGACCGCCCGCACAAGCTGTTCCTGCACTTCTTCGAGTCGCCCACCGAGATCCTCGGCGAGGACGGCAAGGTGGCCGGCCTGCGCACCGAGCGCACGGAACTGGACGGCACCGGGAACGTGCGCGGTACGGGCAAGTTCACCGACTGGGACGTGTCGGCGGTCTACCGCGCGGTGGGCTACCTCTCCGACAAACTCCCCAAGCTCCCCTGGGACCTGGACAGCGGCACGGTGCCCGACGCGGGCGGCCGGGTCGTCGAGGAGGGCGGCACCCACCTGCAGTCGGTGTACGTCACCGGCTGGATCCGGCGCGGCCCGATCGGCCTCATCGGCCACACCAAGGGCGACGCCAACGAGACGGTGGCCAACCTGCTGGACGACCACGCGAACGGCCGTCTGCAGACGCCGGCCTCGCCCGCCCCGGAGGCGGTCGACGCCTTCCTCGCCGAGCGCGGCGTCCGCTTCACGACCTGGGACGGCTGGTACGCCCTGGATGCGGCCGAGAAGGCGCTGGGCGAGCCGCAGGGCCGCGAGCGCGTGAAGATCGTGGAACGCGAGGAGATGCTGAAGGCGAGCGGCGCGTAACGGGGTCACGGCGTGGGCCGGTGACACATTCGCCGGTCCGCGCCGCTGGTGACGCACTCGCCGGTCCGCGCCACAGCGCGGCGGACCGGAACCGGCGCCGGTGACCGGGCCCGCCGCGCCTGGCCGCGGACCCCGGGCGGCCGCCCGCCCCGCGCCGCCGTGCCGCGGCCGGGATCCGGGCGGCCACCGGCACCTGCGACGGCTCCCGCGCCCCGGTAAACCGCTGGGTTCCGTAACACCCGGCTGTTAGCGTCCCGGCGTGTTCACCCTTCATGAGCCTCCCCTGTTCACCCGGTTGCGCGAGGCGCGGCGGGTCGTCGTCGCCGGGGCCGGCGGTGGCTTCGACGTGTACGCGGGGCTGCCGCTGGCTCTCGCTCTGCGCTCGGCCGGCAAGGACGTGCACCTGGCGAGCCTCTCCTTCGTCGATCTGTACGGGCTGCCGCCGCAGGCCTGGGTCGAGCCGGACCTCGCGGCCGTCGGACCCGACACCCCGGGCCACGACGACTACTTCCCCGAGCGCACGCTCGCCCGCTGGCTGGAGCGGAACGGCCTGCCCGCCACCGTGTACGCCTTCCCCCGCACCGGCGTCGCCCCGCTGCGGGACGCCTATCGCGCGCTGCTCGGCCACCTCGGCGGCGTGGACGCGATCGTGCTGGTGGACGGCGGCACCGACATCCTGATGCGTGGGGACGAGCACGGGCTGGGCACGCCCGAGGAGGACATGGCCAGCCTGGCCGCGGTGAACGGCCTGGACGAGGTTCCCGAACGCCTCGTGGCCTGCCTCGGCTTCGGCGTGGACGCCCACCACGGCGTCAACCACGTCCACGTGCTGGAGAACCTCGCCGCGCTCGACCGCGAGGGCGCCTGCCTCGGCGCGTTCTCCCTGCCCCGCGACAGCTCCGAGGGCGCTCTCTACCTGGACGCGGTGGCCCATGCGCAGGCGTGCACGCCGGGCCATCCGAGCATCGTCAACGGATCCGTCGCCGCGGCCGTGCGCGGCGACTTCGGCGACGTACGCTTCACCGCGCGCACGAAGGACAGCGAACTGTTCGTCAACCCCCTCATGGCGCTGTACTTCTGCGTCGACGCCCCGGCCCTGGCCCGCCGCAACCTCTACCTGGACCGTCTCGAGGACACGGTGCTGATGCGTCAGATCAGCACCAGGATCGCGCAGTTCAGGGAGCAGGTACCGCGCCTGCGGCAGCCCCGCCAGTACCCCCACTGACCGCTCTGCGGGCGGCGCAGAGATGCGAGCCCGCCCGCTGCTCAGCGGGCGGTGAGGTGCCGGCCGCCGCTCACCGCCAGGGCCACGGTGAGCAGGAGGACGGCGGCCGTCTGGGCCAGGAGTCCGGCGAGCAGCACGCCGGGGACCGGCACGTCGAGCCAGGGGTACAGGGCCGCGACGCGCAGTCCGAGGATCAGCAGGCCGAGCACGGCGAGGGCGAGGGCCGCGCCCGCGTCGGCGGTGCGCCGGCTCCGCCACAGCCCGTCTTCCGCACCGACGCGCCCGCCCACCGGTGGCTCGCGCAGACGATGATTCGTGGGTCTCGCCCATGAGGAGGACGGGGACATCGTGATCCGTGTGTACGCGGTGGAGTGAGCCGGGTGGTGACTCCCGCGTGGGAGGCGGATGGCGCGGCCGGAGGGTGGGCATGCTGTGGGCGAGGCCACTTCCGGTGGATCGGTGGATCTCCCTCGGTGGCTGCCCGCCTGATCGGCTCCCACGAAGGACAACCGCTCTTGGCTCTGATGACTCCTGACGCTCCCTCGGCGCGCCGCCCGGGTCGTTCCTGGACGATCCGGGTGGTCGGTCACCGCGACCGCAGCGCCTCGGTCACCTGCTCCTCGTCGTGTGTGATGCCGGCCCGCTCCCGCGACCTCGCGGCGCTGCGCCGGTTCGCCGAGGCGCACGCCCTCGCGCACGCCCGGGCCGCGGCCGTGCGCGCCGACGCCGCCTGCTGGTGCCGCCATCACGGATGCGGCCCGCACGAGGGCACCCGGGTCTCCTGCGGAGGGACCGTGGTCCTGGTGCTGCGCCACGATCCCGCGGTGGGGCAGGTGTGGACCCTGAGCGAGGTGTGCTCCACGTGCGCGCCGCTGATGAGCCACGCGCGCGTGGTGGCCCGGGCCGCGGCCCGGCCGACCCCGCCCGCACCCCGTCCGGCGACCACCGGGGACCGCCCTGCCGCCGGGGACCGTCCGGCCGGGGACCGGGCCGCGCCCGGTTCCGGGCCGGCGGCGGCACCGTTCGTGCCGGGCGGCTTCAGCGCACCCCCGGTCGACGCGGTACCGACGCCGCGGGAGCGCCGTCGGCGCGGCCGGCGCCGGGACCGTCCGGAGCGTGAGGGCAGCGGCGGTTCCTGAAATCGGTCAGGGACGGATGAGGGCCTGCTCCAGCAAGTCCTGCAACGTGCGCTGCTGATCCGGACCCAGGCCGGCCAACGGCGAGTCCTGTTCGAGCAGTTCGAGGAGCCGGGCCTGCAGGGCGTGGCCCTGCTCGGTGAGCACCAGGTGCCGGGCCCGGCGATCGGTCGGGTGCGGGCGGCGCTCGACGAGGCCCTGCTTCTCCAGCCGGTCGACCACGAAGGTGGCGTTGGACGGCTCGCAGCTCATGCGGTCGGCGAGCTCGCGCATGGTCATCGGCCCGGTCATCTCCCGCAGCGCGGTCGCCTGCGGTGCGGTGAGCCCGAGCGCCTCGGCGCGTTCGCGCACATGGTCGGCGATCTGCTGGGCCAGGCCGTTGACCAGTCCGCACAGCCGGCGCTCGGCAACGGCCTGCGGCTCGGAGGACGGGGCCGGGTGCCGCTTCTCGGGGGACGTGGTCATGCGCCGATGCTAGCAAGTCTATCAAGCCATTACCTTTCAAATTTGAATGTTTCTAGCTTGATGTTTATGGTGGTGCGGCCGACGGCGCCCGCCGCGGCGTTCGGCACGAACAGGGAGGGCTCATGGGCGAGTTGGAGCTCGATGCGGACATACGGCTGCGACGGCCGTCGGGGATACGATCGCTGCACCTGGGCGAGCTGCGCGTGTCCTACGTGCCGGACGGGGTGGTGCTGCTGCCCCCCGGCTGGCTGCCGGACGCGGTGTGGCCGGCACACCTCCGGTACCTGGACGACACCGGCCACCTCGTGGCGAGCATCGGGGCCCTGCTCGTCGAGCACGGCGACCGCGCGCTGCTGATCGACACCGGTTTCGGACCGCAGTCCCTGCCGCCCGACCCGGCCACCCCGCGCGGCGCCATCCACGGCGGCGCGCTCCTCGACAGCCTCGCCACGCTCGGCCGCCGGCCCGAGGAGATCGAGGCGGTGGCCTTCACCCATCTGCACCCCGACCACACCGGCTGGGCGCTGCATACGGCACCCGGCGCCGACCGGCCCCCGTTCGACCACGCCGAGCACCTGCTGTCCGCGCCGGAGTGGGCTGCGCACGGCTCGGTCCTGACGCCGAAGGGCGGGGTGCGCACGCCGGCCGACGGCGAGGAGGTCTTCCCCGGCGTGCGCATGCGGGTCAGCGCCGGGCACACCACCGGGCACGCCGAGTACGTGATCAGCGGCGGCGGGCGCCGGCTGATCGCCTTCGGTGACGCCCTGCACTCACCGGTCCAGATCGACCACCCCGAGTGGTCCTCCGCAGTCGATTACGACCCTGTGCGCGCCGCCTTCCACCGGCGCCGGCTCGTCACCGAGCTCGCCGAGCCCGGCACGATCGGCTTCGGTGTCCATTTCGCCGACGTCGTCTTCGGAGCCGTACGACCGGACGGCGACGGTCCGGCCTGGCGGCCGCTGGACGACTGACCGTCCACCGTGCGGCCGAAACGGACAGGACCCGTCCCGATGCGGATGGTGGACGGGCCCTGTCCGCCCGGACGATTGTGCTGGGCGGGGCCCGGCCGGAACCACGGGTGCGCGCCGCCCGCCATGGTGAACGGCGCACACGTCGTGCGCGCGGCGTGCGTCCCGTCCGCGCGGCGTGCGTCCCGTGTGCGCGATGCCCGGACGAGAGCGCGCGCGGCGACATGCCGCCCCGTACGCGCCGGGTACCCGGCCCGCATGAACGACCGCAAGACACCCGATCCGCGTGAGGCCGCCCGGGCGGCGGAGACCGCCGACGAGCAGCGGGCCGCGTCCCGCCCCCCTTCGACTACCCCACGACGAACGGCGCGCCGGCGTCCATGCCACCCGGCACATCAGCCGGGAACAGGCCGACGCCGAGAGCGTCCCCGGAGTACCCGGCGGCTACGGCACCACGGGCGGCGGGCAGCCGGACACCCGTGGAGCCGACGCCCGGCCGGGCCGGGACGAAGCCGACGAGGAAGCCGGCGTGACCGGCATCGTCGCGAGCCTGGAACCCCATCCCGACCGCAAGGAGTGACCGCGGCGGTCCGGCGGCCGGGCCGACACGCGGTACGCGCTCTCACCCCCGTGTGCTCCACGAGGGCCGCGGCGACGATACTGGCAGTACACGTCGTCCCCGCCCTCACGAACGGACCCATGCCGATCTCGCCCACGGACCGCCCCGATCCCTCCACTACACCCCCGACGCTGTGGCCGGCCCGCGGCCGGTTCCTGGGGTCCGCAGCCGCCGGCGTGCTGCGCAGACACCTGCAGCGGCTGAAGGACGACGGGGCCGTCCAGGACTTCCTGGAACTGCCCGAGGACGAATCTCCCGCCGGACAGCGCGTCTTCGAGGCGCGCTGGCAGGTGCCCGAGGCGGTGACCGTCCGGGCACGGATGACCGTCGCCATGGGCGCCGGCCACGGCCAGGAATGGCTGCTGGTCGCGGAGGCCGAACGGCCGTGGGACCTGCGCTGGCCGTCGCCGGCGGGCGTGTTCTGGCCCGGTGAGCCGGACGGCGGCTGGGCGCACGAGTCCGCGACGGGCCTGCGTTTCCTCCAGGTCAACGCGCTGCCGGAGGACGACAAGGCGCTGCGGCGGGTGCTGAAGGAGGCCCTGCGCGACCGCTGGAGCGTCCATGTCGTCGTCCACGAGGCGATGACGCCCGACGAACGCGGCCGTGGCCCGCTCACCCGCTTCCTGCCGCCGGGCCTGCACCACCGCGTCGTGGAACACCGGGCCGCCCCGCACCAGCTGCGCGCCCTGAACTACGCGCTGCGCGACGCCGGGGTCGAGGTGCCGCGCGGAGGCGCCGCCGTCCTTCCCGGCGCCCCGGTTCCGGACGGCTGGAGCGCCGCGGACTTCTCGGTGCGCAGCGTGTTCCTGGACGGCTCGGAGCCGGTGGAGCTGATCGACGCGGTGACCCGGTTCGCCGCCCTGGCGCGGCCGCTGCCGGACGGTGCCGCGGAACAGCTGGGCGCGCTGCGGGAGGAGTGGCACCTGTACACGCTCGAGGAGGAGCTGGAGCGCCAGCGCGCGCTGGTCGCCATGTACGCCGAGGCGCTCGAGGCGATGACGCGCTCCCGTGACCTGTACCGGGAGGCCGCGGAGCGCGCGCACGAGGCGCTGGCCGCCTACCGGGAGACCGCCGCGGCGACCGTGGGTGACCAGCCGGCACCGGCGCGGCCCGTCGGCGGTCCGCTCCAGCAGCTGACCCGGACCTTCGAACGCCTGAAGATCTCCGGCCGTTCCCTGCGCCCCACGGCCCCCCGCGAGCCTGCCGCTCCGGCCGGACCGGCCGCCGCCGAGGAGGCCGCCGCCGTCGGGACCACCTCCTTGGGTGAACCGTCCGTCGTCGGCGAGATCAGCTCTTCGGGTGAACTCTCCGTGGACGGAATCCCCTCTGCACGGGAGCCCGCCACCGCGGACAAGGCCACTCCGCCGGGTGAACCCGCCGCCGTCGCCGAGTCCGCTCAGGACAGCAGCGGCAGCCGTTCCGCGGAGGAGCCCGGTGTGCGCCGCTCGTCCTGAGTGAGGGGCACGCGGCCCGTCGCGGCACGGGCGTAGTACTCGTCGCGCCAGTCCAGGGCTCGGGCCGGCCGCAGTCCGTCCAGGGTGGCCCGCACCGCGGCGAGGCCCTCCGGCGCCGGCCCGTGGCCCCCGGCAGGGAGACGGTGAGATCGAGGTGGTGCACGGTGGCCTCGACGGCGAGCGTGGTGAGCAGGTCGCCCGCGGTCAGGACGTGGCCCTGGGTGCCCACGGCGTGGGCCGGGTCGGCCGCCGCACCGGCGCTGACGGTGGCGGCCGCGGTCTCCAGGTTCAGCTCGCGCAGCGGGCCGACGTCGAGGAACATGCCCGCGCTCACCCGTGTCCAGCGCCGTCCGTGCGCGGCGCCGACCGGATCCGGCGCCCAGTCGTGCCAGTAGGTCACGGCGTCCCGGTCCGGTGGTGCGGTGGCGGGCGTGTGCAGGGCGACGAGCGCGCGCTGGGCGTCGGAGAGTCAGTGGAAGACGAGGTCGCGCACGGCCCATCCGGTACAACCGGTGGGCAGCCAGGACTCGTCGTCGCCGAGCGTTTCGACGAGCGCGGCGAAGGCCCGTAGGAGGCGTGCAGAGCGGTGACCGGGGTGACGGCGCCTGGGTGCTCGGCTGTCATGCGGTCAGCGCAGGGAGCGCACCCCGGCGGTCCGCCACCGGTTTCCGGACATCGGCAGGTGTCGCCCGGCGCGGTCGGGATACGCGGACAGGACAGTACGACGCTCCCGTCCGGAGGGGAACACCACATGGGCAGCGAGCACCCCGCACCGTCGGACGCGCACCGTTCCGACACGACCCTCCGGGTCAACGGCAAACCGCACACCCTGACCGTCGACCACCGGCGCACCCTGCTCGACCTGCTGCGCGAGGATCTGGGTCTCACCGGCGCCAAGAAGGGCTGTGACCACGGCCAGTGCGGCGCGTGCACGGTCCTGGTGGACGGGCGCCGCGTCAACGCATGCCTGCTGCTCGCCGTGGCGGCGGACGGCTGCGAGGTGACGACCGTGGAGGGCCTCGCGGGCGACGGCGAGGCGTCCCACCCGCTCCAGCGGGCGTTCGCCGAGCGGGACGCCTTCCAGTGCGGGTACTGCACGCCGGGCCAGCTCTGCTCCGCGCTCGGCGCGCTCGCCGAGGCCGACGCCGGGCACCCCTCGCACGTCACGGATCCGACCGCGCCGTCCGGCCGGCCGGTGCCGCTGACCCGGGAGGAGATCCGCGAGCGGCTCAGCGGCAACCTGTGCCGCTGCGGCGCGTATCCACGCATCGTCGACGCGGTGGAGGACGTGATCCCATGAAGCCCTTCGGCTATGTGCGGGCGGGCAGCGTCGCGGAGGCCACCGAGGCGTACGCCGCCCACCCCGGAGCCCGTTACCTCGGCGGCGGCACGAACCTGGTCGACCTGATGAAGCTCGGCGTGGAACAGCCGGCCGTCCTCGTCGACGTCACCCGGCTGCCGCTGGCCGCAGTGGAAGAGCTGGCGGACGGCTCCCTGCGGGTGGGCGCCCTGGTCCGCAACAGCGACCTCGCCGCGCATCCGCTGGTCCGCGACCGCTACCCGGCGCTCTCGCAGGCGCTCCTCGCGGGCGCCTCCGGCCAGCTACGCAATGCCGCCACCACCGGCGGCAACCTGATGCAGCGCACCCGCTGCCCCTACTTCCAGGACCTGTCCAAGCCGTGCAACAAGCGTCAGCCGGGCACCGGCTGCGGCGCCCTGGACGGCGTCCACCGTGACCACGCGGTGCTCGGCCACTCCGAGAAGTGCATCGCCACCCACCCCTCGGACATGGCGGTGGCGCTGGCCGCGCTCGACGCGCGCATCGAGGTGTACGGCCGTGGCGGCGCCCGGGAGATCGCGGCGGACGTCTTCCACCGGCTGCCCGGGGAGCACCCCGAGCAGGACACCGAGCTGCGGCCGGGCGAGCTGATCACCGGTGTGCGGCTGCCGGCGGCGACGGCCGGACTGCCCTCGCGCTACCGCAAGGCCCGCGACCGGGCGTCGTACGCCTTCGCGCTGGCGTCCGTCGCGGCGGTGCTGCACGTGGCGGACGGGGTCGTGCAGCAGGCCGGGATCGCCTTCGGGGCGCTGGCGCACCGGCCCTGGCGGGCCCGCCGCGCCGAGGAGGTGCTGCGCGGCGCGGCACCCACCGCGGCCGCGTTCGAACACGCCGTCGATCTGGAGCTCGCCGAGGCGCGGCCGCTGCGCGACAACGCGTTCAAGGTGCCGCTCGCCCGCAATCTCGCCGTGGACGCCCTGACCGGCCTGGCCCGGTCCTCGGCGACCTGACCGGCATCCGCCAGGAGGAAGCATGACCGCCACCGCCGTGGGCGCGCCGGCCGAGCGCCGTGAAGCGCGCCTGAAGGTCTCCGGCACCGCCCGCTACGCCGCCGAGCACGCCCTGCCGGGCCGGCTGTACGCCCGGCCGGTGCCGGCCACCGTCCCGCGCGGCCGGGTCACCGCCGTCGACGCCTCCGCCGCGCTCGCCCTGCCCGGCGTCGTCGCGGTGCTCAGCCACGACAACGCGCCGCGCCTGGGCAAGTCGAACGATCCGACGCTCGCCGTGCTGCAGGACGCGCGGGTGCCGCACCGCGGCTGGTGCGTGGCGCTGGTGGTGGCGGAGTCCCTGGAGGCGGCCCGTGCCGGTGCCGCCGCGGTCCGGGTGACGTACGCGGAGGAACCTCACGACGTGACGCTCACCGAGGACCATCCGGAGGCGTACGTCCCCGAGAAGGCCAACGCCGGGTATCCGGCGGTGCGGGAACACGGCGACGCGGAAGGCGCGTTCGCCTCCGCGGCCGTCCGCGTGGACGCCACCTACCGGGTGCCGCCGCTGCACAACCACCCCATGGAACCGCACGCCAGCACCGCCCACTGGGACGGCGAGCGGCTGACGGTGTACACCTCCAGCCAGGGCACGTCCGTCGTGCGGATGGTGCTCGCCGGACTGTTCGACCTGCCCGAGGAGCGGATCTCGGTCGTGGCCGAGCACGTCGGCGGCGGCTTCGGCTCCAAGGGGACGCCGCGCCCGGACGTCGTCCTCGCGGCCATGGCGTCGCGGGCGACGGGACGACCGGTCACCATGGCCTACCCGCGCCGCTTCCTGCCCAGCTCGGTCGGTCACCGCGCGCCCACCGTGCAGCGGGTGCGGCTCGCCGCCGGCGCCGACGGCCGGCTGACCGCGCTGCTGCACGAGAGCACCACGCACACCTCGCGCATCAAGGAGTTCGTGGAACAGGCGGCGGTGCCCGCTCGGGTCATGTACGACGCCCCCGGCCACCGCACCGTGCACCGCGTCGTCCGGCTCGACGTGCCCACCCCGTCCTGGATGCGGGCGCCCGGCGAGGCGCCGGGGATGTACGCGCTGGAGTCCGCGATGGACGAACTGGCCTGCGCCCTGGGCATGGACCCGGTCGAGCTGCGGGTCGTCAACGAGCCGGACAGCGAGCCGGACAGCGGCAAGCCGTTCAGCAGCCGGCACGTCGTGGAGTGTCTGCGCGAGGGCGCCCGCCGGTTCGGCTGGGCGGAGCGCGACCCGCGGCCGGGGGCGCGGCGGCAGGGGCCGCTGCTGCTCGGCACCGGGGTGGCCGCGGCGACGTACCCGGTCATGGCGCAGCCGTCGACCGCGCGGGCGCACGCCCGGCCCGACGGCACGTTCCTCGTCGAGATCAACGCCACGGACATCGGCACGGGCGCCCGGACGGTGCTGGCGCAGGTCGCCGCCGACGCCCTCGGCGTTCCGCTGGACCGGGTGCGCACCGAGGTGGGCAGCAGCGACCTGCCGTACGCCTCCCTGGCCGGCGGGTCTTCGGGCAGCGCCTCCTGGGGCTGGGCGGTGCACGAGGCGTGCGCCCGGCTGGCCGAGCGGCTCGCCGGACAGCCGGACCCCCTGCCGGCGGAGGGGCTCACCGCCGAGGCCGACACGGCCGGGGCGGCCGACGCCGACAGCCCGTACTCCCGGCACGCCTTCGGCGCGCACTTCTCCGAGGTCGCCGTGGACACCGTCACCGGTGAGGTCCGGGTGCGCAGGCTGCTGGGCGTGTACGCGGCCGGGCGGATCCTCAACGCCCGTACGGCGCGCTCGCAGTTCGTGGGCGCGATGACGATGGGCCTGGGCATGGCGCTGACGGAGGACAGCACCGTGGACCCGGCGTTCGGCGACTTCGTCCAGTCCGACCTGGCGTCCTACCACGTGCCCGTCAACGCCGACGTGCCCGACATCGAGGCGCACTGGATCGAGGAGGACGACACCCACCTCAACCCGATGGGCAGCAAGGGCATCGGCGAGATCGGCATCGTCGGCACGGCGGCGGCGATCGCCAACGCCGTCCACCACGCCACGGGCATCCGCCTGCGCGACCTCCCGCTGACGCCGGACAAGGTGCTGGAGGCGCTGACGGGCATGCGGTGAGCCAACCGTCACACCCGCGTGCCGACGGGGGGTCCTACGACGGCGACGGCCGCCACGGGGTTCTTGTGCTCCCCGTGGCGGCCGTCGCGCCGCGCGATCCCGACCTCGGCCCTACTCGGAGGAGACCCGCTCCCCCACCGCCGCCGGGCTCGCCGCCGGTTGCGGGGCCGGGCGTGCGCCCGCCGGGCGCACGCACAGCGCCGCGAGTGCCGTCAGGGCGGCGGCGAGGGCCAGCAGGCCGGTGATCCAAGGCGGTGCGGCGGTCAGCTCGAGGGAGCGCGACAGACCCGCCACGTCGATCCGGCCGACCAGCAGCCGAGCCGCCGCCAGGGCCGCCGGTACGGCCACCGCCGCGCCGAGGGCGGGCAGGGCGGGGCGCCGGCGGGTGAGCAGCAGGGCCAGCAGCAGGCACAGGGCGGACAGCCCGAAGGCCACGCCGTACACCCGGGCCGGTGCGCCGTCGCGGTGCAACGGGAACCAGGCCGCACCGCACAGGGCGAGCACGAGCGCGGCGAGACGGCCGGCCAGGACGCGAGCACGGCGGGCGGCCCGTCCTCGCGGGACGGCGAGGGCTGTTCGGCCGGGGTGGCCCCCGCCGCCGCCGATTGCTCCGCGGCGGACGGCGCCTGCGCGGCGCGCTGCTCCCGCTCGCGGGCCAGCCGCCCGACGCGTTCCGCCAGCTCCTCCACCGGGCGGGCGGTGGCGGCCGCCCGCCCGGCCTCGTCGCCGCACTGCTGCTCCGCCGGTTCGCGGTAGGGCAGTTCCATCAGCCGGGTGACCTCCGCGACCGGGCGGTGCGCGGCGGCGGCGCGGATCATCTGGTCGGCGTCCCCGGCGCGGTACGGAGGCCGGGAGAACGCCGCGACCAGCCGGCTGACGTCCTCCACGGGCCGTTCGACCCCGACGGCGCGCAGCACGTCGGCCGCCGCGCCCGCGTACTGCCCGGACTGCTGGAGGAGGGTGATCAGCTGGACGATGTCCTCCAACGGCCGCTGCGCGGCAGCGCGCGCCAGTCCACCCGCGCACACGTGTGAATACCGAGAACTCGCGGGACTCGGCGGGCCCGTCGGAACGGACGTTCGCGAGAACGGTTTCGCCGCGCGGGGCGGTAACCGGGCCCGGAAACGGGAATCCGTCAATCGAAAGCGGGGGAAGAGCAGACGCGGCGCGGCGCTCCGCGCCAAGGGGAGGACTCGTGGACACGACCACCACGCGCGCCGCCGTCCTGCCGGCCGACGTCCTCCATCCGGACGACATCGCCGCACTCCCCCGCGCACCGCGGTTCCTGCGCCGTCTCGCGCACCGCGCCGCACCGGCGAGCTGACCACCGGGAGTCCCCGGCCCGCACACCCTCTTCACCACCGCGTCACGACGGGCGACGAGACCCAACTCCGCGTCGATCACGCAGAGTAAGGAAACCATTCACCCGTTCGATTCGTATAAGTGACTGGAGGTCGCAGGAACGCGCTGACCAAGGGGCGCCGCACGGCGGCACCACGTGTTCGACGCAGTACCGACGAGGGAGAGACGATGCAACCGTTCGCGCTCAACTACGCACGTCCCGCTGCGGAGTTGGAGTTCTCCGTTCCGTACACCTACGACTCCGGGCTGCAGTTGAACGTGCTCATCGACGGCCGGATCGCCGCCCGCGACCACGCGCTGCTGAGGGAGCTGGGGACCACGACGTCGACGGCGGGCTCCAAAACCCACTTCGACGACTGAACGCGAGACCGTCGACAATGACCGTACTGATCCTCACTTGTGAAGAGGACGTGACGGCCGACATGGTGGTGGTCCACCTGAACGCCGCCGCGGTACCGGTGGTCCGGCTCGACCCGGCCGACCTCACCGAGGGCGTCGCGCTCTCCGGCGAGTACGTCCACGGGGCGTTCCGCGGCCATCTGTCGTCCGCGGGACGCCTGGTGAGCCTGCACGGCCTGCGGTCCGTGTGGGTCCGCAGACCCGGCGCCGCGGCCGCGCGGGCACCGCACGCGTCGACGTGGCTGACGGAGGAGTCCACGCAGGCGCTGTACGGCATGCTCCGCGGCAGCGGCGCGCGCTGGATGAACCACCCGGACGCGGCCCGCCGTGCCCGGCACAAGCCGTGGCAGCTGCACCTCGCCCAGCGCTGCGGGCTGCCCGTTCCGGCCACGCTGATCACGACGTTCCCGCAGGCGGCCCGGGAGTTCGCCGAACGCTATCCGGATCTGGTCGTCAAGCCGGTCTCCGGCGCGCATCCGCAGGATCCGCCGCGGGCGGTGCCGACCAGCCGGATCGCGCCGGATACCGACTTCTCGGCCGTCGCCTACGGCCCGACCCTGCTGCAGCGCCGGATCGCCAAACGGGCCGACATCCGGCTGACCGCCGTCGGGGAGCGCCTGCTGGCCGCCCGCAAGCCGGCCGATCCGCAGGCGCATCCGGACCTGGTCGACGTCCGCTTCGACGCGTCGGGCAGACCGTGGCAGCCGGTCGAGGTGCCGCCGCGGGTGGCGGAGGCGGTGCAGGGCTATCTGCGGGAGGCGGAACTGGCGTACGGCGCCTTCGACTTCGCCGAGGACGCCGACGGGACCTGGTGGTTCCTGGAGTGCAACCAGTCGGGCCAGTTCGGTTTCGTGGAGGTGGACACGGGCCAGCCGATCGCCCGCGCCATCGCCGAATGGCTGGGGCGGCCCCTCACGGACCGACGGCCCCAGCACGTCAACTGCACCGGCTGCGTCCTGCCCTGAGCCGTAGGGGCGGACCCGGCCGGTACGGGGTCACTGCGGGCGCGGTGCGGGCAGCATGGCGGTGCGCTGCCAGCCGGCGCCGGGGTGGGGGGCGGGGCGCTGGGACGGGTCGTGGTAGCCCGGAGAGCGCAGCGGGCGCAGGACCATTTCCAGCTCCCTGTTCACGCGCTCGGCCTCCCGGCGCACCTCGGTGGGTACGTCTCCGCATTCGGCGATCAGTCGGTCGTAGATGGGGGAATCCTGGAACACCCGGTGCTCTTCCTCTCGTGGGCCCGCGTGGTGGGCACGAGGGTCGAGTCTAGGCGCCCTCGCCGACGCCCGGGTGCGTTACCCCGCAGTCCCGCACACCGGCGATCGGCCGGTGTGCGGGTCGTCAGGGGTCCGTGCGGGTCACACCGCAAGGGACAGGCCGTTGTCGCCGTCCGTCTCGCTGGTCTGCGGCTGTGGCCGGTTCGCCGCCAGAAGCAGGGCGTCCGCCCTGGCGATCGCGTCGTACACGCTCGTGGTGCCCATCAGGACGCACAGGGTGTAGCTCACGTCCTCCAACTCCCGGGCCGTCGCCGGCCTCTCCCTCTCCGCCTGAGCGATCTTGAGTGATGCGTACCGCGTCAGCAGATGTCTGACGACCTTCGGGTCCGGAACAAGCACGGAGCTCCCCTCTCTCGACTTTTTGCTCCGTATGCCCCGCCCTGGCAGGATCATGCACGCTTTCCTCGCTGAATGGCAGGATTTACGGCCATGACGGGCCGTGGCGACCAAATTTGTCACGCACGGGTCGCGGAACCATCACGGCACGGGCACGTCCGCCGAATGCACCCGAACCGAGGGCGAGTCGCCAGGACCCGCTTCTTCGCCGCGCCGGAGGGAGTTGGACGGAGAGCACGGCCTCCCTGTCTACGAACGGTGTCCACCGATGAGTTGGTCCGCCGGCGCCCTGTGCGCGCTCTACGTCGTCACCAGCGCCGGCCTGGCCTGGACGGCCGTCCTGGACTTCGGCCACGGTCCCGCCCAGGCCGGGTGTCTGTTCAGCGCAGCGAGTCTGGTCCCCTTGATCGCCCTGGTGCGGGAGACGGAACGCCCCGGGTGCGGCGGCGGCGCGCCGCCCGCGCGGCCGAACGCGACGGAGGCCCTCGTCCGCGCGGAACTGGGGGCGGCCTGCTGCGAACGCTGGTGGACCAGTCTGGGCACGTCCCACGACGCGGCCTGCCGCCACCGCACCCACCGCAGCAGCGCGACCTGACGCCGGCCGCGGCGAGGGGGCCCGGCTCAGGCTTCGGCCGCCAGGGCGGCCGCCAGGCCGTTCAACCGAAGGCGGGTGGCGCCGCGCAGGTGCGGGAGGTCGTGCTGCGGCTCCGCCGACGCCGCCAGAAAGGCCGCCTGCTCGGTCCACCGCAGCCGGGTGCCGTCCGCCTCCGGGTCCAGTTCGACGGTCACGAGCGAGGACCATCGCACGACGTCGTCCACGCGGGCCGTGTAGGCGTAGACGATCCGCGAGCACGGCGTGATGTCGAGGTACCGGGACCGGTAGCCGAGTTGTTCCGGCGGTGCGCCGGGAACGGGGAAGACACTCGACGCGGCCTCACCGCCGTCCACCGCGAAGTCGTGCCGGTACGCCACCTCGCGGCCGGGCAGCTTGAACCACCGGCGCCGGAGGGGCGCATCGGAGAACGCTTCGAACACGGCGCCAGGCGGGGCGGCGAGACGGAGTGACACCGTGAAGGTGTCGTGCCGCACCCCGGCGAGCGGCGCGCCGGATCCCTCGGTGGCGGCGTCGGGCGCAGTGGCTCCCATGGTGCCCAAGTCTCCTCACGGGATGTCAGGTGGTGTCGTTTCGTTCGGACACCCGGACCGCAGGCATGGGCGCCCTTGACCGTGAGGCAGCCCCGGGCCGGCCTCCCATGTTTTACCCATCAGTACATTACTTCTTGCGCCCCGGACCCCGTCGGCCTTTGTTCCCGCCGTCCACCGTCTCCCCGGCGCGGTCGAACGCTCCGCGGCGACGATGCACCCGAGAGGGGATCGCCGACCGCGGCCGGTCCGCGCGGCACCGGGGTGGGTGGCTCCTCGGGGACGACGACGCGCGTGCAGCCGCCGCTCAGGCCGCCTGCCCGGCGTGCAGCGCCGTGTAGGCCCCGCCGCGCCGAAGGAGTTCCTCGTGGGTGCCGGTCTCCAGGATGCGGCCCTCGCCCATCACCACGATCCGGTCGGCGCCGCGGACCGTGGACAGCCGGTGCGCGACCATGAAGGTGGTGCGGCCGTGCAGCAGCCGGGCGAGCGCCTGCTGCACCAGCGCCTCGGAGCGGGTGTCGAGTGCCGAGGTCGCCTCGTCGAGGATCAGCACCTTGGGGTCGCGGATCAGCGCGCGGGCGATGGCGAGCCGCTGGCGCTGCCCGCCCGACAGGCGCGCCCCGTGCTCACCCACCAGTGTGTCCAGGCCTTGCGGGAACCGGTCGACGAACTCCAGCGCGTTGGCGTCGCGCAGCGCGGCCCGCACGGCCTCCTCGTCCGCCTCGTCCTCCATGCCGTAGGCGACGTTCTCCCGGACCGTGCCGTCGAACAGGATCGACTCCTGGGGTACGACGGACACGAACCGGCGGTAGGTGCGCAGGTCGAGCGTGGCCATGTCGGTGCCGTCCAGCAGCAGCCGCCCCGAGGTGGGCCGGATGAAGCCGATGACGAGGTTCATCACGGTCGACTTGCCCGCGCCGGACGCGCCGACGAGCGCGACGGTCTCACCGGGCGCGACGGACAGCGTGAAGTCGCGCACCACGACCCGGTCGGCGTCGTAAGCGTGGCCGACGCGCTCGAAGGTGACGGCGCCGCGCAGGGAGGTGAGTTCGGTCTTGCCCTCGTTGTCCTCCAGTTCGGGCGCCTGGAGGACCTCGCCGACGGAGCGGACGGACTCCAGGCCCTTGGTGATCACGGGTGCGAGGCCTGCCAGGGTGGTCGTGGAGTTGGTGAGGGTGGTGAGAAAGGCGCTGAGCATGACGACGTCACCGGCGCTCACGCCCCACACGCCGTGATAGGAGACGAGGGCGGCACCCGCGAGGACACACACGCCGACGACGTTGAGCACCACCCAGGAAAGCGAGCCGAAGCGGCCGTTGACGAGGTCGAGGCGCATCCCGGAGCTCAGCAGCCGGCGCAGGGTGCCGTCCATGCGGCGCAGCGCCTTGCCCTCCAGGCCGTGGGCGCGAGTGACCGGGATGAGCCGGGTCATCTCCGTGACGCGCGAGGAGAGGGTCTCCACCTCGTGCCGGAAGTTCTCGTTGTGGGTGCGCAGGCGGGCCCGCAACCGGGCGACGAGCAGGGCGGCGGCGGGGACGACCACGAGGAAGACGGGCAGAAACTCCGGTGTGCGCACGGCGATGATGACCAGTCCGCCGGTCAGCACGGTGAGGGCACCGAGGCCCAGCTCGGCGGTCTGCTGGACCATCTGCTCGACCGTCTCGACATCGCGCACCACCTTGGCCTGCAGCACGCCCGCGCTGACCCGGGAGTGGTAGCCGATGGAGAGCTGCTGCATGCGCGTGCACAGCGCCGAGCGCAGTGTGGTGCCCGTGCGCCGCACACTGCCGTAGAGGAGACGGACGTACAGCAGGTGCAGCGGGTAGTTGACGACCAGGATGAACATGATGATCCCGGTCGAGGTCCAGATCCGGTCCACCGGCCCGTGCTGGACGACGGTGTCGATGATGGACGCGGTGATCAGCGGCAGCAGCCATATGGGGCTGTGCTTGACGGTGAAGACGACGACCGCTGCGGCGAGGCGACGGCGGTCGGCGCGAAAGAGGTAGGCGAGCGTGCGGATCGGGTGTTCGTCCCGGTAGCGGTGGTCGAGCGGTCTTTCCAGCGACGACGCCATCGGCGGTGGCCTTCCCAGGTGCGGAGTCAGGAGTAAGCGGTTTCTCCTCGCTGGGGTCCACGACTACACCAGGCGCGGCCGCCTCACACGCGCTGTCCGCTGTCCGAGACGTGCGATCCCCACTCGCCGAGCGCGCGGGCCAGTTCGGTGGTGGCGCGCGAGATCTCCGCGTCACCCTCGGCCATCAGATGGCGCAGCACACCGCGCCGGTCGCGCACGGCCTGACGGGCGGCCCGCTCCCAGGTCACGTGGTTCTCGCGGTGGTTGAGGAGCTTGGGGTAGGCGGCGGCGGTGCTCTCCCACTGCCGGGCGTCCGCGATGCTCTTGAGCAGCTGGATGACCCGCGCCCGGCAGGAGACGTGAGGCAGCTGGGCCAGTTCCCACAGGAACGGGACGGTGACGGCGGTGGCCTGTTCCACCACGAAGCCGTACTGGCAGATGCGTTTCCGCACATCCTCCAGCGCGGCACGGGCCGTCGCGGGGTCTCCCCAGGCGATCTTGTTCAGCAGCAGCGGGATCGCCGCGGCGGAGCCGGTGGAGTCCTTGATCTCCGCCCAGGGCACCTGCCCGAGGCCGGCGAGCGGCGCCTGCAGGGTCGCTGCCGCGGCGGGAGCGGCGCTCTCCGTGCGCGATGTGCTCTGCTGTCCGGTCGGAGCGGTGCGCATGACGTGGGGCCTTTCCACGGCGGTCGGGTCAGCTCGCAGGGGCCGGTCGGCCCGGGAGGCCGGACGGTTCGCCGGCCGAGTGCCTCACGTGCCCGCACACCCCGGCGGCGCCCGATGACCGTGGCGCTGTCGGCGCAGGTGAGAGCACGTCTTCTCCCTGAAATGACGTCAGGACCGGGCATCGTCCCGAGGGTTGACGCCACGGCTATTATCCACGCTGACGGCGCTCGCGTGCAATTGCACGAGAAATTGCGCGACACTGCGTCGACGGGTCGGTCACGGCAAGGAGACTGCGATGCCACCAGTACGCAACGGAGTGCGAGCGAGTTCGCTGGACGCCCGGTGGATGAAGAGCCGGTACAGCAACGCCGAGGGGAACTGCGTGGAAGTCGCACCCCTGACCGAGGGCGGCATCGCGCTGCGCAACTCCCGTGACCCGGACGGCCCCGCGCTGATCTACACGGCCTCGGAGATGGCGGCGTTCCTGGCGGGCGCGAAGGACGGCGAGTTCGACCACTTGGTCTGACGCGGCCCCGGGGCCCGTTCGGCCGACCCGGGCTCGGACCCAACTCCCCCGGATCGGTCGGATGATGGGCCGTATCGGGAACGAGTACGATATTCTGGCCGCCAGGTCTGCCGGTCAACGGGGAGTAAAGGATGTCCGCTCAGTCGCATCGCCTCTCCCGGCTGGAATCGTATCTGGACCGGTCGGAGCCCGCGCCGACTTTGCTGAAGATGCTGGTCGGCGTCCAGCTGGCAGGTTTCCGCGAGGACGCCGGGTACTCCCAGGACCAGGCCGCCAAGGAACTCGGTTTCAGCGGCGCCAAGCTGTCCCGCATCGAGTCCGGCAAGAGCCGCCGCCCTCCGGCCGAGAACGATGTGCGCGACCTGCTGACGCTGTACGGCACCGACGACTACCAGGCTTCGGTGCTGCTGAGGCTGTTGCGGCGGGCCGGTGAGCCCGGCTGGTGGCAGCGCTACGACAAGCGGCTGATGCCGGAGTGGTTCGAGCGGCTGGTGGGGCTCCAGGAGGCGGCGGCCACCATCCGCACCTTCGAGATCCAGTACGTGCCCGGCCTGCTGCAGACTCCGGCCTACACGCAGGCCGTCGTCAAGCGTGGCCTGCCGAACGCGCCGGCGGGCGAGGTGCAGCGCCGCGTGGAGCTGCGGATGCGCCGGGCCCGGCTGCTGCTGCGTGAGGACGCGCCGCAGCTGTGGGCGGTCGTCGACGAATCGGTCCTGCTGCGCGTGCTGGGCGGCAAGGACGTCATGCGCGAGCAGCTCGAGCACCTCATCGAGATGGCGGAACGCCCGAACGTGACCGTCCAGGTCGTGCCGCTGGACGTGACGAACGCGTCGGCGCCCGCGATCCCGATCACCTACCTGCGCTTCGACGGTCTCGATCTGCCGGACGTGGTCTACCTGGAGCACATCCGCAGCGCGAACTTCCTCGAGGACCGCGACGAGACCGAGGAATACCGCTTCGCCCTGGACCGCCTCGCGGATGAGGCCCTCAAGCCACGCGAGACGATCGAGCTGCTGCGCGAGACGGTGAAGAGCCGCTACACCTAAGACCAGGCCCTGTCGTTCGGATCAGGCCGGCTGTGAGGTGCGGTACCTCTGGGCCGACCCGAGCGGGGCTCGGTGCGTGCAGATGCAAGGGGTCAGACGATCCGGCCCACTCCGCCGAACTCGATCCACTCGTGGCTGAGCTGGCGCGGCGCGACCTCGGTGTCCGGGCGCCAGGTGGAGACCTCCACCAGGCCTGGCTCCAGGATCTCCAGCCCCTCGAAGAGTTCGGCGACGTCCTTCTCCTGGCGCACGCGGCCCCAGCGGCCCTGCGTCGCCTGGTCCATGAAGTCGGTGACGAAGGCGCGCACCTCGGGATCCTCGCTGACCAGCTGGCACATCACCAGGTAGCTGCCGGGCACGAGGCGCCGCGCGACCCGGCGGGCCACCGCGAGCGGCCCGTCGGTGTCGCTGTCGGGGATGCAGTGGAAGACGGAGTTGAACAGCACGGCGACGGGCTGGGAGAAGTCGATCAGGCGCCGCGTGTCGGGGTGGTCGAAGATCTTGTCCGTGTCGCGCAGGTCGGCGTGGATGACGGTGGTGCGCTCGTCCTGCTCCAGCAGCGCCCGGCCGTGCACCAGCACCATGGGGTCGTTGTCGACATAGACGACGTGCGCGGTGGGATCGAGACGCTGGGCGACCTGGTGGACGTTTTCCTGGGTGGGCAGACCTGAACCGTGGTCCAGGAACTGCCGGATGCCGTGCTCCCCTGCGAGGGTCCGCACGACGCGCTGCAGGAAGTGGCGGTTGTTCAGGGCGAGCCGGCGGGTGCTGGGGACGACCTTGTCGAGCTGCTCGCACGCCGCACGGTCGGCGGCGTAGTTGTCCCTGCCGCCCAGGTAGTGGTCGTACATGCGCGCGGCCGTCGGCACGGTGGCGTCGATCTCCGTGGACAGCTCCCCGTCACGCCGCATTGCGCCCCCAACTCCCGTAACCGGCATCGGAACCGGCAGCACAGAGAGTACAGGCTCGGGGCCCGGCGTTGGCCCGTTCGGGTACACGCATCCCGAACCTTCGCCGGTGGTGGCCGGGCCCCGAGCGGCCTCCTCAGGAGTGGCGCCCCCTCAGATGCTCCTCCACGCCCGGCGCCCGGTGCGCCTCCTCCACGGCCACCAGACCGCCCCACCGCCTTCGCGTCCGGCCTGAGCACGTAGAGGAGGCCAGGCTCGCGGGACGGTTGACGCCGGAGAAGTCCTGGGGAGTGCCGAGGCCGGCGTCGGCGTTCTTCCGCGCGCGGTGGGCCTTGACGACGTCCTCACGAGCGAGGCTGCCCGCCGCGCACGCCTTCTACAGGTCGGCGCCGAGCAGCTCGGCGGCGTTGCAGCCGGACAGCACGCCGGAGTCGACGGGCGATCCGGGATGCTTCTTCTGGTACGCCGTCACCATCCGCCGTACGCCGGGCAGGGGGGAGCTGACCGCGGGCGCGGCGCTGACCACGTGGAGCATCGCGGCCAGGGCCGGCGCGGCCGGGGTCTTCATCAGCTGGGGCGCGAATCCGGGAGCGCTGCTGACGACGGGGACGCGCAGGCCGCGGGAGGCGGCGACACCGGCCAGGGAGGCGGTCTGGGTGGGCCCGGCACTGATCAGGATCGCCTTCACGCCCTCCTTGCGCAGCGCGGAGACCTGTGCGGACAGGCCCGTGTCGGTCGCCTTGATCTTCTGCCCCGCGATCTTCAACCCGCCTTGGGTTGTCGGCGACCGTGCCCTCGGTGGTGACGATGTTCTGGAAGGTGCGGGCCACACCAAGCCGGGCGATGCGGTGCGGGGCGAGCCGGGTCAGGTCGGTGTCGCCGAGGTGGACGGTGCCGGCGGTGGGGTGCCCCCGCCGAAGCCGGTGACGGAGAGCCGCGAGACGGTCGTCCCGGAGACGGCGTACGGCCCGCGGAGCGCCTCGATGCTCGCCGCGGTCGGCGCCGGGCCGCGCTCATAGGGGTTGCCCGCCCCGTGGGCCGCGGTGCTGGTGCGCGGGTGCTGCACGACGAGTGGTCCTCTCGGTCGTGGCGAACGCCCGCCCGGACGAGGGCACGGCTGGGGTGCCGCGACCGCCTGCGGGCGCCGCCGTGGGGCTGGCGGTGTCACTGTCGGCGGGGGGCTGCCGCGCGCGGACCGGCAAAGTCACCGGTCTTGTCGCCGTGTTGCCGGAGATATCAGAGGGACATACCGTCTGCTTTACGCATATCCAACCGCGTATCGTCACGGATTCTTCACCGGCTTCGAACGCATCATCGGCTCGGCCCGGAGCACCCGTGAAGACATTCCCGAGGGCCTAGGGGGCTGTCGTGGTCTGGGTCGCCGTTCTGCTGCTGCCGTTGCTGTCCGTTCTGCTGCTGATCATGGATCGTATGGAGGACCGCTTGTTCACCGCCTTGCCGGTCAGGCACCGGCACGCGGCGCGCCGACGCCATCTGCGTCTGGTGCGCGGCGGGCGGGCGGGTTCCCCGCGCAAACACGCGGCGGACGCCGCGGCGTCCGACCCGGCCGGGCCCGCCGAGCGCCCGGCGGCGTGAGCTGGTCCGTTCGGTCCATTCGGTCCGGGGTGTCCGCGGACCCGGCGGTGTGCCACGCTCGTGCGCGACCTCGCCGGAGGACCGTGAAGACGACCCTGTGAAGGAGTGGCATGCGCATCGGACTGCTCGGCACCGGACCCTGGGCACGCTTGGTGCACGCCCCCGCGCTCGCCGCACACGAGGCCGTGGACCTGGTGGGCGTCTGGGGCCGCCGGCCCGAGGCGGCCAAGGAACTGGCCGGAAGCCACGGCACCCGGGCCTACGACGACGTGGACGACCTGCTCGCCGACGTGGACGCCGTCGCCGTCGCGCTGGCGCCCGACGTACAGGCCGGACTCGCGGCGCGGGCCGCCCGGGCGGGCCGGCACCTGCTCCTCGACAAGCCGCTGGCCACCTCGGTCACCGGCGGGCGCGCCGTGGCCGACGCGGTGCGGGACGCCCAGGTCGCCTCGATCATCTTCTTCACCACCCGGTTCCAGCCGGAGTCCGAGGCGTGGATCACCGAACAGGCGGACCAGGGTGGCTGGTTCACCGCGCGGGCGCAGTGGCTGGGCGCGGCGTTCGCCGAGGGCAGCCCCTACGCGGCCTCCCCCTGGCGCCGGGAGCGCGGCGCGCTGTGGGACGTCGGCCCGCACGCGCTGTCCGTCCTCCTGCCGGTGCTGGGTGACGTCGAGCAGGTGGCCGCCGCGGCACACGGGCCCGAGGACACCGTGCACCTGGTGCTGCGGCATGCCGGCGGAGCCTCCAGCGCGCTGGACCTGAGCCTGACCGCACCGCCCGCGGCCGCCGGCGCCGTGGTGGAACTGCGCGGCGAGTCGGGCGTGACGCGGCTCCCGGAGCGGAGCCAGGGGGCGCAGCAGTCGTACGCCCGGGCCGTCGAGGCCCTGCTGGCAGCCGCCCGGGACGGCAGCCCCCACCCGTGCGATGCCGCCTTCGGCCTGCGGGTCACGGCGATCCTCGCCGAGGCCGAGGACCTGCTGCGGGGCTGATCGACGACCCTCTAGGCTCTCGGCTCCGCGGGACCACTGCCCGCCGGAGCGTCGGCCCGGTCGTCGGCGAGGGGCTCGTCGCTCCAGCGGAACCAGGCACGGTCGTCCTCGATGTGCAGCAGGAACTCGGCGACCGGGCCGTCCGGGGCGTGCAGGGTCACCGTGCGGGAGATGTCGTCCCAGACCCGCTCCCACGCGTCCCAGTCCTCGTCGTCGGCCAGCGCCAGCTCCCGCTCGAACAAGGCGCGCACCGAACCGAAGGCCGGACCGGCGGCGAACCGCCCGCGCAGCCAGGGGAAGTCGGCCTCCTCGACGACGACCTCTCCGATCGCGCCCGTCGCACCGGTCAGTCGCCACACCTGGCCCTGGTAACCCATGACGCCTCTCCCCCCTCGCCTGCGATCGCCCGTGGATCATGCCGTGTGCCCCAGCATCGCACCCGGCACTGACAGCGCCGCTCGGCCCGACCCGGGGTGCGGGAGGTGGAGGGTCGTAGGAGCGTGGGGGTGTGGCGAGGCTGCGTGGTGCGGTGGCGGGCCGGGAGCAGGACCGGCGGGGCTGGCTGCGCGGTGCGCCGCCGCCTCCGTGGGTGCGCGTGCTGCCCGTGCTGCTGATCGCCGGTGTGTGCGCGGCCTCCCTTGTCACTCCCGAGGCCCAGGACATCGGCTTCCTGCTCGGCGCCATCCCGCCGCTGGCCGTGATGTCGTACGGGCCGATCGCCACCGCCGTACTGGGAGGCGCGGCCCTCGCCGTGCTCAACATCCCCGTCTTCCATCTGAACCGCCCCGGCAACACCGACCTGCTCACCCTGTCCTTCGTCGCGGCGCTGAGCATCTTCGTGTCCTTCGTGCGCAGCCGCCGCGACGCCCAGCTGGACCTGGAGCGCACCGTCGCCGAGGCCGCGCAGCGCGCCGTCGTGCCGCCGGTGCCGGAGCGCGTCGGGCCGGTGCGCTGCACGGGGCTGTACCGGGCGGCGGAGCGCGGCACGCTGGTCGGCGGCGACTTCTTCGACGTCCGCAGCGGGCCGTACGGCGTGCGGGCGGTCCTCGGCGATGTGCAGGGGCACGGCCTGTCGGCCGTCGCGACGGTGGCCTCCGTGCTGGGCGCCTTCCGGGAGGCGGTGCTCGACGAGCCGGACGTGGAGTCGGTCGCCGCGCGCCTGGACCGGCGGCTGGTGGTGGACTCGGCGCGCACCGAGCACGCGGAGTTGTTCGCGACGGCCGTGCTGCTGGAGTTCGGTGCGGACACGCGCGCGGTGCGCGTCGTGTCCTGCGGTCATCCGGCGCCCCTCCTGCTGCGCGGCGGCACGGTCACCGAGGTGCCGGTGAAGCCGTGGACGCCGCTCGGCCTGGGGCTGGCCGACACGCTTCCTCAGGCCGGTGCGGCGGTGCCCTTGCTGCCCGGCGACCGGCTGCTGCTGGCCTCGGACGGGGTGCTGGAGGCGCGCGACGAGGCCGGTGAGTTCTATCCGCTCGAGGAGCGGCTGGCGGGTTTCGCCGAGGCGGGCCCGGACACGCTGCCGGGCCTGGTCTGGGCCGACCTCGTGCGGTTCTGCCCCGAGATCCGCGACGACGTCACGATGCTCGCCCTCGCGCCGATGCCGCCGGACGCCCGCTGACGCCGTCCGCCTGTCCGGCCGACTCACCCTCGGCGTCGATGTGCGGCAAGATCCGGTCCAGCCAGCGGGGTGTCCACCAGGCGTGCTTGCCGAGCAGGGTCATCACCGCTGGCACCATCAGCAGCCGCACCACGGTGGCGTCGATGAGCACGCTGACGGCGAGGCCCAGGCCGAGCATCTTCACCACGATGTTGTCGCTGAGGATGAACGCGGCGAACACGCTCACCATGATCAGTGCCGCGCAGGTGATCACCCGCGCGGTGATCTCCAGGGCGTGCGCGACCGACGCTTTCGCGTCCCCGGTGTGCAGCCAGGCCTCGTGGACGCGGGAGAGCAGGAAGATCTCGTAGTCCATGCTCAGTCCGAAGATGATCGCGAACATCATCATCGGCACATAGCTCTCGATGGGCACCTTGCCCGAGACGCCGAGCGCCGGCCCGCCCCAGCCCCACTGGAAGACGGCGACGACCACGCCGTAGGAGGCGGCGATGGACAGCACGTTGAGCACGGCGGCCTTGACGGCGACGAGCAGTCCGCGGAAGACGGCGAGGATGATCAGGAAGGCGAGGGCGACGACCACGCCGATGATCAGCGGCAGCCGGCTGGAGACGATGTCGCGGAAGTCGACCTGGGCGGCGGTGGTGCCGGTGACGTAGCCCTTGGCGTGGGTGCCGGCGACCGCGTCGGGCAGGGTCGTGTCCACCAGCCGGTTGGTGAGGTCGGTGGTGCCGGCGTTCTGCGGGCTGTACTTGGAGTAGACGGTGCCGATCAGGACGTCGCCGTCCGTGGTGGGGGTCAGCGGGGTGACGGTGGCGGCGCCGGCCACGGCGTTCAGGGTCTTCTGCGCCTGGGAGGACAGGGCCGAACGCTGGTCGGCGGGTACGCCGCTCTGGTCGATGACGACGGTGAGCGGGCCGTTGGAGCCGGGGCCGAAGGCGTTGGTCATCAGGTCGTAGGCGCGCCGGTCGGTGAAGGAGGTCGGGTCGGCGCCGTCGCCGATGTGGCCGAGCTGGAGGGAGAAGACCGGAATGGCGAGGACGACGACGGTCACCACGCCCGCGGCCAGGTAGTACCAGGGTCTGTGCGCCACGCGCTGGGCGTAGCGGTGCCAGGTGCCGTGCGGCACCGACCCCGGGGCGGCATCGGTCTCGGCGACCGGCCGGCGCACCCGGTAGCGGTCGATGCGTTTCCCGATCAGCCCGAGCAGCGCCGGGACGAGGGTGAGCGCACCGAGCACGGCGGTGACGACCGTGACGGCGGCGGCGAGTCCCAGCTTGCCGATGAAGGAGACGCCGGACGCGTACAGGCCGGCCAGGGCGATGATCACGGTCGTGCCGGAGACCAGGACGGCGCGTCCGCTCGTCGTGGCGGCCCCGCCCGCGGCTCGCACGGGATCAGCGCCGTCCATGAGATGTTGCCGGTGACGGGTGGTCAGGAACAGGGCGTAGTCGATGCCGACGCCCAGTCCGATCATCGTGGCCAGGGTCGGGGAGACGGTGGCGAAGGTGAACGCGGCGGCGAGCAGGCCCAGGCAGGCCAGGCCGCCGATGACGCTGATCAGCGCGGTGATCAGGGGCAGACCCGCGGCGATGACGCTGCCGAAGCCGACCAGCAGCACCACGATGGCCACGGCGAAGCCGATCAGCTCGCTGACCCGGTCGTCCGCTGCGGGCCGGGCGAGTTCGCCGAGCGGTCCGCCGTACTCGACCTGCGCGCCGGCCGAACGCAGCGGCTGGACGGCGGAGTTCACGCCTTTCAGGTAGTCGTCGCCGAGCGTGGAGGGCTGCACGTCGAAGCGGATGGTGATGTACCCGGTCTTTGCGTCACTCGACAGCGGGCCGACACCGCCCTGCGGCGGCTTGCCTTTTGTGGAGCCCGGGGCGGTGAGCGGATTCTGCGCGCTGAGGACGTGTGGCAGTTTCTGCAGGTCGCCGACCGTCGTGGACATCTGTGAGCCGAGCGCCGTCAGGGACTTGCTGCCGTCGTGCAGGACGATCTGGCTGCCGTAGCCGCCGGCCGCCGGGTCGTGCTCCTTGAGAACGGTCAGGCCCTGCGAGGACTGCACGCCGGGCAGGGAGAAGTTGTCGGAGTACTCGCCGCCGAAGCTGCGGTTGAGCACCTGGAGCGCCGCCAGGGCGACGAGCCAGGCCACGATGACGACGACGAAGTGCCGGGCGCACCACTCTCCCAGCCCGCGCAGTCCCCCCGCGGCCGACGCGCCGCCTGGCGCGGCGCGTCGGTGTCCCCCAGTGCGTTCCCGGGTGCGTGCCATGGGCGCCCTTCCTGGCGTATGCCGGGTGGGGTGCTCGACCCTCTCCCGTCCGACCTTTCCCATTAGACGTCGGGCGCCACAGCGCGGCATCCCGGGCGATCGGCGCGGGGAGGGTTACGACGGGCGGCACCGCGGTACTCCGGCGGCACAGAAACGGCTGCGGCCCGCCTGCCCGCGCCGTCCGGATGCAGGGTGCGCCGGATGGATGAATGGTGAGAGTGGACTCGTTGCGCGCACCGGGTCGTCGCAGCCGTCCGGACCGGAGGGAGCACTGCCATGCCGACACCACAGCCCGAGGCGTCCAAGCCGTCCGAGGACCGGGCCACTCCCGACAGCCTGCTGCACGCCCGCACCGGTACCGACGTCTCCGCGGAGGACGTCGTGCTGGCCGCGGGCCGTGACATCACTCCGCGCAATCTGGAGTGGGCCAAGCGCAAGCTGGACCGGGAGGGGCCCGCCGCGCTGGACAAGCTGCTGCCCTGACGGGCCGGACGCTTCGAGCCGGGACCGTGCCGTGGGGCGGTCTCCTCGCCGTCGAGGAGACCGCCCCACGTCGTGCCCCGTGGGAAGAGGTATCGGTCAGCTCTCCGTCACGTCGTCGTCGACGATGTGCATCGCGGCCTCCTCCGCGCCGGCCGCGCCCGCGTCGATGCCCTTGTCCACGGCGACGGCGTCCTTCTCGGTGTCGGGCCGCACACCCTCGTCGGGTGCGACAAGACGCCCGGCGCGGTCCGCTCCGGCCTCCGGGTCGACGGGTTCGCCCTCGCCGCCGGGAAGGTCGCCGATGGCGTCGCCGGCGGGCGGTTGCACGTCCGGCTGCTCCTGGGCGAGCCGCTGGTCGAGACTCTCCCCGTCGTGCTGCTCGGCGGCGGTGGTGCCGTGCTTGGTGACGCCGAGCGGCTTCTCCGGGGGCGAATAGCCCTCGTCCAGGGTGTCGTCATAGGTGCGTTCGCCGACGGCGTCCTGCATGTCCAGGGGCGCGGCGTCCTCCTGCTCCTCGTTGCTTCCGGTGGGCTGGTAGGCGTCGTCGGCCATCGGTTCGGGGCGGGTGCCCATGCTGCCTCCCTCGGGTGCCGTGTCGCCTCGTGATGTGCGTGTGGCGTGTTTGCGTCTGCCTGTTCCGCGTTTCCCGTTCGGCCGGGTCCAACCCCCTTGGCCGGTGGCCCGCCTGCGCCTTCGGGGGCGTCCTGGCGCGCCGAGGGCTGCCGCTATCATCACTCGCACACTCCGCGTGACCGTCCGTCCACGCACCGGCGTACGGTCCCGCCGGCTGCGCGGTCACCGCGCCCCCGGGGCCTCCCCACGGGGCCGCGGCGGCACCCCCCACCCCCCACGTCGCCGGCGCCGGTCCACCCGCGCGCCGGCACGAGCGAAAGCAGCGACCATGAGCAACAGCGGCGGCAGAGGGCTGCAGGCCGGTGCCCTGGGCATGACGGACACCGTGGTGATGGCGGTCGCCGGCAGCGCACCGGCGTACTCGCTGGCCGCGACGACGGCGGTCCTGGTCGGCGCGGTGGGGCTGGCGGCCCCGGCCGCTCTGCTCTACTGCGCGATACCGATGATCGGCATCGCGCTGGCGTTCAGCCGGCTCGGCCGCCTCGACGCGAACGCGGGCGCCGGCTACTCGTGGGTGGGCCGGACGCTGCATCCCTTTCTCGGGTTCCTGAGCGGCTGGGCCCTGGTGGTGTCGGCGACCCTGTTCATGGTGGCCGGTTCGCTGCCCGCCGGATCGCTGACGCTCGCCCTGTTCGACCCGGGCCTCGCGGACGACACCGCGCTGTCCACGCTGGTCGGCGCGGGCTGGTTCCTGCTGATGCTGGGCGTGGTGCTCGGCGGCGCCCGCCTCACCGCGCGGGCCCAACTGCTCATGTCCGGTGTGGAGCTGGCGATCCTGGTGCTGTTCGCGGTACTGGCGCTGGGCCACGTCGGCCACGCCCGGTCCTTCGACTGGTCGTGGTTCGGACTCGGCCACTTCGACGGCGTGTCCGGGTTCGCCTCCGGGACCTTGGTGGCCGCGTTCTCCTACTGGGGCTGGGACGTCACCAGCAACCTCAGTGAGGAGACCCGCAACAGCCGCCGTACGGCCGGTCCGGCGGGGCTGATCGGTGTGGGTGTGGTGTTCGTCCTGTTCGAGGTGTTCACCGTCCTGGTGAACACGCTCCTCACGCCGGAGCGGATCGCCGCGCACGGCGCCGACGTGCCGGCCGCGCTGGGTGAGGTGATCTGGCCCGGCTGGGGCGGGAAGTTGCTGACGGTCGCGGTGATGCTCTCCACGATCGCGACGCTGGAGACGACGCTGATCCAGGTCACGCGGTCGCTGTTCGCGATGGGCCGGGACCGCACCATGCCGGCGGCGCTGGGCTGGGTGCACCGCACCTGGAACACGCCGTGGGTGGCGATCGCCGTGGTGGGCGCGGTGGCGCTGGTCCTGTTCGTCGCGTCCACGGCCCTCGGCACGGTGGGTGAGATCCTCGCCGACGCGATCCGCGCCATCGGCCTGCAGATCGCCGTGTACTACGGTCTCGTCGGCGTGGCGGTCGTCGTCGCCTACCGCAGGACGCTGCTGTCGTCGCCGGGTGCCTTCCTGCTGAACGGGCTGTGGCCGCTGCTCGGCTCGGCGTTCATGTTCTGGGTCTTCGCCGAGTCGCTGGCCGAGCTGAGCGGCGCGGCGGTCGGGATCGGGCTGGGCGGGCTTGCGGCCGGTCTGGTGCCGATGCTCTGGTACTGGCGGCGGGGCAGCGAGTACTACCGGCCGGCGAGGCTCGACGCCTCGCGCACGGTGGAGACGGACTACGTCCCGGCCGCCGGCCCGGCCCTGGCGCCGGGCGGTTTCGAGGGCCTCCCCACCGACTTCTGAGGGGGAGGCAGGACGATGACGCGGGAGCGTTTCACGCCCGACTTCGACCCCGACTGCGGCGACGCCGCCCTGACCTCCGCACGCCAGGACGTCGTCATCGGCCGCTGGCAGGGGCTGCGCGCGCTGCTGCGGGCCACGGGCCCCGACTGGGCGGTGCGCGGACACCGGGTACGGCTGCTGGCGCAGGCCTGCGCGGACCGTTCGACGGTGGAGACCTGGCTGGCCGCCGAGCCGCGCAGCGCCGACGCACTGGTGCTGCGGGCCGCGACGGAGACGACGCGGGCCTTCAAGGTGGCCATCGCCGCCGGGCGGGGCGTGCCGATCGAGCAGCGGCGCATCGACTCGGCGGTGTCGGCCTGCCACGCGGCGGCGGAGGCCTGCCCGCAGGACCCGACACCATGGGTGTCACTCGTCTCGGTGGCCCGGCTGTACCCGTCCGGGGTACGGCGGCGAGAGCTGGCCCGCTGGTGGGACGAACTGCACCGGCGCGACCCGTACAGCGTCGAGGGGCACCTTCAGGTGCTGCACTACTACTCCGCGCGCTGGCACGGCACCCACGGCGTGATGTACGACTTCGCCCGTGACGCCGCCGGGGCGGCGCCGCCGGGTTGCGCACTGCCGGTGCTGGTGCAGTACGCGCGCGTGGAGGAGTACCGCTACGCCCTGGACGCGGCCCGGGGCCGGACGGCCGCCGTCGCCTCCGGTGAGCACTGGAGCCACCCCGGCGCGGTCGCCGACGTGCGGCGCAGCTGGCAGCGCTGGATCGCCGAGCGCGGGAGCACCCCCGTGACACCGGCCGAGCTGCGGGATGTGCACCATCTCGCCCACGCGGCGTGCCTCGCCGGGTGCGCGGACATCGGCGCCGCGTTGCTGCGGCTGGTGGGCCGGCGCGCGACCCGAACGCCATGGTCGTGCACCGGGGACCCTTCCCGTCAGATCACCCGGTGGCGTCGAGAGCTGGGGGTGGAGGGTTAGGGCGTGTCGTGTGGATCATCGCGGCGTGTCGGTGGGCGCCAGGTAGATCCGCAGCGTGCTCAAGCGGTACGGCCGCCAGGTGCGCGCGTAGTCGGCGGGTGCGCCACCCGGGGGCGTGAGGTGGGCGGTCGGGACGTGGTGCGCGGTGCGGGTGATGCCGGCCGCGGTGGCGTTCGCGTTGGGTCCTGAGGTGGCGGCGGAGGCACAGCCGGCGTAGTAGGCGATCGGCAGGGCCTCATGGCCGGTGACCAGGCAGGGCGGGTGCACCCCCAGCCGGTGCAGCTCGGCGGCGGTACGGGCCCACGCCCGGTGCTGCGCGGTGGTGCGGCGCACGGTGTGGCCCAGGACGGCGTACTGCACCGCGAGGTGCCCGGCGAGCGCGAGCACCGCGGCCACCGTGAGCAGCGGGCGCGGACGCCCTCGGGGGCCGGTCAGCAGGGACAGCAGGGCGTCTGCGACGGGCAGGGACAGCAGGGCGTACGCCGGGAGGAGGAACCGGGGGGCGGCGTAGGCGATGAGGAACAGGTACGGCACTGCGGCGGTGACCGCGCAGGCCAGCGGAAGCAGCGTGGGCAGCGTGCGCCCGGCCCGGACGGCGACGGCCAGGCCGGCGGCGGCGAGCAGCGGCAGGGCGCACCACCACAGGGTCACCGCCGGGTGCGGAGCCGGTACGTCGCAGGGGCGGCACAGGGTGCGTCCGTCCAGGCTGCGCAGCTGGTCGTCGACGGCGAGGTGCAGGCCGAGGCCACCCTGGAGGCGGGAGCCGTCGGCGAGACGGCGCAGCAGGCCCCCGTAGTCGGCGTACGCCTCGATCACCCACTGCGCCGCACCGGCCGCGAGGCCCGCCACCAAGGCGAGAAGCGGTCGCCACCGCCGCCTCGTGACCCCGAGGACGAGCAGCGGGGCGGTGGCCCAGACGGCGTCGGTGGGCCGCATCAGCGCCATGAGCGCGGCCGCAGCCGCGACGCCGCCCAGGGCCCACCGGTCGGCCGGGTTCCGCCACCCGCGCAGGAAGCAGCCGGCGCAGGCCAGCGCACCGACGGCGACCCAGTAGTTGGGCATGGCCTGCGGGGCGTAGAAGAGCGTGACCCACAGGCCGCCGAACAGTGACGCGGCGGTGGCGAGCACGCGGACGGGGAACAGGCCCCGCCAGGCGCGCAGCGCCAGGTAAAGGGCACTGCCCGCGAGGACGGCGAGGTAGCCGCGCAGCAGCGACGTGGACGACGACCAGGACGCGACGGGCGCCACGAGCAGGCTGACACCACGCGCGCGTGGCGCGCTGAAGTACGACGCGGGGGCGTGGGCGGAGACCTGGCTGACGTACACGGTCTCGTCCCAGCCGAGGCCCATCGACGGGTGGACGAGCAGCAGCTGGGCGAGCGTGAACAGACCGGCCACGACGGCGAGCGGGCCGTCCGTCCCGGCCGGCGCGGGCGGGGCCGAGGAGGCGACGGGACGCCGGGCGGGCCGGGTGCGGTGCGCGCTGTCGGCCATCGCCGGCCCTTCCCTGTGGTCGCTTGAGTCCGCGCGCGGGCGTGGGGAAACCGGCCGCGCGTGCGGTGATCAGCGCCAACGTAACCGGCTGCGCCGCCCGGGGCCCGCGGGGCGCGGCCGGGCGGAGGACAGCGCGCACCGCTGCGGCCGCCGGCCTCCCGGCCCGCGCCTCGCGCGCTCTGGGCCCTGTCGTTCGGATCAGGCCGGCTGTGAGGTGCGGTGCCTTCCGGCCGACCCGAGCGGGGTCTGGTGCGTGAAGAGCTCGGGGGAATGCCGCCAGACCCCGCGACCCCGGGATGATCCAAACGACAGGGCCTAGCGGGCGTTCGGGGCGCGGTGCCGGGGCTGCTCGGGCTCCGGGCGCCGCGGGGCTGGCGGAACGGCGCGCACAGCGGGACTGTCGGTGGACAGGGTCACCTCCTCGCCGTGGTGGCGGATCGTCAGCGGCGGCCCCGACAACAGCGTGTAGACGGCCTTCTCGGGACCGATCTCCACGCGCAGGCAGCTCTCGCGCAGCCGCAGGTGGAAGGCGAGCCGGCTGAGGTGTTCGGGCAGGCGGGGCGCGAAGCGCAGGCTCTCGCCCTCGCGGCGCATGCCGCCGAAACCGGCGACCAGGGCCGTCCAGGTGCCGGCCAAGGAGGCGATGTGCAGTCCGTCGCGGGTGTTGTGCTCCAGGTCGGCCAGGTCCATCAGCGCGGCCTCGGCCGTGTAGTCGTAGGCGAGGCGCATATGGCCGGCGCGTGCGGCGACGACGGCCTGCACGCACGCCGACAGCGAGGAGTCGCGCACGGTCAGCGGCTCGTAGTAGGCGAAGTTGCGGGCGACGTGCTCCTCGTCGAAGAAGCCGTCGCAGGTGTACATGGCCAGCACCAGGTCCGCCTGCTTGATGACCTGCTTGCGGTACAGGTCGAAGTAGGGGAAGTGCAGCATCAGCGGGTACTGGTCGGCGCGGGTGCCGGCGAAGTCCCAGCGCTGGTAGCGGGTGAAGCCCGCGTGCTGCTCGTGCACGCCGAGCTCGTCGTTGTAGGGGATGTTCATCGCCGCGGCGGCGTCCCGCCAGGTGGCCGTCTCCTCGTCGTCCACGCCGAGGCGGGCGGCCTGCTCGCGGTGGCGTTCGGCGGCGTCGGCTGCGGCCAGCAGGTTCTGCCGGGCCATGAGGTTGGTGTAGGTGTTGTCGTCGCAGACCGCGCTGTACTCGTCGGGCCCGGTGACGCCGTCGATGTGGAAGGCTCCGGTGGAGTCGTGGTGGCCGAGGGAGCGCCACAACCGGGCGGTCTCCACGAGCAGTTCGAGGCCGGTCTCCCGCTCGAAGGCGACGTCGCCGGTGGCCGCCACGTACCGCACGACGGCGTCCGCGATGTCCGCGTTGACGTGGAAGGCGGCCGTGCCGGCGGGCCAGTACGCGGAGCCCTCCTGGCCTTCGATGGTCCGCCACGGGAACGCGGCGCCGCGCAGGCCGAGTTGGGCGGCGCGCTCGCGGGCCGCGTCCAGGGTGTTCTGCCGCCAGCGCAGGGCCTCGGAGACGGCGCTGGGCGCCGTGTAGGTGAGCAGCGGCAGCACGAACATCTCGGTGTCCCAGAAGGCGTGCCCGTCGTAGCCGGATCCGGTCAGGCCCTTGGCGGGGATGGCGCGCTGCTCGGCGCGGGCGCCGGCCTGCAGGACGTGGAAGAGGGCGAAGCGGACGGCCTGCTGGATCTCCTCGTCGCCGTCGACCTCCACATCCGCGGCCGCCCAGAAGTCGTCCAGGTAGGCGCGCTGCTCGTCGAGCAGGCCCTGCCAGCCGCTGTGGTCGGCGGCCGCGAGGGCGGCTTCCACCTGGTCGCTCATCGCGGGCCGGGAGCGGGCGCCGGACCAGCCGTGCGCGACGAGCTTCTCCACCCGCAGCCGCTGTCCCGGCTCCAGCACGGAGGTGACGGTGAACCGGGCCACGTCGACGTTGGACTCGCTGCTGGTGGTGCGCTCGGGTCCTTCGACGCGGTGGTCGGCGGCCACGGCGACGCGCAGGCCGCTGCGCCGGGTGCGGTGCACCAGCCGCAGCCGCGGGCCGGACGCCATGTCCTCCTCCGGCTCCAGCGGCGACTTCAGGGCGCGGGCGGCCCTCGGGTCGCCGTTGGGGTCGGGCAGGCTCTCGTTGGCGACCAGTTCGGACTGGATCACCACGCGGGCCCGGCCACCGACCGGTTCGACCTCGTAGGCGACGGCGGCGATCGCCCGCTGGGTGAGGGAGACCAGGCGGGTGGAGCGCACCCGGATGGTGGTGCCGGCCGGGGACGTCCACTCGCAGACGCGTTCCAGCACGCCCCGGCGCAGGTCGAGGTTGCGCTCGTGGGAGACGAGCCGGCCGTAGCGCAGGTCGAAGGGTTCGTCGTCGACGAGCAGCCGCAGCACCTTGCCGTTGGTGACGTTGATGGCGGTCTGCCCGGACTCCGGGTAGCCGTAGCCGGCCTCGGCGTACGGCAGCGGGTGCAGCTCGTAGACGCCGTTGAGGTAGGCGCCGGGCAGGCCGTGCGGCTCGCCCTCGTCGAGGTTGCCGCGCCAGCCGACGTGCCCGTTGGACAGGGCGAAGACGGACTCGCTCTGCGCGAGGAGGTCGAGGTCGAGGGAGGTCTCGCGTACGGCCCACGGCTCGACGGTGTACGACCGCTCGGTGATCACGCCTGTCCTCCCAGCTCCGCGAGGTCCCTGACGACCCGGTCCGCGCCGTGCGCGTACAGCGCGTCGGTCTGCCCCACGCGGTCGACGCCGACGACGTATCCGAACCTGCCCGCACGGCCGGCGTCCATGCCGGCCAGGGCGTCCTCGAAGACGGCGGCTCCCGCCGCCTCGATGCCGAGGTCGGCTGCCGCGGCCAGGAAGGTGTCGGGGCGCGGCTTGCCGGGCAGGCCGCGCTCGACGGCGACGACCCCGTCGATGCGCACGTCGAACAGGTGCTCGGCGTCGATGGACTTCAGCACGTCCAGCGTGTTGGCGCTGGAGGACACGATGGCGGTGCGCAGGCCCTTCGCCCTGACGGCCTCGATGTAGCGCAGCGTGCCGTCGTACGGCTCGACACCCTGGGTGCGGATCTTCTCCAGCAGCAGCTCGTTCTTGCGGTTGCCGAGGCCGTGCACCGTCTGCGCGTCGGGCGGGTCGTCCGGCGAGCCCTCGGGCAGGTGGATGGAGCGGGAGGCGAGGAAGGTGCGCACGCCGTCGGCGCGGGGCCGGCCGTCCACGTACTGGTCGTAGTCGTCGTCGCTGAACGGCTCGGCGTCCGCGCCCTGCCGTTGCCGCAGGAACGCGTCGAACGTCTCCTTCCAGGCGGCCGCGTGCACCACGGCCGTCTTGGTGACGACCCCGTCGAGGTCGAAGAGGCAGGCCTGGATGTTGTCGGGCAGACCGAGATCCGTCGTCATACCTGACACCGTTCCCCACACAGCGGCTCCTACGGGGTGTCACACGCCACAGGGCGCCGTTCGTGGAGTGGCACACTTCGCTGCGTGCCGACCTTCGACGATCTGCTGACCCGGGCCCGCGCCCTCGTCCACGCCCGTCCCGCGCGCGCGGTCCTCGGCATCGCGGGCAGCCCCGGCGCGGGCAAGACCACGCTCGCCGAACGGCTGGTGCGGGCGCTGAACGACGGGGACGAGCCGTGGGCGGTGCACGTGCCCATGGACGGCTTCCACCTCGCCGACGTGGAGCTGGACCGCCTCGGCCGCCGTCACCGCAAGGGCGCGCCGGACACGTTCGACGCCGCCGGTTACGCGGCGCTGCTGCGCCGGCTGCGGGACGAGAACGAGGACGTCGTGTACGCACCGGGTTTCGAACGGGTCCTGGAACAGCCCCTCGCCGGTGCGATCCCCGTTCCGCCGAGCGCCCGCCTGGTGGTGACGGAGGGCAACTACCTGCTGCTGGGGACCGGCGCCTGGGCGCGGGTGCGGGCCGCGCTGGACGAGGTGTGGTTCTGCGAGCTGCCCGAGCCGGAGCGCGTGCGCCGCCTGGTCGCCCGGCACGAGGAGTTCGGCAAGGGCCACGAGGAGGCGGTCGCCTGGGTGGGGGGCACGGACCGGCGCAACGCCGACCTGGTGGCGGCCACCCGGGACCGGGCCGACCTCGTGATCACGATGACCTGCCTCCAGGGGTGAACCGCGGCGGCCGGCCGGCCGTATCCCTGGGCGCGGCGGAAGGTCCGGCGTACGGCTCCTGAGGGGGTGGCGCCCGCGCGGGGCGGCACATGGCGACGAGCGAGCGGCAGCGGGTGCGCGAGACGCCCGCGCGGGAGTGTCCGCGGGGCGGGCGGCGATGGCTGGTGCCGCTGGTCGTGGCCGTGCTGCTCGGGCAGATGGCCGTCGCGATGGTCACGACCGCCGTGCAGCAGACGCCGACCGTCGACGAGCCCGTCTACGTCGGCGCCGCGGCCGTCTATCTGCACGAGCACAGCCTGGAGATCAATCCCGAGCATCCGCCGCTCGGCAAGCTGGCGATCGCCGTGGGCGTGGCGGCCGCCGGGCCGCACTTCGACGCCTCCTTCACCGGCACCCAGCAGCAGGTCGGGCAACATCTGCTGTACCAATCGGGGAACGATCCGTGGCGGCTGATGTTCTGGGCGCGGCTGCCGGTGATCGTGCTGACGCTGCTTTTCGGCCTGGTCGTCTTCGCCTTCGCCCGGGATCTCGCCGGGCCGCCGGCCGGCCTGGTGGCGCTCGGGGTGTACGCCTTCTCGCCGGACGTGATCGCGCACGGCTCGCTCGCCACGCTGGACGCGCCCGCGGCCGGGTTCCTGCTGACGTCGGTGTGGCTGCTGTGGCGGGCCAGGCGGCTGCCCCGGCGGTACGTGCCGCTCGCCGGGGCCGCTCTGGGTGCGGCGTCGGCCACCAAGGCGGCGGCGCTGCCGGCCGTACCGGTGCTGATGGTCCTGGCGGCCGTGTCGGCGTGGCACGCGTGCGGGGCGCACCGGCGGCGGGTCCGGCTGCTGCGAGCGGCGGGCGGGGCGCTGGCCGTGGCCGTGGTGGCGGTGGCGGTCGTGTGGGCGGCGTATCTGGTGGTCGATCCGCGGCTGTGGTGGTCGCCGCAGCAGCACGTGCCGGTGGTGCACGGACTGCGCGGGCTGCTGGTGCGGCTGCTGCCCCTCCCGCGGGCGTACCGGGACGGGCTGCGCATGCAGTTCGCCTTCGAGAACCAGCCTTGGCAGGGGTTCTTGTTCGGGCGGCTCTACACCGGGTCGCTCTGGTACTACCTGCCGGCCGCGCTGCTGGTGAAGACGCCGCTCGGCATGCTCGTCCTGTGGATCGCGGGCGTGGTCGCGCTGACCGCGCGGCGCCGGCTGCGGGCCGCGGCGCCGTATCTGCTGCTGCCCGCGGGTGTGCTGCTGGCGGCGGCCATGACGGGGTCGCGGGACCTCGGCACGCGGTACGCGCTGTTCGTGCCGGTGTTCCTGGCGGTGGCCGCGGGCTGCGCCCCGGTCCTGCGCCGGCGGTGGGCGCCCGGCGTGACCGCCGCGCTGGTGCTGTGCGTCGCGGTCAGTTCGCTGCGGGCCTTCCCGTACTACCTGCCGTACTCCAACGAGGCGTTCGGCGGTCCGGCGCAGACGCATCTGCGGCTGCACGACTCCAACGTCGACTGGGGGCAGGATCTGGGCCGGCTCGCCCACCGCCTGCGCGAGCGGTATCCCGGGGAACGGGTGTGGCTGGTGTACAAGGGCAGCGGTGTGCCCTCCGCCTACGGCATCCACGCGGCGAACCCGCTGCGGGTGCCCGCCGGGGACGTGCACGGACTGCTGGTGGTGTCCGACTCCGCGCTCGCCAAGGCGCGGGGCCGGCTGGCCGCGCTCGTCGCCGGCAGCCGGCCGGTCGACGAGGTCGGCCACTCCATCACCGTGTTCCGGCGGTAGGGCGCCGCCATCCAGGGCCTGGCGTTCGGATCAATGCCGGCACCGCGGGGCCTGGCACGCTCGAATCGCGCTCGCGCGGTAGCACCCCCATCGCCCCCGCGCGGGTCGGCTCGGAGGCACCGCGTCCCGCAGCCTGCCTGATCCGAACGGCAGGCCCTGCCCTAATGCGCGGCCTCGAACCCCTCCGCGCTGACGTGCTGCATCACCGTGCTCGCGATCCGGTAGCGGCCGTTGGGCACGTCGCGCGAGCGGGTGATGTGCACGGTCAGGGGGCCGGCCCACTCGTAGCCCTTGCGTTCCGCGTGCCGGACCAGACTGTCGGCGAGGTCCTGGCCGACCCGGCTGCCGTGGCGGCTCAGTTCGTCGTGGACGGAGGCGTCGAGCTCGACGTCGTAGGCGTTGGGAACCACGACGAGGTTCTCGCTGCACACGACGGCGTTCTCGTCGCACTCACGGCGCAGGGCCGCGAGCAGTTCCACCGGTTCCCGGCCGATGACGCGTTCCCACAGCGCCTCCCAGCGCTGTTCCAGGGCGCGTTCCAGCCCGCTGAGGGCTCCCATGGATGTCCGCCCCCTCACTTCTCCTCGAAGTCGTCCGGCCGCACCTGGGCCTCCTCCATCGCCTCGCGCAGGGTGCGCCCGCTCGCGCCCTGGTCCCTCGTCGTGGCGCGCTGCTCCTCGGTCCCGTGCGCCTCCTGGGACGCGCCCCGCGTCTTGAGGGTGTCGTCGGTGGTGTCGGTCTTCGCCCGGTTCTCCTCGGGGACGGTCATCGCGTACTGCTCCTGACGTGTCGTCGCGGATCGTGTCCCGCGTCGGGTTCCCGGTGGGCGCCGGGCTATCCATACGCCCTGTTCACCACGGTGAGTGAGCTATGTTGAAGCACTGTGGGAGACAAAGGAGACGCACCCGTGCCATCGCCGCAGCAGGCACGCGCACAGGCATCGGCGATCACTTCCGGCAAGACCGCGCCGGAGGTGGAGGCGTCCCCGACTTCCCAGCTCAGGTCGCTCTTCGACCAGCCGCGTCTGTCCCCGGGGCAGCGGCGCATCGCGCAGTACCTGATCGAGCACATCACCGAGGCCGCCTTCCTGTCGATCACCGACCTCGCGGAGCGGGCCGGGGTCAGCCAGCCGTCGGTGACGCGGTTCGCGGCGGCGGTCGGGTTCAGCGGTTACCCCGCGCTACGGGAGCGGTTGCAGACCATCGCGCTCGGCACGCTGGCCGGCGGCCCCGCCGAGGTGAACCGCAGCAACGAGCTGCAGGCCGCGGTCGACGCCGAGATCGAGAACCTGGAGAACCTGCGCCGCGACTTCGCCGACCCCGACCGGGTGATCGAGGTGGGCCGCAGCCTGTCGGAGTCGGCACCGCTGACCGTGCTGGGGCTGCGCATCTCCTCCTCGCTCGCCGAGTACTTCGCCTACGCGGCCCGCCGGATCCATCCCGATGTGCGGCTGGTGACGATGGGCGGCAGCGTCGCGTACGACGCGCTGCTGCAGTCCCGGGAGGCGGGCGGAACCTGGGTGCTGGCGTTCTCCATGCCCCGGCACGCGCAGGAGACGCTCACGGCGGTGCGTGTCGCGCGGCGCGCCGGGCTGAGGGTCGCCCTGATCACCGACCTGGCGCTCGGGCCGGTCGTGGACGAGGCCGACGTCACCTTCGCGACCGGGACCGGCTCCCGGCTGGTGTTCGATTCCTACGCGGCGCCCGGGGTGATGGCCGCCGCGCTGCTGCAGGCCATGACGGACGCCGGTCCGGAGCGCACGCAGGGCCGCCTGGAGGAGTACGAGCAGGTCGCCGAGGAGCACCAGTTCTTCCTGCGGGACTGAGCCGCGGCGGTACCCGTACCGGTGCACAGGGGGAGAACCCGTCGTAAAGCGCGCATGAATGTTTTCATACGTCTTGCAAAGCAGACGGCATATATAAATACTGCTCGGGGCCGTACACCGCCCCCTCGGCCGCCGCCCCCTACCCGCGACGGCGAGGGGCAGTCCGGTCGGGCGTTTCACCTGTGCGAGCGCCCGTGGCGGCTCCGGTCATCCCCTAGGCCGGGGCCGCCCCTCCCCCCTCTCGAACCACCGCACCCGACGCCGGAAGCGACGATCATGGCCCTGACGACGACGCGCATCAGCCCGGACTGGCCGTGCCAGGTGAAGACCCCTGGCTCCTACGACTGGGAGCGCTCGGCCGTGCGGTGGCTGCGGGAACTGGTGCCGGCGCGTTACGCCAGCTACCCGGCGCTGATCCGGCACCCCGTGCTGCTCGCCCGGCACGCGCAGCTCCAGGTGCAGCAGGAGATCCGCGTCGCCCGCACCGCCCTGCAGACCGCCCGCGCCGACCTGCCCCGGCTCGGCCTGCCGGAGTCGGTCATCGAGCACACGATCAAGCTGTACGCGGCCGAGGTGATGCAGCTGCAGCACATCGCCCGCAGCGTCCGCGCGGTCACCGAGGCCCTGCCGGGCCCCCGCTGACGCCATGGACGGCCCGCCGGCCCCGGCACGCGGCACCGGCGTGCGGCTTGGCGAGGCGGCGTGGCGCTGCGGTGAGCACCTCCCGGTCCCGTGAGCCCCTGGCGGATCTCCCGCTGGGCCCCCACTGCGCCCGGGCGTTCCCCGGCGCCCAGGGCGTCGCCCGGCTGCGGCTCGCGGACGGCCGGTACCGCTTCCCTGCCCTGCCGTGCAGTGCCCCGCCCTGCCGCGCTGCAGCGGCCGGCCAGAGCCTGAGGTGCCTGGTGATGCCCCTGGTCAGCCCTGTGCCGCGCCGCCGGCTGTGTCCCCCGCCGGGCCGGTGAAGCCGATCAGGTCCCCCTGGACCGTGAGCGAAGCACCGCTCCTGTGCAATGCTCAAAGCGTGACGAGCGAACCGGTCCTCCCGGCGGAGTCCGGAAACGTGCCCGACCTGGCCGCCCTGAGCCGGGTCGTGGCCCATCAGCGTGCCGAAATGGACCGGCTGCACGACATGGCCGCGGCCTCGGCGGTGCTGGAGCGGGCCAAGGGCGCGGTCATGGCAATGACCGGCTGTTCCCCGGAGACGGCCTACGAGGAGCTGATGCACCGGGCCAAGGCCGCCGAGCGCACCCTGCTGGAGGAGTGCTGGATCACGCTGGGCACGCTCGCGGCACCGCCACCGCGCCCCTCGCAGACCCGGCGGCCCGGCGCCGGGAGCGACCTCGCCGAGCCCCTCGAGGAGCCGCCGGCGCTGCGCGACGACGCCACCGCGCTGGCCCGGCTCGGCCGCACCCTGCTGCGCGTGCACAGCCCCCAGGGCCTCGCCGCGGTGCTGCTGCGGCAGCTGCGGCGCCGCGTGGACGCCACCGCGATCATGATCTACCAGCGGCCGCACGCCGGCGGCCTGGAGCTGATCGGGCAGGCCGGCCTCGACGAGCTCACCGCCAGCCAGTGGCACCATGTGCCGCCGCTGCCCGGAGTGGCCGCGCGGGACAGCCTGGAGGCGCAGCAGGAGCAGTGGCTGGAGGACATCGAAGCGGTCGGCCACACCCATCTGCTCATCGGGGACCCGCCCGAGCGATGGCCGTCCCGCGCCTGGCTGCCGGTGTCGGTCGGCGGCCGGGCCAACGTGGTGCTCGGCGTCCTGTGCGGACGCACCGGCCCGTTCACCGACTCCGACCGGACCCATCTGCGGGCGGTCGCCCGGCTGTGCGCCGGCCGGCTGCGGTCGCTGGACGCCCCGCGCGAGCCCGCCGTCGACGCGGCCGCCGACGTCGTCCAGGGTGTGTTCGAGACGCTGCCGGGTGCCGCGCTGCTGCTCACGCCGCTGCGCTCGGCGTCCGGCGAGGTCGAGGACTTCCGTATCGACGCGGCCACCCCACAAGCCGTCGACGCCGTCGGCCGCACCGGACGCGAGCTGGTCGGTCTCCGGCTGCTGGAGTACCGGCCGAGCGTGGCCGATGAGCCGCTGTGGCAGGGCTGCCTGCGGGTGCTGGCCACCGGTGAGCCGTACGAGGGAGAACCGCTCGCCCAACGCGTGGTGGCGGGGGGCGTCACCGAACTGGTCACGTCCGCCCCACGGGTCGCCCGCCTGGGCGCGGGGCTGGTCGTGAACTGGGTCCGGCACGACCCCTCCGACCGGCAGGAGCAGCGGCTCGCGGACGTGCAGCGGCTGGGCAACCTGGGCTGGGCGAACTGGAACCTGGTCACGCACGAGGCGACCTGGTCCGCCCAGACCTTCACCGTGCTGGGCCGGGACCCCGCGCGCGGACCGGTGCGCCTGGCCGAACTGCCCTCGCTGGCCGTACCCGAGGACATGCCCGCGCTGGCCGGGGCGGTCGGGCAGCTGCTGCGGGACGGACAGCGTTTCGACGTTCCGTTCCGGGTGCGCACGCCCGACGGGATACGGCATCTGCGGGTGGTCGCCGAGGCAGTGGCCGACAGCAGCGGCGCCCCGGTGGAGGTGCACGGCTTCGTGCAGGACCTCTCCGCGCGGCGCAACGCCGAGCTCGCCCTGGTGGAGAGCGAGCGGGCGATGCTGACGCAGCACGGTGTGCTGCAGGCCGAGCGCGCCCTCGCCACCCGGCTGCAGCACGCCCTGCTGCCCCTGCCGCGCACGCCGGTCGACCTCGCCGGGCTGCGTGTCGAGATCGCGTATCTGCCCGCGCAGTCGGGGCTCAGCGTCGGTGGCGACTGGTTCAGCGCCGTGCGACTGCCCGACGGCGACGCGCTGTTCGTCGTCGGCGACGTAGCCGGTCACGGGATCGACGCCGTGGCCACCATGGCGCAGCTGCGCTTCACCGCCAAGGGCATGATCAGCACGGGGTCGTCGCTGACCGGGGCGCTCGCCCGGCTCAACCGGCTGCTGCTGCACTCCCGCGATCCGCACGGCACCGCCACCCTGATCCTCGCCCGGTACCGGGCCGAGGGCCGGCGTCTGGTGTGGGCACAGGCCGGACATCCGCCGCCGATGCTGCTGCGCGACGGCCGGGCGCGCCCCCTGGAGCGCCCCGCGGGCATGCTGCTCGGGGCCACCGACGCGCCGTACTACGAGGAGGCCGAGTGCCGGCTGCGGCCGGGTGACCGGCTGGTGCTGTACACCGACGGGCTGGTCGAGCGGCCGGGCGAGTGCATCGACCTGGGTTTCGACCGGCTCGCGGCGGCGCTCGGTTCGCCGGCGCCGGACCCGTCGGGCACGCTGGCGCCGCTGCTCGCCGCGCTGCTGGAGGGCGAACGGCGGGACGATGTGTGCGTCGTGGACATCCGGGTGCCTGAGGACTCCGACTGAGCCCGGGAAGAAGCGCGGCACTCAGTTCCCTGGGTGGAGGGTACTGAGTGCCAAGATGACCTCCCAGATGTTACGTTCCGTGCATGAGCTCCAGCAGTGCCGCCTCCGGGCGTGAGGACAAGACGGAGGCTGGCGCGCGGCCGCCGATCCGGGAGGCGCTCGTCGAGGCGGCCTTCCGGCTCTTCCTCGAACGCGGTTACGAACAGACCACCGTGGACGACATCGTGACGCTGGCCGGTGTCGGACGGCGCTCATTCTTCCGCTACTTTCCGTCCAAGGAGGACGTGGTCTTCCCCGACCACGAGCGCTGCCTGACGGACATGACGGAGTTCCTCGCGGCGAGCGAGGAGAGCGACGAGCCGGTGCGGCGGGTGTGCGACGCGGCCCGGCTGGTGCTGCGGATGTACGCCGAGAACCCGGCCTTCTCCGTGCAGCGTTACCGGCTCACCAAGAAGGTGCCGGGGCTGCGCGCCTACGAGCTGTCGGTGGTGTGGCGCTACGAGCGGGCCCTCGCGGAGTATCTGCGCGACCGCTTCGCCGGCCGGCCGGACGGCACCCTGCGGGCGGACGTGATCGCGGCCGCCGTGGTGGCGGCGCACAACAACGCGCTGCGCTCGTGGCTTCGCTCGGCCGGCAAGGGGGACGCGAGCGCCACGGTGGACCACGCGCTCGGCTATGTGCAGGAGGCCTTCGGCGGACGGTCCCTGCCCACCGCGACCGAGGGGGACCAGCCCTCCCCCACCGCTCGCAACCCCCTCGCCGCCACGTCGGCCGACGACGTGGTGGTCGTGGTCTCCCGGCGGGACGCCCCGCTGTGGCGTGTGGTGCGGGAGATCGAGTCCACCCTCGGACGGGCGTAGCCGGGCCTTCGTTCCCTTTTCGTGGTACGCAGTGCCTTTACGAGTGGCACTCAGTGCCATACGCTGAGGGCGTGCACGGTCCTCCGGTGAACCGGGCACACGCGTGTGCGGGCTGCCCCGCGCACGCCGGATTCCGGCCTAGTGCAGGGAGTTGAGCCGCGTGTACCACCACTCAGGAACCGCCGTGTCCCCGGTAGCCCGCTCCGCCACGGGCGTCCTCGACCATCCCGCCGCAATTCCCGGGACCGCCGAGGCCCGGGACGCCCTGCTCTTCCAGCGCTGCACCTGGTGCGGCACCGCCATGTACCACCGGGTGCTGTGTCCCGTCTGCCGCGGCAGCGACCTGCGCACGGAGCGCAGCGAGGGCGTCGGCACGGTCCGCCACTCCACGGTGGTGCACCGCAACTCCCCCGCCGCGCGCAATGTCTCCCTGGTCGAGATGGCGGAGGGCTTCGTCGTGCGGGGCCGGGTGATGGGCCCGCCCATCGGCATCCACAGCGGTGACCGGGTACGGCTGTCCACCGCCAAGGACCCGGTGCGCGGCGAGCCGGTCTTCCAGCTGGTCGACGAGCCGTACCGGGCGTGGACCTGACGGCCGCTCACTCCTCGGCGAGGTCCGGCAGGATCTCCTCCGCACGGACCGGGCGCCCGGTCTCGAAGCTCCGGTCGGCGGCCAGTGCCGCCACGAGCGCCAGCGCGCCGTCGCGTTCGGTGGCCGTCGCACGCTCCTCCGGTACCGTCTCCGCCTGCGCGCCGTCCACGGTACCGAACAACGCGTCCAGCATGCGGGGATCACCCCCGCCGTGGGCCTCGTGCGAGGCGTTCAGCGGCACCTCGGCCGGGGGCCGCCACAGCGGTCGCAGGGTGAGGCGGACACCACCCTCGTGCGGCGCGGCCGTGTCGCCGTGCACCGCGCCACTGCCCGGGGCGACCGTGGTGGCGGGCGGCTGCCAGCGGCTCTCCTCCACCTCCAGTTCCAGCCGTCCCGCACTGCCGTTGACCATCACCCGGTAGCCCTCCCGCGGGGAGTACGCGGTGAGGTGGTACGTCAGTGTCGCGCCGCCCGTGCAGCGGACCAGGACGGACATGTCGTCCTCGATGGTGACCGGCCCGCCGAAGACGTTGCGGTCGCGCACGTACCCGTCGTCCCCCTCGGCGTCCAGATACAGGGCGTGCAGGGTCTCGTGCGCCGCCAGGTCCAGCGCGAAGGGGTCGTCCTGCGCCGCGCGGGAGCCGTGGGCGCGCTCGTAGTCGCGGCGCAGCCCGTGGCGTTCCCCCGCGTCGGGGCCGTGGAAGGCGAGCCGTCCGTAGCCGAAGACCTCGCTCGGCCGGTCCCCGAGCCACCAGTTGACCAGGTCGAAGTGGTGGCTCGCCTTGTGCACCAGCAGCCCGCCGCTGCGCTCCTTCTCGCGGTGCCTGCGGCGGAAGTAGTCCGCGCCGTGCCGCACGTCGAGCAGCCATCCGAAGTGGACCGAGCACCTCGCCGATCGCGCCCTCGGCGAGCCGCGCGCGCACCCTCTGGTGGGCGGGGTTGAAGCGGTAGTTGAAGGCGACGGCGAGGGATGTGCCGGTCCGCCGGACGGTGTCCAGGATGCGGCGGCAGCGCTCGGCGCCGACCGTCATCGGCTTCTCGGTGACCACCCGGCAGCTGGCGCGCAGCGCGGGGACGATGTAGCGGTCGTGTTCGGCGTCGACCGTGGTGACGACGACATCGTCGATCTCTTCCTTGCCGAGCAGCGCGACGAAGTCCTGCGGGTCCCACGGGGTGGCCGGCGGGGCGCCTTCCTCGGCGAGCAGGCGGTTGTGGAACGCCATCCGGGTCGGGCTCGGATCGCACAGGGCCACGACACGGCGGCCGGAGCGGGCTGCGAGGCCCCGGGTGAAGGTCCGGGCGCGGTGGCCGGTGCCGACGACGACGGCGCGGAGCGGTCGGGTTCGAGTCGTACGGAAAGCCCTTTCCGCGCACGTCCGCGCCAATCCCGCATATCCGTGCGAAGTTGACTCGATCCGATCCCTCACACAGACAACCCGCGGACGGCGCTCTCCGTCCTCCGAGGCGCGAGGGGCCCCCGGGACCGACGGGGTGCCCGCGCACGGGGTTGAGGAGAGACCATTGTCACCTGCCCGGTTGCCACTGGCCCGGCGCATAGGCATCACCGCCACGGCGGTGCTCGCGATGACGGGGGCATCGCCGCTGGCGGCACACGCCGCAGCACCCACGCGGGAGGCGCACGAGACGGCCCTTCCGCCGGGCTGGCGGATCACCGACGAGGGCACCGCGCGCCACCTCGTGTGGCGTTCGGCGCCCGGGATACCCATGGGCGACGCCCGCGTGGAGTTCCACTCCGGCGGCACGCTGCTCGGCGTGCCCGCTCCGGCGCGCGACGGCCACACCTTCCGGCTGGAGCTCGAGTCGTCGGACGCCGCCCGGCTGACGGACCTTCAGGTGTGGGCCGGCGGACGCCGCCTGGACGCCCCCGCCGACGACACCCGGCAGGGCCGCCGCGGCTCGTTCGCCGCCGCGCAACCACCGGCCCCGCTTCCCGCGGGCGCCGTCGATCCCGGCACGCCGGGCTCCTACCGCACGGCCACGGGAGAGTACGACCTGCCGCCCGTGCGGCTGCCCGGCTTCAAGGCGCCGGTCGAGATGCGCGCGGTGGTCGTGGCGCCGGCGGCAGCCCGCGGGGCGCGCCCGCTGGCGCTGTTCCTGCACGGCCGCCACGCCACCTGCTACAAGGGCGCGGAGGCGACAGGCGACTGGCCCTGTCCGGCCGGCACCAAGCCCATCCCGAGCTACCGCGGCTATCTGCGCGACCAGCAACTGCTCGCCTCCCAGGGCTATGTGACGGTGTCGATCTCCGCGAACGGCATCAACGGCCAGGACGGGGAGGCGGAGGACGGCGGCGCGCAGGCCCGCTCCTCGCTGGTGCGGCAGCACCTCGCCCACTGGGCCGACTGGGCCACCCACCCGGCCACGGCCCCGGCGGCGATCCGCAAGGCGCCGAAGGCCGACCTGTCGAAGGTCCTGCTCGTCGGGCACTCCCGCGGTGGCGAGGGCGTCAACCGCGCCGCGATGGACAGCCTCTACCCGCCGCCCGCCACCCAGGACGGCTACCGCGGCCCGGTCCGCTGGCACGTGCGGGGCACGGTCCTGATCGGCCCGACGATCTTCGGCCAGAACCCGGTGCCCGACGTGCCCTCGGCCACCGTCCTGCCGGGCTGTGACGGTGACGTCTCCGACCTGCAGGGCGAGGTGTACGTCGACGGCACCCGTGGGGTCAGCCGCGGCCGCGCGCTGCACAGCGCCGTCTACGTGGAGGGGGCCGACCACAACTTCTTCAACACCGAGTGGACGCCGGGGAAGGCCCAGGCGCCCGCCGAGGACGACTTCTTCGACGACCCGGACCACAAGGACCCGGTGTGCTCGCCCGGCAGCCGCACCCGGCTGACGGCCGACCAGCAGCACCGGGCCGGCTCGACGTACATCGCGGCGGCGGCACGGCTGTTCGTCGCCGGGGACGACCGGGTGCGCGAGCTGCTCGACGGCACCGGGCGGCGGGCGCCGTCCGCCGACCCCGCGCGGGTGCTGACCCACGCGGTGGGCGCGCAACGCGGCGCCGGATTCCTGCCCGACGGCAAGGTGACGGTCACCGGCGCCCGGCTGTGCTCGGCGGTGGACCCGAAGCCCGCGGTCGCCTGCCTGGGCGAGGACGCGCACGGCGTCTCACCGCACTTCGCCACGTGGGACACCGGCCGGGAGACCGGCCGCCGCGCTGTGGCGCTGCGCTGGCCGGCGCCGGGGAAAGCGGCCCGCGTACAGCCTGCCTCGCCGCTGTCCCTCGCCGGTGCCCGGTCGCTGGCGCTGCGCGTCATCATGCCGCCGAACAGCAAGGGCACACAGCTCGACGTCGCCGTCACCGACACCCGCGGCCGGCGGGCCGTCCTCGGCCGGGTCACCGCCGACGGGCTGCCCGGCAGCGACCGCACCGCCTCGTACTGGGCGCGCGAGCTGCGCGTCCCGCTCACGGCAGCGACCCGCGCCGGACTCGACCTGCGGCACGTCACGTCCCTCGAGCTGACGCCGCGTTCGCGTGCCGGACAGGCCTGGCTGATGGACGCCTGGGCCTGGCGCCCGGGCACGCCCGCGGTGCAGGAGGCCCCCCTCGCCCGGGTGGACCTCGGCCGGCTTTCGGTCAAGGAGGGCGACTCGGGCGTGCGCACCTACCGGGTGCCGGTGCGGGTGTCCGGGCACGGGGGCGGTCAGGTGCGGGTGTACGTCATGGATCCGGTCACCGGCGAGGCCAAGGACCGGCTGGTGACGGTGCGTCCGGGCCGCGACGACATCGCCGTGGCCGTCCAGGTCAAGGGCAACAAGCGCTTCGCGTACGACGTGACGCACGACATCGTCGTCAAGGCGGTCCGCGGCACGGTCGTCGGGTCCCACCGGGGCGGAGTGACCGCGCTGAACGACGACCCGATGCCGAAGGTGTCGGTGACCCCCATCGCCGACCGGGTGAGCGAGGGCCAGCCGCTGCGCTGGAAGGTGACGCTGTCCGAGCCGGCGGACACCGAGATCAGCGCCTCCTTCTCGGTGGTGCCGGTGACGGCCGGCCCTGAGCTGTCCACCAAGGACGTCGACCCGGCGTGGCTGCGGGAGGCCGGCGGCGTCGAGCCGGATCCGGAGCTGCCGCTGTCCCAGGTTCCGTACCTGGGCGTGTGGGCGTCGATGCCGGCGGGCACAACGAGCACGGAGGTGTCCGTGCCCACCGTCAAGGACACGGTGACCGAGACCGCCGAGTCGGTGCGCTTGACGGTCACGGACGACTCGGGTGCGCCGCTGCCGGGCGGTCCGGTGCTGACCGGGACGGTCCTGGACGCGTCGTAGCCGACGACAGGCGCCCTGGCCGACCGCGCGCGGTGCGGCCGGCCAGGGCTCACGGCCTCACGGGCTCAGGGCCTCCCGGGCTCAGAGCCTCACGGCTCACGGCTCACGGCTCACGGCTCAGCGTCACCCGGATGCCCACGGTGCCGTCCCGGCCGCGCCGGATGCGGCTGCCGAGGAGGGTGAGGCGGCCGATGAGGCCGTACTTGCGGGCGATCAGCTGCCGGTAGCGGCCGACGGTCGCCGCGTCCGTGATCTCGGCCGTGGCCGGGACCTGCTCCCCCGTCGGATTGCCCCGCGCGTCACACGGGCCGACCAGCACGTCGGCGCGGGCCCTGATGCGCTTGACCTTGTAGGAGTCGGCGACCGTCCACACCCCCAGGGCGTCACCGTCACGCACCACCCATACCGGGGTGGCGGCGGGCGTGCCGTTCCTGCGGTAGCTGGTCAGCAGCAGGTAGCTGCCCGCGCCGAGCCGGTCCAGAGGCGTGTCGTCCATGCCCGGCAGTGTAGAGCCGTTTGTCCCGAGGCGGCCGGGACCGGCGATGCGCGATCCTTGAGGTGCGGCGAGGACAGGGGGCGTGGGTGTGACCTGGAACCGGGCGGACGGCCGTCGAGCGGACGAGGCACCGCTGGAGGTGGCGTGCGACGAGTCGGGGTCGGACGGGGAGAACCTGGTCGGCGGGAACACCGACGTGTTCGCGCACGCGGGCGTGCGGTTGCCGGTCGGCGTGGCCGAGGCGGCCGTACGGGAGGTCCGGGACCGCATCCGCTCCCCGGCCGAGGAGTACAAGGCGGGGCACCTGCTGCGGGAGAAGCACCGCGCGGTGCTGGAGTGGCTGCTGGCGCCCGCGGGCCCACTGGCCGGGCAGGCCCGTGTGCAGCTGACGCAGAAGGCGTTCCTGGTGGTGGAGCAGGCCGTCGGGCTGCTGCTGGACGAGGGTGACGAAGCGGCGAGGATCGTGTTCCGGGCGGGCCGGCGGGCGTTCGGCGACGGGCCGTGGGCGCGGTTCCTCGGCGCGGCGAACCGGCTGCTGCGCGTGCGCCACGACGGGGAGCCGCAGCCGCCCGTGGCTGAGTTCTACGGCGCCGTCGAGGCGCTGCGCGAGGCGGGCGGTCCGGCTGCGGCCATGGACGTCCTCGCCCGGCTGGCGGACACCCACGCCCGGGCCCAGGCCTACCGGGACCGGCTCCTGGACGGGCCGCCGCTGGTGCCGGTGCTCGACCCGCTGCTGCCGGCGATCGTGCGCACGGCGGTCTCCTGGAGCACCGGTGGCCGGCCGGTCACCCTGGTGCACGACCGGCAGAACCTGCTGACCGAGGACCGGATCGCCTGGATCGTGGCGACCGCCCGCCGCCACGGCGCCGCCCTGACCGGGCTACGGCTGGTCGCCGCACGGGACGACGCGCGCGTGCAGCTCGCCGACTTCCTGGCCGGGGTCGCCCGCAAAATCGCCTCCGACGAACTGCACGGGCACGGCGACACCGAACTGACCACGCAGCTGTGCCCGTTCGTGGCCGCGGGGTCCGTCTGGGGCGACGAGGACAGCTGGGCGCGGCTCGGTGGCCCGCCCGAAGCCAGGGCAGCCGGAGTCGTGGCAGGCAAGGGTGACGTCACGTCGATGTGACTGCCTGACATGAAGGTGCTTCCGCTCGGGACCCGCGCACCGAAAACGCCGGAGTGGCAGCGCGGCTGGATTGCGCCGTCTAGATTGCGTGCTGTCCCCGTATCGTCCCCGTTTCTCCAGGAGCCGGCCCGTGACCGACAGCCCGCGCGTGCGTATCGACACCTCCCAGCCGCACACGGCCCGCATTTGGAACTACTGGCTGGGCGGCGGTGACAACTACGACGTCGACCGCGCGGCCGGCGACCGGATTCGCCAACTGCACCCGGGGATCGGCGAGTACGCCCGTGAGGACCGCCTGTTCCTGGGCCGGGCCGTGCGGCACCTGGTCACGGAGGCGGGCATCCGGCAGTTCCTGGACATCGGCACCGGGCTGCCGACCGCGGACAACACCCACCAGGTGGCCCAGCGGCACGCCCCGGAGGCCCGCATCGTCTACGTCGACAACGACCCGCTGGTGCTCGCCCACGCCCGCGCCCTGCTGTCCAGCACGCCCGAGGGCGTCACCGACTATCTCGACGAGGACCTGCGCAACGTCGACGCGATACTCGAACACGCGGCGAAGACCCTGGACTTCACGCAGCCGATCGGGCTGATGCTGCTCGGCGTGGTCATCTTCGTCGGCGACGAGGAGGACCCGTACGCGCTGGTGCGGCGTCTGCTGGACGCGCTGCCGTCGGGCAGCCACCTGGTGCTGTCGCACACCGTCACCCACCCGGCGATGCCGGACGTGGACGAGGCGGTGAAGTTCTGGAACGAGCACGGCACTCCGAAGCTCACCCAGCGCAGCCCGGAGGCCGTGGCCCGGTTCTTCGACGGGCTGGAGTTGCTGGAGCCGGGCGTGGTGTCGTGCTCGCGCTGGCGTCCCGACGCGACCGACGGGATCGAGCCGGCGGAGGTGGCCATGTTCGGCGGAGTGGGCCGCAAGCGCTGAACACGCCCGGGCCCCGCGCCGTATGGACAAGGGGCGCGCGCCGACCGGCGCGCCCCGCGGCCGCCGGTCGCGCGTTCGGGGTTCGGGAGCCAGGCATCATGAGGCACGCACGACGACGGTTCGTGAGGCGAGCGGCACGGCTGGCGGCCGCCGGCGGGCTCCTGCTGGGCGGGGCCATGGTCACCCAGGCCGTCGCCAGTGAGCCACCGGGCCCGCCCGCGGCGCCGCGCACGCTCGCACAACCGGCCGGGGACAGCGCAGCGGGGCTGGTGCGGCGGCTGGGCACGGGGCGTACGGCGGGCAGCTGGCTCGGCGCCGACGGGCGGCCGGTCGTCGCCGTGACCGACCCGGGCGCGGCGGCCGAGGTGCGCCGTGCCGGCGCCGAGCCGAAACTCGTCGGGCACAGCCTGGACGAGCTGAAGTCGGCGACTGGTGTGCTGCGTTCGGCGGCGCGGGTGCCGGGCACCGCGTGGGCCGTGGACTACCGCACCAACGAAGTCGTCGTGCGCGCCGACCGCACCGTCTCGGCCACTGACTGGTCCCGGCTGACACATGTGGCGCAGGGCATCGGCGGTTTCGTCCGGATGGAGCGCACGGGCGGGACGTTCACCACCCGGCTGAACGGGGCGCAGCCGATCCTGTCGACGGGCGGACGCTGCTCGGCGGGGTTCAACGTCACCGACGGGCGGGCCGACTTCATCCTCACCGCCGGGCACTGCGGGCCGAAGGGTTCGGTGTGGTTCGCGGACGCCCGGGCGGCACGGGAGGTCGGGCAGACCGCCGACTCCGCCTTCCCGGGCACCGACTTCTCCCTGGTGCGGTATGCGAGCGGCCGGGCGGGCGAGGCGGCTGACGTCGTCGCGATCGGCGGCGGAACGGGGGTACGGATCACGGGGGCGGCCGATCCGGTGGTGGGACAGCGGGTGTTCCGCAGCGGCAGCACCAGCGGCCTGCACGACGGGCGGGTGACCGGCCTGGACGCCACCGTGAACTACCCCGAGGGAACGGTCACCGGGCTGATCCAGACCGATGTGTGCGCCGAACCGGGCGACAGCGGCGGCCCGTTGTTCTCCGAGGGCGTGGCGCTCGGGGTGACCTCCGGCGGCAGCGGGGACTGCACCTCGGGCGGTACGACGTTCTTCCAGCCGGTGACCAAGGCACTGCGGACGCTGGGCGTGCGGCTGATCGTGTCGGCACAGGCCACATCGAACAGCGGCACCTCCCCCAAGGCCCCTTCGTCGGCGCCCGGGGCCGCGTCGCCGGGAGCACCGTCCCCGGTGGGCGGTGGCGCGGAGGGCACGACGCTGCTGTCCCGCCTGGCGGACACCCGTGCCGTCGGGCCGGGGCTCCTGGTGGTGGCGGGCAGCCTGGTGGCGCTGGTGGCGACCCGCTGGCTGCGGGAGGAACAGGACCGCAGGGCCTTTCGCCGGCACTACTCCGCCATGTGGGGCTGACCCCTCAGCCCAGGCTCAGCAGCACCGTGGCCACGGCCGCGCCCAGAAGGCCCACCGCCTGCCTGGGGGCGACCCGTTCCCGCAGGACCGCGAGGCCGAGGACGACGGGCACGGCGGGGTAGAGGGACGCGAGCACGACGGCGACGGACAGCAACTGCCGCTGGGTGGCGAGGAGATAGAGGATCAGACCCAGGGCCGCGCCGGCGCCGACGAGGAGCGATGCGAGGGCCGGCCCGGGACGCAGGCGCGGTGGACGCCGTACCGCGCCGGGCAGCAGCAACAGGACCGCGGCGACGCGTCCGGCGGCCACCGGCCACAGTCCGCTGTCCGGACCGGCCTGGCCGAGCGCGAGGTACTGCACGGCGACGCCGGCGCTGGCGAGCAGCCCGTCGCGCACGCCCGAGCCGCTCGTCGCCGCGCCGCCGGCGACGAGCCACAGGGCGGGTACGGCGGCGGCGATGCCGGCCCAGGCGACGGGACCGGGCCGGTCCCCGAGGAGCAGCACCCCGCACAGCACGGACAGCACGACGGAGGTGACGGCGCTCACGGGGACGACGACGCTCATCGCGCCGCGGCTGAGTCCGCGGTTGAGGAAGAGCATGGCGAGGCCGCTGCCGACACCGGACAGCGCGCCCCAGGCCAGGTCGGCGGGGGCGGCGGAGGTGGCGGACATCACCCATGCGGTCACGGCGGCGAGCAGCAGCCCGCCGGCCTGGCCGAGGAAGGTGACGGCCCGGAAAGGGGCACGCCGGGACAGCAGGCCGCCTAAGAAGTCGACGACGCCGTAGACGAGGGCGGAGGTCAGAGCGAGAAGGGCACCCACTGAGCAGAGGGTGCCCTCGGATGATGCCGGGATGCGCGGCGGGAGGCGGGAGGTTCGGGCGACGCTAGGCCGCGTTCACCGGCCGGTGGGCCGCTGCGGCCCACTCCAGGACGAGGCGCTGGTACTCCTCGCGCTGCTCGCCGGTCAGTGTCCCGCCCGAACGGAGCCACAGGGCCCGGATCTCCTCGTTGACCTCCGCGGCCGATCGCTCGAAAGCGGGTTCAACAGTGGTGGACATGCTGTGAAGCATACGGCGCTGAAGGTGAAGGCGCTGTGAGCGAGGTCGCACAATCGAGACACTCCGGACGTGTTGATGATCACGTCCAAACGGGGCAACGGGAGGGGGCGGCCGTCCGGGCACCGCCCCCCGGCGGCTGCCGTCAGGTGCCGGGCTTGCGGCCGTAGACGAAGACGTCGTCGCCCTTGCGCAGCAGTGACCAGTAGTTCTTCGCGTCGGTCCTCGTCATGTTGACGCAGCCGTGCGAGCCGGGCGGGTTCCACACGCTCACGCCGACCGAGTGGAAGGCCTGGCCGCCGTCGAAGAACTGGCTGTAGGGCATGGCCACGTGGTAGAGGCTGGAGACGTGGTCGATGTCACGCCAGTAGACCTTCTTCAGGCCGGTGCGGGTCTCGTAGCCGTCGCGACCGGTGCGCACCGGGACCGGGCCGTAGACCAGCTTCTTGCCGTCCTGGATCCAGCTGAGCTGGAGGGTGAGGTCGACGCAGGCGATACGGCCCTTGTTCACCGGGCACTTGCCTGATTTGTTCGGATTCTTCCCGACGGCCTTCTGCTTGTTCATGAGGTCCATCACGCCCCAGGTGACGGACCCGGCGTAGCCGATGTTCGGCGTGATGCCGTGTCTGGTCTGGAAGGCCTGGATGGCCCTGCAGTCGGCGGACGACTGCCTGCCGTCCACCGGGCGGCCGAGGAACTTCTCGACCTGCTTCTGGTGGGGGCCGGTACTGGTGGTGCAGTGCGACGCGGCCTGCGCCGGTGCGGCGCCGAGCGCCAGTGTGAGCGGCGCCACCAGTCCGGTGACGCCGAGGGCGACGGCGCCCCGACGGCCTATGTACCTCATATCCGGTTTCTCCCTTGCCCGTCCTGCGGTCTCTGCCACGTAGACAGGCGAGTGGGGGTGTTGGTTGCACGGACCGGTCAGGCTGTGACGAATCGGTGAACTTCCGGCCCCTCGAGCCGGGCGGCGGGCAGCCGCCGCCCGAAGGCGACGAGCAGCAGATCCTGCGCGGCACCGTGCACCGGGCTGCCGCTGCCGTACGACCAGTCGAGGTCGTCGGCGACGAGACGGACGCCGGAGAGGTCGGCGCCGAAGAAGCGGGCGCCGCGCGGCGAGATCGTGCCGAGGACGATACGCAGCCGGTCCTCGGGGACACGGCGGTCGAGTCCGAGGGCGACGGCGACGTCCAGGCCGTGCACGACGTCGTGCGCGAGGGCCGCGGCGCGCCCGCCCACCGGCGGCCCCCACGGATGGCGGGCGTGGGTGCGCAGGAGGCCGGCGAGTTCGGCGTCGGTGTGCGCGGCCGCGTCGCGGTGCGCGAGCCGATCGGCCATACGGTGCAGGCTGCCGCGCGCGGCGAGCAGTTCGCGCAGGACGCGCGGGCGGGAGTAGCGGAAGCCCATCGACATGTGGGCCACCACCTCCCGCACCCGCCAGCCCGCGCACAGGCTGGGCCGCGCCCACTGGTCCGGGGTGAGCGCGTCGAACAGGTCTGCCAGGTCCCGGCGTTCGGCGGCGATGGCATCGTCTGTGGTCCCCATGCGTCCAGGATCTTGCCCGCGCGGCCATAAGTCCAAGAGACGTCTGCTCTGGCATCTAGCATCATCCGTTATGGAGTTGAGGCAGCTGCACTACTTCGTGACCGTCGTGGACGAGGGCGGCTTCACCCGCGCCGCCGAGCGGCTGCATCTGGCGCAGCCCGGGCTCAGCGCGCAGATCCGCCGGCTGGAGCGGGAGCTCGGGCATCCGCTGCTGGACCGCTCCGGCCGCGCGGTGCGGCCGACGGAGGTCGGGGAGGCGGTGCTGCCGTACGCGCGGGCCGCGCTGGCGGCTGTGGACGGGGTGCGGCAGGCGGTGGAGGAGTTCACGGGCCTGCTGCGCGGCCGGGTCGCGATCGGGATGGTGCCGGGCACGCTCGGGCACCCGATGGATCTGATCGGGCTGCTGGCCGCCTTCCACGAGCGGCATCCGCGGGTGGAGATCACACTCACCGAGGACACCTCCGACCGCATGCTGGAGGCGGTGCGCCGCGGCGAGCTGGACCTCGCGGTCGCGGGGCTCGCAGAGGAACCGCCGCCGGGCGTCGGCCACCAGGTCGTCATCGACGAGCCGCTCGGCGCGGCCGTCGCCGCGGGACACGAGCTGGCAGCCGCCCACGGAGGCCGTGGCGCCCTGCCGGTCGCCGCCCTCGCCGGTCATCCGCTGATCACCCTGCCGCGCGGCGCCGGGGTGCGCGGGGTGCTGGAACGGCTGTGCGCCCAGGCCGGGTTCCGGCCGCGCGTCGCCTTCGAGGCGGCGACCCCGCGGGCGTTGGTGGACCTGGCCGCGCGCGGGCTCGGCGTGGCCGTCGTACCGGGGCGGCCCACGGCCGAGGGACTGCGGGTGTGGCGCCTCGACGATCCGCGGGCGCGCGGGCGGGTGGCGCTGGCCTGGCGGTCGGACGGCCCGGTCTCACCGGCGGCACGCGCACTGCTCGGGCGGCTGCGGACGGCCGTGGCGCGGGTGGACGCGGCGCGGGCAGCCGAGGGCTGACGCGCCGGCTACCGCGCGGACCATGGCCGGGCGGCGGTCCGCCGACGCGTCAGCTGCGTCATGGGCCGGCGGGTCACCGGTAACCGGTGGTGTCCGCCGGCTTGCCCGCGTCCTGCACCTCGGTCAGGTAGCGCCAGGCGTCCGGGCGGCTGCCGTCGAGGTCGGTGAAGCCGTACACCCGGGCGAGGCCACCGCTGGACAGGGACCGGCCGTTGAGGCGGGCCACGTCCGGGTCGGCGGCCAGGGCGGCGACCGCGCGGCCGACATAGCGCGGGGTCTCGGAGATCGCGAAGTGCGGCTCGCGGTGGAGGGCGTCACGCCAGTTGTCCTCGCGCACCCCGAAGTGGTCGAGCATGATCTCCGAGCGCAGCCAGCCGGGGGTGAGGGCGACGGCGGTGGCGCCGCGCGGGCCGAGTTCGTGGCCGAGGGAGAAGCCCATGCGCAGCACCGCCGCCTTGGCGAGGTCGTAGAAGAGGTTGTTGCGGTAGGTGTCGCGGTTGTATTCCGCGGTCCCGTCGGTCATCTCGACGACCAGCCCGCCGGGCCTGCGCAGCAGCAGCGGCAGCGCGTGGTGGCTGGTGACGAGGTGGGTCTCCACGGCGAGCCGCAGCAGCCGCAGCCCCTTGTCGAGAGAGTGCTCCCAGACGGGGGTGTCCCACTCGAAGAGCGTCTCGCCGCCCCAGATGTCGTTGACGAGGACGTCGAGACGGCCCTGCTCGTCGTCGACGCGGTCGACCACGGCGCGGACCTGCGCGGGGTCCAGATGGTCGGCGGGTGCGGCGATGCCCTTGCCGCCCGCCTCGGTGACCAGGTCGGCGGTGTCCTCGATGGTCTCGGGGCGGTCGTACTCGGAACGCCGGGCGCGGGTGGTGCGACCGGTGACGTACACGGTGGCGCCTGCCGCGCCGAGCTCCACCGCGATCCCACGGCCCGCGCCGCGCGTCGCCCCGGCGACGAGCGCCACCTTGCCGTCCAGCGGACGTGACATGCCCGGCCTCCTGTTTCCCTGGGTGAGGTGCGTCGTCCCCGAGGGTGCCGTGGAAGCCGGACATCTTCTGTCAGGTTTTACGGCCCGTCACTCGCCCGGCCTCGCCGTTCAGTGCCCCCGGTCGAGCCACTCCTGAAGGTGGGGTGCCTCGGCGCCGATGGTGGTCGCGTCGCCGTGTCCGGTGAGCACCTTCGTCTCCGGTGGCAGCGTCAGCAGACGGTCGCGCACGGAGTTGATGATCGTCGGGAAGTGGGAGTACGAGCGGCCGGTCGCGCCGGGGCCGCCCTGGAAGAGCGTGTCGCCGGTGAAGACGGCGCCGAGGCCCGGGTCGTGCAGGCACACGGCGCCCGGAGCGTGCCCCGGGGTGTGCAGCACGGTCAGATCGGTGCCGGCGGCCTCGATGACCTGCCCGTCGACCAGGTGGGCGTCGGGGTCGCGGTCGGGGTGGGTGAGCTTCCACAGCGGCAGGTCGTCGGGGTGCAGCCAGATCACCGCTCCGGTGCGGTCGGCGAGTTCCGGCGCGGCGTTCACGTGGTCGTTGTGGGCGTGGGTGCACACGATCGCGGTGAGGCGGCGGTCGCCCACGGCCGCCGTGATGGCGTCCACGTCGTGGGCGGCGTCGATGACGATCACCTCGTGGTCGTCGCCGACGATCCACACGTTGTTCTCGACGTCCCAGGTGCCGCCGTCGAGCGTGAACTGCCCAGCGGTGACGAGGCGTTCGATGCGGGCGGTCGTCACAGCGTCACCACCGAGCGCAGCACGTCGCCGAGGTGCATCCGCTCGAACGCCTTCTCCACCTCGTCCAGTTGGATGGTCTCGGTGACGAACTCGTCCAGCGGCAGCCGCCCTTGCAGATGCAGGTCGATCAGCATCGGGAAGTCGCGGGAGGGCAGACAGTCGCCGTACCAGCTCGACTTCAGCGCTCCGCCCCGGCCGAAGACGTCCAGCAGCGGCAGCTCCAGCTTCATCTCGGGCGTGGGCACCCCGACGAGCACGACGGTGCCGGCGAGGTCGCGGGCGTAGAACGCCTGGGTGTACGTCTCGGGGCGGCCGACGGCCTCGATGACGACGTCGGCGCCGAAGCCGCCGGTCAGTTCGCGGACGGCCTCGACCGGGTCGGCGTCCTTGGAGTTCACGGTGTGGGTGGCGCCCAGGGTGCGGGCGGTGGCCAGCTTGCGGTCGTCGATGTCGACGGCGATGATCCGGCCCGCGCCGGCCAGACGCGCTCCGGCGATCGCCGCGCCACCGACGCCGCCGCAGCCGATGACGGCGACCGAGTCGCCGCGGGTGACCCCGCCGGTGTTGATCGCCGCGCCGATGCCGGCCATCACCCCGCAGCCGAGCAGCCCGGCGACGGTCGGGGAGACGGCCGGGTCGACCTTGGTGCACTGGCCGGCGGCGACGAGGGTCTTCTCCGCGAACGCGCCGATGCCGAGCGCCGGGGAGAGCTCCTGGCCGGTGGCGGCGAGGGTCATCTTCTGCGAGGCGTTGTGGGTGGCGAAGCAGTACCAGGGCCGGCCGCGCAGACAGGCCCGGCACTGGCCGCACACCGCACGCCAGTTGAGGACCACGAAGTCGCCGGGCGCGACGTCGGTGACACCGTCGCCGACGGACTCGACCACGCCGGCCGCCTCGTGCCCGAGCAGGAAGGGGAAGTCGTCGCTGATCCCGCCCTGCTTGTAGTGCAGGTCGGTGTGGCAGACGCCGCAGGCCTGGACGCGGACCACGGCCTCTCCGGGCCCGGGATCGGGCACGACGATCGTCTCGATGCGCACCGGCTCGTCCCTGCCCGGCGCGATCACGCCGCGTACTTCCTGCGCCATGCTGCTCCATCCTTCCCTCGACGGGGCGTCCGCCCCGGTTCCGACCCTACGCGTGATCAAGCGCCGGGGGGCCGAAGAGGGGAACCTGCCGGTGAGCTGGTGGAGTGCGTTCAGCTTGTTGAGCGCGTTCGCCTGGTTCAACGCACCCAGCTGCTGGGAGACCCGGGGAACCTCGCCCTTGTGCTCGGCCGGGATGTCGCTGGTCGTGAGCGAGTCGAGCGCGGCGATCGGGTTCAGCTGTTCGGCGCGCAGGACGCCCGCGTTCGCCGTGGGGGGTGATACCGGCGGTCCCGGCGGCGAGTGCGGCGGCGGCGACGATACGACGAGTGGAGATCATGCCTTCAGCAACGGCGGAAGGGGCCCGGTGTGACACCGGCTCGCCGGGCAGCTCACACGTCAGGCGCAGCACCCGGGCCGGGCTTGCCGAGCCCGGCTGGGCGGAGGAGCCTTTTGACTAGGCCCCGTGCGGCCCGTTCTCCTCCCTTTCGGGCCCGCGGCCTGGCAAGGAGGTCACCATGGGCACAACGGCACACACCGGCTTCGACACGGAGACTCTGCGCAGAGGCATCGAGGACCGCACCGCCGAGGCGCTGCTCTCCCTGTACGCGGACGACGCGGAGATCCGTCTCGTCAACCGCAACGCTCAGCCCAGCAACCCGGCGGTGGTGCACGGCCGGGACGAGATCCGCGAGATGCTCGGCGACGTCTACAGCCGTGACATGACCCACAAGCTGGAGCAGTGCGTGGTCCAGGGCGACCACGCGGCGTACTGCGAGTCCTGCGAGTACCCGGACGGCACCCGCGTGCTGTCCGAGTCGATGATCACGCTCACGGACGGCAAGATCTCGGAACAGATCATCGTCGAGGCATGGGACGAGTGACGAGACAGGGGGTGCGGTCCAGGTCGGCCCCCGGCTGACCTGGACCTTCTCCGTGCGGCACCGGGGGCGGGGACGGTGGACGGGCTCGGTTACCCTGGTCGCGGGCCGTGACTGGCGCTGAGGTGGAGCACCACCGGGGAGCGGCCCCGTGGAGTCGATGCCGTGCGCCTGGGCGATGCCGTACCCGCTCAGGAGTTGCATCATGACCCAGGCCCGCCTCATGGACGGCACCGCGCTCGCCCGCCGCACCCTCGAGGAGACCGCCCAGCGCGCCGCCGACCTCACCGGGCGCACCGGGACGGCGCCCTGTCTCGCCACGGTGCTCGTCGGCGAGGACCCCGCCTCCGTCACCTATGTGCGGATGAAGCAGAACCGCTGCCGCAAGGCCGGGATCGACTCCCGGCACGTGGCGCTGCCCGCGTCCATCACGACCGAGGAGCTGGTGGCGGCGGTCCGGGCGCTGTCCGCCGACCCGTCCGTGCACGGCATCCTGCTCCAGCACCCGGTGGGCGACCACATCGACGAGCGGGCCGCGTTCGAGGCGATCGCGCCGGAGAAGGACGTCGACGGCGTCACCTTCGCGTCGTTCGCGACGATGAGCTTCGGCCTGCCCGGTTTCGTCTCGTGCACGCCGGGCGGGATCATGCGACTGCTGGACGCGTACGGCGTCGACCCGTCGGGCAAGCGGGCGGCCGTGGTGGGCCGCAGCGCGATCCTCGGCAAGCCCGTCGGGATGCTGCTGCTCGCCCGGGACGCGACCGTCACCTACTGCCACTCGCGGACCGCGGACCTGTCGGCGGCCGTGCGGGAGGCGGACATCGTCGTCGCAGCGGTGGGCCGGCCCCGGCTGATCCGCGGCCAGGACGTCAAGCCGGGCGCGGTGGTGATCGACGCGGGCTACAACGAGGGCAACGTCGGCGACGTCCACTTCGACTCGGCGGTGGAGCGCGCCTCGCTGATCACTCCGGTGCCGGGCGGGGTCGGTCCGATGACCATCGCGACGCTGCTGGAGCAGACGGTGGACGCGGCGGCCCGGCAGCTCGGGGTATCGGTGTGACGCCTTAGCCGCCCGAAGTGGCCGTATCGCGTGGGTCGTTCGTGTGGGTGGCGTGGGATCGTGGCCCTACTGCGCTGTATGCGTGTGGTGATCACGACGGCGAGCTCCCGGGGCGACGCGGCCCCCTTCACCGGCCTCGGGCACGCCCTGGCGTGGGCGGGTCGCGAGGTCACCCTGGTCACCCACAGCGGTTCGCGCCGCTCCCGGCGGGCTCGGGGGTGGCCTTCCACGCGCTGCCGGTCGATCCGCGGGCCGAGCCGGAGCCGGCGCGCGGCCGGGGCCTGCACCGCAGCGCGACCGGGGTGGGCAAGCTGTGCGGGTGGTGGAGATGGCCCGGGCGGTGGCCGGCCGCACGACCGACGCGTTGCCGGAGGCGGCCGAGGGCGCCGACGTGCTTCTCCTCGCCGCCGCGCTCGCGCCGCTGCCGCACGTCGTCGCCGAGGGTCTGGGCCGCCCGAGCCTGCGCCTTCGGCTGCAACCGATGGCTCCCACCCGGGAGTTCGCACCCCCTCTGCTCACCGCCGGCTCCTGGGGCGGTGCCGCGAACCGGGTCGCGGGGCTCGGGGTGAACCTCGCCGTGGAGCACGTCTTCGCCTCCGCGGTGCCCTCCGTGCGCGCCCGGCTGGGTCTGCCCGCCGTCGGCCCGGTGGCGGCGCTGCGCGCCCGGGAGCGGCAGCGCCGGCCGGTGCTGCACGGCTTCACTCCGCTGATGGTGCCCCGTCCGCGGGACTGGCGGCCGGGCCTGGAGGTGACCGGTCACTGGTGGCCGTACGACCGGGAGCGTGAACTGCCCGCCAAGCTGGGGGAGGTCCTGGACGCCGGGTCACTGCGGTGCGGGGACGACCGGGGCGGGGCTGCGGGCCGGGGTGCCTGCGGTGCCGGTGCCGATCCAGTTCGACGAGCATTTCTGGGCGTCCCGGCTGGTCGGACCGGGCGTCGCCCCGCGCGCCCTGCCGCTGGGCCGTCTCACCGCGCACGCGCCGGCCTCCGCGCTCGTGGAGGCGGTCACCGACCCGTCGTACGGGCGGCGGGCGCGGGCCCCGGAGACCCGGGTCCGCGAGGAGGACGGGACGGCACCGGTCCCGCAGGGCGCTGGAGCGGATCGCGGGCCAGGTGTTACGTCCGTGGTCTTGCCGGGGCGGGCGGCCTTTCCTTACTTTGCAGTAAGTCTCTTGCGCATCACGTGTGTTCGGTTTCCACCCCACCCCGAGGAGCCGTCATGCCCGCCTTCCGACCCCGACTTGTGTGCACGGTCGCCGCCGCGCTCGCCCTCACCGCCGCCTCGCCCGCCACCGCCGCCCACGCCGACCCCGCGGGGCTGCGAGAGGTGCTGTTCGTCGGCAACAACTGGGACGGCACGGCCGACGTCATCGCCTCCAGCGGCGACTTCGCGCGGATCGGCCGGATCAGTGTCGTACCGGACAAGGAGCAGCGGCTCGCGGAGATCAACGCCGACCCGGTCAAGTGGGCGTACTTCATGGCGATCCGCAACAGCGTCGGCGAGGGCCACGACCAGTTCGCCGACGACATGTACTCCACACCCGACGGCCGCTCGGTCGTCGTCTCGCGGCCCAGCTTCGCCGACGTCGTCTCGATCGACCTGGCCACCGGCAGGCTGAACTGGCGTTTCCCGGTGTCCGGATACCGCGCCGACCACATGGCCGTCTCTCCCGACGGCACCCGGGTCGCGGTGTCAGCGTCCACCGCGAACACCGTGCACGTCCTGGACATCGTCACCGGCCGGCAGCTCGGCTCCTTCGCCACCGGGGACAAGCCGCACGAGAACATCTTCAGCAAGGACGGCAAGTATCTCTGGAACATGGCCATCGGCGACGTGAACACCGCGCTGGACGCGCCCTGGCTGGACTGGACGAAGGGCGACCGGCACATCACGGTCGTCGACGCGACGACGTACAAGCCGGTCAAGGTGATCGACATGCGCGAGCGACTCGACGCGATCGGGCTGAAGGACTACTCCGACGCGGTGCGGCCGGCCGTCTTCTCCCCCGACGAGTCGAAGCTGTACTTCCAGGTGTCCTTCTTCAACGGCTTCTTCGAGTACGACCTCGCCACGGACCGGATCACCCGGACCAAGACCCTGCCGAAGAACCCCGCCACCAGCGACGACCGGACCACCTTCGTCAACGACTCGCGCCACCACGGCCTGTCGATGAAGCCGGACGGCAGCAAGCTGTGCGTGGCGGGCACCATGGACGACTACGCGACCGTCGTCGACCGCGCCACCCTCGAGGAGGGCCCGCTGGTCCCCGCGTCCAAGCCGTACTGGGCCACGGTCAGCGGCGACGGCCGGGACTGCGTGATCTCCGAGAGCGGCGCCGACCAGGTCACGGCCATCGACTTCGCCACGGGCCGCAAGCGGGTGTCGGTCCCGGTCGGCGACCACCCGCAGCGGGTACGGCTCGGCCGTGTCGCCGCCGGCTGGAGCGGCCCGAGCAGCTGAGCGCGAGCCAGTCCGACGGGAGAAAAAACGTCGGCGCATGGGTGTGAGACGGGCTTTTCGGGGTAAGCGCGCCTTATAGGGACGAGGCATGCAAAGCATGCGTCGCCGCTACAAATCCACCCGAAGGAGGTCCGTGACAGCGCAACCCAATCGCAGCGCCCGGGCCGCCTCCACCGAGGTGAGGCGGCCCGGCCCATGTCCGGGGCCCGCCGGTCAGCCGGCGCCCGCGCGCGCGGGCAGCAGCGCCCCGGGCAGGACGGCGAGCGCGAGGAGCGCGGCGGCCGCGTAGAGGCAGGCGGAGCCCAGCGCCACGGCGTGGAAGCCGTGCAGGAAGGGGCTCCGGTCGGCGGCGGACCCGGCGACGGCGCCGGCGACGGCGATACCGATTGCCCCGCCCGTTCGGCTGTCGTGTTGACCCCGGCGAAGGCCGGCCGCTTCACCAGCGCGGGCGGCAGCAGGGCGTCGTCCCCACGGCGCGACTCGACGGCGGCCGGCGCGACCAGGGCAGCCACCGCCACGACCGCCGCCGCGACGACCTGCGGCGCGCCGGGAACCGAGCGGCCGCCCTGGATGAAGGCGTAGGTCGCGGCCAGGAGCAGCGCGCCGAGCAGGACACCGGGCGGGCCCAGGGGGCGGGCCGTCGCCTCACGGCTCTCCTGGACCACGGCGGCGGCACGGACCAGGGCGACCGGCACGATCGGCACGTTGACCAGGAAGATCGCCCACCAGCCGATCCCGTCGAAGAGGGCGCCGCCGAGCAGCGGCCCGGCGGGCAGAGCGAGGCTCCCGATGCCTGCCCACACTCCGATGGCCCGCGCCCGCTCGGCGGGGTCGGGGAAGGCGCGGCCGATGACGGCGAGCGTGCCGGGCAGCAGCAGCGCGGCCCCGGCGCCCTGCGGGCGGCGATCAACGCGGTGGCCGTGGGGGCGAGCCCGCAGGCCAGCGAACCGGCACCGAAGACGGCCGGCCCGGCCGGTACGACGCGCCGGTGACCGTAGCGGTCGCGCGCGGTGCCGCTGGTCAGCATCAGGGCGGCGAGCGCCAGGGCGTAACCGTTACGACCCATTGCAGACCGTCCACGTCGGTGCCGCGCTGCGCGCCGATCGCGGGCAGGGCGACGTTGACGATCGTGACGTCCAGCAGCACCAGGAAGTACCCGGCGCACATGACGACGAGCACGCCCCCGGGGGAGGCGGGCCGCGCGGCGGGCCGCACCGCGCGCTTGAGGAAGGTCAGGGGTGTGTGAGTCATAGATCACTCGTAGCGGCCGAGGCGGTCAACGAGTGTCCGCGTCGGCCGCCCTGGACGACAGGCGTCCGCCTCGGGTGCCCGGCCGTCGGGACGGCGAAAACGAGCCGACGGGCGGCGGCCGTCAGCGCGGCGGCAGCCGGTGCAGTACGACGTCCGTGAGCCGGCCGTCGGCCACGGTGGCGGTGAGATAGGTGCAGTGGGGCTGGCGGCGGCGGTCGGTCGGGGAGCCGGGGTTGAGCAGCCGCAGGCCACCGGGCGCCGTGGTGTCCCAGGGGATGTGGCTGTGCCCGAAGACGAGGACGTCCAGGTCGGGGAAGCGCGCGGCACAGCGTGCCTCGCGGCCCTGGGCGGGGCCGGTCTCGTGCACCACGCCGAAGCGCAGACCGCCCAGGTCGGCACGGGCCACCTCGGGCAGGCGGGCGCGCAGCTCGGGGCCGTCGTTGTTGCCGTACACCGCGATCAGCCGGCGACTGCGGCTTTCCAGCAGGTCAAGGGTGGCGGTGTCGACCCAGTCCCCGGCGTGGAGGACGACGTCGGCGTCGGGCAGTTCGGCGAGCAGCGGCGCCGGCAGCTCCTTGGCGCGCTTGGGGAGATGGGTGTCGGACATCAGCAGCAGGCGCACGGCTTCAGGGTACGGCGCCGGTCCGGACGTATTCTTCAGGCAAAGCTGTTCAGGTGAAACTGGACAGTTTTACCTGAAGAAATTACCGTCGGGGCATGGCCCACGACGAGAACGCCCCGGAGATCTCCGGCAGCGCCGCCCGCGGCGCCCAGGAGCTGCGCGTGCTGATCGGCCGGCTGCGGCGCCGCGTCCGCGAGGTCGCCGGGGACGACGCGCTCACCCCGTCGCAGGTCTCCGCGCTGACCCTGGTCGGCAAGCACGGCGCGGCCACGGCGAGCGCGCTCGCGTCCGCCGAGGGCGTGCGCCCGCAGTCGATGGCGGCCACGCTGGCCGCGCTCGAGCAGCACGGACTGATCCGGCGCAGCCCCGACCCCGCCGACGGCCGCCGCCAGCTGGTCACGCTCACCGAGGCCGGGCAGGACCGTATCGCCGGTGACCGGCAGGCCCGCGAGGAGTGGCTGGCCCGGGCCCTCCAGGACCGGTTCACCGAGGCCGAGCGGCGCACCGTACTCGAGGCGCTGGCGCTCCTGGAGCGGCTGTCGCAGCCGTGACAACCCCTCGTTCCGTGAGCCGTGGCGCCCCCGCGTCCGTGAAGAGTCCGGAAACCTCAGCCCCGAAGTCCGCAGCACTGAACAGCACCCAACCGAAAGGCCCGGCCATGGCAGTCACCGCACTCGATCCGCGCACCGCCCTCGTGGTGATCGACCTCCAGGCGGGGATCGCCGCCGCGCCCGTCCAGCCCCACTCCGGCGCCGACGTCGTCGCCCGGTCCGCCCGGCTGGCCGAGGCGTTCCGCGAGCGTGACCTGCCGGTCGTCCTGGTGCGGGTGTCGTTCGCCGCCGACGGCGCCGACGCCGTCCCCGGACGCACCGAAGCCCCCCGGGCGGGGGGTGCCCGCCCCGAGGGCTGGGACGTGATCGTGCCGGAACTGGCCGGACACGCGGGCGACATCACGGTCACCAAGCACAACTGGGGCGCCTTCCACGGCACCGACCTGGACGTTCAGCTGCGTCGACGCGGGGTGACGCAGATCGTGCTGACCGGCATCGCCACCAGCATCGGCGTCGAGTCGACGGCCCGCGCCGCACACGAGCACGGCTACCACGTCGCCCTCGCCACGGACGCCATGAGCGACATGGACGCCGAGGCGCACACGGGCAGTGTGCGGCGGATCTTCCCGCGGCTGGGCGAGACGGGCACGACCGAGGGGATCCTCGAACTCCTCGCCAAGACGCACGGCTGACGCGTCGACCGCTAGGTCCTGCGCGGTGCCGCCTCCGCCCCTGTCGCAGTCCCCGTCGGTGCTGCCGGGAGGCTCGGCTCAGTCCTCGCCCCGCACGATGTTCCCATCGGTCCCGGTGCGTGACGCGGGCTCGGCGCCGGGGTCCTCCACGGCGGGCAGGCAGGTGCGCAGTGCGCGCTGGCGGCGCAGCCTGCGTGCCCTCGCCCAGCCGGTCTCGGCTCGGCGTATGACGGTCTTGTCCTGGGACTGAGCGGTCGTCACGGCGTCTCATCTTCCTTCTGCTGCCCGCGCGTTCCTTCGGTTCGCACTACGTCGCCGAGTCCCCGGACGTCCCGGATTCAAACGCACGTCCAGCAGGTGAGGAATCGGCCGCGGATAGGCCGTAGGGCGCACCTCGGGCCCCGGGTCCTGCGTGGCGCGAGTACCTGCGCGGAGCGCGGCGGTAGCGTCGCCGCGGTCCGGGGAGGAGGACGATGACAGACCTGAAGGCACAGCACAGACCGGACGGCCGGCCGGCCCCGACCGGGCGGGCGCTCGGCCGGGCGCTGTTGCGCTGGACCTCCACGACCGACCACAAGGTGATCGCCCACCTGTATCTGGTCACCGCGTTCTGTTTCTTCCTCCTGGCCGGCCTGCTGGCCATGGCCATGCGCGCCGAGCTGGCGCGGCCCGGGCTGCAGCTGCTGAGCAATGAGGGCTACAACCAGTTCGTCACGATCCACGGCACGATCATGATGCTGCTGTTCGCGACGCCCATGTTCGCCGGGTTCGCCAACGCCGTCATGCCGTTGCAGATCGGCGCGCCGGACGTGGCGTTCCCGCGGCTGAACGCGCTGTCGTACTGGATGTACCTGTTCGGCGGGCTGATGGTGGTCTCCGGGTTCCTGGTGCCCACCGGCGCCGCGTCGTTCGGCTGGTTCGCGTACGCGCCGCTGAACGACGCGGTGCACACGCCCGGCGCGGGCGGCGATCTGTGGGCGATGGGGCTGGTGGTGGCCGGTGTGTCGACCACGCTCGGCGCGGTGAACTTCATCGCCACCATCATGTGTCTGCGCGCGCCCGGCATGACCATGTTCCGGATGCCGCTGTTCACCTGGAACGTGCTGTTCACCTCGATCCTGGTGCTGCCGGCGTTCCCGGTGCTGACCGCGGCGCTGCTCGCCCTGGAGGCGGACCGCAAATTCGGCGCGCACGTCTTCGACTCGGCGAACGGCGGGGCGCTGCTGTGGCAGCACCTGTTCTGGTTCTTCGGGCACCCGGAGGTCTACATCGTCGCGCTGCCGTTCTTCGGGATCATCTCGGAGATCATCCCGGTGTTCAGCCGCAAACCGCTGTGGGGTTATCTGCCGCTGATCGGCGCGACCGTCAGCATCACGATGCTGTCGGCGGTGGTGTGGGCGCACCATATGTTCGCGACCGGGGCGGTGCTGCTGCCGTTCTTCTCGCTGATGTCGTTCCTGATCGCCGTGCCGACGGGCATCAAGTTCTTCGCGTGGATCGGCACGATGGTCCGCGGCTCGATCTCCTTCGAGACCCCGATGGTGTGGTCGCTGGGCTTCCTGGTGACGTTCCTGCTGGGCGGGCTGAGCGGGGTGCTGATCGCCTCGCCGCCGCTGGACTTCCATCTCACCGACTCGTACTTCATCGTCGCGCACCTGCACTACGTACTGTTCGGCACGGTGGTGTTCGCCATGTTCGCCGGCTTCTACTTCTGGTGGCCGAAGCTGACCGGCCGGATGCTCGACGAGCGGCTGGGCAAGCTGCACTTCTGGCTGCTCTTCCCCGGTTTCCAGCTGACGTTCCTGGTGCAGCACTGGCTGGGCGAGGCGGGCATGCCGCGCCGCTACGCCGACTACCTCGCCGCCGACGGCTTCACCCTGCTCAACACCCTGTCCACGGCCGGGGCGTTCCTGCTCGGCGTCTCCACGCTGCCGTTCCTGTACAACGTGTGGTACTCCGCCCGGCACGGCCGGGTGGTCACCGAGGACGACCCGTGGGGGTACGGGCGTTCCCTGGAGTGGGCGACCTCCTGCCCGCCGCCGCGGCACAACTTCCACGCGCTGCCCCGGATCCGCTCCGAGTCCCCCGCCTTCGACCTGCACCATCCCTATGTGGCCCGCCAGGCGAAGGAAGTGGGGCAGCGATGAAGACGGAGTCGGTGCTGTTCGGGGGCGTGGCCCTGTTCTTCGCGGGGATCGCGGCACTCTACGGCGGCTGGTCGCGGGAACCGGCCGGCTCGGCGGTGCTCGTGGTCGCCTTCCTGATGGCGTCCCTGGTGTCCTTCTTCAGCGCCGTGCAGTACCGGCGCCGGGGCCCGCGGCCACAGGACCGGCGGGACGCGGAGATCGCCGACGCGGCCGGGCCGGTGGAGTTCTTCCCCGCGGCGAGCCGCTGGCCGGTGGTGACGGCGGCCGGGTTCGCGCTGGCGGCGACCGGTGTGGTGTACGGGCTGTGGCTGTTCCTCATCGGGATGGCGGTGCTGGCTCGGGGGGTTCTGGGGATGGTGTTCCAGTTCGTGCACCGGGGCGAGGAGCAGGAGTGAGCTGCGGCCGCGGGGCGCCGGGCCGCACGGTGGTGACGGGGCGCCGGCTCTCCTCGTAGCCGCCCTCGACGGTCTGCCGTACGTCGCCGGTGTCCACGCCCTCCCGAAGGTGCTCGCGTTCCTCGTCGGTGAGGGCGTGGCACAGCCAGCGGGTGAGGAAGAACGCGGCGATCGGTGCGAGCACCAGCAGAACCCTCAGGGTCCACGTCATCACGTTGACGGAGACGCGGAAGGCGGCGGCGGCCACGTCGTTGCCGCCCGCGATCAGCAGGACGGCGTAGAAGACGATTCCGGCGACGCCCAGGCCGGTGCGGACGGGCCGGTCGCGGGGCCGGTCGCACAGGTGCTGCTCCTGGCGCCCCTCCCCCGTCAGCCGCTGCTCGACGAACGGGTAGGCGTACAGCACCAGGAACAGCAGGCCGGGCAGGACGACGGCGGGCAGGAGCACGTTCCACATGAGGGTGTGGCCGGCGACGTTGGTCTCCCAGGGCGGTACGAGGCGCAGCGCGCCCTCCAGGAAGCCGACGTACCAGTCGGGCTGGGAGCCGGTGGAGGCCTGGTCGGGGCGGTAAGGGCCGTACACCCACACGGGGTTGATCTGGGCGACGGCGCCGAGTGCGGCGAGCAGGCCGAAGACCATGAGGGACAGCCCGGCGGAACTCGCGGTGAACTGCGGCACCATCGGCTTGCCGACGGCGTTGCGCTCGGTGCGGCCTGGGCCGCTCCACTGGGTGTGCTTCAGGTGGAACACCAGGATCAGGTGCACGGTCACCAGGCCGAGCAGCACGCCGGGCAGCAGCAGGATGTGCATCGGGTAGAGCCGGGAGATGAAGTCGTGCCCGGGGAACTGGCTGCCGAAGACGAAGAAGCTCACATACGTGCCGACGACCGGCAGCGACAGCATGATGCCCTGGGCGATGCGCAGGCCCGTGCCGGACAGCAGGTCGTCCGGCAGCGAGTAGCCGGCGAAGCCCTCCGCCAGGGCCAGCATGAACAGGGTGACGCCGATGACCCAGTTCAGCTCACGGGGGCGGCGGAAGGCGCCGGTGAAGAAGATCCGCAACAGGTGCACGCCGATCGCGGCGGCGAAGACGAGCGCCGCCCAGTGGTGGATCTGGCGCAGCAGCAGTCCGCCGCGCACGTCGAAGCTGATGCGCAGGGTGGACTCGTAGGCGGCGGACATCGCCACACCGCGCAGCGGCACGTAGTGGCCGGCGTAGACGACCTCGCGCATCTCCGGGTCGAAGAAGAAGGTCAGCCAGACGCCGGTGAGCACCAGCACCAGCAGGCTGTACAGGGCGATCTCGCCGAGCAGGAAAGACCAGTGGTCGGGGAACGCCTTGCGCAGCATCGCGCCGCCCTCACCGACCGGCAGCCGCGCGTCGAGGGCACCGGTCAGCCGCTCGCCCCTGCTCTCCCCCGTCACCGGCTCCGACCGGCCGTGCCGCTCCACGTCCCTGTACCTCCCGTGTCCGCCGACCCACCGGAGATGACCCTCCCCCGCCGGCATGCCTGTGGCACGCGGCGGCGGGGGAACCACCCGTGTCTTGAGCCCACTGCACCCGTTCGGGTGCGCATCGCGGACGCGGTCGGGGGCGGGGGTGCCGTCAGATGTTGGGGCGGGCCGCGCTGATGTCGCCGAGGGCCGAGTCCGGGTCGCGTTCCATGGCGGTGTCGCCGAGGGAGACGATGCCGACCGGGTGGCCGTGGTCGACGACGGGGATGCGGCGTACGGAGTGCTCGCGCATCAGGCGGATCACGAGGTTCAGGTCGTCGTCGGGGCCGACGGTGACCACGTCGTCGCTGCAGATGCCGGCGACGGTGGTCTGCTCGGGGTCCCCGCCGTCGGCGATGCCGCGGACCACCAGGTCACGGTCGGTGACGAGGCCGCGCAGGTCGTCGCCGTCGGTCACCAGGACCGCGCCGAGGTCCTCGTCGCGCATCAGCCGGGCGACGGAGGTGACGGAGGCCTGCGGCTCCACGGTGACCGGGTCGGCGGTCATGATGTCGCGGACGTGCTGGGTCATGACGTACTCCTTTTCGCAAGGGGGTGTGCGGGAGCCGGGTTACCCGCAGACGGCCGGTGACACGGGGATTCAGCGGGCTAGGTCGATCTCGCTCCAGACCTGCTTGCCGCCGCTGACCGGGACCGCGCCCCAGGCGTCCGACACGGCCTCGACGAGGAGGATGCCGCGGCCGCCGGTGGCCTCCCAGCCGATGCTGGTCGGCTTGACGGGGGTGCGCGGGGAGGCGTCGGTGACCGCGATGCGCAGCCGGTGGTTGACCAGGGTGAGGCCGAGGCGGACCTGTCCGCCCGTGTGCACCAGGGCGTTGGTGACGAGTTCGGAGACGACGAGCAGCACGGCGTCCACGTCGGACGCGGGGACGCCCCAGACGCGCAGGGTCCGCCGGGTGAAGCGGCGGGCGTGTCCGACGGCCTGCGGGACCCGCCACACCGTCCAGCTCTCCCGCAGCGGGCGCGAGGCCATGCCGTCGTAGCGCACCAGGAGCAGGGCGACGTCGTCGCTGCGGTGGGCGTTGCCGAGGAGGGCGTCGGCGACCGTGCCGAGGTCGTCGACGGCGCAGCCGCCGAGGTCACGGGCGAGCCGGGCGAGGCCGCTGTCGATGTCGGCGTCCACCGACTCGACCAGGCCGTCCGTCGTGAGCGCGAGCACCGTGCCGGGCCGCAGGGACAGCGGGCCGAGCGGGAAGTCCGCCTGCGGGAGCACACCGAGCGGCGGACCGCCGTCGGACTCGACGATCTCGGTGCTGCCGTCCGGGTGGCGCAGCACCGGCGGCAGATGCCCGGCCCGTACGCACCACGCGGAGCCCGACTCCAGGTCGAGGTCGACGTAGGCGCAGGTGACGAACAGGTCGGTCTCCAGGTCGGCCAGCAGCCGGTTGGAGTGCGAGACGACCACGTCCGGCGGGTGGCCCTCGACGGCGTAGGCGCGCAGCGCGGTGCGCATCTGCCCCATGACGGTGGCGGCGGCGGTGCTGTGGCCCTGCACGTCGCCGATCACCAGGGCGACATGGTGGTCGGGCAGCGGGATCACGTCGTACCAGTCTCCGCCGACCTCCAGGCCCGCGGTGGCGGGCAGATAGCGGGCGACGGCGACGGCGCCGGGCAGTGCGGGCAGGCGGCGCGGCAGCAGCTGGCGCTGGAGCATGCCGACCAGTTCGTGCTCGGCGTCGAAGGCGTGGGCGCGCATCAGGGCCTGCCCGGCGAGGCCCGCGGAGGCGGTGAGCAGGGCGCGCTCGTCGGGGCCGAAGTCGTGCGGGGTGTCCCAGCCGATGAGACAGGCGCCCGCCATGCGGTTGCCGGCGGGCAGCGGCAGCACGGCGAGGCCGCCGGGCCCGACCTCGGCGAGGGCGGGTTCCAGGGCGGTGCCGGCGGGCCAGATCCGGGCGCGGCCCTCGCGCAGCGCGGCGGCGAGGGTGGGCATGGCGCGCACGGGCGCGTCGGGCCACTCGGCGCGCCACTCCAGCCGCCACAGCTCGGGCCAGGCCTCGGGCTCCGGCGGGTCGAGGACGGTGACGATGAGCCGGTCGCCCTCCAGCTCGGCGAGCGCGATCCGGTCGGCCCGCAGCGGCCCGCGCAGGGCGGACACGACGGCCTGGCTGACGTCCCGCACGGTGCCGGCGGTGGCCAGCGTGGCGGCCAGGCGCTGCACCCGGGCCACGTCGGTGACGTCGGAGCGCAGCACGGAGGTGTCCTCGACGGTGCCGACGAGCCGGGCGGTACGGCCCTCGCCGCCGGGCAGCAGCCGGCCGTGCAGCCTGAGCCATCTGGGCGCTCCCGTGGGCTGCAGGATCCGGAACTCCAGCTCACGGTCGCCGATCGACATGTGGTCTGCCTCGACGACGGACATCAGCGCGGGCAGGTCTTCGGGGACGGTGAGGCGCAGCAGCGTCTCGACGTTGCCGTCGAAGTCCTCGCGGGCCAGCCCGAACAGCCGCAGGATGCCGTCGCCGACCGCGACCCGCCCGCTGTCCATGGCGAGGCTGAAGGCGTTCGCGGGCAGCTCTCCGGCCTCGGCGGCCGTGGCCGGCACCGGCGCGCTGACGGCCGCGGCGACCAGTTCGAGACAGGTGCGCGCCTCGGTGCCGAAGCCGCCGCTGTCCTCGCTGACGGCGAGCAGGCAGCCGCCGGTGCCGTGCAGGGGCAGCGCGGCCAGGTGGAAGTCGAGCGCGGGGACGCGCCGGGACGGCGCCCGGGCGGCCAGCTCGCGCGGTCCGAGCCACACCGCGTGCCCGGTGCGCTGCACGTCGGCGGCCGGGGAGCGCCCGGACACCGGGTAGCTCTCGCGCAGTCCGTACACGGATCTCGGCACCCCGGCGGACTCCACCAGGCACAGCAGGTCGCCCTCCTCGTCGGGCGTGTAGACGGCGGCCAGTTGGGCGCCGGCGAACACCAGCGCCTGTTCGAGGACCTGCCTGATCCGTTCGGGTGAGTCGGGGCCGGAGGCGAGCGCTTTGAGGGCACCTTCGGCACGCAGCGTCCGCGTGCTGTGTCCCGCAGCTCCCTCACTGACCACGTCGGTATTACAGCGCGCATCGCACGCGGGCGCAGCCCCTGCGACCGTGGCCGCGCCCCGGCGCGTGAGCTGCTCGAAACGATCCGAACATCTTTTGACGCATGCGTTCTGCACGGTGATGTGGTGACACCCGTGACTTTCGGTGGTCGGTCACTCACTGGAAACCTCGAGGCCGGACCACGGAGGGGGACGCATGGACAAGCGGTACGAGGTGTACGCCCTCGCGGACCGTCACTTCTACGACACGCCGGACCGGCTGTCGGACGGCGGAGAGCAGGCCGCACCGCTGTTCGCGGCGGCGCGCCGCGAGGTGCCCGCGGGCTGGAGCGCGGCACGCGTCGGCGACTGGCTGACGCTGACCCCGCTCACCGCGGACGGCCACCCGCACTCCGGACCGGCCCAGGGCTGGAAGATCCACGCCTCGGCCACCCGGGCGAACGCCGAGAAGATCGCGGCGATCGTGTGGGACTACTGCGTGCCCCGCCGCATCCCGTTCAAGTTCGTGCCCGGCCCGCACCTGCTGCACCTGCGCAACGCCAAGTACGCCGGGCGCGACACCAGCGGCAAGTTCGTCACCGTCTACCCGGACGGCGAGGAGCAGCTGCACACCGTGCTGCGCGAGCTGGGCGAGCTGCTGGAGGGCTTCGAGGGCCCCTACATCCTCACCGACCTGCGCTGGGGCGAGGGCCCGCTGTACGTCCGCTACGGCGCCTTCGCGCGCTCCTACGTCGTCGACGAGCGCGGTGCGCTGGTGCCGGCGGTGCGCGACGGAGAGGGCCGGCTGGTACCGGACCGGCGTTCGCCCTCCTTCCAGGTGCCGGAGTGGGTGACGCTGCCCGAGTTCCTCCAGCCTCATCTGGCGGCGCGCAACACCACGACGGTGGGTGAGCTGCCGTACCGCATCGACAAGGCGCTGCACTTCTCCAACGGCGGCGGGGTGTACGCGGGCACCGACACCCGCGACGGGCGCAAGGTGGTGCTGAAGGAGGGCCGGCCGCACGCGGGGCTGGCCTCCGACGGAGCCGACGCGATCGCCCGGCTGGAGCGTGAGAGGGACGCGCTCGAGCGGCTGGCGGGGACCGGGGTCGTGCCGGAGGTGCGGGACTGGTTCACGCTCGGTGACCACCGGTTCCTGGTGACGGACTTCGTCGAGGGGCGGCCGCTGAACGCGTTCTTCGCCGAACGGCATCCGCTGCTCGCGCCGGACCCGGACCCCGGCGAGGTCGCCGCGTACACGGCGTGGGCGGTGCGCATCCACCGGGCCGTGGAGCAGGCGGTGGAGAAGGTGCACGCGCGCGGGGTCGTCTTCAACGACCTGCACGTGTTCAACATCATGGTCGCCCCCGACGAGGAGTCCGTGTACCTGATCGACTTCGAGGCGGCCGCCCCGGTCGAGGAGCACGGCCGCCAGGTCGTCGCCCACCCCGGGTTCTTCGCGCCGCCCGACCGGCGGGGCGTCGAGGTGGACCGCTACGCGCTGGCCTGCCTGCGGCTCGCGCTGTTCCTGCCGGTGACCACGCTGTTCGTGGTGGACCGGGGCAAGGCGGCCCACCTCGCCGAGGTGATCGCGCGTGAGTTCCCGCAGGTGCCCGCCGGCTTCCTGGCGGAGGCGGTCGCCGAGATCACCCGGGGCACGACCGGCCGGCCGGCGGGATCCGTCCCGCTCGTGGATCCCGCCGACTGGCCGCACAGCCGGGACTCGATGACCAAGGCGATCCTCGCCTCGGCGACCCCGGAGCGCGACGACCGGCTCTTCCCCGGCGACATCGCCCAGTTCTCCGACGGCGGCGGCCTCGGCCTCGCCCACGGCGCGGCCGGCGTGCTGTACGCGCTCGCGGCGACCGGCGCCGAACGCTACGACAAGGGCGAGCGCTGGCTGCTCGACCACAGCGACCCGGCACCGGCGGGCACCCCGCTCGGCCTGTACGACGGTCTCGCGGGCGTCGCCCACGTACTGGAGCTGCTGGGCCACCGGCAACGGGCCCTTGACCTGGTCGAGAGCATCCTGAACGAGCGCTGGCAGAACCTGTCGTCCGACCTGCACGGCGGCCTGGCCGGGCTCGGCCTGGTCCTCGGCGCGCTCGCGGACTCGACCGGCGAGAGCGAGCTGGGCGAGCGGGCCTCCGAGGCCGCGCGGATCCTGGTCGGGCGCCTCGCAGAACCGCCCGCGCCGAAACGGCGGGCCGGGCTGCTGCGCGGCGCGAGCGGGCCGGCGCTGTTCCTGCTGCGGCAGTACGAGCGCACCGGCCAGGCGGAGTTGCTGCGGGCGGCCGGTGTGGCGCTGCAGCGCGACCTCGAGCGTTGCGTGGTGCGGCCGGGCGGCTCGCTGGAGGTCGACGAGGGCTGGCGCACCCTGCCCTACGCCGGTGACGGCAGCGTCGGGATCGGCATGGTCCTGGACGACTTCCTCGTCCATGCGCCGCAGGCCGCCGAGGAGTTCGCCGCCGTACGGGCGGGCGTGCTGACCGCCGCGACCTCCCGCTTCTACGCGCAGCCCGGGCTGTTCCAGGGCCGCGCCGGAATGATCGCGTACCTGAGCCGCACCGGGGCGGCACCGGAGCACCTGGCCGGCCAGATCTCCGGACTCGGCTGGTACGCGATGGCCTACCAGGGCCAACTCGCCTTCCCCGGCCATCAGATGATGCGGCTCGCCATGGACCTCGCCACCGGAACGGCGGGCTGTCTGCTGGCGCTCGGCGCGGCCCTCGACGGCCCCGGCCCGGCACACCTGCCGTTCCTCCCGCCGCTCACGCGGCCCTGAAGACGCGGCCGCAGTCCCGCGGTCGTGACACCACCCCTGTCCCCATGACGAAAGGACACGATCATGGCTCTTCTCGACCTGCAGACGATGGAGTCCGACGAGCACAACGGCGGCGGCGCGAGCACCGTCAGCCTGCTGTCCTGCATCAGCGCGGCGAGCGTTCTGCTCTGTCTGTGACGCCCACCGCGTGACCACGGCTCCGGGTGTGCCCTTCCGCTGAAGGAGGGGCCACCCGGGGCCCTCACTCTTCTCCGGGAGCAGCCGGCATGCCACGTCCACACCAGCGAGGCGACGCGGTGACCCGCGAGAGCGCGGCACTGTTGCGCGACGCCGCCCGGCACAGCGCGGCCCGCCGCACGGCGCTGTCCGTGGCCTCCGTGGCGTCGGCCGGCGCCGGACTCCTGCTGCCCGCCGCGCTGGGCCGGGCCCTGGACCTGGTGCTGGCGCACGAGCCCGCGACCCGCTGGGTGCTCCTGTGCACGGCCCTCGTCCTGCTGACGACCGTGCTGGACGCGGCCGAGACCGTGCTCCACGGCACCGTCGACGCCCGCACCACGGCCTGGCTGCGCCGCCGCGCGACGGGCCATGTGCTCGCCCTCGGCCCCCGCGCCCAGGACCGCTTCCCGGCGGGTGAGCTGGTCGCCCGGCTGGTCAGCAACGCCACGGCGGCCGGAACGGCACCCGCCGCGCGCGCCGCGCTGCCGGCCGCGATCGCGGTCCCGGCCGGGGGTGTCGTCGCGCTGGCGGTGATCGACCCGTGGCTGGCGGTCGTCCTGCTCACCGGGGCACCGCCGCTCTACCTGCTGCTGCGCGCCCTGGCCCGCGACACCTCCGCCTGCGTCGCCGACTACCAGCGGGTGCAGGGACGGATGGCGGCGACACTGGCCGAGGCCGTCGCCGGCCGGCGCACCATCCGCGCGGCCGGGCTCCAGGAGCGCGAGACGGCCCGCATCCTGACGCCGCTGCCCGAACTGTCCCGGGCGGGCCACCGCATGTGGCGGGTGCAGGGCCGGGCCGCCGCGCAGGCGGTGGCGGTCGCACCCCTGCTGCAGCTGGCGGTGGTGGCGGTCGCGGGCCTGCTGCTGGCGCGGCACCGGCTCACCGCCGGGGAGCTGCTCGCGGCGTCCCGGTACGCGGTCCTCGCCACCGGTGTCGGTGCGCTCGTCGGCCGGCTCACCGCCGTGGCACGGGCCCGCGCGGCGGCCGGACGGCTGGGCGAGTTGCACGCCGTGCCCGCCCCGCGTCACGGCGGACGCCGGCTGCCGCGGGGTGGGCCGGGACGGCTGGAGCTGCGCGGGGTGAGCGCGCGTCGCGGCGAGCGCACGGTGCTCGACGGGGTCGACCTGGTCGTGCCCGGCGGGACCACCCTCGCTCTCGTCGGCCGCTCGGGAACGGGCAAGTCACTGCTCGCCGCGCTCGCCGCACGGCTCGCCGACCCGGACGCCGGGGAGATCCTGCTGGACGGGGTGCCCCTGCGCGAGCTGTCCCACAAGGAGCTGCGGACCGCGGTGGCCTGCGCCTTCGACCGCCCGGTACTGCTGGGCACCACGGTGGGGGACGCGCTCGCTCTCGGCCTGCCGCACCCCTCACCCGCCCGTATCCGGGAGGCGGCCCGTACCGCCCACGCCGACGACTTCGTGCGCCGCCTGCCCGCCGGGTACGCCACCGCCTGCGCCGAGGCCCCCCGCTCCGGCGGCGAGTCCCAGCGCTTGGGCCTCGCACGGGCCTTCGCCCGGGGCGGACGGCTGCTCGTCCTGGACGACGCGCTGTCCAGCCTCGACACGGTCACCGAGCACCGCATCACCGAGGCGCTGACCGCCCCCGGCACCCACGGCACCCGCCTGCTCGTCGCCCACCGCGCCGCCACGGCCGCCCGCGCGGACGCCGTGGCCTGGCTGGACGGCGGACGTGTCCGCGCGGTGGGGCCACACGCGACGCTGTGGCGGGACCCCGGCTACCGGGCGATGTTCGCCGGCGCGGACCCGGAGGGGGTACGGCGATGAGCGGCGCGGGACGTACGGCCGCGGGCGTCGGGCTGTTCGCGCGGGGGACGCGCTTTCTGCACCGGCGGTGGCGGGTGCTGCTGCGGCTGGCCGGCTGGTCGGTGCTGGAGACCGGGCAGACCTTCCTGCTCGGGTACGCCCTCGCCCGCGCCCTGGACGACGGGTTCCTGGCCGGGCGGTCCGGGACGGGGCTGGTCTGGCTGGCGGTGGCCGGCGCGGGGGTGCTGGTCGGCGCGTTGGGCACCGGGCGGGTGTACGGCGCCGTCGCCGCCCTGGTGGAACCGCTGCGGGACCGGCTGGTGACCCGGGTGGTGGCGCGCGGCGTGCGCGAGGCGGACGACGGGGCGCTGTCCGGGCTGACGCAGCAGGTGGAGATCGCCCGGGACACGTTCGCCGGGCTGGTGATGGTGGCGCGGTCGTTCGTGTTCACGTCCGTCGGCGCGGTCGCCGGGCTGCTCGCTCTCGCCCCGCCCCTGCTGCTCGTCGTGGGGCCGCCGCTGGCCGCCGGTGTGGCGCTGTTCGCGGCGACGCTGCGGCCGCTGGCGCGGCGGCAGGAGGCCTACCTCGCCGCCGACGAGGCGCTCGCCGCCCGCCTCGGCGCCGTCTGTCCCGGGATGCGGGACATCACGGCGTCCGGGGCGGAGGAACGGATCGCGGCGGACGTCGGGGCCGACGTCGACGCCGAACTGCGGGCCGCGCGGTCCCTGGCCCGCTTCTCCGTGCTGCGCACGGCGGCCCTCGCCGTCGGCGGTCATCTGCCGGCCGTGCTGCTGCCGGCCGCGGCGCCCTGGCTCCTGGACCGCGGTGTCACCCCGGGCGCCCTGGTCGGCGCCCTCGCCTACGTCACCCAGTCCCTGCTGCCCGCGCTGGGCACGCTCATCCACGGCCTCGGCACGAGCGGCGCCCGGCTGACGGTGGTCCTGCGCCGGCTGGCACCTCGGACGGACGCCGGAAGGCCGGGCGGTGCGCAGGGGACGGTCGGGGTGCGCGGGCCCGCGGACCGCACCGGCGCGGCGGGCCCTGCGCCGGCTCCGGTGCCCGCACCGGCCCCGGCGCCCGCCGAACCCGCTCTGCGCCTGACCGGCGTGACCTTCTCGTACGGCCCCGGCGCCGCCCCCGTGATCGACGACCTCGACCTCACGCTCCCGCCCGGCGCCCACCTGGTCGTCGTCGGACCCAGCGGCATCGGGAAGTCGACGCTCACCGCGCTCGTCGCGGGGCTGCTGGAGCCCGTGCGCGGCGACATCCGCGTCCACGGCGCGCCGGTGCCCTCGGCACGGGCCGCCGCCCTGCGCGTCCTTGTCCCGCAGGAGGCGTACGTGCACAGCGGCACCCTCGGTGAGAACCTCGGTCTGCTGCGGCCGGCTCCGGTGCCCGAGCCGGAGCTGCTCGCGGCGGCCGACGCGGTCGGGCTCACATCCCTGCTGGAGCGGCTCGGCGGTCCGGGTGCGCCGGTGGACCCGGCGGCACTGTCGGCCGGCGAGCGGCAGCTGATCGCGCTGACCCGGGCCTATCTGTCGTACGCGCCGCTCGTGCTGCTGGACGAGGCGACCTGCCACCTGGACGCGGAGGCGGAGGAGCGCGCGGAGCGGGCCTTCGCGCAGCGCGCCGGCGGCACGCTGGTCGTAGTCGCGCACCGCATCAGTTCGGCGCGGCGCGCCGACCGTGTGCTGGTGCTTGACGGCCCGCGCACGGCGTACGGCACGCACGGCGAGCTGCCGGCCCGCTCACCGCTCTATCGCGAGCTGGTCGGTCCCTGGGCCACTCCCTCAGACCCAGCCCTGGCCCTGGGAGATGCGGATGGCGTCGACGCGGTTGCGGGCGCCGGTCTTGCGGGTGATGGCCGCCATGTAGTTGCGCACCGTGCCGTGGGACAGGTGCAGGCTCCCGGCGATCTCGGCGACGGATGCGCCACCGGCGGCCAGGGATAACACGCTCAGCTCACGGCGGGTCAGCGGCATCTCGGCGGCCTCGAGGAAGCCGAAGCCGAGCGAGTCGTCGACGAAACGTTCCCCCTGGGCGACACGCCGGATGCCCTCGAGCAGGCGCTCGGGCGCGCCCTTCCTGCCGATGTAGCCGAGCGCCCCCGCCTCCCTGGCTCTTCTCAGCATCCCCGGCCGGTGCGCGTCGGCCAGCACCAGCAGCCGTGGCCCCGTCCCGTCGGCCGCGCCACGCCTGCACAGCTCGCCGAGCGGCGGGACGCCAGGTGCGTCGTAGCACTCCAGGTCCGCGGCGCACACGTCGGGCCGTACCGACCGCACCCGGCCCGGCGCGGCGCGCCATGAGGTGTCGTAGACGCGCAGGTCGTCCTCGCGGCGCAGCCAGTCCGCGAGGACGGACCGCACCAAAGACGCGTCATGGACCAGAAGTACCCGGATCACCGCTGTCCCTTCTCCTTGTTGCGCCGCAGTCATAGTGGTGAACGCGTGCCCCATTGTTGGCGTTCGTGACGTACCCCGGTGGCGGAGATCCGGCCAACGCGGGGCGCGGGGGCGCACAGGCACAGCCCGTGCACCGCCCCGCGCCTCGACTGCCCGGGCATGATCGACCGCAAGGGGGGTAGTCGGTTCGGTCGCGTGAGCGCGGGGGCGTCGGCAGCCGATCCTCCCGCGCGGCGGGCCGCCGCGACGACCGGTGCCCCCGCCGTCGCGGCGGCTCGCGGGCGCTCGCCGTGCGCGGCTCGGCCCGGCAAGGCAGATTTGTTCCCTGGGACCTCCCCGGGGCTTTCCGGCCTGCCCGCGGGGAATCCGTTCAACGCCGGGTCCGCGGCCCACGCGGGCGGGCGAGGAGGTGGTCGGCGTGAGCGACGGGCAGCCGCCCGGGCAGGCAGCGCCGGCCCACGAGGAGCCGGACCGCGGACCGGCCCCCCGGGAGCCCGGCGGCGGGCCGCTGCTGTCACTGGCCCTGACGGCGATGCTGGAGGACGTCGGGGCGCACTCGGGCGCGGTGTACCTGCGGGTTCCCGACGAGCCGGTGCTGGAGATGGCCGTGATGGTCGGGCTGCCCCGGGCGTTCGCCGCCCCGTGGGAGCGGGTGGGGCTGAGCGCCCCGATCCCGGTCGCGGAGGCGGCCCGCGAGCGGCGCGCGGTCTGGGTGGGCGGCGAGGAGGAGATGGCCCGCCGCTACCCCCGCATCTCGGTGGTGCTCCCCTACCCCTTCGGGCTGGCCGCGCTGCCGGTGGCCACCGACTCCGCGGTGTACGGGGCGGTGTTCGTCACCTGGCCCGGCGGGCGTCCGGCCGAGCCGCAGGGGGAGGACCTGCGGCGGCTGGCCCAGGCCTGCGACCGTCTCGCACGGCAGCTGGAGCGGGCCGCCACCGAGGGCCGGCCGCTGCGGCCCGAACCCGATCTGCTCGCCACGCCGCCCCCGGAGGGCCTGACCGGCTCGCTCGGCTCGGCCGAGGCGGCCAGGATGGTGGCGCGGCTGCCGTACGGGCTGTGCTCGCTGGATCTGAACGGCCATGTCTCCTTCGCCAACGCGGCGGCGGCCGAGCTGCTGGGCGTCGACGTCGCCACGCTGCTCGGCAACCAGCCGTGGGCCACGCTGCCCTGGCTGCGCGATCCGATGTACGAGGACCGCTACCGGGCCGCGCTGATCAGCCAGCAGGTCACGTCGTTCGTGGCGATGCGCCCGCCCGGCACCTGGCTGTCGTTCCGCCTGTATCCGAGCACGACCGGGCTGAGCGTGCGCATCTCCCGGGCCCGGGCGGTGTCGGAGCTGTACCGGGCCGGTCCGCAGCCCGGGGACGCCCCGTCCCGGCTGGTGACCATCTCGCAGGTGCTGAGCCTGGCCGGCGCGCTGACCGAGGCGGTGGGCGTGCAGGACGTGGTGGAGCTGGTGGCACAGGAGCTGGCCCCGGCCATCGGCAGCCGGGCCGTCGTGCTGCTCGGCTCGCGGGCCGGCCGGCTGCACGTGCTGGGACATCGCGGCTACCCGGACGCGCACATCGTGGAGCGGTTCGACGGCACCCCGCTGACCGAACCGACGCCCGGTGTACAGGCCCTCACCAGTGGGGTACCGGGGTTCTTCGCCTCGCAGCCGGAGCTGGAGCGGCTGTACCCGTCCCGCCAGGCCACCCCTGACGGCTTCGCGGCCTGGGCGTACCTGCCGCTCATCGCCTCCGGCCGGCCGGTCGGCACCTGCGTCCTCGCCTACACCGAGCCGCATCCCTTCCCGGCCGACGAGCGGGCGGTGCTGACGAGTCTGGGAGGGCTGATCGCGCAGGCCCTGGAACGTGCCCTGCTGTACGACGTCAAGCACCAGCTGGCGCACGGGCTGCAGGAGGCGCTGCTGCCGCACTCGCTGCCGCGGCTGCCCGGCATCGACGCCGCCGCCCGCTATCTTCCCGCGACCCGCGGGATGGACATCGGCGGCGACTTCTACGATCTGGTGCCCTCCCCGCCGCTGGCGGCGGCGGTCATCGGCGACGTGCAGGGGCACAACGTGACGGCGGCGGGGCTGATGGGGCAGATCCGCACGGCGGTGCGGGCGTACACGACCGTCGGGCACAGCCCGGGTGAGGTCATGAGCGCCACCAACCGGCTGCTGATCGAGCTCGGCTCGGAGCTGTTCGCGTCCTGCCTGTATCTGCGGCTCGACCCGGGGCATGGGCGCGCGGTGATGGCGCGGGCCGGGCATCCGCCGCCGCTGCTGCGCCGGCCGGGCGGGCGGGTGAAGGTGCTCGACCGGGCGGGCGGTCCGCTGCTGGGCATCGACACGGCGGCCGCGTACGCGACGACCGAGGTCGAACTGGCGCCGGGTGCGCTGCTCCTGCTGTACACCGACGGGCTGATCGAGTCCCCGGGCACCGACATAGGGGACGCGCTGGCCGAGCTGTCCGAGCGGCTCGCCGCCTGCGGGAACGTGCCCCTGGACGAACTCGCCGACGGTCTCGTCGCGCAGTACGCGGCCGGGGAGGAACGGATCGACGACGTGGCGCTGATGCTGCTCCGGGCGCGGTGAGACGGGGGCGGGGGCACGGCGGTGTGCGGCGCTGTGAGCGGTCCGGCCCTCCCACCGGAGGGCCGGACCGTCTCCCCTGCCGGCCGGGAACCGCGGGTGAGGCCGGTCAGGGGGTTCGGGGTGGGGCGAGGTCAGTTGGTCCCGGTGAGCGCGGAGCCGTCCGACGCGCCGGAGCCGTCCTGAGCGCCGGAGCCGTCGCCCGCGCCGGAACCGTCCTGAGCGCCGGAACCGTCGCCCGCGCCGGAACCGTCCTGAGCGCCGGAACCGTCGCCCGCGCCGCTGCCGGACTGGTCACCGCCGGCCTGCTGGTCACCGCCGGCCTGCTGATCGCCCGCGCCCTGGCCCGCGCCGCCGGTTCCGGCAGCGGAACCGCCGCCCGCGCCCAGCGTCGCTCCCGTCGCCTGCAGTGCCGTCGTGACCGGCTGGAAGAACGTCTCCCCGCCGGAGGTGCAGTCGCCGCTGCCGCCGGAGGTGAGCCCGACCGCGAGGCCGTCCTGGGTGAACAGGGAGCCACCGCTGTCGCCGGGTTCGGCGCACACGTTCGTCTGGATGAGCCCGGTGACCGTGCCCTCGGGGTAGTTGACGGTGGCGTCGAGGCCGAGGACCTGCCCGTCGTGCAGTCCCGTCGTACTGCCCATCCGGAAGACCTGCTGTCCGACGGTCGCCTCCGCGGCCTGGCTGATCTGCACGGTCTGCCCGCCGCCGACGTTCACCTCGCTCGGCGCCTGCGTGTTCGGGTCGTCGTACTTCACGAGGGAGAAGTCGCCGTTGCCGGGGAAGACGGCCTGGTCGACGGTGGCGATCGGCTGTCCGTTCTGGGCGTCGGACCACTGCTTGGCGGCGACCCCGCAGTGACCGGCCGTCAGGAAGGCGGGCGAGCCGTCGGACGCCGTGACGTTGAAGCCGAGGGAGCAGCGCGCCCCGCCGCCGAAGATGGCGTCGCCGCCGGAGACAAAGGTCTTGAAGGTGCCGGCGGACTTCTGCACGGTGGCCATGCCGGGGCCCAGGCGCCGCACGGTCGCCTGGAGCCGGTCCCACCGCGCGCCGGTGACGGTGCGGTCGGCGGTGACCCGGAGTTTGTTCGTGCGCGGGTCGATCGCCCACGCGGTGCCGGGTATGGAGGCCTGCGCCTTCAGCGTGTGGGCGCCCGACTCGAGGGCGGCCAGGCTGTGGGCGACCTCGCGGACGGCCGCGCCCGCCTTCTTGGCCTGCGCGACGACGTTGTTGTTGTCGCCGGGGACGACATTGACGACGAGTTGGCGCTTGCCCGCGTCGTAGTAGGAGCCGGCGAAGGAGTCGCCCAGCAGTCCGGAGAGCTGCGCGGCCAGGCCCTGGGCGTCGGCCGCCTTGAGCGTGCGGGGGGCCGGCGTGCCCGAGGCGCCGTCCTGTGAGGCGTTGGCCTGGGGCAGCAGGATCGCCGCCGCGCCGAGCGCCGCCACACCGCCTGCCGCCATGGCTGCCTTGCGCTTCGGGATTCGCTTGTGACTCAACCTTCTCGCCCTCCTGGGGGTTGTGGGGGTCGGGGCCCTGTCAGCGGCGCCTGGATGGCCGTTGGTACGCAAGGGGCGGGCCAGGCGTTCAACGCGGTGCGTCAACTCGCGTGGCGCTGGCGGCGATTCGGTCGTCGGGTGAAGACGGATTCGGCCGCGGGGTGGACGGTGATCCGGCCAGGACACGGGCGTGGCGCGCGCCGCGTGGGAACAATCCCCTGCATGACGATGACCACCGCGGAAGCGGACAAGATCCTGGCCGGCAACTTCGCGCCCTGGGTGCTGGATCTGGGGCTGTCGGTGCAGGAGATCGAGGCGGGCCGGGCGGTGCTGCGGCTGCCCTGGTCGGACCGGCTGGCCCGGGAGGGCGGGGCGCTGTCGGGGCAGGCACTGATGGCGGCCGCCGACACGGCGACCGTGCTCGCCGTGTCGGCCTCGCGCGACGGCTACGTCCCGATGACGACCGTGCAGCAGTCGACGTCCTTCCAGCGCGCCGTGACGGGTGCGGATGTCCTGGTCACGGCGGTGCTCACCAAGCTGGGCCGCCGGATGGCCTTCGCGGACGTCTCCCTCGTCGACGCGGAGTCGGGCGAGCTGGCCGCGCACGCGACCACGGTGTACGCGCTGCTCGGCTGACACGATCGGTATCGGTCCGGCGACGGTCGGTTGCGGACACGTAACGGAATATCTGCTTCAGGGAATCTGCACATCGAATGCTCAACCAGGCCATCGGGCGCGGCGGATCTGCACAACCGCACGGCGCCCGGTCTTCGTTTGCGCCATGTGTCCGATTCGGCCGGCGGGCGGCAAGCGGAGGTGTGCGACGAAGCGGAGCACGGTGTGAAGAAGTCGCCGACGCGGCGTGCGCACGCCTGCACCTTTGGGTCGGCGAGCGGCACAAGTGCCCAGGTGAGAGCGATGGTTGATTGGAATCGCGCGGTCACCGCGTGCTTTTATCCAACGCACCGCAGGGATCCCCCGTGGCCCCCGGTACCCCCTTGTGAAATACCCATACGAAGGGAAGTTCCATCATGAACTCCACCCCCCAGGTTGAGACCGTCGAGATCTCCGACGCCGAGCTCGACAACGTCTCCGGCGGTCTGTCCCTCAACGCCCTGAACACCGTCACCGGTGCCGTCAACGGCGTTGCCCCGGTCGCCGGCCTGGTGGACACGGCCGTCGGCACCGTCGAGGGTGTCACCGGCCTGAACGTCGCCCCGGTCACCAACCTGGTCGCCGGTCTCTGATCGCACCCTTTGTGCTCCCCGGGTCCCGGAAGCCGCCCCCCGGCTCCGGGACCCACGGGTGTGCCCAGGGCTTTTCGTTCCCGATGTAGGTGACCGTGCAGTTCCGCCAACAGGCCCTCGCCAAGCTCCAGTCGCCGGAGGAGCTCGATCTTCCGGTGCGTCTCGCCCGCCCGCAGGGCTGGCTCGTGCTGTCGGTGACGGTGGTCGCGATCGTGGCCGCGTCGGTGTGGGCGGTGACCGGTTCCGTGGCCTCCACGGTCGGCGCGCCGGCCGTTCTCACGCACGGAGAGGGCAGTTACGTCCTGCAGAGCCCGGTCGCGGGACAGGTGACGGCGGTCCTCGCCGAGGAGGGCGCGCGGCTGCCCGCCGACGCCCCGGTGCTGAAGGTCCGTACGGCCGAGGGCGAGACCACGGTCCGCACGGTCGCGGCGGGCCGGATCACGGCGCTCGCCGCCACCATCGGGCAGATCATCTCCACCGGCGCGAACGTCGCGGCCGTGGAGAAGGTCGCCCACGCCGGCGACCCGCTCTACGCGACCGTGTACGTCCCGGCGGAGAACGCCTCCACCATCCCCGCGCACGCCGCCGTGGACCTGACCGTGCAGACGGTGCCGGCCCAGCAGTACGGCGTACTGCGCGGCCATGTGAAGTCCGTGGACCGCGCCGCCCAGTCGGCGCAGGCCATCGGCGCGTTCCTCGGGGACAGCCAGCTCGGCGAGCAGTTCACGAAGAAGGGCCGCCCGGTCGCCGTCACGGTCGAGCTGGACACGTCGTCACGCACGAAGAGCGGCTACCGCTGGTCCTCCGCGGACGGGCCGCCGTACCCCCTGACCTCCATGACCCTGGCCACGGGTTCGATCCACCTGGCTGATCAGCGTCCCGTCGATTGGCTGCTGCCGTGACCACCGCCGCTCCCGAGACCCGGGGCCGCCGCCGCGCCGCCCCGCCCAAGCGGTCCGTGCCGAAGCCGCGCAGGAAGACCGTGCGCACCCCGACCGTGCTGCAGATGGAGGCCGTGGAGTGCGGCGCCGCCTCCCTGGCGATGGTGCTCGGCCACCACGGCCGGCATGTCCCGCTGGAGGAGCTGCGCATCGCCTGCGGCGTCTCCCGCGACGGCTCGCGCGCCTCCAACCTGCTGAAGGCCGCCCGCAGTTACGGCCTGACCGCCAAGGGCATGCAGATGGACCTGGCGGCACTCGCCGAGGTCAAGGCGCCCGCGATCCTGTTCTGGGAGTTCAACCACTACGTCGTCTACGACGGGATGGGCCGCCGCTTCGGCCGCCGGGGCGTGTTCGTCAACGACCCCGCCAAGGGCCGCCGGTTCGTGACCCTGGAGGACTTCGACGGCAGCTTCACCGGTGTGGTACTGGTCATGGAGCCGGGCGAGAACTTCACCACGGGCGGTCGCAGACCCGGCGTGTGGGGCGCGATGCCCGCCCGGCTGACGGGCACCGCGGGCACCCTGCCGGCCGCGGTGCTGGCGAGCCTGCTGCTGGTGCTGGTGGGCGCCGCGGTGCCGGCGCTGAGCCGCACCTATATCGACATGTTCCTGATCGGCGGGCAGACCTCGCTGCTGGGCGTGCTGTTCACGTCCATGGCGGCGTGCGTCGCGCTCACGGTCGCACTGACCTGGCTGCAGCAGGCGAACCTGCACCACGGCCGGATCATCTCCTCGACGCTCTCCAGCGCCCGCTTCCTGCGGCATCTGCTGCGGCTGCCGGTGACCTTCTTCTCCCAGCGCAGCCCGGCCGACCTGGTGCAGCGGCTGCAGTCCAACGACCAGGTCGCCGAGACCCTGTCCCGTGATCTGGCGGCGGCGGGCGTGGACGCGGTGGTCGTCGTGCTGTACGCGCTCCTGCTGTACACCTACGACCCGCAGCTGACGGTCGTCGGCATCGGCGTGGCCCTGCTGAACGTCGTCGCCATGCGGGTGGTCATCCGGCTGCGGGCGACGCGCACGGCGAAGCTGCGCGCGGACAGCGCCCGGCTGACGAACACCGCCTACACCGGTCTGCAGCTGATCGAGACGATGAAGGCGACCGGTGGCGAGGACGGCTACTTCCGCAAGTGGGCCGGGCAGCACGCCACCACGCTGGAGGAGCAGCAGCGGCTCGGGGTGCCGAGCGCCTGGCTGGGCGTGGTCGCGCCGACACTCGCCACGCTGAACAGCGCGCTGATCCTGTGGATCGGCGGCATGCGGGCCATCGAGGGGCACATCTCGGTCGGTCTGTTGGTCGCCTTCCAGGCGCTGGTGACCCGGTTCACCGCTCCCCTGACCCGGCTGAACGGCGTCGCGGGGCGCATCCAGGACTTCGCCGCGGACGTGGCCCGGCTGAAGGACGTGGAGAACTTCCGCGCCGACCCGCTCTACGACCGCAAGAGCGGCGCGGACTCCACGCGCCGGCTGCACGGCCATGTCGAGCTGCAGAACATCACCTTCGGCTACAGCCCGCTGGACAAGGCGCTGCTGACCGGCTTCGACCTGACGGTGGGCCCCGGCCGGCAGGTGGCCCTGGTGGGCGGCTCGGGCAGCGGCAAGTCGACGGTGTCCCGGCTGATCGCGGGCCTGTACACACCGTGGGAGGGCGTGATCCGCATCGACGGTCAGCGCCTGGAGGACATCCCGCGCGGCGCGCTGGCGGCCTCGGTGTCCTTCGTCGACCAGGACGTGTTCCTGTTCGAGGGCACCGTCCGCGACAACGTGGCGCTGTGGGACCCGTCGATCCCCGACGACGCCGTGCTGGAGGCGCTGCGCGACGCCGCCCTGTACGACGTGGTGATGCGCCGGCCCGGCGGCATCCACAGCCGCGTGGAGCAGGACGGCCGCAACTTCTCCGGCGGGCAGCGCCAGCGGCTGGAGATCGCGCGGGCCCTGGTGCGCCGTCCGAGCATCCTCGTCCTGGACGAGGTCACCAGCGCCCTGGACGCGGAGACCGAGCAGATCGTGATGGACAATCTGCGCCGCCGCGGCTGCGCCTGCGTGGTGATCGCGCACCGGCTGAGCACGGTGCGCGACAGCGACGAGATCGTCGTGCTCCAGCACGGCCAGATCGTGGAGCGCGGGCGACACGAGGAGCTGGTGGCACGCGGCGGCGCGTACGCGGCGCTGGTCAGGGAGCGGTGAGATGACGGCCGTACACGAAGGCGACCTGGTACTCGGCGCGCTCGGGCAGCTGGGCACACCGCTGCACTGCGCGGGCCTGGGCCGGCTGGACCTGGAGGGTCCGCAGACGCTGTGGCTGGTCGCGGCCGGGGCGCTGGACCTGTTCGCGGTGGACGCCGCCGAGCAGGGCCACTGGCACCACCTGGGCCGGCTGGAGGCGGGCTCGCTGCTGCTCGGGCCGGTCGCAGGTCCCCAGCACACGCTCGTCGCCCGCCCGGTGCGCGACTGCGTCGTGCACCGCATCGCGCTGCGCGAGCTGTACCAGCCCGCGCAGACGCAGACCTGGTCCTACGACGAGTACGGCAACCCCCAGTACGTGCCGCCGACGACGAGCCCGCTGGAGTACGCCCTCGCACTCGGCGTGGGCCGCGGTCTGTCGATCCTGTTCCAGGCGCCGATGGCCGACGAACGCCCGGCGGAGATCACGGACGACGACGTGTTCTGGATGCAGGTGCCGCCCGGCAGCGTCCAGTACGGCTCCCTGTACGGCCAGGAGGCGGCCGCCGACCTGCTGATGGACCCGGCGGTGTGGCAGGGCATGGTCGATCAGCAGTACCGGCTGCTGGCCACCCTGGACCGCTGGATCGAGCAGCTGGAGCGCACCCACGAAACCCGCACGGCCGCCGGCATCAAGGCCGGTGAGGCGGTACGCGCCCAGGCCGACCGGACCCTGCTCGCCTCCATCGGGCGCACCTCGGCCAAGCGCACCACGTCCGCCGACGCGGACGCCACCTACGCGGCCTGCAAGCTGGTCGCCGAGGCCGCCGGGATCACGCTGACCGCACCGCCGCAGTCCGGCACCGGTGACGACCGCCTCGACCCGGTCGAGCGGGTCGCGCTCGCCTCGCGGCTGCGCACGCGCGCGGTACGCCTGCACGGCCGCTGGTGGCGGGAGAACGCGGGCCCGCTGGTCGGTCACCGGGCGCTGTCCGGTGCGCCGGTGGCGCTGCTGTGGCGGCGCGGCGGCTACGTCGCCGTCCACCCGTCGACCGGACGGGAGACACCGGTGGAGAAGGCGAACTCCGGGGAGTTCGAGCCGCGCGCGGTGATGTTCTACCGGCCGCTGCCCGAGAAGGGACTCGGACCGCTGGGGCTGATGCGGTTCACACTGCGCGGCACCCGCTCGGACCTGACGTGGCTGCTGCTGGCCGGGCTGGTGACGGTGGCGATCGGCGCACTGGTGCCGGTGGCGACGGGCCGGGTGCTCGGCGAGTACGTGCCGCGGGCGCAGTCCGGGCCGATCGTGCAGGTGTGCCTGGCGGTGATGGTCTCCAGTGTGGTGGCGGCGGCGTTCATGCTGCTGCAGAACCTCACCATCCTGCGGTTGGAGGGACGCATCGAGGCCACGCTGCAACCGGCCGTGTGGGACAGGCTGCTGCGGCTGCCGACGACGTTCTTCGCGCAGCGCTCCACGGGCGAGCTGGCCAGCGCGGCGATGGGCGTCAGCGCGATGCGCCGGCTGCTGGCGGGCGTCGGCCCGTCGGTGGCGCAGTCGGTCACCATCGGCGCGATGAATTTGGGACTGCTGCTGTGGTACAGCGTGCCCATGGCCATGGCGGCGATCGGCATGCTGGTGGTGATCGCGGGCGTGTTCACGGCGCTGGGGCTGTGGCAGGTGCGCTGGCAGCGCAAGCTGGTGGTGCTCTCCAACCAGCTGAACAACCAGGCCTTCCAGACCCTGCGCGGACTGCCGAAGCTGCGGGTGGCGGCGGCCGAGAACTACGCGTACGCGGCGTGGGCGTCTGAGTTCGCGCGCAGCCGTGAGCTGCAGCAGCGGCTCGGGCGCATCAAGAATCTCAACTCGGTGCTGGGCGCGGTGTATCTGCCCCTGTGCTCGCTGGTGATGTTCATGCTGCTGGCCGGCCCGGCGCGCGGCGCGCTGTCGGCGGCCGACTTCCTGACCTTCAACACGTCGGTGACGATGCTGCTGACCTCGGTCACCCAGCTGACCGGCGCGTTCGTCTCCGCGGTGGCGGCGCTGCCGCTGTTCGAGGAGATCAGGCCGGTGCTTCAGGCCGCGCCCGAGGTGGCCGCGGCGAGCACCCGGCCGGGCCCGCTGTCCGGGGCGATCGAGGCGCGCCGGCTGTCGTTCCGCTACTCCGACGACGGGCCGCTCGTCCTGGACGACGTGTCGTTCGAGGTGCGCCCGGGCGAGTTCGTGGCGGTCGTCGGCCCGAGCGGCTGCGGCAAGTCGACCCTGCTGCGCCTGCTCATCGGCTTCGACAAGCCGGTCTCGGGGAGCGTCCTGTACGACGGGCAGGACCTGGCCGCCCTCGACCAGTCCGCGGTACGGCGGCAGTGCGGGGTGGTGCTGCAGCACGCGCAGCCGTTCACCGGCTCGATCCTGGACGTCATCTGCGGCACCGAGCCGTACACGCCGGAGGAGGCGATGGCGGCGGCCGAGTTGGCGGGGCTCGCGGAGGACATCCAGCGGATGCCGATGGGCCTGCACACCATCGTCGCCGGCAACGGGGCGATCTCCGGCGGGCAGCGGCAGCGGCTGATGATCGCGCAGGCGCTGATCAGGCGCCCGCGGATCCTGTTCTTCGACGAGGCGACCAGTGCCCTGGACAACGAGACGCAGCGCACGGTGATCGAGTCGACGAAGGCGCTGAACGCGACGCGGATCGTGATCGCCCACCGTCTGTCGACGGTGCTGGACGCGGACCGCGTGATCGTGATGGAGAACGGCAGGGTGGCCCAGCAGGGGCCGCCCGCGCAGCTGCTCGCCGACACGGGAGGGCGGCTGCACGAGCTGGTGCGGCGGCAGATGGCGTGACCCCTTCCTGCGGCGCTACGGGTCAGTCCAGGCCGGGTACGGGGGCGCCGGAGGGGACGCCTGCGTCGATGTAGGCGGCGTAGAGCGCCTTCCAGTCGGCGGTGGGACCGGCGTGCGGGCCCTGGAGGCGTTCGCCGCGCGCGGCGGCGTCGAGTGCGGCGAGGCACACCTCCCAGCCGGCGCCGTTGCGGGCGGCGGTGTCCGGTGCGGCGAGGACGTCGGTGAGGCTGAAGAGGGTGCGTCCCCCGGTGAGTTCCTCCAGGTCGAAGTGGAGTTCGTCGTCGCCCCAGGAGAAGGACAGGTGCCGCGGGGGGTCGACCGCGATGACCCGGCCGGTGGACTCCGGCATGTTCGGGTCGCCGCGGAAGGTGACGGTGCCGCCGGGACGGAGGTCGAACGCGGCGCGGGCGGGGAACCACCGGGCGAGTTCGTCCGGGTCGGTGGCGAAACGCCAGACGCGGTCCACGGGGTGGTCGTAGGTGCGGCTGAAACGGACGGCGGGGCGGCCGTCGTCGAGCGTGAGGTAGGTACCGGTGAGGTCGGCGGCCATGGCGGATCAGTCCTTCGGGGTGGGGGGCTGCCGAGGGGGCTCGGGGGCCCCGGTGTTCCCGGACGCGTCCGGCGCACCGTCGAGGTGGCGGCCGAGGGCGTCCAGGCTCGTGTTCCACAGCCTGCGGTAGGGGGCGAGCCAGGCGTCCAGCGCGGCGATCGGGGCCGGGTCGAGGGCGTAGACGCGGCGCTGCGCGTCCTGCCGTACCCGGACCAGACCGGCCTGTCTGAGCACCTTCAGGTGCTTGGACGTGCTGGGCTGGCTCAGTCCGCGGGCCTCGACGATCTCGCCGACGGACCGCGGCCGCTCCAGAAGCAGCGCGACGATGGCGCGCCGGTGCGGGTCGGCGAGGGCGGCCCACAACGAGATGTCGTCGGACATAACCCCAATATGCCTCCGTGGTTATATGCCGGTCAAGGAATGGGCCGGTGCGTTCCGGCATGATCCCGGTGCGCTGGGTACCCGCCACGCCATGCGGATGAGTGTGGTTGACGTCGGATCGAACACGGTCCGGCTGGTGGTGGCGGACGCGGAAGGCGGGGTGCCGCTGCCGGTGCACACCGCCAAATGGCGACTCAGGCTGGGGCAACGGGTCAGACCCGGGGACCCGATCCCCGAGGAGGACGTGGAGCAGCTCGCCGAGGCGGTCGCCGGGGCGGGCCGGACGGCGGCGAAGTGGGGCGCGGCGGGGCCGCTGGCGTTCGCGACCGCGGTCGTGAGCGCCGCGCCGAACCGGGGCGAGGTCCTGCGCGAGGTGCGGGCCCGCACGGGTGTGGAGCTGTGCACGCTGCCGGGTGAGCTGGAGGCCGAGCTGACGTTTCTCGCGGCGCGGCGCTGGATGGGCTGGCGGTCGGGACCGCTGGCGCTGCTGGACATCGGCGGCGGGTCGCTCGAGGTCGCCTTCGGGCGCGGCCGGCTGCCGGACTTCGTGGCCTCGCTGCCGCTGGGCGCGGCGCGGCTGACCCATGAGTTCCTCGAGGACGGCCAGGATCCGCCGGCGCCGGAACAGCTGAAGGCGCTGCGCCGCCGGGTACGCCACCAGCTGCGGGACGTGGCGGCGCGGATCCGCTGGGAGGGCCCGCGCACGGCGGCCGCCACCTCGCGCACCTTCCAGCAGCTGGGGCGGCTGTGCGGGGCGGCGCCCGGCCGGCACGGGCCGTTCGTGGAACGGGAACTGCGCCGCGCGGACCTGCGCCGGGCCGCCGCCCGGCTGGCCGAGCTGCCGGCCGCGGAACGGGCCGCGCTGCCCGGCATCTCCGCGCCGCGCTCCGCCCAGAGCCTCGCCGGTGCGGTGGTCGGGCACACGGCGATGAAGTTGACCGGACTGCGAGCGGTCGTGGTCTGCCCATGGGCGATCCGCGAGGGCGTGATGCTGCGGCATATCGAGGACGGTCCGTCCTGGTGGGCGGAGATCTGCCGTCGGGCCGAGGACACGGCACCGCCCGACCCGGTGCCGCTGCGGATCGCGACGGTGACGAAGTGAACGGCGACAGCGAGGAGAACCACGACATGGCCGAGGACACCGACCGCCGCCCCGAGACCGCCCTGGGGGAGGTCCTGCGCGAGGTGGAGGACGCCGAGAAGCGCGTCACGGACGACGAGCGGGACAAGCACCGCCGGGGCGAGGCCGGGGAGGCCATCACGCCCAACGTCCGCGCCGAGGAGGAGTCGCAGGGCGACTGAACGCGCGGGCGGGCCGCGCGGCGGAGGTACGCCGATCGCCTCCGCCGTGCGGCCCGTCGCCCCGAGCCGGGACCCGGATCCGTTTCCGGGCCCCGGCTCGCGTGTACCCGGCGGCGCGCGGGCCCGGCTCGCGTATGCCCGGGGCGCCACGCGTGTCTTCAGCGGGCCCGGGTACCCAGGCGGCATGGCACATGATCTCCGAGGACCTCGGCTGCCGTCGGCCCGCGGCCCCCTGTCCGGGGCCGTCCTGGACCATCTGCGCGGCACCGGTCCGCTGCCCGCCGCCCCCGCGGTGGCCGGCGCGGACCCGTACGGCGACGACCTGCAGCTCGCTCTGTACCTGTGCTACGAGCTGCACTACCGGGGCTTCGCCGGGGTGCCCGACGACCGGGAGTGGGACCCCGACCTGCTGCGCACCCGGGCCGCGCTGGAGCACCGCTTCCTGGCGGCGCTGCGCGCGGACACACCGGTGCACGACAGCGTCGAGGAGGCCGTCGGTGACCTGCTGGTGGAACCGGCCGACGGCACCGGCGTCAGCCACCACCTGTGCGAGAAGGGCGAGCTGTGGCAGCTGCGCGAGTACGCGGCGCACCGCTCCCTGTATCACCTGAAGGAGGCCGACCCGCACGCCTGGGTGCTGCCCCGGCTGACGGGGCGGGCCAAGGCGGCGATGGCGGCCGTGGAGTTCGACGAGTTCGGCGGCGGCCGGGCCGACCGGGTGCACGCCCGCCTGTTCGCCGACCTGATGACGGACCTCGGGCTGGACACCACGTACGGCCGCTACCTGGACGCGGCCTGCGCTCAGATGCTGGCCGTCGTGAACCTGATGTCGCTCTTCGGCCTGCACCGCGAACTGCGCGGCGCCCTGGTGGGCCACTTCGCCGACGTGGAGATCACCTCCTCCCCCGGCTCCCGGCGGCTCGCGGAGGCGATGCGCCGCGCGGGTGCGGGCCCGGCCGCCGTGTTCTTCTACGACGAGCACGTGGAGGCGGACGCCGTGCACGAGCAGATCGTCCGCCACGAGGTGATCGACGGCCTGCTGGCGGACGAACCGCACCTCGCGCCCGACGTGGTCTTCGGCATCGACGCCACCGAATACCTGGAGGGCCGCCTCGCCGACCGCCTGCTGGACGCCTGGCGTACGGGCGCCTCCTCCCTGCGGACGCCCCTGGACGCCCCGACCGCCACAGAAGTGCCTCATATTTCCTGATCGAGGGGGAACCCGACGCCCGTGACTCCTCTGGTGCTCCCGGGCGTGTACGCCCCTCAGGACGACACCCGGCTCCTGGCCGGGGCGCTGTGTGACGAGCCGCTCCCGCGGGGCGCGGCCGTGCTGGACGTGGGAACCGGCAGTGGCGCGCTGGCCCTGGAGGCCGCCCGCCTCGGCATGCGGGTGACAGCCGTCGACGTGTCGCGGCGGGCGGTGTGGAGCGCTCGGCTGAACGCATGGCGGTCCGGTCTGCGACTGCGCATCCGGCGCGGAAACCTGTTCGAGCCGGTGCGCGGGCAGTCTTTCGACCTCATCGTGGCCAACCCGCCCTACGTTCCGGCCCCCGATGGCCACCGGACGCCGCGCGGGGCGGCCCGCGCCTGGGACGCGGGAGGCGACGGCAGGCTGCTGCTGGACCGGATCTGCCGCGAGGCGCCCGGCCTGCTGCGCCCCGGCGGCATCCTGCTGATCGTCCACTCCGCGCTGAGCGACCCCGAACAGACCCTGATCTGTCTGCGTGCGGCCGGGCTGAAGGCGTCGGTGATCCGGCGCCACCGGATCGGCTTCGGACCGGTGCTGCGCGAGCGGCAGGGCTGGCTGCGGGCGCGGGGGCTGCTGTCCGCCGAGGACACGAGCGAGGAACTGGTGGTGGTCCGTGCCGAACTCCCCGTCTGACCCGCCCCGCAGGATCAAGGTCCAGCGCCCCGGCCCGCTGCTGGTGGAGGGCCCGGTGGAGGTGGAGCTGGAGGACGGCACCACCGTCTCCTCCGACCGCTTCCGTGTCGCGCTGTGCACCTGCCGGCGCAGCCGCCGCTACCCGTGGTGCGACACGAGCCACCGCAGGACGGCGAAGCCGGACGCCCCGGCCCGCGACGGCGGCCGCGGGACGCACCCGGCCCAGGGCCGCACGGACCCGGCCCGCCGGGACGACTGACCCGGGGGCACAAGCAGAAGCAGAGCCGGCCCTCCGGTGTGACCGGAGGGCCGGCTCTGCTCGCACCAGCACGATGCCGGGGGTCGGCCGGCGGCCCCACTCCGCCTGGCCGACCCCCGGTGCGAGATCACACGCCGCCCCGCAACAGGGGCTCGCACTCCCCACCTGCGAGCCTCGCGCGGCGTTTCACGGGGTCCGTGTGATCCCGGTCCTAGAACGCGAAGACGGTCGGCCCGTGGGCGGTCTTCACGCACTCGTTGGCGAAGGTCCGTTCGTAGGAGACGCGCTTGCCCTGCCAGACGCCGTCGACGGTGACGACGACCGGGTCGTACTGCTTGGTGCACAGCGGTTCGGCGCCGGCGTTCAGCGCGTCGAGGTCGCCGCCGGCCAGGCGGAGTTCGGCGCAGGCCGCGGCGGGGTCCGGGTGGGTGCCGGAGGCCGTGGGCGCGCAGGAGAGGGTGACCGCACGGGCCGGGGTGGCGCTCGCGGCGCTGTCTCCGTGGCCGAGGGTCAGGACGAGCGCCGAGGGCGCGTAGAGCGAGGCCGGGGCGGCGTGGGCGGCGCCGGCCAGGGGGCCGCAGACGGCGGTGGCCGTCAGGGTAAGAGCCGCTGCCCAGCGCGCGGGGTTCCGCATTGTGTGCATCCTTCCGCTTCGATTCGGGGGTGGTGCCGGCCGTGTCCTCGGTCAGAGGCCGCGACGGCGAGCGCCACTCTGCCGAGTCCGCTGCCGAAACTCACATCGACCCCATGGGTTTAAGTAACCTTGCGTATTGAATCAGTGGCGTGAAGTGACGTAATTCGAACGTTCCAATGCCGGTTCCAAGCGCTTTCGATCATGAGAACCGGTCAAATGACGCGATTCACTCCGTCAGTTAATCGTCCGGAAACATTCCGCTTCAGCGCTCGGAGAGCCCCGGAACGACTCGCTCCGTTCACCTTGCGCCTGCCGTGACCGCCCTACCGGTCGGTATGGTCTGGCACCACGGTCCTTGTGACGAGAGGCGGATCCGGTATGGCCAAGCACTGGGCGGACTTCCAGTACGAGATCTACCTGAACGGGATGACGGGCGCGGTGCCCCGCCTGCCCACCGACCTGACCCGGCTGGAGGAACTGACCGAACAGCGGCTCGGCCCCGCTCCCGTCGGCTATGTGGCCGGCAGCGCGGGCGACGGCAGCACCGCCCGCGCCAACCGGGCCGCCCTGGAGCGCCGCAGGATCGTGCCGCGGATGCTGCGTGACGTACGCGAGCGTGACCTGTCGGTTCAGGTGCTGGGCCGCCCGCTGCCGGCGCCGCTCGCGCTGGCCCCGGTCGGCGTGCTGTCGATCATGCACCCGGACGCGGAGCCGGCCGCAGCCCGGGCCGCCGCCGCGCAGGGGGTGCCGTACGTCCTCTCCTCCGCCTCCAGCACGCCGATGGAGCAGGTCGCGAAGGCGATGGGGGAGGCCGAGCGGTGGTTCCAGCTGTACTGGCCCAAGGACCCTGAGGTGGCCCTCAGTTTCCTGGACCGGGCGAAGGCGAGCGGGTTCAGCGTGCTCGTGGTCACGCTCGACACCCCGTTGCTGTCCTGGCGGCCGCGCGACCTCGACCAGGCGTATCTGCCGTTCCTGCACGGCGTGGGCACGGCCAACTACTTCTCCGACCCGGCCTTCCGGGCGGGCCTGGCCAAGCCGGTGGAGGAGGATCCGAACGCTGCCGTGATGCACTTCGTCGGCATGTTCGCCGACCCGGGCAAGACGTGGCCGGACCTGGAGTTCCTGCGCGAGAACTGGGACGGTCCGATCGTGCTCAAGGGGGTCCTGCACCCGGATGACGCGCGCCGAGCGGCGAACGCCGGGATGGACGGTGTGGTGGTGTCCAACCACGGCGGCCGCCAGGTGGCCGGCGCCATCGCCGCCGCGGACGCCCTGCCCCGGGTGGTGGAGGCGGTCGGCGACCGGCTCGAGGTGCTGTTCGACAGCGGCGTGCGCACCGGCGACGACGTCTTCAAGGCGCTCGCGCTCGGCGCACGGGCGGTGCTGCTGGGACGGCCGTACGTCTACGGTCTCGGCCTGGACGGGCAGGCGGGCGTGGAACACGTGATCCGCTGTCTGCTCGCCGAACTCGACCTCACCCTCGCCCTGTCGGGGCACGCCGGCCCCGGCACGGTCGGCGCCGACGACCTCGCCGAGGAGATCGCGTGAGCGCCCGCCGCAACGTGCTCGCGGTCGTCCCGCCGCACGTCGGCGGCCGGGCCGCGGGCGCCGGACTCGCCTCCGTCTTCCCCGGCGACACGCACGTCACCGTCGTCGAGAGCACCGACGAGGACCCGGCGGCCCTGCGCGCGGCGCATGCCGTCGTCACGGCGCTGGCCCCGGTCACCGCCGGTCACCTCGCAGCCGCCGAACAACTGGAGCTGGTGCAGTGCGCGAGCCACGGCTACGACTACGTGGACGTGACGGCAGCGCGCGCCCGCGGCGTCACCGTGTGCACGATCGGCTCCACGGGCGCGGAGGCGCAGAACGTCGCCGAGCAGACGTTCGCCCTCATGCTGGCCCTCGCCAAGCAACTCGTCCCGGCCCACACCGCGTTGACACAAGGCGACTGGGCACTGCCCCGGCTCACGCGATCGATCACGGAGCTGTCGGGCAAGACGCTCGGCATCGTCGGCCTCGGCGGGATCGGACAGCAGGTGGCGCGCCGGGCCGCCGCGTTCGACATGACCGTGCTGTACACGGCCCGCAGCCGGGTGCCCCCGGAGACGGAGGCCCGCCTCACCGCCCGGCACGTCCCCCTCGACGAACTCCTCGCCGCCTGCGACTACGTCACCCTGCACGCGCCGCTCACGGAGGAGACCCGGCACCTGCTCGACGCGCGCCGGCTCGCGCTGCTGAAGCCGACGGCGTTCGTGGTCAACACCGCGCGGGGCGCCCTGATCGACCAGGACGCCCTCGCCGACGCCCTGGAGAAGGGCGCGCTCGCCGGAGCGGGCCTCGACGTCTTCGAGCCCGAACCCCCGACGCCGTCCCTGCGCCTTTTGAAGGCGCCGAACGTGGTGCTCTCCCCCCACGTCGGCGGCGTCACGCGCGAGACGGTCGTCCGCATCGGCGTGGCCGCGGTCCGCAACGCGGCGGCCTTCCTGGCGGGCGAACCACCGCGGGACGTGGTGACGTAGCCGCCCCGGGAGTCGCCGTCAGATGTGGTCCCGCAGATCCGCCGGGCGGCCCTGCCGGGCGCCCGCGCCGACCACCGACCGCGAGCCGGGGGCCGCCGACGGGTCGTCCGTGCTCCAGCGACGGGCGTCGGAACCGTCGCGGACGTTGACGACGATGTCGGCGCCCGGGTCTTCGGACACCGAGGCCAGGGCGAGCGACTCGTCCCAGCGGGGCAGCAGTTCGCCCCGCGCGGTCAGGTCGTAGCGCACGTCGTCGGCCCGCCGGTCGCCGCGCGGTGCGCACGGACCGAGGATGACGACCCCGGCGTCCGCGTGCGAGTCCAGGCACAGCTGGGGCGCGGCCGCGCTGCGCAGCAGCCCGTCGTCCTCGTAACCCCACTGCTGGGTCCAGGCCGAGGAGCACACCGCGAGCTGGACCTGGGCACCGGCTGCGGCCCGGCCGCTGATGTCGAGGCACAGCCCGGCGGCGACGTTGCGCAGCCTGGTGCGCCGGGGCGCTGTGGGCAGCTCGGCGGCTCCGGGCGGCGCGGTGGAGACGGCCGGCGGCAGCGAGGCGGTCGTACCCGGCGCACCGGGGGTGGTCGTACCCGGTGCGCCCGTGGCGGCGGCGGAGGCGGCCGGGCCGGTGCCGTGGCCGTCGTCGGACCACACCCCGCTCAGCAGAAGCATCGTCAGCAGCACGCCGGAGGCGAGGCCCGCCCCGGTGAGCAGCGTGCGCGTGGAGCGGGCACCGGGCAGAGGGCGACGCGGCCGCAGCCCGCGGCCGGGGCGGCCGCCTCGGTGGCGTGCGGAACCCCGGGGGAGGCCGCCGGCCCGGCCGCGGCGGCCGGGGCGGGAGTCGTGGTAGCGGCCGGCGCCCCAGCCGAGTACGGCCTCGGCGAGCAGGGTGCCCAACGCGGCCTCGAACTGCTCCAGTTGGTCGGCGGCCGCGCGGCAGTGGCGGCACTGGGCGAGATGCCGGCGCACCTCGGGCAGCAGCCCGCCGCCGCGGCGCAGGGGAATGTCGAGAAGACGGTTGTGATGGCGGCAGTCCGGGGTCGGCGCGAGTTCCCGATGGGCGCGCACGCAGCCCTCGCGGAGTTTTTCCCGGGCGTCCTCGTATGCGGCCGCCGCGGCTTCCTCGCTCATGCCGAGCAGGGTCGCGGGAACGGTTACCGGCTCGGCCTCCACGTCGATGTGCCACAGCAGGCACTGGGCCTCGGCGGGAAGGGCGTGGAATGCCCGCTCGGTCAGCCGGCGGTTTTCTGCTGTCATGTACTTGGCGACCCGCATACCGCGCCCGCCCGCCGGTTTGCGCAGCTGCGGCAGAGCCCCGGTTATCCGCTCGGCTCCGGCCCATTGCCGCACCGTGCCCCGGACGGCCAGCAGCAGCCGCGGGCGCAGCGCGGCAGCGGACTCCCCCAGCGTGAGCCGGTCGAGCACCTGATGGAAGGCGGCCGCCGTGACCATCGCCGCGACCTGCGCGGACGAGGCCAGGCAGATGACGGCGTAGTCGTGCACCGGCTGCCAGTGCCGTGCCATCAGCAGGGCCGTGGCCTGGGCGACGTCGTCGTCGGGGCCGCCGCGGGCCCGGGCGGCGAGCTCCTCTTCGGATTCCTCCACAAAGCCGCCGGAGAGCGGAAAGAGCGGACGAGGGGGGTGGGGGGTGGGCACGGTGAGCGGATTCCTTCCCACGCGCTGGGAACAACACAGGATCTCCGCGCGCCGTCAAGGCAACACGCGGTACGGCCTGCCTTTTCCGGCGCGCGGGGAAGCGCTCAGCCTTGCATACCCGACTTGCACCCAACAACCCACCCGGAGGGCGTCCCCGCCATTGACAGAAAGTCAGAATGCCGCTTCCCAATCCCCCCTTGTGGCAAGCGTTTTCGGGAATTTCCGCGCCCCGTGTGAAACGCGCGCACAGGCCCGTGCGGCGCGCACGCTCCCGGCCCGCCACGCGCTGTAGTCCACTGGACACGGCCTTACCTCGAAGGCCCCGCGCGGGACGGCGGCTCTCCCGCGCGAAACGGCCGCCGGCCTTGATCCTCCCGCCCTCGGCCGGCGGCCCGGAGGGAACGTTCAGATCTGCCAGGAGCGCAGCCGGTCGGCGGCGCGGTACACGTCCGCCTTGCCGGACATCAGATCGCGGGCGAGGTCGACCAGGGCGCCGTAGGGCGGGTCGATGCCGACACCGCTGACGAACATGTAGGCCACCGCCGTCGAACAGGCGAAGCGGGCGTTGGCCGAGGGCAGCGGCTTGAGCACGGCGAGGGTGTGGAGCAGGGCCGCGGCCCGCCAGGCGGGATCGGAGTTCACGCCGAGCCGCGGCGGGTCGACCCGGTGCCGGGCGACGGCGGCGACGAGCGCGGAGAAGTCGTTGATGGTGGGCTGCTCCGGCATGACCTCTTCATGCCGCTGCAGCAGCCAGGGGACGTCGATGTGCACGACGGAAGCCATCGCTCAGGCGACCCGCCCCTCGCCGCTCACCGGTGGCTCGTCGTCGGGGAAGGCGACGGCGAACTCCTCGGCATGGGCCGTGAAGAACCGCCGGAAGGCCTCCGCGCCCTCCTTCAGCGCCCGGTGCCGCGCGATGTCGGCGGCGGCCGCCTCCCGCACGAGCGCCTTCATCGACGTACCGCGTTCCTTGGCGATCTGTCGCAGGTCCTCTAGCTCGCGCTCGCTGAACTCCACATTCAGAGCTGGCATGCCCTCACGGTACCGCCCGGGTACTCACGCGTAAATACCCGCAGGTCAGGAAGGAAGTAAGGAGGTACCGATCACAGCGCGGCCCCGGTGCGCGGCGAGCTGCGCACCGGGGCCGTACGGGTGCGGGCCGGGGCCCGCGTCACCGCACGCCCCGGCGTTGTCGCCCCCCGTCACGCCCCCGGTACCGCCAGACGGCTGATCCGCACCGCCCCTCGGGGCTCGCCCGGGTGGCTGCTGGTCAGGGTCAGGCGGAGGCGGGAGGCGCGGACCGCGGGGAAGGTGACGACGGTGGGGGCGTCGGACGCGGTGGCCCAGTCGGTGTTCGCCCCGGTGACGGGCACCCACCGCAGCCCGTCCCAGACGTCGACCGCGAGCGCGGACGGCAGGCTGTGTGCGGCGTCGGCGGTGAAGGAGACCTCGACGTGGTCGACGGTCCGGGTACGGCCCCAGTCCAGCGACACCCAGTCCTTCGCGCGGGCCCCGTCGAACGCGGGCAGCAGGCCGGTGGCCGCCTTGCTGAAGCCGTTGGACCAGCCGGTGGCCGGGTTGCCCTCGAGCATGGCGGCCGGAAGCGAGTCGGGGCGGCCGGAGTAGCTCGCGTCCGCGTACGGATAGGCGGGCGGCGGCGGGAAGTCCGGTGCGAACGCGGCGGGCGCGGTGGTGGACGCAGAGCGGCCCGGTCGGATGCGCACGCTCGCCGTGTCGGAGCGCAGCCCCTCGGCGCGGGCGGTCACCTTCAGGGCGCCGGGCTTCGTGCCCGCGCGGACGATGGCGAGCGCCTTGCCGTGGAAGGCGGTGCGGGTGCTCGCCTGGTAGCGCTCGGCGCTCTCCTGTCGCCCGTTGTCCAGCCCGGCGAGTGAGCCGCCGGTGACGTCGAAGGAGATCAGGTGCTCGGCGTCGGGGACGACCACGCCGTGCGCGTCGACGATCTCGGCGGTGACGAAGAGCAGCGAAGAGCCGTCCGCCGTCAGGGCCTTGCGGTCGGGGGTCAGCCGGACGGCGTGGGGCGCGCCCGCGGTGCGCAGCAGGTCGGTCGCGACCGCCCGGCCGTCCCGGCGGGCGACCGCCTTCAGCTCGCCCGGCCGGAAGGGCACTTTCCAGATCAGGTGCAGCTTGCCCGCGCTGCCGTTGGGGCTGGTGTAGCTGCCCGGGTAGGGGCCGCCGGTGAAGGTCTTGTCGTCTCCGGTGGGCTCGGTGGTCTCCAGGTACTCCCGGCCGTCGAGGGTCTTCTTCCGGTCGAAGGTGCGCACGCCCAGGGACTCGCCGTTCAGGAACAGCTCGACGGTGTCGGCATTGGCGTACGCCCACACCTCGACCGTCTCGCCCTCCTCGTGGTTCCAGCTCATCGGGAGCAGATGCACCATCGGCTCGCTCGTCCACTGGCTCTGGAAGAGGTGGTACATGTCCTTGGGGAAACCGGCCGTGTCGACCGCGCCGAAGAACGACGCCTTCACCGGGAAGACGTCGTACGGCGTGGGCTCGCCGATGTAGTCGATGCCGGACCACAGGAACTGGCCCGCGAACCACTTGCGGTCCCGGTCCTTCTTGTGGCCGTACTCGCCGCTCATGGTCCAGGAGGCGAGGTTGTTGTCGTAGGAGGAGGTCGCCCGGCGGCCGGGGGTGTGGTTCTCGCCGGTGTTGAGGTGCTCGGGCTCCTGGTACGCGCCGCGGGTGGACGTCTCCGAGGACGACTCGGACTCGAAGAGGAACAGATGCGGGTAGGCCGCGTGCAGGGCGTCCACCGACTGGGCGGAGTTGTAGTTGAGGCCGAGCCCGTCGAGCTTGGCCAGCATCAGGTCGGCGGCGGAGCCCTTGGCGGGCAGGCGGCGGTACTTGTCGGAGCCGATGACCAGGGGGCGGGTGTCGTCGGCGGCCCGGATCGCGGCGATGATCCGGTCGGCCATGGCGAGGCCGGCGGTGGAGGTGGAGTCGGGGATCTCGTTGCCGATGGACCACAGCACCACGGCGGGCGAGTTGCGGGCCGCCCGCACCATCTCGCCTGCGTCCTTTTCGCACCACTCGTCGAAGAAGCGGCCGTAGTCGTACCGGTTCTTGCCGGTGCGCCAGCAGTCGAACGCCTCCACCATCATCACGATGCCCAGCTCCTCGCAGACCTGGATCATCTCGGGCGCGGGCGGGTTGTGCGAGGTGCGCAGGGCGTTGACACCCATCGACTTCATGATCGTCATCTGGCGGCGGATCGCGTCGACGTGCACGGCCGCGCCGAGCGCGCCGAGGTCGTGATGGAGGTCGACGCCCTTGATCTTGGCGTGGACGCCGTTGAAGTGGAAGCCCTCGTCGGGGTCGAAGCGGAAGGTGCGGATACCGAAGCCGGTGCGGTACGTGTCGGTGGTGCGGCCTCCGACCCGCAGCTCGGTGTGCAGCGCGTAGCGGTGCTCCGGGGTGGCGAAGTCCCACAACAGCGGCTGCGGTACGGACAGTTCATGGGTCTCCGTGCGCTCGTCGGCGACGTGCGCGGTCGACGACGTGCGGGCGACGGTACGGCCGCGCGGGTCTGTGATCCGGGAGACCACCTCCACCTGCGCTGCGGCGCCGGAGTCGTTCACCACGTCGGTGCGCACCCGCACCAGGGCACGCTCGGCGGTGACGTCCGGCGTGGTGACGTACGTGCCCCAGCGGGCCACGTGCACCGGCTCGGTGACGACCAGGCGTGCCTCTCGGTAGATGCCGCTGCCGGAGTACCAGCGGCTGCTCGGCAGTTGGTTCTGCACCTTGACCGCGAGCACGTTCGCGGTACGCCCGTCGGTGTGCACATGGCCGGTGAGGTCGAAGGTGAAGCCGGTGTAGCCGTAGGGGTGGCGGCCCACCTCCGTGCCGTTGCAGTAGACGTGCGAGTCCATGTAGACGCCGTCGAACTCGACCGCGATCCGCTTGCCCGCGTACGCCGGCGGCAGGGTGAACGACAGGCGGTACCAGCCGAGCCCGCCGGGCAGGAAACCGGTCCCGCTGGTGGTGCCGTACTCGGTGGTGGGCGTCTGCTCGATGCTCCAGTCGTGGGGTACGGCCACCTGACGCCAGCCGGTGTCGTCGTATCCGGGGTCGGCCGCGTTCGCGTAGGCGCCGGTCGGGTCCGCGATCCCCCCGGGGTTGACCAGCGCGAAACGCCAGCCGTCACGCAGCGGGACAGTGCTGCGGCCCATGGCGCGCGGGTCCGCCGCCGCGGCCGGGATCGCCCCCACTCCCAGCAGCGCCCCGGTAGCGGGCACGCCCGCGGAGGCGATCAGGACCGATCTCCTAGTGACCGACACAGCGGCTCCCCTTTCACGAGGGCCCAGAAGTACACACAAAGAAACGTGATCGCACAGATTCTGACAGCGTGCCTCGGTTGCGCGTCAAGAGTCGGGTCAGCGCTTTCTGCCGGGCACCAGGACGCGCCAGATCGACCGATTTCGGTCTTGACGTCGATCGGCCGAATCCTGTGAAGACGGGGGGTTCCCGACCGCGCGCGACGCGGACGCACTACTCTGGAACCGAGTGACACACCGTTCACTGTGAGTGTGCGCAATGGAGTGCGAGGATGAGCCCGGACTACCCGTTCGACGACGCCGCGACGGCCCGGGCTGTCATCTCCGACGACGGCACGCTGACCGGGTGGAACGCCGGTGCGCAACGTCTGCTCGGCTGGACCGCCGCGGACGTGGTGGGCCGGCCCGCCACGCGTCTGCTCGCGGACCCGGACGGCGTGTCGCCCCGTCCGGCGCAACCACGCGACCATGGAACGGTGACTTTGCGCCACCGGGACGGCCGTACGGTCGAGGTGTGGGTGCTCGCCCATCACCTCAGGCCCCACGACGGCGAGCCGGGCCACTGGCTGGTGGTCACGCCCCTGGACGCCTCCGCCCCCCACTCCCCCGACGACCCGCTGGACGCGGCGGCGCTCGTGCAGTCCCCCTGCGCCCTCGCCCTCTTCGACGAGCGGCTGCGGCTGCACCGGATGAACGACGCCATGGCGGACCTCGTCGGGCTGCCCGAGGAGCAGGTGCGCGGACTGAGACTCGCCGAGATCGGCGGGATCCCGCAGAGCGACGACCTCGAACGCCGTCTCGCACAGGTGCTCACCACGGGCCGGTCGCTCGACGCCCAGACACGGCTGCGCGCCGGGGGTGGGGACCGTCCGCGCGCCTGGCTCGCCCGGATGGCCCCGGTCACCGACGCCGAGGGCCGGGTGCGCGGGGTGTGCGTGACCGCCCACGACCTCTCCGACCAGTACCTGTCCCGTGAGCGGCTGCAACTGGTCAACGAGGCGAGCGTCCGCATCGGCACCACCCTCGACGTCTCGCGCACCGCGCAGGAACTGGCGGCCGTGTGCGTGCCCCTGCTCGCCGACTTCGTCAGCGTCGACCTGCTCGACCCGGACCAGTACGGCGGGGAGCCGCCGGTCCGGCTGGTCCCGCCGGTCGTGCTGCGCCGGGCCGCCCACCACTCGGTGAACCCCGGCAGCCCCGGGGCGGTGACCATGCTGGGCGACGCGGAGGAGTACCCGGCGCCCTCACCACAGGCCGCGGCGCTGCTGGCGGGCCAGGCGATCGTGGTCTCGGCACCCTCCGGGGACCTGGAACGGTGGGTGTCCTGGGACGAGCGCCGTCACCGCCTCTTCCAGCAGTACGGTGTGCACTCCACGATGGCGGTTCCGCTCCAGGCCCGCGGCTCCACGCTCGGCGTCGCCCTCTTCCACCGGTTCCGTCACCCCGACCCGTACACCGAGGACGACGCGCTGCTGGCGGAGGAGATCACCGCCCGCGCGGCCGTCTGCATCGACAACGCCCGCCGCTACTCGCGCGAGCGGGAGACCGCCCTGGCCCTGCAGCGCAGCCTGCTGCCGCGCTCCCTGCCGCGCAGCGCCGCCGTCTCGGCAGCCTCCCGCTATCTCCCCGCGGCCCGCTCGGGGGTGGGCGGCGACTGGTTCGACGTGATCCCGCTGTCCGGGCTGCGCGTGGCCCTGGTCGTCGGGGACGTCGTCGGGCACGGGGTGCAGGCCTCGGCGACCATGGGCCGGCTGCGCACCGCCGTACGGACACTGGCCGACATCGACCTGCCACCGGACGAACTGCTCACCCACCTCGACGATCTCGTGCTGCGGCTGTCGGAGGAGGCCGGGGGCGAGGGCAGCCCCGGCGAGGTCGGAGCGACCTGTCTGTACGCGGTGTACGACCCGGTGTCGCGACGCTGCACGATGGCCCGGGCCGGGCATCCGCCGCCGGTGCTGCTCCCGCCGGACGGCCCCGCGCGCCGGGTGCACCTGCCGTCCGGTCCCCCGCTCGGCGTGGGCGGGCTGCCGTTCGAGTGCACCGAACTGGACCTCGTCGAGGGCAGCGTGCTGGCCTTCTACACGGACGGGCTGATCGAGTCGCGGGAGCGGGACGTCGACGCCGGCCACCGGACGCTGTGCGACGCGCTGGAGGCCGACGCGGGCTCCCTCGACGAAACCTGCGACCACATCCTCCACACGCTGCTGCCGCCGGGCGGCGCCGCCGACGACGTCGCCCTCCTGCTGGCCCGCACCCAGGGGCTGCCCTCCACCCAGGTGGCGACCTGGGACATCCCCGCCGACCCGTCGCTGGTCGCGCCGATCCGCAAGCAGGTCGTCGACCAGCTCGCCGCCTGGTCGCTGAGCGACACGACGTTCACGGCCGAACTGGTGGTGAGCGAGCTGGTCACCAACGCCATCCGCTACGGGGCGCCGCCGATCCGGCTGCGGCTGATCCACGACGACACCACGCTCATCTGCGAGGTGTCCGACACCAACCACAGCGCGCCCCATCTGCGCCGGGCGAAGACCTGGGACGAGGGCGGGCGCGGGCTGCTGCTGGTCGCGCAGCTCACCCAGCGCTGGGGCAGCCGGCACACCACGGAAGGCAAGACCATCTGGGCGGAGTTGGGGCTGCTGGAGGAGGGCTTGGCAGAGGGTCTGCCGTCGGGACTGGCAGAGGGCCTGGCAGAGGGATCAGCGGAGTGAAGCCGCGCGGTCCCGGCATCGCGGCCGGGCGAGCGGGGCAGACGTCCAGCATGGCCCCCTACACGCGATTTCCCGTCCTGCTCGTGAGCGCGCTCACCGCGCTGGGCGCGCTGACCGCCTGCGGCGGCGGTGACGGCGGCGGCACGGCCGCGAGCACAGCGCAGCAGCCGCCGGCGACGACCGCCACCGACTCCACCGACTCCACCGAGCCCACCGAGCCCACCGGGACGGCCGCCGCGGGGACCGTGCGGTCCACCGCGCCGGCCACGGCGTCCGCGCGGCCCGCGTCGTCGCGCTGCCATACCGGCGACCTGCGGGCCACGGTCGGGCGCAACAACCCGGGCGCCGGACAGGAGAACTTCCCCGTCGTGCTGACGAACACCTCGGCCCGCACCTGCACGGTGTACGGCTACCCCGGCGCCGCCTTCGTGGACGCCTCCGGCCGGCAGCTCGGGCCCGACCCGCGGCGCGAGGACGGGCCGGCCCGGACGAAGGTGGCGCTGGCGCCGGGCCGCAGCGCCTGGGCCGGGCTGACCTTCTCCAACCCCGAGATCAGCGAGGCCCGTACGGCGACTCCGGCCGCGCTGCTCGTCACGCCGCCCGACGAGCGCAAGCCGCTGAGGGTGCCGTGGCAGGGCGGCCCGGTGCCGGTCGGCGGCAACGCCTCCACGGTGTCGCTGACACCGTTCAGCCCGGGCACCGGCGCCTGAGCCCTCCCGTCGGCGTCCGGTGGTTCAGTGGCCGGCGACCGGGTGCGGCACGTACGGCTGCTTCAGTTCCTCGATCTCCTTCTCCGTCAGCGTGAGGTCGACGGCGGCCACCGCGTCCTGGAGGTGCTGCGGCTTGGAGGCTCCGATGATCGGCGCGGTCACCGTGTCCTGGTGGAGCAGCCAGGCCAGGGCGACCTGGGCGCGCGGGACTCCGCGCTCGTCGGCGATGCGGGTGACGGTCTCGACGACGGCGCGGTCGCCCTCCTGGTAGAGGGTGCTGCCGAAGTTGTCGGTGGTGCTGCGGCCGGTGACGGTCCCCCAGTCGCGGGTCAGCCGGCCGCGGGCGAGCGGGCTCCAGGGCAGGACGCCCACGCCCTGGTCGGCGCAGAGCGGCAGCATCTCGCGCTCCTCCTCACGGTAGAGGAGGTTGTAGTGGTTCTGCATCGACACGAACTTCGTCCAGCCGTGCAGCTCGGCCGTGTACTGCGCCTTGGAGAACTGCCAGGCGTACATCGAACTCGCCCCGATGTAGCGCACCTTGCCCGCCTTGACGAGGTCGTGCAGGGCCTCCATCGTCTCCTCGATCGGCGTGTGCGGGTCCCAGCGGTGGATCTGGTAGAGGTCGACGTAGTCGGTGCCGAGGCGGGTGAGGCTGTGGTCGATCTCGGTCATGATCGCCTTGCGGGACAGCCCGCCGCCGTTGGGGCCGGGGCGCATCCGGCCGTGCACCTTGGTGGCCAGCACGATGTCGTCGCGGCGGGCGAACTCCTTCAGCGCCCGGCCGACGATCTCCTCGCTGGTGCCGTCGGAGTAGACGTTGGCGGTGTCGAAGAAGGTGATCCCGGCGTCCAGGGCCTGGCGGATCAGCGGCCGGGAGGCCTCCTCGTCCAGGGTCCACTCGTGCGCGCCACGGTCCGGAACACCGTAGGTCATGCAGCCCAGGCAGATCCGGGAGACGTCCAGACCTGTGGAACCCAGCTTCACGTACTGCATCGTTGCTGCTCCTGCCTTCGTCGGCGGCTGACGGTCCGAGCCTATGACTTCGTGCGCACTCGAAGATCGCCCGGCAGTGACCGCGTCCGCCGACCCGCCGGTCACTTCAGGGGGAAGGCGCGGCCCCGCTCGCCCAGCGGGCGCGGGCCGTGGATGCGGCGCTCGTGCTCCTCGATCGGTACGTCGTTGATGCTCGCCTCGCGCCGGGTCATCAGGCCGTGCTCGTCGAACTCCCACAGCTCGTTGCCGTAGGAGCGCCACCACCGGCCGTCGGTGTCGTGGCACTCGTACTGGAAGCGGACGGCGATGCGGTTGCCGTCGAAGGCCCACAGGTCCTTGCGCAGGGCGTATTCCAGCTCGCGGGCCCACTTGGCGGTGAGGAAGCCGATGATCTCGGCGCGTCCGGTGAGGAAGGTGTCGCGGTTGCGCCAGACGGAGTCCTCGGAGTAGGCGAGCGCGACCTTGTGCGGATCCCGGGTGTTCCAGGCGTCCTCGGCGGCCTGCACCTTCCGGGCAGCGGTCTCCCGGGTGAACGGGGGAAGGGGCGGGCGGTCGGCCATGGTGTCCTCCTCGACGGAACGGCGGGGAGAACGATCGTTCTCCACCTGGTCGGCTAAGGTAGAGAACGATCGTTCTCAGGTCAACGTCCGCTGTCCTCCGCCGTGTCGGGGAATCGTCGAGGAGTGATGCCCGTGCCCGTGGACAGCGCGAGCGCCCGCCTGCGGGTCCTGGACGCCGCGGAGGAGCTGTTCTACCGGCGGGGTGTGAAGTCCGTCGGCATGGACGACATCCGCGCCGCCTCGGGCGTCTCCCTCAAGCGGCTCTACCAGCTCTTCCCGGCGAAGGAGCAGCTGGTGGAGGCGTATCTGGAGCGGCGCGACACGCGCTGGCGCGGGCGGCTCGCCACGCACGTGGAGCTCCACGAGGATCCGCGCGAGCGCATCCTGGCCGTGTTCGACTGGCTGCGCGGCTGGTTCGGCGAGGAGGGCTTTCGCGGCTGTGCGTGGATCAACGCGTACGGCGAGCTGGGTGCCACGTCTCGGGCGGTGGCGGGTCAGGTGCGGGCGCACAAGCGCGCGTTCAGGGAGTACCTCGCGGGGCTCGTCGCCGATGCCGGGCTGGCACCGGAGCTGGCCGGGCAGCTGTTCCTGCTGGCCGAGGGTGCCATGGTCACGGCCGGTGTCACCGGCCGCACCGAACCGGCCGACGAGGCCCGCGCGGCGGCACGGGCACTCGTCGGGGCGCGGTGAGGTCGTACGACCCCTCCGGATCACGTGCGCACCCGGCGGGGGCGGCCGTCCCGGACGGGCTTCGGCCGGGGCTCAGTTCGCCGGTTCCCCGACCGTGATCGCGCCCACCGGGCAGGCGCGGGCCGCCTCGCGGGTCATCGGGTCGGGGGTCGGCCCGTCGTGGCCGGGGACGAGGGTGCTGAAGCCGTCGTCGTCCTGGGTGAAGACGTTCGGCGCGGCGAGGGCGCACTGGCCGGCGCCGATACAGAGGTCCCTGTCGATGTGGATGTGCATGGTGCGTCAGCCTCTTACCAGGTCACGGGGAGTTCCAGCATCCCCTGGATGGTGTCGCCGGGCTTGAAGGGGATCTCCTCGGCGGGAACTGCGAGCCGCAGGCCGGGCAGCCGCTCGAAGAGGGTGCGCAGGGCGATCTCCAGCTCGGCGCGGGCGAGGTTCTGGCCGAGGCACTGGTGGATGCCGAAGCCGAAGGCCACGTGATGGCGGGCGGAACGGCCGAAGTCCAGGCTGTCGGGGTCGGCGTATACGGTTTCGTCGCGGTTGATGACCGATGTCGAGAACAGCACGCCCTCGCCCGCCCGGATCGTCGTCCCGGCCACCTCGATGTCCTCGACGGCGAGGCGCAGCAGTCCGTCGGCGATGGACAGCAACCGCAGCAGTTCCTCCACCACGGCGGGCAACAGCCCGGGGTCGGCGCGCAGTTCGGCCAGCCGATCGGGGTGCTGCAGCAGGGTGTAGGTGCCAAGGGAGATCATGTTGGCGGTCGTCTCGTGGCCCGCGACCAGCAGGATGATCGCCAGCGCGACCACGTCGGCCCGGCTCACCTCGCCGGTGCGCAGCCGCTGATGGACCAGCTCGTCGAGGACGCCCTCGCCGGGCTCCGCGTCCTTTGCCTTGCGGTCGATCAGATCGCCGAGGTACGTCTCGAGCCGGTCGCGCGCCGCGAGGACGTCCTCGACGCCCGGGCCGCGCAGCAGCCGCCGCGACTGCTCCTCGAAGAACTCGTGGTCGGCGTACGGCACGCCGAGCAGCGCGCAGATCACCATCGAGGGCACGGGCAGCGCGAACGCACCGACCAGCTCCGCGGGCGGCCCCTGCGCGATCATGGCGTCCAGCAGATCGTCGACGATCCGCTGGATGTCCGGCCGTAACGCGTTCGCCCGCTTGAGGGTGAAGCGGGGCACCAGCATGCGCCGTTGGGCGTGATGCTCGGGGTCGTCCACGCCCAGCAGCGCCGCCCGGCGGTGGCGGCCCGCCTCGAAGCGGGGGGTGGGCGCCGGGAAGCCCGGCCGGGTGCGGTCGGTCGACAGACGCGGGTCGGCGAGGAGGTCACGGGCGACGGCGTGCCCGGTGACCAGCCATGCGGGACGTCCGTCGTAGAGGGTGACGCGGGCCAGCGGGGCGCCGGCGCGCAGCGGGTCGTAGGCGGTGGGCGGGTGGTAGGGGCAGGTGCGGTCCTGCGGGAAGGCGACGGGTGCCGGCTGATGCGTCAAGTCCGTCATGGATGACCTCGCAGACGATGAGTGCGTCGTTCCGATCTTCATTAGATGCCTCGGGCATCTATGCGGCGACGCGAAGTTCGGCCACATCGGCGAACCGGGGAAACTGGCCGGAAGCCTTCACTGCAGTACGTCGGAACCGGTCACCGGAAATGAACGCCCGCGTGGAGGTGTTGCACACCGACGCGAGCAGCGATGCCGTACGACGCGACGAAAGGACCGATGCCATGCCTCTGGAGGGCGAGTACGAGCCCAGCCCGACGCAGTGGGTGCGCGAGCAGGTGGAGCTGTACGAGAGCTCCGGCGGCACTCAGGGGACGACGCTGCTCGACACGGGCCTGCCGGTGGTCATCCTCACCAGCCGTGGCGTGAAGAGTGGCAGGATCCGCAAGACGCCGCTGATGCGCGTCGAGCACGAGGGACGCTACGCCCTGGTCGCGTCGCAGGGCGGCGCGCCGAAGCACCCGGTCTGGTACCACAACCTCAAGGCGCACCCTCAGGTCGAGCTCCAGGACGGTCCGCGCAAGTGGGACATGACCGCACGTGAGGTCACCGGCGCCGAGAAGGCCGAGTGGTGGGAGCGGGCGGTCGCCGCGTACCCGCCGTACGCCGACTACCAGACGCGGACGTCCCGCGAGATCCCGGTGTTCGTCCTCGAACCGGCCGGATGAGACCGTGCGCCGGACCGGCGTGCCGTACTCCGGAAAAAATCCGCGTGGGTGCGCATGGTCGGGCGCGGGGCGGGCACGTGAGTGTCAGGCCCCGCCGCGTTCCCCCGTCGCGGCGGGGCTTTCATGTGACTCGCGGGCGGCGCTGTCGGTGATGTCGAGGAAGATCTGCGCCGCCTCGGGCACCGCGTCGGCGATGGACCGCTTGATGCGCACCGCGACCTCCTCCACCCGCTCGCTGTCCAGCCCCGGCACCAGATCGATCCGCGCGGCCACGAGCGCGGAGTCGAGCCCTGTCTTCATGCTGAACAGCGCCTCCACGCTGTCGATCTCCGGCTGCCCGGCGAGCAGCCGCCGGATCCTCTCGCTCGCCTCGGGGTCGGCCGCCTCCCCGATCAGCTGGTCGCGGGCCTCGCGGCCGAGGTGGTAGGCCACGCACACCAGCAGCGCGCCGATGGCGAAGGAGGCGGCGGCCTCGTAGACGACCTGCCCGGTGGCCATGTGCAGCGCCATCCCGGCCAGGGCCAGGGTGACGCCGAGCACCGCGGTGCCGTCCTCGGCGACGACCGTGCGCAGCGCCGGGTCGCGCAGGCCCGCCGCCACCCCGCCCTGCCGGCGCACCTGGTGCAGGGCCCGCAGCAGCGAGGCGCCCTCGGCGAGCAGCGCCACGCCGAGGACGGCCAGCCCGGCGACGTATCCGCCGAAGCTCTCCTCGGCGCCGTCGCGCAGGGCCTCGACGCCCTGGAAGACGGAGAAGCAGCCGCCCATCACGAAGATGCCGACGGCGGCGAGCAGCGACCAGAAGAAGCGTTCCTTGCCGTAGCCGAAGGGGTGGCGCCGGTCGGCGGGGCGGCGGCTGCGGCGCAGCGCGGCCAGCAGGAAGACCTCGTTGAGGCTGTCGGCGACGGAGTGCGCCGCCTCCGACAGCAGGGCGGGCGAGCCCGCGAGGAGGCCGCCGACCGCCTTGGCGACCGCGATGAGGAGGTTGGCCGCCAGCGCCACCAGGACGGTGACCCGCGTCCTGCGGTCGGCCGTGCGTGCCGTGTCACGTTGCGTGGGTGTACCGCTCACGGAGAGGCGGTTGCCCCGGCCGTGGGGGATCACACCGTGCCGGTGAGGTGTTTCGGGGAACCCGGGGAAGGCAGAAGGGCAGGATCGCACCCCCGGCAGGAGTGAGGAGCGGATCATGGGGCGGGACGGCGACGGCAACAGCGCGTACGGGAGGAAGGCCTTCCGCCGGTCGAAGAGCCATTTCGCGGACCGGATCACCGCCGACGGCCGTGACGGCTGGCCGGTGGAGGCCGGGCGGTACCGTCTGGTGGTCAGCCGGGCCTGCCCCTGGGCAAGCCGGGCGGTGATCTCGCGGCGGCTGCTCGGTCTGGAGGACGCGCTGTCGATGGCGATCGCCGACCCGATCCAGGACGACCGCAGCTGGCGCTTCACCCTCGATCCGGACGGCCGAGACCCGGTGCTGGGCATCCGCTACCTCAGCGAGGCCTACGACCGGCGCGAGAGCGGATACCCGGGCGGGGTGAGCGTGCCGGCGATCGTGGACGTCCCGAGCGGACGGCTCGTCACCAACGACTACCAGCAGATCACGCTGGACCTGGCCACCGAGTGGCGGGCGCTGCACCGCCCCGGGGCGCCCGATCTGTACCCGGAAAGGCTGCGGGACGAGATCGACGCGGTGATGGCGGAGGTCTACGGGGACGTCAACAACGGCGTGTACCGGGCGGGCTTCGCCACCGGGCAGGAGGAGTACGAGGCCGCCTGCACCGGTGTCTTCCAGCGGCTGGAGAAGCTCGCGGCCCGGCTGGAGCGGCAGCGCTATCTGGTCGGGGAGACGATCACCGAGGCCGACATCCGGCTGTTCACCACGCTGGTGCGTTTCGACGCGGTCTACCACGGCCACTTCAAGTGCAACCGGTGGAAGCTGGCCGAGAACGAGGTGCTGTGGGCCTACGCCCGGGACCTGTTCCAGACGCCCGGTTTCGGCGACACCGTCGATTTCGACCACATCAAGCGGCACTACTACCAGGTGCACACCGGCATCAATCCGACCGGCATCGTGCCCCTCGGCCCCGATCCGGCGGGCTGGCTGACGCCCCATCACCGTGAGCGGCTGGGCGGGCGGCCCTTCGGGGACGGAACCGCGCCTGGACCGGTGCACCCCACGGAGGAGGTGCCGGCGCGCGGCCGGCCCTGATCCCGCTGTCCCTCACCACATCCACACCCAAGGAGACCCTGTGGCCAAGACGAAGAAGAAGACGCTCCCCCTCGCCTACAAGCCCGTCGGCTTCCTGCTCGGCTGGGCCGGTGGTGCGCTGGCCGGACTCGCGTTCCAGAAGACGTGGAAGCTGATCCGGCACGAGGACAACGCGCCCGACGCGCTGGACCCGGACCGCGGCTGGGGCGAGATCCTGCTGGCCGCCGCGGTGCAGGGTGCGATCTTCGCCGCCGTGCGCAGCGCCGTGGACCGTACGGGCGCCAAGGCCATCGAGCGCTCGACCGGTGTCTGGCCGGTGCAGGACAAGGGCGGCCGGGACTGACCGGTCCCGCCCCCGCCGGAACCGGGCCGGGCCGCTCCGCCCCCGCCCCCGCCGCTCAGCCGAGCTTCGGCGCGGTGGGGGCTACGCGGCGCAGGGTGAAGGAGTGGCCGGCCGGGTCGGCGTAACCGCGCTCCTCGTACGGGCCGGACGCGTCCTTGGTGTCCAGGGGCCGCCCGCCCAGACCGACGATCCGGCGCTCGGCCTCGTCGAGGTCCTCGACCAGGAAGTCGAGGTGCACCTGGAGGGAGTTCTCGGGGCGCGGCCAGCTCGGCGGCGTCGCGTTCATGTCGCGGCGGAAGGCGAGCCGGGTGCCCTCCGCGGCGCGGATCTCCACCCGGTTGGCGGTCGCCTCCACCTGTTCGGCATCCAGCAACGCCGTGTAGAACTCGGCGAGTTTCTCCGGTTCGGCACAGTCGAGCACGACGACGCCGGCCGTGAACAGGGCCATGTCTCCTCCGCGGGTTCGCGCGGGGCGGCCAGGTCCGCCCCCTCGATCCTGCGGATACCCCGGTTTCAGTCCGTCACCAGCCAGCGGCCGTCGCGCATCAGGTCCCGGCCCTCGAGCTCGTCGGCCTCGCGCCAGGCCTGGACGCGGCGCGGCAGTACCCGGAAGTACAGGTAGGGCGTGTCGAGTTCACGCGGGTCGAAGCCGGTCTTGGCGGCGAAGATCTCGGCGTCCTCCTCCGGCAGGTCGTGCGGCTCGACGGCCGTGGCACTGCCCTCGAGGAGGACGACGTCCCGGGTGGGGCCGATGCCGAGGCGGGCGGTGCCGGTGGCGGCGAGGTTGCGCCCGGTGCGGCTCGCGGCGGGGGTGGCGAGCAGCAGGGTGGCGCCGTCCCACACGAACGACAGCGGGACCAGGTGGGGAGCCGCGCCGTCCTCGGCGGCGGTCGCGACCCAGGCGTCGACGTCGCGTTCGAGCCGGTGCAGAGTGTCACGTTTGCGCTGCTGCGCGGTGCGGGGAGCGGTGGTCATGCCACCAGTGTGGCAATCACCTCCCGCCCGCGCCCTTGAAACGCCGTCCGTTCGGCGCGGCGGGGGCGGCGGATGTTCACCGGAAGGCTGCGGCGGGGGCGGGGCGGGCGGCCGGGGCGGGGCGGGGCCCGCCCCGGAGGGCGGCCCGCGCGGAGGGCGGCCCGCGCGGAGGGCGGCCTGTGGTGAGCGCGCGCCGTCACCTCCCCGCGCCGGCTGGGCGCCCCAGCTACGTCGGCCACGGCGAGGGCCGGAGGGCGTCCACCCAACGCCGACCCGCCTCCCCGGCAGTCGTTGCCGCACCTCGCGCAGAGGGGGTGCCGTCATACGCCGGCTCCCTGCCGCACACGCGCCCAGCAGCGGGTGACGCGTGCGGGAGGCGCGCCGTCACACCTCCGGCTCCCATATGCCCCGGCGACGGCCGCGACCGTGGCCGTCCGGCGACCGGTCGGCGCGGCGGGGGCGGGCGGACGTCCACCGGACGGCTGCGGCCGGGGCGGGCTGCCGGGGCGGGGCGGGGCCCGCCGCGGAGGGCGCCCTGTGGTGAACGCGCGCCGTCACATGCCGGTTCACTGCCGCACCCGCACGCCGCAGGCGACTCCTGCCGGAGGGCGTCCGTTCGGTCGGACTCGGTTCCTCGGTGCCGGTTCTCCACCGAGAAGGAAGAGCGGATGTTCACCACTTCGGGATTCTCCGCCCGCCGCCCGGGAGGCGGAGACCGCGGTGCGGCGGCCCACGTACGCCCGCCTGCCGGAGGCCACCCACCCCCACATCGCCGCCACGGCCGGCCACCTGATCACCACCATGCGCCGCAGCTCCTGCCCGGCAGCCCTCGACCTGCTGCTGACAGCGGCGGCGGCCCTGCCGGCGGAGGTACCGGAAGGCAAGGTGTGACGGCACGTCCAGCGCGTCCGCGTGGACACGTCGGCAGTTTCATGTCCGCTCACCGGGGCCCGTCGGGTCCCGTGGTGGGAATGCATCCGATACCGGCCGGCCTGGAGCTGACGCAGTGCGATCTGACCGGCACCAGGACGGCCGAGGAGAGCGTGGCGGCCGTACGGGCGTACGCCGCCGCGCATCCGGAGCGGGAGTGGATCACGGGCGGCGGCTGGTCGATGGAGGCGTATCCGGGCGGTACGCCGACGAGGGAGCTGCTGGACGCCGTGGTGCCGGACCGGCCGGTGTATCTGCCCAACCGGGACCACCACGGCGCCTGGGTGAACAGCCGCGCCCTCGCCCTCGCCGGCATCACCCGGGACACACCCGACCCGGCCGACGGGCGGATCGAGCGGGACGCGTCCGGCGAGCCGAGCGGGACGCTGCAGGAGGGGGCGATGCAGCTGGTCGGGCGGCTCACCCCGGCGGCCACGCCCGCCGACCTGAGGGCGGCCCTGCTGCACGCGCAGCGCACCCTGCACGCACTCGGCATCACCGCCTGGCAGGACGCGCTCGTCGGGAACTTCCTCGGGATGCCCGACCCGTCCGAGGTGTACCACGCCGCCGCGCGGGACGGCTCGCTCACCGCGCGGGTGCGGGGCGCGCTGTGGTGGGACCGGGAGCGCGGGGCCGAGCAGATTCCTGAACTGGTCGAGAAGCGGGAGCATCTGAGCCACGGGCGGTTCCGGGCGGGCAGCGTGAAGCTGATGCTGGACGGCGTCGCGGAGAACGGCACGGCGGCGCTGCTGGAGCCGTATCTGGACGGGTGCGGCTGCGTCACCGGCAACCGCAGCAAGAGCTTCGTGGACCCCGGGCAGCTGCCGAAGTACGTCACCGAGCTGGACGCGCTCGGCTTCCAGTGCCACTTCCACGCGCTCGGCGACCGGGCCGTACGCGACGCGCTGTACGCGATCGAGGCGGCGCGGGCCGCGAACGGGCCGCGCGACACCCGGCCGCATCTTGCGCACCTGCAGGTGGTCCACCCCGAGGACGTGCCGCGGTTCGCGCGGCTGGGCGCGGTGGCGAACATCCAGCCGCTGTGGGCGGCGCACGAGCCACAGATGGACGAGCTGACGATCCCGTTCCTCGGGCCCGAACGGGCCGCCTGGCAGTATCCGTTCGACTCGCTGCTGCGCTCGGGCGCGCGATTGGCCGCGGGCAGCGACTGGCCGGTGAGCAGCCCCGACCCGCTGCAGGGCCTGCACGTCGCCGTCAACCGCGTCGAACCGGGCGGCGACGGCCCGGTGTTCCTGCCGGGTGAACGGCTCGCTCTGTCCCCCGCCCTCACCGCGTACACCGCCGGCTCGGCATACGTGAACCACCTGGACGACACGGGCGAGGTGCGCGCGGGCGCCCTCGCCGACCTGGTGGTGCTCGACCGGGACCCCTTCGCCGTCCCGGCCCGGACGCTCGGCGAGACGAAGGTGGGGCTGACGTACGTGGGAGGGGAGCGGGTGTACGCGGCAGCCGACGCGTGAGCGGTCAGCGGGCCGCCCGGAACGTGCGCCGGCAGGCCTGCGGGGTGACGGCGATGGCGGTGTGCAGGTGCCGGCGCGGGGAGGCGCCGGCGGAGCACACCTCCCCGGCGATCTGGTCCACCGGCAGGTCGCTGCTCTCCAGCAGGTGCCGGGCGCGGGCCGCACGCTGCTGGATCAGCCGGCGGCCGGGACTGACGCCGACCTCGTCGTCGAAGCGGCGGGCGAAGGTGCGCAGGCTCATCCTGGCGTAGGCGGTGTCCAGGATCTCGGGCCCGTGATCCACGGCGACGGCGAAGTCGGCGTTGGTGCGTACCGGGCGCCCGTCGGCCGTGCAGGTCCGCACCTCGTAAGGGCCGGTGGGGCCGAAAATGCAGCTGGGCATGCCCAGTTCGAACGGGTGGACGCCGTCGAGGGCCAGGGCGGCGACACGCTCGACGCGCCGGGGCGACACGGCACTCATGGCACGATCCTGACGAAGGGTGGCCATCAAGTCCCTCGGCGTGGACGAGTGCGTCGACTACCGGGAGCAGGACGTCACCGAGGCGGTCAAGGACGTCGACGTGGTGCTGGACACGCTCGGCGGTGAGACCTCGGTGAAGTCCCTGCGGGTGCTGCGGCCGGGCGGCATCGTGGTGTCGATCCTGCCGGTGGGCTCCGACGACTTCCCGGCACAGGCCGAGCGGCTCGGGGTGCGCGCGGTGCGGATGCTGGTCGACGCCTCGCACAGCGGCATGCGGCGGATCGCCGAGTTGGTGGGGCCGGGAAGCTGCGTGCCGAGATCGCGGCGCCTTCCCGCTCGCCGAGGCCGCCGAGGCGCACCGGCTGGGCGACACCGGGCGCACCACGGGCAAGCTCGTGCTGGTGATGGACTGATCCGCAGGACTCCGGCCACCCTGCCGATCAAACTCGGCCGCAATTCGACGACATATGTCAATCGAACATGCTCAAATACAGTCTGCCGAGGGTAACTTGCAGGACGGGGAGCCCTCGTCGGGGTTCCCGTCCACGCAGCGGGTTGGAGGCGATGCCGTCGTGCAGCAGGACCCTGCGCCGCCCACGCGTCATCTGCGTGTCCGCTCCGATGGGGGCCACACGGTGCTGGAATTCCGCGGCGAGATCGACATCGCCGCCGCGGCCGAGATCGCCCCGCACCTCGACCGGGCCACCGCCGGCCCCGCGCCCCGCGTCGTGATCGACCTGAGCGCGGTGGAGTTCTTCGACTGTTCCGGGCTGCGCCTGCTGTACCGGGCCCGGCGGCGCGTGCTGGAGCAGAACGGCCGGATCCACCTCGTGTGTACGCACGCCCTGACGCTGCGGGTACTACGGCTGACCGGGCTCGCCCGGCTGCTGCCCCCTCAGCCGACCCGGGACGCGGCCCTGGGCCGGCCCGGGGCGACATCCGGTCATCTGTAGAGGCCGGGGTCACGGCGTCTCGCGCGGCGCTCTTCGGCTCAGATCCGGATGCCCGGACCCCAGTACGGACCGTCGTGCTCGCGGACCTCGCCGTCGCGTCCCAGGGCCGGCTGATGTTCCCGGGGTCGACGCATGCGCCCGCAAGCGGACCCACCGCGGCCGTCGAGGACGCCGGCGCTCACACCAACGCCGCCACCGGTTCCGAGCGCACCGCCTTGCACAGTGTCGTCCCGCTCGCTGCCGGAGGTGGCCGAGCACGGGATCAGCGCGCGGGAGCGATCGGCGGCGGTGGCGCGGATCGTGGACGCCGTACCGCTGCGCTGTCTCACGGCCTGCGCCGTCGCGGACGAGATCGCCGTGCTGGTGCTCGACGGGCGCGCGCCGGCCACCCTGCCGGGCGCGTTCCGGCGGGCCGCGGCCGTCACCGTGGAGGGGGCATCGGCTGCCCTGCGGGAGGCGTTCGCACCCGACCGGCTGGTGACGGTGGTGGTCGGTGACGCCTCGCGGACCGGCGAGGCCGTCCGGGAAGCGGCGGGGTCACCGGCCCGCACCGCCCGAGACGGCACCGTACGGGCACGGCGGACGCGGCGGACACTCGCGCCGGGGGCCCGAGGGCCGCACCTCGCCAGGTGCATCGGCGCCTGGCCGTCCGGGGTACGGCCGGCCTCGGCGCGCAGCGGCAGCACCGAAGCACGGCTTCAAGGCGGGCTGATCACCGGCGAGCTACCGGGGGACAGGCCAGCCACTGCGGCTCAACGCGCCGGTCTGGAAACGGCCTTGGCGGGCATGCGGAGTTCAGGAAGGAGGGCCGTCGTCATGACCGATGCCCCCGCGGCACCCGCCCGTCCGTCGCGCCGCCTGCCCGGCTGGGCGAAGGTGCTGCTGTCCGTGGTGCTGGTGCTCGCCGTGTTCTTCGCGGGGCTGCGGCTGAGCGTACTGCCGGGCCTGCGGGACCTGTTCGGCACCGAGACCCGTGACCGCTCCGGCCCCGCCCTGCTCAAGTCCGTGACGGACATCAGCCGTTACGACGCCGCCTCCGGCACCTTCCAGGTGGTCGTCGACCTGGAGAAGGACGCCCGGTTCCTGCCGGACGCGATCCGCGGCACCCGCACCCTGTACGTCGGCGCGGGCACCGTCGACGCCTATGTCGACCTCGGCAAGCTCGGTGAGCGGGACGTGCGCGTGGACGCGGACCGCACGACGGCGACGCTGCGGCTGCCGCACGCACAGCTGGGCCGGCCCGCCCTGGACCCCGACCACTCCTACGCCGTCTCCAAGCAGCGCGGCCTGCTCGACCGCCTCGGCGACCTGTTCTCGGACAACCCCAACAACGAGCAGGCCGTGCAGAAACTGGCCGCCCGGCACATCGGGGAGGCCGCGCGCGGCAGCGGGCTGACCACACGGGCCGAGGCCAATACCACCGCCATGCTCCAAGGGCTGCTGCGCTCGCTCGGCTTCAAGGAGGTGCACGTGTCCTACGGCGGCACCTGATCAGCCGCCGAGCACCCCGGGCAGGGCGAGCACCCCGAGCAGGGTCGTGCCCACCAGCACCCACGCCACGTAGTCGCCGATGTGCCCGGACTGCAGGCGGCGCAACGGCAGCGCCCAGCGGGGAGCGGCCAGCAGCGTCGGGCGGGTGACGGCGACGGCGGCCAGGGCGACGGCGAGCAGCGTGGACAGCAGGCCCAGCAGCACCCCGGGCAGGGTCCAGTGCACGTCGCTGCGCATCCCGCCGGAGCCGGCCTCGTTCACGGCGTCGGCGACGGAGGTGGCGAACCCGGGTACCACGCCCACGGCGAGCGAGCCCGCCAGCAGCAGCGCCGGGACCGCCCGCATGGTGTCGGGGACCCGGGTGAGCCGGTGTTCGGTCTCGGGCTCCTCGTCGGCGCCGGTCGTCTCGTACTCGCCGCTGTCCCGCGGCTCGGGGCCGAGGCCGAGGAAGACGCGTGCCGTCACCCGCAGCACCGCGCCCGCGGTGACGGCGGACACGACGACGTACAGCACGGTGAGCGGGCCGCCCACGGCCTCCTCGCCGACCGCCTTGCCGAAGCCGATGCCGAACGGGGGCAGCCCGGCCAGGGCGAGGCCGCCGACGGCGAACATCACCGCGACCGCGCGCATCCGGCGGGCCCGGCCGTGCAGCACATGCTCGTCGAGGCAGCCGTACCGGTCGAGGAGGATGCCGGCGCAGGCGAACAGCGCCGCCTTCACCCCGGCGTGACCGAGGAGGTAGATCGCCACCCCGTCGTCGGCCTCGGGCGTGAGCTGTCCGATGCCCAGCAGGAACAGGCCGGTGTGGGCGACGGTGGAGTAGGCGAGCAGCCGTTTGATGTGCCGCTGGTACCAGCACATCACCGCGCCGACCACGGCACTGAGGGCGCCCGGCACGACCAGCGCGTGCCCGGCGTCGGCCGCGGGCACGCCGCCGGGTCCGGAGAAGACGGTGGAGTACACCCGCCACACGCCGTACACGCCGAGTTCGACCATGACGCCGGACAGCAGCATGCACACCGGAGTCGGCGCCACGGCGTGCGCGTCCGGCAGCCAGAAGTGCAGCGGCACCGCGGCCGCCTTGACCATCAGCCCGGTCAGCACGAGCACGAACCCCGTCAGGACCAGCGCGTCCGGCTTGCCGTGCGCGTCGAGGCCGCGCCCGATCGCGGTCATGGCCAGCTCCCCGGTACGCCCGTACAGCAGGCCGAGGCCCATCAGCATCGCGTACGCGCCGAGCGAGGTGACGACGGCGAAGGTCAGCGCGCCCTGCACGGCGCTGGGTTCGTCGATGCGGTAGCCGGTCAGGGCGTAGGCGACGACGCTCATCAGCTCGAAGAACACGAACGCGTTGAACAGGTCCCCGGCGATCGCGAAGCCGCACATCCCCGCCTGGAAGACCAGTATCAGGGCGGGGAAGGATCCGGTGTGCCGGCCCGGCGGTTCGTCGAAGTAGCGCCAGGAGTACGCCAGGGCGGCCAGCGTGAGCAGGGAGGCGAGCGCGGCCAGGCCGAGGCCGGGCCCGTCCCCGACGACGACGATGCCGACGCTCTGGCCGTTCACCGGCAGCCAGCCGCCGACCCACTCCACCATGGGCGGCGAGGAGTTCAGCAGCAGCACCAGCGCGAGGGCGCAGGTGCCGGCGGAGACCAGGCAGCCGACGGTCTCGGCGGCGAGCCGGGGCAGCCTGCGGCCGGCGGCGACGAGCAGCCCCGCCCCCAGCATCGGCAGGGCCACGAGCAACGGGATCAGATGGTGCATCAGCCGCGCAGCTCGGACAGCTCGTCGGGGTCGACCGTGCCGTGCCGCTTGGCGATCTGCACGACGAGGGCGAGGAGCAGGGCGGTGACCGTGGCGCCGACGACGACGTCGGTCAGTGCGAGAGCCTGCACCACCGGGTCGACGACGGGCCGGGAACCGGGCTCGATGTCGGAGAACACGGGCGCGGTGGCGCCGTCGCGGTAGCCGACGGCCAGCAGCAGGACGTAGGTGGCGGCCTGGCAGACGGACAGACAGCCCACGGCGTGGATGAGGTTGCGGCTGGTGGCGAGGCCGTAGGCGCCGGCCAGGAACACCCAGGCGGCGACGAGGTACGGCAGGACGTGCAGCACGTCTCTCACCCGTTCTCCTTCCCTTGCCGGTTCTCCGGCTCCTCCATGATCTCCACGGCCTGGTCCAGGAAGCGGGCGAGCAGGACGACGACCGCGCAGGCGACCTCCATGCCGATGGCCGCGTTCAGCAGCGGGACGAGCCCGCCGGAAGAGAGCGTGTTGAAGGTGCCGTACGGCAGCAGTGTGTTGGCCAGGAAGGCGGCACCGGCGAGGACGCAGGCGACGCCCGTGACGAGGTAGGCGCAGGCGGCGAGCGCGTCGCCGGCCTCGTACAGGCCGATCGGACGGATGCGTTCGAGGGCGCGGTAGTCGGCGCCGAGGTAGAGCAGGTGCAGGGCGGTCGCGGTGACGACACCGCCCTGGAAGCCGCCGCCCGGGCTGAGCTGCCCGTGCGCGATCACGTAGAGGCCGGTCAGCACGGCGACGGGCAGCACGACGAGCGCGTAGCGGCGCACCGGGCGGGCCACGTCCGCGGGCTGCGGGGCGGCGCGGTGTTCGTCGCGGGCCTGGCGCAGCAGGACCACGCAGCCGAGCACGGAGGCGAACAGGATGCTCATCTCGCCGAGGGTGTCGTAGGCGCGCAGGTCGAAGTTGACCGACGCGATCGTGTTGGCGGTGTGCCGGCTGAGGGCGGCATGCACGGCCCGGTCGCCGTAAGGGTGGCTCCGGCCGCCGAACGAGGGCAGGTCGAGGCAGGCGGCGACGAGCAGCGCGGCGAGACCGGCGCCGCCGAGCGCCACGAGCCACAGCCGGGCGCGCCGGCTCACCGGGTGCTCCCCTTGCCGTCGGTGTCCTTGGCGCGGCGGCGGACCTTGCGGACCGTCAGCAGCAGCAACAGCGGGGTGATCGCGGCGCCCACGACGAGCTGGGAGAGGCCGACGTCGGGCGCCTGGAGGACGGTGAACAGCACCGCGAGCACCACGCCGAGCACGGACAGCACCAGTGACTGGCGCACCGGGTCGCGGGTGGCCACGGCGACGGTCGCGGCCGCGGCCACCAGCAGCAGCGCGACGACGATGACGGCGTCGGTCACCGCGGCATCGCCTCCCCGTGCGTGGCCGTCCCCGCCCGGGCGGGCTGACCGCCGCGGTCCGCCGACTGGTCCGCCCGCACCGGCGGCCGCCGCAAGCGGTCAAGGGGCGCGGGGAACCGCGCGACCAGCCGCAGCCCCACCCGCGCAGGCCGCCGCAGGCGGTACGCGTCAGCCACCGCGCACCCCCGTGATGCCGCCGGACAGGGCGCGGGAGGCGACCAGGTTGCCGGCGATCAGCAGCGCGCCGATCACCAGGAGCTTCACCGTCGCCCGGCCGGGGCCGGTCGCCGCGCACAGGGCCAGCACGGTCACCGCACCGACGCCCGCGGCCGCCCGGGTCGCGCCCTGGGCGCGCGGCGGGTCGTCGGCCAGTTCGTCGGTGAGCAGCCGGGCGAAGACGAGGGTGCCGACCGGGCCGAGCAGCGCGAGCAACAGGGCGAGATCGACGTAGGAGGTGCGCTGGTAGCCCTGGGAGAGCAGCAGCAGGCCGGGGCAGACCAGGGCGGTGGACAGGTTCTGGGCGACGGCGCGGCGGCGCAACGGGCCGGTGGACACGCCCCACAGGGCCGCGCCCGCCCCGCCGGCGAGGACGACGGCCGCCGCGAGGAGCCAGCCGTTCACCGTTCGGTCACCGCCCGCCGGGCGGCCCGCGCGGCGATGGCACCGACCGCCGCGGCGCCGCCGCCCACCGCGAGCTCCAGCGGGTAGACGGTGCTGATCAGCATCAGCCACAGCACGGCGAGCGCGGCCCACCAGGCGAGGAGTTCACCCGCGGCGCGCAGTGCGGTACGCCTGTGCAAAGCGCCACCTCCTCGTCACCGACGTCGCCCGGAGTCCTGCGGGCATCCAAGCACCGCGCGTGCTGCGCCGGGCGGCGGCACGCGCGGGTCTGCACGCGGAGTGCCCCGGGCGCAGGAACGGAAACCGGCCGGCGGCCCCGCGATCGGGGGCGAGGCGGCGGAGTGGCCGGGCGGATCGCGGGTAACCGCCGTGCCATGCAGGGAACTTGGAGGGATTCCACCGTGGCCCGGCTGTCGTTCGCCAAGCGCAAGCCCCGCGCGCCGGAGCAGCCGAAGGACCGTCAGGGGCCGCTGCGGCTGGTCCTGCGGCTGCTGGTGATGGCGTGTGCGTTCGTCCTGATGGTGGCGTTCGCCGTGGTGCTGGCCCGGCTGACGCTGCGGCCCTCCCCGGCCTCGGCGGCGTTCACGCACACCAATCTGCACCCCGGGCGCTCCTTGAAGGCGTATCTGGACCAGCCGTCACTGCGGGACGCCGCGAAGCAGATCGGCGGCAATCTGCTGCTCGGCGTGCCGTTCGGGGTGCTGGTGCCGTTGGTGGCGCCGCGCGCCCGGCGCCTGCTGCGGGTGCTGCTGCTCACGGCGATCGTGATGCTGCTGGTGGAACTGGCGCAGGGGGCGATGATCACCGGGCGCGCCTTCGACATCGACGACGTCATCCTCAACACCACCGGGGCGCTGGTCGGTTACCTGCTGCTGGGCCGGCGCATGGGGCGGGCGGTGCACGCGCGGGCCCGGCACGGGCGACGCGACGGCTGACGTCGGCGGTGGCCGGCACCCCGGTCAACTCCAAGTCTGTACCAGGGTATTGACGACCCCTTAGTTCACTCCTTAAATCAAGAGGCGACACGCACCACTCCCCCACCCCCGCCTCGGTCCGGCCCGCCCGCGCACACGGGCCGCCGGAAGGAAGGGAGAGCCGTGGTCCGCCCACGCCTGCTCCGCAGATGCCTCCTCGCCGCCGCCTCCGCCCTGCTCGCCGCGTCCGGCACGGTGGTCCCGGCCGGCGCGCAGACCTCCGCCGCGACCGCCACCACGGGATTCTCCGACACCTCAGCCGCGACCGCCGCCACGGTGTTCTCCGACACCTTCGACGGGCCCGCCGGCGCGCCGGTGGACGCCTCGAAGTGGCAGCTGGAGACCGGCGACAACGTCAACAACCACGAGCGGCAGTACTACACGTCCGGCACGAAGAACGCCGCCCTCGACGGCCAGGGCCATCTGGTCATCACGGCACGGCGGGAGAACCCGGCCGGTTACCAGTGCTGGTACGGCACCTGCCAGTACACCTCGGCCCGGCTGAACACCGCCGGGAAGTTCACCGCGCAGTACGGGCATGTCGAGGCCCGGATGAAGATCCCGCGCGGGCAGGGCATGTGGCCCGCGTTCTGGATGCTCGGCACGCCGGTGAACTGGCCGGACTCGGGCGAGATCGACGTCATGGAGAACGTCGGCTACGAGCCGTCCACCGTGCACGGCACGATCCACGGCCCCGGCTACTCGGGCTCCGGCGGCATCGGCGCCCCCTACACCCTGTCCGGCGGTCAGGCCTTCGCCGACGCCTTCCACACCTTCGCGGTGGACTGGGCCCCCGACTCGATCACCTGGTCGGTCGACGGCACGGTCTACCAGCGGCGTACCCCCGCCGATCTGGGCGGGAAGACGTGGGTGTTCAACAAGCCGTTCTTCCTCATCCTGAACCTGGCCGTCGGAGGCTACTGGCCCGGCGATCCCGACGCCTCGACCGCCTTCCCGCAGCAGCTGGTGGTCGACCACGTCTCGGTGACGACCGGCGACACGGCCATCGGGATGCCGATCCGGGGCCTCGCAGGCAAGTGCGTGGACGTCGCCGGGGCGAACTCCGCCAACGGCACCCCCGTCCAGCTCTACGACTGCAACGGCACCCCCGCGCAGACGTGGACGGCCGGCGCGGACGGCACGCTGCGCGCGCTCGGCAAGTGCCTGGACATCACCGACCGCGGGACGGCGGACGGCTCGACGGTGCAGCTGTGGGACTGCTCGGGCGGCGCCAACCAGCAGTGGGTCGTCACCGCCGCGCACGACATCGTCAACCCGCAGGCGAACAGGTGTCTGGACGCCACCGGGGGCAGTTCCGCCAACGGGACCCGGCTGCAGATCTGGACCTGCACGGGCGGCGCCAACCAGAAGTGGACGCTGGGCTGAACCACCGCCCGGCTGTCAGTGCAGGGCCCAGGTGAACTTCCCCCCGCCCACCCAGCGGACGACGTCGGGGTCGTCCAGGTCGTGGACCGTGATCCCGTACGCGGCGGCCGCCTCCAGGACGCCGATCATGCTCGTCGCCTCACCGACGACCTGACCGTCGATTTCCACGATGCGGAACGGCGGCGTGCCCGGTTGAACCCCGAGCACCGTGATGCGCGGCTGGGAGATGTAAGGGCTCGCGACTTCGGTCATGTCATCGAGGGTAGAGCGGAACAGGGACGAACGGGTCATCGTACGCAGCACAGCCGGCCCCTCAGGGCCGGCGCCAGGCGTCGCTGTCCAGGTGCGAGCCGGCCTGCGGTCCCATGCGCAGCATGCCGCCGTCCACGGTCCAGGACGCGCCGGTGACGTAGGAGGCGTCCGGTCCTGCCAGGAAGGCGATGACGGCGGCGACCTCGCGGGCGTCGCCGGGCCGGCCGAGGGGCACACCGGGCCGGGACTGCGTGCGCACGTCGGTGTCCTCCTGGCCGGTCATGGGGGTGGCGATCTCGCCGGGGGCGACGGCGTTGACGGTGATGCCGTGTTCGGCCAGCTCGAGCGCCATCACCTGGGTGAGCAGGCCGAGACCGCCCTTGGCCGCGCAGTAGGGGGCGGCGCCGACGCGGGGCTGGTGCTCGTGCACGGACGTCACGTTCACGATGCGGCCCCCGTCGCCCTGCCGGATCATGTGCCGGGCGGCCTTCTGCCCGCACAGGAACGGGCCGACGAGGTCGACGTCCAGCACCTCGCGCACGGTTGCCAGGTCGATGTCGAGGAACGGCGTCATGGTGCCTGTTCCGGCGTTGTTGACGAGGACGTCGAGGCGGCCGAGCCGTTCGCACAGCGCGTCGACGGCGTCGGCCGCGTCCGGCAGCCGGGTCAGGTCCATCCGCTCCACCTCGGCCCGCCGCCCATGCGCGCGAACCTCCCGCGCGGTCTCCTCGGCGCCCTCGAGGTCGGTGTGCCAGGTGATCCCCACGTCCATACCCGCCTGGGCCAGCCGTACGGCGGTGGCCCGCCCGATTCCCGAATCGGCACCCGTGACCACGGCGACCTTGCCGCCGCTCGGGCTCGTATCTGGCATGGGGGCCTCCTCGTCGGACGGGAACCGCGGTCGGGCCGTCGCAGTACCCGGGTCCGCCCCGGACAAACAGCGGGTCCGCCGGCCCGGGTACGTCGCCGTGCGTGCCCCGCCGCCGTGGGGAACCCTGGGGGCAGGAGGTGGCGATGGATCCCGTGGCGGCTCTGGAGCGGATCGCGTTCCTGTTGGAGCGGGCCCAGGAACCGACGTACCGGGTGCGGGCCTTCCGTACCGCGGCGCGGGTGGTGCGGGAGCTCCCGGAGGAGGAGCTGCGGGAGCGGGTGCGGGGCGGGACGCTGGAGTCGCTCAAGGGCGTCGGGCCGAAGACCGCGCAGGTGGTGCAGGAGGCGCTGGGCGGGCAGACGCCCGGCTACCTGCGGAAGCTGGAGGAGGAGGCCGGCAAGACGCCGGCCGTGCGGGGCGGGCAGGCGCTGCGGGCGTCGCTGCGCGGTGACTGCCATCTGCACTCGGACTGGTCCGACGGCGGCAGCCCGATCGAGGAGATGGGCCGGGCGGCCGCCGCGCTCGGCCACGACTGGGCCGTCCTGACCGACCACTCCCCGCGCCTGACGGTGGCCCGCGGCCTGTCCCCCGAGCGGCTGCGCGAGCAGCTCGGCGTGGTGGCGGAGCTGAACCGCACCTGGGCGCCGTTCCGGCTGCTCACCGGCATCGAGTGCGACATCCTCGACGACGGCTCCCTCGACCAGGAGCCCGAGCTGCTGGCGCAGCTGGACGTCGTGGTGGTGTCCGTGCACTCCAAGCTCCGTATGGACGCCCTCGCGATGACCCGCCGTATGGTGGCCGCCGTGCGCAACCCGCACGCCGACATCCTGGGCCACTGCACCGGGCGCCTGGTCACGGGCCGGGGGCGCCCGGAGTCGCAGTTCGACGCGGACGAGGTGTTCGCCGCGTGCGCCGAGTCCGGCACCGCCGTGGAGATCAACAGCCGCCCCGAGCGGCTCGATCCGCCCCGTCGCCTGCTGCGCCGCGCGGTCGAGGCGGGTGTGCTGTTCTCGATCGACACCGACGCGCACGCGCCCGGTCAGCTGGACTGGCAGATCAACGGATGCGCCCGCGCCGAGGAGTGCGGGGTGCCCGCCGAACGGGTCGTCACCACCTGGTCCGCCGGCGACCTGCTCGCCTGGACCCGCACCGGCCGGGTGCCGTCCGGCGTGGCGGGCCGCTGACGTGGTACCCGTGCGATCCGCAAGAGAAGGGATCACCGCATGGAGCGTGCCGCCGTCTTCGACGTCGACGGGACCCTCGTCGACACCAACCACCTGCATGTCGTCACCTGGTGGGAGGCCCTGCGCCAGGCGGGCCACCGGGTGCCGATGCACGCCGTCCACCGGGCGGTCGGCCTCGGCTCCACCGATCTGATCGCCCACCTGCTGGGCGAGGACCGCGACCGGGACCAGGACGCGCAGCTCAGCGCCGCGCACACGGCGCTGTACGGCCAGTACTTCGACCGGCTGCCCGCGCTCTCGGAGGCCGGGGCGCTGCTGAAGCGGCTGCACGGCGACGGCTGGGCCGTGGTGCTGGCCACCTCCGCGAGCGGCCCCGAACTGAAGGCGCTGCGCCGTGCCATCGACGCCGACGACGCGATCACGGCGACCGCCAGCTCCGACGACGTCGAGGAGGGCAAGCCCGCCCCGGAGCCCGTCGAGCACGCCCTGGAGCTGGCCGGGGTGAGCGCCGAGCGGGCGGTGTTCGTGGGCGACACGGTGTGGGACATGCAGGCCGGCCGCCGCGCCGGGGTGCGCTGTGTGGGTGTGCTGTGCGGCGGCATTCCGCGCGCCGACCTGGAGGAGGCGGGCGCGCAGGCGATCTACGCCAACCCCGCCGATCTGCTCGCCCGCCTGGACGACAGCCCCCTTGGGTGATCGATACGCATCCGCGGGATACCCGTCGCGCATGACACGAGCGACGGACGCCGTACAGGGTGAGGTTCACGCAGTCGGCCGGGCGGTGAGTGCGGCCGTACGCGGCCCGGGCCGCGAGCGGGATCTGGTGGTGCAGTCGCTGAAGGCGGCGGGGGCCGGGCTGCTGGCGTGGGTGGTGGCGCGGCTCTGGCTGAACGACCCGATGGCGCTGATGGCGCCGTGGGTGGCCGTCGTCCTGGTGCAGGCGACCGTCTACAGCTCGCTGCGCCGCGGCACCCAGCAGTTCGCCGCGATCTGCGCCGGCGCGCTGATCGCGTCGGCGGCGCAGGCGGTGACCGACGACACGACCGGCGCGCTCGCGCTGTCGCTGCCGCTGCTGATGCTGCTGGCGAACTGGCCGCGCTTCGGCAACCAGGGTGTGTACGCGGCCACGACCGCCATCTTCACGCTGACCGCGGGCGCGGTGTCGCCGTCCACGGTCGGCCACCGCATCGGCCAGGCGGCCCTCGGCGCGGTGATCGGGGTCGCGGTCAACGCGTTCGTGCTGCCGCCGGTGCATCTGCGGGACGTACGGGAGAACCTGTCGGCGCTGGCCCGGGAGGCGGGCGACACGCTGCACCTGGTGGCGTCGGGGCTGCGCGAGGGCGACTGGGACGCCTCGGTGACCGACGAGTGGTCCCGCGCCGCCGACCGCCTGCAGCGACGGTGCCAGGCGCTGGGCTCGGCCCGTGCCTGGAGCGAGGAGAGCCTGCGCCTGACCTCCGCCCCGCTGCGTGCGCTGCACCGGGTCCCGCAGGGGGTGCCGCCGCGGTCGGAGGACGAGCGGTTCGGCCGGGTCGCCGGGCACGTCACGGCGCTGACCCGCGCGCTCGCGGTCGCCGCCGACGACGCGCGCACCCCGGCGCCGCCCCAGGGCGAGGCGCTACGGCTGTACGCGGGCCTGCTGGAACTGATCGGGGACGCCTGCCGCGCCGAGGCGGACCGGCTCGGCGATCCGCAGGCCGGCCCGCCGGTGGGCGACGCGCGGCGCGAGGACGAGATGGAGGAGCTGCGGCGCCGGCTCCAGAAGAGCCTGCAGGAACACGTGGGGCTCGGGGCCTCGGTCGCGACGGTCCTGGGGACGCTGCTGCTGGAGGCGGAGAACATCTGGGTGGACGCCGTACCGGGCCAGGACGACGACGCCGAGGACAACGCCGCCGACTCCTCGCACGTGACGCAGGTCACCCCGCACGGCGGCCGGCCGGGGAACACCGGCCGGTAGTCACCCGTTGAACGAACCGTGGGTGCGGATGGGACAGTGTCCCCGGGCCTCACCTTTTGCCCACAGGGACGATCGTTCGGCTGAAGCCCTGTGGAGCCTTTCGCCGAGAGGCGACCGCCATCCGTGCCCACCACAATCAGCCCCGACCGGCATCCCCCGTCCGGTCGGGGCTTTTTCCTGTCCGGAGTTCCTGTCCGGAGTTCCTGTCCGGGAGTGGCGCTTGACTTCGAGTGCGCTCCAATTCATAGCGTGCCGGGCATGAGCGACAGCGTGATCACCGCACAGCACAAGATCGGCTCCGGCTTCGGCGCGCGGTCCACCGCCGACGACGTCCTGGCCGGCCTCGATCTCACCGGCAGGCTCGCCCTCGTCACCGGGGGCTACTCCGGCCTCGGCCTGGAGACCACACGGGCCCTCGCCAAGGCCGGCGCCCGGGTCGTGGTGCCCGCCCGGCGCCCCGCAGCGGCCCAGGAGAACCTGGCGGGCATCGACGGCGTCGAGGTCGACGACCTCGATCTCGGCGACCTGGACAGCGTGCGCGGCTTCGCCGAGAGGTTCCTCGCCTCCGGCCGCACCCTCGACTACGTCATCGACAACGCCGGCATCATGGCCTGCCCCGAGACCCGGGTCGGGCCGGGCTGGGAGGCGCAGTTCGCCACCAACCACCTCGGGCACTTCGCCCTGGTCAACCGGCTGTGGCCGGCGATCGAGCCGGGCGGCGCCCGCGTCGTGTCGGTCTCCTCGCGCGCCCACCACTTCTCCGGCGTCCGCTGGGACGACCTGCACTGGCAGCAGGGCTACGACAAGTGGCAGGCCTACGGCCAGGCCAAGACGGCGAACGTGCTGTTCGCCGTCCACCTCGACCGGCTGGGCCGGGACCGGGGCGTGCGGGCCTTCTCCCTGCACCCCGGCGGCATCCTCACCCCGCTCCAGCGGCACCTGCCCAAGGAGGAGATGATCGAGCGCGGCTGGATCGACGAGAGCGGCACCGTGCTCAACCCGGAGGGCTTCAAGAGCCCGCAGCAGGGCGCGGCCACCCAGGTGTGGGCGGCGACCTCACCCCAGCTGGACGGCATGGGCGGGGTCTACCTGGAGGACTGCGACATCGCCGAGCCGGCCGTCGAGGGCGGCACCACCGGCGTCAAGGCCTGGGCCACCGACCCGGAGCAGGCGGCCCGCCTGTGGGAGGTCTCGGCCCGGCTGACGGGCGTGAACGCCTTCGGGGCGTAGCCCGGCTCAGCGGGCCGTCGCGAACTCCCGCAGGTCCGCGGTGAGCTGCCCGGCGTGGGTGGCGAACAGGCCGTGCCCGCCGTTGTCGTACACCTTCAGCGTGGCGTCGGGCGCCAGCTCGGCCGTGCGCCGGCCGGTGAGCTCCAGGGGTGCCGAGGTGTCGTGGGTGCCGTGGATCACCAGGACCGGCAGGTCCAGCTTGGTGATCTCCGGCGCCAGGTTCAGTTCGGCGATCAGCTCGCGCAGCGCGATCCCGGCGCGGGGTGTGGAGACGTGGCAGGCGCGGACCATGGACTGCACATAGGCGTCGGAGAGCTCGTTGCCCGGCAGGTCGCGGGCGAAGAAGGAGTCCGCGCCGTCCGCGAAGAACGCGGAGCGATCCCGTCGCACGGAGTCGTTCAGCGCCCGCATCGTCTCCGGCTCCAGACCGCCGGGGTGGTCGGTACAGCGGACCAGGCCGGGGGCCACGCCGGCCACGAGGGCGAGCCGGGCCACCCGCGCGGAGCCGTGCCGGGTCAGGCAGCGCACGGCCTCGACCGTCCCGACGGAGTGGGCGACGAGGGTGACACCGCGCAGGTCGAGGTGGTCGAGCAGGCCCTGTACGTCGTCGGCGAGGCTGTCCAGGTCGAAGCCGCCCCACACGTCGTCCGAGCGGCCGTGCCCGCGCCGGTCCAGGCCGACGCACCGGAAGCCCTCTTCGGCGAGCGGGATCATCTGCGCCTCCCACATCTCCGTACCGAAGTAGGCGCTGTTGACGAAGACGATCACGGCACCGTCGGCCGGGCCGTAGTCGACGAAGTGCAGCCGGGTGCCGTCTGCGGGGCTGGCGAAGTACGGCATGGGACGTCCTCCTGCGATCCGGTGGCGAGTACGTCCCTCATCCTCGCGGCGGCCCGGGCGCAGGTCGATTACCCCGGAGGTCATGGCCGCCGCCCGGCTGCGTGTGCGGCCCGGCGACGGGTACCCGGGCCGTCCAGCCGCCGCGCAGAAGGGAGTCGAAGGTGAGCAGCACCTCGGGCAGCAGGATCGTCGTCACGGGCGCCACCGGCAATGTCGGCACCAGCGTGGTGCGGCTGTTGTCGGAGGATCCACAGGTCGGATCGGTGCTGGGCCTGGCCCGCCGGGTGCCGGACTGGTCACCGCCGAAGACCGAGTGGTCGGCCGTCGACCTGGCCTCGGAACGGGCGGGCCTCGCCGAGCGTTTCGCCGGCGCGGACGCGGTCATCCATCTGGCGTGGGCGTTCCAGCCGACGCACGATCCGGCGACCACCTGGCGGACGAACGTCCTCGGCAGCATCCGGGTGTTCGAGGCGGTGGCGGCCGCACGGGTGCCCGCGCTGGTGCACGCCTCCTCCGTCGGAGCGTACTCACCGGGACCGAAGGACCACGCGGTCGACGAGTCCTGGCCCACGCACGGCTGGCCGGACGCCGCGTACTGCCGGGAGAAGGCCTATCTGGAGCGGACGCTCGACACCTTCGAGCGGGAGCACACCGAGACACGGGTGGTGCGGATGCGGCCGGCGTTCCTGTTCAAGCGGGAGTCGGCGAGCGAGCAGCGCCGCATCTTCGGTGGCCGCTTCCTGCCCGGACCGCTGGCCCGTCCCGAGCTGCTGCCCTTCCTGCCGGACATCCCGGGGCTGAGGGTGCAGGCCCTGCACACCGACGACGCGGCCCGCGCCTATCAGCTCGCCGTCGCCTCCGACGTGCGCGGCGCCTTCAATCTGGCCGCCGAGCCCCCACTCGACGCGCGGGTGCTGGGCGAGCTGCTGGGCGCGCGTCCGGTGCGGCTGCCGCGCACGGCGGCCCGCTCGGCGATCGCCGCCGCGTGGGGGCTGCATCTGCTGCCGGCCTCCCCGCACCTCTTCGACGCGGTGCTCCGGCTGCCCCTGATGGACTGCACGCGCGCCCGCGTCGAACTGGGCTGGCTCCCGGAACGCTCGGCGACGGACGTGATCCAGGAGTTCCTCGAGGGGCTCCAGCAGGGCGCGGGCGCGAAGACCGCCCCGATGGCGGGCCGGAAGGTGGGCTGAGGGGGCCGGGAGGCGGCGGTCGGCAGGCTCACCTCTACGGCCGGGCCCCAGCCCAGCCCGACGCTCACCTCTACGGCCGGGACCGCCCCCGCCCGACGGCGCGGCGCCGTCCGGGAGCCGCAGTCCGCCCTCAGCCCGACGGCTCGTCCGGGAGCGGCTCGTCCTGGTGGACGCCGCGAGGCTGCGATGCGCCTTCGCGGCCCGTGCCCGCCTCGTCGGTGTCGGGCACGTCGTCGGCCCCACCGTCGTTCTCGGCGTCTCGGGCGGAGGGCCTGGCGGCCGGGGTCGGAACCTCCCAGGGGTCCTCGCCGGCGTCGGCCTGCTGGTCGGGCAGGTCACGCGGGACCGGGTCGCCGTTCTCTCCGGGCGCCTCGGCACGATGTTCGTCCACGACATGCTCCTTTCCGCTCGTCCGGCCCCCGCGAGTACCGTGCCGGGGACCCGCGAAACCCGCTTGGCGATCAAGGAAGCCGCACCCTTGCGGGCGCGCCATGGTCAGCGCGGCACCCGGTCCTCCAGCGCCGTGCGCCAGGCCGGCTCCGGGCTCTGCGCGGCCGGTTCGGGGCGGCGGCCGCCGCGGCCGAAGAAGTCGGCCAGGGGGAGGATCGCCGCGCCGACCGTCACCGCGTCGGGGCCGAGCCGGCCCAGTTCGACGGAGACCTTCTCGGCCGGGTGCCGCAGCGCATAGGCGGTGGCGTGGCGGCGCACCGCGGGCAGGAAGCGGGCGCCGAGCTGGAGCCCGGCCCAGCCGCCGATCAGGATCCGCTCGGGCTGGAAGAGGTTGATCAGGTCGGACAGTCCGGCGCCGAGGTACTCGGCGGTCTCCTCCAGGACGGCCAGCGCGACGGGGTCGGGTTCGGTGCCCTCGGGCGGGTAGGCGGCGGCGAGCATGGCGGTCAGCGCCGCCTCCTCGTCGCTGCCCTGCGGGGGCCGGCCGCCCTCCTCCGCCCAGCGGGCGAGCAGCGACTCGGCCCCGGCGTACGCCTCCAGGCAGCCCAGGGCGCCGCAGCGGCAGCGCCGCCCCCGCACCCGTACGGTCAGATGGCCCCACTCCACGGCCCGCCCGTGTTCCACGTCCGGGGTGACCAGGCAGGCGCCGACGCCGGAGCCGAAGAGCACGACGACCGCGTTGCGGGCGCCGCGCCCGCCGCCGAACCACATCTCGGCCTGGCCGAGGGTCTTCGCGCCGTTGTCGATGAAGTAGGGCACGGTGTCCGGCAGCGGGGAGCCCGCACGCAGCAGCGCCTCCAGCGGGGCGGCGTCCCAGCCGATGGTCTGACCGTGCACGACGGCCCCCTGCTCGGGGGTGTGCTCCACGATCCCGGGGACGCCGATGCCGACACCGAGCAGCGCGTGCGCGCCGGTGCCGGAGGCGGTGAGCACCTCGGCGATGCCGTCGCGGATGTGGCCGACGATCGTCTCGACGGCGTATCCCCGCTGCTCCAGCGGCCGCTCGGCGCGGGCCAGCTCGGTGAGGGTGAGGTCGAACAGCTCCACGCGCACCCGCGTCTCGCCGACGTCGACGCCGATCATGTGGCCGCTGCCGGGCGCGACGCGCAGCAGCGTGCGCGGGCGGCCGCCGTCGGAGTCGACGCTGCCGGCCTCCTCCAGCAGGCCGTCGGCGATCAGGTCGGCGACGACGTTGCTGACGGAACCGGAGCTCAGCCCGGTGGCCGGGCCGAGCTCGAAGCGGCTGAGCGGCCCGTCGAAGTACAGGCGCTGGAGTACGGCCGTACGGTTGGCCCGCCTCAGATCACGTACCGTGCGCCCGTTCCGCCCCGCCATGTGGCTCCTTCCGCCCCTGCCGACCTGCACCCTATCCCCGGAAGGGGCGGTACCGCACTTTCCCCACCCCTTAGTTCAGACAGAAAGGTAAGCCGGTCGCCTGGAGGAGCGCCGCTCACCCCGCCGCGTACACGTCCTCGACGTAACGCCCGGCGGTGGTCATCTCGTCCAGCCACCGCTGTGCCGCCGCCTCGTCGGCTCCCCGGGTGCGGCCCCGGTACAGCGCACGGAAGGCCTCGCGTACGCCCGGCGCCATGCGTGCGCCGTCGCCGCAGACGTACACACGGGCGCCTGCGTCCAGCAGCCGGCCGACCTCCTCGGCCTCGGCGGCGATGCGGTGCTGGACGAACATCGGGCCGTCGGCCGGTGCCGCGCTGAACGCGGGCCGCAGCGAGAGCGCGCCGGCGGCCTCGGCGGCGTGCAGCTCCTCGGCGTGCAGGAAGTCGGCGTCCGGCGCGTCGCAGCCGAAGTAGAGCAGTGCGGGCGGCAGTTCGGCGCCGGCCGCGAGGGCCGCCGCGCGGTCGGCGACCACCCCGCGGAAGGGGGCGAGGCCGGTGCCGGCGGCGACCAGGACGACCGGTGCGGAGTGATCCACACGGAAGGCCTCCCGGCACGGCTGCACGCGCGCGTACACGGTGTCGCCGGGGCGGACGGTGGCGAGGTGGCCCGAGCCGGTGCCGGTGTAGTCGCCCTTGCCCGAGCGGGCCGGGGCGTGGAGCACGGAGACCATCAGGTCGGCGTGGCGCGGGTCGGCGGCGGGGGACGAGGAGATCGAGTAGTGGCGCGGGCGCAGGGGGGTGAGCAGGTCGAGGAGCGCCGGCCAGTCGAGGGCGCCGCGCAGGGCCGGGTGGTCCTCGAACAGCTCGATCAGGGTGCGGGGGTCGTCGGCGGGGAGAGCTGCGAGCGCGGCGCGCTCGGGCGGGCAGGGATGGGCGGCGGCGAGGGTGGCGATCCGGTCGGGCCCGGGCCGCTCCTGCAGCTCGACGTGGTGGGTGAGCAGGTCGCGCACCGTCACCGGCCGGTCGACGGCGAGCCCGTCGCGACGGCGGCGGGTCGCCCGGATGTCCAGGACCGTGCCGGGGTCGACGCCGAGGGCCGCGGCGGCGCGCTCGACGAGAGCGGGCGCGTTGGCGGGCAGCACGGTGAGGTGGTCGGCGGTGCGGTAGGTGACGCCGTCGGGCAGCGCGAGGCGGATGAACCGCTTGCGGCGCGGGTGCCCGGGCGCGGTGAGGTCGTACGCCTCGGTCACGGTCATCGGCATCAGACCGTGCCGCTCGGCGAGCGCGTCGAGCGGGCCGCCGCCGATGGTCCGCACCTCGTACGCCGCGGCCGGTTCCTCCCCCTGGGCGGGGCCCGCGTCCGGGTCGCCGTACCGCTCCAGCAGGGCCGCTCGCAGCCGCACGGTGAAGTCGCGGACGGTGCCGGTGAGGTCGCCGGAGGCGTCGGCGGCGGCGCGGTCGGTGAGCCGGGCGGCGCCGAGCGCGGCGAGGCGTTCGTCGATGCGGGTGGGCACGTGCTGGTAGGTGGCCGCCCAGGTACGGTCGCCGACACCGAGGACGGCGTAGCTGACGCCGGTCAGGTCGGGCTCGCCGTCCAGCCGGGCGGTGAAGGCGGTGGCGTCGTCGGTGGGGCGGCCGTTGTAGGAGGCGGCGGTGATGATCACGGGCCGGTCGGTGGGCAGCGCGTCCGCGTACGCGTCCAGCGCGGCGACCTCCGTCGTGCAGCCGATCTCCGCGGCCTCGTCGGCGAGTTGGGCGGCGAAGGCGCGGCAGGTGCCGTAGTTGCTGCCGTGCAGGAAGAGAGCGCCGCTGCCGGGGCGGACTCGGGCGGGGAGGGTGTCGGGTGCGATGGTCTGCGCCGCCTGGGCGGGGGCGGTGCCCGGCAGCGGCGGGTGGGCGCGGTCGGCGGGGGTGCGCGGCGTCAGGGTGAGCGTGAAGCCCTCGGGCTTGAGGGTGAGGGTCTCCCTCACGTCGAGCCGGTAGCGGGCGTGGTCGTGCAGCCGGTAGCGGTGGACCAGCATGGCGAGCAGCATCGTGGCCTCGTGCAGGGCGAACTGCCGCCCGATGCAGGCGCGTTCGCCGGTCCCGAAGGGCTTGTAGGCGTGCACGGGGCGGGCCGCCTCGGCTTCGGGCGTGAAGCGGGAGGGGTCGAAGAGGTCGGGGTTGTCGCCCCACACGGGTTGCCGGTGCAGCATCGGCGTGAGCACGGTGACGGCCTGTCCGGCGCGCAGCGGGACCCGCCCGCCCAGCAGGGTGTCCTCGAGGGCGTGCCGGCTGAAGGCGGCGGCGGTCGGCCACAACCTGAGCGCCTCGCTCAGCACCTGCCGGGTGAAGGGCAGCCGGCCCACGTCCTCGTACGTCGGTTCCGGGTCGGCGGTGTCGCCCCACAGCGCGTCCACTTCGCGTCGCACGAGGTTCAGGGCGGTGGGGTCCTTGGCCAGGTGGTACAGGGCGAACGACATCGCACCGGAGGTCGTCTCATGGCCGGCGATCAGGAAGGTGATGACCTGGTTGCGGATGTTGGCGTGGTCCAGGGTGGTGCCGTCGGCGGGGTGCTCGGCGGTGAGCATCAGGCCCAGCAGGTCGGTGGCGTCCTGGAAGCCGGTGCCGGTGCGGGAGGCGATGACGTCGTCGACGACCCGGGCGAGGTGGGCGGCGTCGTCCTGGAAGGCGGCGTCGGCGCCGGAGTGGTCCTCGCCCGGGGTGCGGGCCAGGCGGGTCATGCTCCAGTGCAGGCAGCGGACCATCGTCTCGACGAAGGGGTGCGGCCGCTCGCGCTCGAAGGAGCCGAAGTCGTAGCCGAAACCGGCCAGTCCGATCGTGTCCAGGGTCATCCGCGTCATGTCGTCGGCGACGTCGACCGGCCGTCCGTCGCGGGCGGCGCGGTCCCAGGCGGCGAGAAGCCGGCGCGCGACCTTCAGCATGACGGGGTGGTAGGTGCGCATCGAGCCGAGGGCGAAGGCCGGCATCAGGATGTCGTGCGCCTTGGCCCAGTTCGGTTCGTCGTTGTACGCGGTGAACAGGCCGTCGGCGGTGAACTCACGCACGTTCTGCAGCGCGGGGCCCACGTGCTTGGCGAAACGCCGCTCGTCGGCGAGGTCGGTGACGAGGTCGAGGTCGGCGACGAACAGAGTGTCCCGCCCGTGCAACCGCCGCACCAGCACCGGCCCGTGCTCCCGCATCAGGTCCATGACCTGCTGGATCGGGGTCGGGCCGGGGCCGGTGGCGGTGATGTCGACGACGGGGACGCCGGGGAGTGCGGCGGCGGTCCGGGGCTGCGCTGCGGTGGGGGGCATGGCGCGACAACTGCCTTTCGCGGTAAGGACGGGCTGCGCTCCACCTTGCTCGACGGGCCCCGTCCGCCCGCACCGGCCGACTACATGATTGTGTAGTCGGCGGATGCGGACGGCCCTTGCGCCGAGTGACGGGAGGTGCTGGTGGACCGGGCGCGGCAGGAGGCCGTGATGTGGCGCAACCGCACGCTGACGCTCTTCGACCGGGTGGCGGTGCCGGTCGCGGTGTGCGATGTGTACGGCGCACTGATCCTGGCCAATCCTGCGATGGCCGCCGAGTGCGGTACGACGCCGGGACGGCTGCGCGGCCGGCAGGTGCTGGAGTTGTTCCGGCCGCTGGAGGAGGCGCAGGTCGAGCGGATCGCGCAGGCGCTGCGGCTGCGTCACCGCTCCCGCTACCAGGTGTCCGTGCGCTGGAGGGCCCCGGGCGGTGCCGAGCGGCTCGGGGAGCTGACGGCCGACCCGGTGAGCGACACCGCCGACGACACGCCCGCGCTGCTGGTGATGCTGCGGGTGCTCGGCGAACGCACGCCGCGGGACCGGCCGTCGGCTCAGGTCACGCCGGTCGAGGCCCGTATCCTCGCGCTGCTGGCGGAGGGCGCCACCACGGCCCGCGCGGCGCGGGAGACGGGCCTGACCCCGGACGGCGTGACGTACCACCTGCGGCGGCTGTCGGCCCGCTGGGGTGCGGCGAACCGCACGGAACTGGTGGCCCGCGCCTACGCCTCCGGCGTGCTGGTCACCGGGGTGTGGCCGCCGGCGCCGGCCGTCGAGTAGGCGTTGCCCGCTGCCTCGGGGGCACCGAAGCGGGCCGGCGTGTGCCAGACCGTCTTCAGGTCCTGTGAGACCTACCGCCCGCTGCGGGGACCGGCTCGCCTCGGAAATCCGTTGGCGTCCTCTCCTCGCCCCTGCCTAACCTAGGTGAAAACCTAGGGCCCCTAGGATCCGATACCGGGAAGCACTCATGAGATCACTCACCGAGCGGGACATCCGCAACTCGTTCATCAACTGCTCCAAGGGCGAGGCGAAGCGTCTGGCGGTGCCCCGGGACCTCGACCAGCGGCCCTGGGACGACCTCGACTTCCTGGGCTGGCGTGATCCGGGTGCGCCCGACCGCGCCCATCTGGTCACCGAGCGGGACGGAGAGCTGGTCGGCGTCGCCTTCCGGTTCACGCCCGCCCGGCGCGCGCTGATGCAGCGCAGCCTGTGTGCCCTGTGCCTGACCGCGCATCCGCGCGGCGGCGTGTCGCTGATGACCGCGCGCAAGACGGGCGCGGCGGGGCGGGAGGGAAACTCGGTGGGTCTGTACATGTGCACCGACCTCGCCTGCTCCCTGTACGTCCGTGGCAAGAAAGTGCCGGAGAGCGGCACCCGGTTCGAGGAGAGTCTGACCGTCCAGGAGCAGATCGCCCGGACGAAGGCCAACCTGTTCGCCTTCCTGGACAAGATCCAGGCCTGACCGGCCGGACACCGGTTCGCGCAGGTTGCCACGGGTTTCGCGCGTCGCCCGGGTCGCCGTGATGCGCGCGGGAAGGCGCCCCGCACCCCGCCTCTTCCTGCCTCGCCTGCGGCCCCCGAACCCCCGCCGGGAAGGTTCGCCCTGGGTGCCATGGTGGGCCGTAGGCGTTCGGTTTCGGCCATGGGGCGTTCGAGGTCGGAGGGGAACGGGAACAGGCCAAGGGATGCGAGATGTACGTGAGTGGACGCCCGACCTCGCGCGACTGAAGCAGTGGCTCGCGCGGCTGTGGCAGTGGCGGCGGGACCCCTCGGTCGTTCAGGCACTGCGGTCGGCGGCCGCGGCGACGGTCGCCTACGTCGTCGCGGTCCGGCTGAGCCCCGAGCCCGCCCCGCTGACCGCGCCGCTGACCGCGCTGCTGGTGGTCCAGGTCACCCTGTACGCCACGCTCACCAACGGCATCCGCCGGGTGAACGCCGTGGTGGCCGGTGTGCTGGTCGCCATCGCGTTCAGCCTGCTGGTGGGCCTGACCTGGTGGAGCCTGGCGCTGGTGATCGTGGCCGCGCTGGCCGTCGGCCATCTGGTGCGCGTCGAGGAGTACGTCCAGGAGGTCGCGATCAGCGCCATGCTGATCCTCGGGGTGACCACGCACGGCGCGACCGCGTGGGCACGGGTCCTGGAGACGCTGATCGGCGCCGTGGTCGGCATGGGGTTCAACCTGCTGCTCGCCCCGCCGGTGTGGGTGGACGAGGCGGGCGACTCCATCGACGATCTGGCGCGGCGGATCCGCCAGATGATGCTGCGCGTCGGCGAACAGGCCGCCGGGCGCCCCTCCTACGAGCTGGCGGCGGCCCGGCTGCACGAGGCCCGCCGGCTGGACCACGCCATCTCCGAGGTGGACGCGGCGCTGCGGCAGGCCGAGGACAGCCTGCGGTTCAACCCGCGGGTGCGCGAGGGACTGCTGCACCGGGTGGTGCTGCGCACCGGCCTGGACACCCTGGAGATCTGCACGGTCGTGCTGCGGGTGCTCGCCCGCACACTGACCGACCTGGCCAAGGAGCGCGATCCGCAGCCGCTGTTCCCGCAGGCCGCGGGCGCGGCGATCGAGGAGCTGCTCTCCGAGATCGCCGACGCCGTGGTCAGCTTCGCGGTGCTCGTCACCACGCACACCAGCCACAGCGCCGAGTCCGCCGAGGAGCGGCTGACGGCCCAGCTGCGGCAGGCCGCGGCCACCCGGGACAAGGTGGCCCAGCTGCTGCTGGAGGAGGTGCAGCACGACGCCCGGCACTGGCAGCTGAGCGGCGCCGTGCTGACCGAGGTCAACCGCATGCTCGACGAGCTGGACACCGAGCACCGCTCGCGCCGGCTGCTGGAGGAGCTGGACCGGCACACTCGTGAGCAGCGCGCACGGCTGCCATGGGTGGCGGGGCTGCGGGAACGGCTCTGGCTGCCGCGCCGGCTGCGCCGGGGCGGCCGGCGGCTGCGCGCCCGGATTCCGGAGCGGCTGCGGTGGAACCGCGGGGCGGGGATCCGGCGTTCTCCGTGACGGCACCGCGTGCGCGGTGTCCGAAAAGGCACCACTTGAGGGAGCGTGCGGATGAGCGGTGGCGTGCGGATCGACGGGAACACCCTGCGGCTGCCGGGCGGTGTGGCGGTGCGGTTCATCCGTACGCTGCGGCTGCCCGAGTCGGGCACCCATGCGCTGCCTCCGGGGCTCGGCGAGTTCCCGGTGCGCCGGGTCGCCGACTACCCGGACACCGTGCCCGAGGCATGGCGGGCGCGCGGGGGCGTGATGCTGCCCGTGTATCTGCGCGAGGCGATGTGGCTGTCGTTCGCCGGCAGCACCGAGCCGGCCGCCCTGCAGATCGGGGCGGGCAAGGTGTGCGCGGTCTCCGGCAAGGCGTGGACCGGGCGGTTGTCGCGCGACCCGCAGAACTACGTCGTCCTGCCCCGCCAGCCCTGGCTGGACGGCATCAACTCCGGAAAGGGCACGGTGCGGCAGTTCGTCGCGGTGCCGCTCGGTCTCGGCGCGACCGTGGAGGGCCAGGTCACCGGCGAGGAGGTGTGGGGCGGCGTACAGCTGCAGTCGTTCCCGCTCGGTGAGCCGGCGCTTCAGCGGTGGCGGGAGGAGCAGCGGCGTCTCGCGGAGGCGGTGCGCGCCACCGCGACCGGCGGCTACGGCGGGCCGCCGCCGGGCGCCCTGCCCGCCATGGCGCCCGCGGGTGCCGCGCCCGCCGCCCCGGGTTCCGCGCCGCGCGCCGCGGCGGCGATGGGCCTGGGCGTGGGCGGCTCCATGCGCCAGGAGGTCTACCGCGACGACCGCCCGCTGTCCGACTGGGCGGCCGAGCCCGCCGGACGGGTCTTCGTGCACCTGGTGACCCCGCCGGAGTGGCGCCGCATCACGGGCGAGGCGCCGCCGCCCTCGCCCGTCGACCGGGCGGCGTACACCCGGGCTGGCCTGCCCTGGTACGACTACTACGACGCCGACGCCGACGATCTGGCCCCCGCGGACCCGTTGCAATCGGTCAAGCCGGTCGGCGACTGGCTCGGCGACGACCACGACCCATGGCAGGCCCCGGCCCCGCACCAGATCCACCCGTTGAAGGACGCTCCGGGCAAGCCGGTGACGGACGGCGACTGGTAGCGGCCACGAGGGGCACCGAGGCCCGAGCCGGGTGGTCGCACCGATGACGCCCGGCGGCGCGGCGCACGCCCTGCAACAGGTGTTGCGCGTGCCGGGTCCGTCTTGCGAGGGTGGCTGTCACGACCGGCCGGGCGGACGACTCCTCGAGGTGCGGGCATGGGCAGTGGTGGGCAAGGGGTGCGCGGGGCCGGCTGGAGCCGGCGCGGTGTGGTGGGCGCACTCGGTGCCGCCGCCTCCTCCGTGGCGCTCGCCGCATGCGGGGCCGAGCGGGAGTCCGACGGGCCCGCCGCCGCGCGTACGGCGGCCGGGCCCTCCCGGCGGGCCGACCGGACGGCGTCCGGGCCGCGCCCGGTCTACCTCGGCACCTACACCTCCGCTTCGGGCGGCGGCAGCGGCATCGGCCTGGCCGTCTACGACGCCGGCACCGGCCGGATCACCGGGCGGGGCACGCTGACCGGCGTACCGGACCCGTCATATCTGGCGGTGCATCCGGACGGCCGGACGCTGTACGCGGTCGACGAGCGGGAGGACGGCGCGGTGAGCGCCGTCCATCTCGCCGACCGGCGCGTGCTGGGCAGCCGGAGCACCGGCGGGGCGGCGCCCTGTCATCTGTCGGTGCATCCGAGCGGGCGGTGGCTGCTGAGCGCCAACTACGGCTCCGGGAGCGTGGCGGTCCACCCGATCGACGCCTCGGGCGCCCTCGGCGAGCGGGCGGACCTGGTCACGCACACGTCTCCGGCGCCGGGCCCCGCACAGCAGGGGCCGCACGCACACCAGGTCGTCACGAGTCCCGACGGCGGTCACGTCCTCGCCGTCGACCTGGGCACGGACACCGTGTACACCTACCGCCTCGATCCGCGTACGGGACAGCTTACCGAGGCCGCGCGGGCCGCCACCCGTCCCGGCACCGGCCCGCGCCACCTCACCTTCCATCCGGGCGGCCGCCACGCCTACCTGGCCGGCGAGGTCGGCAACACGGTGATGGTGTGCGGCTACGACCCGGAAAGCGGCCGGCTGACCGTGGGCGCGCCGCAGTCCACGGGGGCGGAGTCCGGCACCAACTACCCGGCGCAGTTCGCCGTCACCTCCGACGGCCGGTTCGCCTTTCTCGCCAACCGGGGTCACAACAGCGTGGCCAGGTTCGCGGTGGAGGCGGCCGGCGCCCGGCTGAGGCTGCTGGGCACGACGGATGTCGAGGGTGACTTCCCGCGGCAGATCGCCCTCTCCCCCGACAGCCGGCTGCTGTTCGCCGCGAACCAGAAGTCGGGCACGGTCAGCGTCTTCCATGTCGACGGCCGCACCGGTGACCTGCGCCTGGCCGGCGCCCCCTTCCCGTCACCGGTCGCCGTCTGCGCGCTGCCCCTGTAGGGCGCGCGGGCAGCCGGAGCCGCTCGCCCGGGCCAGCAGGCGCTGCACGCGCTCGGTGAGCTGCGCGACGCCGTCGGCGGGGGTGTGGAAGGGCAGGCGTACGTCGCCGTGGGTGCGGGCGCGTTCGATGCGCAGCGTCAGCCCGTGCCGGTCGACGGCGAGCGGGCGGACCCTGACGGCGCCGTGCAGACTGCCGGGGTCGATCAGACGCGTGAGGCGTTCGACGGCGTCGGGGTGGGCGTCGGCGAGGTGGGTGAGCAGCCGTGCCTCGGCTTCGGAGAGCGGGTCGGGCGCGGCGGCGGTGAAGGCGTCCACGGCGACGACGGCGGCGCCGGAGGGTCGGCGCAGGACGACGCGGGTGGCGTGGAAGGCCAGGTGGTCGTCCTCGGGGGTGAACCAGCCGGCGAGCCACAGCCGGGCGCGGATGCGGTGGCGGACGGGTACGGGGGCGACGTCGGCGAACTCCAGCACGGCGGAGGGTTCACCGCGGGGGGCGCAGATCGCCGCGGTGAGCAGCGCGCTGTCGTCGGGCAGGCGCAGCAGCAGCCGCCCGTCGTCGCTCACGCTGTGCGCGCCCACGAACTCCTCGCGCCCGCCCTCGGCGGTCACCGCGCAGGACCAGGCGGTGGCGAGCACGGACCGTGCCCGCTCGGCCGCTCCGGGCGCCGCGGCCCACGTCTGGCTGTCACCCATCACCAATCCTCCTTAGGTAAGGCTCACCTAACTTATCGGAGATCGGGGCGTGCGCCAACCAGGCCCCGGCACGGACGGCGGTCAGCCGGCGAGGACTCCGAGCAGCGCCCGCGCGCAGAGGTCCCGCACCTGTTCCCGGCTCAGGTCCGAGCCGCGCAGCCACTCCAGACAGACCGCGGTCGTGAACGCCAGCCACCCGCGCACGGCGAGGCGGACGTCGGGGCGCTGCTGGAAGAGCGGACCGAACTCGGGGTCGGCCGCCAGGGCGGCGAGGATCTGGCGTTCCTGCACGGCCAGGGCCCGCCGGTAGACGCGCCGCACCGTCCGGTCGCCGGCCGCGTCGGCACGGTGAAAGGCGCGGTAGCCGTGGGCGTGGGCCCGCACATGCTCCAGGTAGGCGTCGAGGCCTGCGGTGAGCTGCTCGCGCACCGGCACGCCGGGCACGGCGGCCGTCAAGCGCAGCATGCGCTCGCTCTCCCGCTCCACGACCGCGGCGAAGAAGTCCCGTTTCGTCGGGAAGTAGTGGTAGAGCAGGCCGCGCGAGACACCGGCGATCTCCGCGACCTGCTCGATCCACACGTCGTCGTAGGGGCTCTCCGAGAACAGCCGGGCGCCGACCGTGAGCAGCTGCTCCCGGCGCTCCGCGGTGCTGAGGCGGCGGCGGGTGCGCTCCCCGTGGTTCGCGGCCATGCCCGCACTGTACTTGACGCGGATTCAACAAGGGGACGAGACTGAAACACGTTATTGAACCGGCGTACAACACTGCTCAACATGCCGCAGGATCAAGGGAGATCGCGCATGGCCGACGCCAGGGCGGACCACGGCCGTCACACCAGGGGGTTCCGCAGCGCCGAGCTGGGCTGGCCCGAGCTGCACCGCATTCCGCATCCGCCGCACCGGCTGCCCCTGCTCGGTGACGTGCTCGGCGCGAACCGGACCACCCCCGTGCAGGACTCGGTGCGGCTCGGCCGCCGGCTCGGCCCGATCTTCCGGCGGCGCGCCTTCGGCAAGGAGTTCGTGCTCGTGTGGGGCGGTGCACTCGTCGCGGACCTCTCCGACGAGTCCCGGTTCGCCAAGCACGTGGGGCTCGGCATCGCCAATCTGCGCCCGGTCGTCGGGGACGCGCTGTTCACCGCGTACAACGACGAGCCCAACTGGCAGCTCGCGCACGACGTCCTGGCGCCGGGGTTCAGCCGCGAGGCGATGGCGGCCTACCACCCGATGATGCTGGACGTCGCCGCGCGGCTGACCGAGCACTGGGACCGGGCCGCCGCCGACGGCCACGACGTCGACGTCCCCGGCGACATGACCAAGCTGACCCTGGAGACCATCTCCCGCACCGGCTTCGGCCACGACTTCGGCTCCTTCGAGCGGCCCCGGCTGCACCCCTTCGTGACGGCCATGGTCGGCACCCTCAGCCACGCGCAGCGGCTCAACACCGTGCCCGCGCCCGCGGCCCCGCTGCTGCTGCGCGGTGCGAGCCGGCGCAACGCGGCCGACATGGCGTACCTGAACCGGACCGTCGACGAGGTCGTGCGGGCCCGCCGGGCGGCGGGCAGCGGGGACGGTGACCTGCTCGACCGGATGCTGCGGACCGCCCACCCGGAGACCGGGGAGCGGCTGTCCGCGCTGAACGTACGGCGGCAGGTCATCACGTTCCTGGTCGCCGGGCACGAGACCACCTCCGGGGCGCTCTCCTTCGCCCTGTACTACCTCGCCCGGCACCCCGAGGTCGCGGCCCGCGCCCGGGCCGAGGTCGAGCGGGTGTGGGGCGGGACGGAGGTGCCCGCCTACGAGCAGGTGGCGAAGCTGCGGTACGTGCGCCGGGTGCTCGACGAGTCGCTGCGGCTGTGGCCGACCGCGCCCGCCTTCGCCCGGGAGGCCCGGCAGGACACCGTGCTGGCCGGGGAGCACTCCATGCGACGCGGCGCCTGGGCGCTGGTGCTGACGCCGATGCTGCACCGCGATCCCGAGGTGTGGGGCGCGGACGCCGAGCGGTTCGACCCGGACCGCTTCGACGCCGCGGCCGTACGGGCCCGGCCCCCGCATGTCTTCAAGCCGTTCGGCACCGGGGCGCGCGCCTGCATCGGCCGCCAGTTCGCGCTGCACGAGGCGACCCTGGTCCTCGGCCTGCTGCTGCGCCGCTACTCCTTCCTGCCCGACCCCGGCTACCGGCTGCGGGTGGCCGAACGGCTCACCCTGATGCCGGAGGGGCTGCGACTGCGGCTGGAACGCCGGTCACCCGCCGAGGTGCCGGCCCCGCGAGCGGACGGCGACGAGCGCGCGGACGAGCCGCGCGCCCCCCGCTGTCCCGTGCACGGGGCCGGGAGCTGAGCCCGGTCAGCCGGTGCAGCCGTCGAAGTCCAGGCGCTCCAGCCGCTCGGGGTCGGCCAGGATGTACATGCCGGTGATGCGGCCGTCGGCGATGGTGAGCGCCATGACCGACTTCGGCCCGCCCTCGGGGGCGTTGACCAGGCCCACCGTGCCGTTGACCAGCATCGGCCGCGCGCTGCCGGCGAACCGGGAGAACATGAGCGCCTGTTCAGCCACCGTCTTGGCGCCCTGGACCACCTTGGAGGCGGCCAGACCCCGCATGAGCGTCCCGGCGTCCACCCGCAGCGTCACGTCCGGGTGGAGCACGCCGACCAGCGCCTCGAAGTCGCCGGCGCGCGAGGCGGCGAGGAAGGCGTCCAGGACCTGCTTCTGCCGGCCGAGGTCGGGCTCCGCGGCCGGCTCGGCGCCGCGCACCCGGCGGCGGGCGCGGCTGGCGAGCTGGCGGGTGGCGGCCGAGGTGCGGTCCACGATCGGCGCGATGTCGTCGAACGGAACGGCGAACATGTCGTGCAGCACGAACGCCAGCCGCTCGTCCGGCTCCAGGTTCTCCAGGACGACGAGGAGGGCGACGCCCACCGAGTCGGCGTGCAGGACCTCCTGCTCGGGGTCGAGGCGGGACAACGGCCGCAGTTCCAGGTCCGGGACGAAGGCGTCGACGCGGTCGTCGATCAGCTCCTCGCGGCGTGCGGCGCGCGAGCGCAGCAGGTCAAGGCAGACCCGGCCGGTCACGGTGGTCAGCCAGCCGCCGAGGTTCTCGATGGCGTCGGAGTCGGTGCGGCTGAGCTTGAGCCAGGTCTCCTGCACCGCGTCCTCCGCCTCGGCCAGCGAGCCGAGCATGCGGTAGGCCACGGCCCGCAGATGCCCGCGGTGCTCCTCGAAGCGGTCGGCCAGTGCCTGGGTGGTGTCCATGGGCGCGTCTCCCCCGCGTGTCGTCGGCTGCCGAGTCATCTGCTGAACAGTTCGAAGGCCACGGCCGGGCGACCGCCGAAGCGTTCCGCCGCCGCCTGGGCGTTCGCGGTGAGGAATCCGCGCGCGTAGGTCTCCGGGTCCTCGTCGGTCAACGCCTCGATGTACGTGCGGTGTTCCAGCAGCGAGCGCACCGCGCGCTCCAGACCGGGCGTGGCGTCCGCGGCGTGGGTGGGCGAGGCCGAGCCGGCGACCGCGACCCAGCGCACGCCGTCCCAGGGCTCAAGGCCCTGCTCGGCCAGTTCGGGGAAGATCCAGCGGTTGCCCGCGTCGGAGGCGGCGTCGAGGGTGGCCCGGCCGACCGCCACATGGTCGGGGGTGTTCCAGGCGACCCCGCCCCAGGTGTCCCGGTGGTTGAGGGTGATGACCAGCTCGGGCCGGTGGCGGCGGATGGCGGCCGCGATGTCCCGGCGCAGCGCCGGGCCGTACTCGATCACTCCGTCGCGGTGGTCGAGGAACTCCACGCTCGACACCCCGACGGCCGCCGCGCTCGTCCGCTGCTCCCGTTCGCGCAGGAAAGCGCACACGGCGGGCTCCAGCGTGTCGATGCCGGCCTCGCCGCGGGTCGCCAGCACGTACGCGACCTCGCGGCCGGCGTCGGTCCAGGCGGCGACGGCCGCCGAGCAGCCGTACTCCAGGTCGTCCGGGTGGGCCACCACGGCCAGGGCGCGCTGCCAGCCCTCGGGCATGGGCTGCAGTTGAGCGTTCGTCGGCTCGGTCATGGGCGCACAGTAACCCGTGCGGAGGGCGATGACCGGCCCTTTGTGGATCTTGACGGGGAGGACCGCGCGCCGCGCTGCGAACGGCCGGCGTTCACACCTCGTCGCGGGCGAGGGCGAGCAGCCGGTCCAGGACCCGCGGGCCGCCCACGCGCACCCCGTCGTGCTCGAACTCGTCGGTCACCCAGGTGCGCAGGGAGCGGATCGCCCGCGCGGTGGCGAGGGAGTGGTCCGCGTCGACGTACATGTCGTCGTGGTAGACGGCGGCGGCGACCGGTACCTGGTTCGCGGCCAGGCGCTCACGGTCGTACAGGGGCCTCCAGCCGGTGCGGGCGGCGAGCAGTTCGGCGGTCTCCTTCAGCGGGCGCAGCGCCGGGTCGCAGTCGAACATCCAGGGGTGGACCGTCTCGCCGGTGAACAGCAGCGGCCCGTCGCCCGCGAGCGTCTTGGCCGCGTCGAACTGCGGGAACTCGGCACGGACCCGTTCGGCGGCCCAGGCGGTGGGGCGGGCGTCCTGTCCGTAGATCGACTCGTGGACGAGGGCGTACAGCGGGTGCGCGGCGTACGACAGCAGACCCCGCACCTCCTCCTGGAAGGCGTCCGACAGCTGCCGGCCGCCCACCGTGGGCACGAACGCGTCCTCCAGCAGGTAGTGCAGGCGATGGCTGCCGTCACCGGTGCCCAGGAGGATGCCGAGGGACTGGAAGGCCTCGACGGTGAGCCGGTACCCGCCGGGCAGGACCACGTCCTGGCCGAGCAGGTGGTCGGCGATACGGCGGGCCCGCTCGACGTCCTGCGGGTAGCGGGCGTAATGCGCGGCGACCTTGCGTTCGATGCGCGGGTAGGCGGCCCGGTAGACGTCGTCGGCGTGGGCGTCGAGGGAAGGCAGCCCGCCGGTGATCAGCGCGGCGGCCAGGCCCTCGGGGGCGGTGGAGAGGTAGTGGACGGTGCAGAAGCCGCCGAAGCTCTGACCGAGCACCGTCCAGGGGGCACCGCCGGTGACCTGCGGGCGGATCGCCTCGCAGTCGCGCACGATGGAGTCGGCGCGGAAGTGCGTGAGGTAGCCGGCCTGCGCGGCCGGACCACCGCGCAGCGGCAGGGTCTGGCGGCTGGCTGGTGTGGAGGCGCCGGTGCCGCGCTGGTCCAGCAGCAGCACGCGGAACTCGCGCAGCGCGCGGTCCAGCCAGCCCGTGCGGCCGGTGAAGCGCTGTGCGCCGAATCCGGGGCCGCCCTGGAGGTACACCAGCCACGGCAGGTCCTGGCGGGCCTTGTCGCTCGCGACCACCTCGCGGGCGTACAGCTCGATGGTCTCCCCCGCGGGGTCGGCGTGGTCGAGCGGCACGGTGAAGCGGCGGTCGGTCAGATGGACGCCGGGCTGGCGGTAGCTGGTGGTCAACGCGTCTCCCCGGTGCGGACGGTGGGTGCGATCGGTCCCAGTCCAGCACACGCCGGGTCGCCGCGCCCCGCCGGGGCAACTGAACGTCGGTTCACCCGTCGCTGACCGGTGGGTCAGCGTCCCGGCAGGCTGGAGCGGCGCACCACCAGCTCCGGCTGGAGGACCACCCGGCGGTGCTCGTGCGGCTGCTTGCCCCGCTCCTCGGTCTCCTCCAGCAGCAGCTCGGCGGCCAGGGCGCCGATGGTGACGGCGGGCTGGCGCACCGAGGTGAGCGGGACGGCCGCGGCGGCGGCGAACTCGATGTCGTCGTAGCCGACGATCGCGAGGTCGTCGGGGACGCCGACTCCGGCGGCGTACATGGCCTGGAGCACGCCGAGGGCGAGCAGGTCGTTGGCGCAGAAGACGGCCGTGGGCCGCTCGGCGAGGCCGAGCAGGCGGGCGCCGGCGTCCCGGCCGGCGGCGACGTCGAGCCGCTCGGTGGGGATCTCGCGCAGCGCCTCCGGGCCGAGCCCGGCCTCGGCGAGGGCGTTGAGGGCGCCGGTGCGGCGGTCACGGACCTGGTTGAGTCCGGACGGACCGCTGACGTACGCGATCGAGCGGTGGCCGGCGTCCACCAGGTGCCGCACCGCCAGGGCGCCGCCGGCGACGTCGTCGACGGACACCGAGCACTCGGCGGCACCCTCGGCGACCCGGTCGACCAGCACGAACGGGATGCCGTGCCGGCGGAAGGCACCGATGTTGCGGCCGGAGGCGTCGGTGGGGGTGAGCAGCACGCCCCGCACGCGCTGCTCGGCGAAGAGGGAGAGGTACTCGGCCTCCTCGCCCGCGCTCTGGGCGCTGTTGCAGACCATCACGCCGAGCCCTGCCTCGCGCGCGGCCCGCTCGGCGCCGCGCGCGACGTCCACGAAGAACGGGTTGCCCATGTCCAGCACCAGCAGGCCCATGATCCGGCTGCGGCCCGCGCGCAGCTGGCGCGCCGACTCGCTGCGGACGTAGCCGAGCCGGTCGATCGCGGACAGCACCCGCGCCCGGGTCTCACTGGCGACCGTGTCGGGCCGGTTGATCACGTTCGACACCGTGCCGACGGAGACTCCGGCGGCACGGGCGACGTCCTTGATACCCACCGACTGGGCCATCGGGCAGGGACCTCCTGAGGTTCTGGAGCGGCGGGGAGAGCTTCACATTACGTCACGCCAGGTGGAAGACCTCGGTGAGCGGTTTCATCGCCTCGTCGGGGCGGGCGCCGTCGAGGGACTCGAAGAAGGGCCCCATCTCGGCCTGCCACCGGGCGTTGACCTCGGTGGCCTCCATCCCGGCCTTGGCGGCCTCGAAGTCCTCCGTCTCCAGATAGCCGACCAGCAGGCCGTCGTCGCGCAGGAAGAGCGAGTAGTTGTGCCAGCCGGTGGCCGTCAGCGCCTCGCGCATCTCCGGCCACACGGCGGCATGCCGTTCCCGGTACTCGGCCACGCGGTCCTCGCGGACCTTCAGCAGGAAGCACACGCGCTGCATGGGACGGGCCCCCCTCGTGGGTCAGAAGTTGAACTGATCGATGTTCTTGGCGTCGAACACGGTCGGCTTGCCGAGGCTGATCACGCCGTCCTTGCCGATGGTGTACGTCGTCGAGCCGGCCTTGTACGTCTCGCCCTCCTTGCCGGTGATCTGCCCGGAGGACAGCGCGACGGCGGTACGGGCGGCGAGGTCGCCGAGCTGGGCCGGGTCCCACAGCTCGAACGCCTCGACGGCGCCGTTCTTGACGTACTTGCGCATGTCGTTGGGGGTGCCGAGGCCGGTCAGCTTGACCTTGCCCTTGTACTTGGAGCCGGACAGGTACTGGGCGGCCGCCTTGATGCCGACGGTGGTCGGGGAGATGATCCCCTTCAGGTTGGGGTGCTCCTGGAGCAGGCCCTGGGTCTGCTGGAAGGACTGCTGCGGGTCGTCGTTGCCGTAGGCGATCTTGACCAGCTTGACGTCCTTGTACTTGGGGTCCTTCAGCTCGTCCTTCATGAAGCCGATCCAGGTGTTCTGGTTCGTCGCGGTCTGCGCGGCGGACAGGATCGCGATCTCGCCCTTGTAGCCGATCTGCCGGGCGAGGAGCTGCACCTCGGTGCGGCCGAGGTCCTCGGCGGAGGCCTGCGAGACGAAGGCGTTGCGGCAGTCGGTCTTGGTGTCGGAGTCGTAGGTGACGACCTTGATGCCGTTGCTCATGGCCTGCTTCAGCGCGGTGCACAGGGCACCGGGGTCCTGCGCGGAGACGGCCATCGCGTTCACCTGCTGCTGGGTGAGGGTGTTGACGTAGGAGACCTGGCCGGCGGTGTCGGTGGCGCTGGACGGGCCGACCTCCTTGTACTTGCTGCCCAGCTCGGTGAGCGCCTTCTGGCCTCCCTTGTCGGCGGTGGTGAAGTAGGGGTTGTTGACCTGCTTGGGCAGGAAGCCGACGGTCAGCCCCTTCTTGGTGGCGGCGTTCGGGTCGGCCTTGCCGGCGGCGGCACCGGAGCCGGAGCCCTGGTCCTGAACGTCGTTCTTGGTGGTGCCGCCGCAGGCGGTGAGGGCGAGGGCGAGGGAGGTCCCGGCGGCGAGGGCGGCACAGGCACGGCGGAGGGAAGACTTACGCATGGCGGGGAGTCCTTAGATACGAAGGTGAGCTGGACGCGCCCCAAAGAGGCGCGGGAAGCTGCGCGACCAGCCACAGACGGCCCGCAGCTTCGGGACGACCTAGCCGGCGGAGCGAGGCGCGGAGCGCACCGCGCGGGCGACGACGATCTGACGGGCGACGCGCGGCCCGAGCACGGACACCACGAGCAACACACCCGTGACGACGATCTGCGACTGGGCGGAGACGTTCAGCAGACTCATCACGTTCTGCAACGCACCCAGCAGGAACACCCCGGCGATCGCGCCGCCCAGCGTGCCCTTGCCGCCGTCGAAGTCGATACCGCCGAGCAACACGGCCGCGACGACGGAGAGTTCGAGTCCCGTGGCGTTGTCGTAGCGGGCGCTGGCGTAGTGCAGGGCCCAGAAGATGCCGGTCAGCGAGGCCATGAAACCGGTCGCGACGAACAGCAGGAGCTTGGACCGCTTGACGCGGATGCCCGCGAACCGTGCCGCCTCCTCACTCGCCCCGATCGCGAACAGCGACCGGCCGAACGGGGTGGCGTGCAGCACGACGACGGCGATGACGAGCAGCGCGAGGAAGGGCAGGAACGCCCGCGGCAGGAAGCTGTCACCGACGCGCCCGGCGGCGAAGTCCAGGTACCCGGAGGGGAAGTCGGTGACCGCGTTCGAGCCGAGCACGATCTGCGCGATGCCCCGGTACAGGGCGAGCGTGCCGATGGTGACGGCGAGCGAGGGCAGGCCCAGCCGGGTCACGAGCAGGCCGTTGACCAGGCCGCAGACCACGCCGAGCAGCAGGCACAGCGGGATGATCGTCTCGATGGCCATGCCCTCGTTCCACAGCCGGCCCATCACCGCGCCGGACAGCCCGGCGGTGGAGGCGACGGACAGGTCGATCTCACCCGAGACGACGAGCAGGGTCATCGGCAGGGCGATGAGGGCGATCGGCAGGGTGTTGCCGATGAGGAAGGACAGGTTCAGCGCGTTGCCGAAGCCGTCCACGAGGGAGAACGACAGCAGGAGCAGGACGATCAGCAGGGCACCGACCACCGTGTCCCAGCGGACGGCACGGGTCAGGGACTCAGACATGTCGGGTGTCCCCCTTCTGCGGGAGCGGCTTCACATGGGCCGGCTTCTTCTTCAGGGCGGCGGCCACCCGCAGGGCGACGACCCGGTCGACCGCGATGGCGAGCAGCAGCAGCGCGCCGTTGATGGCGAGCACCCACACGCTGCTGACGCCGAGCGCGGGCAGCACGCTGTTGACGGAGGTCAGCAGCAGCGCGCCGAGGGCGGCGCCGTAGACGCTGCCGGAGCCGCCGGTGAAGACGACGCCGCCGACCACCACCGCGCTGACGACGGTGAGTTCGAAGCCGCTGCCGGTGCCGGAGTCGACGTTGCCGAACCGTGCGAGGTACAGGGCGCCGGCGAGGCCCGCGAGCGCGCCGCAGAAGGTGTACGCGGCGAGGATGCGCTTGCGCACGGGGATGCCGGCGAGCCGCGCCGCCTCGGGGTTGGAGCCGAGCGCGTACAACTCGCGTCCGCTGCCGTAGTGCTTGAGGTAGTACGCCGTGGCGACGAGCACCACGAGGGCGATCAGGGCCAGGTAGGGGACCGCGGAGAAGCCGCCGGAGCCGAAGTCGACGAAGGAGCCGGGCAGGTCGGCCGCGGTGATCTGGCGGGAGCCGACCCAGATCGAGTCGATGCCGCGGATGATGTAGAGGGTGCCGAGGGTGACGACGAGGGCGGGCACCTGGCCGAGGCTGACGAGCAGGCCGTTGAGCAGCCCGAAGCCGATGCCGAGCAGGACGGCGAGGACGATCGCCACGACGGGGTTGCCGCCGCCCTGGAGGTAGGTGCCTGCGGCGAAGGCGCTGATGCCGAGGATGGAGCCTACGGACAGGTCGACGTTGCGGGTGATGACGACGAGGGACTGGCCGGTGGCGACCAGTACCAGGATCGTCGCGTTCAGCAGCAGGTCCTTGATGCCCTGTTCGGACAGGAACTGGCTGTTGCCGGCCTGGGTGACGGCGATCATCACCAGGAAGACGACCAGGATGGCGAGTTCGCGCATCTTGAAGACGCGGTCGACGAGGCGGGTGCCGCCGGACTTGGGCACGTCGGCGACGGGAGCGTGGTCGGGAGCGGTCACGGTCATGCGGCCCTCCTGACGGGAGCGGTGGGCGTCATGCGGCGGCCCTCCCGGTGGCGGCGGCCATCACGGTTTCCTCGGTGGCTTCGGAGCGGGGGATCTCGGCGGTCAGCCGGCCCTCGTGCATCACGAGCACGCGGTCGGCCATGCCGAGGATCTCGGGCAGGTCGGAGGAGATCATCAGAACGGCGACCCCGTCGGCGGCGAGCTGGGACAGCAGCCGGTGCACCTCGGCCTTGGTGCCGACGTCGATACCGCGGGTCGGCTCGTCGACGATGAGCACCCGGGGGCTGGTGGCCAGCCACTTGGCGAGGACGACCTTCTGCTGGTTGCCGCCGGAGAGCGTGGAGACGGCGTCCGCGATCCGGGCGTACTTCACCCGGAGCCTGACCGCCCAGTCCAGGGAGCGGCTGCGTTCGGCGCCGCGGTCCATGAGGCCGGCCTTCACGGTCGTGCGCAGACCGGTGAGGCCGATGTTGCGCTCGATGGACATGTCCATCACCAGGCCCTGGGCCCGCCGGTCCTCGGGCACGAGCGCGAGTCCGGCGGCCATCGCGCTCGACGGCGCCCCGTTGACCAGACGCTTTCCGTGCACGGAAACCTCGCCGGCGTCCCGGCGGTCGATGCCGAAGACGGCCCGGGCGACCTCGGTGCGGCCCGCGCCGACCAGTCCGGCGAGGCCGACGATCTCGCCGCTGCGCACCTCGAAGGAGACGTCGGTGAACACTCCTTCCCGGGTCAACCGACGCACGCTCAGGGCGACTTCGCCAGGGCGGACGTCCTGCTTGGGGTACAGCTCGTCGAGGTCGCGGCCGACCATGCGGCGCACCAGGTCGTCCTCGGTCATGCCGTCCAGCGGTTCGCCGGCGATCCAGGCGCCGTCGCGCAGGGTGGTGACCTTCCGGCAGATCTGGAAGATCTCCTCCAGCCGGTGCGAGATGAACAGCACCGCTGCGCCCTGCTCGCTCAGGGTGCGCACGACGCCGAAGAGGCGGGCCACTTCGCTGCCGGTGAGGGCGGCGGTCGGCTCGTCCATGATCAGTACGCGGGCGTCGAAGGAGAGCGCCTTGGCGATCTCGACGATCTGCTGGTCGGCGATGGACAGGCCGCGCGCCGGGCGGTCGGGGTCGAGGTCGACGCCGAGGCGCTGCATCAGGGCGAGCGTGGCGGCGTGGGTGGCCTTGTGGTCGATGCGTCCGAGGGCCTTCTTCGGCCGGCGGCCCATGAAGATGTTCTCGGCGATCGACAGGTCCGGGAAGAGCGTCGGCTCCTGGTAGATCACGGCGATCCCCGCGTCGCGGGCGTCGCCGGGACCGTGGAAGGCGACGGGACGGCCGTCGAGCAGCACCTGGCCGGCGTCCGGCCGGTGCACCCCGGCGAGCGTCTTGATCAGGGTCGACTTTCCGGCGCCGTTCTCACCGGCGAGGGCGTGCACCTCGCCGGGGAACAGCTCCAGGCGGACGTCCCGCAGGGCCCGTACGGCGCCGAAGGACTTGGAGACGTCCTTGAGCGCCAGCACCGGGACCGGCCCCGAGTCGGACGGGTGGGTCATGAGGGCTCCTCGACGACGCCGGCGGGTCGGACCTCCGCAGCGCCATGAAAGGTTTCAACTGGATTGCCGGGACCGTAGGCAGCGTCACTCGTCTGCGTCAATGGGTTCGTATCGAAAAACTTTCGACGCCAGAAGGTCACGCCCAGATTACGGCGAAGAGTGCTCGGCCGGGGTCTTGACACGCTTCCGGGGGGCTCATAGCTTCGCTTTCTGAATCGTTTCACCGACGCCGTTCCTCGATGCCCCCGCATCGATCCCACGTTTCTCCGATGCCACCAGGAGTCCGGAAGTGACCGACCTCGCCGCGGTGAAGGCCGCGCTCAAGACCCAGGCCGTCGAGACGCCGTCATGGGCGTACGGGAACTCCGGCACCCGCTTCAAGGTGTTCGCCCAGGCGGGCGTACCCCGTGACCCGTACGAGAAGCTCGACGACGCGGCCCAGGTGCACGCCGTCACCGGCGTCGCGCCGACCGTGGCGCTGCACATCCCCTGGGACAAGGTCGACGACTACGCGGCGCTGGCCAAGCACGCGGAGGAGCGCGGGCTGAAGCTCGGCGCCATCAACTCCAACACCTTCCAGGACGACGACTACAAGCTCGGCAGCATCTGCCACCCGGACGCGGCGGTGCGCCGGAAGGCCGTCGATCATCTGCTGGAGTGCGTCGACATCATGGACGCGACGGGCTCCGCCGATCTGAAGCTGTGGTTCGCGGACGGGACGAACTATCCGGGGCAGGACGACATCCGTGCCCGGCAGGACCGGCTGGCCGAGGGGCTCGCGCAGGTGTACGAGCGGCTGGGTGAGGGGCAGCGGATGCTGCTGGAGTACAAGCTGTTCGAGCCGGCGTTCTACACGACCGATGTGCCGGACTGGGGGACGGCGTACGCGCACTGTCTGCGGCTGGGCGAGAAGGCACAGGTCGTCGTGGACACGGGACACCACGCGCCGGGGACCAACATCGAGTTCATCGTCGCCACGCTGCTGCGGGAGGGGAAGCTCGGCGGGTTCGACTTCAACTCGCGGTTCTACGCGGACGACGACCTGATGGTGGGGGCGGCCGATCCGTTCCAGCTGTTCCGGATCATGTACGAGGTCGTGCGCTGGGGTGGGCTCACCTCCGAGGTGGCGTTCATGCTCGACCAGTGCCACAACATCGAGGCGAAGATCCCGGCGATCATCCGTTCGGTGATGAACGTGCAGGAGGCCACGGCGAAGGCGCTGCTCGTCGACCGCGTCGCTCTGGCCGGCGCTCAGGCCTCGGGGGACGTGCTGGGCGCCAACGCCGTGCTGATGGACGCGTTCAACACGGATGTGCGGCCGTTGCTGCGTCAGGTGCGGGAGGAGACGGGGCTGGATCCCGATCCCCTGGCGGCGTATGCGCGGTCCGGGTGGGCCGAGAAGATCGTGGCAGAGCGGGTGGGTGGGGAGCAGGCCGGGTGGGGGGCGTGACGCGTCTGCCGGGTTCTTGTTCGTTGCGGGGTGCGGGGCCGCTGTGGCCGGTCGCGCAGTTCCCCGCGCCCCTTCTTCACTCCCCCTCTTCGAAAAGGAACTGAACGTCATGGCTGTCCATCCCGAAGCCGCCGCTCTCCTCGCCCGTTCGCATCGGCTCGGCTCCGATCCCCGGAACACCAACTACGCCGGCGGCAACGCCTCCGCCAAAGGCACTGCCACCGATCCCGTCACGGGCGGGGACGTCGAGCTGATGTGGGTGAAGGGGTCGGGAGGCGACCTCGGCACGCTCACCGAGAGCGGGCTCGCCGTGTTGCGGCTCGATCGGTTGCGGGCGCTCGTCGGGGTGTATCCCGGTGTGGAGCGTGAGGACGAGATGGTCGCCGCGTTCGACTACTGCCTGCACGGCAAGGGCGGGGCCGCGCCGTCCATCGACACCGCGATGCACGGGCTCGTCGACGCCCCGCACGTCGATCATCTGCACCCGGACTCCGGCATCGCGCTGGCGTGTGCCGCCGACGGGGAGAAGCTGACCGCCGAGTGTTTCGGCGACACCGTGGTGTGGGTGCCGTGGCGGCGCCCCGGGTTCCAGCTGGGGCTGGACATCGCCGCGATCAAGGAGGCCCACCCGCAGGCCATCGGCTGCATTCTCGGCGGGCACGGAATCACCGCCTGGGGTGACACCTCCGAGGAGTGCGAGCGCAACTCGCTGCACATCATCCGTACCGCGGAGAAGTTCCTCGCCGAGCGGGGCAGGGCCGAGCCGTTCGGCCCCGTGATCGAGGGGTACGAGGCGCTGCCCGAGGGCGAGCGGCGGGAGCGGGCGGTGGCGCTGGCGCCGTACGTGCGCGCAGTCGCCTCGCAGGACCGGGCGCAGGTCGGGCACTTCGACGACTCCGACGCGGTCCTCGACTTCCTGGCGCGGGCCGAGCATCCACGGCTGGCCGCGCTGGGCACCTCGTGCCCGGACCACTTCCTGCGGACCAAGGTGCGGCCGCTGGTGCTGGATCTGCCCCCGACCGCACCGCTGGAGGAGGCGGTCGCGCGGCTGAAGGAACTGCACGCCGCCTACCGTGAGGAATACGCCGCCTACTACCAGCGGCACGCGACCACCGACTCCCCCGCGATGCGTGGCGCCGACCCGGCGATCGTGCTGGTTCCGGGCGTGGGCATGTTCTCCTTCGGCAAGGACAAGCAGACCGCGCGGGTGGCCGGCGAGTTCTACGTCAACGCCATCAACGTGATGCGGGGGGCCGAGGCCGTCTCGGCGTACGCGCCGATCGAGGAGTCCGAGAAGTTCCGTATCGAGTACTGGGCGCTGGAGGAGGCCAAGCTGCGGCGGATGCCGGAGCCCAAGCCGCTGGCGACGCGGGTGGCGCTGGTGACGGGCGCGGGCAGCGGCATCGGGAAGGCGATCGCCCACCGGCTGGTGGCCGAGGGCGCGTGTGTCGTCGTCGCCGATCTCGACGGTGGGAACGCCGCCAAGGTCGCCGAGGAGCTGGGCGGGCCGGACCGGGCCGTCGCGGTGACCGTGGACGTGACGGACGAGGAGCAGATCGCCGCCTCGTTCCGTGAGGCCGTCCTCGCCTTCGGCGGGGTGGACCTGGTGGTGAACAACGCCGGGATCTCCATCTCCAAGCCGCTGCTGGAGACATCCGCGAAGGACTGGGACCTGCAGCACGACATCATGGCCCGCGGTTCCTTCCTCGTCTCGCGGGAGGCGGCCCGGGTGATGATCGCCCAGGAACTCGGTGGTGACATCGTCTACATCGCGTCCAAGAACGCCGTCTTCGCCGGGCCGAACAACATCGCCTACTCGGCCACCAAGGCCGACCAGGCTCATCAAGTGCGGCTTCTGGCTGCCGAGTTGGGCGAGCACGGGATCCGTGTCAACGGCGTCAACCCGGACGGTGTGGTGCGCGGCTCCGGCATCTTCGCGGGCGGCTGGGGAGCCCAGCGGGCGGCGGTGTACGGGGTGGAGGAGGAGAAGCTGGGCGAGTTCTACGCGCAGCGGACCATCCTGAAGCGGGAGGTGCTGCCCGAGCACGTCGCGAACGCCGTCTTCGCGCTCACCGGCGGCGACCTGACCCACACCACCGGCCTGCACATCCCGGTCGACGCCGGCGTCGCCGCCGCCTTCCTGCGATGAGCGGACGCGTGAAGACGTACGCCGCGGTCGACCTCGGCGCCTCCAGCGGGCGCGTCATGACCGGACGGGTCGGCCCGGACTCGCTGGAGCTGACCGAGGCGCACCGCTTCCCCAACCGGCCCGTGCGCACGCCGGAGGGGCTGCGCTGGGACATCCTGGCGCTGTACGCCGGGGTGCTGGACGGGCTGCGGGCGGCCGGTCGGGTGGACTCCGTCGGCATCGACAGCTGGGCCGTCGACCACGGCCTGCTGGATGCCGACGGGGCGCTGCTCGGCAACCCGGTGCACTACCGCGACCAGCGCACCGAGGGCGTCGCGGAGAAGGTGTGGGCGACCGTCCCGGCGGCCGAGCTGTACGCGGCGACCGGCATCCAGTACGCGCCCTTCAACACGCTCTACCAGCTGACGGCCGCCGCCGGTACCGCTCAGTTCGCGCTCGCCAGGCGGCTGTTGCTGATTCCCGATCTGCTGACGTACTGGCTGACCGGGGAGCAGGGCACCGAGCTGACCAACGCCTCCACCACCCAGCTGATCGATCCCCGGACGCGCTCATGGGCGTACGGGATCGCCGACCGGCTCGGGATCGACCTCGGGCTGTTCGCGCCGCTGCGGGAGCCCGGTGATCCGGCGGGCGTCCTGCGGGACCGGGTGCTGCGGGAGACGGGGCTCACCGGGCCGGTCCCGGTGACGGCGGTCGGCTCGCACGACACGGCGTCGGCGGTGGCCGCGGTGCCGGCGACGGGCGAGCGGTTCGCCTACATCTGCACCGGCACCTGGTCGCTGGCCGGTCTGGAGCTGACCGCGCCGGTGCTGACCGAGGAGAGCCGGGCCGCCAACTTCACCAATGAGCTGGGCCTGGACGGCACGGTCCGCTGTCTGCGCAACATCATGGGGCTGTGGCTGCTCCAGGAGTGCCAGCGGGCCTGGGGCGAACAGGACTTGGGCGCGCTGCTGCGGGAGGCGGCCGCGGCGCCGGCGCTGCGGTCGGTGGTCGACGCCGGGGACACGGCGTTCCTGGCGCCCGGCCGGATGCCGGAGCGGATCGCCGAGGCGTGCCGGGCGTCCGGTCAGCCGGTGCCCGGCACGCCGGGTGAGATCACCCGCTGCATCCTGGACTCCCTGGCGCTCGCCCACCGGCGGGCGGTCCAGGACGCGCAGCGGCTCGCCGGGCATCCGGTGGACGTGGTGTACGTGGTCGGCGGCGGCACCCGCAACGCGCTGCTGTGCCAGCTCACCGCCGACGCCTGCGGGCTGCCGGTGGTGGCGGGGCCGACGGAGGCGGCCGCACTCGGCAACGTGCTGGTGCAGGCCCGCGCGCACGGACTCGTCGGCGACCTGACCGACATGCGGCGCCTGCTGGTGCGCACCCAGCCGCTCACGCGGTACGAGCCGCGCGGCGACACGGGGCGGTGGCGGGCGGCCGAGGCCCGGCTCGCCGCACGGTGAGCCGGGTCTCCCCCGGTCCCCGGGGCGCCGATTACCCTGCACTGGTGAGATGATCGAGTTCTCGAGGAGCCGCGATGCGTGTCGCCCTGTTCCTGACCTGCGTCAACGACACGCTCTATCCGGACACCGGCCGGGCCGTGGTGCGGCTGCTGCACCGGCTGGGCGTCGACGTGGACTTTCCGGTCGCGCAGACCTGCTGCGGGCAGGCCCACTACAACACCGGGTATCGGCACGAGGCGGAGCCGCTGGCCCGCCGCTACGCCGAGGTCTTCGGCGACTACGACGCGATCGTGACGCCGTCGGGGTCGTGCGGGGCGATGGTGCGTGAGCTGTATCCACGCATGGGCGAGCGGGCCCGGGCCGAGGGGCGCGGGGGCTCGCTGGCCGAGGTGGTGGCGCCGGTCGTGCCGAAGACGTACGAGCTGACGGAGTTCCTGGTGGACGTGCTCGGCGTGACCGACGTCGGCGCCTGGTACCCGCACACGGTCACCTACCACCCGACCTGTCACGGGCTGCGTGCGCTGGGCCTCGGGGACCGGCCGCGCCGGCTGCTGGAGGCCGTCAAGGGGCTCGAGCTGGTGGAGCTGCCCGGTGCCGACGAGTGCTGCGGGTTCGGCGGCACCTTCGCGGTGAAGAACGCGGACGTCTCGGCAGCGATGGGCGTGGACAAGGTGCGCCACGCCGAGTCGACGGGCGCGGAGGTGCTGTGCGCGGCCGACAACTCCTGTCTGATGCACATCGGCGGGACCATGGCCCGGCTGAAGGTGGGCATGCGGCCGGTGCACATCGCGGAGATCCTGGCGAGCACGGAGGAGGAGCCGGCGGTATGAGCGGAACGTATCTGGGCATGCCGGCCTTCCCCAAGGCCGCGCACGAGGCCGTGAACGACTCGACCCTGCGCGGCAATCTGCGGCATGCCACCCACACCATCCGCGCCAAGCGGGCCAAGGCGGTCGCCGAGGTCTCCGACTGGGCGGCGCTGCGGGAGGCCGGCAAGCGGATCAAGGACCACACGCTGCGCCATCTCGACCGCTACCTCGAGCAGTTGGACGAGTCGGTGACCGGGGCGGGCGGTGTCGTGCACTGGGCGGCCGACGCCGAGGAGGCCAACCGGATCGTCACCGATCTGGTCAAGGCGACCGGCGAGTCGGAGGTCGTCAAGGTCAAGTCGATGGCCACGCAGGAGATCGGGCTGAACGAGGCGCTCGAGGCGGAGGGCATCCGCGCCTACGAGACCGATCTCGCCGAGCTGATCGTGCAGTTGGGCAAGGACCGGCCCTCGCACATCCTGGTCCCGGCGATCCACCGCAACCGGGGGGAGATCCGGGACATCTTCCGCGCGGAGATGGCCGGCTGGGGCCGCCCCGCGCCCGAGGGCCTGACCGACACGCCCGCCGAACTCGCCGAGGCGGCCCGGCTGCATCTGCGGGAGAAGTTCCTGCGGGCCAAGGTCGGCGTCTCCGGTGCCAACTTCATGGTCGCCGAGACGGGCACGCTGGTCGTCGTGGAGTCCGAGGGCAACGGGCGGATGTGCCTGACCCTGCCCGAGACGCTGATCTCGGTCGTCGGCATCGAGAAGATCGTGCCGACCTGGCGGGATCTGGAGGTGTTCCTGCAGACCCTCCCCCGCTCCTCCACCGCCGAGCGCATGAACCCGTACACGTCGACGTGGACGGGAACGACGGACGGGGACGGTCCGCGCACGTTCCACCTGGTCCTGCTCGACAACGGCCGCACCGACACCCTCGCGGACGAGGTCGGACGCCAGGCCCTGCGCTGCATCCGCTGCTCGGCGTGCCTCAACGTGTGCCCGGTGTACGAGCGGGCGGGCGGGCACGCCTACGGGTCGGTCTACCCCGGCCCGATCGGCGCGATCCTCAGCCCCCAACTGCGGGGCACCGGGAGCGAGATCGATGCCTCGCTGCCGTACGCGTCGTCGCTGTGCGGGGCGTGCTACGAGGTGTGTCCGGTGGCGATCGACATCCCCGAGGTGCTGGTGCATCTGCGGGAGCGGGTCGTCGAGGGCGGACCCGCGGTGCGCGGCGGCAACAAGGTGGTGCTCAGGCCCGCCAAGGGCCACGCCGCCGAGCGCGCCGCGATGCGGGCGGCGCGCTGGGCGTTCACCCATCCCGGTGCGCTGGGCGCCGGACAGCGGCTGGCCTCGCGCACCCGCCGGTTCCATCCCCGGTCCCTGCCGGGGCCCGGCCGGGCGTGGACGGACAGCCGGGATCTGCCGGCGGTGCCCGCCGAGCCGTTCCGGGACTGGTGGCAGCGCACCCACGGCGCCGGGGGTGCCCCCAGCTCGAGCGCAGGCCAGAGCCTGGGAGAGGACGGAGCCGAGTGAGTCACGCGAGCAGCAGGGAACGGATCCTGGGCCGGGTGCGGCGCGCCCTGGCGGACGTACCGGCGGACGAAGGTCACTACGAGCAGGCGGTGGCGCGGGACTATCTGCGCGAGCACGGGGAGCGGACCGTCGAGCAGACGGTGGAGCTGCTGGCGGAGAACCTGGCGGACTACCGGGCCGTCGTGCACCGCGCGAGTGACGAGGAGCTGCCGTATCTGATCATGCGGCTGCTGGCCGAGCGCGGCTGCGATCTGGTCCTGGTGCCGCCGGGGCTGCCGCCGGAGTGGATGTCGGCCGCCGATCCCACGCGGGTGCACGACCGCGCGGTGAGCACGCCGCACGAGCTGGACAAGGTCGGCAGCGTGGTCACCGGCTGCGCCGTGGCGATCGCCGAGACCGGCACCATCGTCCTCGACGGCTCCCCCGACCAGGGCCGGCGCCGGATCACCCTGATCCCCGACCACCACATCTGTGTCGTCCGCGTACCCGAGCAGGTCGTCTCCTCGGTACCGCAGGCGCTCGAACGCCTCGACCCCGCCCGGCCGCTGACATGGATCTCCGGCCCGTCGGCGACGAGCGACATCGAACTCGACCGCGTCGAGGGCGTCCACGGCCCGCGCACCCTGGAGGTCGTCCTCGTCGGCTGATCCGCTTCCGGGCCGTGTCCCCGGTGGGCAGTGACAGTGAGCTGAACAAGCGCTTAGATAGGAGCGTACGCCGATCAGTCCGCGACCGCACCGGAGGCGCAGTTGTTCACGTCCGTCGACGATGTCTCCGCCCGCCTCGCCGAGACCGGTTACCTCGCCTCACCTGCCGTGGCCACCACCGTCTTCCTCGCCGCGCGCCTCGGCAAGCCGCTGCTGGTGGAGGGACCCGCCGGGGTCGGCAAGACGGAGCTGGCCAAGGCCGTCGCCGAGGTGGCCGGGGCACGGCTGGTGCGGTTGCAGTGCTACGAGGGCGTGGACGAGTCCCGGGCGCTGTACGAGTGGAACCACGCCAAGCAGCTGCTGCGGATCAGCGCCGGCCGTGACGAGACGTGGGACGCGGCGCGCACGGACATCTTCAGCGAGGAGTTCCTGCTCTCCCGGCCGCTGCTCACCGCGATCCGCGGCGAGGAGCAGAAGGTGCTGCTGATCGACGAGATGGACAAGGCGGACGTCGAGGTGGAAGGGCTGCTGCTGGAGGTGCTCAGCGACTTCCAGGTGACCGTGCCGGAGCTGGGCACGATCACGGCGACCCGCCGTCCGTTCGTGGTGGTCACCTCCAACGCCTCCCGTGAGCTGTCGGAGGCGCTGCGCCGCCGCTGTCTGTTCCTGCACATCGGCTTCCCCGAACAGGAGCTGGAGCGGCGCATCGTCCGGCTGAAGGTGCCGGACCTCGACGCGGCGCTGGCCGAGTCGGTGGTGCGGGTGGTCGGTGCGCTGCGCGCGATGGACCTGCGCAAAGTGCCGTCGGTCGCGGAGACCATCGACTGGGCGCGCACCCTGCTGGCGCTCGGCGCGGACAGCCTCGGCGAGGCGGTGGTCCGGGAGAGCCTCGGTGTGCTGCTCAAGCATCAGGACGACGTACTGAAGGCGGCGGCCAAGCTCGATCTGGACGCCGTATGACGGTGCCGGCCGAGCAGGGCGATGTCGCGGCGCGGCTGACCGGGTTCGTCGCCGCGCTGAGGGCGCACGGGATGCGGATCGGCACCGGGGAGAGCGTGGACGCGGCGCAGGCCGTGCAGGCGCTGGGGCTGGCCGACCGGGAGCTGCTGCGGGAAGGGCTGGCCGCCACCCTGCTGCACGGCCCGGGTCAGCGGCCGGTGTTCGATCCGGTCTTCGACCTGTACTTCCCGCGCGCCGTCGGCGGGCCCGGGCAGGAGCCGGCGGGCCGGGAGGACCTGCGGGAGCGGCTCGCGGCGGCTCTGGCGGCCGGCGACGCCGAGGCCATGGGCCGGCTCGCGGTGGAGGCAGTCGACGCGCTCGGCGGGTACGGGAGTTCACCCGGCTCGGACGGCTTCTCCTCGTACCAGACCCTGGACCGGCTGCGGCCGCAGACGCTGCTCGCGCCCGTCCGGGAACAGGTGCGGGCACGGGGCGGAGGCGGCGGCTTCGCCGGCCGGCTGCTGGAGGACGAGATCCGCCGGCGTATCGACGCCTTCCGGGCGCTGGTGGCGGCGGAGGCGCGGCGGCGGGTGGCGGAGCGGCGCGGGCGGGACGAGATCGCCCGGCGGGCGGTGGCCCCGACGGTGGACCGGGTCGACTTCCTGTACGCGGGCCGGGATCAACTGGCCGAGCTGCGGCGCACGGTGCAGCCCTTGGCGCGCAAGCTCGCGACCCGGCTGGCCGCCCGGCGCCGACGGGCGGCGCGCGGCACGATCGATCTGCGGCGCACGCTGCGCGGTTCGCTGTCGACGGGCGGGGTGCCGATGCGGCCGGTGCTGCGCCGGCGCCGGCCGGCCCGGCCGGAACTGGTGCTGCTGTGCGATGTGTCGGGGTCGGTGTCCGGGTTCTCGGACTTCACGATGCTGCTGGTGCAGGCGCTGCACGACCAGTTCAGCAAGGTGCGGGTGTTCGCGTTCGTCAACCGGGTCGACGAGGTGACCGGGCTGCTGGTGCGCGGCACCGCCGACGCCGAGGGGCTCGGCGGGCGCATCCGCGCCGAGGCCACGCTGACCGGCTGGCACGGCAGCAGCGACTACGGGGGGGCGCTGGGCGAGTTCGCGGAGCGGTACGGCGGTGCGGTGGGCCCGCGGACGACGGTGTTCGTGCTGGGCGACGCCCGCACCAACATGAGCGACCCGAACCTGCCGGCGCTGCGGCAGATCGCCGGGCAGGCCCGCCGCGTGTACTGGCTGAACCCCGAGCCGCTCGCCCAGTGGGGCACCGGTGACTCGGCCGCGCCCGCGTACGCGGAGGTCGTGGAGATGTACGAGTGCCGCACCGTGGGTCAGTTGAGCGCGCTGGTGGGGCGTCTGCTCCCGGTCTGACGCCCCACCGTCCGACGCCGCCTCACTTCTTGGCGTAGTCCTTGGCCATCTGGCCCTCGAAGTCGTAGGCGATGCACGGCTCGTCGCCCACGACCCAGGCGTCGTGTCCGGGCGAGCACACGAAGACGTCACCCGGGCCGAGTTCCGCCTCGGTGCCGTCGTCCATGCGGATGCACATCCGGCCCTGGACGACGTAGCCGTTGTGGTTCACCTGACAGCTGTCGGTGCCCACGATCGGTCCCACGGACTCCGACCAGCGCCAGCCTGGTTCGAAGGTCGCCACGGCGAAGTCGCACCCCGTCAGATGGACGGCTTCGAGGTGTCCCCTCGGGAAATCGCGCCGCTCATCCGGTTTGTCGAGCGTCTTGGCCTCCAACATGACGCTCCTCCCTTCCCGCCGCCTCCCGGCGGCCGGGGCCGGTCTCGTCCCCCTGCGGACGCAGGCGTGAGCGGCGGGGCCGAACCCCGTGCAACCATCGTCCGCCCGCGAGCGCGCGACCGCCATTCGGGTGAACAGCCCCTGGCTGACGGGCCGCTCAGCCCTCTCCCCGGACGATCCGGGAGAAGCGTTCGGCGTCGACGTTGCCACCGGACAGGATCAGCCCGACCCTCCCGGGCACGGTCCCCGCACGGCCGGCCAGCAGGGCGGCGAGCGGGGTGGCGCCGCTGGGCTCCAGGACGATCTTGAGCCGTTCGAAGGCGAACACCATCGCCTGCCGGATCTCGTCGTCCGTGACCAGGGCGATGTCGTCCACGAGCCGCCGGTTGACGGAGAACGTCAGCTCCCCGGGCGTGGGCAGGGCCTGGCCGTCGGCGAGGGTGCGCGGTACCGGGATCTCGATCCGCCGGCCGGCCGCCAGCGACTGCTTGGTGTCGTCGCCGGCCTCCGGCTCCACGCCGATCATGCGGATGCCGGGGCGCAGTCCGGTCGCGGCGGTGGCGCTGCCGGCCATCAGCCCGCCGCCGCCGACCGGGACCACCAGGGCGTCCAGTTCCCCGGTTTCCTCGAGGAGTTCCAGCGCCGCGGTGCCCTGCCCGGCCATGACGTGCGGATGCTCGTAGGGCGGGATGAGCGTCAGACCGCGCTCGGCGGCCAGCGCCTCGGCGAGGGCGACCCGGTCGCCGGTGTAGCGGTCGTACGTCACGATCTCGGCGCCGTACCCTTCCGTGGCCGCCCGCTTGGACGGCGGGGCGTCCTCGGGCATGACGATGACCGCGGTGGTGCCGAGTTCGCGGGCGGCGAGGGCGACGGCCTGGGCGTGGTTGCCGGAGGAGTAGGCGGCGATGCCCCGCTCCAGTTGCCCGGGGGTGAGCCGGGAGGCGGCGTTGTAGGCGCCGCGGAACTTGAAGGCGCCCACGCGCTGGAAGTTCTCGCACTTGAGGAAGACCTCGGCGCCGACGCGCTCGTCCAGGGTGCGCGAGCGCAGGACGGGGGTGCGGTGGGCGACGCCCTTGATCCGCTCGGCGGCGTCGCGGACGTCGTCCAGGGTGATCGGCGCTGGGGTCACGGGTGGTCTCCCTCGGGGGTCGGGGCGGTGGCGCGGGACTGGGCGAGGTAGCTGTAGGCCGAGGCGCGGGAGATGCCGAGGCGGCCGGCGACCTGCTCGACCGCGCGGCGCACGGCGAAGACGCCCTGGTCGTCCAGGCTGTGGAACAGGGCGAGCCGACGGGCGCGGTCCAGGCCGGCCCAGGTCTGGTCCTGCCGGCGCAGATGCGCGTCGACGATCGCGTCGACGACGGAGTCGATGTCGTCGCCGAAGGTGGTGACCGGCGGCTCCGACGCGCCGCCCGCGGCCCCGGCGAGCGCGCCGAGCAGGGCGTGGGCCCGGTCGACGGCGGTGACGTCGAGGTTGACGCACAGGGCGCCGAAGACCGCGCCGGTGGAGTCGCGCAGCACGATCGTGGAGGACTTGACGCGGGTGCCGTCGGCGGTGCGGGTGACGTAGTTCAGGTCGTCGTCCGCTTCGTCGCCGCGGGCCAGGACGCGCATGCCGATCTCGCTCATCGCGCCGCCGACCGCCCGTCCGGTCACCGATCCGGCCACGGCGACGACCGATTTCTCCGGCTCCCGGTAGTCGTGGAGCACGACCTCGCACACCGGGCCGAAGGTGACCGCGATGCCGTGCACGACCGGCACCAGGGCGGCGAGGATCGCGTCACGTTCGCCGTCCCGGGCGGTGTCCGACGAGGCCATCAGCACACTCCTTGGATTGCGTGTCCAACGTCTGGACTCACAATCCAAGCAGAGGGTGTAGCGGCGCTGCAAGCCCCCGCCGCGACCAGCGGAGCCAAGCGCCGGGGAGCGCCCGGGACCTAGTGGTTGGGTGTCGCCGCGCTGATCCCGGCCAGGGCCGTCGTGGAGTCCTCCAGCGTGGCGAGGTCGCCGAGGCTGACCATGCCGACCGGGCAGCCGCCGTGCTCGACGACCGGCAGGCGCCGTACGGCGTGCTCGCGCATGAGCTTGATCGCCTGGTCGGTGGTGTCGGTGGGTGCCACGGTCACCACGGGCGGCCGGCTGCACACCGTGCCGACGGCCGTGGTGTGCGGGTCGCAGCCCTCGGCGACGGCACGGATCACGATGTCGCGGTCGGTGAGGACGCCGAACAGGTCGCAGTCGTAGGCGACGAGGACGTCACCCACGTCCTGTTCGCGCATCACCCGGGCGGCCCGCTCCAGGGTGGTCATCGGTTCGACCGCGACCGCGCCGGGGTGCATCACGTCACGAATGAGCCGGCTCATGGGGTACCTCCCCCGTCCGGGGAACGCTGACTGCTTGCAGCGTAGCCCGAACGGCCGACGGCAAACGGACGGCCGGGCACTCGGACGCCACCAACGACGCAGTCACCGACCACGAAGGGGTGACAGACCGCTCATGGAGATCTCCGGCGTCATCAGCGCCCTTGTTATCGGCATTGTGATCGGCGTTCTGGGCCGGCTCGCCGTCCCCGGCCGCCAGCGCATCGGCATCCTGTGGACCATCGTGATCGGCATCGTCGCCGCGTTCATCGGCACCGGCATCGCCTCCGGGCTCGGCGTGGCGAACACCAAGGGCGTCGACTGGATCGAGTGGCTCATCCAGATCGCCCTCGCGGCACTCGGCGTCTCGGCGATCAGCAAGGTAAAGCTGCGCCGGTGAGACGGCCGGGCACACGACCGGGGGTCACTCCATGAGGCCGGCCGCCAGTGTGGCCCCCAGGTCCCAGCACGCCTCGATGTCGGCCTTGGCGGGCTCGCCGGTCACGGTCACCGGCTCGGCGGCGCGGCGCCAGCCCAGGCCGGTCGTGATCGCGTCGAGGGCCCGCAGCGCGCCCGTCACGTCGTTGCCGCCGTGCACCCACGCGCCGAAGGGCCGGCCCCGCGTGGCATCCAGGCACGGGTAGTAGACCTGGTCGAAGAAGTGCTTCAGGGCCCCGGAGATGTAGCCGAGGTTGGCCGGGGTGCCGAGCAGGTACGCGTCGGCCTCCAGCACGTCGGAGACGGTCGCGGCGAGCGCCGGGCGCCGTACGACCCGGACGCCCTCGATCTCGGGGGCACTCGCGCCGGAGACGACGGCCTCGAACAGCGCCTGGCAGTTCGGCGACGGCGTGTGATGGACGATCAGCAAGGTGGCCACGGCCCCCCACCCTGCCGGGACGGCCCCGCCGGACGCAACCCGCGTACCCCGGGCCCCCGCATGCACGACGGTCCCACGGGTACTCCGGCCGCATGGCCGGTATCGAACTGAGAAGCAGCGCGTTCAACGACCATGCCGTCATACCGCGCCGCTATGCCCTGGAAGGCGAGAACGTCTCTCCTCCGCTGGCCTGGTCCGGCGTGCCGGACGGCACGGTGGAACTGGTGCTGCTGTGCGAGGACCCGGACGCCCCGTCGGGCACCTTCGTGCACTGGGTCGTCGTCGGCGCCGACCCGGGCAGTACGGGCGCGGAGACGGGCAGCGGCCCGCCCGGCGGCACCGAACTCGTCAACGGCTACGGCAGGCACGGCTGGGGCGGGCCGCATCCACCGCCCGGCGACGAGGCGCACCGGTACTTCTTCCGCCTCTACGCCCTCGGTGAGCCGTGCGCCCTGCCCGACGCGCCCTCGGCCGAGCAGGTGCACGAGGCGGTGGAGAAGCAGCAGCTCGCGAGCGGCACCCTGGTGGGCCTCTACCAGCGGTGATCGGGCGGGACGAATGCGAAGACCGTGAGGAACACGGAGAAAGGCGAACCGTGAACGAACCCCAGCACCCCGCCGAGCAGCACCCGCAGCCCGACTTCCCCGCCCAGGACCAGCCGCATCCCGGCTGGACGGGCCCCATGGACCCGCCGCCCGACCACGGTGAGGAGTCCTACCGGGGCAGCGGACGGCTGACGGACCGCAAGGCGGTGATCACCGGCGGCGACTCCGGAATCGGCCGGGCCGTCGCCCTGGCGTTCGCCCGCGAGGGCGCCGACGTGCTGTTCACGCACCTGGACAGCGAGAAGGAGGAGGCGGCCGAGACCGCCCGGCTGGTCCAGGAGGCGGGCCGCCGGGTGGTCGCGGTGCCGGCGGACATCCGCGAGGAGGACACCTGCCGGGCGCTGGTCGACCGGGCGGTGCAGGAGTTCGGCCGGATCGACGTCCTGGTGAACAATGCCGCCTACCAGATGTCCCAGCCGGACGGCATCGAGGCGGTCTCGACCGAGCAGTTCGACCGGGTCATGCGCACCAACCTGTACGGCATGTTCTGGCTGACGAAGTTCGCCGTGCCGCACATCCCCGAGGGCGGCAGCGTCATCAACAGCGCCTCGGTGCAGGCGTACAAGCCCAGCCCGCATCTGCTGGACTACGCGATGACCAAGGGCGCGATCGTCACCTTCACGCAGGGCCTCGCGCAGATGCTGATCGACCGGGGCATCCGGGTCAACGCCGTGGCACCGGGGCCGGTGTGGACGCCGCTGATCCCGGCGACGCTGCCGGACACGGCCGAGTTCGGCAAGCAGGCACCGATCGGGCGGCCCGCACAGCCCGCCGAGATGGCGCCCGCGTATGTGTTCCTCGCCTCGCAGGAGGCGTCGTACATCACCGCGGAGATCGTCAACGCGACGGGCGGGACACCGCTGCCCTGAGACCCGCCGTCCTCATCCGTCCTGGGCGCCCCCGGCGGCGTCCAGGACGTCGACGCACCACTGCCGGGCCGTGTCGGCGACCTCCTCCAGGGTGCCGGGTTCCTCGAAGAGATGCGTGGCGCCGGGCACGACGTGCAGCGTGTGCGGGCCGCCCAGCTCGCGCGCGGCGGCCTCGTTGAGCCGCAGCACCTCCCTGTCCCGGCCGCCGACCAGCAGCAGGACCGGCGCGCGTACGGCGCCCAACGCGTCGCCCGCCAGATCGGGGCGGCCGCCGCGGGAGACGACCGTGAGGACCCGATCGGGCCGCCGCGCCGCCGCGACCAGCGCCGCCGCGGCGCCCGTGCTGGCGCCGAACAGCGCGACGGGCAGCTCCCGGGTGGCCGCCTCCCGGCCGAGCCAGTCGAGGGCGGCCGCGAGCCGCGCGCCGAGCAGTGGGATGTCGAAACGGTGCTCGGCGGTGATCCGGTCGCGCTCGTCCTCGTCCTCGGTGAGCAGATCGACGAGGAGAGTGGCGAGGGCGGCCTCGCGCAGCCGCTCGGCGACCATGCGGTTGCGCGGGCTGTGCCGGGAGCTGCCGCTGCCGTGCGCGAACAGCACCACGGCCCGGGCGCCGTCCGGCACGACGAGATCCCCGGTCAGCCGGGCGGCGTCGACGGGCACCCGGACGGTTCGAGAGGTCATGGCGGCTCCTCCCCTCGGACGGACGGGGACGCCTGCGAGTGCCCCAGTACCCCCTCGGGGCGGTGGGACACCGGGGGCCGAACCCCGGTCGGGGCGGTGGGACACCGCCGCGCCGGTGCCTACCAGCCGCGCGCGGCCCGCAGCAGCACCTCGCGCACCCGGGCGACGTCCGGGTTGTCGCCGACGCCTGGGCGCTGCACCAGGAAGCCGGTGTTGATGGGTGGGTCGTCGGGTTCGTGCAGCGGGACGAGGGTGCCGCGGGCCAGCTGGTCCAGGCACAGGTAGCGGGGCAGCACGGTGAACCCGGCGCCCGCCTCCACCGCGGCGAGCACCCCGCGCAGATCCGGCACCGTGACGGCCGCCGTGCACGACAGCCGGCGGCCGAAGACATGGCGCCAGTAGCGGCGGGCGATCGGCAGGTCCTCGGCGTAGCTGACGAGCGGGACGGTGTGCAGCACGGCGGGGCCCTCGACGGCGAGCCGTTCCTTGAGGGCGTCGGCCCAGACGGGGGCCGCGACGAGCACGAACTCCTCGTCGGTCAGCGGCACGGAGGTCAGGGCCCGGCCGCGCGGGCGGGCGGTGGCGATGACCAGGTCGTGGCGGCCGGCGCGCAGTTCGTCGAGCAGCGCGTCGGTCAGGCCGGGGCTCACGCGCAGCCGTACGCCGTCGCAGACCAGCGGTGCCAGCGCGGGCAGGGCGCGGCTGCACAGCAACTCGGCGGGCCCGGCGAGGTGCACGGGGGCGCGGCGGTCGCCGGCGGCCGGGTCGGGGCCGGCCACGGTCGCCAGCTCGTCCAGCGGAGTGGCGATCCGGGCGGCGAGTTCGTCGGCGACGGCGGTCGGCACGACGCCGCGCGGGCCGCGCTCGAACAGCTCGCGCCCGGTCTGCCGCTCCAGGGCGCGCATCTGCGTGGTGACCGTGGGCTGGGACAGGCCCAGCAGCTGGGCGGCGCCCGTGAAGGAGCCGGAGCGGTACACGGCGAGGAAGGTGCGCAACTGGTTGAGGTCGAGCTGGTCGGTCACCCGTCGAATGTACGGGGCCGAAGACCGGCCGAGCCATAGGCAGACCAATGGCAGCCATGGAGATGTTCATTGGATTCCTATGGCTGGTCGCCCTACGGTCGACCGTGACAGTCGCTGCTCACGAAACCTCACGGAAGAGACCCATGTCGAAGATCCTCTTTGTGATGACCGGCGCCGACCGGCTGACGCTCGCCGACGGCACCCAGCACCCGACCGGTTTCTGGGCGGAGGAGGCCGTCGCCCCGTACGAGGCGTTCAAGGCCGCCGGACACGAGATCGTCGTCGCCACGCCCGGCGGTGTGGTGCCGCCCGTCGACAAGGCCAGCCTCGCGGCCGAGGTCAACGGCGGCCAGGACAACGCCGACCGGATCGCCGCCGCGCTGGACGCGATGGCCGAGCTGCGGCGGCCGGTGCGCCTGGAGGACGTCACCCTCGGCGACTATGCCGCCGTCTTCTATCCGGGCGGTCACGGCCCCATGGAGGACCTGGCGGTCGACGCCGGCTCCGGCCGGCTGCTGACCGAGGCGCTGGCCGCCGGCACGCCGCTCGGCGTGGTCTGCCACGGCCCGGCCGCACTGCTGGCGGCCCGTTCGTCGGACGGCGGCAACGCCTTCGCCGGCTACCGGGTCGCCGCCTTCACCAACGCCGAGGAGATCCAGGGCGGCCTCGCCGACCAGGTGAAGTGGCTGCTGCAGGACCGGCTCACCGAGGCGGGCGTGCGGGTGGAGGCGGCCGAGCCGTGGGCGCCGCACGTGGTGACCGACCGCACCCTGGTCACCGGCCAGAACCCGGCCTCCTCCGCGCCGCTCGCGGCCGAGCTGCTGAAGCGGCTGGGCTGAGAGCCGGTCGGGGCGCCGGCCGGGCTGAGCCCGTCCGGGTGAACCGTGACCTGCCGGACCGCCCCGACATGCGGCCGGGGCGCCGGGGCTCTTGACTGAGGGCAGCGAAGGCCCGGCAGCAGCACGGCAGGAGGTCACGCATGGAGACACCCGACCCGCCCGAGAACGCCCCCCGGGCGGCCCAGGACTCCCCGCACGCGGCCCAGGCGGTCCCCGCCACCGCTGTCTCGTCCCCGCACGCGGCACCCGCCGCCACCGCCTCACCGTCACCGCCGCGGACCCCGGCCTCCACCGCCGCCGCCCCGCCCGCGCGGCGCGCGCCCGGCCTCAACGCCGGGCGGCTGTGGGCGGGCGGGGTGATGGCGGCCGGGGTCGCCGGGCTCGCGGCCGTCGCGGCACTGCTGGTCGTGCGCGGGGTGCTGGGGGTGGCGCTGTTCGTGCCCCGGGGCGACGACGTGATGGAGAGCGCCTCCACGAGGATGCCGGCGGCGGGCGCGGCCGTGGCAGCCCTCGTCGCGACCGGTCTGGTCCATGTCCTCGTCCTGACCGTCCCGCGCCCCGGCCGCCTGTTCACCTGGCTGGTCACGGCGGGCACGGCGGCGGCCGTCGTGCTGCCCTTCACCACGGCCGCGAGCACCGGCGCCCACATCGGCACCGCCGCGGTGAACCTGGCCGTCGGCGCCACGATCGGCTCCCTGCTGTCGGCGGTGGGGCGCGGAGCGGTACGCCGCGGGTGGTGACCGGCGCCGCGCTGTCCGGCCCGACGAGGGCCTACGCCGCCGTGTCGAGGAACGCCGTCACGCGCCGTACGAACCACTCGGGGTCGTCGAGCCACGGGTAGTGCCCGGCGCCCGGTTGGACGGCGACCTCCGCCTGCGGGAAGGATTCGGCGGCGCGCCGGGCCAGGGCCGGGCTGGGGCCGCCGTCCAGCTCCCCGGCGAGGAACAGCACCGGGGCACTCAGCGCGGACAGCGCGGCCCGGGTCTCCGGCGGGTCGAATGCCTCCGGGTCGAAGTAGCGGTCGGCCGCGTCGTCGTTGGTCTGCGCTTCCTCGGACTCCGCGTGCGCCCGGGCGGCGTCGTCCCAGCGGCCGTAGAAGAAGGGCGCGACGTCGAGACCGTACTCCCGCTCCCCCGCCAGCCAGGCCCGCAGCGCGGCGAAGGCGTCCTCGAAGCCCGGCCGGCCCTGCCGCAGCCGGGCCGCTGTCAGCCGGTCCTGCGGGCTCGCCCGCAGCCCGAGCGGCCGCAGGGCGGTGGTGACGAGCGCGAGCCGGGCCGTCCGGTGCGGGTGGCGGGCCGCGTAGAGGGCGGCGAGGCTGCCGCCCGCCGAGTGCCCGAGCAGGTCCATCCGGTCCAGGCCGAGGTGGACCCGCAGCGCCTCGACGTCGTCCACCAGCCGGTCGCAGCGGTACGTCGCCGGGTCGGCCGGTGCCGCCGAGTCGCCGGTGCCGCGCAGGTCCAGCAGGATCAGGCGGCGGTGCCGGGCGAGGCCGCCCAGGTCCCCGAGGTAGGCGGAGGCCCGCATGGGGCCGCCGGGCAGGACGACGAGGGGGTCGCCCGTACCGCGCTGGTGGTACGCCAGCTCGGTGCCGTCGGCGGCGGTGAAGGTCGGCATGATCGAGAGCATCGGTCGTCGTACCCGTGACCGCAAGGGATTTCCGGGACCGAGTCGAAAAAGTGCGCCCTTCCCTCTTGCCTGCTCCGCGGTCGCCTGGATTACTGATCCACAGCACCTCGACCGAATGATCGGTCGCCCGGATTGGCATGGTTGGTGAGGGAGAAGTCCCGATGGCGGATGCGACGGCGGACCTGCTGGACTCGGGGGAACGGCTCGACCGGGACGCCCTGCGCGCGCTGCAGCTGGAGCGGCTGCGGTCGTCGCTGCGGCACGCGTACACGAACGTGCCGTTCTACCGGGAGGCCTTCGACAAGGCGGGCGTGCATCCGGAGGACTGCCGCTCGCTGGAGGACCTCGCGAGGTTCCCGTTCACCGTCAAGTCCGACCTGCGCGAGAACTACCCCTTCGGGCTGTTCGCCGTCCCCCGGGACCGGGTCCGCCGGCTGCACGCCTCCAGCGGCACCACCGGCCGCCCCACGGTCGTCGGCTACACCGACGGCGACCTGTCGCTGTGGGCGGACATGGTGGCCCGCTCGATCCGCGCGGCGGGCGGCCGCCCCGGCGACATCGTGCACATCGCCTACGGCTACGGCCTGTTCACCGGCGGCCTGGGCGCCCACTACGGCGCCGAGCGCCTCGGCTGTACGGTCGTCCCCGCCTCCGGCGGGATGACCGCCCGCCAGGTGCAGCTGATCCAGGACCTCGGGCCCCGGATCATCATGGTGACGCCGTCGTACATGCTCACCCTGCTCGACGAGTTCGAGCGGCAGGGCGTCGACCCGCGTTCCACGTCGCTGGAGGTGGGCGTCTTCGGCGCCGAGCCGTGGACGGAGGAGATGCGCCGGGAGATCGAGGAGCGGTTCGGCATCGACGCCGTCGACATCTACGGACTGTCGGAGGTGATCGGGCCCGGCGTGGCGCAGGAGTGCGTGGAGACCAAGGACGGCCTGCACATCTGGGAGGACCACTTCTACCCGGAGGTCGTCGACCCGATCACCGGCGAGGTGCTGCCGGACGGGGAGGAGGGCGAGCTGGTCTTCACCTCGCTCACCAAGGAGGCCATGCCGATCGTCCGTTACCGCACCCGCGATCTGACCCGGCTGCTGCCGGGCACGGCCCGCGTGTTCCGGCGGATGCAGAAGATCACCGGCCGCAGCGACGACATGGTGATCCTGCGCGGCGTGAACCTCTTCCCGACCCAGATCGAGGAGATCGTGCTGCGTACACCGGGCATCGCGCCGCACTTCCAGCTGCGGCTGACCCGCGAGGGCCGTATGGACGCCCTCACCGTCCGCGCCGAGGCCCGCCCCGACGCCGGCCCCGAGGCCCGTGAGGCCGCCGCCCGGTCCATCGCGACGGCCGTCAAGGACGGCATCGGGGTCTCGGTCGGAGTCGAGATCGTCGACCCGGAGTCCCTGGAACGCTCGGTCGGCAAGATCCGCCGGATCGTCGACCTGCGCCCGCGCTGAGACGGGCTCGGCGGGTCTGCGCGGGCAGCCGCGCGGCGAGCGCCGAGGGACCGCAGCGGGTGCGCGGCGACGAGGAGTCGCGCGGTCACCCCGGCGGGCCCCGGTGCCGCGCGGGCGCGCGAGCGAGCAGCGGGGGCCCGGCAGTCGCGCGGGCGAGAAGGGGCTGGCGGGCCGTCGCGCGGCCCCGCAGCCGTGCGCACAGCCGGGCAGCCCGGCATCGACGGTGCCGCAAAGCCGCGCGGGGAGGCGTCGAAGGGCCGCGCAATTGTTCGCACGGTGCTTACGGCCCGAACGTCCCGCGGGCCACGCATCCGCGGGGCCACGTACGCGCGGGCCGGGGCGACGTATGTGCGCGGGCCGCACATTCGTGCAGGCCGGCGCCGGCGGGTCCCGCCGGCGTTCGACGCGTTGCGGTCCGCCGTCACGTCAGCGATCGCGGTCCGCCGTCATGTCAGCGCGGGCGGCGTCCAGTCCGCGTGCCGCAGCAGGCCGCGCAGCATCACGGCGGGCGGAGTGAGCCGTACGGCGGTGTTGCGCAGGCCGACGGCCAGCGGGTGGGTGAGCTGGTGGCCCATGCGGCCGGCCTGGCGCGCGGCGCGGGCGACCCCGGCGCTGCGCGGGCGGCGCTCGGCGTCGTAGCGGACGAGGGCCGCCTCGACGGACGGCTCGGCGGCCAGGGCGGCGGCCAGCACCACCGCGTCCTCCAGGGCCTGGCAGGCGCCCTGACCGAGGTTGGTGGTCATGGCGTGGGCGGCGTCGCCGAGCATCGCCACCCGGCCGGACGTGAACGTGGGCAGGGGCGTGGCCAGTTCGTGGATGTCGTGGTGCAGGACGTCCTGCGGGCGGGTGGCCGCCAGCAGCTCAGGGATCGGGTCGTGCCAGCCGGCGAACCGTTCCCGTACGGCGGCCAGGGCGTCGGCGTACCGGATGCCCGGCGGCGCGCCCAGCACCGCGAACCACTCCGCGCGGCCGTCCGCCAGGGCGAGGTGGCCGAACTCCGCACCGGGGCCCCAGGTCAGACAGAAGTCGGTGGGCACGGCGAGCGGCCCCTCGGTGAGCGCCCGCAGGACGGTGGAGCCGCTGTGCACCGGCCCCGGATGACCGGGCAGGAGCTGCGCACGCAGCCGGCTGTTGACGCCATCGGCGGCCACCACCAGGTCGGCCTCCAGGGCACCGTCCGCGAGCAGCACCCGCGGCCGGGCGGGGTCGGTACGGTCGATGCCGGTGGCCTGCGTGCCGACGTGCAGCCGGTCGGCGGGCAGTGTCTCGCGCAGCAGCCGGTGCAGGTCGGCCCGGGTGATGCCGTGGATCGGGTCCCCCACGGCGCGGGCCAGCGCGGCGCCGTCCAGCCGGGTCAGCCAGCGGCCGTCGGGGGTGCGGGTGCCGCCCGTGTGCACGGGCCGCGCGGCCGCCCTGACCGCCGCGCCGGCGCCGAGCGCGTCCAGCGCGCGCAGACCGTTGGCGTGCAGGGAGATACCGGCGCCGACGTCCGCGAGGACCGGCGCGCGTTCGACGACGGTCACCTCCCAGCCGGTCCGGCGCAGTCCGATCGCGGCCGCCAGCCCACCGATGCCCCCTCCCACGACCACCGCACCTCCGCGCATGCCGCCCCCTTTCCTCGTCTTCCCCGTCGCCGGCCTTCTACATCTGTAGAAGACCGCAGCAGCGTACGCCCGCCCTCTACAGCTGTAGAAGCCGGGGTGTAGAAAGGACCGGTGACCACCGACCGACGCACCGTGCTCGCCGACGCGGCCATCGGCGTCCTGGCCGACGCCGGGATCCGCGGGCTGACCCATCGCGCCGTCGACGGGGCGGCGGGCCTGCCCTCCGGGACGACATCGGCGTACTTCCGCACCCGGCAGGCGTTGCTGACCGGGCTGGTCAGGCGGCTGGTGGCGCTCGACCAGGCGGAGCTGCAGGCGGCCGGGGCGGCGACGCCGAAGCCGCGGACCGCGGACGACCTGGTCGCCGGGATCGCCGCCCTCACCGAACGCCGGCTCACCGGGGAGGGGCGACGCCGCTCCCTCGCGCGCTACGCGTGCGCGCTGGAGAGCGTGCGGCACCCGGAGCTGAGGGAGATCCTGCGGCCGCGCGAGAACGCGGGCCGCGACCTGGTGCGCGCCTTCGTCGCGGCGCACGGGCACACGGACGCCGAGGAACGCACGCTGACGCTGCTGACCTGCGTGGACGGCCTGGTCTTCGACCGGCTGGTGAGCGGCGGCGCGGTGTGCGCCGAGGAGATCCGGCGGCTGGTGGAGACGGCGCTGCGCTGAGCCGCCTCACCCGTCCTTGAGCCGGTCCCGCAGCTCCCGTTTGAGGATCTTCCCGCTGGCGTTGCGCGGCAGCGCGTCGACGAAGACGACCCGCTTGGGCGCCTTGAACGCGGCGAGCTTCTCCCGGGCGTGGGCGATGAGCTGGGCCTCGGTCACCTCGCCGCGCGCGACGACGACCGCGGTGACCGCCTCGATCCAGCGCTCGTCTGGCAGCCCCACCACCGCGGCCTCGGCGACGGCCTCGTGTGTGTACAGGGCGTCCTCGACCTGGCGGGAGGCGACCAGCACGCCACCGGAGTTGATGACGTCCTTGACCCGGTCGACGATCGTGAAGTAGCCGTCGGCGTCGCGTACCGCGAGGTCGCCGGAGTGGAACCAGCCGTCGCGGAAGGCCTCGGCGCTCTCCTCGGGCTTGTCCCAGTACCCCTCGCACAACTGCGGGGAACGGTAGACGATTTCACCGGGCGTGCCGGCCGGCACGTCCTTGCCGTCCTCGTCGACCACCCGCGCGTCCACGAACAGCACGGGCCGGCCGCAGGAGTCCATGCGCCCCTCGTGCTCGTCGGGTCCCAGTACGGTCGCCAGCGGGCCGATCTCGCTCTGCCCGAAGCAGTTGTAGAAGGCCAGGTGCGGCAGCCGGCCGCGCAGCCGCTCCAGCACGGGCACCGGCATGATGGAGGCGCCGTAGTAGGCCTTGCGCAGCCCGTCGAGGTCACGGGTGGTGAAGTCGGGGCGGTTCGCCAGGGCGATCCACACCGTGGGCGGCGCGAAGAGGCTGTCGCAGCGGCCCGTCTCGATGAGGTCGAACAGCCGCTCCCCGTCCGGGGCGTCGAGGATGACGTTGGTGGCGCCGACGGCGAGGTAGGGCAGCAGGAAGACGTGCATCTGCGCCGAGTGGTACAGCGGCAGCGAGTGGACCGGGCGGTCACCGGCGCTCAGGTCGAGGGCGGTGATGGCGCTCAGGTACTCGTGGACCAGTGCGCGGTGGGTCATCATCGCGCCCTTGGGCAGGGCGGTGGTGCCGGAGGTGTACAGCAGCTGGACCAGGTCCTCACCGCGCGGTTCCGGCCCGTCGTACGGCGCGGTCGCGGGCAGCCGGTCGAGCAGCGCGTCGTCCGCGTCCCGCAACGGCAGGGTCGTCACGCCGTCCGGCAGGTGACCGGCGAGGGCGGGGTCGGTGAGCACCAGCGCACTGCCCGACTGGTGGACGAGGTAGGCGAGGTCGTCGCCTTTGAGGTGCTGGTTGACGGGCACGTGCACCAGGCCGGCGCGGGCGCAGGCGAGGAAGGCGATGAGGTAGGCGTCGGAGTTGTGGCCGTAGGCGGCGACCCGGTCGCCCGGGGAGAGGCCCTCGCCCCGCAGCAGGCCCGCCGCGCGGGAGACGGCGTCGTCGAGTTCCTCGTACGTCCAGGAGCGCTCGCCGTAGGTGACGGCGACGCGCGCGGGGGTGCGGCGGGCGCTGCGGCGCAGCACGCCGTCGACGGTGCTGCCGTGTCCGGGCGTCATGCCTCATGATCCTCGACGCACGTGCCGGGGCGGTCAAGACACGTGCGCGGTCCGGGGGACCCGGCCCGGCCCGCGCGGCATCCGGCACCGCACGGCGCCGTCCCCCGCGATGCGACCGAACCCTTCAACACACCTGCTGCCAACCGGACATACCGACTGGTACGCTCGGCCGCTCCTTCCCCCGACGATGTTGGGAGGCACGATGCGCACCCGCCTGAGACGAGCCGCCGTCGCGGCCGCGGCCCTGCTCACCGCCGCGTCCGCGCTGCCGGCGGCAGCCGCCGAGCGGCCGGTCCGCGAGGACCGTCCCGCGCACGGCGGTCTGTCCGCCGTCATCCGGTACACCGAGTACGGCATCCCGCACATCCTGGCCCGCTCCTACGCCGGCCTCGGCTTCGGCACCGGCTGGGCGCAGGCCGCCGACCAGGTCTGCACGCTGGCCGACGGTTTCGTGACCGTGCGGGGCGAGCGCTCGCGGTACTTCGGCGCCGACGCGGCGACCGACGGCTCGCTGTCCTCGGCCGGCGCCAATCTCTCCAGCGACCTGTACTTCCGCGGCGTACGGGAGGCGGGCACGGTGGAGAAGCTGCTGCGGCAGCCGGTGCCGGCCGGGCCGAGCCGTGACGCCAAGGAGCTGATGCGGGGCTTCGCCGCCGGGTACAACGCCTGGCTGGCGCAGCACCGGATCACCGACCCGGCCTGCCGGAACGCAGCCTGGGTGCGCCCGGTGACCGCGCTGGACGTGGCCGCGCGCTCCTACGCGCTCGCCGTGCTCGGCGGTGAGGGCCGGGCGATCGACGGCATCACGGCCGCGCAGCCGCCGGTGGCGGGGTCCTCCGGCGCGCAGGCGCCCGACGCGGGGGACGTCGCGCGGGCCGCACGGGCGCTGCTCGCCACCGACTCCGCGGACATGGGGTCCAACGCGGTGGCGTTCAGCGGCGCGACCACGGCGAACGGCCGCGGCCTGCTGCTGGGCAACCCGCACTACCCCTGGCAGGGCGGCCGCCGCTTCTGGCAGTCCCAGCAGACCATCCCCGGCGTGCTGAACGTGGCCGGCGGCTCGCTGCTCGGCTCGCCGACGATCTCCATCGGCCACACCGCGTACGTCGCCTGGAGCCACACGGTCGCCACCGGCGTCACCCTGGACCTGCACCAGCTGACGCTGGACCCGGCCGACCCGACGGTCTACCTGGTCGACGGCGGACGGGAGCGCATGACGCGGCGGACCGTCACGGTCGCGGTGAACAACGGCGCGCCGGTGACCCGCACCCAGTGGTGGACCCGTTACGGCCCCGTCACCACCTCCCTCGGCGCCTCGCTGCCGCTGCCCTGGACGGCCACGACGGCGTACGCCGTGGGCGACCCCAACGCGGTCAACCTGCGCGGCGCCGACACCGCCCTCGGCTTCGGCACCGCCCGCTCCACCCACGACGTACTCGCCGCGCTGCGCCGCACCCAGGGCCTGCCGTGGGTGAACACGATCGCCGCCGACTCCCGCGGCCACAGCCTGTACACCCAGTCGCAGGTACTGCCGCGCGTCACCGACGACCTGGCGCAGCGCTGCCTGACCCCGCTGGGCCGGGCCACCTATCCGGCGTCGGGCCTGGCGGTCCTGGACGGCTCGCGCGGTGACTGCGCGCTCGGCAGCGACCCCGACGCCGTACAGCCCGGCGTGTTCGGGCCCGCGCGGATGCCGGTGCTCAAGGACGCGCCGTACGCGGAGAACTCCAACGACAGCGCCTGGCTGGCCAACGCGGAGCGGCCGCTGACCGGTTACGAGCGGATCTTCGGCACCGTCGGCACCGCGCGCTCGCTGCGCACCCGGGGTGCGCTCGAGGACGTGGCGGCGATGGCGGCGCGCGGGCATCTGACCGTGCGGGACCTGCAGGCGCAGCAGTTCGCCGACCGGGTGCCCGCGGGCGACCTGGCCGCGGCGGACGCGGCGAAGGCGTGTGCCGCGCTGCCGGGCTCCACGGCCACCGGCAGCGACGGCGGGGCCGTCGACGTGCGGGAGGCGTGCGGGGTGCTCGCGGCGTGGGATCACACCGTGAACACCTCCAGCCGCGGGGCGCTGCTCTTCGACCGGCTGTGGCGCAGGCTGCCGGCCGCGCGGCTGTGGAAGGTGCCGTTCTCGCCTGCCGACCCGGTGGGTACGCCGAACACGCTGAACACGGACAGCCCGGCGTTCGCCACGGCCCTCGCGGACGCGGTGGCCGAGCTGCGGGCGGCCGGCATCCCGCTGGACTCCCCGCTGGGCGAGCACCAGTTCGTGGTGCGCGGCGGGCAGCGCATCCCGGTGCCCGGGGGCACGGAGTCGCTCGGCGTGTGGAACAAGGCCGAGCCGGTATGGAACGCGGCCGGCGGCGGCTACACCGAGGTGGCCCACGGCTCCAGTTACCTCCAGGCGGTGGGCTGGGACGGCTCGCGGTGCCCGGTGGCCCGCACCCTGCTGACGTACTCCCAGTCCTCGAATCCGGACTCGCCGCACTTCAGCGACCAGACGCGGCTGTTCTCGGCAGGGCAGTGGGTGACCTCCCGCTTCTGCGAGAAGGACATCCTCACCTCTCCGGTGCTGCGGGTGGTCAGGGTGGGCGAGAAGGGGTGACGCGGCCGGCGCCCGGGGTCCGCCTCCCGGGCGCCGACCGCGTCACGCGGTGCCTCAGCTGCCGCCGACGCCCAGTGCGGCCAGCAGCACCAGTACCAGGGTCGTGGCGCCGAGGAGGCCGTGGGCGGCGACCACGGGGACGGGCAGGTGACGCTCGGGGGGCGCCGTCTCACCCGACGTACCCTGGTACACCGGCAGCCAGCGGCCGAACAGGGTGAAGCCGAGCAGGGCGACCGCCACGAGCACCCCGAAGGACGTCCACGCCAGGGCGCTCTTGTCGGCGACGAGGTAGACGATCCACACCACCAGGCCGGCCGCGGCGAGCAGGAAGTGGCCGAAGACGACGGGCGCGGGCAGGCGGGTCGGCGCCGCCTGCTGCGTGGGGCGCAGGCCGCCGCGGGCGATCCAGCGGCCGAGCAGGACGAAACCGCCGAGGGCGGTGACGATCCAGGCGACGAGAGCGGCGATGTCCATGGGCGATCTCCAGAGTGCGTCAGGACGATGACGGGGTGCGGTAGCCGTCGGCCTGCGTGGCCTCGTCGGCGACCCGCACGCCGTAGCGGTAGGCGAGTTTTCCGCCGAGATACCCGGACAGACCGAGGGCGGCGAGCGCGACGGCGGAGAGCGTCAGCTGCCCGGGGCCGACGCCCTCCTGTCCGGCGGTGCCGGCGCTGTGCCGCCAGGCCCAGCCGCCCGCGTAGGCGGCGGTGACACACAGGTTCAGCGTCATGTGGACCAGAGCCGTGCGGAAGGCCGGGGTGCCGGTGGGGATGGCGAACAGGTCGAGGAAGCCGACGCAGGCCGCCGCCAGCGCGCCGATCACCCCGATGGCGATCAGCCACATCGAGCCCCGCACCAGGAAAGCGGGCCGGTCGACGACGTGCGAGGCGATGTCGAAGACCAGGCTGCTCACCCAGGCGCCGATCGGCACCGTCACCAGGATCGGGTGGAAGGGGTGACCGTACGGCCCCGCCAGCGCACCGCTGACCGGCTGCTTGGCCTGACGAAGATCAGTGTTCGCGGTCATACCTGCACCTCACCTGTGGGGTATTTCACCAACGATTGTTGGTCTTATTCAGTGCACGGGTCAAGTCCGGCGTCAACCCGCGGTCACGGAGTTACCGTGGGCGCGTGACGTTCGATTCCTCCCCCGCGGGCACCTCGGCCACGACCACCACCGATTCCGTGGCCGCGCTCGCCGTCCTGGGCGACGAGTCGCGGCGGCGGCTGTTCGACTTCGTGCGGCGGGCCCGGCGTCCGGTCACCCGGGAGGAGGCGTCGGCGGCGGTCGGGATCTCCCGCAAGCTGGCCGCCTTCCATCTGGACAAGCTCGTCGACGCCGGGCTGCTGCAGGCCCGGCACGGGGGCCACGGTCCGCGTCGCGTGGGGCGCGCCCCGAAGGTCTACGAGCCCAGCACACAGACGCTGGAGATCACCCTGCCGCCGCGCCGGCACGAACTGCTGGCGTCCCTGCTGACCGAGGCGGTGACCGCGGTGCGGCCGGGCGAGAGCGCGCACGAGGCGGCGCTGCGCATCGCCCGGGAGCGCGGCGCGTCGCTGGGCACCGAGGCGCGCGGAGGGGATGTGGCCGCGTTCCTCGAGTCCCTCGGGTTCGAGCCCGCCGACGACGGCGGCGGCCGTACCGTGCTGTACAACTGCCCGTTCCACCCGGTGGCCGCGCAGGCGCCGGAGCTGGTGTGCGGGATGAACCACGCCTTCCTGAGCGGATACCTCACCGCTTCCGGGCACCGGCGCACCACGGCGGTGCTGGAACCCCACGCGGGAGTGTGCTGCGTCGAGCTGGTCGACGAGGCGACGGATCCCGGCGACGGCAGCGCGGTCCCCGCCTGCTCCCGCGACGCCGGCGACCACGCATAGCGGCTTTTTCCGTCCCTCCGTCAGTTTCCCTGCGCTGCACGCCCGTTGACACGGCCACAGGACTGACGGGAAAGTTTCATCCGCTCCACGGTCGCGGAAAGATACTTTCAGGGGTTGCGCGGGAGGCAGCGGTGGGCGGACTGACGCGACGTCAACTCGGTTCGGCGGCAGCGGCGTTGGGCGGCGCCCTGGCCGTGGTGCCGTTTTCGGCCGGTCCGGCGGCGGCCGCCGGGCCACGCGGCGGCGGGCCCACGCTGCGGCACGGCCCGGCCGAGCGCGCCGGACTGCTCGACGGGCATCTGCGCCGGCTGGTCACCGACGCGCGGGCCTTCCTCGACCCCTCCCCCAAGCATCCCTGGTACGCGGGCGCGGTGCTGCTCGCCGGGCGCGGTGGCACCGTCGCGCTGCACGAGCCGATCGGCATGGCGGTGCGCTACCGGGCCTACGACGAGAAGACCGACACCGGCGCCGAACTCCCGCCCGAGCAGCAGATCCCCATGACCCGCGACACCGTGTTCGACCTGGCGTCGGTGTCCAAGCTGTTCACCTCGCTACTGGCCGTGCAGCAGATCGAGCGCGGCGCGCTGCGGCTCGAGGCGCCGGTCGCCTCGTACGTGCCGGAGTTCGGGGCCGCGGGCAAACAGGACATGACGATCCGCCAGCTCCTCACCCACACGTCGGGCTTCCGTGCCTGGATACCGCTGTACAACGCGCCGTCGCGGGAGGAGAAGCTGCGGCTGATCTACAACGAGGCGCCGCTGAACCCGCCGGGCACGGCCTACCTCTACTCCGACCTGAACCTGATCTCCCTGCAGCTCGTCCTGGAGAGGATCACCGGGAGCCCGCTGGACACGCTGGTTGAGGAGGAGATCGCCGGCCCGCTCGGCCTGACCCGCACCCGCTACAACCCGCCCGCCTCCTGGAGACCCCGGATCGCCGCCACCGAGGACGCCCGCAGACCGTGGTCGGGTCTCGACCGGGGGATGGTGTGGGGCGAGGTGCACGACGAGAACGCCTACAGCCTGGGCGGGGTCGCCGGCCACGCCGGGGTGTTCTCCTGCGCCTGGGACCTGGCCGTGCTCGCGCGCACGCTGCTCAACGGCGGCTGCTACGGCCGGGCCCGCATCCTGCGTCCACGGTCCGTGGAGCTGATGTTCACGGACTTCAACACCGCCTTCCCCGGGGACGAGCACGGGCTGGGGTTCGAGCTCTACCAGCACTGGTACATGGGCGCGATGGCCACCCCGCGCACGGCCGGCCACACCGGCTTCACCGGTACGTCGCTGGTCCTGGACCCGACGACCGACTCCTTCCTCGTCGTGCTCGGCAACTCGGTCCATCCGGTACGCACTTGGCGCTCCGGCTCGGCGCCGCGGGTCGCCGCAGGGAACAACCTGGCGCGCGCCGTGCCGGTCCGCCCGCGGCAGGGCCGTACCGCCTGGTTCTCCGGGATGGCGAGCGCTGCCTCCGCCACGCTCACGCTGCCGCCGCTGGACACATGGGCGGACGGCTCGCGGCTGACCTGCGCGCTGTGGTGGGACACCGAACCGCAGGCGGACGTGCTGGCGCTGGAGGCGTCCCCCGACGGCGGCGCCACCTGGCAACCGGTGCCGTTCGCCACGGCCGCCGGCGCCGACGGCCGGAAAGAGGAGCACCCGGCCGGTACGGTCACCGGCTGGTCGGAGCGCACCTGGCACCGGCTCACAGCGCCCCTGCCGCCCGCCCGGTCGCTGACCCTGCGCTGGCGCTACCGCACCGACCGGCTCTACGTCGGCCGGGGGGCGTACGTCGACGCACTGCGCGTGGAGACGGCCGACGGCCCGCTCTTCGACGAACGCCGGCCGGCGGACGCGGCACGGATCGAGGCGAAGGGCTGGTCGGTGTCGGCGGACTAGGGGGCGGGCGGTTCGGCGGCCCGGGTGTGCAGGTGGCCCGTCTCCGGGAACGCCGGCGGAGCCGCGGGCAGCACGGCCTCGAGCCTGTACCCGGCCTTCTCCGCCACCCGGCAGGAGGCGGCGTTGTCCGTCCGGTGCAGCAGGTCCAGGCGCGTCAGGTCCAGGACGGTGAAGGCCCAGTCGGTGAGGGCGCGCAGGGCCCGGGGGGCCACGGCACGGCCCCGGGCAGCGGCGGCGGTCCAGTAACCGACCTCGGCACTGGTGGCGGTGCCGGTCCTCTTGAGGACGACATGTCCCACCACGGTCTCACCGCCGTCGGCCGCGGCCGGCTCGACGACGGCGAAGGCGATGCGCTCGCCGCTGTCCCAGCCGCTGCGCTGGTCCTGCACCCAGCGGGCGGCGCTCTCCTCGTCGTGCACGAGCGTGGTGATCCAGCGGCGCAGTTCCGCGTCCCGGTGGGCCTCGACCAGCTGCGGTATGTCGCGCGGCGCCCAGGCACGCAGCAGCAGGGCCGGCGCGCCCTCGGCCGCTTCTGTCCGAAGCGCGACGGTGGACTTGTCCATCCGCCGAGCCTACGCGGTCGGGGACGCGCCGGGGATGCGGACGTCTAGGAGTTGAAGACCGCCTTCTGCACCTCGTTCGGGCCGTCGAAGTGGTCCTCCTTGAGGCCGTCGAGACGGCTCACGATCTTGTCGTCCGCCTTGTTCTTGCGGGCGACCTCCACCAGGTGCTTCTTGTCCGTGGGGTAGTCCATCCCGCTGAGTGCCTTCTGCAGGTCGATGGGGCTGAGGTCCGCCATCAGAGCCTCCTCGGCAGGTCGTGCGGACGATGTACGGCTTCACCGTTTCGCCCGGGTATCCCCGGGCGTGCGACCCATTCACCTCGCCTCGTACCCGTGTGCTGCGGCCGCCTCGGCGCGCCGTCCGAGTCGCCGCAGACAGCGTTCGGACAGCGGGCCTCGTCGGTGCGGGCGGACAGGCGTCCGGATGGCCTGGGCCCGGTCCCGCGCCCCTGGCCTGCCCAGTACGGCGGGCTATCGCCCTGCTTTGTACGGTGCCGGGCGGGCGTCCGGGCCGAGCCGGGCGACCGCGCGCAGGATGTGTTTGGGCGGCAGCTGCCAGCGCACACCCGCGGGGATGCGGCGCAGCAGGGCGCCGGTCGCCCGCAGTCGCCGGGTCACGGCGGCGGGCGGCGGGGCCGCTCTGCCGTACAGCGCGTGGGCGTACGGCGGCAGGGAGGCGTACGCCAGCTGCGCCACACGCCGCCACAGCACCTCGCGCGCCGGGACGAGCAGGGGGCGCGTCGGTGGGCGCAGCAGGAAGTCGTCGACGACGCGTGCCTCGGGTGTGGCGGCCAGGTGCGGTCGGACCTGCTCGAAGTAGGCGGCGAGCTGCGCCCGGCCGGCGGGCACGGCGTCGGGGTCGAGGCCGACCAGGCGGGCGCTGACGCGGTGTTCGGCGAGGTAGCGGTCCGCGGCGGTGTCGGTGAGCGGGAAGCCGGAGCGCCACAGCACGTGCAGATAGGAGTCGATCTCGGCGCAGTGCACCCACAGCAGCAGCTCGGGGTCGTCGATCCGGTACCGCTCGCCCGTGGCCGGGTCGGTGGCCGTGAGCCGGCGGTGGATGCCCCGGACGCGTTCACCGGCCCGCTCGGCGGCCTCACGGGTGCCGTACGTCGTCGTACCGACGAAGTGCGCCGTGCGCCGCAGGCGTCCCCAGGCGTCGCGCCGGAAGTCGCTGTTCTGCAGGACGCCCCGCACCGCGCGCGGGTGCAGGGCCTGGAGATAGAGCGCGCGGACGCCGGCGACCCACATCATGGGGTCTCCGTGCATCTGCCAGGTCACCGAGTCGGGGCCGAACAGGCCCGGGTCGGCGTCGCTCACGTGGTCCCCCTCTGCGGTCCGGCCGACTCAGGCTGCCCGGAGATCCATCAGCAGGTGCCCCGACGCTGTCGTGCGGGCCTCGGCCGGGGCCAGCCCGGCCGCCGCGGCGAGCGCCGTGTACTCCTCGGTGCTGCGCTCGCGTCCACCGGAGATCACCAGCATGCGCAGGTCCATCTCGGCGAACATGGCCGCGTCGTCGCCGGCCCTGCCGTGCGTCTCGACGAGGAGGACCCGGCCGTCCCGGCCCGCGGCCTCGGCGCACCGGCGCAGCACGGCGACGGCCGGCTCGTCGGCCCAGTCGTGGATCACGGCGCTGAGCACGTACACGTCGCCGCCGGCGGGCAGCGGGTCGAAGAAGCTCTGCCCGGCGAACGCGCACCGCTCCGCCAGGCCGTGCTCGCCCAGGAACCGGCGTGCGCGGACGACGGTCTCCGGCAGGTCGACCAGGGTGCCGCGCAGACCGGGATGCGCGCCGAGCACCTCGGCCAGCAGCGCCCCGGTGCCCCCGCCGACGTCGACGACGTGCTTCACCCCGGACCAGTCGTAGTCGGCGGCCGCCGTTCTGCGCAGCGAGCGCGCCATCGTCGCGTCGAAGGAGGCCGCGAGGGCGGGGTCGGCGGCGAGATGGTCCCAGAAGGGCGCGCCGAAGACCTCCTCCCAAGCGGGCCGGCCGGTGCGGACGGTGTGCAGCAGCCCGGTGAACACCAGGTCCATCCGGCCGCCGAAACCGTCCAGGTCGAACCAGGTCCGCATATCCGAGGGATGGTCCGAGCGCAGCAGCTCGGCCCGTTCGTCGAGGACGAACCGCCCCGGGGAGACCTCCTCGAACATCCCGTGGCGGGCGAGGTGGCGCAGCAGCCGGCCCAGCGCGTCGGCGTCGGTACCGCTGCGCTCCGCCAGCTCGTCCACCTGCTCGGCACCGGCGGCGATCAGGTCGGCCAGGCGCAGGGTGGCGGCCACTCTGACCGCCATGGGGGTCACCAGGTCCACGAGCGGCGCGAGCAGCTGCCACCCCGAGGGTTCGCTCCGTTGCGACGGCATCCGCCCATGCTAGCGACGGCGTTGATAGCGTGCCCGCATGACGACGTGCGCGGAATGCGGTTTCGAGTACGACCTCTCCCTGGCCCCCTCGGTGCCGCAGCTCGCCCTGGACGCCGCGGACGCGTACGGGCCGCTGCTGCGGGCGGACGCCGCGGTGCTGAGGCGGCGGCCGGCGCCGCAGGTGTGGTCGCCGCTGGAGTACGCCTGCCACGTCCGCGACGTGCTGTTCGTGCAGCGGGAGCGGGCGCTGGCCGCGCTCCGTACGAACACGCCGGTCGCCGAGCCCATGGGGCGTGACGAGCGGGTCGAGCACGACGGCTACGCCGAGCAGCAGCCCGCCGATGTCGCACGGCAGCTGCGCGACGGCGCGCTGATGTTCGGGCATGTGCTGGGGAAGCTGTCGCCCGCCGGCTGGGACCGCACGCTGGTCTACAGCTTCCCCGAGCGCGCGGAACGCTCCCTGCGCTGGCTCGCCGTGCACACGCTGCACGAGCTGCGCCACCATCTGCTCGACGTGCGCCGCGCCGTCGATGCTCAGAACGCACTTCAGTCGTAGAGGTCCGGGGCACCTCCCTCTCCGAGGGCACCCGAAGGGTGCCGTGAACGGGATCAGGCGAGCGTGCGGAGGAAGTCCGAGCACGCCCGGGCGCAGTCCCGGCAGTGCTGTGCCGTGTCCTCGGCGCCCTGGTGGCGATCGAAGACGTGGGCCGCTTCGAGGCAGACGGTCCGGCACCACTCCACCTGCACGCGGATACCGGCCTCGTCCACACTGTTCTGCTCGGACAGCACGCGGCAGGTGGCATCGCACACCTCGGCGCACATGATGCCCTTGCGTCGCGTCAGTTCCTGCTCCTCGGTCCCTCCGGGGTCCACCAGGCTCGCCCGCAACGCGCAGGCCCTGGCGCACTCGGTGCACGCCTGGGCACATGCGAAGCGGTCCTCGAGGAACCGTATGAGCTCCTGCTGGGTCGTCGTCGAAGTCACGCCGTGCGGGTAGCCGGTGCCCCTTGCACCAAACCCGGCCGGGCCCGGCACTCGCCTGTTATCCCGCCGCCGGCGCGGGAACCCGGAGAAGCCCGGAGGCCGCACCCGAGGAGGTGAGCGACGTGCCCGGACGACAGGAGCTGCCGTCGACCCTCGAGCGCTCCTCGCAGCACGCGCAGGAGACCTGGATCAAGGCGCACGACTCCGCCGTCGAGAGTTACGGCGAGGGCGAGCGGGCCCACCGGGTCGCCTACGGGGCGCTCAAGCACACGCACGAGAAGGTCGGCGACCACTGGGAGCGCAAGGAGGGCGGCCGCAAGGGCCCCTCGGACCCGCGCTCGGCCCGGCCCCGGCAGCAGGACGGGCGCAGCGGCGAGGGCGTCGACGAGCAGGCCACCAAGGAGCACCTCTACGACCTCGCGCGGCGACTGGACATCGAGGGGCGCTCGCGGATGTCGAAGTCCGAGCTGCTCGACGCGGTCCGCAAGGCCAACCGCTCGCGGACCCGGCAATCCCGTTCGGAGTGAACTGGTAGCGAATCCGTTTGGGGGGTATTCGTGTGGTATGAGCAGCGCATTGATGCAGATTGCCGCCCCGAGCGGCGCTTGGGTCCTGGGCCCGGTCATCGCCGGGGTCTTCCTCGTCGGCGGGCTGATCGGCGCCTTCTGGTTCGGCGACGTCTTCAAGAGCCGCGAGCCCGCTCCGCCGCGCCCCGAGGAGCAGCCGCACCTGCCCCCGGGCGGCGCGGTCCGCGGCATCCAGGAGAACCGGGAACCCGAGGAGGTGCCCCGCGACGGACGCCGTCGGCTTCCGCACGAGTTCGGCAACCTCGGCACCCGGCCGAGCGAGTCGCAGGAACGGCCCAAGTGGGGCAAGGGCTCCAGTGGCTCGTTCGGCGGAGGCGGCCTGGGCGCCCACTGAGCCCCCGGCACCCCACAGTCGCCCGCCCCGCGGCCGCACGCCCCGCAGCCGCGGGGCGCCGGGCCGCGGGAGGCGCTCGCCCGGACCGGAGCCCACGCACGAAGGGAAGTGAGGTCCACATGGCCGACCCCGGCCGCAGCACCCTGCCCCTGCCCGACTACGACCACCTGCCGATCGGCGGTCTGGAGAGCCGTGTGCGGTCGCTGACCGCCGAGGAGGTGGAGGAGCTGCTCGCCTACGAGCGCACCCACGCCGACCGCCTGCCGATCACCGAGGTTCTGACGGCACGCCTGGATCAGCTGCGGGCCGGCGCCGAACCCTCGGCGGGCGATCCGGGGGCCCTGCGCCCCGAGCAGAGCGAGGGCAGCACGGGTTCCCCCGTGTCCCCGGCGACCTCCCCCGAGCCCTTCAGCCCTCCGCCGCACGGCACTCCGGACCAGCGCGGCAAGCCCAAGGGCGACCGCACCTAGCCGGTCTTCCGTGCCCCCGTCACCCCGGACTCGTCCGGCGTGACGGGGGCATTCGTGTGCGGGGCCCGTGTGGGGGCGCGCGGGGAGCTGTGCGGGGGCGCGCGGGGGGCCGTGCGGGCGCGCGCGGGGGGGGCCGTACGGGGGCGCGCGGGGGGCCGTACGGGGGCGCGCATGCGCGGTGCTGTCGGGGAGAACGAGGGAACGTGACGGGGACACCGAGCCCCCGCTCAGTCCCCGCTCGGCATTCGGTCCGCGCTTGTACCCGCGCTCAGCCCCCGGCGGCCGTCCGGGCAGCCGTCAGCGCCTGTTCGGCATAACCGCGGCCGAACAGGACGGCGTGCACCAGCAGCGGAAAGAGCTGATGGAGGGCCATCCGCTCGCACCAGCCCGCGGCGAGCGGTGCCGCGTCCTGGTAGCCCTCCAGCACCCGCTGAAGGTGGGGGCAGCCGAAGAGATGCAGCATCGCGAGATCGCTCTCGCGGTGACCGCCGTGTGCGGCCGGGTCGATCACCCAGGCGTGCCCGTCGGCTCCCCACACCACGTTGCCGTTCCACAGATCGCCGTGCAAGCGGGCGGGCGGCTCGGGGGGCCCGGCCAGCTCGGGCAGCCGCTCGCAGAACCGCTCGACGACCGGCGCCTCCGTCGACCGGACGATCCCCTGGTCGACGGCGCGCCGCAGGTAGGGCAGGACGCGGTGTTCGGCGTACCAGCGCGGCCATCGGGGTCCGGTGGCGTTGCGCATCGGGGCCCGTCCGATCCAGGCGTCCCGCGGCCCGCCGGGCGGCGCGGCGCCGAAGGCGGGGGCACCGGCGGCGTGCAGGGCGGCCAGCGCGCGCCCGAAGCGGACCGCGGCCTCGGCCGTGGGCGGCCCGCCGGGGACGCGGTCGGTCACGAGCCAGCGCTCGTCCTGCCCGTGCACCCCGGGTACCCGTACGGCGCCGGCGTCCGCCAGCCAGCGCAGTCCGGCGGCCTCGGCGCGCACCGCGCCGGTCTCGTCGGCGCGTTTGACCATCACCAGGCGTCCGTCGTCCAACGTGATCTCGGCGAGCGCCTCGGACAGCCGCCGCTGGCCGGCCACCCGCGCGCCGGTGAACCGGGCCGCCACGGCACCGGCATCCAGACCGTCGGAGCTGTTCCACACGGCGCCCAGCGTACGGCCGTACACCCGGCCGACGGGCAACAGATCCACACGGAAGATGGCGCTCCGGTTGACGTTCCGGCTCTGGACGTCCAGCATCAAATCACTACGGTCGTATGCAAAACGCCCCATCGTCACCACACCCATCCCCCCTCAGAAGGTGGAGGCGGTGCTCCATGGCAGACAGGACGACCGCCAGAGGAATGACCGGCGAGCTGGTCGCGGAATTCCTCGGCACCATGATCCTCATCCTCTTCGGCGTCGGCGTGGTCGCCCAGGTCGTGGCCGGGGGACTCGGAAATCACGACAGCATCACCTGGGCCTGGGGCCTCGGCGTCACCTTCGGTGTGTACGTCGCCGCCCGGATCAGCGGCGCGCATCTCAATCCCGCCGTGACCGTGGCCCTGGCCTGCTTCAAGGGCTTCTCCTGGCGCAAGGTCCTGCCGTACGCGGTGGCCCAGACGGCCGGCGCGTTCGTCGCGGCGCTGATCGTGCGCTGGAACTACACGGAGGTCCTGGCCAAGTTCGACCCCGGCCACACCATCAAGTCGCAGTTCGTCTTCTCGACCCTGCCCGGCAACGGCGCCGCCCCGGTGAGCGAGTGGGGTGCGCTGCGTGACCAGGTGATCGGCACCGCCATCCTCGTGCTGCTGATCTTCGCGGTCACCGACCTGCTCAACACCCCGCCCGGCGCCAACCTCGCGCCGTTCATCATCGGCCTCATCGTCGTGGCGATCGGCATGGCCTGGGGCACGGACGCGGGCTACGCGATCAACCCCGCCCGTGACCTCGGCCCCCGGCTGGCGAGTTTCATCACCGGGTACGGCACCGCCTGGAGAGATCAGTACGGCAATCTCTACTGGTGGGTGCCCATCGTCGGACCGCTCGTCGGCGGTGTGGTCGGCGCCGCGATCTACCGGCTGATGATCACTCCGTATCTGACGCGCGGGCTGGAGGAACAGGAACCGGGCCGCATTCCCTCGCCCGACGCAGGTCCCGAATAGGCGGTCGCCGCAGGCGTCCGTGCGCCACGGCGAGGACGATCGCCGCGCCCACCGCGACCAGGTGTTCGCGTCCGGCCAGGTTGGGCACGGCGATCGACTCCCACACCATCGACCCGCCGGTGAGCGTGAACAGCACGGGCGCCCGGCGGGTCACGGCCATGTAGGTGAACAGCCCCACGACCGCGGCCGAGGGGCCGGTGTCGAGCACCCGGCCGGCCTCGGGCGGCAGGCCGAGCCCCCACCAGCCGGGGCCGAGTGCGATCATCACCCGGGCGGCGAGCGTCCCGGCCAGTGTGGTGGCATAGGCGACGGCCAGCGTCCGGGCCCGGCCGAGCGCCAGCTCGGCCAGCGCGAACGCCAGGAACAGCGACGTGAGGCCCGCCCACACCGGCAGGTCCAGGGCCGGCACATAGAGCGACACCGGCGTGCGCAGCAGCGCCAGCCACAGCGGCAGATCGCCCTGGACGCCGCCGAGGACGCGCACCACTGTCGCGCCCACCGGGTACTGCGCGATCGCGTGGAAGAAGATCACCCCGACACAGGCCACGCACCCCAGCAGCAGCGCGCCCGGCCCGCGGCGCAGGAGCCGGACGACCGGGTCGGCCACGATGCCGCGGAACTCGTTCCACAGCGTGCGCCCGACGAACCTTGCCGCGCGGCGTGGCAGCCCCCGCGGCCGCGCACGCCGGCCTTCCTGCCCGGTGGGCGGCATCGCTCCGGCGCCGCCCGCGCCTTCCCCCTGTGGACGCCCCTGGTCCCGGTACACACCCGCCCCCTGACGCGGGGTCCGCCCCCGCCGCCCCCTCCAGCACGACCACCGCCATCGTAAGGAAGACCCCCGCCCGACCCCGGCCGGGCGCCGGGGTGTTCCGCCGCCCGCGCCGCGCAGGTTACCGTTCGGTAGACGACGGAGTCCCGGAGGTACGCCGTATGACGCTCGACCGCCGCGCAGGACTGGCCGAGACCGCCCGTGCACTGGCCGAGGGCGAGGTGAGCGCTCGGGAGCTGACCGAACGCACCCTGGAGCGGATCGAGGCCTCACAGGCGACGGTGAACGCGTTCCGGATCGTACGGGCCAAGGCCGCGCTCGCCGAGGCCGACGCGGCGGACCGGGAGCTGGCCGCCGGGGTGCGCAGGCCACTGCTCGGCGTACCGGTCGCCGTCAAGGACGACATGGATGTGGCGGGCGAGCCCACCGCGTTCGGCTGCTGCGGCGACTTCCCGCCCGTCGCCGAGGACGGGGAGGCGGTACGGCGGCTGCGCGCGGCCGGGGCGGTGATCGTCGGCAAGACCAACACCTGCGAGTTCGGGCAGTGGCCACACAGCGAGGGCCCCGCGTTCGGCGCCACCCGCAACCCGTGGAGCCCGGAGCACACCCCGGGCGGGTCCTCCGGAGGGTCGGCTGCCGCCGTCGCCGCCGGGCTGGTGCCGGCCGCGCTCGGCTCGGACGGAGCCGGTTCGGTGCGCATCCCGGCCGCCTGGACCCATCTCGTCGGCATCAAGCCGCAGCGCGGCCGGATCTCGACCTGGCCGCGCGGCGAGTCCTTCCAGGGCATCACCGTCAACGGCACCCTGGCCCGCACGGTCGCCGACGCCGCGCTGCTGCTGGACGCGGCGAGCGGCAACCACGCGCGTGACCCGCACCGGCCGCCCCCGCTCACCGTGTCCGACGCGGTCGGCCGCGACCCCGGCCGGCTGCGGATCGCGCTGTCGCTGAAGCCGCCGTTCACCGCGGTTCCGGCCCGGCTGCGACCCGAGGTACGCGTCCGGGTCGTCGAACTCGCGGAGAAACTGGCCGGGTTGGGGCATGTGGTGGAGGAGGCCGATCCGCCGTACGGACCGATCGGGCTGACCTTCGTGCCGCGCGCCACCGCCGGCATCGCCGAACGCGTCGCCGGGGCACCGTTCCCCGACCTGCTCGACGCGCGCACCCGCGGCGCCGCCCGGCTGGGCCGGCTGCTCGGCGGGGTGCCGCTGCGGACGGCCCGGCGGGCGGAGGCGGTGCTGCAGCGCCGTATCGGCGCGTTCTTCGGGTCGTACGACGTGATCCTCGCGCCCACCACGGCCGCTCCCCCGCCCCGCATCGGCGCCCTGCACGCGCTGGGCGGGTTCGCCACCGACCGGGCGGTGATCGCGGCCTGCCCCTACGCCTGGCCGTGGAACGTGCTCGGCTGGCCCGGGGTCAACGTGCCCGCCGGGTTCACCGCCGACGGGCTTCCGGTGGGCGCCCAGTTGCTCGGGCCCGCCCACAGCGAACCGCTGCTGGTGTCGCTCGCCGCCCAGTTGGAGGCGGAGCTGCGCTGGCACGAACGGTGGCCGCCGCGGGCATGGGCCGCGCCGGGAGAGGCCCGTACGCTGTGACGATGGACGATGCGTCGATGGTCGGGCTCATGGGGCGGGTCACCGGGACGGTCGGGCCCGGACTGGTCGGCGAGGTGATCGTCCGGGTGCGCGGCGGCGCCGAGCACTTCCTCGCCCACCCCGCCTCCGGCGCCGGCCGTCTGGAGTGCGGCACGGTCGTGATGGTGGTCGAGTACCTGCCACCGCGGACCGTCTACGTCACGGCTGCGTACGACAGTTGAGCCCGCTGCGGCGCAGGTGAGAGGCGCCCGCGTCAAGATTGCAACAAGGATTAGCGGACGCCTTCCCGCGCGGCCCCACCGGGCGCACACTCCCTTCGTTCGGTGCCGAAAGGGCACCATGCAAAGGGGGCGAATGCCGATGGTCGTCGGCGTCGTTGCGGGGGCGGTCGTCGTTGCCGTCCTGCTTCTGATCGGTCTGTTCAAACTCATGTGGCGCGTCGCCGAGCCGAACGAGGCGCTCGTCATCTCCGGCTCCAAGCACCGCACGGAGGGCCTGGAGGAGGGCATGGGCTTCCGCATCGTCACCGGGCGCGGCACGTTGGTGCTGCCCGGCGTGCAGGCGGTGCGCAGGCTCTCGCTGGATCTGAACGAGACCGAGCTGCATGTGGACTGCGTGACGCACCAGGGCATTCCGCTGAAGGTGCGCGGCGTGGTCATCTTCAAGGTGGGCGACGACTTCGTGTCGATCGCGAACGCGGCCCGCCGCTTCCTGGATCAGCAGAAGCTGATGTCGGACCGGGTGCACAACGTCTTCGCCGGTCATCTGCGCTCCATCGTGGGCGGGTTGACGGTCGAGGACATGATCCGCGACCGGGAGAAGCTGACGGGTCAGACGCGTGCCGCGTGCGGCACGGAGATGGAGAAGCTGGGTCTGATCGTGGACTCGCTGCAGATCCACGAGATCGAGGACCCGACCGGGTACATCCAGAACCTGGCGATGCCGCACGCGGCGGCCGTGCAGCGGGACGCGCGGATCGCTCAGGCCGAGGCCAACCGGCTGGCGACCGAGGCCGAGCAGCAGTCCTTCGCGCGGATGGCGGAGGCGACCCGGGACAGCGAGATCCTCCAGGCCGGCTACCAGGCCGAGCGGGACAAGGCGGCCGCGAAGGCGCGCCAGGCCGGACCGCTCGCGGAGGCCGGGGCCCGGCAGGAGGTCGTCGTGCAGGAGACCCGGGTCGCCGAACTGGAGGCGCACCGGCGCGAGCAGCAGCTCCAGGCGGACGTGCGCAAGCCGGCCGACGCCCGCGCCTACGAGACCCGCACGCTGGCCGAGGCCGAGCGTGACGCGCGGATCTCGGCGGCACAGGCCAAGGCGCAGGAGACGGAGCTGGCCGCGGCGGCCGAGGCGACCCGGGTCAAGACGGCCGCGGGCGCGGAGGCCGAGGCGACCAGGACGCGCGGTGAGGCCGGTGCCGCCGCCACCCGGGCCACCGGTGAGGCCGAGGCGGCCGCCGCGCAGGCCAAGGGGCTCGCGCAGGCGGAGGCGGTCAAGGCCCACGGTCTCGCCGAGGCCGAGGCCATCAAGGCGCGGGCCGCGGCGCTCGCCGAGAACCAGGAGGCGGTCGTCGCCCAGCAACTCGCCGAGAAGTGGCCGGAGATCGTCCAGGCCGGGGCGTCCGCCTTCGGCAACGTCGACAACATGGTGCTGCTCAACGGCGCCGACGGCATGGCGGAGGTGTTCGCCAAGGCGCTCACCATGGGCGGCACCGGCCTGGGGCTGGCCCGCCAGTTGCTCGCGTCGATGAACGCGAACGGCCAGCACACGAACGGCCGGAACCCGAACAGCCAGAACCCGGACGGCCAGAACCCGGACGACCGTAACCAGGTTGGTCCGTCCCTCAACGGTGCCGCACCGCAGAGGGTGCCGGTGCAGGACGCGTGAGCCTCTGATCGCGCGGTCACGGGGGGACCCTCTAGGGTGCCCCCGTGACCGCTTTCACCGAAGAGAACGTCCCGGGCCGCTACGGCCCCACGGCCACCACCGAGGCCGACCCGAGCCAGGTCGGGCGGGTGCGTACCGAGTACTCCCCCGCCCACGACGGCGATCCCGACCCCGGCGAGATCGTGTGGACCTGGGTGCCCTTCGAGGAGAACGACGGCCGGGGCAAGGACCGGCCGGTGCTGGTCGTGGCCCGGGAGGCGGCCGGCACCTTCCTGGCGGTGCAGCTGTCGAGCAAGCGGCACGACGACGACCGGGAGTGGGTGCCGATCGGCAGCGGCCCGTGGGACCGCTCCGGGCGTGACTCCTGGGTGGACGTGGACCGGGTGCTGCGGCTGCACGAGCAGGGCATGCGCCGCGAGGCCTGTGCCCTGGACCGGATGCGCTTCGGCCTGGTGCGCAGGCGGCTGGCGGAGCGCTACGGCTGGACCTGAGCGGCCAAACCCTCGAAGCAGCGTTCGAACGCCGCACGGGTGTCACCCTTGCGGTCCAGTACGCCGAAGACCACGTGCTCGAACCGGTGAGCGAACCGCCCGCCGGGCGCGAGCAGCGACCGAAACGATTCGGCCACCTGGGCCGGGTCGTTGCGGAACACGCCACAGCCCCAGGCGCCCAGCACCAGCCGCCGGTAGCCGTGCGCGGCCGCCGTCTCCAGCACCCGCTCGGCCCGTACCGCCAGGGCGGCGGGCAGCTCGGCCGCGCGCCGAGGGGCCGTGCGCAGGACGACGCCGGCGTTCGGTGCGGCGGCGGTCAGGAAGCCGACGTAGCAGGGCTCGTCCAGCAGGCGGCCCCGGTCGTCACGGAAGACCGGCACGGCCGGGGAGTGGATGACCCGGTCCGTGTAGAACGGGTCGCGGTCGGTGCGGTGGCGGTCGTAGAACCCGGGCGCGCGTAGCAGGCAGGTGTACAGCGCGGAGCCCCGGCACAGGGCCTCCTCCTGGGCCTGCGCCCCGTTCAGATAGCCGCCGCCCGGATTGCGCGCGGAGGCGAAGTTCAGGACGGCCACCGGGTGGTGCGCGAGGCGGCGGGCGGCCTCCAGGCTGCTCTCGCCGGTGACCTCGATCCGCGCGTCGACCGGCGGCGCCCCGGGCACAGGCACCGGCTCCGGGCCGAGCATCCGCGTGTCCTGCCGGGCCGCCTCGATCGCCTGCGCGAGCGACACCGTGTGCCCGTCCGACCGGACGTACCGGCCTGCCTCGACGATCTTCTCCGTCTCCCGCGCGATGCCGCGCAACCGCGCGCTCACGGCGTCACCCCCGTGGACGCCCCGAGCGCGCGTTCCCCCGTCGTGCTCATGGACGCATCCTGAGCGATGCTGGTCGTGGATTGCAACGCGTTTTCCCGGGCGTGGAACGCGGCGGAAAACCTGCGGGAAAGGAGCCTTACGAAGCCCGGAACTTGCCGCCTGGCACTCTTGTGCGAACCGGCAGGAGCGTCTTGGGTGGGACGAGCGCGCCGCGCCCGGGCCACCCGAAACGGGCCGGCGGCATGGTGGACTCTCAGGAGGATCCCGACATGTCCGATTCGTCGACCACCGCGGCGGGTGACTGTACGGAGCACGCTGAGCCCCGTACCCGCGTCACCGAGGCCGAGGTGGAGGCCCTCGTCAGGGGCATCTGCTTCAAGACCGGACCACCCCGCCGACTCGGGGTGGAAGTGGAATGGCTGGTCCACGAGGAGCGCGAGCCGCAACGCCCCGTGACCCCCGACCGGCTCGACGCGGCCTACGCCGCACTGCGGAGCGTGCCCCTGGGCTCGGCCCTCACCGTCGAACCCGGCGGCCAGCTGGAGCTCAGCTCGCCGCCCGCCGCCTCCCTGATGGAGTGCGTCGGCACCGTCTCCGCCGACCTCGCCGCCGTCCGCGCCGTACTGCGCCGCGACGGCCTGGTCCTGGCCGGCATCGGCCACGAACCCTGGCACTCCCCGCGCCGGTACCTGCGCGAACCGCGCTACGACGCCATGGAGACCGCCCTGGATCGCACCGGATCGGCAGGCCGATCCATGATGCGCGCCTCCGCCTCCGTGCAGGTCTGCGTGGACGCCGGACACGAGGAGCCCGGCCCGCTGGGCCATGGGCGCCGCTGGTGGCTGGCACACACCCTGGGCGCCGTCCTGGTGGCGGCCTTCGCGCACTCCCCGATGGCCGGGCACCGCCCCACCGGCTGGCGCTCCACCCGGCAGCTGCGCTGGATGGAGATCGGTCCCGGCCGCGCGGGCGCCCCCGTACCGGACGGCGAGCCGCGCGCCGCGTGGGCCCGGCACGTGCTGGACGCGCCCGTGATGTGCGTCCGGCGCGAGGACGGCCCGTGGGAGGTGCCCGACGGGCTCACCTTCCGCGAGTGGACGCGTTCCGGTGCACCCCGGCCGCCGACCCGCGCCGACCTCGACTACCACCTCACGACGCTGTTCCCGCCCGTGCGGCCACGCGGTCATCTGGAGCTGCGGATGATCGACGCGCAGCCCGGCGACGACGGCTGGATCGTCCCGCTGGCGGTGACGGCCGCCCTGTTCGACGACCCGGAGGCCGCCGAGACCGCCTATCGCACGGTGAAGCCGCTGGCGGAGCGGACGCTGGCACTGCCCGCCCCGCACAACCCGCTGTGGGCCGACGCGGCCCGCGACGGCCTCGCCGACCCGGAACTCGCGGAGGCGGCCGCCGACTGCTTCACGGCGGCACTCGCGGCGCTGCCCCGCCTCGGTGCCACCACCGAGGTCACGGACGCCGTCGCCGCGTACCGGGACCGCTATGTGCTCAGGGGCCGTTGCCCCGCCGACGATCTGCTGGACCGACTGCGCGGCGCGGACGCGCGCGCCCACGGGAAGGACGACCTGCGATGACCGAGCCCGCGCCCGACGCCGAGACGCTCCGCGAGCGCGCCCTCACCTCGCTCACCACCGCCCGCGAGCGCACCACCCTGCTCACCACCTGCGTCGAGGGCCCCGACCTCACCGCGCAGCACTCGCCCCTGATGTCCCCGCTGGTCTGGGACCTCGCGCACATCGGCAACCAGGAGGAGATGTGGCTGCTGCGCACGGTCGGCGGGCAGGAGGCGATACGCCCCGAGATCGACCATCTCTACGACGCCTTCGAGCATCCCCGCGCCGAACGGCCCTCCCTGCCGCTGCTCCCGCCCGATGAGGCCCGCACGTACGCGGCCCAGGTGCGCACCCGGGCCCTGGACGTGCTGGAGTCCGCCCGGCTGGACGGCACCCGGCTGACCGAGGCCGGCTTCGCGTTCGGGATGATCGCGCAGCATGAACAACAGCACGACGAGACGATGCTGATCACCCATCAGCTGCGCACGGGACCGCCGGCCCTGACCGCCCCGGACCCCGAGCCGGCGCCGCTGTTCACCGGCCCGGTCGAAGTGGTCGTTCCCGGCGGCCCGTTCACCATGGGCACGTCCAGCGAGCCGTGGGCGCTGGACAACGAGCGGCCCGCGCACGTGAAGGAGGTGGCGCCGTTCGCGATCGACACCACCCCGGTGACCAACCGCGCCTACCAGGCGTTCATCGAGGACGGCGGCTACGACGACCCCCGCTGGTGGACGCGCGAGGGCTTCGACCACATCCGCCGCCACTCCATCCACGCACCGCTGTTCTGGCGCCGCGACGGCGGGCAGTGGCTGCGCCGCCGCTTCGGCGTCACCGAGGTCGTCCCGCCCGAGGAGCCGGTGCTGCACGTGTGCTGGTACGAGGCCGACGCCTACGCCCGCTGGTCCGGGCGGCGGCTGCCGACGGAGACGGAGTGGGAGAAGGCCGCCCGCTTCGACCCGGCGACCGGCGGCTCGATGCGCTACCCGTGGGGCGACGCCGAACCGGAGCCCGAGCACGCCAACCTCGGCCAGCGCCATCTGCGCCCGGCACCGGCCGGCAGCTACCCGAAGGGCGAGTCGCCGCTCGGCGTACGGCAGTTGATCGGCGACGTGTGGGAGTGGACGGCGAGCGACTTCCTGCCCTACCCGGGCTTCACGGCGTTCCCGTACAAGGAGTACTCGGAGGTGTTCTTCGGGCCCGAGTACAAGGTGCTGCGCGGCGGTTCCTTCGCGGTGGACCCGGTGGCCTGCCGGGGCACCTTCCGCAACTGGGACTACCCGATCCGGCGGCAGATCTTCTCCGGCTTCCGCACCGCACGCTCCGTGGAGCACATCTGATGTGCCGTCACATCGCCTGGGTGGGAGACGAGGAGCCGCTCGGCCGGTTCCTCGTGGAGCCCGCGCACGGCCTGTACCGGCAGTCCTGGGCTCCCCGCCGGCAGCGCTACGGCACGGTCAACGCCGACGGCTTCGGCGTCGGCTGGTACGCCGAGGGCGACCCGGTGCCGGCGCGCTACCGCCGGGCCGGGCCGATCTGGGCCGACCAGTCCTTCGCCGACCTGACCCGCGTGGTGCGCACCCGGGCACTGCTGGCCGCCGTACGGGACGCGACGCTGGCCGGGGCCGACGCGGAGGCCGCCGCCGCCCCGTTCGCCTCGGGCCACTGGCTGTTCAGCCACAACGGCGCGATCGCCGGCTGGCCCCGCTCCCTGGCCGCCCTCTCGCGCACCCTGCCCCCCGAGGACCTGCTGGCGCTGGAGGCCCGCACCGACTCGGCCCTGGTGTGGGCGCTGGTGCTGGCCCGGCTGCGGGCCGGTGACGAGATGGGCCAGGCGCTGGCCGACACGGTCGCCGAGACCGCCCGGGCCGCACCGGGTTCCCGGCTCAACCTGCTGCTCACCGACGGCGACACGATCGCCGCGACCGCCTGGGGCGACACCCTGTGGTACCTGGCCGAGCCGGGCCACCGCGCGGTCGTGGCCTCCGAGCCGTACGACGACGACCCGCTGTGGCGCGAGGTGCCGGACCGCACCCTGCTGACGGCGAGCCGCAGCGAGGTGCTGCTCACCCCGCTGAAGGACCTCGATCAGGACGTACCCCCCAAGGAGCCCCGACCGTGAGCCCGTTCCGCATCACCCGCACGCTGCCGGAGGACGCGACGGACGCCGCCCTGCGCGCGGACGTCCTCGCCGGCCTCGCGGCCACCCCGAAGACGCTGCCGCCGAAGTGGTTCTACGACGCCCACGGCAGCGACCTGTTCGAGCGGATCACCGCCCTGGACGAGTACTACCCGACGCGCGCCGAGCGCGAGATCCTGATCGACCGGTCCCGGGACATCGCCGCCGCCACCGGGGCCCGCACCCTGATCGAACTGGGCTCCGGCTCCTCGGAGAAGACCCGGTACCTGATCGACGCGCTGGACGCCCTGCACACCTATGTGCCGGTCGACGTCAGCGAGAGCGCGCTCACCCAGGCCGGGCAGGCGCTCGCCGCCGAGCGGCCGGACCTTCAGGTGCACGCCCTCATCGCCGACTTCACCGGCGCGCTCGCCCTGCCGGACACACCGGGGCCGCGGCTGGTGGCGTTCCTCGGCGGCACGATCGGCAATCTGCTGCCGGCCGAGCGGTCCGCGTTCCTCACCTCGGTGCGGGGCCTGCTCTCCCCCGGTGACGCGTTGCTGCTCGGCACGGACCTGGTCAAGGACGAACGGGTCCTGGTCCGCGCCTACGACGACGCGGCCGGGGTGACCGCGGCGTTCAACAAGAACGTCCTCACCGTGATCAACCGCGAGCTGGGCGCCGACTTCGACGCCGACGCGTTCGACCACGTCGCCCGGTGGGACACGGACCGCGAGTGGATCGAGATGCGGCTGCGGTCCCGCACCGCGCAGAGCGTGAAGGTACCCGCGCTCGGGCTCGCCGTCGACTTCGCGGCGGGCGAGGAACTGCGCACGGAGGTGTCGGCGAAGTTCCGCAGGGAAGGGGTCGCGGAGGAACTCGCCGCCTGCGGAATGGAGTTGTCCCACTGGTGGACGGACCACGAGGGCCGGTTCGCGCTGTCGCTGGCCACGGTGCGCTGAGGGCGGCTCAGCGCAGCGACACCTTCAGCTCCTCGGTGATCCGGCGTGAGGCGCGCCGGGCCTCGGTGGCGGGGTCGGCCCCGGTCAGTACGGCGGTCATGTACCGCTTGATCGGGTTGTCGGCCTCGACCACCGCCCACTCGGGCGTGCTGGGGGTCGCCCTGCCGTGTGCGGCTCCGGCCGCCATGGCCGCGACCCCCTCCTCACCGGCGACGGCCGGGGCGAGTCCGGCCTTGTTGGGCACGTAGTTCATGGTGCGGGCGAGGTCGCTGTCCCACCGGGTGCCGGTGAGGGCTTCGACGACGGCGAGGGCGCCCTTGCGTTCGTCGGTGTTCTGCGGCACGACGAGGTCGGAACCGCCGGTGAACACGGCGCCGGTGCGGCCGGTGTTCCTGCCGGGGACGGGGAAGAAGCCGAGCTTGCCCTTCAGGCCGGGGTTCTGCTGCACGATGGACTGGGCGAGTCCGGGGACGGCCACGATCTGCGCCGCCCGGCTGGAGGCGAACACGCCGGCCTGCGGCGGGTGTTCCTCGTCGGCGCCGGCCGGCCCGGCACCGAGGGCGTGCAGCCGCCGGTAGAAGTCCATGCCGCGCAGGGCGGCCGGGGAGTCGAGGGTGCCGCGCCAGCCGGCGTCGCCCTCCACGGCGAGTTCCCCGCCCTCGTCCCAGATGAATCCGGCGAGGGTGTACCAGTCCTGTCCGGCGAGGTAGATGCCCTGGTGACCGGCGGAGTTCAGCTTCCGGGTGGCCTCCAGCCACTCCTGGCGGGTCTTCGGCGGTGTGGTGACGCCGGCCTCGGCGAAGAGGTCCTTGCGGTAGATGACGACGCGGTTGGCGGCGTACCAGGGGATGCCGAACTGCTGTCCGTCGCGCTGCCCCGGCTCGGCGAGTCCGGGCAGCCAGTCGTCCAGGCCCCAGTCACGCATGGACTCCAGGGTGAGGTCCAGCAGCCCGCCCTTGTCGATGTACTGCGGGACCTGGGTGTTGCCGACCTCGATGACGTCGGGGCCGTCACTGCCGTCCGCCTTCAGGGCCGCCTGCACCTTGGTGCCGATGCCGGTCCACTGCTGGATGCGGATGTCGAGCGCGAGGCCGGGATGGGTGTGCTCGAAGTCGTCGGTGAACCGGCGCAGGAACTCAGCTGAGGCGCTGTCCTTCATCAGCCAGACGGTGACCGTACGGCGCGCGGTGCCGTCGTGCGGCAGGACGCCACAGGCGGTGAGCAGACATGCGGACACGCAGGCGAGGGCGAGGAGGCGGCGTGGCACGAGGGGGCTCCCGGGGTCCTGGCTGGAGGGCTTCAGGCTGCGGACAGAGGAATGGGACCCGACGTGGGGGACGAGCGACTGACTCGAACGGGTGTGCCGGATTTTGGTATGGACCAATACGGGGGGTCAAGGGTTTCCCCGGGTAAGGCCGATCCGACCGCCTCGCGCCGAGCCGCACTCTGGGGCACGGTGGAGTGACGCGTGACACACACGTGCCCCGCCCGCGAGAGGAGCACCCGCATGTCGAACCACACCTACCGGGTCACGGAGATCGTCGGCACCTCCCCCGAGGGTGTCGACGCAGCGATCCGCAACGGCATCACGCGCGCGTCGCAGACCCTGCGCAATCTGGACTGGTTCGAGGTGACACAGGTGCGCGGGCAGATCGAGAACGGGGACATCGCCCACTGGCAGGTGGGCCTGAAGGTCGGCTTCCGGCTCGAGGAGACCGACTGACACGGAGCCGGACGGCTCAGGTACGGCCCTCGCGCTCCTGCGCCACCTTCAGCTCGGTCGAGGGGGTGGCCCAGCGCGCCCGCAGCACGGTGAACCCCTCCCGCTCGGCGTCGTCGCACACCAGCTCGTCGTCGTCCACCAGCACCCGGACCTCGCGGCTGCGGGCGAGCCGGCGCAGCGTCTGCAGTTTGGTGCGCCGGGCGGGCCGCCGGTCGTCGTCGCCGCGCATGTACACGCGCCCCTCGGGCAGCCCGTGCGCGGCCAGCCAGTCCAGCGTGTCGGCCCGGCACCGCTCGGGCCGACCGGTGAGGTAGACGACCTCGCACTCCCGCGCGCTCTCCACGGCCAGCGCGACACCCTGGGCGAGCGGCGGGTCCGCGGGCGCGGCGGCGAAGAAGGCGTCCCAGTCCTTCGGCAGCCGCTCGAGGAACCTCTGACGGTGCGCGGTGTCGGCGAGCGTGTTGTCGAGATCGAACACGGCGAGCGGGCGACGCGACGCGCGGGAGGCGGACGTGCCGGACGTAACAGTCACGCGGTCCACCCTAGCCCCGCCGTATGGATCATGCTTCTCCCATGCGATCCCCCGTCCGAGCCGCCGTCCCCGCCCCCCGCAGGTCCTTCGTCGGTGCCGCCCGGCAGCGGCCCTGCACCCTCGTGGTGTGCCGGGGCTGCTGCTGCGGCAACGCCCGCAAGCACCCCGGCACCGATCACGTCTGGCAGCTGGAGCGGCTGCGCGCCGCGGCCGAGGAACACGGCTTCGAGGTCCGTACGACCGACTGTCTCGGCCCCTGCGACCAGGCGAACGTCATCGTCGTCCAGCCGTCGGCCGCGGGACGCCGGGCCGGCGGGCGGGCCGTGTGGGTGGGGTTCGCGACGGACGACGACTGCACGCAGGAGGTCATCGACTGGGCGGCCGCGGGCGGCCCCGGCGTGGCCGCGCCGCCGGTGACGCTGGAGTTGCAGGTCATCCGGCGGCCCGGGGCACGCAAATAGGGCGCCTCGGTGCTTGCCGGCCCGGGCGGTGACGCCGGTACCGCGCGGCGCCGCCCAGCAGCAGCGCCCCGCTCGCCAGGGCGGCCAGGAGCAAGCCGTCCGTGCCGGTCTCGGTGAGGGCTCCCACGGCGCCCACCTCCTCGACCGGGGTGCGCACCAGCGCCGGTGTCGTGGTGCGGAGCCTGCGGCCGCGCGTGCGTCGGAGACACCGACCGGCCGACGCGCCGCCGCCCGCGTTCGACGAGCCGCCCTTGCCCGAGCCGTTCTCGCCGGGGCCGCCCTTGCCTCGCACCGGACGCGGCGGCCACCGCGATCAGGGTGTTCCGGGTAACCCAGGAGAGAGGTGCGGTCTTTCGCCCGCACCAGATGCAACGCCCAGCGGCGGGAGGAGTCATGAAGAATCAGCCGTTCGCGCGGCCGTGTCCGCGCGCCGACGCACCGTGACGGTGGGAATCCCTCGCGGCCGCGGGTGTTGAACAGGAGGTGAATGCGCTGATCAGCCGGACCCGTTTCTCCGTCCTCGACCGCTCCCGCACCCGGGAAGGGCACCCCGCGGGCGAGGCGCTGCGCGACACCGTGCGCCTCGCGCGGGAGGCGGAGCGGCTCGGCTACCACCGCTTCTGGGTGTCGGAGCACCACGGCGTGCCGGGCGTGGCCGGTTCGGCGCCGACGGTGCTGGCCGCCGCGGTGGCCGGGGCGACCGAGCGGATCCGGGTCGGCACGGGCGGGGTGATGCTGCCCAACCACCAACCGCTGATCGTCGCGGAGCAGTTCGGGGTGCTGGAGTCCCTCTTCCCCGGCCGGATCGACATGGGGCTCGGACGGTCGGTCGGCTTCACCGACGGGGTGCGCAGGGCGCTGGGCCGTGACAAGAACGACGCCGAGGACTTCGCGGCGCAGATCGTCGAACTGCTCGGCTGGTTCGGTGGCACCTCCCCGACCGGGGTGCACGCACGGCCCGCGGAGGGGCTCAGCGTGCCGCCGTTCGTGCTGGCCATGGGAGAGGGCGCCCTGATCGCCGCCCGGCTCGGCCTGCCCATGGTGATCGGCGACCTGCGAGGCCGGGAGAAGATGCGGCGCGGCATCGACGCCTACCGGGAGGCCTTTCGGCCCTCGCCGTGGGCGAGCGAGCCGTACGTGGTGATCTCCGGCACGATCGCGGTGGCCGGCACCGCGGCGGACGCCCGACGGCTGCTCCTGCCCGAGGCCTGGTCGATGGCGTACTCCCGCACCCACGGCGCCTTCCCGCCGCTGCCGCCCGCCGAGACGGTGGGGACCCGCGCCATGACGGCGAAGGAGCGCGGCTTCTACGAGTCGGGGCTCACCGGGCACATCGCGGGCACCGAGGAGCAGGTCGCCGCGGAGCTGGAGACGCTGCTGAAGGAGATGGACGCGCAGGAGGTGCTCGTCACCACGAGCACCTACGACCGTGCGGCGCTGCTGGACTCCTACCGCCGGCTGGCCACGCTGTTCGCATAGAATCGCGGGGTTTGTCCCCCAGCAGCCGTACGGAGTCACCGCCATGCACAGCCCCCACGACCCGTACGTCCGGGTGCGCGGCGCCCGTGAGCACAACCTCCAGGGCGTGGACGTCGACATCCCGCGCGACGCGGTGGCGGTCTTCACCGGCGTGTCCGGGTCGGGCAAGTCGTCGCTGGCGTTCGGCACGATCTACGCCGAGGCGCAGCGCCGGTACTTCGAGTCGGTGGCGCCGTACGCGCGGCGGCTGATCCACCAGGTGGGCGCGCCGAAGGTCGGTGAGATCACCGGGCTGCCGCCCGCGGTGTCGCTGGAGCAGCGCCGCTCGGCGCCGACCTCGCGTTCCTCGGTGGGCACGGTGACGAACCTGTCCAACTCGCTGCGGATGCTGTTCTCGAGGGCCGGCGCCTATCCGCCGGGCGCCGAGCGCCTCGACTCCGACGCGTTCTCGCCGAACACGGCGGCCGGCGCCTGCCCCGCCTGCCACGGCCTCGGCCAGGTGCACGACACCAGCGAGGAGTTGCTGGTGCCGGATGCCTCGCTGTCGATCCGGGACGGCGCGATCGCCGCCTGGCCGGGCGCCTGGCAAGGCAAGAACCTGCGGGACGTCCTCGACGCGCTCGGCTACGACGTGGACCGGCCCTGGCGCGAACTGCCCGTCGAGCAGCGGGAGTGGATCCTGTTCACGGACGAGCAGCCCGTGGTGACCGTGCATCCGGTGCGGGACGCCGGCCGTATCCAACGGCCCTACCAGGGGACGTACATGAGCGCCCGGCGTTATGTGCTCAAGACGTTCGCGGACTCCAGGAGCCAGACGCTGCGGGCGAAGGCGGAACGCTTCCTGACCAGCGCGCCCTGTCCGGCCTGCGGGGGCAGCCGGCTGCGGCCGGAGGCGCTGGCGGTGACCTTCGCGGGCCGCACGATCGCCGAGCTGGCGGCGCTGCCGCTGGCGGAACTGGCGGACACGCTGACCGCCGACGGCGAGACGGCCCGCGTGCTCACCGAGGACCTGAAGTCACGGATCGCGCCGGTCCTCGAGCTGGGCCTGGGCTATCTCAGCCTGGACCGGGCCACACCGACCCTCTCGGCGGGCGAGCTCCAGCGGCTGCGGCTCGCGACGCAGCTGCGCTCCGGGCTGTTCGGGGTGGTGTACGTCCTCGACGAGCCGTCGGCGGGGCTGCACCCGGCGGACACCGAGGCGCTGCTGACGGTGCTGGCGCGACTGAAGAGGGCCGGGAACTCGGTGTTCGTGGTCGAGCACCACCTGGACGTGGTGCGCGGCGCCGACTGGCTGGTGGACGTCGGCCCGCGGGCCGGGGAGCACGGCGGGCGGGTGCTGCACAGCGGGCCGGTCGCCGAGCTGGCGGGGGTGGCGGAGTCGGCGACGGCGCGCTATCTCTTCGACGACTCCCCCGCGCCGGTGCGTGAGGTGCGTGCCCGGCGCGGGCAGCTGACGGTCGGTCCGGTCACCCGGCACAACCTGCGGCAGGTGACCGCCTCGTTCCCGCTCGGCGTGTTCACGGCCGTCACCGGGGTGTCGGGGTCCGGCAAGTCGACGCTGGTGGGCGAGATCACCGAGGACCTGCCGGGCGTGGGGCGGCTGGTATCGGTGGACCAGCGGCCGATCGGCCGGACCCCGCGCTCCAACCTGGCGACGTACACGGGCCTGTTCGACGTGGTGCGGAAGGTGTTCGCGGCCACGGACGAGGCGCGGGCCCGGGGTTACGGGGTGGGCCGGTTCTCCTTCAACGTGCCCGGTGGGCGGTGCGAGACCTGCCAGGGCGAGGGCTTCGTCAGCGTGGAGCTGCTGTTCCTGCCCAGCACCTACGCGCCGTGCCCGGACTGCGCGGGGGCCCGCTACAACCCCGAGACGCTCCAGGTGACCTACCGGGGGCGGACGATCGCCGAGGTGCTGGATCTGACGGTGGAGGCCGCGGCGGAGTTCTTCGCGGACACTCCGGCCGCCGCGCGCAGCCTGGGCACGCTGCTCGACGTGGGTCTCGGCTATCTCCGCCTCGGCCAGCCGGCGACGGAGCTGTCGGGCGGTGAGGCGCAGCGCATCAAGCTGGCGAGCGAGCTGCAGCGCGGCCGCCGCGGCCACACCCTGTATCTGCTGGACGAACCGACGACCGGCCTGCACCCGGCCGACGTGGAGGTGCTGATGCGCCAGTTGCACGGCCTGGTGGACGCCGGACACACGGTGGTGGTCGTCGAGCACGACATGACGGTGGTCGCGGCCGCCGACTGGGTGATCGATCTGGGCCCCGGCGGCGGCGACGCGGGCGGCCGCATCGTGGCGGCGGGCACCCCGGGGCACGTGGCCCGTGCGGAGGGCAGCGCGACGGCGCCGTATCTGGCGCGGACGCTGGGGCGCTAGGCGACGTCCGCGGGGAGGAGTGCGGGGCGTCGGGGTGCGGGCAGGCGTGTCGGGGTGAGGCCGGGCAGGTGCGCGCCCGTGGGCGGAGCGGGCTGCGCGGCCTGGGCGAGGGCGCGGCGGTCCGGGTGCCGGCCCGGTGGGATCGGGGCGCGGACCTCGGCCTCGGCCACCAGCCCGCGCGAGGACACCACCCGCCACACGGAGCTGAGCAGGCAGTCCTCGCCGACGAAGGCAGGGGCTGTCGAGGCCGCTCCCCCGGTGTGCCGGTAGTAGCGCAGGTGCACCGGCTGGACGGGGACACCGGCGTCGAGCGCGGCCTGGAACGCGGCGCGGCGGAAGCGGCCCTGGGCGCGGCCGCACCAGGTGCTGCCCTCGGGGAAGACGGCGACGGCCTGCCCGGCGCGCAGCGTGCCGGCGATCCGGGCGACCGTGCCGGGCAGGGCGCGCAGCCGGTCCCGGTCGATGAACAGGACGCCGCCACGCGCTGCCAGCGCCCCGGCGACCGGCCAGCCTCGTATCTCGGACTTGGCGAGCATGCGGGCCGGGCGGACGGCGGCCAGCAGCGGGACGTCCAGCCAGGAGATGTGGTTGGCGACCAGGAGCAGGCCCCCGGTGGGCGCGGCGGCGGTGCCGGTGATCCGCACCCGCACGCCGGCCGCCCGTACGACGCACCGGCACCAGATCCGCACGGCCGGCGCCGGGATCCGCGCGCCGAGCGGGGCCAGCGCGATCCCGACGAGCAGCACGGCGACCAGCCCGGCCAGCCTGAACACCGCGCGCGGTACGGCACTGATGCGCGCCCTCGCCTCCACGCACGTCCCGGGGGTGCAGGGGGCGCTGGGCAGCCAGACGCTCATCAGGCCGGGACGAGGGAGAGGAAGTGCCGCAGATAGCGCGGGTCGACGCGGCGCATCGGCAGCAGCACGTACAGGTCCGCCACCCCGAAGTCCGGGTCGTGGGCGGGCTCGCCGCACACCCAGGCGCCCAGGCGCAGATAGCCGCGAAGCAGGGCGGGCAGCTCGGCGCGGGGTGCCGGCGTGCCGGCCGTGCGCGGGGTCCACGGCAGCAGCGGGCGCACCCGGTACTCCTCGGGGGCGAGGTGCTTGGCCCGTACCCGGTCCCAGGTGGCGGCGGCGAGGGCGCCGCCGTCGGCGAGCGGCAGGGAGCAGCAGCCGGCCAGCCACTCGTGGCCGCGGTCGGCCATGTAGCGGGCGATGCCGGCCCAGATGAGGCCGATGACGGCGCCGTCACGGTGGTCGGGGTGGACGCAGGAACGGCCCACCTCGACGAGGCCGGGGCGGATCGCGTCGAGCGCGCCGAGGTCGAACTCGCCCTCGGAGTAGAGCTGTCCGGCGGCGGCGGCCCGCTCGGGCGGCAGCAGCCGATAGGTGCCGACGACCTGCCCGCTGGTCTCCTCGCGCACCAGCAGGTGGTCGCAGTACGCGTCGAAGGCGTCGATGTCGTGGCCGGGCTGCGGGGTGGTCAGCAGGGCGCCCGTCTCCCCGGCGAAGACGTCGTGCCGCAGCCGCTGCGCGGCCCGCACCTCGGCCTCGTCCCGGGTGAGGGAGACGGTGTAACGGGTGGGCGCGGCGGGCCGCGGCGGACGGTCGAGCGTGGAAACGCCGGTCATGGCTGACTCCTGGTACGGCCGGAAGGGCGAGGGGGCGGTACCCCTCGTTTCTTCCGACGCCGGTTGGCGTGGACGTGACCGCAGCCAGGAGCGAGGATGTGGAGCTGTTGAATGCCAGGCACCGAAGCGAGACGGGACCGGGGAGAGCACCAGCCCCCGGTCCCGCCCGTTCGCGCCTGACGGCGAACGTCTGTCAGCGCCTGGCGACCTTGCGGGTCGCGCGCAGCCACTCCTTGTTCATGTGGGTGATGGAGGTGAGCGGGATGCCCTTGGGGCAGGCGGTGGCGCACTCGCCGGCCAGAGTGCAGCCGCCGAAGCCCTCGGCGTCCATCTGGGCCACCATGTCCAGGACGCGGGTCTCGCGCTCGGGCGAGCCCTGCGGGAGGACTCCCAGGTGGTTCACCTTCGCTGAAGTGAACAGCATGGCCGCGCCGTTGGGGCAGGCGGCCACGCAGGCGCCGCAGCCGATGCACTCGGCGTGCTCGAAGGCGTAGTCCGCGTCGGCCTTCGGGACAGGGGTCGCGTGCGCCTCCGGTGCGGATCCGGTCGGGGCGGTGATGTAGCCGCCGGCCTGGATGATCCGGTCGAAGGCCGAGCGGTCGACGACCAGATCCTTCACTACCGGGAACGCCGCCGCCCGCCACGGCTCGATGTCGATCGTGTCGCCGTCCCGGAAGGACCGCATGTGCAACTGGCAGGTGGTGGTGCGCTCCGGGCCGTGCGCGTCGCCGTTGATGACGAGCGAGCACGCGCCGCAGATGCCCTCGCGGCAGTCGTGGTCGAAGGCGACCGGGTCCTCACCGGAGAGGATGAGCTGTTCGTTGAGGACGTCCAGCATCTCCAGGAAGGACATGTCGGGCGAGACGCCGTCCACCTCGTAGGTGGACATGGCGCCGTCGGCGTCGGCGTTCTTCTGCCGCCAGACGCGCAGGGTGAGCTTCATGCGTAGCTCCGCTGGGTGGGGTGGACGTACTCGAAGACCAGGTCTTCCTTGTGCAGGACGGGAGCCTCGCCGGTGCCGGTGAACTGCCAGGCCGCCGCGTAGGAGAACTCGTCGTCCCGGCGGGCGGCCTCGCCGTCGGAGGTCTGGGACTCCTCGCGGAAGTGGCCGCCGCAGGACTCGGCGCGGTGCAGCGCGTCGAGGCACATCAGCTCGGCCAGTTCCAGGTAGTCGACGATGCGGTTCGCCTTCTCCAGGGACTGGTTGAGCTCCTCGCCACTGCCGGGCACCTTGATGCGGCGCCAGAACTCCTCGCGGATCTCCGGGATCCGCTCGAGCGCCTTGCGCAGGCCCGCGTCGGTGCGGGCCATGCCGCAGAACTCCCACATCAGTTCGCCGAGTTCGCGGTGGAAGGAGTCCGGGGTGCGGTCACCGTCGACGGACAGCAGCAGGTTCAGCCGGTCCTCGGTCTCGGCCAGGACCTCCTGGACGACCGGGTGCTCGTCGGTGACCGTGTCCCCCAGCGGGTTGCGCGCGAGGTAGTCGTTGATCGTCGCCGGCAGCACGAAGTAGCCGTCGGCCAGGCCCTGCATCAGCGCGGACGCACCGAGCCGGTTGGCGCCGTGGTCGGAGAAGTTCGCCTCGCCGATCGCGAACAGGCCCGGGATCGTGGTCTGCAGGTCGTAGTCGACCCACAGGCCGCCCATCGTGTAGTGCACGGCCGGGTAGATCCGCATCGGCACCTGGTACGGATCCTCGTCGGTGATCCGCTGGTACATGTCGAAGAGGTTGCCGTACCTGGCCTCGACCGCCTTGCGGCCCATGCGCTTGATGGCGTCCGCGAAGTCCAGGTAGACGCCCTGCCCGCCGGGGCCGACACCGCGGCCCTCGTCGCAGACGTTCTTCGCGGCGCGGGAGGCGATGTCGCGCGGGACGAGGTTGCCGAAGGAGGGGTAGATGCGCTCCAGGTAGTAGTCGCGCTCGTCCTCGGGGATCGCGTTCGGCGCACGGGTGTCGCCCTTGGCCTTGGGCACCCAGATCCGGCCGTCGTTGCGCAGCGACTCGCTCATCAGCGTCAGCTTCGACTGGTGGTCGCCGGTGCGCGGGATGCAGGTGGGGTGGATCTGGGTGAAGCACGGGTTGGCGAAGTAGGCTCCGCGCCGGTGCGCCCGCCAGACCGCGGTCGCGTTGGAGTTCATCGCGTTGGTCGACAGGTAGAAGACGTTGCCGTAGCCGCCGGAGGCGAGAACGACCGCGTCGGCGAAGTACGTCGAGATCTTCCCGGTGATCAGATCGCGCGCCACGATGCCTCGGGCCCGGCCGTCGACGACGATCAGGTCGAGCATCTCGGTGCGCGCGTGCATCTCCACGTTGCCCGCGGCGATCTGCCGGCTGAGGGCCTGGTAGGCGCCGAGCAGCAGCTGCTGGCCCGTCTGCCCGCGGGCGTAGAAGGTGCGGGAGACCTGGACGCCGCCGAAGGAGCGGGTGTCGAGCAGGCCGCCGTACTCGCGGGCGAAGGGCACGCCCTGGGCCACGCACTGGTCGATGATCTCGACGGAGATCTGCGCGAGCCGGTGCACGTTCGACTCGCGCGCCCGGAAGTCGCCGCCCTTGACGGTGTCGTAGAACAGCCGGTGGACGGAGTCGCCGTCGTTGCGGTAGTTCTTCGCCGCGTTGATGCCTCCTTGCGCGGCGATGGAGTGGGCGCGGCGCGGGGAGTCCTGGTAGCAGAACTGGACGACGTGGTAGCCCTGTTCGGCGAGGGTGGCGCCCGCCGAGCCGCCCGCGAGCCCGGTGCCGACGACGATCACCGTGTGCTTGCGCCGGTTGGCGGGGTTGACCAGCTTGGCCTCGAAGCGGCGCGTGTCCCAGCGCTCGTGGATCGGGCCGGCGGGGGCCTTGGTGTCGGCGATCGGTTCGCCGGGCGTGTAGTCGACGTAGGAGGTCATGTCAGCTCACCACTCCGGTCATGACGCCCACGGGGACGGCGATGAAACCGGCCGTGAGCAGCAGCGCGAGGATGTTCGCGACGGTCTTGAGGGTCCGGTTGCGGGTGCGGCTGCCGGCGCCGAGGGTCTGGGCGGCGCTGAAGAAGCCGTGCCGGATGTGCAGGCCGAGGGCGAGCATCGCGACGATGTAGATCACGTTGCCGTACCAGGTGGAGAAGGTGTCCACGACGTTCTGGTACTGGTGGCCCTCCTGGAAACCGCCGGAGTGCACGGTGCCGGTGGTCAGGTCCAGGATGTGCCAGACGATGAACAGGCCGAGGATGATCCCGCCCCAGCGCATGGTGCGCGTCGCGTAGCTCGCCCGCGGCTTGGAGTGCACGTACTTGCTGGGCCGCGCCCTGATGTCGCGGCGGCTGAGCTGGTACGCGGAGACGGCGTGCGCGACGACCGCGGCGATCAGGACGACGCGGACCAGCCACAGCGTCCACTCGTAGTGCATGAAGGGCTCGCCGACGGTGCGCAGCCAGCGCGCGTAGTGGTTGAACTCCCCGGCGCCGAAGAAGATCTTCAGATTGCCGATCACATGGGCGACCAGGTACAGCAGCATGATCACGCCGCTGACGGCCATGACCGTCTTCTTGCCGACGGTGGAGTCCCACACGGTGCGTGCCATGGACGGCCGTCGGTCCGTCCGCGTTGCCAGAGCCATGTCTCAGCACGCTAGGGGCTGGGAGGGCGATCGGTCCAAGACATGGTCCAGCTTGATTCGATAGGCGGAGCCTATGCTGGCTGGATGCAGTTCCAGCAGCTCCAGTACTTCGTCGCCGTCGCCGAGACCCGCCACTTCACGCGGGCCGCCGAGCAGGTCCATGTCGCCCAGCCGTCGCTGTCCCAGCAGATCAAGGCGCTGGAGCGGGAGCTGGGCGCCGATCTGTTCCAGCGGGCGCGCGGCAACATCACGCTGACCGACGCCGGGGAGACCCTGCTGCCGCTCGCGCGGCGGATCCTGGCCGACGCCGACACCGCGCGCCACGAGGTGCAGGAGCTGGCGCAGCTGCGGCGGGGCCGGGTGCGGCTCGGCGCCACGCCCAGTCTGTGCACGGGCCTGCTGCCGGACGTGCTGCGGGCCTTCCACGACCGCTACCCGGGCATCCAGCTGCTGATCGAGGAGAGCGGCTCGCACGACCTGGTACGGGAGCTGGCCCGCGGCGCGCTGGACCTGGCGCTGGTGGTGCTGCCCCTGCCGACGCCGTCGCCGGCCCTGACCACGGTGGAGCTGCTGCGCGAGGACCTGGTCGTGGTGTCCTCACCGGAGGCGCCGACGCCGGGCGGCGGGCGGCGGGCGGTGCGGATCGCCGACCTGGAGGGCGAGCGTCTGGTGATGTTCCGGCACGGGTACGACTTGCGGGAGCTGACGGTGGCGGCCTGTCGTTCCGCCGGGTTCGAGCCGGACTTCGCGGTGGAGGGCGGTGAGATGGACGCGGTGCTGGGGTTCGTGCGGGCGGGGCTCGGGGTGGCCGTCGTGCCCCGTATGGTGGCGGCGCGGTCGGGGCGCGGCCTGCGGGTCACTGCGTTGGCCCGGCCGGGGTTGCATCGGACGATCGCGCTCGCCCATCGCAGCGATGTGGCTCCGCCTCGGGCTGCGCGGGAGTTGCAGCGGATGCTTCTTGAGCGGTGAAGCCGGGGCGGGCTTCGCATCAGCGCCGTTGAGCTTCGGCCGGCTCGGCGTCCGCGGGTTCGTTGTGGTTGCTCGCGCAGTTTCCCCGCGCCCCTTTGCGCCCCTGCGGGGCGCGGCGGGCCGGGCCGGCTGGTGCCGTGCAGGGTGGCCCGGAGCGTCAGGGGCCCTGGGGCGGCTCCCACACCGAGGCGTCGTGCGCGAAGAGGACGCGGCGGGGGTCGAAGGCGGCCAGGCGGTCCAGCCAGGGCCGGTACGGGGGCAGGGGTGGTGCGGCGCCGTCGCGGGCCGCCTCGCGGGCCAGGTGGTCCGCGGCGAAGTCGGAGGCGAAGTCGTGGGCCTGCCCGGCGAGCACGACCGTGCCGTCGCTCAGGCGCACCACCAGCGACTGGTGGCCCTCGGTGTGCCCGGGCGTCGGGACGATCCACACGCCCGGGCGGATCTCCGCCTCGCCTTTCAGCTCCTCGTACGTCACGCCGGGGAAGTCGATCAGCTCGTCGAAGGTGTAGCCCCCGGCGCGGGCCGTGACCAGCTCCACGTCCTGGACCACGACGGGCGTGCCCGGGAAGAGCGGGTTGCCGCCGCAGTGGTCGAAGTGGAGGTGGCAGTTGACGACGAGGGTGATGTCCTCGGGGGCCACCCTGGCCGCCGCCAGGGCCTCGCGCAGCCCTCGGCGACGGGGCCGGTAGTGGGCCTCCGTCTCCGGGCTCGCCGCTCCGATCCCGGTGTCGAACAGGATCGGGCCCCGCTCGTGACTCACGAGGTAGGCCAGGACGGGCTCGACGCGCGGATGCGCCCCACCGGTCTCCGGGGCCGGGCGCACGAAGTACCCGAGGTCCAGCCGCCGTATCCGCATCGGTTCAGCCCCTCGCGTCCGCCAGGGCCAATTCGTGCAGCCGTTCCGGTGGGCCGGGGCGGGCGTAGTACCAGCCCTGGGCGGTGTCGCAGCCCAGTATCCGCAGCTGTTCGGCCTGGGCGCCGGTCTCCACGCCCTCGACGGTGACCGCGAGGTCGAGGCTGTGGGCGAGCGAGACGATTCCCTCGACGATCTTCAGGTCGACGGGGTCGGCCGGGAACTGCTGCATGCCCTGCGTGAAGGACCGGTCCAGCTTCAGGACGGACACCGGCAGCCGGCGCAGGTTCGCCAGGTTCGAGTAGCCCGTGCCGAAGTCGTCCAGGGCGATGTCGATGCCCATCTCGGCCAGCCGGCGCAGCGGTTTGAGCAGGTCGTCGTCGGCGCCGATCAGGGCCGACTCGGTCACCTCCAGGCACAGCGCGTCCGGTTCCACGCCCGCGCGCTCCAGGATGTCCACGGTGTCCTGCACCAGCCCGGGATGGGTGAGCTGGCACGGCGAGAGGTTGACGTTGATGCGCAGCGGGCCCGCCCCGGCGTTGCGTTCACGCCACTGGCGCGCCTGGCGCACCGCCTGGTCCAGCACCCACCGGCCCAGCGGCACGATGAGCCCCGTGTGCTCGGCGAGCGGGATGAACCGGTCGGGGCCGAGCACTCCGTGCTGCGGGTGCAGCCAGCGCACCAGCGCCTCCGCGCCGCGTACGCTGCCGTCGCCGAGGTGCACCAGCGGCTGGTACTCGATGAAGAACTCGCCGCGCTCCAGGGCGGCCGGCAGCGCCGTGGTCAGCCCGTGCCGGGTGATGGCGCGGGCGTCGGCCTCCGGGTCGGCGAGTTCGAAGCGGTTGCCGCCGGCCGATTTCGCCCGGTACATGGTGATGTCGGCGCTGCGCAGCACCTCCGCCGCGCTGCGCTCACCGGCGGCGCCCTCGACGATGCCGATGCTGCCGCGCACCGTCAGCTCGCGGCCGTCGATGCGTACGGGCGCGAGGAGGGCGTTCATGATGCGCGCGGCGAGTTCGTCGACCTCGCGCCGGCTGTCGGGTCCGGTGGTCAGCGCGACGAACTCGTCGCCGCCGAGCCGGGCCACCATCTCGCCGGGCGCGGTCGCGCAGGACTGCAGCCGGTCGGCGACCTCGACGAGCAGCCGGTCGCCGGCCGCGTGTCCGAGGCTGTCGTTGATGGTCTTGAAGCCGTCGAGGTCCAGGTAGCACAGGCCGAAGCGCTGTCCCCCGCGCTGGGCGAGGACCTTCTCCAGCCGCTCGAAGAACAGCGTGCGGTTGGGCAGACCGGTCAGCGCGTCGTGCGTGGCCTCGTAGCGCAGCCGCAGGTTGAGCAGGCGCCGCTCGGTGGTGTCCTCCATCAACGCCAGCTGGTACTGCGGCTCGCCGTCGGCGTCGCGCAGCAGGGAGACCGTCAGGTTGGTCCACAGGACCGTTCCGTCGGGGCGGTAGAACGCCTTCTCCACGTGGTAGTGCTCGCGTTCGCCGCGTACCAGCTCGTCGTACAGGCGCCACACCTGCGGGGCGTCCTCGGCGTGCGTCCACTCCTTGACGTTGCGGCCGCGCACCGCCTGCTCGATGCCGCCGAACATGCGCACCAGCGCGCCGTTGACCTGCAGTATGGTGCCGTCGAGGTCGGCGATGCCGATTCCTATGGCGGCACCCTCGAACACCGCACGGAAGCGGGCCTCGCTGGCGTGCAGCGCCTGCGCCACCACGCCCTGCGCCTGCAACGCCGCCTGCGCGATGGCCTCCTGCTCGCCCAGGGTGCGTTCGCGCAGCGCCTGCGCGTAGCCGGCGGCCATGGCGTGCTGGAGCCGGGAGCAGCGGGTGCGCAGCTCCTCCGGATCGCCGTCGCCGCCGCAGTAGAGCACGAGGTAGGCGTCCACGCAGTCCAGGGTGCGGTTGAGCGCCTCCGGGTCGGTGCAGTGCGCGGCGACCAGCGCGGCGCCGATCGCCCGGCCCTCCTCGGTGACCGTGGCCTGCGCGTGCAGTGCCTCGCTGAGCCGCCGGGCCAGGGGAAGCAGGTGCGCCTCGAACTCCGGCCGGGTCGCCGAGGTGGAGGTCAGCGGGAACACCGCCCGGGCCCAGATCGTGGCGAACCGGCGCAGTCTGTCCTCCGGCCCGTCCGGTTCCGCGCTCACGCCGTACGCCCCACGCCCGCGAAGCCGGAGAAGGCGAACGGGTCCTCGTCCTCCGGCGCCGTCTCGGGCCGCCACAGCGGCATCGGCACCAGCCCCGGCTCCACCATCTCGTACCCCTCGAAGAACCGCGCGATCTCGTCAGGCGAGCGCATGACCAACGGGTGGCGAATGTCCTGGTACACGTCCACCGCACCCCCTGCCCGCTCGGGAGGCACCGGGATTCCCTCGTACGAGGCATGCGTGAGCGCCAGCAGGCTGCCGGGCGCGAGCGCGTCGCGCAGTTCGGCCACTGCGGCGTACGGGTCGTCCTCGTCCTCCACGAAGTGCAGTATGGCAACGAGGAGCAGCGCCACCGGCCGCTTCAGGTCGATCAGCCGCTCCACCTGCTCACTGGCCAGGATCTCGTGGGGCTTGAGCAGATCCGCCGCGACGACGTCGGCGTTCTCGTTGCCCTCCAGCACCGCTTGGCTGTGCGCCACCGCCACCGGGTCGTGGTCGACGTAGACGACGCGCGCGCCGGGGCGGGCGCTCTGGGCGATCTCGTGGACGTTGCCGAAGGTGGGGATGCCGGAGCCGATGTCGAGGAACTGGGTGATGCCCTCGTCGGCCGCGAAGCGCACGGCCCGGCGCATGAACGCCCGGTTCGCCTGCATGACCTTGGGCAGCCCCGGCAGGAACTCCATGGCCCTGCGGGCGGCTTCCCGGTCCACCTCGAAGTTGTGCGAACCGCCCAGGTAGTAGTCGTAGATGCGCGAGACGCTCGGCACCGAGATGTCGATGCTTCGGGGGGCCCAAGCGGGACGCTCCATCCATCTCTCCAAGGCGTAGGCGATCCGGTGTTCGAGCAGAGGCTACTGATCGTCGGGTCAAGTAGCGAGCAGAACCGGAAATTGACCGTCCGTTCCCGGTCACTGCCTGCGGCACGTGCGTGTGCGGGGCCGCGCCACGTTACTACCGCACGTGTCCGGGGTGCTGCGCAGAGTACAGGGCGGCGCACACAGCGAACCGCCCCCTCCGTGCAGCGAACCGCCCCCTCCGTGCGGTGCGGAGGGGGCGGTCCGTCGGCCGTGCGCGCCACCCGGGCGGGGGGGCGGACACCCTGGGAGGTGTGATCCGTCACTTCTTCGGCGCGCCGACCGGCTTTCCGTCGGGTGCGACGGCGTACCAGGTGCCGCCGACGCCCTGACCGTTGATGTCCCCGGGGGTCTTGTCACCGGAGAAGGTGTAGACGGGCCAGCAGTTGACCGTCTGCTGCTTGACGCCGTCGGGCCGGGTGAAGCTCATCAGGCCCTTCTTCTTCACGTCCTTGGTGTCGCCGGCGGCGACGGGTTCGACGGCCGGCCACTTCTGCAGACAGGCGCCGGTGCAGGCGGAGACCGGCTTGGGCCAGGCCTGGTCCTTCAGGAAGCGGTAGACGGTCATGCCGTTGCGGTCGACGACGATGTCACCGAGGTTGGGGTCCTTGCGGACGGACAGTCCGGGCAGATCGGATGCTTTCGCCTTCTTGCCGTCGGGAGCGAGCGCGAACCACTTGCCCTTGAGGCCTTGGCCCTTGACCTCGCCCGCCTTGACGTCCTTGGCGTAGCGGTACGCCGGCCAGCCGCCGATGGTGAGCTGCTTGGTGCCGTCGGCGCGGGTGACCTCGCCCAGCTCGGACGGCTCGATGCCGGTACCGGCGATGACGTCGTCCGCGGGTACCGGCGGCCACACCTTGGCGCAGTCGCCGTCGCAGGTCGACTTGGACGGATCGGCGGTGTCCGCGTCGAAGCGGTACAGGGTGAGCCCGGAGCCGTCGGTGAGCACCTTGCCCAGTTCGGCGTTGTCGGTGACGGACAGCTTGCCCGCGGGGGCCGGCCGGGCCTGCGGTGCGGAGCTCTGGCCGGAGGAGCCGTTGCCGACGCCGTAACCGCCGCCGGCGGTGCTGTAGCCACCGACCGGGGCCGTGGCACCGACGTTCTGGGCGGCCGCCTTGGCACCACCGTCGCCCTGCCCGCACGCCGTCGTCAGCGCCAGTACGGCCACGGCGCCCACCGCGAGCGAGGCGCTCCGCCACGAGGTCTTCATCGTCAACTCCCCACGTTCACAAATGTGTTGCAGCGCCCTGCTGCGTCGCTGCACGGCATGGGGTACGCAGCGGGACGGTGGGTGTGTTCAACGCCGGTGCGGAAATCTTTGCGGAGGGGGTGATTCCGTCGGACAGGCGTGCGGAGCGCCGGACATACGAGCGTCAGCCGTGCACGGCGCCACGCCGAGCGCCGTCGCTCATTCGGAGCATTCCGCCGCCGGCCAGGCATGACGGGGTCCCGCGCACCTCATGATCTGCGTCGTGTATGGACCCGGACCGACCCGAACCACCGTGGGCACACGGGTGCTGGCCGCGGTGGCCCTGAGCTGGTTCCTGGTGGGCGCACCGGCCGGGACGGCGACGGCCGACGCCTGCGCCTACGCCTCGACCGGACCGGACGGGGTGACGGCGGTGGCGGCGGCCGGCAGCCTCGACTGGCCGATCCCGCCCGGGTGTTCACCGAGCCCGACACCCAGTCCGACTCCCCCGCCACCACCGCCTCCTCCACCGCCACCGCCGCCTGTGCCGCCACCTCCGCCTGTGCCTGTGCCTTCGCCGAAACCACCGCCGCCGAAGCCGGCACCGAAACCCCCGCCGACGAAACCGCGGCCCACGCCTGCGGCCCCGGCACCACCGGCCCCCGCACCACCGGAGCTCGCACCACCGGCGCCCGCGCCCCGGCCCGCGCCGGTCCGCCCGGCCCCGCCTCCGCCGCCGGTCCCCACGCCCACCCCGACGCCGGCACCGCGGCCCTCCACGAGCCCGGTGAACTACCCGCGGCAGCACGCGGCGCCGCCCCGACGGCAGCGCAGCCACCACGTCTCGCCCGTCGTCTATGTCCTGCTCATCACCACGCCCGCGATCGTGGCCGTCGCCGCGCTCCGCCCGCGCTGAGCCCCGGAGGTACCCCCGTTGCCGGAATGGCTTGTTCTCACCCTCGCGATGCTGGCCGCCTGTGTCGTGGTGGTCGTCATCACGCTCGTCCGTCACCGCACGGCGGCCGAGGACGAGGACCCCAGTGAGACTCCGGACGTCATCGAGTACATGACCATGTGGATCGGCGTGGTCTACGCCATCGTCCTGGGCCTGGCGATCGCGGGCGTGTGGGAGGCGCGCAGCACCGCGCAGGACCATGTGCAGGCGGAGGCGCAGGCGCTGCACGAGATCGACCAGCGCGTCCGGGTCTATCCCGGTCCGATCCGTGACCGGATCCGGGCGGATGTCAACGCCTATGTCGGACACGTCGCCACCAAGGAGTGGAAGGCGATGGAGGACCACGGCGCGGTCACCGAGCGCGGCACCCGCCTGCTCGACGGGCTGCGCCGGGACGTCACCGACTACCAGCCGCGCAACGACTTCGAGGCGCAGGCCTACCAGCCGCTGCTCGACCAGGTCACCGCGGCCGACGAAGCCCGCACCGCCCGTGCGAACGCCACCTCGCCGACCATGCCGGGCGTGGTGTGGTTCGGGCTGCTCACCGGGGCGGTGGTCACCATCGGCATGGTCTTCGCCCTCCAGATCCGCCGCACCCCGCGCGAACTGGTCCTCGCGGGCCTCTTCTCGGCCCTTATCGCCTTCCTGCTGTTCCTGATCTGGGACTTCGACGCGCCGTACAGCCGGGACACGGCCGCGTCGATGGAGCCGTTGCTCAGCCTCTTCCCGCACGCCAAGGGGTGAGTCACGCCTCTTGTCGGACGCCGAGGCCGAGTCAGCGAGGGTTGGCGGCGGCCCGCACGGTCGGCGGTGCGGTGGACGCCCGGGCCGCTCGTCGCCACGCCGATGCGTCCCCCGGACGCGTACGCCACGTCGCCCGTATGGAGCACACGCTTGACCCGTTCGCGCTACTGCGATCGCGGGGGCGCGATCCTCTTTTTAGCGTTTCGGTCATCGAGGGGCACTTCTGCGCAAGCGGAACAGGTCCGCAGCCGCTCCTCGGATTCCGGAGGAAACACATGCGCGCGATACGCGTCGCTTCGGCCGCTCTGCTGAGCCTGGGCGGCCTCGCCCTGACGGCGCCGGGCGCCGTCGCGCACGGCGACGGCAGCAACATCACCCCCTTCGGTTTCAGCGTCGTCCCGTCGACGGTCTCGGCCGGCGGGCAGGTCGTCCTCCAGGTCGACCGCGGCCGCGGGGGCTGCCGAGGAGCGGTCACGGTCTCCTCGGGTGTGTTCGACACGGTCACCATCGCGCCGCGCCTGTCGTCGGCGACGGCGACCGTCGACCGGGACGCGCGCCCGGGCGCCGTCTACCGGGTGACGTTCACCTGTGACGGGGTGAGCGGCTCGACGGGACTGGGCATCGCCGGCGGCCGGCCGGTGCGTCCGACGCCTCAGCCGCTGCAGCCGACGGTGCCCCGCGGGGTGCACGCAGGTGCGGGAGGCAGCGTCGGCGGGTTCGACGCACGGGAGATCGGGCTGGGCGCGGCACTCGTCGCCGGGTCGGCCGGCGCGGCGTATCTCCTCGCGCGGCGGCGGAGCGGCGAGAGCGGCAGCTGATCCGCGTGTGCGCCGCCGGCCGGGTGTGCCGCAGGGCGTCGCCCCGGACCCCGTTCGGGGTCCAGGGCGGCGCCCTGGTCGTGTGCGCGGTGCGACGTGTGCGCGGTGCGACGTGTGCGCGGTGGGAAGGGAAAGACGCGACGCGGGGATCAGATGTGCTTCTCGGAGCGGCGGCGCATCCAGAACACGCCGCCGCCGATGACGGCCGCGGCCACGAGCCCGCCGCCGATCGCCATGTCAATGGGGGTGGCGCCGCTGGAGCTGCTGCCGCCCAGACCGCCGCGGACACCACCGATGACGGTGAAGGCCGCCGGGTTGGTCAGGGACCGGCCGTTGCAGTTGACCGTGATGCTGTGCGCACCGGGGCGTGCGTTGTTGTTGATCGTCGCGGTGCCCTTGGCGGTCTGGTTGGCGCCGTGGATGGGGGTGAGCGGCGTGGGCTGGAAGGCGTCCGAGGTGGCGGTACCGCCGGACGGGCAGCCGTCGACGGTGATGGTGAGCTGCCCGCCGCGGGCGATGACGCTGGGCAGCGCGACGATGTTGCTCAGTCTGAAGTTCATGCCGTCCCGCGCGGCGGCCGAGGGGGCGGCGAGGCCGAGGGCGGCGACCGCGGCGGCCGTGGCCGCCAGGGCACGAGAGTTGCGCATGTGATCCTCCGCGGAAGACGCCCCGGGACCCGTCCCCGGTCGATCGGCGAGAAAGCGTCTCCCGGCAAAACCCTCAGATGCCGTGCGCGCTCCCGCATTTCGGGGATGGTCCGTCCCGGTGAGACGACACACCGTGAACAGGGGCCGCAGCCGGATATCGCCGCAGGTCACGGACCGTCAGAAACGATCCGTTCGGCCGCGCCACGGATGGCGCACACGGGGAACTCCCGCCACCCGTTCGCTGTCGCCTCCTCGCCGCTCGGGCCGACCGGACTTAGCGTTCTTTCATGCGCACCATGGCGCGGCGACGGCCGTGTCGAAAGGGGATGGCGAATGTCTGCGTCCGAGCTGTCCGAACTGGCCGAGGAGGAGGAGCGGCGGAGAAAGCGCGCCCCCTGGGGGGTGATAGCGCTGGTTCTGCTCACCGGTCTCGCGCTCATTCGCAATGGCTCCGGGGAGTTCGACGTCGGTCCGCCGCAGCCGGCGTCAGCGGCGGCCGCGGACAGCCGCAGCGCCCAGGGCCTGCTCTCCCGGGCGCCCGAACCGCTGGCGTTCTCCGTGGCCGACCGGGTGCGCATTCCCGCGATCCAGGTCGACGCGCCCCTCATGCCGGTCGGCCTGGACGCGGACGGCTGGGTGGACGCGCCACCCCCGGAGGACCCGAATCTGGCGGGCTGGTTCACCGGCTCGGTCTCGCCCGGGGAAAAGGGCACCGCGGTCGTCGTCGGCCACGTCGACAACAAACAGGGCCCTGCGGTCTTCTATGGGCTGGGCGCGCTGAAAAAGGGAAATCGCGTCGAGGTGCACCGCCAGGACGGAAAGACGGCGGTGTTCGAGATCTACGGCATCGAGGTGTTCTCCAAGGCCGACTTCCCCGGCGACCGCGTCTACGCTTCCAAAGGCGCGGCGGAATTGCGGGTCATCACCTGCGGGGGCGGCTTTTCCAAGAAGAACGGTTACGACGGGAACGTCGTCGTCTTCGCCCGCCTGACCGAGGTCCGCTGAGCGGGATCCCGGCAGGCGGGCGAAGGCCCGCGAGCTCTCAGGCGTACGGGCGGCTCGGCACGGTGAGGTGGTAGCCGGAGTCCAGCAGGTGCGGCAGGTAGCGGCGCAGCGCGCCGACGCTCTCGGAGCGGTCCCCGCCGGCGTCGTGCGAGAGCACCACGACGCCGGGGCCGGCACCCTCCTCCACCGCGCGGACGATGGCTCCCGTGCCGGGGATGGTCCAGTCCTCGGTGTCGACGGTCCAGGCCAGCGGCTCCATGCCCAGCTCGGCGCCGAGCTGGAAGGCGGCGCGGTTCCAGGCGCCGTAGGGGGCGCGGAACCAGCGGGGGCGCTCGCCGTAGGCGACCTCGATGACGTCGCTGGTGCGTTCCATCTCGCTGCGGATCTCCCCCCGGCCGAGCTGGGTGAGCAGCGGGTGGGACCAGGTGTGGTTGCCGACGACGTGGCCCTCGTCGGCCATGCGGGCCAGCAGGTCCCGGTTCCAGTCGGCCTGTTCCCCGCACACGAAGAACGTGGCCCGCACGTCGTGCTCGCGCAGGGTGTCCAGGATGCCCGGGGTGTAGCGGGGGTCGGGACCGTCGTCGAAGGTCAGGAACATGGTGCGGCCCCGCGCGGAGATCTTCAGCAGCGGTTCGCGCCGCACCGGTGTGCGTGGCGGTGCCGTGTGCGGCGGCCCATATCCGGTCAGGGGCTGCAGACGGTAGGCGGACGGCTTCTCCGGCAGCTGGGCGGGGGCGCCGGCGGCGGGCGCGGCGGGGCGGGGCGGCTCGTCGGCGCCCTCCAGTGCGAACAGCCCGGCGGTCCCGGCCGCGCCCAGAGCGGCGGCACCGGTGAGCAGCGCCCGGCGCCGGGTGAGGAACTGATCCTTCTTCATGACCAATCAGTCGCCCGCCGACCGCACGACGCACCACACCACCACCGCACCGGCGTCAAGGAAACACCCACTCAGCGCAAGCACCCGGACGCGCGAACCGAGCGCACGGAAAATCGGGTGCGGCGGCCGACAGAGCCCCTTACCGTCGCGGCGTGCCCGACTCCCCCGCCCTCCTGGACACGCCCGAGGCCACGTTCGCCGCCTTCGTGGCACGAGCGGGCGCCGACCCGGACGTCGCCGGACTGGTGCTCAGCGGCTCCCGGGTGCACGACGGCATGCCCACCGCACGCTCCGACCACGACCTCCACTGGTCCTGCGCGACGGGCACGCCTCACCGCTCGCCGACGCCGACCGGTGCAACAAGTACCTGTGCTGGGAGCTGGAGCGGTATCCGCTCGGCGCGCCCGAGTGGGGTGCGGATCGGTTGCCGCCGGTGGTGCGCCGCATCCTGGCCGACGGAGACCGGGACACCCAGCGGGCCCTGTTCGGCCGGTTCGAGGCGGCCGCCCGGGCCGCCGGGCACGATCGGGTGCTGGACTCCTGGGGTGAGGACCTGCTCCTGCTGCGCCCGGACGGCTGACCCGCCGACGAAGCCGTGCGGCGGCGGTAGGTCAGCGGCGGCGGACCAAGGGGAACGGGAGGGTGTCCCGAATGGTCAGGCCGGTCAGGAACATCACCAGGCGGTCCACTCCGATGCCGAGGCCGCCCGTCGGTGGCATCGCGTACTCCAGGGCGTCCAGGAAGTCCTCGTCGAGTTCCATCGCCTCCGGGTCGCCGCCCGCCGCCAGCAGGGACTGCTCGGTGAGGCGGCGGCGCTGTTCGACCGGGTCGGTCAGCTCGGAGTAGGCGGTGCCCAGTTCGGTGCCGAAGGCGACCAGGTCCCAGCGTTCGGCCAGGCGCGGGTCGGTGCGGTGCCGGCGGGTGAGCGGGGAGACCTCGGTCGGGAAGTCCTTGTAGAACGTGGGCAGCTCGGTGCGCTCCTCCACCAGCCGCTCGTACATCTCCAGGACGACGTCACCGCGCCCGTCGTCCTGGGTGTAGGGCACTCCGGCCCGGTCGCACAGCAGGTGCAGCCGGGCCAGTTCGGTGTCCGCGTCGATCTCCTCACCGAGGGCCTGGGAGATCGCGCCGTACACCGTCTTCACCGGCCAGCGCCCCGAGATGTCGTACTCCCGGCCGTCCTTGCGGGCCACGGGCGAGCCCAGAGCCGCCGTGGCCGCGCCCTGGATCAGTTCGCGCACCAGGTCGAGCATCACGTCGTAGTCGGCGTACGCCTGGTAGGCCTCCAGCATCGTGAACTCGGGGTTGTGCTTGTAGGAGACGCCCTCGTTGCGGAAGGTGCGGCCGAGTTCGAAGACCTTCTCCATGCCGCCCACGCACAGCCGTTTCAGATACAGCTCGGGGGCGATGCGCAGGTACAGGTCGAGGTCGTAGGCGTTGATGTGGGTGGTGAAGGGGCGGGCGTTGGCGCCGCCGTGGATCTGCTGCAGCATCGGTGTCTCGACTTCGAGGAAGCCGCGCTCCAGCAGGCCCTGGCGCAGGGCCTGGACGGCGGTGGAGCGGGCCCGGACGACGTCGCGGGCGGCGGGACTGGTGACCAGGTCGAGGTAGCGCATGCGCACCTTGGCTTCGGGGTCGGCCAGGCCCCGGCGTTTGTCGGGCAGCGGGCGCAGGCACTTGCCGGTGAGCTGCCAGGAGGTGACGAAGACGGTCGGTTCGCCCTTGTCGCTGACGCCGGCCCGGCCGGTGGCGATGATGTGGTCGCCGATGTCGGTGCCGGCGCGGAAGCGGGCCAGGGCGGCTCCGGCCCCCTCGCGGGTCAGCGCCAGTTGGTGGTCGCCGGACCAGTCGCGCAGCACGACGAAGACGATCCCGCCGAAGTCGCGCACCAGCATGATCCGCCCGGCGACGGTCACGTCCTGCCCCTCGCGGACCTCGGCGAGGGTGTGGGTGCGGGCCGGGACGCCGACCGGGTAGGGGTCGGTGCCGTCGGCGCGCAGCCGGTCCAGGGTGCGGTGGCGGATGCGGACCTGCTCGGGCAGGCCCACGTCCGCACCGCCGGACCCGGTCTCGCCCCCTCCTTCGAGACCGAGCGCCGCGAGCGGCGGCAGACCCTCGGTGGTCACGGGCCGCCGCACCCCCCTCGGATGCGCCTTGCCCCACAGCTTGCGCAGCGAGGGTACGGCGACGAAGCCCTCGGCGATGCCGGAGGCCAGGCCGATGCGGGCGAGGGCGGCGGCGTCGCCGTAGCACAGGAAGCGCGGGTACCACTCGGGGTGGTACTTGGCGTTGGAGCGGTACAGGGCCTCCAGCTGCCACCAGCGGGAGAAGAACAGCAGCAGGCGCCGCCACAGCCGCAGGACCGGTCCGGCGCCGATGCGGGCGCCCTCCTCGAAGACCGAGCGGAAGACGGCGAAGTTGAGGGAGATGCGCCGCACGCCCAGCTTCGGCGCGGCCGCGCACAGCTCGGCGACCATGAACTCCATGATGCCGTTGGGGGCGGCGGCGCGGTCGCGGCGCATCAGGTCCAGCGACACGCCGTCGCGGCCCCACGGCACGAAGGAGAGCAGGGCGAGCAGCCGGCCGTCCGCACCGAACGCCTCCACCAGCAGGCAGTCACCGTCGGCGCTGTCGCCGAGGCGGTCCAGGGCCATGGAGAAGCCACGCTCGGTCTCGGTGTCGCGCCAGGCGTCCGCCTTGCCGACGATCTCCTCCATCTCGGCGTCGGTGAGCGCTTCGTGGCGGCGGATACGGCACGTGGCGCCGGTGCGGCGGACCCGGTGCACGGCCTGCCGGGTGACCCGCATGTCGCGGCCGTTCAGGTCGAAGGAGGACACGTGCACGATGGCCTCGTCGCCCAGCTGCAGCGCGCCGAGCCCGGCCCGGGCGTGGGCGGTCGCGCCGTCCTCCGAGGCACCCATCACCGCGGGCGCCCACGCGTGCCGGCGGGCCACGTCCAGCCAGGCGGCGATGGCGTGCGGCCAGGCCTCGCGGTCGCCGACGGGGTCGCCGCTGGCCAGGCACACCCCGGCCTCGACGCGGTAGGTGACGGCGGCCTTGCCGCTGGGCGAGAAGACGACGGCCTTGTCGCGCCGGGTGGCGAAGTAGCCGAGGGAGTCCTGCTCGCCGTAGCGGCCGAGCAGGGCCCGGATGCGTTCCTCCTCGTCGTCGTGGAGGGCGGCTTCGAGCCGCTGGGAGCGGAAGAGGGTGGCGGCGGCGTTCAGCAGGGCGAGCGCGCCGAACAGGCCCAGCAGGAAGTGCAGCGCGGGAGGAGGGCGCCCGCCGAAGGAGCCGGCCGAGACCAGGCCGCCGAGGACCCGGTTGGCGGCCCAGGACAGCCGCTCGCCGTGCGGCAGGGTGCCGGGGAACAGCTCGACCAGGCCCCAGCCGGCGAGGATCGCCACGGCGAGCCCGCCCAGCAGGACGGCGACGGCGCGGCGCAGCGCCCCGCGCCGGGAGGCGGCCCAGAACTCGCGGCGGGCGACGACGAGCAGCACCAGCGCGAGGGCGCACACCACGAGGGACGGCACGGACTGGGCGTACAGGCCGACGGCGACTCCGAGGACGTCGGTGAGGACGACCAGGCCCAGGTAGACGACCACCAGCCACCAGGCGACCTTCTTGCGGGCGGCGGTGGCGGCGGCGAGCAGGAACAGGAAGACGGCGTAGGCGAGGTTGGCGCTGAGGGGGACCAGCAGGAGGTCCAGGAAGCGCACGACCGGGCGCAGCAGGCGGCGCAGCGGCGCGATGAGCGCCAGCAGGGCGCACAGCAGGCCGAGGGCGCCGAAGAAGGTCGCGAAGCCTTCGGGCACCCGGCTGAGGAAGCCGCTCCTGGCGGGTCGTATGGACCCCGGGGCGTCGTGGCCCCGGGCGGCCTGCGCGGTGGCACTCATGCATCCGACTGTAGGAAGGCCGCGGCCCGTCCGCCCGTCGAGCCGTCCCGGCCGCTCGGCGCAGCGGCGGCCTCCGATAGCCTCGGCGCGTGACGGAACAGCACTCTCACCAGTTCGGCTCCCAACAGTTCGAACGAGGTACCGACGGGCCGAAGGTCATCGTGGCCGGGGTGGACGGCTCCGACTCCTCGCTGCGCGCCGCGGCCTACGCCGGTGGCCTGGCCAGGCGGCAGCACGCGCTGCTGGCCGTGGTCTACGTGCAGCCGGTGCTGGCGGCGGGCGCGGCGCTCGGCGCGCCGGTCACGGAGACCACCGACGAGATCGCCGAGGACCTGGTCGCGCAGATCCGGGAGGCGGCCGAGCGGGTCAAGGGGATATTCGACGTGCGCTGGGAGTTCCACACGTTCCGCGGCGACCCCTACAACGGCCTGGTGAAGGCGGCGGACGAGCTGAAGGCGGACGCGGTGGTGGTGGGCGCCTCCGAGCAGGCCGGCCACCGGATCATCGGCTCGGTGGCCATCCGGCTGGTGAAGGCGGGACGGTGGCCGGTGACGGTGGTGCCGTAGGTCCCGCCGGTCGGATCAGGCCGCCGGCAGTACGGCGATGCCCAGCGGGCGGCGGCCCGCGGGCAGCCGGGTCACCGTGCCGGTGGCGGTGTCGACGACGCTGACGCCGTTCCAGTGGCCGTCGCGGGTGAACCCGCCGGTGACGTAGGCGGTGCGGCCGTCGGCGGACAGGGCGACGGTCTCGTGCGGGCCGTCCAGCGCGATGACGCGTTCGGTGCCGCTCGGCGTGCGGACGGTCAGTGACGGGCCGGCGTCCCGCGCCGGGCCGATGGGGCCGGTGCCGACGGCGTAGAGGGTGCCGTCCGCGGCGACGGTGACGCCGTGCTGGTGGGTGCCGGCGGTCATGCGCTCGACACGGACCCGGCCGGTGGCGGGGTCGACGACCGCGAGCCGCTCGCCCTCGAAGGGGGGAGGCTGGTCGTGCAGCCGGTCAGGACGGCCACGGCGGTGGCGAGCGCGGCGAGCGAGCCGGCGGCGGTGGCGCGGTGGTTCACCGCCGCCCGCCTTCCGCCTGCCGCAGCACCGCCGCGATGCCCGTGAAGCCGCGGCGTTCGGCATGGGCGAGGGCCGTCACGCCGTCGCCGTCGGGCAGCGCCGGGTCGGCGCCCGCGGCGAGCAGGGTCTCGACGACCTCCTGGTGGACACGGCCGCCGTCGCCGAGGACGACGGCCTCCAGCAGCGCCGTCCAGCCCAGCCGGTTGACGTGGTCGACGTCGATGTCGGTCTCGGCGAGCACGGCGCGGACGTAGTCGACGTGGCCGCGTTCGCTCGCCGGGATGACGGACACGCCGCCGAAGCGGTTGGTGCGCGTCAGGTCCGGGCCGCCGGGCAGCAGCGCGCGCATCATGGCCACGCTGCCGGTGACGCCGGTGACCAGCCACGGGCTGTCCTGCCGGTCGTCCTGCGCGTCGACGTCGGCGCCGGCGGCGACCAGGACACGGGCCGTCTCGACGCGGTCGGCGAGCGCGGCGCGCAGCAGCGGGGTGCGGCCGGCCTCGTCGCGGGTCTCCAGGCGTGCGCCGCGGGCGAGGGCGGCCCGGACGGCGTCGGCGTCGCCGCGCTCGGCGGCGTCCAGCAGGGCGAGGCCGGCTGTGGACGGTTCCTCGTGAACCACGAGGCGGGGCATGACGTGACTCCTCCACAAAGCGGTGACGGATGTCAGGACGGCGCTCAGGCGGGTGCGCCGGCGGCGCGCGGCCGCGGGAAGGCCGCGCACCGCCGGTTCGCGAGCGCCGCGCCGGGTCGGGGTGGCGCTCACGCGGGTGCTCCGATCGGTCAGCGGCCGTTGCTGATCGCGTCGACGCCGGCCTGCGCGAACTTCTCGTCCAGGTCGCCGGAGGGAGCGCCCGCGACGCCGATGCCCGCGATCGGCGCGCTGTTGTACGCGACCGGGGCGCCGCCCGCGAGGAACAGCGTGCCGGGGATGTCCTTCAGGTGGGGGGCCTTCTCCAGGCGCTGGGCGAGCTCAGAGGTGGGCGCGTTCCAGGAGACGGCGGTGAACGCCTTCTTGACGGCGGAGTCGTAGGACTGCGGACCGGCGCCGTCGCCGCGCAGGGTGACCACGGTGTTGCCGTTGCGGTCGACGACGGCGACGGTGACCCGCCGGCCGTCCTGCTCGGCGGCGTCCAGGGCGGCCCGGGCGGCGTCGGTGGCCGCGTCGATCGTCAGGTGGGTGCTGGTCGTGGTGGTCCTGCCCTTGAGTGCGGCCGGGGCGGCGGCGGGCGCGGCGGCCGGGGTGTCGGCGGAGGCGGAGACCGCGCCGGCCACACCGGCGCCGACCGCGGCGAGGAGGGCGGCCGAGGTGACGGCCTTGGCGCGGGTGGAGAACTTCTTGGCCTTGTGCTGCATGCCGGACGACTCCCTGTCGTGTCGCGTCAGCGCGGACCGCGGCGTGGTGCCGGGTCCCGCTCAGCGCTCCGTGCGCTGTGCCTCCAGCCTCCGCCGGGAGCGGGCCCGTCACGGTCGGCGTCCCGGCTCGTCCTGGCACACGCATCGGATGACTACGGGGTCGTCCGATCGGACGACCCCCGCCGCGGATCCGGGTGGTCCGTCCTCGTGCGTGGCGTCTTCCCAGGACGGGTGGGCTGGGCCATCATGATCCGCCGTCAGCCGTTTGCCGATCGTGAAGAGGTGAGGCGCGTGGCCGGGCTCAGGATGGGTGAGGGCATTCTCCGTCGCAAACCGATCGAGCACATCGAGGAGACGGAGGTCGAGGAGGGCGCGCGGCTGGAGCGGTCGCTGGGCCTCGGGCAGCTGACCGCGATCGGTGTGGGCGGCATCATCGGCGCCGGCATCTTCACGCTGGCCGGCACGGTGGCCAACGGCACGGCCGGTCCGGCGGTGCTGATCTCCTTCCTCATCGCCGGTGTGGCGAGCGCGTGCGCGGCGCTGTCGTACGCCGAGTTCGCCGGGCTGATCCCGAAGGCGGGTTCGGCGTACACGTACGGCTACGCGGTGCTCGGGGAGTTCGCGGGCTGGTTCATCGGCTGGGACCTGCTGCTGGAGTACACCGCGATCGTGGCGGTGGTGGCCATCGGTATCTCGGGCTACTTCAGCTTCCTCGTGGAGGAGATGGGTGCGAACCTGCCGGACTGGATGCTGGGCGCCCCGGGCACCGGCTCCGGCCACAAGGTCGATCTCTTCGCGGCCTTGCTGTGTCTGCTGATCGCCTGGCTGCTGAATCTGGGCATCCGCAGCGCGGCCCGCTTCGAGACCGTCGTCGTGGTGCTGAAGGTGCTGGTGGTGCTGCTGGTCATCGGCGTGGGCGTCTTCCACATCACCTCGTCGAACTACCACCCGTTCTTCCCGTTCGGCGTCAGCGGCGCCTTCACGGGTGCGGCGACGGTGTTCTTCGCGGTGTTCGGCTACGACGCCATGTCGACGGCGGCCGAGGAGTCCAAGGACGCCCAGCGGCACATGCCGAAGGCGATCATCTACTCGCTGGTGATCTCGATGGTGCTGTACGTGGCGGCCTGTCTGGTGCTGACCGGCATGCAGAACTACAAGGACATCGACCCCAAGAGCGGCTTCTCCACCGCCTTCAAGTCGGTGGGCCTGGACCGCCTCGCGGACGTGATCGCGGTGGGCGCGATCATCGGCATCCTCACGGTGATGTTCACGTTCATGCTGGGTGTGACCCGGGTGTGGTTCTCGATGTCCCGTGACGGCCTGCTGCCCGCCTGGTTCGCGAAGACGCACCCGACGCGCCGGGTGCCGACCCGCGTGACGTGGATCGTCGGGGTGGCGTCGGCCGCCATCGCCGGGTTCGTCCCGATCGGCTCGGCGGCCGAACTGACCAACATCGGCATCCTGCTGGCGTTCGTGGTGGTGTGTACGGCGGTGATCGTGCTGCGCTACCGGCATCCGGAACTGCCGCGCACCTTCCGTACGCCGTGGATGCCGGTCGTGCCCGCGCTGGGTGTCGTCTTCTCGATCTGGCTGATCACGTTCCTGATGTGGGAGACCTGGGTGCGGTTCGCCGTGTGGTTCCTGATCGGCTGCGTGGTCTACTTCGGCTACTCCTACAAGCGCTCGGCGCTGGCGCGCCAGGACGCTACAGGGAGCGCAGAAAGCCGGTGAGCGGCGCGAGGTAGGCCTCGGGCCGTTCCATGTTCGGGTAGTGGGCGGTGCCGTCGACCGTGGCGGCCCGCCCGTCGCGCACCGTTGCGACCAGCCGGTCTGCCATGCGCAGGTGGTCGTCCGCGTCGAGGCCGCCGTGGATCGCCAGCACCGGCACCTCGATGCCGGCGGCCCGCTTCCAGGTGTCCGTCACCGGGACGCGCCAGTCGGTCTCATCGGCGGTGTGCTTGGTGATGGTGCCGAGCTGCATGTCCCGCAGCCGTCGTACGACGTCGGGGTCGACCTGGTCGAGGGTGCGGTGGGGGCCCGCCGCCCAGCGCAAGGTGGCCTCGAGCCACGCCTCGATGTCGCCGGCGGCCAGGGCGCGCGTCCAGTCGGCGAGGGACGCGGTGCTCCACGGGTCCTGGAAGTCGGGCTCGCTGGTGCCGGCGCCGGTGACCACGAGCGCGCGCACCAGGTCCGGGTGTTCCAGCGCGGTGTCGACGGCGATTCCGGCGCCCATGGACAGGCCGATCAGCACGGCGGGCCCGGTGTCCAGGCCGCGCAGCAGTGCGGCGACGTCGTCGGCCTGCCGGAACGGCCCGGTGGCGTTGGACGAGGCGCCGTGGCCACGTGCGTCCGGGGCGAGCACCCGGTACCGGGCGGCCAGGGCCAGGATCTGGGCGTGCCACATGCGGTGGTCCAGGAAGCCGCCGTGGAGCAGCACGAGCGGCGGGCCGGAGCCGGCGTCGCGGTAGGCGAGGCGGCCGCCGTCGTCGAGGTCGAGGAAGGAGAGGTCCCGCGCATCCGTCATCATGACAACCAAGGTGTCATATGTACGGGGTGATGACAACTTAGGTGTCATGATGGTCGGGTGAACGCCGCCGATGATCCCCTCACCCCCGACGCCCTCGCGCACCGCCTCAGCGAGGTGTTCGACGTGGTCGGCCCCCTCTACCGGCGCGTCCAGCGGGCCGTCGAACAGGGGGAGGCCGTCGAAGGGCTCTCCGTGGGCGTGCGCGCCGTACTGGACCTGCTGCACCGCAACGGCCCGATGACCGTGCCGCAGATGGGCCGCGCGCAGTCGCTCAGCCGCCAGTTCGTACAGCGGATGGTGAACGACGCCGCCGCGCGCGGCCTGGTCGAGTCCATCCCGAACCCCGCACACCAGCGGTCCTCGCTGATCCGCCTGACGGCCGACGGATCAGCCGCGATCACCGCCGTCCTGACCCGGGAGCGCGCCCTGCTGCGCCAGGTCGGCGGTGATCTCACCGAGGCCGACCTCACGGCCTGCCTGCGGGTGCTCGGCGAGATGCTGGCGGTGTTCGACGACGTGGACGTCAACTGATTGCCGCGAGGCGGCCGTACGCCCCCGGGGGGCGCCGGACGCCTACTGCCCCATCACCAGCCCGTCCTTCGCGGCGCCCCGGCTGAGGACCACCTGGCGGATGCGGTCGCGGACCGCGCGCAGCTCGGCGCCGTCGGCGAGGGCGCGGTTGAGGTCCACCACCCGCCCCGCGTCCACGTCGAACAGCAGCGGCACGAACTCGGCCCTCGCCACCTCCCAGCGGCCGCCCGGCCGCTTCGGCGGCACGAAGGTGAAGCGGCCGAGGGTGGACTGGTTGCCGCGCTGGTCCTCGACGCCGTTGTCGTCGTACATCTCGCCGGCGACCTCGTCGCCCATGCCGTACACCACCCAGGTGCCGTTGACCTTCTCGTAGGCCTGCGGGACATGGGCGTGGGTGCCGAGGATCAGGTCGATGTCGGGGCGGCCGCCGTCGCGTGAGGCGGTCAGCCGGCGGGCCAGGTCGAGCTGCCGGCCGTCGGGGGCGTCCTGCCATGGGGTGCCCCAGTGCAGGGAGACCACCACCACGTCGGCACCGGCTTTGCGGGCGGCCCGGGCGTCCGCGATGATCTTGCCCTCGTCGATGAGGCTGACGGCCCACGGCTGCCCGGGTGGCATCGCGACGTCGCCGGTGCCGTAGGTGTAGGCGAGGTGGGCCACCTTCGCCGTTCCGGCGCGCAGCAGGGTCACGGAGTTCGCCTCCGCCACGGTGCGCGCCGAGCCCGCGTGCTTGACGCCCGTCCTGTCGAGGGCCTCGAGGGTGCGCCGGACGCCGTCCGCGCCGTCGTCGAGGCTGTGGTCGGAGGCGGTGGAGCAGCTGTCGTAGCCGGTGGCGGCGAGGCCGTCGGCGATCTCGGGCGGGGACTTGAAGACGGGACGGCCCGTGTAGTCGCCGTTCGCTCCGTAGGGGGTCTCCATGTGGCACAGCGCCAGGGTGGCCGGCGCGACCAGGGGCCTGGCGCCGGCGAGCATGGGCCGGAAGTCGTAGCCGTCACCGCCGGAGTCGAAGCGCGCCCGTTCGATGACCGACGTGTGCGGCAGGACTCCCCCGGAGGCGACCAGGGTGAAGCCGCGCGCACCGGCCGGCGGGGCCGGGCGCCCCGCCTGCGCGCGGCGATCGGCCTGACAGGCGGCCCCGGCGGCGAGTACGGCCGTCAGGGCCAGTGCCAGCAGTCGTCTGCGTGTGTGTGCGCGTACGATCATCAGTCACCCCAGCCTGGTCACATTTCCCTATGAATAGGTATGAGGGGGGCGGGCGCCGCAAACGGTTCGGGCACCCCTTTGACCCGTCCGGTGTCCGCCGACGGGAGAGGACCGACCGTTCGTCGTACCGTTCACCGACGCGATCGACCGCCCGCCGCACAGGCGTGTACGCGCCCTGTCCGCGACCGGCGCCCCGCGGTGGCATACCGCCATGACGGCCGGAGACACCCTCACCACCCGGACGACGACCGCCGAGCACGAACTCGCCGCGTTGCAGCGCGAGCACGGCCGGCCGCTGTTCGCGCTGCTGCTGCGGCTGTGCGACGGCGACCGGCAGCGGGCCGAGGATCTCGTGCAGGAGACCCTGCTGCGGGCCTGGCAGCACCCCGAGGCGCTGCACGCCGACTCCTTCGACTCGGTGCGGCCCTGGCTGATGACCGTGGCACGGCGGCTGGCCATCGACGCGCGCCGGGCCCGGCAGGCGCGGCCGGCGGAGGTATGCGACGAGGTGCTGGAGCAGGGGCATGTGCCGATGTGCGCGGATCACGCGGAAAGGGCCGCCGCCACACTGGATCTACGGGAGGCTGTGAAGACACTCACGCCGCGCCACCGTGACGTACTGGTCCTCGTGTACCTCCGCGGGGCCAGTGTGGCGGAAGCAGCGACGGAGCTGGGTATTCCGCCCGGTACCGTGAAGTCGCGCGCGTTCTACGCGCTGCGCGCCCTGCGACGGGAGCTTCCGGGATATGCGGCGGACCTGCGCTGAAACCGACCACCGGGTCAAGGCTTCGCAAAGCGCCTTGCTGCCGACCATGGTTGAGTAATCGGCTGTCTTCATCCGTGTTCCGGACGGGGGCCCGCACCGGGCGACGCGCGACACCGGAGGAAGGCAGGAAGGGATGCTGCACAGAGGTCACCAGGGCACGGACGGTGCCGACGGCGGGGAACTCGTCGTACCCATGGCCTGGTTGTACGCCGAGTACATCGCGGACGAGCTGCTGCGCACCGGCGATCTGATGCCGCCGACGTCGTTCGAGTTCCGCGCCGGGCGCGATGCGCTGGCCCTGACCATCTTCCTGTCCGACACCGAGGGCGAGCTGTCCGGCATCCGGGTCGTGACCCAGCTGGAGACCTGGCTGTCGCTGACGGCGTACGACCAGCCGTGGCAGGACTGGGTGCGCGAGCGGATGGCGGCGCTGAGCGCGGAGGGCTCCGCCGGGCCGGACCTTGCGCTGGCGCGCGCGGCATGGCGCTGGCTGGAGGAGACCGAGTTGCTGGCACCCGACCTGAACGCGGTGCCCGGCGGTCCCGGGGCCCTCGGCGAGGACGACGGCCCGAAGGTATGGACCCCGGCCTGGCAGCTGGGGCTGCCGCTGGGCCATCTGGCGATCCACCTCTTCTGACACGTCTGCCTGCGCCTCCGGGCCGGCCCGGGGTCGGTCTCCCGTACGGTTCAGGGCGCGGGCCTTGCGGTACCGGCCCGCGCCGCCGGGTCCGGCGATCGGCCGGTTCGCCGCGCCGGCACGGTCGGCACCCGGTGGCCACCTCGCACCGGCCTTGGTGCCGAGTCGCCGCAGGCAGGCCCGCCCCTACCGGCCGACCTCACCCTCCCCTCCGGACGACCCTGTCGGCGACCGCGCCTGACCCCGGCCGCCCCGCCGTCGATCCCCCGGCTTCCGCGCGTCGTGACGGGCCCGGAATTTTCTTCGTCCCGGACCAATCCGGGGACCGGCCCGCTCCGAATCCTGTACGCCTCTTTCCGTGCGTGGCTTGAGTCAATCGGTGCCGTGGTCCGTACCGATGGGTGCAAGGAGTGACACCGCCCCCACCCAACGGCACGAGGATTCGCATGAGGTCCCTGGAACGGCATCGCGACGTCGCCGCTTACGCGCTCGGCGTGCTGGACGAGGCGGAAGCCTTCCGCTTCGAGGACCACCTCATGGAGTGCGCCGGCTGTTCGGCGCAGGTGACCGAATTCGGGCCGGTGACGCGTCAGTTGCTGCTGTACCGGCGGGCCACACCACGCTTCGTGCACCCGGCGTCGGCACCCGGCCCGCGGCTGCTGGACCGGCTGCTCGCCGAGGTCGGCAGGCGTCGGCGGACCGCACGCCGACGCCTGCTCTACGCCGTCGCCGCCGCCGTCGTCGCCGTGGTGACCGGACCGGCGGTGGCCGTGCTGGCGACCGGCGGCGAGCAGCAGGCTCCTCTCGCCGCCACCGACCCGCGCTCCGGGGTGTGGGCGCAGGTCACCACGCACGACGCCGACTGGGGCAGCCAGGTGCAGCTGAAGGTCAGGGACACGGCCGGCACCCGCTCCTGCCGCCTGGTCGTGATCGGCCGCGACGGCTCCGAGCAGACGGTCAGCACCTGGCGCGCCCCCGGCGCCGGCGGGCGCACGGCCACGATGGAGGGCAGCGCCGCCTTCCACCCCGACCAGATCGCCCGCTACGAGGTCCGCACGACGGACGGCCACCCTCTGATCACGCTGCGCCCGCACTAGGCCCGTATCCCCGACAGGAGCGCGGCCGCGGCCCGGCTCATCCGGTCCGGCGGCTGGGCTGTCAAGCCCGTACCTCTCCCCCCGGCTCCGGGACGTACGCGGTCGGCCGGGCGTAGGACAGGATCCCGGTGAGCACGATCCGCAGGACCTCACGCAGTTCGATGTGGAGCGGCACACGCGGCTCCGGGCTCTGGGACCAGCGGTAGAGCAGGCCCAGGTAGGAGTCCCGCAGGATGTTGCCGACCCGCAGGGGGTCGATGTCGACGGCGATCTCGCCGCGCCGCCTGCCCGCCTCGACGACGGTGGCGAACACATGCCCGGCGTAGGGCTCCTCGAGCAGCGGCCGCCCCGCCTTCACCCACGCCTGGAGCATGGCGGCGGTGATGTCCCGCTCCGTCTCGTTGAACTCGGCGAGCGCCAGCATGCAGCGTTCCAGGTGCACGGTGACCCCGTCGTCCCGGGCGAGCATGGACTCCTCCATGCACTCCTCCAGACGCCGTCGGCGCGCTTCCGCCCACGCCGTGACCAGGTCTTCCTTGCGCTGGAAGTAGTTGAAGAAGGTCCCGCGGGCGACGTCCGCGCGCTCGGCGATCTGGTCGATCGTGGTGCGGTCGTAGCCCTGCTCGGCGAACAGGGACAGCGCGGAGGTGTAGATACGGTCCTTTATGCGCTGCTTGCTGCGTTCACGACGCCCGAGGGGGGCCGGCTCAGCACTCATGTGTTCCTCGCTTCTCACGGCTCTGTGAGATCCCCCGGCCTCAAAATTTATACCACAGTACAAGGATGGATCCTGGGCTGTCGGTGCCCCGGCCCCGCCCCCGCTCACCGGCCCGCCACACCGTCGAGCGCGGCGGTGTCGGAGGCGGTGGTCCCGGGCACCGCAAGGGAGGCGGCGATCTCCCCGACCGGCTCGGATCCGAGCAGGCGCCGGGCGGTGACGTCCACGCCGAGGGACCGGTTCAGCCGCACCCTCAGCTCCGTGGCCAGCAGGGAGTCCAGCCCGAAGCTGCGCAGCGGCCGGCGCGGGTCCAGCCGCGAGGCCGAGATGCCGAGGACGGTCGCCGCGTGCCGCAGCACGTCCGTGTGCTGGACCGGCACCTCCGACCCCTCCGGGGGTGCCACTGCCGCGAGGCCGGTGTGGGCGTGCCGGGCTCGGGGCGGACGCACCGTCTCGTGCGGTCGTACACCCCGGTGCGGCCGTACGCTGCCGGTGGCTGCCGTCCGGGACGCGGCGGAGTGCGCGGGTGCGCCGGGGGCGACGTCGGCGGCCCGCGCCGGCACCGTCGCCGCGCCTTCGTCCTGGGACGGGAGCGGGCGGAGCCGTATACCGAGGAACTCGGCCATCAGATGCCCGTCCGGGGCGAGGAGCCGTACGTCGCAGTGGGCCTCACCGGCCCGGGGGCCGGGTACGCAGCGGGCCAGTACCCAGTGGTCCGCGGCCAGGGAACCAGGGTCGGCGATGTGGATCCGGCCGAAGGACACCGGCCCGAAGGCGCCGGACGGGGCCGCGGACGCCGCCCCGGGCCAGGTTGCCGCCATCATGACCAGCGCCGCCTCCAGGGCCGCGGCGGTGGCGGTGCCGGGGGTGGGACCGGAACTGCCGTGCATCCGCGCGACGCACTCGCCCTCGTCGAGCCACACCTGGGCCGCCGTACGCAGCGCGTCGTCGACCGCCAGGCCGCGTGCCCGGGTGCGGCGGTAGAACTCCGCGGCGGGCACGTACTCCCCGCACCGGGTCAGCGCGTCGTCGAGGAGTTCACGGCCCTGGCGCCGCTCGTCTTCGCCGCCCGACGCCGTGTCGCTCGCCGTGCCGAGCCGTCCGCTCAGCAGGACGTCGCCGTCCCGGTGCCCGCCCTCCGTGTGCGCGGCGCTGACGGTGAAGGCGAACGTGTCCTGCCCGGGCAGGACCGTGAGGTCGACCCGCACGGCGGCGTCCCCCTCCCGCTCCAGGTCCAGGGGCCGACCGCCGAACTCGATGTCGCTCAGCACCCCGCTCCGGCCGCCGGTGGCGTCCCGGGCGGCCAGGCGCACCGCCTCCAGGTACAGCACGGCGGGCACCGCGGCCGTGCCCCGGCTGCGCACGCCGCCTCCCATGGCAGGCAGCCCCAGGCCGAGCAGTGCGAACTCACGGCTGTGGCGGGCGGTCGGTGCGGTGGCCGGTTCCCGGCGGAACTGCTCCACGTCCCAGGCGTACACAGGCAGCGGCACCCAGGGTTCCGGACGCCGGTCACCGGTCCCGTAGCAGCGGTCCCAGTCGACGCGGCCTCCGCAAGCGAAGATCCGGCCCAGTGCGCGCAGCAGGTTCTCCGGCTCGGCCTGCCGGCGTTTGAGCGTCGCCACGACGGACGGTGTCTCGCCCTGTTCCTCCAGCGTGGCGGTGACGGCCTGGGTCAGCAGGGGGTGGGGGCTGATCTCGACGAAGACGGTCTCGTCCGCCTCGGCGGCCTCGCGGACGGCGTCCACGAAACGCACCGGTTCGCGCAGGTTGTCCGCCCAGTAGGCGGCGTCGAGGCGGGCGCCGTCGACGGGTGCGCAGCGGACGGTGGACAGCAACTGCGTCGCGCCGGCCCGCGGGCCGAGGTCGGCGAGGGCCGTGAGCAGATCCTCCCGCAGCTCGTCCATCAACGGGGAGTGGGACGCCACGTTGACCTTCACCGGGCGGCAGAAGACACCGTCACCCTCCAGCCGGGCGGCGATGCTCCGCAACGCCTCGGCGTCGCCCGCGAGGACGGTGGAGCGGGGCGCGTTGCGTGCTGCCACGCAGACGGCGCCGCCGTGGGATGCCGCGACGGCGGCGGCCGCTTCCGCGTCGAGTTCCACGACGAGCATCGCCCCGCGTCCGGCCGACCGGGACATCAGGCTGCTGCGCCGGCAGATCACCGCCGCCGCGTCGCGCACCGAGAGCGCGCCCGTCGTCCGGGCAGCGGCCACCTCGCCCATGCTGTGCCCGATGCACAGGCCTGGCTCGGCGCCCTTGGCGCGCAGCGCCGCGGCCAGGGAGACCTGAACCGCCCACAGCAGCGGCTGCACCACGGCCACGTCCTCCCAGGACTCCGCCTCGTCCGCGGTGCCGTCGCCGTTCAGGGTCTCGATCACCGACCAGCCCAGTTCCGCGCGGACGGCGGCGTCGCACTCGGTCAGGGCGTGACGGAAGTCCGCGTCCTGCTCGAGCAGCCGGCGCCCCATGCCCTTCCACTGCGCGCCCTGGCCCGGGAAGACGAAGGCGATGCGGCGGTCCTGGTGGAAGGGGGCCGCGCCGAGACCGCCGTCCGCGCTCTCCTCGCCGCGCGCGAGTGCGCGCAAGGTGGCGGCCATCTCGTCGTGGGTGGTGGCGATCGCCCACAGGCGGTGGGGGTGCGTGTCGCGCCGGGTGGCGGCGGCACGGCAGAGCGCGGACAGGCGGTGGGCGCGCCCCGGCCCGCCCGGTTCCAGGTAGGTGGCGTAGCGCTCCGCCAGGCGGTGCAGGGAGGCGGGAGTGCGGGCACTGAGGACCAGCAACTGCGGTGCGTCGCCGTCCGCTTCGCCCGCCGGGCGGTCCGCCCAGGACGCCGCCTCATCGGCTGGTCGCGGGTGACTCCCCACGATCACCTGGGCGTTGGTGCCCGACAGCCCGAAGGAGGACACGCCGAGCAGGGCGTCCGGGCCGGCCGGCTCCAGCGGGGTGTTGCGGCCGACGGCCTCCAGCGGCACGTCCGGCTCGGTGAGGACCGGATGGGGCGAACGCTGGTGCAGGGAGGCGGGGATCAGGCCGTGGCGGGCGATCAGTACGGTCTTGATCAGGCCGGCGATTCCGGCGGCGGCCTCGGCGTGGCCGATGTTGGTCTTCACCGAGCCGACGCGCAGGGGGCGGTCGGCCGTCGGGTCCTCGCGCAGTACGTCCGCCAGGGTGCGCAGCTCGACCTCGTCGCCGACCCTGGTGCCGGTGCCGTGGGCCTCCACGTAGTCGAGCCGTCCGGGAGTGATGCCCGCACTGCGGCAGGCCGCGCGCACCATGTGGGCCTGGCCCGGTACGGCGGGCTGGAGCAGCAGTCCGCTGCCGGCGCCGTCGTTGGTCACCGCGCTGCCGCGCACCACGGCCAGCACCGGGTCGCCGTCGCGCAGGGCGTCGTCGAGCCGCTTGAGCACAACGGCACCGACGCCCTCGCTGCGGACGAATCCGTCACCGCAGGCGTCGGCGAACTTGCAGCGGCCGTCGGGGGCGAGCATGCCTCCCTGCGAGTAGGTGACGGCGTCGTCGGCGGACAGGATCGCGTTCACCCCCGCGGCGACGGCCAGGTCGCTCTCGCCGCACAGCAGGCTCTGCCGGGCCAGGTGCACCGCCACCAGGGACGACGAGCAGGCGGTGTCGACCACGAGGCTGGGGCCGCGCAGGTCGAGGGCGAACGACACCCGTCCCGCGGTGACCGCGCGCAGCCGGGCGCCCGCCATGCCGTGCACGTCCAGGGGCAGGTCGCCGGCCTGTTCGCCGTAGTCCGCGGTCGCCTGCCCCACGAACACTCCGGTGGCGCTGCCGGCCAGGGACGACGGGCGGATCCCCGCCTCCTCCAGCGCCTCCCACACGACGTGCAGCAGGAGTCGCTGCTGCGGGTCCATGGCGAGCGCCTCGCGGGGGGCGATGCCGAAGAAGGCGGCGTCGAAGCCGTACAGGTCGTCGAGGAACCCGCCGTGCCGGGAGACCGTGCGTCCCGGCATCCCGGGGTGGGGCGCGTAGTGGGGCCGGATGTCGAACCTGGCCTCGGGTACCGGTGTGACGGCGTCGGTGTTGTCCACCAGGAGCCGCCAGAACTCCTCCACGTCGTTCGCCCCCGGGAACCGGCATCCCATTCCGATGACCGCTACCTGTGCTGCGCCGCTCACGCGACCCCCCTCGTATTGCCTTAGGTCTGGCGTCCAAAGATAGACCCCAGGCTAACAATGACCTCGACCGGCGGAGATGACGACGACGCGACAGGCAGGCTACGGCCGTGTGATCCAGGGGTGGAGAGAGGACAAAACAGCTGCAGCAAGGACTTCTTGACGGTGTATCAGTGTGTCATGCATCCAGATCCACGCTACTGTGGGGCCAAAGGTGACCTCGAGTACATCAATAAACTGGTACACATGGTCAGGTGTGACGTCCGGTCACCGGCGAAGGAGGAATGACCCATGATCGCCAGAGTGCTCGGACCGCTCCGGGTGACCGTGAACGGCACCTCGGTGGTCCCGACGGCGGTGAAGGCGAGGAAGCTGATGGCGATGCTCGTCCTCAACCGGGGGCGGGTCGTGCAGCGTGCCACGATCGAGCGGGAGCTGTGGGACCTGGACGCGCCGAGAAGCGCCTCCACCGGGATCCAGAACTGCGTGATGTGGATCCGCAAGGGCATCGGCTGCGCCGAACAGGGCGACCCCGGCCGCGCCGCCCGGCAGACGCTGATCACGGAGCCCACCGGCTACCGCCTGGAGGTGCCGGGAGACCAGTTCGACGTGGTCCGCCATCAGCGGCTCGTGGCCCAGGCCGGCGCCGCCGAGGCGCGCGGGGACCTGGCCGAAGCCTCCGCCCTGCTCAACGCCGCGCTGAACCTGTGGCGCGACGCCCCGCTCGCCGACGTACCGGCGGGCCCGGTGCTGCGGGCCCACGTCCGCCGCCTGGAGGAGGACCGCAAGGCGGTGCTGGCCCAGCGCCTCGCCCTGGACCTGCGGCTGCACCGGTACGCGGAGGTCGTCGGCGAACTCCACGCGCTGGTCTCCCTCGACCCGTACGACGAGGTGCTCCACGAGTACCTGATGCTCGCCCTGTACCTCTCGGGCCGTCGCAACGACGCGCTCACCGCCTACCAGCAGGCCCGCACCGCGCTCGCCGACGGCGTGGGCCTGGAGCCTTCGCACCGGCTGCGCGGCCTGCAGGAACGGATCCTGGCCAGCGACGAGGCTCCGGCCGCCGCCCTGCCGGGGTGGCCGGGCCTCGTACCGGAGCCGGTCAGAGTCTGAGGGATCAGAGCGTGAGGGAGCAGTCCGCGCGACGACCGGACCGCTGGAGGGCCACGGTGAGTTCCTCCAGCACCACCGCCTGACCGGAGGCCGTGAAGGGGAAGAAGTGTCCGCCCTCGGCCGTCCGCGACCGGAACGGACCACTGGTCAGGCCCGCCCACAGCGGCAGTGCGGCGAGCGGGACGAGCGGGTCCCCCTCGCCCGCCAGCGCGGTCAGCGGTACGCCGGCACACACCGCGTCCACCGCGAGCAGGGCCTGCTGGGTCAGCGCCAGGTCATGGGCGAGCGCCCGGCGTGCCGGGGAGAGGGAGGCGTCGTCCAGGGCGTCGGCGGCCAGCCCGTGCAGCGCCAGGACGCCCGCCAGGCCCGCGGGGGTGCCGAGGAGAGCGGGCCGCGGAAAGGCGCGGCGACCTGGCAGTGAGCAGGAGACCATCAACCCGTCGCAGCGCACCTCACCCGCGCACGCGATGAGCAGGGCCAGCAGCCCGCCCAGACTGTGGCCGTAGAAGAGCGTGGGCCCCGCGGCGGGCGTCCGCAGTTCCGCCACGATGCCGGCGACGGCGTGCGCGAGTGTGGTGTGCGGCGGCAGGCCGGCCCGCCGCTCACGCCCGGGGAGGGTGACGCCGACGATCTCGGCCTGCGCCGGGAGCGGCGCCAGCACCTGGCGGTAGCGGCGGGCGCCTCCTCCCGCGTGCGGAAAGACGACGACGCGTGGCCCGGGCCCCGCCACGGGACGCAGGACTTCCGTCCAGCGCCGCGGGTCGTCCGCCGGGGCGCCGGGTGCCCTTCCGTTTCCGTCGCCGGCGCCGGTGACCGTGGCGATGCCCGGGTACGGGGGCGTGGGCGGCGTACGGGTCACAGACCCATGCCCAGGCCGCCGCTGACGGGGAGGACCGCGCCGGTGATGTAACCGGCCTCCTCACCGGCGAGGAAGCGGATCGCGGCGACCACGTCGTCCACCGTGCCGGGCCGGCCTAGCGGCGTCATGCGCATGACGTCGCTCATGCGCCGTTCGGACAGCGTCGCGGTCATGTCCGTGGCGATGATGCCCGGCGCGACCACGTTCACCGTGATCCCGCGGTCCCCGAGCTCCCACGCCAGGGAGCGGGCGAGGCCCGGCAGGGCCGCCTTGGAGGCGGCGTAGTTGGTCTGGCCGGGCGAGCCGAGGAAACCCAGCACCGAGGAGACGAGGACGATCCGCCCGCGCCGGGCGGGCAGCATGCTGCGCACCGCGGCCCGGACCGCGGCGAACGCCCCGCTGAGGTTGGTGCGCAGCACGTCGTCGAAGGCCTCGTCCGTCATCCGCAGCATCGGCGTGTCCCGGGTGATGCCGGCGTTGGCGACCAGTACCTCCACGGGGCCGTGCTCGGCCTCCGCCTCCCGCAGGGCGCGTTCCAGCGCACCCGGTTCGGTGACGTCGGCCTTGACGCCGAGCACGCCGTCCGGCGGACTGCCCGTACGGTGGCTGACGGCGACCCTGTCGCCGTCGTCGGCGAAGGCCCGGGCGACGGCGTGGCCGATGCCGCGGTTGCCGCCGGTGACGAAGACCGAGCGGTTCATCGTTGTCTCCCTCGGGGTTGGGTTCTGAGTTCTGTTCTGGGCTCTGGGCTCTGGGTTCTGGGTTCTGGGGTCTGGAAGGGCGACGTCTCGGATGTCGCACACGAAGAGGGGACGCCGCGCGAGGAAGCGGGCGTCTCGAAGGCCTGGGCGGCCGCCCGGCCCGGTGCGTGGGGGGCGGCCGCCCGGCAGGGGTCAGGCCGCTGTGAAGACGAGCGCGGCGTTGTGGCCGCCGAAACCGAGCGACGTGCTCACCGCCACGTCCACCCGGGCCGTGCGGGGTTCGCCGCCGACCAGGTCCAGATCGAGGGCCGGGTCGGGGTTCTTCAGGTTGGCCGTGGGCGGGATCTGCCCGTGCTGCACGGCCAGCACCGTGTACGCGGCCTCGATCGCGCCGGCCGCGGCCAGGGCATGACCGGTGACACCCTTCGTGGAGGTCACCGCCGCCCCGCTGCCCACGACCCGCCCGAGCATGGTGCCCTCGACAAGATCGTTCATCGGCGTGGCGGTGCCGTGCGCGTTGACGTGCCGCACCTCGGACGGGGCGACTCCGGCGTCCGCGAGCGCCGCCCGCAGCGCTCGTTCGATGCCCTCGCCGTCGGGCTGGGGGGCTGTCGCGTGGTGCGCGTCGGAGGAGGCCGCGTAGCCGCTGACCAGCGAGCGGATCCGGGCACCGCGGTCCCGCGCGTCGGCGGCCCGCTCCAGCACCAGGACACCCGCCGCCTCGGCGGCCACGAAGCCGTCGCGCTCCGCGTCGAACGGCTTGCCCGCGTGCTCGGGTGCCTGCCGGGACTTGGACAGGGCGCCCATCCGGCACAGTCCGGCCATCACCGTCGGGGTGAGGGCCGACTCACTGGCACCGGCCAGCACGATGTCGCAGGCGCCCGCGCGCAGCAGGTCCCGGGCCGTGCCGACGGCCGTGGCGCCCGACGCGCAGGCGGTGGCGGTGACCAGGCTGGGGCCGCGCGCGCCGCAGTCGATCGCCACGTACCCGGCGAGCATGTTCGGCATGTACCGGGTCACCAGCAACGGAGAGACCCGGGCCGGGCCGTCCTCCGAGAGCGCGCGGTACTGCTCTTCCAGCGTCGCCGCACCGCCCAGCGAGTTGCCGAGCACCACGCCGACACGGGTGCCGTCCCAGCCCTCGGGGTCCAGCCCGGCGTCCCGTACGGCCATGCGGGAGGCGACGAGCGCGAGCTGCACGAACCGCTCCAACTGCCAGGAGGCGAAGCCGCCCAGCAGTTCCTGCGCGTCGAAGCCGGGCACCCGGCAGGAGAAGTCGGCCGACAGGTCGCCGAGGGAGTCGTCCCGGGTGGCGCAGGAGCGGCCGGTGAGGAGACGCTCCCAGTTCTCCTCGACGCCGATCCCGGCCGGGGTCACCAGGCCCAGGCCGGTGACGGCTATGGCGTCGGTGCCGCCCGCCATCAGAGCGAGGCTCCCTTGGCGACGAGGAGGTCGACGACGTCGTCGAGCGTGTGCTCCTCGGTGAGCTCGCCGTCCTCGATCCGGACGCCGAACTCCTTGTCCAGGACGAGTCCGAGCTCGATCAGGACCAGCGAGTCGAAGGACAGCTCGCCCAGGGTCACTCCGGGCGTGATCGCCTCGGGCCTGACCTTGAAGTGGCCCGACAGGAGTGCCGAGATGCGCTGCACGGTGGGCTGCATGGTGGGCTGCATGGTGGTGTGCTCCTGGATGTCCTGCATGGTGTGCTCCTGAGGGTGGGAGGGCGCCCGGCCGCAAACCGGCGGGCCGCCGTGTCGTGGGGTGGACCCGGATCGCCGTCCGGGCATGGGGGGGGCGACCGGGCATGCGCGGGCCGACCGGGCATGCGCGGGTCGACCGGACATGCGCGGGTCGACCGGACATGCGGGAGTCGTCCGGAGATGCGGGGGTCGACCGGAGATGCGGGGGTCGACCGGGGACGTCGTGCGGGACGTTTCCCGTGGGCGTCAGGCCGGGACCACCTCCGGCCACACCAGGCCCACCGAGCCCCAGGTCAGCCCGCCGCCGAAGCCGCCCAGCACGACCCGGTGGCCGGGGCGCAGGGTGCCGTCGGCGACCGCGTCGGCGAGGACGAGCGGGACGGACGCGGCGACCGTGTTGCCGACCCGCTCGATGTTGGACGGGAAGCGCTCGAGCGGTACCCCGACGCGCTCCGCGACCGCCGCGAGGATCCGGGCGTTGGCCTGGTGCAGGACGATCCGGTCGACGTCGGCGGGCGTCCCGCCCAGCACGGCGGCCGTCGCCTCCACGGACGCCGCCATGTGCCGTACGGCCTCGGCGAAGACGGGACGGCCCTCCATCGTGAAGTAGGTGGCCGCCTCCTCGGCGGGCAGGCCGGTGGACCGCTGCCGGGACCCGCCCGCGGCGACCTGGATGAGGTCGCTGCGGCTGCCGTCGCTGCCCAGGTGCAGTCCCAGCAGGGCGCCCGGTTCGTCCGGATCCCCGGCTCGCAGCACCACGGCGCCGGCCCCGTCGCCGAAAATGGCCCTTGTGGTGCGGTCGGCCGGGTCGAGGATGGTGGAGAACGTGTCCGCGCCGATGACCAGCACGGTCCGGGCGGCCCCGGACGCCACCATGCCTGCGGACACGCCGAGGGCGTACACGAAGCCGGTGCACACCGCGGCGACGTCGAAGGCGCACACGCCGGTCAGACCCAGCCTGCTCGCCACCTCGGGGGCGGTGGCCGGGCAGGGCCGGTCCGGGGTGCTGGTGGCGAGCACCACCGCGTCGGCGACGTCCGTCCCGGCGGACTTCAGTGCCCGCCGGCCCGCCTCGACCGCGAGATCACCGGTGGCCGTACCGGGGTCCACCACGTGCCGGGAGGCGATCCCGGTACGGCTGCGGATCCACTCGTCGGAGGTGTCCAGCTGCCGGGCGAGCGCGTCGTTGGTGACCGCGGCCGGCGGCACCCAGGCCCCCAGACCGGCCACCACCGCCGCGCGGCCGGTCCCGCTCATCCGGCCCCTCCGTCACCGCGACCCGGCCGGAGCCGGGTGCCGCCGGCCGTCCTCGGGCCGTCGCCTGTCATCGCCATCACTGCGCACTCCTTCTCGCTGCCTTGCCGTCGTCCGGCCTGCCCCGCAAGTCCCGGGTCCGGTCGGTGGGTTCACTGTGGCAACGGCAGCTCCGCTCCCGCTCACCACGGGCCCATGCGCCGCTCACGTCAGGGCGTGAGCGCCAAGTGAGCCGTGCGGGAGCAGCGGTTGCGAGCATGGTCGAGGCGCCCGGCGGCACACCGCCGACGACGGGCTCCGACGGGGGCGCGCCGTGCGTACGGCAACGCCGCGGCCACCCGGTTCACCAACGTGTACGACGTGTACGAGGAGACAAACCAGTGCGGGAACGCAGGATTGGTACGGACGGTCCGTCGGTCTCGGCCATCGGGCTGGGCTGCATGGGCATGTCGGAGTTCTACGGACCCACCGACGAGGCGCAGAGCCTGCGGACGCTTCAGGCGGCGCTGGACCTCGGGGTCACCTTCCTCGACACCGCCGACATGTACGGCAAGGGTCACAACGAGCGGCTCGTCGGGCAGGCCGTGGCCGGCCGCCGGGAGCAGGTGGTCCTCGCCACCAAGTTCGGCATCCGGCGCGACGACCGCGACCCGCGCCAGGGCCGCCAGGTCGACTCCAGCCCCGCGTACTGCCGGCAGGCCATCGACGCCTCACTGAAGCGGCTCGGTGTCGACCACGTCGACCTGTACTACCTCCACCGCCGCAGCCCCGACATCCCGATCGAGGAGACCGTGGGCGCCATGGCGGAGCTGGTGGCGGCCGGCAAGGTCCGTCATTTGGGGCTGTCCGAGGTCAGCGCAAAGACGCTGCGCAGGGCGCACGCCGTCCACCCGATCGCGGCCCTGCAGACCGAGTACTCGCTGTGGACCCGCGAAGTCGAGCACGAGGTCCTGCCCACCGCGCGGGAACTCGGGGTCGGCCTCGTGGCCTACTCGCCGATCGGCCGGGGCTTCCTGACGGGTGCCATCACCCGCTCCGAGGACCTGGACCCCTCCGACTTCCGGCACTCCCACCCGCGGTTCCAGCAGGAACACCTGGAGCGCAACACCCGCATGGTGGAGCGGCTGCGCGAGATCGCCGGCGACGCCGGCTGCACGCCCGTCCAGCTCGCGCTGGCCTGGCTGCTGTCCCGCGGCGAGGACATCGTGCCCATCCCCGGCACCCGCCGTGAGACGTATCTGCGGGAGAACCTCGCCGCCGCGGAGGTCGGACTCACCGACGAGCAGCTGGCCGCGGTCGAGGCCGCCGTACCGCCGGAGGCCGTGTCGGGCGAGCGCTACGACCCCGCGGGCATGGCCACCGTCGGCCTCTGACCGCGTCCGCCGGCCGGACGCACCATCCCTGAACGCCCCTTGCGACACCACCCGAGAAACGGAAACCCTCCCGTGGCAGACAAGCTCCAGCACCTCAAGCTGGCCGCCGTGAACATCGACGGCGTCCTGCTCAACGACACGTTCAGCCCGGTCATCTACAACTTCATCGTCAACCGCGGCGGCGAGTACACCGCCGAGGTCGAACGCAGCATCTTCTCCCAGCCCCAGCTGGTGGGCGGCCAGGGCATGGCCAACGCCGCCCGGATGCCGTGGACCGCGCAGGAGGCCATCGACGTCTACTTCAAGGAACGCGAGGAGTACGTCCGGGACCACCCCGTCCAGCTCCTCGACGGCGCCGTCGACCTGCTGCGCAGGCTGCGCGCACTGGGCCTGAAGACGGTGAGCTACGGCGGCCTGGACGCCTCCCACTTCGACCGCTACCTGGGCGAGCACGCCGATCTCTTCGACGAGCCCCGCTACGTCTGCACCAACGACTTCCGCCCCGGGCTGCGGGAGATCACCACCGAGGTCTTCGGCCTGGAGTACGACCAGGTGCTCTTCATCGACGACGTGGCCAGGGTCGCCGAGGTCGCCCGGGCGCTCGACATCCCCTTCATCGGGCACCCCAGCTCCTTCGAGCACAGCTTCCAGCCGCAGTTGATGCGCGACGCCGGCACCCGCCACATCGTCGACTCGCTGCAGGCCATCGACGAGGACCTGCTGCGCACCCTCGACGCGGAGGCCGCCGCGCACACCGTCTGGCGCGACTGAGCCCACGCGCACCGCCCGGCGCGGCTGAGCCCGCGCCCCCCGACGTACCGGCCCGGCCCTCCCCCGCGTCGGGCCGGTACCCCCTCTCCCCCGCAAGGAGCCATGCCATGGACCGCGACTCCCGCGCGCACACCGTGCTGCTGGACTTCGACGGAGTGCTGAGCCTCAACGCCTCCAGCCTGCTGCTGCGGGCCCTGCACGAAGGCATCAACCGCCACACCGACCTCCCGTACGACGCCACCGCCGCCCAGTTCAAGGCCATCAGCACCTTTCCGCAGCGCGACAGCCTGCGGGTGCTGTTCGCCGGACTCGGCATCGAACAGCATCTTTCGGCCGAGATCGCGGCGCTGCGCTCGCTGACCGCCGTCGGCGGCGCCCGGCTGGCCCTCGGCGACGGGGTCGAGGAGTTCTGCGCCGAACAGCGCGCACACGGTGTGCGGCTGCGGGTCTTCTCCACCATGGACCACGCGACCGCGCGCCGCGCCCTGCTCGACGGGCTCTTCGAGTCGCGGGACTTCGTCGCCCTCGACCACGCCTCCAAGGCCGATCCCGACACCTACACCGCGTTGCTGGCCGCCGAGCGCGAGACGCATCCGGAGCGCTGGCTGCTCGTGGACGACTCCCCGCTGGCCCTGCGCGCCGCCAAGATCGCCGGACTGCGCACCGTACTGATGCGCGGAGAGGTCTTCACCGACGCCGACGTGGCGCCATTCGGCTCTTACATCGACGCCCAGGTCACCTCCTTCGCCCAGCTCGGCGACGTTCTGCGGCCCCTGCCGGCGGTCTTGCCGGCCTGACCGCCTCCTCCCTCCAGGCACCCGACACAGGAAGCCTCCCGATGTCCCACACCCCTGCCGAAGCAGAGCCCGCCGTACGGCCCGCCACCCGAGCCGAGCCGGTCACCGCCGCCGGCGGCGAACGTCCCCGAATCGGCCCCACCCGGGTCCTCGTGGCCATCGCCCTGGCGGCCGTCATGCTGCCCATCTCCGTGACCGGACCCGGAGTGGCGCTCGCCGACATGTCCGGCGCGCTGCACGCCTCGGCCGCCTCCACCCAGTGGGTCCTCAACGCCTACAACGTCGCCTTCACCGCGTTCATGCTGGCCGCCGGGTCGGCCGCCGACCTGTACGGGCGGCGCCGGGTGTTCCTGACCGGAACCACCGTCTTCGCGCTGGCCTCCCTGGTGGCCGGAACCGCGCCCACCATCGTGCTCGTGGACGGTGCCCGGTTCGTCCAGGGCATGGGCGCCGCGGCCGTCCTCACCAGCGGCTCGACGCTGCTCGCGCACACCTTCGAGGGGGCCGCGCGGGCCAGGGCCTTCGGCATCTTCGGCGCCTCGATCGGGTTCGGCCTGGCGATGGGCCCGTTCGTGTCCGGGCTGCTCGTCGGTGCGGCCTCCTGGCACGCCGTCTTCCTCGTCAACGTGGTCCTCGGCGCGGTGGTCCTCGTCCTCGCCCGGCCCCTGCCCGAGTCCCGCAACCCCTCGGCCCGGCGCATCGACATGCCGGGTGTGGTCACCTTCACGCTCGCCCTGCTGCTGCTCGCCCTCGGCTTCGTCGAGGGACCCTCACGCGGCTGGACCGGGCCGCAGACGCTCGGCTCCTTCGCGGGTGCCGCCCTCTTCCTCGCCGCGTTCGTCGCCGTCGAACTGCGCAGCAGCGAGCCCATGTTCGATCTGAGTCTGCTGCGCCGCCCCACGTTCGTCGCCATCATCTGGCAACCGGTCAGCATCGTCTTCGCCTTCGCCGCGCTGCTGGTCTACCTGCCGCCGTACTTCCAGGGCGCGGGTGGCGCCGGGTCCACGATGTCCGGCGCGATGCTGCTGCCGCTCACCCTGCCGGTGTTCGTGCTGCCGCTGTTCTCCGGGGCGCTGGTGAAGCGGCTGTCGGTGCGCACGCTGCTGGCCGTCGGCCCCGCCGTACTCGCCGTGGCGCTGCTGCTGATGACCTTCACCGACCCGGTCTCCTCGCGCACCGGTCTGTACGCCGCGCTGCTGCTCGCGGGCATCGGTATCGGCCTCGCCTTCGGCGTCATGGACAACGCGGCGGTCAGCGTGGTGGCGCCGGAGCGCGCCGGCATGGCCTCGGGCATGTTCAACACCCTGCGTGTCGCGGGCGAGACGATCGGCGTGGCCTGCGTCGGCGGCCTGCTGCTCACCGCGACCCGGCAGCGGCTGCCCGCCACCGGCGGCGCGGACAGCGGCACACTGGCCGACGACGTGGTGCAGGGCCGGCTGTCCTCGGTGCGCCGCAGCGGAGGCGAGGACCTGGTGCACCGAGCCGTGCAGGGTCTGGAACACGGCTGGAGCGTCGTGTACGTCGTCCTCGCCTGCGTCGCCTTCGCCGGCGCGGTCGCCATCTTCACCCTGGTCCGCGACAGGGACCTGGACCCGGCGGCCACCGGCAAGGACGCCTGACCGTTCCGGGTCGCCGGCCTCGAGCGGGGGACCACTTGGTGGTTTTTGGCCGGGACGTCTGACCAGCCTGGTCATCCTGCCGCCAGGCAGCGGTGGTCATCGGGGTCCCTTTCGCAGGATGCGAGCGGCAGCGGCCGGGGCCGGTCGGGACGCGGAGCGCCACGGCGGGGCCGGTGCGCGGGCGGGCGGCGCGCGGAGGGCGTCTCGGAGCGAAGGGAGGGGCGGGTAGGGGCACGGACGCAGGCGGGGACTGCACGACGCCACGGGCGGCAGGACCTGGCCGCTGGTGGCACTGCTCCTGTTCACGATCCCGCTCACGGCGACGGGCCTGAGCGCGGGCCGGGCACCCCGCAACCGACGCCACGGCAGACACCTGCGGGTAACGGCGCCCGGAGCGGCCGGGGCGCGCATCGAGCACCCCGCACACGCGTCGGCCCGGTGACGGCGACCACCGTAACCGGGCCGACGCGCGCCCGCCGTCACCGCTCGCCGTCGGCCCCGGCCCGCTCCAGCGTGAAGGCGGCCTCCGCCACGGTCCGGCCGGCCTGCTCGAAGTCCACCCGGACGTCCCGGGCTCCGGCTGCCTCCGGCCGCTGTGGCCGGTGTGCCCGCACGGTCAGCGGCTCGTCGAGTTCGGCGTAGGCGCCGAACGACGCGCGCAGCCCCGACACGGTCCACCGCTCGGCGCCCGCACCGGTGAACGTCCCGGCCGACAGCAGGGCCGCCTGCCGGCCCGCCTCCATCAGCACCATCCCCGGCACGTGGTCCTGCGGATGGTCGAACAGGCTCGGATGACCGCCGGCCACACGCAGCCGGGCCGCCACCGCGTCCCCGGAGCGCACCGGGTCGAGCAGCACCACGTTCTCCGGACGCCCGCGCCCCACGCGCCCCGGCTCCACCAGCCCCTCGTCCTGTGCCCGGCGGTACGACTCCGACGTCGGCGTCGTCCCGGCGGCACGGCCGCGCAGCTTCGCGTAGACGGTGTCGGTCACATACTTCACCCGCATGGTCACCTCGCCCACCGGGCGCCCCGACGCCGACACCCGCATGCGGTACGCGAGGGCGCGCAGGGTCCCGGCGACCCACTGCGCGTCGTGTGTCGCTGCCTCGACGGTCACCGGGACCGGGCCGTGCGCCGGCAGGTCCGCGGCACCGTCCGAGAGCGTCATCGACCACTCCCGCAGCACGAACTTCGTGCCGGGCGGTGCACCGAAGTGCGTGTGCACCGCGTGGGTCTCCGCCTGCCGGCAGCACTCGAGCAGCAGCAGCGGGTCGAGGGGCTGGGGCGTCGTGTGGTCGGTGTAGTACGCGTGGGAGGGCGGCAGCTGGGCGGCCGCGACGAAGTGGTCGTCGTCCACGCGTGCGCTGTCCGTGAGGAACACCTCGGACAGGGCGTGCCGATGGACGAGGCCGCGTGGCACGGTCTGCTCGAATGCGAGGGCGGTGCGCGCCGCCTGCGCGGTACCTGGTCCGGCCGGCTCGGTCACCACGGTCATCCGGCTCCCCTTTCGCTGGAACTGGCTGGGTCTCACTGGGCTGATGCGGGTCTGTCCCGGCCCGCCACACTCCCAGCCGCGGCTAACGCCCGGCTCACAACGGCGTCATGGCGTCCGAGCCCGACCGGCGGGCCCGGACGCGGCATGACCTGGGCGCCCGACCGGTCGGCAGGGACCCCGCGAGGGCCCCGGTCCCTAAGGCCACACCAGCAGCACCGGACACGGCGCGTGGTCCACGACGAACCGTGTCGGCGGGGACAGTGTCTTCGGGCCCGGGCGGCCGCGGTCGCCGTCCCGGCCGAGGATCAGCAGGTCCGCGCCGCGCGCCGCGGCGACCACCTCCTGCTCGGGCCGGCCGGTGCGTTCCGTCCGGGTGCAGCGGCGGCCCAGCCGGTCCGCGGCGGCGGCCAGGAGGCGCTCCCCGGATTCCGCGGCCAGCCGCTCCAGCCGGGTGCCGGGGTCGTGCCCCGGGTCGGCGCGGCCCAGCAGGCCGGCGAACGCGCCGTGCGCGGCGTCGGCCACGTCATGGCCGCTGACGTGCAGCAGTACGACCTCGGCGGCGTCCCGGGCGTACGTACGCGCGCTGTCCACGCACGCACGCCACGTGCCCTCCGCGACCCAGACGACGACGGCCATGCGCTCGGCCTCCCGATCAGGTTCCGATCACGTGCAGGGAACCCCACAGTGCCACCACGGCCACGCCCAGGGACAGGGGCACGGCGATCAGGCCGAGCGTGGTGAACTCCTTCAGCTCGACCTCGTGGTCGTGCTGGTGCACGATCCGCCGCCACAGCAGCGTGGCAAGCGAGCCGGCGTAGGTGAGGTTGGGTCCGAGGTTGACGCCGAGCAGCACCGCGAGGACCGCCCCGGCGCCGGACGGCGCGGCCAGTGGCAGCAGCACGAGCACCGCCGGCAGGTTGTTGATCAGATTGGCCAGGACGGCGGCCAGCGCGGCCAGCGCCAGCAGCGCGAGCAGCCCGGTGCCGTCCGGGACCAGGTGGCCGAGGGCGTCCGCGAGGCCGTTGTCGACGACTGCCCGGACCACGATTCCCAGCGACAGGACGAATGCCAGGAACGGCACGGAGGCGGCCCGGACGATCTGCGACGGGCGGGTCCGCCGGCGGGCCAGGGCCCGTACCGCCAGCACCAGCGCGCCCGCGCACGCCGCCCAGGCGGGGTCGAGCCCGACCGCGGAGGCGAGCAGGAAACCGGCCAGCGTGCCCGCGACCGTCACCAGAGCGAACACCGGCACCTCGGGCGGCACGCCGGCGTCGGGCGTCTCGGCGCCCGCGCCGAGGTCGGTGGCGAAGAACCGCCGGAACACCGCGAACTCGACGGCGATCGCGGCGAGCCACGGCAGCGCCATCAGCCCGGCGAACCGGGCGAAGCTCAGTCCGCTGACCGAGAAGGCCAGCAGGTTCGTCAGGTTGGACACCGGCAGCAGCAGCGAGGCGGTGTTCGACAGATGGGTGCAGGCGTAGACGTGCGGCTTGGGCCGGGCGCCGAGGCGGGCGGCCGTCGCGAACACCACCGGTGTCAGCAGCACCACCGTGGCGTCCAGGCTGAGGACGGCGGTGATCGCCGACGCGGTGACGAAGACGTACAGCAGCAGCCGGGTCGGGCTGCCCGCCGCCGCCCGCGCCATCCACGCCCCGCACGCCTGGAACAGGCCCTCGTCGTCGCAGAGCTTGGCCAGGACGAGGACGGCGGCGAGGAACCCGATCACCGGGCCGAGGCGTGCCGCCTCCTCGCGGGCGTGGTCGAGGGAGATCGCGCCGGTGCCGACGACGAGCGCGGCGGCCGGTACGGCGACGACGGCCTCCGGCCACCCCCAGGGACGGACGACCGCGCAGCCGAGGACGAGGACGAGCAGGACGGCGGAGAGCGACTCGGCGAGCATGGTGTTCAGCGGTGGATCCTCTCGGGCGGCTGGTTCACCCGAGAGTTCATCACAGCTCCGTGACGCTCACTTCAGCAGCCGGGACAGCCGGCGGTCGGCGAGCGGCTTGCCGCCGGTCTGGCAGGTGGGGCAGTACTGCAGGGCGGAGTCGCTGAAGGAGACCTCGCGGATGGTGTCGCCGCACACCGGGCAGGGCTCACCGGTGCGGCCGTGGACGCGCAGGCCGCTCTTCTTCTCCGCCTTCAGCCGGCCCGCGGCCACGCCCCGGGAGCGCTCGACGGCCTCGGTGAGCGTGTCCCGCAGTGCCTGGAAGAGGCGGGTCGTGTCCTCGGGGGTGAGGGAGGCGGCCAGTTTGAAGGGGGACATCTTCGCCGCGTGCAGGATCTCGTCGCTGTAGGCGTTGCCGACCCCGGCGATCAGGCTCTGGTCGCGCAGGGCGCCCTTGATCTGGCGGCGCTCGCCGGCGAGCAGGGCGGCGAAGCGGGCCTCGTCGAAGTCGTCGGCGAGCGGGTCGGGGCCGAGGCGGGCGACGCCCTCGACCCGCTGCGGGTCGTCGACGACGTACACCGCGAGGCGCTTTTGTGTGCCGGCCTCGGTGAGGTCGAAGCCGGCGCCGGTCTCCAGCGCCACCCGCAGGGCGAGGGGGCCCTTGCCGGGGCGGGGCGGGCCGTCGGGCAGGCGGTCCTTCCAGTGCAGCCAGCCCGCCCGGGCCAGATGGGTGACCAGGTGAGGGCCGCCGTCGGTGGCGAGGTCGAGGAACTTGCCGTACCGCCGCACCGCGGTGACCTCGCGTCCCTCCAGGGCGCTCAGGGGTGGGTCGTAGGTCTTCAGGACGCTGATCGCGACAGGCAGCACGCGGACGATCTCGTGGCCGACCAGGTGCGCGGACAGGAAGTCCTTGAGCGCTTCCACCTCGGGCAGTTCCGGCATACGTCCAGAGTGCCACCCGTCCCCGCGGTGCCGGTGCATCGCGGTGCGTGGGCGGCGGGCGGGTCGGCCCGGCGCCGCTCACGCCGTCGCGGGCACCACGAACTCGCACCACACGCACTTGCCGCCGCCGCGCGCCTCCACGCCCCACACGTCGGTCAGCAGGTCGACCAGGAGCAGACCGCGTCCCGAGACGCCCTGCACGCCGGCCTCCCGGCGGCGCGGCAGGGCGCTGGAGGAATCCTCGACGTCGACCCGGAGCCGGCGGTCGGCGCCGTTGAGCACCCGCAGGGTGACGATCGCGGCTCCCTCGGTGTGCATGAGGGCGTTGGTGATCAGCTCGTCGGCGACCAGTTCGATCTCGTCGGCGCGCTCGCGGGCGCCCCAGGTGCGCACGGCGGCGCGGATCATGTGCCGGGCCTGGGTGAGCGCCTCGGCGTCGCCGGGGGCGACGTGCTGCTGGAGGCGGCCGCCGGTGCGCGGGGTGTCCAGGGGGCGGCGGCGCAGCAGGAGCAGGGCGACGTCGTCGTCGCCGGCGCGTTCCTCGGCGACCTCGATCAGCCGGTCGGCGAGCGCGCGCACGTCGTCGGGGCCGGCGGCGACGAACGCGGCGAGGGCCCGCATGCCGTCGTCGAGGTCGGCGCCGGGCTGTTCGACCAGGCCGTCGGTGGTGAGCAGCAGGGTGTCGCCGGGGTCGAGTTCGACGGTGGAGACCGGGTACTCCAGGCTGCCGAACTCCGCGGACAGCCCGAGCGGCAGCCCGCCGGGCACGGCGACACGGCGGCACGTGCCGTCGGCGGCGCGTACCAGCAGGTCGATGTGGCCGGCCCGGACCACCTGGACGACGCCGGTGCCGAGGTCGGCCTCGGCGTACAGGCAGGTGGCGAAGCGGTCGGTGTCGAGTTCGTGCAGGAAGACGGAGGCGCGGGCCATCACCGTGGCCGGGGTGTGGCCCTCGGCGGCGTAGGCGCGCAGCACGATGCGCAGCTGGCCCATGACGGCGGCGGCGTGCGTGTCGTGGCCCTGGACGTCACCGATGACGGCGCCGACCCGGCCTCCCCCGGAGGGGGTACCCCCAGGCAGCGGGATCAGGTCGTACCAGTCGCCCCCGATGTCCCGGCCGAGCGCCCCGCCGGCGCTGCCCGCGCGGTAGCGGACGGCGACGTCGGCGCCGGGCACGCTGGGGATGGTGCGCGGCAGCATGGCCTGCTGCAGGCCCTGCGCGATGTCCTTCTCCTCCTCGTAGAACATGGCGCGCTGCAGGCTCTGCGCGATGCTGCTGCCGAGCGCGACGAGGATGTTGCGCTCCTCGGGAGTGAAGCCGTGCCGGTCGTTGTAGAGCAGGCCCATCGCGCCGATCGGGCTGGCCTGGACGATGAGCGGCAGATAGGCGGCCGAGGTGATGTTCAGGTCGGTGAGGTGCGGCCACAGGATCGGGTAGTCGGCGGCGAACTCCTCGGGCGACTCGATGAAGCGCGGGCTGAGGGTGCGCACGACCTCGCTCATCGGGTACGGCTCGTCGATGCGGGTGATACGGGTGCCGGGGACGAAGCTGCCGATGGGCCCCTCGGCGATCAGCCGGATGCGGCCGGCCTCGACCAGGCCCATGACGAGGCTGGCGGCGCCGAGGTGGACCAGGCCGTGGGTGTCCTTGAGGACGTCGATGACGTCCTGGACGGTGCGGGCGTGGGCGAGGGCGGCGGTGGTGAGCTGGACGACGTTGGTCTGCTCGCGGCGGGCCTCGTCCAGGGAGGCCTGCTGGCGGTGGGCGGCCAGCTCGTCGAGTTCGCTGGTGGCGTCGCGGACGATGCCGACGATGCGGCGCGGCCGGCCGCTGTGGTCGCGCCGGATGTAGCCCTGGGTGTGGGTCCAGCGCAGTTCACCGGTGCGGCAGCGCAGACGGAAGTAGGCGCCGTAGTTCTCGCTGCCGTCCTTGATGGCCTGGGCGACCAGCGCGTCCAGTCGGCGGGCCTCGCCGGGCGGCACCCGGGCGGCGAGGCTCTCGGGCCGGCCGTCGTACTCGTCCGGGCGCACGTCGAACGCCTCGTGGGCCTGGGCGTCCATGCTCATCCGGCCGGTGTCCAGGTCCCAGTCGAAGGTGCCCATGCGGTTGAGCGCCAGGATCGGATCCGGGTGGGCGGGCCGGTCGTCCGGGAGTGACAGGGCGCTCGCACCCCGATCAACCATGCGCCCACCTTGCCAGGCTTTGCCTGATTATTCGACCCGGGGAGCGGGGTGTTGCCGGGGGCGGCTCGCCCTCGTACGGGTTACCCGGGCGGAGCCGTGGCACACGGAGCGTGACGATCGAGCGCGGGAGAATGGCAGGAGAGGAGCGCCGAAGCGTGGACTGGTTCACCGCATCCGACTACTGGCTGAGCCGGCTGGTCTTCCAGCGGGCCCTGGCCGGTGTCTATCTGGTCGCGTTCCTCACGGCGGCCCTGCAGTTCCGGGCCCTGCTGGGTGAGCGCGGCATGCTGCCGATCCCGCGGTTCACCGCCCGGGTGCCGATGCGGCGGGCGCCGAGCCTGTTCCAGCTGCACTACTCGGACCGTTTCTTCGCCGTGTGCGCGTGGGCGGGCTGCGCGGTGTCGGCGGCGCTGCTGGCGGGGGTGGACGGATATCTGCCGCTGGGGGCGGCGATCGCGCTGTGGCTGGTGCCGTGGGCGCTGTACCTGTCGATCGTGAACGTCGGCCAGACCTGGTACTCCTTCGGCTGGGAGTCGCTGCTGCTGGAGACGGGGTTCCTCGCCGCGTTCCTCGGCAACGACGAGGTGGCACCGCCCGTCGTGGTGCTGTTCCTGCTGCGCTGGATCCTGTTCCGGGTGGAGTTCGGCGCGGGTCTGATCAAGATGCGGGGGGACGAGTGCTGGCGGAAGCTGACCTGCCTGGACCACCACCACGAGACGCAGCCGATGCCGGGCCCGCTGAGCTGGTTCTTCCACCACCTCCCCCGGCCCCTGCACCGGGTGGAGGTGGCCGCCAACCACGTCACCCAGCTGCTCGTGCCGTTCCTGCTGTTCACCCCGCAGCCGGTCGCGACGGCGGCCGCCTCGCTGATGATCCTCACCCAGCTGTGGCTGGTGCTGTCGGGCAACTTCGCCTGGCTGAACTGGATCACGATCGTGCTGGCGGTGCCGGCGTTGCGGTTCCCGGACGGCGGCGCGCCCGCGTCGGCGCCTTCCGGCGCGCCCCTGTGGTACGAGGTGGTGGTGCTGGCGGTGGCGGCGCTGCTGGTGTTCCTCAGCTATCACCCGGTGCTCAACATGATCTCCCGCCGCCAGGTGATGAACCGCTCCTTCGACCCGTTGCACCTGGTCAACACCTACGGCGCGTTCGGCAGCGTCAGCCGGATCCGCTACGAGGTGGTGGTCGAGGGCACCCTCGACGACGTGCCGCGCGAGGACTCCGACTGGCGGGAGTACGAGTTCAAGGGCAAGCCGGGGCATCCCGGGCACTGGCCGCGCCAGTTCGCGCCGTATCATCTGCGCCTGGACTGGCTGATGTGGTTCGCGGCGCTGTCCCCCGGCTACGCCGGCGCGTGGTTCGAGGGCCTGGTGGAGCGGTTGCTGGAGAACGACCGCGACATCCTGCGCCTGCTGCGCCGCTCCCCCTTCCCTCCGGACACTCCCCCGCGCCACATCCGCGCCCGCCTCTTCCGATACCGGTACACGACCTGGCGGGAGCTGCGCGAGACCGGCGCCTGCTGGAAGCGGACCTACGTGCGCGAGTACCTGCCGCCGACCCGGCTGGCCGGGGTGGCCGAGCGGACCTGAACCCTCCGGGAATACCTCGTTTCGAGATAGCCTTGGCATGAGGTGATACCTCGTTTCGAGATACGGCCACCGCGCCGTACGACCGCCCAGGAGACCCCATGGACGCCACCATGCGCGCCGTCGTCCTCGACGCCCCCGGACCGGTGACGAACCTGCACGTGCGCCGCCTGCCGCTGCCCGAACCGCCGCCCGGATGGATACGCGTCAAAGTCGGGGCCTTCGGGCTGAACCGCTCCGAGCTGCACACCCGGCTCGGGCTCGCCGACGGCGTGACCTTCCCCCGGGTCCCGGGCATCGAGGCGAGCGGCACCGTGGACGCCGACCCCGACGGCGTGCTGCGCCCGGGGCAGCAGGTCGCCGCGCTGATGGGCGGCATGGGCCGGGTCTTCGACGGCGGCTACGCCGAGTACACCGTCGTACCGCGAGCGCAGGTCATCCCCTTCACCTCGGACCTTCCGTGGGCGACGATCGGCGCGGTGCCCGAGACCCTGCAGACGGCCTACGGCTCGCTCACCACCGGCCTCGACCTCGCGGCCGGGCAGACCCTGCTCATCCGGGGCGGCACCTCCGCCCTCGGCCTGGCCACCGCCACGCTGGCCAAGGACCTCGGCGCGACCGTGCTCGCCACCACCCGCCGGCCCGAGCGTCTGAAGCACCTCGCCGACCACGGCGTCGACCATCCGCTGGTCGACGACGGCGACATCGCCGCGCAGGTCCGCCGCATCCTGCCCGACGGCGCGGACGCGGCACTGGAGCTGGTCGGCACCCCGACGCTGCCCGACACCCTGCGCGCCACCCGCGTGCACGGCACGGTCTGCTTCACCGGGATGCTGTCGAACGAGTGGACCGTGCGCGACTTCTACCCCCTCTCCTACCTCCCGCGCGGGGTACGGCTCAGCGCGTACGGCGGTGACGCCGGCGACCTGCCGGCCGACGTGCTCCAAGGCTGCCTGGACCGGCTCGCCACCGGCGAACTCGCCCTGGGACCGGTGCACGCCTACGCACTGGACGACATCCGCACCGCGCACCGGGACCTGGAGGAGGGCCGCAAGGTGGGCAAGCTGGTCGGCCTGCCCTGAGCCGGTGTCAGAGCCCGTGCCGGAGGGAGGGAGGATAGGCCACGCCGACCTGGGTACGCGTGTCCGGCACCCCCCGGTAAACGAGCGCCCGGCGCGCAGCGCCCCTTGACGCAGTGGGAGATCAGATGCGGCTCCGCCAGCCGGCTCCAGCACCGTCCCGGTGCTTCGCGAACGTCCTCGCCGGACGGTACCGCCTGGACAGACTCATCGGCTCGGGGGGCGCCGCGGACGTCCACCGCGGCCAAGACCTGCGTCTGGAACGTCCCGTGGCCGTGAAGATCTTCCGCACCGGTGCCGACGCGGACATGGAGGAACGCTTCCACAACGAGGCCGTGATCCTGGCCCGGTTGCAGCATCCCGGCCTGGTCACGGTCTACGACGCCGGCCGGCACGAGGGCCGGCCCTACCTGGTCATGCAGCTGATCGACGGCCCGACCCTGAAGCGGCGCATCGCCGCGAGCCCGCTGTCCCCGGAAGCGACGGCCACGCTCGGCGCCGGCCTCGCCCGGGCCCTGGCCCACGCGCACGAGGCGGGGATCGTGCACCGTGACGTCAAACCCTCCAACATCATCCTGGACACGTCCGGCCGGCCCCATCTGACCGACTTCGGGATCTCCCGGCTGCTCGACGCCACCACCCGCACCGCCCCCGGCTCCCTCATCGGCACGGCCGCCTACCTGGCCCCTGAGCAGGTCCTCGGACAGTCCGTCGGCCCGGCCGCCGACGTCTACGCCCTCGGACTGGTGCTCCTCGAATGCCTCACGACCAGGCTCGAGTACGACGGCGCTCCCCTGGAGGCCGCGATCGCGCGCCTGCACCGCCGTCCCGTGCTGCCCGGGTCCCTCCCGGAGGAACTCGCCGCGCTGCTGGGGGACATGACCGCGCTGGACGAAGGGGACCGCCCCTCGGCGCACGAGTGCGCCCGGACGCTGACCGCGCTGGCCGGCACCGCCGGTCCCGGACCCGTCCCGTCCACGGCGGCCGTGACGAGCGTGGTGGCCGCGGGAGCACCGCTGCGGGACCCCGACACGACGCGCCCGGGTCCGCCCCCGGCCCCGGGCGCGGCCACGCCGAGGGGCGCACGCGGACGGCGTCTGGTCGCCGGCGGAGCCGTCGCGCTCGCCACCGCCGTGGCCGCCACCCTCGCGGTCTCCGACGGCACGTCGCACGGGGGAAGCGGCGAGAGGGCGACACAGGCCGTCAGCCGCCCTTCCCCGAAGACGCCGACCACGTCCGAGGCGAGGCCCGAGGCGGCCCCCGCCGCTCCGGCCTCCCCCACCGGCGAGGGAACCGGGCGGCTCCGTGACACCGCGCTGGAGGAGAGTTCCCGTCCCGCCCCGACCGACCCGAGCCGAAAGCCGGTCATCGTCGGCCCGAGCCGGGAGCGCGGCAGCGGTACGACCGGACACGGCACCGCGGTCTCACCGCCGCGTTCCGGCCCGGGTGACACACCGAAGAAGGCCAAGCAGTCCCAGCACAAGGCCCACAAGAAGGGCAAGCGCTGACCGGCCCCGCCCCCGTGCTCACGCCCTGCGCAGCCGCAGCGTCACCAGCTCGAACGGCCGCAGGCGTACGGCGATGCGCTCGCCGTCGACCGCCGGTGCCGACGCGTCCGGCAGCGGACGTTCCAGCAGGTCGGTGACGGTCACCTCGGCGAGCGGGAAACCGGCGGTCAGAGTGGCGCGGGTGCGGCCGCCGTGGGCCTCGTGGAAGCGGACGACCACGTCGCCGCTGCCGTCGTCGGCGAGTTTCACCGCCGTGATCACGACCGCGTCCCGGTCGGCGGTCACCAGCGGTGCGACCTCGCCCGCGCCTGTCAGCCGCCGCTCGGGCAGGTTGATCCGCCAGCCCTCGCGCACCGCGTCGCCGATCCCGGCGCCGGGCACCAGCGCGTGCCGGAAGCGGTGCACGCCCTGGTCGGTCTCCGGGTCGGGGAAGCGCGGGGCGCGCAGCAGAGAGACGCGCACCGTCGTGGTCGTACCACCGTCGGCGCGCACCGTGCGGGTGACGTCGTGGCCGTAGGTGGAGTCGTTGACGACCGCGGCGCCCCAGCCGGGCTCCTCCAGATGGAGGAAGCGGTGGTTGCAGGCCTCGAACTTGGCCGCCTCCCACGAGGTGTTGGTGTGGGTCGGCCGGTGGAAGTGCCCGAACTGGGTCTCCGACGCGTAGCGTTCGGCGTGTACGTCGAGCGGGAAGGCCAGCTTCAGGAACTTCTCCGTCTCGTGCCAGTCGACCTCCGTGTCGATGAGCAGCCGCCGCTCGCCGGGCGCCAGGGACAGCACCTGGGTGACCTTCGAAGAGCCGAAGGAGCGCGTGATCCGCACCGACTGCCCGTCCTCACCGGCCGTGACGGCGTCGGCGTCGGTGAGGTCGGTGACCGTGTTGCGGTAGAACCTGTCGACGTCCCAGGCGTCCCACATGTTGGGGAAGTCCGGGTGCAGTTGGAGGAGGCCCGCGGGCTGTCCCGGCGGAAGGGCCTCGCGGTCGGCGTCGACGTCGTACACGGAGACGACCAGGCCGCGTTCGTCGATCTCGACGCGCAGATGGCCGTTGCTCAGCACGTGCCCTCCGCCGGTGCGGTCCTCGCGCGTCGTGTGGCCCTCGGTCGCCGGGGTCCCGGCGCCGCCGGCCGGGACGCCGGAGCGGGTGTGCGGGGCCGCGTTGAAGACCAGCGGAACCTGCCCCTGTCCGGCCAGCGCGCGCTGAGCGGCCTCGATGATGCCGTTCAGCTCGGTGGCCAGGCGTGCGTAGGTGGCGCGGGCCTCGCGGTGCACCCAGGCGATCGACGAGCCCGGCAGGATGTCGTGGAACTGGTGCAGCAGGACCGTCTTCCAGACGCGGTCCAACTCCTCGTACGGGTAGGGGAATCCGGTGCGTACTGCCGCCGTGGCCGCCCACAGTTCGGCCTCTCGCAGCAGGTGCTCGCTGCGCCGGTTGCCCTGCTTGGTCCTGGCCTGGCTGGTCAGGGTCGCGCGGTGCAGTTCGAGGTAGAGCTCGCCGACCCAGACCGGCGGTTCGGGGTACTCGGCCTCGGCCTTGGTGAAGAACGTGTGCGGCGGCTCCCACACCACCGTGGGCGAGCCCTCCAGGTTCTTCAGCCGGGCCGCCTTGGCGATCATCTCGCGGGTGGTGCCGCCGCCCCCGTCGCCCCAGCCGGTCGGGGCGAGGGAGTGCCGGGCGACGCCCTTGTCCTTGAAGTTGCGCTCGGCGTGGGCGAGTTCGCCGCCCTTCATGGAGCAGTTGTAGGTGTCGACGGGCGGGAAGTGGGTGAAGATCCGGGTGCCGTCGATGCCCTCCCAGCGGAAGGTGTGGTGCGGGAACCTGTTGGTCTGCGACCAGGAGATCTTCTGCGTCAGCAGGTACTTGGAGCCGGCCGCCTTGATGATCTGCGGCAGGCCGGCCGCGAAGCCGAAGGTGTCCGGCAGCCACGCCTCGTCGTTCTCGATGCCGAACTCGTCGAGGAAGAACCGCTTGCCGTGCACGAACTGCCGGGCCATCGCCTCCGAGCCCGGCATGTTGGTGTCCGACTCCACCCACATCCCGCCGGCCGGCACGAACCTCCCCTCCGCCACGGCCTTCTTCACGCGTGCCCACACCTCGGGCCGGTGTTCCTTCACCCACGCCCACTGCTGGGCCTGCGACATGGCGAAGACGAACTCCGGCTCGTCCTCCAGCAGAGCCGTCATGTTGGACGTGGTCCGGGCGACCTTGCGGACGGTCTCGCGCAGCGGCCACAGCCACGCCGAGTCGATGTGCGCGTGCCCGACCGCGCTGATCCGGTGCGCGGAGGGGACGGCCGGGGCGGCGAGGACATCGGTCAGCTCGGCGCGGGCGCGCGCCGCGGTGCCGTTCACGTCCTGCAGATCGACCGCGTCCAGGCACCGCTCCACGGCGCGCAGCACGTCCCAGCGGCGCTGGGCGTCCACCGGCAGCTCGGCCATCAGCTCACCCAGCACCTCCAGGTCGAGCACCAGCTGCCACACCTCCTCGTCGAAGACGGCGAGGTCCATACGGGTGAGCGTGTACTGCGGCTCGCTGCCGGCGGTCTCCTTGTCACCGAGCGGTGTCGGCACGAAGGGGTGGTAGTCGAGGATGACGGGGTTGGAGGCGGCCTCGATGTGCAGCCGCACCTCCTCGCCGCCCTCGACGGGCGCGCCGACGCGTACCCACTGGTTGCGCGGGTTGAGGCCCTTCACCGGGGTGCCGTCGCTCCGGTAGACCAGGCCCTCGCACTGGAAGCCGGGCATGTTCTCGTCGAAGCCGAGGTCGAGCAGGGCCTCCACGGTCTTCCCGGCCCACGCCTCGGGGACGGCGCCGGTGACCCGGAACCAGCTGGTGCCCCACGGAGCACCCCAGCGGGCGCCGACCGCGATCGGCTCGGGTGTCGCGGCCAGGCCCTCGGCGACCGGCACGGGCTCGCCGGGTGCGTGCCACACCGCCACGTCCAGCGGCACGGACTCGGGGTACACGGCGGGGCGGATGCGCTCGTCGAGGACGCGCTTGAGGCGGGCTTCGACCAGGCTGCGGTCGTCATGCATGCGGGTGCTCCGTAATCGTCCGCGGGTGGTTACCAGGGGTGGGTCAACGTCGCGGGGGCCGACGAGGTGTACAGCTCCCCCACCGCGCGCACTTCGAACCGTGCGGCCCTCTCGCCCGGCTCGGGCCGCAGGCCGGCGGCGTGGAAGGCGCACTGTCCGGTGGCGCCGAGGAAGCGGCGGGTGCCGTCGGGCAGGACGCGGTGCAGGGTGTACTGCCGTACATCGCCGCCCGGCCGGTTCCACGCCAGGCGCAGTGCGTCGGCGGCTGCCGCGGTGACGCGGAAGCCGGTGGGCGCGGCCGGCGTCTCGCGGGCGGTGCGGACGGCGAGACGGCCGAGCCGCCAGCGCAGGGGCCCGCCGCCGGTGGAGGTGAGCCGGATACCGAGGGCGCGCAGGGTGCCGCCGGCCAGTGCCGTGAGCGGCACGGCCACGGTCCGCCAGCCGTTGACGAGCCCCGCACGCGAGGCGCTGTTGACCGAGCTCACAGGCAGATACGTGTACGGCGGTGGCGTCCCCGGCGGGCCCGGCTCCTCGCTGGCCACACCCAGCTCGACGCTCACCTCGCCGTCGTCCACCCGGTAGGTCACCTCGACAACGGTGTTCACAGCGCGCGGCAGCCGTGTCGCGTACAGCTCGACCACCACCGGTTCGCCCAGTTCACCGCCCTGGCTGTCGACGAGGACGCTGCTCCCGCCCCGCCAGGCGTCCGCGAAGTCGAAGGAGACGGCCGGCCGCCGGCCCGCCGTGTGCACCGCCCACCGTCGCGACGGCAGCCGGTCCTGGAGTCCGAGATGGTTCCAGGGCGCGTCCGAGACGACTTCCCCGTCCTCGTACCAGCGCAGCCCGTGCCCGGTGTTGAAGACGCTGGCGAACGGCACGGACGTCACCGCCGAGCGGTCGGCCACGGACACCGCGGGCGCCCGCCACGGGTCGGCCGGATCGGGCCGCGTCGGGTCCAGCGAACGCCCGGTCCAGAACCGGTCGTCGGCCGTGTGGAAGTCACCGGGGCCGCGCCGGTCGTCGGGCAGCTGGTTGCGGGTCCACTCCGGCCGGTAGAAGCCGATCGAGGTGACATGGTCCGACGAGGTGGGCACGACCGCGTCCCAGTTCACGGACGTGTTCCAGCCGTTCGCCTCCACGTCCACGCCCGCCCGCAGCGCGTACCGGCTGCGGCCGAGCCGCTCGGCGGCGGCCCCGGAGGAGGCGAGACCGCCCGTGCTCCAGCCGAAGTTGACGAACATGTCGTCGGCGGCCTGGAAGAAGGGCTCGTTGCGGCTGGTGAGCGCGTTCTGCCAGTCGACGCCGCCGTCCACGGTCATCGCGTCGTACCAGGTCACCCGCTGTCCGCGGGCCACGGCCAGCGTCTTCAGCTCGCGCACGAATCCGAGCATGTCCGCCCCGAGCCCGCGGTCGCCGCCGCCCGTCTCGGCGTTGAGGAACCACCCGTCGAAACCGTACGCGGCGGCGACCGCGACGAGCTGCGCGGCGAGCGGGTAGTGCCCGGCGGCGTCCTTCCGCACCAGGTCGCGGGTCCAGCGCAGCTGTCCGCCGTAGGCGACGGGCGGCAGGAAGACGTTGCCGAGGACGGGCACGCCGTGGCGGTGGGCGGCATCCACGACCGGCGCGTTGGGCGCGAGGATCAGGCCCTCTCCCGCCGAACCGCCCCAGAAGACCAGCTCGTCGATGTACGCCCAGTGGGTGAGGGCGTAGTAGTCGGCGGTGGCGGAGCCCTGGGAAGGGTTGCCCGACGTCGGTCCGAAGGAGACCAGGGCCTGGATACGGGTCTGCCCGGAGCGGGCCGTGGCGTTGGCCGGGGCCGGGGTGAAGCGGGGGGCGAGCGGGACGGAGGCCGCGTTGAAGGCGAGGTCCGGGTCGGTGGCCGCGCGCCAGGACTTCAGGCTGCGCCAGGTGATGCCGGGACCGGGGCTGCCGGCGGGCAGGGAGTCCGGGTACCAGTAGGAGGCGTACGGCTGGAGCGCGGCCGTCGCCCTGGGTGCGGCCTGCGCGGGCGGGGACGGCAGGAGCGCGGCGGCGCCGGCGGCTCCGGCGGCGAGCAGGACGGTGCGTCGGGTGGGGTTCACGAGCGGGTGCCTCCTGGTGGGGTGGGGAGTACCTGTTCGGGAGCGACGACCGCGGTGATGCCCCGGGCGGCCAGGTGGGCGGTGTCCCGGGCGCGGGTGTCGAGGACGGTGGTGGGGCGGGCGCCGTCCTCGACCAGCCGGAAGAAGGCGTCGAAGACGGGTCCGCCGGGGGCGCAGAGCGAGCGCAGAGCGGGGTCGGCGGGCACGGCGAGGGCCGTGGTGCGCGTGGCGGGGGTGCCCCGGGGTGTGCGGGCGGCGCGGGCGAGGACGCGGGCGGTGTCCTTGGGCCGCCGGTCGTTGGTGAGCAGCCCGAGGCTGTATTCGAGGTCGGGGAAGTCGGCGAGGGAGCGGGAGACGTCGTGGGAGCACCACCAGGTGACGCCCCACAGGCCGGGGCAGTCCAGGGCGGCGGCGATGGTGGCCTCGGTGAAGGCGGCGGCGTGCTCGGGCGGGATCAGGGGGGCGGGCGCGCCGACCTCCTGGAGCCACACCGGCCGCGCCGGATCGTCGGCCCATGCCTTGCTCAGTTCGATCAGGTAGGCGGCGTGGTGTTCGGTGGGGATGCCCGTGCGGCCGTGGCGCTGGGCGGTGCCGTTGAAGACCCAGGAGTGGACGGCGGTGACGGCGCCGTGCCGGGCGGCCTGGGCCGGGGTGAAGGGCTGGTCGTCCTGGTACCAGGTGGCGTCGTACTCGGCGTGCAGGTGCAGCCGGCCCGGGGCGCCCTTCTCGCAGGCGGCGAGCATGCGCTCCAGCCAGGCGTCGATCGCCTCGGCGCTCGCCCGGTCGGGGTCGGGGTGGGGGCCGGCGGAGAACTGGTTGACCTCGTTGCCGAGGGTCATGCCGAGGAAGTTGGGGCGGTCGGCGAGCGCGCCGGCCAGGGCGTGCAGGTAGGCGGCCTGGCCGTCGAGGACCTCGGGGTCGGTGAAGAGGTTGCGCCGGTGCCAGGTGCGGGTCCAGGCGGGCAGGAAGTCGAAGCTGCTCAAGTGGCCCTGGAGGCCGTCCACGTTGACGTCCAGGCCGCGTTCGGCGGCCGCGTCGGTCAGGTCGAGGAGCTGCTCGATCGCCCGGGGCCGGATCAGGGCGCGGTCGGGCTGGAAGTAGGGCCACAGCGGGAAGACGCGGACGTGGTCGACGCCGAGGGCGGCGATGGAGTCCAGGTCGGCGCGGACGGCGCCGGAGTCGTAGTCGAGCCAGTGGTGGAACCACCCTTCGCTGGGGGTGTAGTTGACGCCGAAGCGCGGGGCAGCGGGCATGCGGAGGTCCTTGGGAGAGGCCGTGGGATGCGGGCCGTGGCGGCGGTGGCCGTGAGGGGTTCAGCCCTTCACCGCGCCCTCGCCGACCCCGCGGAAGAAGTACCGCTGGAGGCAGGCGAAGAGGACGATGAGCGGGGTGACGGCGATGACGGTGCCGGCGGCGACGAGTCGCTCGTCGCCCGCGAACGTGCCGTGCAGATAGTTGAGGCCGATGGTGAGGGTGAACCGGGACGGGTCGCTGAGCACGATCAGCGGCCACAGGAAGTCGTCCCAGGCACCCATGAAGGCGAAGATCGCGACGACGGCGAGGGCCCCCTTGACCGCGGGCAGCGCGATCCGGGTGAAGCGCTGCCAGACGTCGGCGCCGTCGACGAAGGCGGCCTCCTCGATCTCGTACGGCACGTTCAGGAAGGCGTTGCGCATCAGCAGCACGTTCATCGCGCCGATCGAGCCTGGCAGGACGACGCCGATCAGGGTGTTGTTCAGGCCGAGTTCGCGCATGGTCGTGAACTGGGCGATGACGATGCCCTCCACCGGCACCAGCATCGCCAGGATGAAGGCGAGGGTGGCGGCGCGCCGGCCCCGGTAACGCAGCCGCGCGAGCGCGTAACCGGCGAGGGCGGAACCGACGCAGTTGGTGACGACGTTGGCGGTGGCGACCTTCAGCGAGTTCAGGGCGTAGTCCCAGACGGGGATGGTGTCGGCGACCCGCTCGTAGTTGTGCAGGGTGGGGTGCTCGGGCAGGAAGCGGGGCGGGGAGCTGAAGATGTCCTCGGTCGGCCCCTTGAGGGAGGTCGACAGCTGCCACAGGAACGGGCCGACGGTGAGCGCCAGCACGGCGAGCAGCAGGACGTAGCGCCAGGCCAGTTCCCCTACGCGGATGCGCCGGCCTTGTTCGTCGGTGAGGCGGGGTTCGCGGGCGGCTTCCGTGCGCGGCGCGGGCCGCACCTTCTCGAGGACGCTCACCGGTCCTCCTTCCGGTCGGCGCGCAGCACGAGCAGCATCAGGGCGACGGTGACGACGAAGACCACCAGGGAGAGGGCGGAGGCGTAGCCGACGCGGCCGGTGAGGCCGGTGCCGGTGCGCTGGACCAGCATGACGAGGGTGGTGTCCTCGCCGGCCGGGCCGCCGCTGGGGCCGGCCATCAGATACACCTCGGAGAACACCTTGAACGCGGCGACCGAGGACAGCGCGCCGACCAGCACCATCGTGGAGCGCACGGCGGGCACGGTGACGGTGAGGAAGCGGCGGACCGAGCCCGCGCCGTCCACGGCGGCGGCCTCGTGCAGTTCGCGCGGCACGTTCGCCAGCGCGGCGAGGTAGATGATCATGTAGTAGCCGAGGCCCTTCCACACGGTGACGGCCATGGCGCTCAGCAAGAGCAGCCACTGGTCGCTGAGGAAGCCGACCCGGCCCGCGCCGACCGTCTCCAGCAGGGAGTTCACCAGTCCGCGCTCGTCCAGCAGCCACACCCAGATCAGGCCGACGACGACGATCGAGGCGACGACGGGGGTGTAGAAGGCGGAGCGGAAGAAGGCGATGCCGGGGATGTTCTTCTGCACCAGCAGGGCCAGCAGCAGCGGCAGCACGACGAGCGCGGGGACGACCCCGACGACGTAGAGCGCGCTGTTGCGCAGGCCGATCCAGAACATGTCGTCGTGCAGCAGCTCGCGGAAGTTGGCGAGCCCGACGAACTGTCCGGGGAGCAGGGTGCGGCGGTCGGTGAAGGCGTTGACCACCGTGGAGACGAAAGGCCACAGGATGAACGCGCCGATGATCAGCAGTCCCGGTGCGGCGAACAGCCACGGGCTGGTGGGCAGTTGACGCCGCACCCGGGAGACGGTGGAGCCGGCCATGGTGGTTCAGCCCTGCTGCTTCAGCAGCGTGTCGCACTGCTTGACAGCGTTGTCCAGCGCGTCCTGGGGGCTCTGCCTGCCCTGGAGCGCCTTGGCGACCTCGTTGCGCAGCGCGGTCTTCATCTGCTCGCTGAACAGCACCGGGGTGTAGTTGACGGCGCTCTTCAGCGACTGCGCGGCGGCGACGCGCACCCGGGTGACGTCGGTGCCGTCCTGCCGGGTGAAAAACGGGTCGTCGAGCGATCCGGCGGTGGAGGGGAAGATGGCGACCTTCTTGGCGAAGGACATCTGGTGCGCGGCGTCGGTGACGAAGTGCGCGAAGGCGATCGCGGCGGGCTTCTTCCTGGTCTGCGCGTTGACCATCACGCCCATCACGTACATGTTGACGTGCCCGGTGCTGGTGATCTGGTCGGTGATGCCGATGTTCTTGTACAGGTTCGGCGCGTTCTTCTTGAAGTTGTCGAGGTCGAGGGCGCTGCCGGGGTTCATGGCGACGGCCCCGGTGAGGAACTTCTTTCCGGACGACTCCGGGGTGGCGGTCAGCGCCTGCGGGTCGAGTGCCTTCGCGTCGTACAACTCCTTGTACTTGGTGAGGAGTTCCACGCCCTTGGCGTCGTTGAAGGTGAAGGCGGTGCCTTCCTTGTTCATCAGCTCGACGCCGTAGCGGCCGAAGTCCTCGACGGTGGGCACGTTGGCGAGAGTGGCGACTTTGCCGTCGGTCCTGTCGGCCATCTGCAGGGCGTCCGTGAAGAGTTCGGCGTACGTCTTGGGCGGCTTGTTTCCGTCGAGTCCGGCCTTGGTGAACAGGGACTTGTTGTAGAACAGCGGCCCGGTGTTGAGGTACCAGGGGAAGGCGTACGTGCCGCCGAGGCCGGGGACCTGGTGGCTCGCCCACGCGCCGTCCAGGTACTCCTTCTTGTACTGCCCGGCCGCCTTGTCGAGGTCGAGGGCGAGGCCGGCCTTGGCGAGCGGGGCGACCAGGTCCGGGGAGACGTTGACGACGTCGGGCAGTGTGCCGCCGCCCGCGTCGGCGCTGATCTTGTCGGCGTAGCCCTCGGCGGGCTGGTCGATCCACTTGACGTGCGTGCCCGGGTACTTCTTCTCGAACTCGGCGACGACGCCCTCGAAGTAGTCCTTGAAGTTGGCCTTCAGGTTCCACGTCTGGAACGTGATGTCGCCCTGGACCTTGCCCGAGGCGTCGTCCGAGCCGTCGTCGCCGCCGCTGCCACAGGCGCTCAGCGGCAACAGGACGACGGCGGCAGCGGCGGCGGCGAAGGTTCTGCGGGAGATGCGCACGACGGTGTGCTCCTTGTCGAGGACGGTGTGCGGTGGGGTGGACGGCCGGCCGGTGGCGCCGGGGCAGACCTTGCCCGCCGATTCCCGACGACGTCAATGGATTCACGCGAACTAATGTCTTTAGTTGGCCATTTGGCCTGGTCAGCGAGTTTGACAACGATCTCTTGCGGCAGATCGCTAATGCGCTTTAGCCTGTTCACACTCAAGCGCATTAGTGCATCGTGAGTTTCCGAAGGAGACATGGGTTGTCGGGCAAGCGGGTGCCGGCGCGCCGGCCGACGATGAAGGACATCGCGCGGCGTGCCGGTGTCTCCGAGAGCGCGGTCTCCTTCGCGCTCAACGGCCGCCCGGGCGTCTCGGAGGTCACCCGGGACCGGGTGCGCCGCGTCGCCGAACAGCTGGGCTGGCGGCCCAGCACGGCGGCGCGCGCACTGTCCGGCGAGGGGGTGGCGACGGTCGGCTTCGTACTGGCCCGCCCCGCCGACACCCTCGGCGTGGACTCCTTCTTCCTCCAGCTGGTCTCCGGCATCCAGGAGGTGCTGGCCGAGCGCCATCTCGGGCTGCTGTTCCAGGTGGCGCAGGACGTCGGCGAGGAGTGCGCGGTCTACCGCCGCTGGTGGGCCGAGCACCGGGTGGACGGCGTGCTGGTGGCCGACCCGCGCAGCGACGATCCACGGCCCGCCCTGCTGGACGAACTGGGCCTGCCCGCCGTGGTGATCGGTGGCGCGCCGGACGAACGGCACCCGGGCCTGTCCTCGGTGTGGGCGGACGACGCCGGGGCGATGGCGTCGGTGGTGGACCGGCTGTACGCGCTGGGCCACCGGCGGATCGTGCACATCGCCGGGCTGCCGGGGCTCGCCCACACCGAGCGCCGGGTGCGCACGCTGCGCGCCGAGGCGCGGCGGCGGGGCCTGGCCGGGGTGGAGTCGGTGACCACGGACTACTCCGACGCGCAGGGCGCGGCGGTGACCCGCCGGGTGCTGGAGCGCTCCCCCGCGCCGACCGCCCTCGTCTACGACAACGACGTGATGGCCGTCGCCGGGATCGCGGCCGCGACGGGGCTGGGCTGCGCGGTGCCCGGGGACGTGTCGGTGGTGTCCTGGGAGGACTCGGCGCTGTGCCGGCTGGTCAAGCCGTGGCTGTCGGCGCTGTCCAGGGACAGCGTGGAGTTCGGCCGCACGGCGGCCCGCGAGCTGCTCGCGCTGCTGGACGGTGGTCCGGCGCGGACCGTGCGGGTGCCGGTGCCGCGGCTGATCGAACGGGACAGTACGGGGGCGGCAAGCGGAACGTGACCGTTACGATGAACGCTCCGTCAGATCACTTGTGGGGAAGGGGAAACGCCTTGGACGAAGGTGCGGCGGCAGTGGTCCCGGTCGAGATCGACGGGCACCAGGTGCTGCTCTCCGTCGCATCCGGCGGACGCGGACCGGTGACCGATCCGGCCGAGGAGCGGGAGATCGGCTGGCGCGCGGCGCGCATGGACTCCCTGCTGGACGGTCTCACGGCGGCGGCCCGCGCGATGGGTGAGCGCCTGCGGCAGACCGGCGCGACCAAGGCGACCGTCGAGTTCGGCTGCGATGTCTCGTACGAGAGTGGCCAGTTGCTGGCCGTCCTCGGCAAGGCGTCCGCCAAGTCCGCCTGGAAGGTGACCCTGGAGTGGACGGCCCCGGAGACCCAGAGCCCCTCCGGGACCTAGGGCCTCTCGTTTGGATCATGCCGGGCTCGCGGGGTCTGGCACCGCGCCTCGCCGCGTTGTCGTCGGTTGCCATGGCTCCGCCATGGCGCC
>NZ_JBICAJ010000008.1:1490-427948 GCF_043088925.1 Streptomyces sp. NPDC014006 | reverse complement strand
ATCCAGGTCAGCAGCAGGTCCAGGGAGAGCAGGACACAGATGCCGGCGTCGATGCCGATCGGGAAGACGTAGGAGAAGTTGCCGAAGCCCTTCTTGAGCGCCAGTTCCCGCACGGCGGCGTAGGAACCGGCGAAGCCGATCCCCGCGATGATCAGGGCGCCCGACACGACCACACCGATGAGAACGCGGTGCATCCGAGTCAGCTTCAGTGGCGCGGCCACTCGTACTCCCCTCCCCTTGCATGCTGTTGCGCGCAACAGGGTGGCACATGTGTACGGCGAACGTCGTGCCGGTACGGCCGGAGCCCGGCCCCGCGGAGGGCCGGGTTCCGGCAAACAGGCCCAGACCGGGGCCTGTTGACGTCCTACGGGGGCGTCAGCCCTTCTTCGCCGCGGAAGCGGACGGGGAGGCGGGCTTCGACGCGGAGGCCGACGGGGACGCGGACTTCGACGCGGAGGCCGACGGCGACGCGGGGGCCTTGCCGCCGTCCGTGCCGCTGGTCCCGCCCGAGCCGCCGCCGTCGCCGTTCGCGGACGACACCGAGGCCACCGCCTCCTTCACCGCCTGCTCCGCGGCCTTCGTCAGCTCACCGGCGTCGGGCGCCTTGTCGCCGGCCAGGCCGGCGCCGTTGTAGTCCAGGGTGACGACGACGTTCTCGACCCGGGCGACGACCGTCTGCTGCTTGAAGTCGCCCTCCTTCTTCTTCAGGTCGTAGCGCACCGTCGTCGCCTCGTCGCCCGCCCCGGCGACCGGCTGCGACGTGGTGTTCTTCGCACCCGCCGTCGACTTCGCCTCCTGCACCTGCTTCAGGAAGTACGCGTGCGCCTGCTCGTTGCCGGAGCCACGCGAGGCGTCCGACGCGAAGCGCAGCAGGGAGACGTTCAGCCAGCGGAACTGCGAGCCCTTCACACCCTTGTTGTCCAGGCTGTTCCAGGAGCAGCTGGCCCGCGTGGCGATGTCGCCGGAGCTGCCCTCCTTGCCCTTGGGGCCCTTGGGCACCAGGTCGTCCAGCGTCTTCTTCGACAGCACCCCGCACGCCTGCGGCAACTTGGCGTACGCCGCCGCCTGCACGGTCGGCGACGCGCTCGCCGCCGCCGACGACGAACTGCTCGCGCCTGCGCTGGAGCCGGCCTTGGCCTGGTCACCGGAGCCGGAGTCCGAGGAGGAGCAACCGGCGGCCACCAGCATCACGGGGACGGCGGCCGCGCAGACAAGGACGCGGTTCAGCCGCGCTGCGCGCTGCGGGCGCTTCGTACGCATCTCACGCTGGTCGTCACGCTGGGCTCGTCGCTGCATGGTTCCTTCACTCATGTGGCTCGTGGTTCCTGCGGTCGGAACGGGTCCGAGGGGCCACGGTACGCGGTGCCGCAGCCACGCGGTCGGGCTTCGTCCGCTCTCCGGACGGGGGCGGCGGGGAGCGCCGGGCGGGTCAGCCGGACAGCGAATCGTCCAGCTGCGCCGCCAGTTTCCGGGCCCTGTCCTGCATTTCCTTGCTGTCCGGGACCGCGGTGACGGTCGTCGGCTGCTCCTCGTACCGGATGGTCACGATGACGTTCGACGTGCGGAACGCCACAGTCACCGTGCGCTGCTTGGCCGTCGAACCCGGGCCGCCCAGCTGGTCGTCGAGGAACGCCTCGTCGCCGACGTCGTCCAGGGTGCGCGGCTGGAGGTCGGTGGTGGCCGAGGCCGACGGCGACGGGGAGGCGGAGCCGGAAGCGGACCCGGACGGCGCACCGGACGACGACACGGAGGGCGCGGTGGAGGGTGCCGTCTTGGACGGCGTCCCGGACGGGCTCGCCGTGTCGAAGTCCGCGGTGGCCGAGGTGCGCGGCGCCGGCAGGTCGGCCGCCGTCTCCAGGCGCGCGAAGAGCTGCTCGGCCTGGGTGTCGTCGCTGACGGCGCTGTCGTAGGAGACGACCCGCTCGAAGTCCACGGAGAGATGGTCGGTGGCGGCTGCGGACTCCACCTTCCAACGGCAGCCGACCTTGCGGTCGGTGTTGTACGTCAGCTCCGCCTCGCCCTGGTAGGCCTTCTGCCGCTGCTCCTCGTCGGTGATCTGCCGGATGCCGGGCAGCAGCGCGTCGAGGGTGTCGTGGCCGACCACGCCGCACGGCTGGGGCAGCGTGCGGTACTTGCCGGGCTCGGCGACCGCGGTGGCCGTGCCGGGCTGCCCGGGGTTGGAGTTGTCGGTACGGCCGCCCTCGTCGGAGCCGCTGGTGCAGGCGGCCAGCAGCGCCGCGAGAAGGGCGACGGTGCCGGGTACGTACGCCTTGCGCTGCACGGGTGAGGCTCCTCTCGACGGTGCGCGGGCGGTCGGTGTCCGCGCTGGTTATTCGCTTGCCGCACGGGGGCGCCCCCTGTGCACCATGTGTATCGCACGCACGACCGTGGACGCCGGTCCGTTGTCCTTTTCATCGACCTTGGCGCCGGTTTTTGCGATCCAAGACTTTTGTTCTGTTTTCCGGGGGAATGAGGAAACTGAGATGTCGTACGTGGAGCTGCCGGGTGCCAAGGTGCCGATCCGTATGTGGACGGATCCGGCGACGGTCGAGGACGGGGCGCTGCAGCAGCTGCGGAACGTGGCGACCCTGCCGTGGATCAAGGGCCTGGCCGTCATGCCCGACGTCCACTACGGCAAGGGCGCGACGGTCGGCTCGGTCATCGCGATGCAGGGCGCGGTGTGCCCGGCGGCGGTCGGCGTGGACATCGGCTGCGGGATGTCGGCGGTGAAGACGTCACTGACGGCGAACGACCTGCCGGGCGACCTGTCACGCCTGCGCTCGAAGATCGAGCAGGCGATTCCGGTGGGGCGGGGGATGCACGACGCCCCGGTCGACCCGGGGCGGTTCCACGGGCTGGCCACGGCCGGGTGGGACGACTTCTGGGGGCGGTTCGGGGGCGTCGCCGAGGCGGTCAAATTCCGTCAGGAACGGGCGACGAAGCAGATGGGGACGCTCGGATCCGGAAATCATTTCGTTGAGGTTTGCACGGATACGGCCGGCGCTGTCTGGCTGATGCTGCACTCCGGCTCCCGCAACATCGGCAAGGAGCTCGCCGAGCACCACATCGGCGTGGCCCAGAAGCTCCCGCACAACCAGGGCCTGGTCGACCGTGACCTGGCGGTCTTCGTCGCGGACACCCCGCAGATGGCGGCGTACGAGCACGATCTCTACTGGGCGCAGGAGTACGCCAAGCACAACAGATCGATCATGATGGCGCTCCTCAAGGATGTGATCCGCAAGGAGTTCAAGAAGGCCAAGGTGACCTTCGAGCCCGAGGTGAGCTGCCACCACAACTACGTCAGCCGCGAGCGCTACGACGGCATGGACCTGCTCGTCACCCGCAAGGGCGCGATCCGGGCCGGCTCGGGCGACTACGGGATCATCCCCGGCTCCATGGGCACCGGCTCGTACATCGTGAAGGGCCTCGGCAACGACAAGTCCTTCAACTCCGCCTCGCACGGCGCGGGCCGCCGCATGAGCCGCAACGCGGCCAAGCGGCGCTTCACGACCCGGGACCTGGAGGAGCAGACCCAGGGCGTGGAGTGCCGCAAGGACTCCGGCGTCGTCGACGAGATCCCGGGCGCCTACAAGCCGATCGATCAGGTCATCGACCAGCAGCGGGACCTCGTCGAGGTCGTGGCGAAGCTGAAGCAGGTCGTCTGCGTCAAGGGCTGAGCCGCTTCTCCAGCAGAGTCACCGCGTACGGGCTGCCTCCGCCGTCCGTCTTGGCCTGCTGTTCTCCCACCACCCGGTAGCCCGCCGACTCGTAGTAGGCGCGCAGGCGGGGGTTGGTCGAGAGGCAGTCCAGGCGGGCGTGGGGGCGGCCTGTTGCCGTGATGCGGGACTCGGCCTGGGCCAGCATCGCCCGGCCCGTGCCGGGTGGGGCCGTGTGCGGGGTGGTCATCAGACGGTGGATGTAGCCGGCGTCGGCGGGGCGGGGGCCCCAGGCCGCCTCGTCGGTCCACCACAGCTCCCAGGCGCCGGTCAGGGTGTTCCCGGCGTACGCGAGCCAGACCTCGCCCTCGCGCATACGGCGGACGAAGTGGGCCTCGTCCTTCTCGCCCGGTTTCCACTGGTCGATGCCCCGGGCCAGCTGCCACAGGGCCGCGGTGTCGCGCAGGCGGACCAGGAGCGGGGCGTCGGCCTCCGCGGCCTTGCGGTAGGTCAGGGCCGGGTGGGCCGTGGGGCGGGGCTCCAGAAGGGCCTCGCGCAGGGTGGCCGCGAGGCTGGTCGCGTCCATGCCGAGGGCGTCGGTGACGTACGCCTCGACGCTGCCGTACCGCTCCTTCAGGGCGTCCAGGAACAGACGCATGATCGCGGCGGGGGCGCGGCCGAAGCCGGGCCAGGTGGGGGACGCGCCGCCGTTGCGGGTGCGCCAGTCGGCGAGCAGGGCCCCGGTGGCCAGTTCCGTGAGGCTGAAGTCCTCGATGATCGTCGCCTCGTCGATGCCGAGGAGGGCGAGGACGAGGGCGGCGATCTCGCCGGTGCGGTCCTTGCCGGAGGCGCAGTGGAAGACGACGGGGGTGCCGCGCCGGGCCGAGTCCGCGATGGTCTCCAGGGCCTCGCGGATCTCCTTCACGCCGTCCTCCGCCACCTCCATGAAGCGTTCGGCCAGGTAGGGGCCCGGGTCGACGTCGGCGGTCAACGCCGCCTGGTTGTACGGGCGGTGCTCGATGCTCAGGTGGTGGTACGTGAGCGAGGCGTGCTCGGGGACGCGGCCGGTGCGCTCGATCTCCCACGGGTGGCGCAGGTCGATGACCGTGCCGACACCGAGGGACAGGAAGCGGTCCCAGTCCGCCGTGCCCTCGCTGATCTTGCCGAGGGAGTCGGAGCGGTAGAGACGGCCGGGGCGGACCCGGCGGGTGCCGTCGGGGGTCGGATAGCCGCCCAGGTCGCGGAAGTTGCGCAGGGCGTCGAAGGGTATGTGTCGGTCCACCCGCCTATTCAGCCCTACTTGGCGTGCCGGACGGCGTAGATCATCACGAACGCCACGATGTGGATGCCGAAGAGGAAGTACGCCAGGAAGATCCACACCTGGCGTTCGTCCTTCGTCTCCTGGGCCAGGCGGCGCTGCTCCGGCGACAGTTCGGGCTCGTCGTCGGCCATCAGTGTTCCCGGTGGACCTTGGTGTTGGACGCCTGGGCGCGCGGCCGGACCACCAGCAGGTCGATGTTGACGTGGCTGGGGCGGGTGACGGTCCAGGTGATGGTCTCGGCGACGTCGTCGGCGGTCAGCGGCTCGGCGACGCCCTCGTAGACCTTCTCCGCCCGCTCCCGGTCGCCGCCGAAGCGGGTGAGGGCGAACTCGTCCGTCTTGACCATGCCGGGCGCGATCTCGACGACGCGGACCGGCTTGCCGACGATCTCCAGGCGCAGCGTCTCGGCGAGGACGTGCTCGCCGTGCTTGGCGGCGACGTAACCGGCACCGCCCTCGTAGGTGCTGAGGCCGGCGGTCGACGACACGACGACGACCGTGCCGTCGCCGCTCGCCTCCAGCTTGGGCAGCAGGGCCTGGGTGAGGTTGAGCGTGCCGATGACGTTCGTCTCGTACATCGCGCGCCAGTCGTCCGGGTCGCCGGTGGCGACCGGGTCGGCGCCGAGGGCACCGCCGGCGTTGTTCACCAGCACGCCGATCGTCTTGAACGCGGTCGCGAACTCGTCGACGGCGGCGCGGTCGGTGACGTCCAGCGGGTATGCCGTCGCGGAGTGCCCGGCGGAGTTGATCTCCTCGGCGATCGCCTCGATGCGGTCCTTGCGGCGGGCGGTGAGGACGACGCGGTAGCCGGCGGCGGCCAGCCGGCGGGCCGTGGCGGCGCCGATGCCGCTGCTCGCGCCGGTGACGACGGCGATGCGGGCGGCGGCGGACGGTGCGGCGGTGGCCATGGGCTGCTCCTCGGACGTCTGTGCGCTGGCTCGCCCCAGGATAGGCGGCGGCGCCGCCGTGCGGCCGGGGCCGGTCAGCCGTTGCCGCGCGGCGCCCACATGATCAGCGCCATGCCGGCCAGGCAGACGAGGGCGCCGGCCAGGTCCCAGCGGTCGGGCCGGTAGCCGTCGGCGACGGCGCCCCACAGCAGGGACCCGGCGACGAAGATCCCGCCGTAGGCGGCGAGGACGCGGCCGAAGTGGGCGTCGGGCTGGAAGGTGGCGACGAAGCCGTACGCGCCGAGGGCGAGGACGCCGCCGACGGCCCACAGCGAGCCGCGGTGCTCGCGCACGCCCTGCCAGACCAGCCAGGCGCCACCGATCTCCAGGATCGCGGCGAGAACGAAGAGGGCGGCCGACTTCAGGATGGGCATGCGGGCAGCTTGGCACACGGCCCGTGGGGGTCGGCCGGGACCGGGACGGCGGCACGGGGCCGGGAAGGGGGCGCGGGCGGTGGGTGGTGTCACCTGATGGACGGCGCCTGGGACGGGGCCGGTGGGGGATACATGGCAGCGATGTGCCGGACGGTCGGTGAGGAGTGGGTGGCGTGCGAAGGCTTGCGATGTGGGGTACGGCGCTGGCGGCGCTCGGTGCGGTCACGGTGGGCGGGCCGGCGGGTGCCGCCGTCGCGGTGGCCGGGCCGGGCGCCGGGCAGGTGGTGCGGGAGGCGGACCTTGCGTACCACGGGTCGGCGGTGCTCAGCCGGGGCCGGGTCCGGGTGGAGCTGACGCCGCACAACCACGGGCCGGCGGCGGTGCCGGAGGCGGCCGTGCGGCTGCGCTGGTCGGTGCCGCTCGCCGACGGCGGGCAGCGGCTGCCGGACGGGTGCGTGCGCACCGGCGCGCGGGACGTGGTGTGCCGTACGGGCGCGCTCACCGCGGGCGAGGTGGGCGAGCGGATCGATCTCGACCTGCGGCTGCGCGGCCGGCCCGAGGAGGTGCGGCTGCAGATCGGCACGGTGTGGCGCGGCGGCGTCCCGGACCACAACCGGGCGAACGACCGCTACCAGGTGCTCGTGCTGGACACCGGGGACGCGTACCCCTTCTGACGGCTCCGGCCCGGGCCTCCGCGCCGCCGGCACGGAGGGCTGTCCCTGCGTCGTACGCTTTCTGCATCACGCAAGCGAAGGGATGCGGCGGATGGCGCGGGACGGGCGGGCGCGGCTGCTGGAGGAGCTGTCGGGTGTGTCCCGGCGGTACATGGCGTCGTACGCCTTGTTCAACCAGGCCGTCGCCGACCACCTGCGGCTGCATCCCACGGATGTGCAGTGCCTGAACCTGCTCACGCTGGAGGAGGGGCCCGTGACCACGGGCCGGATCGCGGAGCTGACGGGGCTGACGACCGGGTCGGCGACGCGTCTGGTGGACCGGCTGGAGAAGGCCGGCTATGTGCGCCGGGAGCGGGACGCGGCGGACCGGCGCAAGGTGCTGGTGGTGACCGTGCCGGAGCGCATCGCCGAGTTCGGCCGCATGTGGGACCGGCTCGGCGGCGGCTGGTACGCCCTCTTCGACGACCTGGACGAGTCCCAGCTCGGCGTCATCGTCGACCACATGCGCCGGACGACGCGGTTCGGCGCGGAGCAGGTGGCGCGGCTGCGGGCGGGGGACGTGTAGGGCCTGTCGTCGGGATCAGGCCCAGGGCCGACGACAGGCTCAGCTTCCGGAGGTCCGGGACAGGTCGGCGTACAGGATGATGTTGTCCGGGCGGTGGCCTGCGCGCAGGTCGCCGCCGCAGGTGATGACGCGCAGTTCGGGGCGGGGGGTGTCGCCGTACACCCGCTGGGTGGGGAAGTGTTTCTTGTCCACCTGCTGCAGGGCGCGGACGGTGAAGACGGCGGTGGAGCCGTCGGCGCGGTCGACGGTGATGGTGTCGCCGGGACGCACCCGGGCCACGGCGCGCAGGACCGCGGGACCCTCGGCGGTGTCGAAGTGGCCGATCAGCACGGCCGGTCCGGTTTGGCCGGGGGTGACGCCTTCCCGGTACCAGCCGATGCGGTCCGCCTGGGCGACGGACGGTACCTGGACGGTTCCGTCGGCGGCCAGGCCGAGCTCGAGGACGGGGGAGGTGTCGACGCCGGCGGCCGGGATGCGGACCCGCACGGGCTTGGCGGCGGGCAGCGGCGCCGGTGGGGAGGTGGACGCGACCGGGCTGGGCGCGGCCGGCGGCGCCGGGGTGGAGGCGGTGATGTTCGCGGCCGGACCGTGTGCGGCCGGTGCGCTGGTGTCGGCGCGTACGGCGGTGAGCGTCATCCAGGTGCCGACGGCCAGCGCGGCCGCTGCCGGCACCGCGATCCAGCGCAGGCGGCTGCGGTGGGGCGGGGGCGGGGCGTCCTGGGTGGAGGGCGCGTTCATCGGGGTTCCTCGGGCTTTTCGGATGCGCTGGGGGAGACGTGGAAGGCGGGCCGCCGGTGACGACCGGCGGCCCGCCCAGGGTGCAATGGTGACCGGGGGGTCAGACGCCCGCGCCGGTGCGGCGGCGACGGACCACGTAACCGAGGCCGATCACGCCGGCCGCGGCCACGGCGGCGCCGCCCGCCAGCATCGCGGTGTCGTGCTCACCGCCGGTGCCCTCGGCACCCGCGGCCACACCGCCGGCCGGGACGACCTTGGTCTGGGTGGTCTTGGCCGGAGCGGTCGGGGCGGTCTGCGTGGTGCCGGTGCCGGTGTGCTTCGAGGTACCCGTACCCGTGCCGGTGCCGGTGCCCATGTTCAGGCAGCCCTTGGGGAGCTTGGGGAAGGGCGTCTCGCGCCACGGGGCGTCGCCGCCCTGGTTGTTGTCGAGGAAGAGCGGGGCGGTGCTGTAGGCGTTCTTGATCTTCAGACCGTTGACGGTGTCCTCGAGGCGGTTGCGGTCCACGGTGGACACCGCCTTGCCCTTGTCGTCCTTCAGCACGGCCTTGGGGCCGGTGCGGAGGCTGTTGGTGAGGTCGACCGTCCAGCCGCCGAAGCGGGAGGGGATGGTCTGCATCACGGTGCACTTGCCGATGACGGTGACCTCGCCGGTGCCGGTGCCGGTGCCGGTGCCGGTGCCGGTCCCCGTACCCGAACCGGTCCCCGTCCCGGAGCCCGTCCCCGTCTGCACGCAGTCCTTCGGCAGTGCCGGGAAGGGCGTCTCGCGCCACGGCATCGGGTCGCCCTGGGAGCGGTCGAGGAAGAGCGGGCTGGTGGTGTCCGCGTTCTTGATCTTGAGGCCGTTGGTGAGGTCCTCGGGGTGGGCGCGGTCCACGGTGGACACCGCCTTGCCCTTGTCGTCCTTCAGCACGGCCTTCGGGCCCGCCGAGAGGCTGTTGGTGAGGTCGACCGTCCAGCCGCCGAACGCGGAGGGGATGGTCTGCGTCGCCGTGCAGTGCGCGTCGGTGCTGCCCTGGCCGTCGGCGGCGAAGGCGACGGCCGGCGTGAGCAGGGCGCCGGCGAGTGCGGCGGTGGCGATGGCGGCGCGGAGTACGACGCGGTGGCGCGAGAACACAGCAGACATGGTGATCCCCCCAGGGACGGCACGAGTGGTGAAGACAAGGAGATCGCCCCGCGCGGTCCTCCGTCCGGCCCCCCGGTTCGGCCCTGCGCTGTGCGATGCCTCAAGTCTGCTGATCACATGACCTTGATCGGTGCGAGAACCGTCACCACTGCGTAACGGGGGCGACGGCGCTCTCCTCCGGCCGCCTCTCGGGCTGCCTCTCGGGCCGCTTCCCGGGCTACTTCTCCGGCCTCCCGCCGTTTTCCGCGTCGTAGCGCTCGCGGGCCGCGTGCACCTCGTCGAAGTGGGTCTCCGCCCAGTCCTTCACGGCGGTAAGCAGCGCGGCGAGGCTGCTGCCGAGCGGGGTGAGCGCGTAGTCGACGCGGACCGGGACGGACGGGGTGACGGCACGGGTGACGATGCCGTCGCGTTCGAGGGTGCGCACGGTCTGGGTGAGCATCTTGGGGCTCACACCGGCGATCTTGCGGCTGAGGTCGCTGTAGCGCATGGGTCCGGCGGACAGGGCGGCGACGACGAGGCTGACCCACTTGTCGCTGAGCCGGCCGAGGAGCTGGTTGGTGGGGCATTCGCGCAGGAAGGCGTCGTACTCGATGCGGGCCTGTTCGCGGCGCTGGGCCGCGGTGGTGGTCGCCATGGCTCTCCTCCCGGTGCGGTAGGCACCTCCAGGTAACTACTTCCCTATGGATAGTAGCTCTCTTTACGGTTGTTCTCGCCGTCAGGGGCACAGGAAAGTGCTCGGAGAACAGGGAGAGTTGACATGCGTGCTGCAGTGGTGAGGACCTTCGGTGGGCCCGAGGCCGTGGAGGTCGTGGAGACGGAGCGGCCGGAGCCGGGCGCGCGGCAGGTGCGGATCAGGGTCGCCGCGAGCGCGCTGAACCCCGTCGACGCGGGGGTGCGTGCCGGGGTGTTCGGGGGCGCCGGCAAGCAGATCGGGCTGGGATGGGACATCGCCGGGACGGTCGACGCGACCGGTGTCGCCACGGCCTGGAGTGTTGGCGACGAGGTCGTGGCGCTGGACTACGGCATGGTCGAGCCGCTCGGTGCGCACGCCGAGTACGTCGTCGTCGACACCGACGCGGTGGCCGAGGCGCCGGCCACGGTCGACGCGGTGCACGCCGCGACGCTGCCGCTGAACGCGCTGACCGCCGTGCAGGCCCTTGATCTGCTGGAGTTGACGCCGGGGCAGTCGCTGCTGGTGACGGGCGCGGCCGGGGCGGTCGGCGGGTACGCCGTGCAGCTCGCCGCCCACCGGGGGGTGACGGTGACGGGACTGGCCCGGGAGGGCGACGCGGAACTGGTGCGCTCGCTGGGCGCCGCGCATGTCACCTCGGTTGAGGCCGGTGCCTTCGACGCGGTGCTGGACGCGGCGGTGCTCGGCGAGACGGCGCTGGCGTGGGTGCGGGACGGCGGCGCGTACACCGGGGTGATTCCGCAGGCCCAGCCCGCCTCCGTGCGCGGGGTGCGCACCGCGGCGGTCGAGGTGAGCGCCGACGGGGCACGGCTGGCGGAACTGGTGCGGCTGGTGGACGAGAGGGTGCTGACCCCGCGGGTGGCCGAGACGTTCGCGCTGGACGACGCGGCCAAGGCGCACGCCCGGCTCGCGGAGGGCGGGGTGCGCGGACGTCTGGTGCTGGTGCCGTAGCGGGACCGGCTCAGTGCCCGTGGCCCTCGGCTGCCGTGCGCGGCAGGAGGCGTACGAGGGGCAGGCAGGCGGCGACGGAGGCGGCGACCACGGTGAGGGTCACGGTCAGGGCGTGGCCCTCACCACCGTCGGGCACGGCGGCGAAGTACACCGTGGTCACCGCGGCGGCGCCGAGTGCGTTGGCCAGTTGCTGAACGGCGTTGAGCGAGCCGCTCGCGCTGCCCGCCTCGTCGGGGGCTATGTCGCCGATGGTGACGTCGTAGACGGTGCCGAAGCAGGTGCCCATGCCGAGACCGACGAGCAGCAGGGGTGCGATCAGCGCCCAACTGCCCGTCGCCCCCTGGGAGACGGCGGCCAGCAGGCAGCCGCAGCCGGCGAGGAGCAGCAGCAGGCCCGTGACGACGAGCCGGCGGCCGTGGGTCGCGAGCAGCCGGTGGCAGGCGATCGAGGCGACGACGATCCCGGCGCACAGCGGGATCAGGGCGAGCGCGGTGCCGGTGGGGGTGCGGCCGAGGCCGCGCTGGAGGTAGAGGGAGACGGCGTAGAGCAGGCCGGCGACGGCCGCGAAGGCGACGACACCGAGCAGCAGGCCCGAGGTGAAGCCGCGGTGGCGCAGCAGGCTCGGGCGGATCAGCGGCTCGGGTGCGGTGGCCTGGCGGCGGGCGAAGCCGGCGAACAGGGCGAGCCCGGCGAGCAGCGCGAGGAGCGGCCGGGTGTTCCAGCCGTGGTCCGAGCCGTCGATCAGGCCGCCGAGCAGGCCGAGCATCGCACCGGCGAGCAGCAGGGCGCCCGGGGTGTCGACGACCGTGCCGGGGGTGCCGCGGTCGCGGGGGAGCAGGCGGTGGGCGGCGAGCAGGGCGGCGCCGCCGAGGAGCAGGTTGATCAGGAACATGGAGCGCCAGCCGAGTCCTGCGAGGTCGGCGTCGACGAGGAAGGCGGCGAGGACCGGGCCGCCGACGGCGGACAGGCCCATCACCGGCCCGAACAGGCTGAACGCCTTGCCGATCTCCTCGCGCGGCCAGGTGGCGCCGAGGATGCCGAAGCCCTGCGGGATGAGCAGCGCCCCGAAGGCGCCCTGGACGAGCCGGGCGGCGACGAGGGTGGCCGGGGTGGGCGCGAGTCCGCAGGCCAGGGAGGCAGCGACGAACCCGGCGAGGCCGATCAGGAAGGTCCGGCGGCGGCCGTACCGGTCGCCGAGCCGGCCGCCGGGCACGAGCAGCACGCCGAGCGCGAGGGCGTAGGCGGCGCCGAGCCACTTCACGAGGGCGGCCCCGCCGCCGAGGTCGGCGGTGATGGTCGGGGCGGCGATGTTGGTGATCGTCGCGTCGAGGAGGTCGAGGACGTCGGCGGCGAGCACCACACCGAGGACGGCCCAGCGGGCGCGGGCGGGGAGCGGTGGGTTCTTTGAATCTGTGTCATGCAATATCTGCGTCACGCAGATAAATATCCAGAGGTCGGGGCGTGGCGTCAAGGAGTTATGCGGGGCAGCGGTCAGTGGACCGCCCTCGCGTACGCCGTCGGCGGCACCCCGACCGTCGATGTGAAGTCGCGGATCAGGTGGGCCTGGTCGGCGTAGCCGAGGGTGGTGGCGAGGGTGGCCCAGTCGACGCCGGTGCCGCTTTCGGCGTGCTCGAGGGCCTCGTGGATGCGGTAGCGCAGGATGACCCACTTGGGGCCTACGCCGACGTAGGCGGCGAAGAGGCGTTGCAGGAGCCGTACCGACAGGCCCTCGGAGCGGGCCAGCTCGGTGACCCGGCGGATCGTGCGGTCGGTGCGGACCCGGTCGACCAGGCTCATCGCGAGGTCCGCCTGAGGATCGGGGTGTGGGCCGAGGGCGAGCAGGAAGGCGTCGAGTGCGGCGACGCGGGCGTCCTCGTCGTCGGGGGTGAGGACGGCAGCCGCGTCCACGTCCGTCAGCGGGAGGCGTCTGCCCGTCCAGTGCGACACCGGGCGCCCCGGTCGGAAGGGCCGGAAGCCGCCGGGGCGGAACTGGATGCCGCACACCCGGCCCCGGCCCTCCAGTTTGTGCGCGGACAGCTCCAGGCCGACGCCGGAGACCTCGGCGAACGGCTCCTGTCCCGCGTACCACTGGAAGACGATGTTCACCGAGGGGTGCGGGACCACGTGGCTCGCGTACGGCTGGGACAGGTCCCAGTCGATCAGCCAGTAGTGCTCCAGGTAGGGGCGCAGCGGCTCGGCCGGCATGCGGCGGCGGAAGTCCACGTGCGCGAAGAGGGCGGCGGCGTCGACGATGCCCCGGGTGTCACGGCGAGGAGCGGCCATGCCGGGATCGTAGGACGAGGCTGTGACAGTCGGCCCCCGAGCAGGGCCGGGCCTGCCGGCGGTCGGTGGAATACGGGGGGCGGGGTGGTGGTTGGGCGGTATAGTTCAACAATCAACTAACTGGAGGGTGAGCGACCATGCAGTTCGGTATCTTCAGCGTGGGCGACGTCACGCCGGACCCCACCACCGGCCGGACGCCGACCGAGCGCGAGCGCATCAAGGCCATGGTCGCCATCGCGCTGAAGGCCGAGGAGGCCGGGCTCGACGTGTTCGCCACCGGGGAGCACCACAACCCGCCGTTCGTGCCCTCGTCCCCGACGACCATGCTCGGTTACATCGCCGCGCAGACCGAGAGGCTCATCCTCTCCACGTCCACCACGCTGATCACCACCAACGACCCGGTGAAGATCGCCGAGGACTTCGCGATGCTCCAGCACCTGGCCGACGGGCGCGTGGACCTGATGATGGGCCGCGGCAACACCGGTCCGGTCTATCCCTGGTTCGGGCAGGACATCCGGCAGGGCATCAACCTCGCCATCGAGAACTACGCCCTGCTGCACCGCCTGTGGCGCGAGGACGTCGTGAACTGGGAAGGAAAGTTCCGCACCCCGCTGCAGGGCTTCACCTCCACCCCGCGGCCGCTGGACGGCGTGGCGCCGTTCGTCTGGCACGGCTCCATCCGCTCCCCGGAGATCGCCGAGCAGGCCGCGTACTACGGCGACGGGTTCTTCCACAACAACATCTTCTGGCCGGCCGACCACACCAAGCGGATGATCGAGCTGTACCGCAACCGGTACGCCCACTACGGCCACGGCACGCCCGAGCAGGCGATCGTCGGCCTCGGCGGGCAGGTGTTCATGCGCAAGAACTCCCAGGACGCGGTGCGCGAGTTCCGGCCCTACTTCGACAACGCGCCGGTCTACGGCCACGGGCCCTCCCTGGAGGAGTTCACCCGGGACACACCGCTGACCGTCGGCTCCCCGCAGCAGGTCATCGACAAGACGCTGTCCTTCCGCGAGTACGCCGGCGACTACCAGCGCCAGCTGTTCCTGATGGACCACGCCGGGCTGCCGCTGAAGACCGTGCTGGAGCAGATCGACCTGCTCGGCGAGGAGGTCGTGCCGGTGCTGCGCAAGGAGTTCGCCGTCGGCCGCCCGGCCGGCGTGCCCCAGGCGCCGACCCACGCCTCACTGCTCGCCACCGCCCGTAAGGAGGCCACCGTATGAAACTCGTCGTCGTCTCCGCCGGGCTGAGCGTGCCCTCCTCCACGCGGCTGCTCGGCGACCGGCTGGCCGCCGCCACCGCCGAGCGCACCGGGGCCGAGGTGCGGGTCATCGAGCTGCGTGACCTCGCCGTGGCGATCGCGCACACCTTCACCAGCGGCTTCCCGGGCACGGAGCTGTCGGACGCGTTCGACGCGGTGAGCGCGGCGGACGGGCTGATCGTCGTCACGCCGGTCTTCTCGGCGTCGTACAGCGGACTGTTCAAGTCCTTCTTCGACGCGCTCGGCGCCCACGACCAGGACGCGCTCGCGGGCAAGCCGGTGCTGATCGCCGCGACCGGCGGCACCGCACGGCACTCCTTGGTGCTGGACCACGCCCTGCGGCCGCTGTTCGCCTACCTGCGGGCCGTCGTCGTCCCGACCGGCGTCTACGCCGCCTCCGAGGACTGGGGCGCGGAAGGCCTCCCGGAGCGGATCGAACGGGCTGCGGGCGAGCTGGCCGCGCTGACGGCCGGGCTGTCCACGGCCCGGCCGCCGGCTCTGCGGGACGCCTTCGACGTCGTCCCCTTCGAGCAGCGGCTGGCCGCGCTGCGGCCGACGGCCTGACCGGGCAGCGAGGGCTCCGCCCCGAGCCCCCGCTGCCCCCGCTGCCCCCCGGTCCACGGCCGGCAGGGTCGGCGGTCGGCGGGGCCGACCGCCGGCGGCTCGGGCAGAGCTCCCATCGGGGGGGGGCGCCCCGGTCAGGGACCCCGTGACGGTGAGATCCGAGTAAGAAGGGTGATCGTCGCACCACTCGCCCGACCGCACCGCCCCTGGCCTTGGCAGACTGGTCGGGTGCCCCAGACAGTGCTCCTCGCCGAAGACGACCGCGCCATCCGCCACGCCCTGGAACGCGCCCTCACCCTGGAGGGCTACCAGGTGACCGCGGTCGCCGACGGCGTGGAGGCGCTCGCGCACGCCCACAAGTCGCCGCCGGACGTGCTCGTCCTGGATGTGATGATGCCCGGCATCGACGGACTGCAGGTCTGCCGCGTGCTGCGCGCCGAGGGCGACCGCACGCCCATCCTCATGCTGACCGCGCTGGTGGAGACCGCCGACCGGATCGCCGGGCTCGACGCCGGCGCCGACGACTACGTCGTCAAGCCGTTCGACATCGAGGAGGTCTTCGCCCGGCTGCGTGCCCTGCTGCGCCGCACCAGCCCCGACGCCCCCGCCCCCGCGGTGACCCGCGAGGAGCCGCAGCTGCCCGAACGGCACATCGAGGCCGCCGGCATCCGCATGGACCCCCAGGCCCGCCGGGCCTGGCGCGGCGGGCGCGAGCTGGAACTCACCCGCACCGAGTTCGAGCTGCTGGAACTGCTCGTGCGCAACGCGGGCATCGTGCTCGACCACGCCACGATCTACGACCGGATCTGGGGCTACGACTTCGGCCCCGGCTCCAAGAACCTCGCCGTGTACGTCGGCTACCTGCGCCGCAAGCTCGACGAGCCCGGCGCCCCGCAGCTGATCCACACGGTGCGCGGCGTGGGTTACGTGCTGCGGGAGGACTGACATGGGGCGCGGCCGTCTGCGCCGCCTGGTGTCCGGGCGGCGCCCCGGACTCGTCTCCCTGCGCACCACCTTCGCGGTGTCCTTCGCGGCCGTCACCGCCGCCGTCACCGTCCTGGTCGGCATCCTGTCCTACAACGCCGCCGCCCGGCTGGTGCGCGTCGACCAGCAGTCGGTGTTCGACGAGGTCGTGCAGGACGTGCGCAGCGAGGTGCGCCAGCACCGGATGTCCCCGGAGGACTTCTCCTCCTCCGCTCCCGGTCACGACGTCGTCCGTCCGGCCCGCACCAATGTGCAGGTGCTCGGCGCGGACGGCGCGGTGTCCGACAGCGGGAGCCCCGCGCTGCCGGTCACCGAGGCCGACCGGACCGTCGTGGCCGCGGGCAGCGCCGGGCGCATGGTGCTGCACAAGGACGTGGACGTCGGCAGCGACGTGTACCGCGTCGCCACGGTCTCCCTCGGCGGGAAGCGCGGCGCGGTGCAGGTGGCCCAGGAGTTCAGCGACACCGAGGACCTGCTGCGGGCGCTGCAGCAGCGCACGCTGATCCTGATGGCGGCGGTCGTGGTCGCGGCCGGGCTGTTCGGCTGGTGGCTGGCCCGGCGCATCACCCGCCGGCTGATCGTGCTGACCGCCGCCGCCGAGGACGTGGCCCGCACCCGCCGGCTCGGCATCCAGGTGCCCGTCACCGGCTACGACGAGGTGGGCCGCCTCGGCCGCGCCTTCGACCGGATGCTGGGCCGGCTCGCCCAGTCCGAGGAGGACCAGCGCCGCCTGGTCCAGGACGCCGGGCACGAGCTGCGCACGCCGCTGACCTCGCTGCGGACCAACATCTCCCTGCTGAAGCGGATCGACGAACTGCCGCCCGGCTCCCGCGAGGAGCTGGTCGCCGACCTCGGGCAGGAGGCCCGCGAGCTGACCGACCTGGTCAACGAGCTCGTCGACCTCGCCGCCGGCCAGTCCGACAGCGAGCCGCCGCAGCGGGTGGACCTCTCCGACATCGCCGAGGACGTCGCGGGTCTTGCCCGCCGCCGTACCGGCCGCGAGATCGTGCTGCGCGCGAGCGGCGACACGACGACGTACGGCCGGCCGGGCATGCTCCAGCGTGCTGTGTCCAACCTGGTGGAGAACGCCACCAAGTTCGACCGGGACGGCATCTCCCCCATCGAGATCAACGTCGCCGGCCCGGCCCGCCCCGGCACGGTCCGCGTCGAGGTCCTCGACCGCGGGCCCGGCATCACCGACACCGACCTGCTGCGCGTCTTCGACCGCTTCTACCGCGCCGCCGACGCGCGCTCCCTGCCCGGTTCGGGCCTCGGCCTGTCCATCGTGCGGGAGGTCGCCCTGGTTCACGGCGGAGCGCCGTTCGCGCAGCACCGCGAGGGCGGCGGCTCGGTGATCGGCTTCACGGTGGCGGGGGCACCGGCGCGGCGGGAGGAAGACGGCGGCTGACGGTGACGGAGGCCACGGCCGATCATGACGTCGTGGCCGGTCGCGGTGCAGGACGAGGCACAGGTCGTCCGGGCCGTGCAGGCCCGTACGGACGGGCGCCCTGGTCGAGCGAGCCCGGCCCGGCGTCAGTCCTGAAGTGCCCGGCCCGTGCGGCGGGCGTACGCGCGGGCCGCTCGGGCGCGGTCGCCGCAGCGCGTGGAGCACCACTGGCGGCGGCCGTGCCGCAGCAGATAGCGGGTGCACGGCGGTGAGCCGCAGGCGGTGAGGCGGTCGGCGTCGGGGCCGGTGAGCAGGTCGGCGGCGTCGGCGGCGAGGGCCGCGAGGGCGTGTTCGAGGATCTGGGTGGTGGGGTGGGCGGCGGCGCGGTGCAGTCCGCGTGTGGTGTCCCAGTGCAGCAGTGCGGTGGCCGGGGCCTTCGTCATCGCGTCGTTGACCGCTGCCAGGGCGCCGGCCGGCGCCGGCTGCCCGTCGACGCGGGAGGCGATCAGCGCGCGGATCTGCTCCCGCAGCGAGCGCAGTTGCGCCGCGCACATCTCCCGCAGGCCGGCGTCGGCCGGGGCGAGGCCGCGTTCGGCCAGCCAGCGGGTGGCGTCCGCCGGGCCCGACAGCAGGTCGAGGGTGTGCCCGCCGGGCACGGCCATCGCGCTGTTGGCGAGGTCGAGCGCCAGGTACTGCTCGGCGCCCGGCGCGGGCGGGGCGGCTGGTTCCAGGGGCTCGGCGGGCGCGGTCTGCGTCATGTTCCTCATGGTACGGCTTGCGCTCATCCGTGAGACGCGACTACCGTTCCTTCTCACGGATAGGCATCGTGTCATCCGTGACATCCCTCTGTGAGGTGCTTCGACGTGTCCTCTTCCGACCTCCCCGTGCACACCTACGGCGGCCCCACCGCCCTCATCGAGTACGGCGGCCTGCGCTTCCTCACCGACCCCACCTTCGACGAGCCCGGCGACTACCTGATCGGCGGCGGGCGCGCCCTCACCAAGACCGCCCCGTCCCGCACCACCCCGGCCGCCCTCGGCCGCGTCGACGTCGTCCTGCTCTCGCACGACGAGCACCCTGACAACCTCGACCACTCCGGCCGCGCCCTGCTCGCCGGCGTACCGCTCACGCTCACCACGACCGGTGGTGCGCGGCGGCTCGGCGCGGGGGCCCAGGGCCTCGCGGACTGGGAGTCGGTCGAGCTGGACCGGCCCGGCGGCGGCACGCTGACCGTCACCGGCGTACCCGCCGTGCACGGCCCCGGCACCAAGGAGCAGGTCGAACCCGTCGCCGGCCAGGTCACCGGGTTCGTCCTGACCGGTGAGGGTCTGCCCACGGTCTACGTCAGCGGCGACAACGCCTCCCTGGACGCCGTCCGGGAGATCGCCGACCGGTTCGGACCGGTCGACACGGCGGTGCTGTTCGCCGGTGCGCCGCGCACCCCCCTCTTCGACGGCGCGCTGCTCGTCCTGGACGGCGCCGGTGCCGCCGAGGCCGCCCGCCTGCTCGGTGCCCGCCGGGTGGTTCCCGTGCACTGCGACAGCTGGACCCACTTCACGGAGGGCCGCGAGGACGTGGTCAAGGCCTTCGCCGAGGCCGGGCTGGCCGAGCGGCTCGTCGTGGACTGACGCCGCGCGCGGCGGGCCGGCGCGCCGCCGGCCCGCCCGGGGCGATCGGTTACGGCGTCACCACCTTGCCCCCGAACGTCACCACCAGGTGGCCGTCCGACGCGAAGGACCACCCCAGCGCGCCGCTGTAGGCGGAGCAGCGGGAGCCGTTGGCGCCGGTCCAGAACTGGTTGGAGACGTCCGCGTCACCGACGGTCTTGTCGTTCGAGCCGCTGACGGTGAAGCGGCACGAGGTGTTGTCGCGGAACACCGATGTCCCCGTGTCCCAGGAGAAGTTGCGCTGGGCGTTGTCGACGCCGACGTTGCTCGAGACGGTCATCGAGCCGGGGTTGGAGTTGTAGGTGAACCCGTGCTTGCCGTTCTTGTAGGCGATGCTGTGCCGGACGACGTGGTCGACGGCGATGTCGTCACCGCCGAGCTTGTAACCGTTGCGGTCGCCGTTGGAGTTGACGGTGCCGTCGGAGAGGGTGCCGTTGTTGTACGACAGCGAGTACTCGATGGTCACCGGGCCGATGGCGCCCGTGTCCGTCTTCGTGTAGAGGTCCCAGCCGTCGTCGATGTTGTTGTGGGACACGGCGTAGCGGAAGACGTTCCCGGTGCCGGTGGTCAGCTTCGCGGCGAAACCGTCGGCGTCCTCGCCGTCGGAGTCGGCGTTGTCGTGCGACTCGGCGCTCAGGATCAGGTTGTCGGACGGCCACTGGTCCTTGGGCGTGGTGGACGCGATCCGGCCGAGCTGCAGCCCGGTGTCGCGGTTGAAGCGGGTCACCGTGCGCTCGACGACGTTGTGGCTGCCGCCGACGTAGATGCCGTTGTCCCCGGCGTGCTCCACGACCAGGCCGTACAGGCGCCAGTAGGAGCCGAACAGCTGCAGCCCGCGGTGGGCCGGATCCTCCGTCTGCGCCGCGAAGTTCAGCACCGGTGTCTCGCCCGGGTAGGCGGACAGGGTGGTCCGGGCGGCCGAGGTGCCGCCGCTGCCCTGCGGGATCGTGACGGTGGTTGTGTAGCCGTACGTCCCGCCGCGCAGGTAGATCGTGCCGCCGGGGGTGATGCGGCTGATCGCCGAGGGGAGCGTCGTCGGCGCGGACTGTGTCCCGGCGGCGCCGTCGGTGCCGTTCGGCGCCACGTACAGCACCGCCCCCGTCGGCTGCGGGGTGCTGTCGGCGGTCGTGACGTCCAGGTAGTCGAGGTTGGGCAGACCGGCGGAGGTGGTCGGGCTCAGCCGCACCGTGTTGGCGCCCGCGGCGAGTGGCACGGTCACCGTCTCGGTGACCCAGGTCGTCCAGGCGCCGGTGCCCTCGAAGGACGGCGTCTGCACGGTGGTGCCGTTGACGATCAGTGAGGCGGGCCGCGCGCTGGCCGTCCCGTTGGCGAAGCGGATGCTCAGCGTCGCCTGACCCGCGCTCGCGGCGTTCACGGTGAACTGGGCGTAGGCGCCGGTCGCGTTGGTGCCGTTGCAGAAACCGCTGCCGGAGTAGCCGCTCCGGTCGGAGTCGATCGTGCCGGTGCACACCGCCGGCGAGGACTCGGCCTCGTACCGCGCGGAGGCGGCCTCGGCGGAGGGCCCGGACAGCGCGACCAACGTGCCGGCCAGCAAGCCGATGGTGGCGAGGGCAGGTCTGAGAACAGGTCGTGCAACAGGGCGGAGTTGCATGGGTCGCCTCCACAGGGGGTCAGATGAATGAACTGCCTGCGATTGGGAAAGCGCTTTCAGGAACGTAAGGCGATGCTGTGGACACGTCAATGGACGTGTTCATGATTTTTGTTCAGATACATGAACTCACACCGGGGTGCCGCCAACCGTCCACGGAACGCACCGCGCCGAGGAGCCGCCGCAGGGTCAGCAGACCGCCGCGGGGCGCGGCTCGTCTCGGAAGACCTGACGCAGGTGCCAGTCGCGGTGTGTCGGTGCGACGGGGCGGGTGCCGGGCTGCGGGCCGAGCAGCGGGCGGCCCGCGAGGGCCACGACGTGTTCGCGGGCGGCCGGGCTGTGACCGACGAAGCGCTGGGAGACCAGTACGCGATGGCCGTCTCCGACGCCGAGGACGCCCTTGTCGAACAGCTTGTGGTGCAAGGAGCACAGGCATAGCCCGTTTTCGACCTCGTCGGGACCGCCGAACGCCCACCAGCGCACGTGCGCGGCCTCGAGACCGACCGGCACCGCGCCGATCCGGCCGTCGTATCCGCAGAAAGTGCACCGGTACTCGTAGGCCGTCAGCACCAGGTCGCGCATCCGCGGGTCGCGCGGCCGGCGGGCCGGGACCAGGCGGGCCGTCTCGGCGGGTTCCAGTTCCAGGCCGACGGCTTCACACAACTCACCGTGCAGAGAGGGCGGGAAGTGCAGATCGAGCAGCAGCCGCGCGATCCGGCCGAGCAGCGACGGCTCGCGCCGCAGTGCCGCCCGCAGCTCCGGCGCGAGCCGCCCGGTGGCACCCGTCGCCCGCAGCTCGCGCACCCTGCTCCCGGGACTGCCCGGCCCGCGGTCGGTGCGCACCTCCCACACGTCGTCGTTGGCGAGATGGTGGAAGGGGTAGGCGGGTGTCGTCCTGTTCGGCGGCCCGTACTCGGTCAGCAGCCGCTGCAGGTCCTGCTCCACGGCGGTGTACGGCAGTTCGCTGCCCGCGTCCTCCTGGAACCGGCCGAGGGCGTACAGCAGCAGCAACGGCTTGTGCGGAGCCCGGGTGCCGTTCTTGCTCCACTGCCTCAACGTCGCGACACGCTCCAGCCAGTCCATGCCGGCCGATCGTAGACGCGGCACAACGAGGCGCCGGAGGCGGGACGTTCGCCACCCCGCAGCCCACCGTGTCCCGGGACCGTTCGGCCCCCGTACGCTGCCGGGACCGCACCACGTCAGCCGACCCCTGGGAGAGCCCGCGTGACCACCCCTGAGAAACAGCCGTTCCTGTACGTCGTCGTCTGCGCGGCCGGGGTCGCCGGTGACGTCGGCAAGCTGATCACGGCGGCGCAGGGGCAGGGCTGGGAGGTCGGTGTGGTCGCCACCCCGCAGGGCCTCGGTTTCATCGACGCCGAAGCGGTCGAGGCGCAGACCGGTTACCCGATCCGTTCGGCCTGGCGTCGCCCGGGTGATCCCCGCCCGCTGCCTCCGGCGGACGCTATCGCCGTCGCCCCGGCGACCTTCAACACGATCAACAAGTGGGCCGCGGGCATCTCCGACACCCTCGCCCTGGGCATCCTGTGCGAGGCGTACGGCATGGGCACACCCATCGCCGTCCTGCCCTGCCTGAACGCGGCCCAGGCCGCCCACCCCGCCTACCGGCAGAACCTGGAACGGCTACGGGAGATGGGCGTCCGCATCGGCGGCCACGAGCCGCCCCGGGGATCCGAGGCCGGGGGAGGCGTCTTCGCCTTTCGCTGGGAGGAAGCACTGGAGCTGCTGGAGCCCGGCCGGGTGTGAGGGCGGCGGCTGTTCGGCACCGGGGCGGGCACGGGCCCGAGCACCGCAGCCGGCGGGCACCGGGGCGAGGGCGGAGGGCGCCCGTTCAGGCGCTGTCGCGCGTGGCATCAGGAGTAGCGTGGCAGGTGCGAAGCGGTCCCGTTGTCGCACCTGCTCACAGGACGGGTGGTCTTCATGAGCGGCTCGGATTCACCACCGGTTCCCCGACGTCTGCCCAGCGGTGTCCACGAGGCCGTGGGGCCGGGGTGTGCGCTTCTCCGGCTGGAGACGACCGCATCACGTGAAGGTGTCCTCGATGGTGCGTGGTGGCCGCGCTCGCGCAATATCGGTGCCGAGCTGCCCGCGCTGCTGAGCGCACTCGTCGCACATGTCGGCCCCGTGACCCGCGTGGGACTGGACACCACAGCCTGGGAAGGTCTCCCGACGCGTATCGCCGTGGACGACCAGGTGGTGCACATCGATTCCTTCCCGGACGGTGACGACACGGTCCTGATCACCCGGGGCGACCGGGACATCTTCTCGCTGCTGGTGGTCCCGCCGAACGCGGCACCGGACGCCGCCCGCGCCGCGATGGCCCAGGCGGCCCGGGCGGACAACGCCAGCCAGGCGGAACAGATCCTCATCGATACCGGGAGCGGGCAGGGCCCGTCGGGCTGACAGGCGCCGCCGGGCACAACCGGCACAACGGTGCCGGGCGGCGCGGGGGAGGTCAGGCGGCGCGGGGGGAGGTCAGCGGCGCCATTCCACCATGAGCAGCGTCGCGTCGTCGCTGGTCCGCCCGCCCCGCGCCCGCTTGAGCGTGTGGGACAGGGCACGCGTCACCGCCCGGATGCCGCGGCCGGTCCGCTCCAGATGGTTCACACAGTCGATCAGCTGGTCCTCCCCGAACTCCTCCCCACGGCTGTTGTGCTCCTCGACCAGTCCGTCGGTGAAGCAGAGGACGCGGTCCCCGCGCGCCAGCCCCAGCTCACCGATCCGGGGCACCGAACCACCGAGGCCGACGGGGAGCGTCGTCGGGGCGACCAGGCGCTGCGCGACGCGGTGGTCGCGGACCAGGATGGGCGGCGGATGCCCGGCGTTGACCCACTGCACCCGCCCCGTCGTCGTGTCCAGCTGCATCATCTGCGCGGTGACGAAGTGCTCTGGACCGAACTGTCTGGCCACGGCCCGGTCCATGAAGTCGTAGATCTCCGACAGCCCGATGTCCTGACGGCGGGCGTGGCGATAGGCGCCGATGGCCACGGTGGCCATCGTGGCCGCGTTCAGTCCGTGGCCCATCGCGTCGATCATGACCACGTGGAGGATGTCGTCGTTGAGCGCGTAGTCGAAGCTGTCGCCGGCCACGTGGTAGGCGGGCTCCAGAATCCCGGCCACGGCGACCCGGGGCATGATCATCGCCAGCGGTGGCAGCAGGGACCACTGGATCTCCGCGGCGACGGTCATCGCCTCGTCGCGCCGGACCCGGAAGAACAGGTCGGAGTAGCCGTGCTTGGTCACCAGCAGGTCGGCCACCAGGCCGGAGATCCGGTGCAGCAGACGGCGGTCGTGGTCGTCGACGCCGTCCAGCGTCACCGCCATGACCCCTACCTGGTCACCGCCGTCCAGCAGCGGCAGATGGATCCGTACACCGTCGTCCTCGGGCACCTCGACGGGGACCGCGTCGAGGAAGCAGCGGCCCGCGGCGGAGTCGTCGATCACCTGCGACTCCCCGCCCGCGAGGCCGTCGCCGGGCAGAGGCACGAGCAGCAGCTGGCCGTAGTCCTGCAGCAGTACCTGCGGACTGCGGCCTCCCAACCGCTCCACCACGTCGGCGACCAGCGGCCCGACCAGATGGGGAGGCAGCTCGTGCGCGCGGTCGAGGACCGCGCCCAGCAGCGCTTCCCCGAAGCTCTCCGAGCGGTCCCCGGGCCGTCCGTGCGTCACCGTCCCGCCCTCCATGGTTCGCACGCGGCGGTTCCGGCGGGGGACGATGAAGAGACTGCTCGTGCCATGGCTCCACCGGGGGCGTCTACGACCGGAGCGGCCGGCCGGTCACCTGGGCCCGAAGACGTCAGGCCCTCACTCGGGTCCGCGACCTCCCTCCGGCTCCCTTGCGGCCTCGGCGCCGAGGCGGTTCTCGGCGAGTGCCAGGATGCGGGGGGCCGACAGCCGGTTCTCGGGGTCCGCGGCGTCGATGAGCAGCCGGGTGGCCGCTCCGGCCGGTTCGTCGGGCGGGATCACCAGCAGTTCCCAACGGCCCACCGTGCCGCAGTCCAGGGTGATGGCATGCGCTTCGGCAGCGAGGTCGGTCCGGACCACCTCGATCACATGACCGGGCGCCATCACCATCTGCGGGGCATCGGGCCAGGAAGCGGTGTCCACGGTGACCCGGATGACGGTGCCGACGGCCGGGTCCAGTGAGCCGACGAGCGCGGGCAGCTCCAGTTCCAGCGCATTGCAGCGCGGCCACCAGGCTCCGTCCAACGGGCCGTGGCTGACGTCCGGCGTGACACTCAACCGGGGCAGGGGCATCCGGTAGGTGTCGGCGTCACCGGGTGACGTGGCTTCGCCGGGCCCTGTGATGGCGTCCATCGTGCGATCCCGTCCCGTCCCGGACGGCCTGCGGCTGCCCGCGTCTGTCACTCACCGGGAACGGCGCCGCCCTGATCGTGCGCCCACGCTCTCGATACATGTCAGCGTACTCCCAGCCGTGGTGGGCGGCGGAGACGAGGACCTCGGGAAATCCCCCGTACGGCCTGCTCCGGTGACGTGCGGACCACGGCCCCTGCGCGGCATCCGGGGCGGCAGATGTCCCGGTCACCGGCCTGCCGGGACCGGTTCCTCCCGAGGCAGGGTCATCACGCAGGGGGCGATCGGCCCCGGCAGCCCGACGATCTCTCCCATGTTGTGCCAGCCCCAGGAGGCGAAGGTGGCTTGTCCGGCCAGGTCGGCCGGGTGGAGCAGGGCGACTCCGAGCGAGGAGTGCCGGTCGGTGAGCAGATGCCGCTGCAGACGGCGGGCGATGTCACGGCGCTGAGGGTGCGGATGCGCCACGAACTGAGTGAGGACGACGAACTCGGCGCAGGATGTGAGCCGCTCGATGTACTGAGGCAGCGCTCCGTCGCCTTCTTGTCGCCCCGGCTCGCCCGCACGCACCGGGAAGCCATAGGCGCAGCCGACCAGCACCGTGGTCTCGGCGACCAGCAGCGCGAAACCGGGGCGCCGGGCGCTGACGGCCAGACGGCGCAGGAGGTCGCGCCGTTCGTGGTACGCCTCGCCTGCGGTGCCCGCGACGGACGCCGTGGCCAGGTCAGCGATGTCCTGCGCCATCCCCTCGGCCTGCCAACGAGTCAGCCGGCGCAGCCGGATTCCCTCGAGAGCCGGCCCATGAGCAGACTCCGCGGGCGTTCTCGCCGTGCCCCTCGACGGCGCCGGGGAGACCGGTTCGAGAAGGCCGAGGCCCGAAGAGGCGGATCCGGTGGCGGCGAGAAGCCGGGTGAGCTGCGCGCAGGGGTGGTGCAGGCGCAGGGTGGCGTGTACCCGGCTGGCGCGCCGCGACGCCGACAAGAAGACATCCAGGCCCTTGGCATCACAAGAGCCGACCGTGATCAGGTCGACGTCGATGAGGGTGACGCCGTCGCGCAGACACTGCTCCAAGGCGGCACGCAGCAGCGGCGCCGTGGCCGGGCCGATCTCACCGGCGAGCGTGACGAACGCGCCCTCTCCTTGGTCGCGCCGGTGGATGTCCAGCCGGGACAGGGTCATCACGCCGCCTCCCCCCGACAGGGGCGCAGGCCGGCACGGGCACACGGTACGGCCATGACGAGCGTGTGTGAGGTTCCTTCGACCGCGACGCACATGATGCCGACCCGCCTCCGCGCCGACCGCTGTGGCGGCCCGGGGTTCGTCTCTCGCCGGGGACGACTCGGCTCGGCGGCCGAAGTGCGCGATGCCCTCGGTACTTCAACGGTACGCCGCCGCCGGCGAAGCCGGCCGCTACGAGGAGGCCAGGAGCGGCGGCCCCGTCATCCCGCGCCGGCGTCGGGACGCCGACGGAGCAGCGGGCCCTCCCTCACGTCCCGGTCCTCGCCCCTCCCGCGCACCGGCAGAGCCTGAGAAAGCGCAGCTCACGGCACACAAGGAGTACGGCTGGTGCCCCGCCTCATGCGGCCGATGGCTGAAGTCCGTTCATGCCCAGCTTTCGCGCCTGACCGGCGCCCAGAAGCCGGCCAGCTGCTTCCGCGCGGCAGCGGCTTGCAGCTGCCCCGCCTGGAACGCGGGCACCCACGCCGACGGGTCCGACGGGTCCGTGCCGAGCGCCGCCGCCGATGCCTCGTCCGGGAACAGCGACACCACTGTCTCCGCGCCCAGCGCGGCCGGCGCTTCTTGCCCGGGAGCCTGACGCGCCATCGGCTCCACGATGACCACCGTACGTGCACCGGCCGCGAGGTCCACGTTGGTGCCTGCCCGCAGCGCGCCGTCGATGTAATGGCGTCCGCCGATCGAGACGGGAGGCGCCGCGCCCGGGAATGCGCTGGAGGCCGCGACAGCAGCCGCCAGCGGGATGCCGCTGTCGCGATCCCAGACCACCGGCTCGCCGCTTCCCGCCTCCACGGCGGGGATGAGCAGGCGACGCTCAGTCGGCCAGGCGTCCGTGCCGACGAGCCGACGTCGCACCGCGACCAAGGCCCCTTCGGCCTCCGGATCGACGGCGTCGAGGGCGATCCGCCCGACCCGCTGACGGGCCTCCTGCGGTGGCAGGCCGGCACCGAGGACCGCGAAGACCTCGCCCATGCGCTGCGGATCGGCCTGCGGCGGCCGGGGACCGCCGCCGCCGCTGCCCGCGGGGTCGGCGAAGCGCGCGAGGTCCTGGCCGGTGGCCAGCGCGGCGCCCACGATCGCGCCGGCCGAGGTGCCGACGACCAGATCCGCCGCGCCCAGGTCGACGCCCAGGCCGCGCAAGCCGTGGGCAAGTCCGCCCGTCCAGGCGGTACCGACGGGCCCGCCAGGGCCGAGCACGAGCGCCCTGTCCGGTGAATGCATCGTTCCCCCATCCGTTGCCGTGGCGATCTCCACCCTAGGACGAATGAGGTGAAGGGATGGCCTGCGCGTACGAAGCCGGAGCGCACCCGTTCAAGGCGCTGGGTGCCCTCGAATGTGCCCTCGCCGCCCTCCAGCGCAGCACGGCCACGAGGGCTTCGCACAAGGCCTTTGCATCTTCCAGAGCGCGTCGGCACATGGCTTCGGTGAGTACGAGGCGCTGCCCGACCTGCGGGGATGAACCAGGCACCTTGGTCAGGTACCTCTCGTCCACAAGACCGTCGTTATGGGTGAAGACGTGTCGGGCGGCCCACGTTTCGAGGAGGCGCTGCCACGTTTGCCGGCCAAGGGTGGTCCGCAGGTCGGAGAAGCCTGCAGTGACGATCAGGTCGGCCATGTGGTCGAGACGCTGGAAGATGGCGCCCTTACCGTTCAGGAGGCTGTCCGCGTTCGCCACGGCCGTGCGGAAGAGGGAGGAAGCCAGAGCTTCCACGACTCCGACCACGTTCTCGACGGTGTCGACCCAGTTGCTTTGTTGTTCTCGCCGGCCGTGATCGACACCGAGTTTTCCTGCACATCGTCCGCGAACGTGGAGCGGAAGCAGTGGAGGTGGTCGACGGCCACACCCAGGGCGTTCCAGGCGTTGTCCGTCACCGAGGTCACACCTTCCGCTGGGCGTCGATCTCGGAGATCAGTGCCTCGATCCGCTTCCTGATCTCGTCACGGATCGGGCGGACGGCCTCGACGCCCTTGCCGGCGGGGTCCTCCAGGGTCCAGTCGAGGTACTTCTTGCCGGGGAAGATCGGGCAGGCGTCGCCGCAGCCCATGGTGATGACGTAGTCGGACGCCTGGACGGCCTCGGCCGTGAGGACCTTGGGCTGCTGGTCGGCGATGTCGATGCCGATCTCCCTCATCGCCTCGACCGCGGCCGGGTTGACCTTGTCTGCGGGTACGGAGCCGGCGGAGCGGACCTCGATCCGGTCGCCCGCGAGGTGGGAGAGGAAGCCGGCGGCCATCTGCGAACGCCCGGCGTTGTGGATGCAGACAAACAGCACGGAGGCGAGCGGGCTGGAGGGCATCGGTTCTTCCTTCGTCAGTGGATCAGCCCAGGCTGGTATCAGCCAGGAGTGATGTGAAAGTATCAGTCCATGCTGACGTCAGTCGACACTGATCTGTTGCGGGTTCTGGCGGACCCGCTCCGCCTCCAGATCGTCACCCTGCTCGCCAAGGAGACGCTCTGCACGACGCACCTGATCGAGGAGACGGGGGCCAAGCAGACCAACCTCTCCAACCATCTGAAGGTGCTGCGCGAGGCGGGGGTCGTGGAGACGGAACCGTGCGGCCGGTTCACCTACTACCGGCTCAAGCCCGACGTCATCGCCTCGCTTGCCGGTCAGTTCGCCGATCTCGCGGAGACCGCGCGTGCCACCGCCGCGGACAACGTGAAGCGGTCCTGCCCCTGATCCCCCGCCTTGACGGCGACCGACCTGCACCGAGGAGTTCCTGTTGACCGCCACCGAGGCCACCCAGCACGGCAGAACAGGGGAATCCCCCGAAGCCCCCGCCGCCGAGCCGCAGCCCGCTCCGGGCGCGACTCCGCCCCGGCGGCCTCCGCTGCTCGCCAAGGCCGCCGCCGAACTGGTCGGCACGGCGGCGCTCGTCGCGATCGTGGTCGGCTCCGGCATCCAGGCCACCGAGCTCACCAAGGACGTGGGGCTGCAGCTGCTGGCCAACTCCACGGCCACCGTCTTCGGGCTCGGCGTCCTGATCACCCTGCTCGGTCCGGTCTCCGGCGCCCACTTCAACCCGGCCGTCACCCTGGCCGAGTGGTGGACGGCCCGGCGCGGCGGCCCCGGCGTCGCGCTGCGCGAGGCGGCGGTATACGTCCCTGCTCAGATCGTCGGTGCGATCGCGGGCTCGGTCCTGGCCGACGCTATGTTCGGCGAACCGCTGGTCAAGTGGTCCACCCACGACCGATCGGCCGGCCATCTGCTGCTGGGCGAGGCCGTCGCGACCGCCGGCCTGATCCTGCTGATCTTCGGCCTGGCCCGCACCGACCGCCTGCGCTTCGCGCCCGTGGCCGTGGCTTCGTACATCGGCGCCGCGTACTGGTTCACCTCGTCCACGTCCTTCGCGAACCCGGCGGTGACCATCGGCCGCGCCTTCACCGACACCTTCGCCGGCATCGCGCCCGCCTCCGTCGCCGGGTTCATCGGCATGCAGCTCGTCGGAGCCGTGGTCGGACTGGCTCTGGTGGCGCTCGTCTTCATGCCCGGCCGGGAAGTCGCCGAATGACGCGGACAGCTCCGGTCGTGGTGATCGGTGGCGGCCAGTCCGGGCTTGCCGCCGGCTATCACCTTCGCCGTCTGGGTGTCGACTTCGTCATCCTCGACGCCGAGACCACTCCGGGAGGTGCCTGGCAGCACACCTGGGACTCCCTTCGCCTGTTCTCCCCGGCCGCGTACTCGTCCCTGCCCGGCCGTCTCATGCCACCGCAGATCGGCGCGACCTACCCCGACGCACAGCATGTGGTGGAGTACCTCGCCGACTACGAGAAGCGGTACGAGTTGCCCGTCGAGCGGCCCGTGCGCGTTCTCGGCGTCCACCGGGACGGCCGACTCCTGCGGGTGGAGACCGACTCCGGCACCTGGCGGGCGGCCGCGGTGATCAGTGCCACCGGCACCTGGTGGCGGCCCTTCCTGCCTGCGATCGCGGGCCGCGGGGACTTCGGCGGCCGTCAGCTGCACACCGTCGAGTACCGGCGGCCGCAGGACTTCGCAGGCCGCCGCGTGATCGTGGTCGGCGGCGGCAATTCCGGCGCCCAGATCGCCGCCGACCTCGCCCACGCCACCGAGCTGACCTGGGTCACGCAGCGCCCACCCCGTTTCCTGCCCGACGACATTGACGGCCGCGCTCTGTTCGACGTGGCCACCGCCCGCCGCCGTGCCCTCGACGAAGGACGCACGGACACGGGCGGCGTCGCCTCGCTCGGGGACATCGTCGCCGTACCGGCCGTCCGGGCAGCCCGCGACCAGGGCCTGCTCAGGTCGACACCGATGTTCACGCGGCTCACCCCCGCTGGGGTTGAATGGGCCGACGGCACGCGCGCCGAGGCGGACGCGATCATCTGGTGCACCGGCTTCCGGCCGGCGCTGTCCCACCTGGCACCGCTCCGGCTGCGGGGCCGGCGCGGCCACATCGCCACTTCCGGCACGCGGGCGGTGGTTGAGCCGCGCCTGCACCTGCTGGGCTACGGCGACTGGACGGGACCGGCGTCCGCCACCCTCATCGGGGTGGGCCGTCCGGCGCGGGAGGCTGCGAAGGAGATAGTGGCACTGCTCCACTGAGACCGGCCCGTCCCTGCCTAGGCCGTGTGCACTGTCGCAGCCTCCACCCAGCGGGCGAGGAGGGAGAACGCCGCCAACTGTTCCAGTGCCTCGTGCTCGGGCAGCTCGGGGAGGCCATCTTCATGGCTGTTGGGGTTGCGTATGCCGGCGTAACAGCCCTCTGCGAAGGTCATGGCGCCACCGTGGACGCTCCGGAAGGTCTCGCTGCTGTCAGCATCCATGAGGCGCAGGCGGGGCTCGTCGCCCTTCGGTGGGTTCAGCGAGGCGGCGCTTTGGAAGAGCTTCGTCTCGCTCAGGCTGCGGCGCTCAGTCGGGGAGCCTCGTCGCCGAGTCGGGCGCGGACCTCGGCGTCGCGCCGTAGAGCGGCGTCCGCTCGCTGGGCCGCCCGACGCGAGCCCAGGGGATGTCGATGCCCATGGGGCCATCGTGCCGCACACCACTGACAACTCGACCGGCTGCCGACTCATCAGTCGATGACCGGGCTACGGCGCTCGACGAGGACCACGTCGCGCCAGCGGCCGTGGTGGCGCCCGATGCGCACGCGGGTGCCGATGACGCGGAAGCCGGCCCGTTGGTGCAGGGAGATGCTGGCGGTGTTCTCGGGGAAGATGCCGGACTGGATGGTCCAGATCCCGGCCGCCTCGGTGGAGTCGATCAGTGCCTTGAGCAGGGTGGAGGCCACTCCGCGGCCGCGGGCGTCGGGATGGACGTACACGGAGTGCTCGACGACACCGGCGTAGGCGCAGCGGTCGGAGACTTTCGTGGCGGCCACCCAGCCGAGCACTGCCTCACGCTCGTCCAGCGCGACGAAGCGGTGCCCGGGCAGCTTCGCTGCGTCGAACGCCTGCCAGGTCGGGGCGGCCGTTTCGAAGGTGGCGTTGCCCTCGTCGATTCCGGCCTGGTAGATCGCCAGGACCTCGTCGGCATGCGCGGTGGCCATCGGCGCGACGGTCATACCGGTCGGGTTGCTCACGGTGGTGTGCTCCCAGGGGGCCGTGGTCGAGGTCAGAACGCTGTCGGCGCGATGGTCAGCAGCTTGCCCATCGCGGCCAGCACGGAGGGCTCGACCCGGTAGTACACCCAGGTTCCGCGCCGCTCGGAGGTCAGCAGACCGGCCTCCTTGAGCTTCTTCAGGTGGTGGGAGACGGTCGGCTGGGAGACGCCCACGTCGGAGATGTCGCACACGCACGCCTCGCCGCCCTCGTGCGAGGCCACCGCGGAGAAGAGCCGCAGCCGCACCGGGTCGCCCAGCGCCTTGAACATCCGCGCGGCCGTCTCGGCCTCGTCCGCCGTGAAAGGGCGCTCGGTGAGCGGCGGGCAGCACGGCGCCACGGCGTCGGAGTCGGGCTCGACCAGCGGCAGCACCTCGGTGTTCGACATGCATCTATGTTGACACATGTCGAACCAGCCGGGGCGAAGGGCCTCAGTCAACGAGCGAGAGGGGCGGCGCCAGCGTACTTCGATGAATGTCTATGTTGACGCTTGTCGAATCAAGTGCCATGCTGGCCGCACAAGCCATCGACGAATGTCGAAGCAAAGGGGGAAACCGTGAACGCGCCCGCCACTGAGCAGCTGCCTGTCGTCGTCATCGGCGCCGGCCCCGTCGGCCTCGCTGCCGCTGCCCACCTCGTCGAGCGTGGCCTCGAACCGCTGGTCCTGGAGGCGGGCCCCTCCGCGGGCACCGCCGTGCGCGACTGGGCGCACGTGCGGCTGTTCTCCCCGTGGGCCGAGGTCACCGACCCGGCCGCCGAGAAGCTTCTCGCCCCAACCGGCTGGGTCCGCCCCGACGGCGGCACCTATCCCACCGGTGGTGACTGGGCCGAGCAGTACCTGCAGCCGCTGGCCGACGTCCTCGGAGACAAGGTCCGCTACGGCGCCACCGTGACCGGCGTCGCCCGCGCCGGCCGCGACCGCATCGTCGACGCCGACCGGGACGAGCAGCCCTTCACCGTGCACGTCGAGCTGGCCGACGGCCGTGAAGACCGGATCAGCGCGCGAGCCGTCATCGACGCCTCCGGCACCTGGTCCATCCCCAGGCCGATGGGCGCCGACGGCCTGCCCGCCCTCGGCGAGAAGGCGGCGGCCGACCGCATCTCCTACCGCGTCCCCGACCTGCGGGACCCAGGAGTTCGCGCCCGCTACGCGGGCAAGCGCACCGCTGTCATCGGCTCCGGAGCCTCCGCCTTCACCACGCTGGCCTACCTCGGCGACCTGGCCAAGGAGGAGCCCGGCACACACGCGGTATGGGTCCTGCGGCGCGGCATCGGTGCGAACACCTTCGGTGGCGGCGAGGCCGACCAGCTCCCCGCCCGAGGCGCCCTGGGCCTGCGCGCCAAGGCCGCCGTCGAGGACGGCCACGCGAGCGCGGTGACCGGCTTCCGCACACAGGCCGTGGAACGTGACGGTGACCGGCCGGTCCTGGTCGCCGAGGACGGCCGCCGCCTCGACCCGGTCGACGAGATCATCGTGCTGACCGGCTTCCGCCCCGACCTGTCCTTCCTCTCCGAGCTCCGCCTCGGCTTCGACGAACGTCTCCAGGCCCCGACCGCGCTGGCCCCGCTGATCGACCCGAACGTCCATTCCTGCGGCACCGTCTACCCGCACGGCGTCAACGAGCTCGCCCACCCCGAGCAGGACGTCTACCTGGTCGGCATGAAGTCCTACGGCCGAGCGCCCACGTTCCTCGCGCTGACCGGCTACGAGCAGGTCCGCTCCATCGCCGCCGCGATCGCCGGCGACCGCCACGCCGCCGAGCGCGTCGAGCTGACCCTCCCGGAGACCGGCGTGTGCGGCGGCGCCGGCCTCTACGACGCCCCCGGCGCGGCCGCCCAGGGTGGCGAAGGCGGCGGCTGCTGCGGCGCCCCATCCACCCTCCAGATCGGCGTCAGCGCGGAGACCGCCACTTCCGGCGGCTGCTGAAGTCCTCATCCACCCAAGGAGATACGCCATGTCCCGCGTACAGCTCGCCCTTCGCGTCCCGGACCTCGACGCATCGGTCGCCTTCTACAGCAAGCTCTTCGGCACCAAGCCCGCCAAACTCCGCGACGGCTACGCCAACTTCGCCATCACCGAGCCCCCGCTCAAGCTCGTCCTGATCGAAGGCACCGCAGAAGACACCACCCGCCTGGACCACCTTGGCGTCGAGGTCGAATCGACCGAGTCCGTCCACGCCGCCACCACCCGCCTGAGCGAGGCAGGCCTGACCACCACAGAGGAAGCAGACACCACCTGCTGCTACGCCCTGCAGGACAAGGTCTGGGTCCACGGCCCCGGCCAGGAGCCCTGGGAGGTGTACGTCGTCAAGGCCGACGCTGACACCCTCACCAAGCAGCAAGGCAGCAGCTGCTGCACCGACCCGGCTGCCACGGACGCAAAGGAGCCTGCCGCTGCGGGCGGCTGCTGCTGAACAGACCCATGACCGACCTCCACACCAGCGGGGCCGTGACCGGTACGGGGGACCGGTCACAGGGCTGCCCGGTGGCGGTGAGCGCCTCCCGCGTCAGCGGGAAGGGCTCCGGTCTGGTTGCCGAGATCGTTCCCTGCCGGTTGGTGAGCGGCGAAGGCGCCTCAGACACCCGACGGCTCCGCCGGGAGGAATTCATCCAGTGCGCGATGCTGTGAACGCGATGGGCACCCGGCTGTACTCGCCTCGAACGAGAGGCGCCCATTCCGTTCCAACCGGGGCTGGCCATTGGTTGTCGGCTGAGCCAAGGGACCCGCAAGGCGATCGACGACGCCTTCACCGAGGGCCCGGCACCGCAAGGCCAGGGCACATCAGTGCCTCGGCGAAACCAATGTGCCCTGGCCGCCTGAAAGCCCCTCCCGGCACATGAAGAGGGGGGTTCGAAAACCTCGCCCGCTACCAGAGAAGTCCCGGGTCAGGGCCACACCAGGCAGTACGGCTGGTGCCCCGCCTCATGCAACCGATGGCTGAAGTCCTGCCACTCGTGCAGCAGCTGGTACACATTGAACGCGTCCCGCGGGCCGCCGCGGTCCGGGACCGTGGACCAGATGAACGCCGCCGCGCCGACCGCTTCCTCGCCGATGTCGCGGAGGGGGTCGACGGCCGTCATGGGGAGTTTCACGACCGCGTAGTCGGGATGCAGGACGACCAGTTCCAGGGGGGGCACCTTGTGCAGGGGGACGCCTTCGATGCCCGTCAGGACCATCGCGGCCATCGTCTCCGGCTTGATCTTGGTGAACATGCCGTTCATGCCGAGCTCGTCGCCGCCGAGTTCCTCGGGGCGCATCGAGATCGGGACGCGGGCCGCCGTCGCACCGTCCGGCGCGCCGAAGTACTTGTATGTCACCCCCACCCGACCACCATTCCTGCTCCCCGCCCCGAGGCGGTCCACCCGGCTCACCCGGTTCAGTGGGTCCAGCCGGTCCAGCCGCTCCGGGCCGACCGGCCGCTCGGGCTCGTTCAGTTCACCATGTGCCTGCTGACGTGCGTCGTTCGCTGCCTCCGCGTCGCGCCGGTGCCTTCCCCGCCGGGCACGTCGAGGACCCAGGTCATCGGTCCCCTCGCCCAGTCCGCCACCGCGATGCATATCTCCACCCGACTGCTTTTCTAGGCTGCGTGCCCGGGGCCGCGCAACCCGATCATCGTGTCAGTGACCTCCCCCACGGTCACACGCCGAAACGTGCGCTGGAACAGCTGTCCGCAGGTTTTGTCGAAAAGCCCCGGCACGCCCCTTCGCCATGTCCATACGTATGCGAGGACCAGTTTCTCAGATGGCGGGGTGCGGATCTCTCGTATCGGCGGGGTCGGCCTACCCTGAGGAGGTCACCCGGCAGCACAGCCGGAGCTGGTCCCGGAAGAGGTCGGAGAAGCCGCACGTCATGAGCGAACTGCCCTATCCCTACGAAGCGCCTGCCTCCCAGGCACTGTTCGACCGTGCGGCGGTCGTCACGCCGGGTGGCGTGAACTCGCCGGTGCGGGCCTTCCGCGCCGTCGGCGGCACGCCCCGGTTCATGGTGTCCGGCAAGGGCCCGTACCTCACCGACGCCGACGGACGCGAGTACGTCGACCTGGTCTGTTCCTGGGGGCCCATGATCCTCGGGCACGCGCACCCCGAGGTGCTCGCCGCCGTGCAGGAGGCCGTCGCCCGCGGTACGTCCTTCGGTACGCCCGGTGAGGGCGAGGTCGCGCTCGCCGAGGAGATCGTCGCCCGGGTCGAGCCCGTCGAGCAGGTGCGGCTCGTCTCCAGCGGCACCGAGGCGACGATGTCGGCCATCCGGCTCGCGCGCGGGTTCACCCAGCGCTCCAAGGTGATCAAGTTCGCCGGGTGCTACCACGGGCACGTCGACTCCCTCCTGGCCTCCGCCGGCTCCGGTGTGGCGACCTTCGCGCTGCCGGACACCCCGGGTGTCACCGGTGCGCAGGCGGCGGACACGATCGTGCTGCCGTACAACGACCTGGAGGCCGTGCAGGAGGCCTTCCACCGGCACCCCGGCGAGATCGCCTGCGTGATCACCGAGGCGTCGCCCGGCAACATGGGTGTCGTGCCGCCGCAGCCCGGGTTCAACCAGGGGCTGAAGGACGCGTGCCGGAAGAACGGCGCGCTGTACATCTCCGACGAGGTCATGACCGGCTTCCGTACCAGCCGCGCCGGCTGGTACGGCATCGACGGGGTCCGCCCCGACCTCATGACGTTCGGCAAGGTCATGGGCGGTGGCTTCCCGGCCGCCGCGTTCGGCGGGCGCGCCGACGTCATGGCCCACCTCGCCCCGGCCGGTCCCGTCTACCAGGCCGGCACCCTCTCCGGGAACCCCGTCGCCACCGCCGCCGGACTCGCCCAGCTGCGCCTCCTCGACGACGCCGCCTACGACCGGGTGAACGCCGTGTCGGAGCAGATCCGGACCCTCGTCACCGAGGCGCTGGCCAAGGAGGGCGTCGCGCACCGGCTGCAGACCGCCTCCAACATGTTCTCCGTGTTCTTCACGGACCGGGAGGTCCGGAACTACGAGGAGGCGAAGAAGCAGGAGTCGTTCCGCTTCACCGCCTTCTTCCACGCCCTGCTGGAGAACGGCGTGTACCTGCCGCCGTCGTCCTTCGAGTCGTGGTTCGTGTCCACCGCGCACGACGAGCGCGCCATCCAGAAGATCGCCGACGCCCTTCCGGCGGCGGCCCGAGCCGCGGCGGAGGCCACCGCGTGAGCGACAGCAGCAAGGACATCACCGTCGTCCATCTGATGCGGCACGGCGAGGTCGCCAACCCGGACGGCATCCTCTACGGCCGGCTGCCCGGGTACCACCTGTCCGAGCTGGGCCGGAAGATGGCCGAGCGGGTCGCCGACCACCTCTCCTCCCGGGACGTCACCCACGTGTGCGCGTCGCCGCTGGAGCGGGCGCAGGAGACGGCCACGCCGATCGCCAAGGCGCACGGGCTGGACCTCGCCACCGACGAGCGGCTGATCGAGGCCGAGAACGTCTTCCAGGGCAAGACGTTCGGCGTGGGCGACGGCGCGCTGCGCAAGCCGGACAACTGGAAGCACCTGTTCAACCCGTTCCGGCCGTCCTGGGGCGAGCCGTACGTCGACCAGGTGGTGCGGATGATGGGCGCGCTGAACTCCGCGAAGGACGCCGCGCGCGGGCACGAGGCGGTGCTCGTCAGCCATCAGCTGCCGATCTGGATCGTGCGCAGTTACGTCGAGCGGCGCCGGCTGTGGCACGACCCGCGCAAGCGGCAGTGCACGCTCGCCTCGCTGACGACGTTCACGTACCAGGGCGACCGGATCGTCTCCGTCGGCTACACCGAGCCGGCCCGCGACCTGGTCCCGGCCCATCTGCTGGCCGGCGCCAAGCCGGTGAAGGGCCAGGGCAAGGCCTTCGGAGCGTGACACGGCGCCGTCAGGGCAGCCGGCTCAGGACACCGCCCCGCACCTGACGGCCAGTCACTTGGCGCAGTTTTGTTACGTTCGTGGCGTAACGCATACGTGCTCGCGGAACCCCCCGGTTCGTCGCGCCCTCTGACTGGGTGACCACCCAAGGACGTGACGAATCGGGGAACTCATGCGCACCTTCTCCCGCAGGGGAATGCTCGGCCTGGGCGCGGGCGCCGCGGCGGCCGCCTCACTCGCGGGCTGCGGCACCTCGTCGGGCGGGTCGGGCGGCGGCGACGGTTCCGGGAAGGGCCCTTCCGGCACCCCCACGACCGCCGCCCGCCCGATAGGGGACGGCTCGACGGCGTACAGCGGCAAGCAGCCGCACCAGCCTGACGCGCCGCAGCCGCTGGAGCCGGGGCAGGAGCCGCCGCAGTTCGTCATCTTCTCCTGGGACGGGGCCGGCGAGGTCGGCAACGGCCTCTTCCCGCGCTTCCTGGACCTCGCCAAGGAGCACGGGGCGAGCATGACCTTCTTCCTGTCGGGGCTGTATCTGCTGCCCGAGTCGAAGAAGCGCCTGTACGACCCGCCGAACAACCGGCGCGGCGCGTCCGACATCGGTTACCTCACCGACGCGCACATCCGCTCCACGCTGGAGAACGTCCGCCGCGCCTGGCTCGAGGGCCATGAGATAGGCACCCACTTCAACGGCCACTTCTGCTCGGGGCACGGCACCGTCGCGAACTGGACGCCGCAGCAGTGGCGCAGCGAGATCGACCAGGCGAAGTCGTTCGTGAAGCAGTGGAAGACCAACACCGGCTGGAGCGACCTGCCGCCGCTGCCGTTCGACTACGACAAGGAGCTGGTCGGCGGACGTACGCCCTGTCTGCTGGGCCAGAGCAACCTGCTGCCGACCGCGCGGGCGCTGGGCTGGCGCTACGACGCCTCCTCGCCGGGCGGGCGCCAGATGTGGCCGGACAAGAAGCAGGGCATCTGGGATCTTCCGCTCCAGCAGATACCTTTCCCCGGCCGCCGCTTCGAGGTGCTGTCGATGGACTACAACATGCTGGCCAACCAGTCCGTCAACTCCACGAAGGCCCCGCCCCACAACTACCCGGGCTGGCGGCAGCAGTCCGCCCAGGCGTACATATCAGGCTTCCAGCGGGCATACGAGACAAACCGGGCGCCGTTCTTCATAGGCAACCACTTCGAGCACTGGAACGGCGGCATCTACATGGACGCCGTCGAGGAGGCGTTCAAGCACATCGCCCGGGAGAAGGAGAAGGGCGCCGATGTGCGCATGGTCTCCTTCAAGCAGTTCGTGGACTGGATGGACGTACAGAAGCCCGAGGTGCTCGCCAAGCTGCGCACCCTCGAGGTCGGGCAGCGCCCGGCCGGCGGCTGGAAGCAGTTCACGGCCGCCTGAGCGGCCCGCGAAACACCGCCTGAAATGCGGGTTTCCGCCCGCAAGGGGGGTGCCCAAGATCCCCGCAACGGACATGCGAAACTTTTCACATGAGTGCCGCCAGCCGCGCCCCCCAGCGCTCGTCCCGCACCCGGGCCGCCCGTAGCCGCGCCGCCGTGTTCGCCGCGGCGGCCGCGCTGACCCTGTCCGCCTGCAGCTCCGGCGGCACCTCCGGCGGGGGTGGCGACACCAACTTCGTCATGGGCAAGAACGGCATCGCCACCGCCGATGAGGGCAAGCGGGCCGACGCCCCCGACCTGTCCGGCGAGACCGTCGACGGCAAGCAGCTCGACGTCGCCGCCTACCGGGGCAAGGTCGTCGTCATCAACGTGTGGGGCTCCTGGTGCCCGCCCTGCCGCGCCGAGGCGCCCGGCTTCGAGAAGGTGTACCAGGAGCTCAAGGGCCAGGGCGTGCAGTTCGTCGGCATCAACACGCGCGACACCTCCACCGGCCCGGCCCAGGCCTTCGACAAGGAGTTCGGCATCAGCTACCCGAGCCTGTACGACCCGACGGGCAAGCTGATGCTCCGCTTCAAGAAGGGCACCCTCAACCCGCAGTCCATTCCGTCCACGCTCGTCATCGACCGCAAGGGGAAGATCGCGGCCCGCACGCTGCAGCCCCTGTCGGAGGACAAGCTGCGGTCGATGATCAAGCCGGTTCTGGCGGAGAAGTGACGTGAGCGAAGTCACCGCCCTCGCCGCCGCGACGGTCGCCGACCCCAACGGCACGGTGCTCAACGGAGCCCTGCTGGTGGCCCTGCCCATCGCCCTGCTCGGCGGGCTCGTCTCCTTCTTCTCGCCCTGCGTCCTGCCGCTCGTCCCCGGCTACCTGTCCTATGTCACCGGGGTCAGCGGCACCGACCTGGCCGACGCCCGGCGCGGCCGGATGGTCGCCGGCGCCTCCCTGTTCGTCCTCGGCTTCACCGCCGTCTACGTCTCCACCGGCGCCTTCTTCGGCTACTTCGGCCAGAACGTCCAGGAGCACAAGGACGTCCTGAGCAAGGTGCTCGGCGTCGTCATGATCCTCATGGGCGGCTTCTTCATGGGCCTGATGCCCTGGCTGACCCAGCGCGAGTTCCGCTTCCACACCCGGCCGGTGGCCGGACTGATCGGCGCGCCCGTACTGGGCGCGCTGTTCGGCATCGGCTGGACCCCGTGCATCGGCCCGACGCTCGCCGCCGTGCAGGGACTGGCCATGGACCAGGCGAGCGCGGGCCGCGGCGCCCTGCTGGCCGTCGCCTACTGCCTCGGCCTCGGTGTGCCGTTCGTGCTCACCGCGGTCGCCTTCCGCAAGGCGCTCGGCGCCTTCGGCTGGATCAAGCGCCACTATGTCTGGGTGATGCGCATCGGCGGCACCATGATGATCGCGACCGGTCTGCTGCTGCTGACCGGCGCCTGGGACCGCATCGTGCAGGACATGCAGACCTGGTCCGACGGCTTCACTGTGGGGATCTGACTCGATGAGCACTACCTCGAAGTACGGGTCCGACCCGACCCCGTCCGACGCCGAGGAGCTGGGAGCGGCCGGCTCCCAGCTCTCCACCGCACCCCGCGAGGAACCGTCCGGCGGTCCGGCGCTCGGCGTCATCGGCTGGGCCCGCTGGTTCTGGCGCCAGCTCACCTCCATGCGGGTCGCGCTGCTGCTGCTCCTGCTGCTGTCGCTGGGCGCCATCCCCGGCTCCCTCATCCCACAGACCGGCATCGACGCCACCAAGGTCGAGCTGTTCCGCCGCAACCACTCCACGCTGGCGCCGGTCTACGACAAGCTCGGCCTGTTCCACGTCTACAGCTCGGTGTGGTTCTCCGCGATCTACATCCTGCTGTTCGTCTCCCTCATCGGCTGCATCGTCCCGCGCACCTGGCAGTTCGTCGGCCAGCTGCGCGGCCGCCCGCCGGCCGCGCCCAAGCGGCTGACCCGGCTGCCCGCGCACACCACCTGGCGCACCGGAGCCACCCCCGAGCAGGTCCGTGAGGCCGCGCTGGCGCTGCTGAAGAAGCACCGCTTCCGCGCCCACGTCGCCGGGGACGCCGTAGCCGCCGAGAAGGGCTATCTGCGCGAGGTGGGCAACCTGGCCTTCCACATCGCGCTGATCGTGATGCTGGTGGCGTTCGCCGCGGGCCAGCTGTTCAAGTCCGAGGGCGACAAGCTCATCATCGAGGGCGGCGGCTTCTCCAACACGCTCACCCAGTACGACGACTTCAAGTCCGGCAGCCTCTTCACGCCGGACGACCTGGACCCGTTCAGCTTCAAGCTGCAGGACTTCAGGGGGACGTACGAGGTCACCGGGCCCAACCGGGGCACGCCGCGCACCTACGAGGCGCACCTCACCTACAGCGTCGGCGCCTACGGCAAGGACAAGAAGACCACCGTCAAGGTGAACGAGCCGCTTCGGATCGGCGACTCCAAGGTCTACCTCGTCAGCCACGGGTACGCGCCCGTCGTCACCGTTCGCGACGGCAAGGGCAACGTCGTCATGAAGGACGCGGTGCCGCTGCTGCCGCAGGACGGCAACGTCACGTCCTCCGGTGCGATCAAGGTGATGGACGGCTACCGCAACGCGCGGGGACAGAAGGACCAGCTCGGTTTCCAGGCCGTCTTCATCCCGACCTTCGCCGGTGAGGGCCAGGGCACGATGCTCTCCCAGTTCCCGGCGCTGCTGAACCCCCGGCTGGCGCTGAACGCCTACCACGGCGACCTCGGTGTCGACGCGGGCATCCCGCAGAGCGTGTACCAGCTTGACAGCGAGCACCTGAAGCAGTTCAAGAAGGCGAACGGCGACCCGCTCGCCGAGCGCCTGAAGGTGGGGCAGACCATGCAGCTCCCGAACGGCGCGGGCTCGATCACCTTCGACGGCGTCAAGGAGTGGGCGGGCTTCCAGGTCACCCGGCAGCCCGCGAGCGGCTGGGCCCTCGGCGGTGCCATCGCCGCGATCTTCGGCCTGGCCGCGTCCCTGTTCATCCAGCGCCGCCGCGTGTGGGTGCGTGCGGTCGAGGGCGCCGACGGCGTCACGGTCGTCGAGATGGCCGGGCTCGGCCGCAGCGAGTCCGCGAAGGTGCCCGAGGAACTCGGCCGGCTCGCCGGAATCCTCTACGACCAGGCACCGGGCGCCCCCGAGCCCGAATCCGGCCCCGCAGCCGACCCCTCAGAAGTCTCCGTACCCGCCGAAGGGGCTGAGAAGAAGTGACCCTCGCCGCCGCCACCAACGAACACCTCGCGAACATCAGCAATGTGCTGGTCTACTCCGCGATGGCCGTCTACACCCTGGCCTTCTTCGCCTACATCGCCGAGTGGCTCTTCGGCAGCCGCAGCAAGGTCGCCCGCACGGCGGCCGCGCTCACCGCCGAGCCGAAGGCGGCGACGGCCCCGGCCGTCACCGTCAAGACGGCCGGCGGCACCGCCGTACTGGAGCGCCCCAAGGTCACCGTGCGGTCCGCCGCGGGCTCCCGCGACGTCCCCGACGGGCCCGGCGCGCACGGCGGGGACGCGCAGGGCGACCTGTACGGCCGGATCGCGATCTCCCTGACCGTGCTCGCCTTCCTGGTGGAGTTCGCCGGGGTCCTCACGCGCGCGCTGTCGGTGCAGCGGGCGCCGTGGGGCAACATGTACGAGTTCAACATCACCTTCTCCACCGTCGCGGTCGGCGTGTACCTCGGCCTGCTGGCGCTGAAGAAGAACGTCCGCTGGCTCGGCCTGTTCCTGATCACCACGGTCCTGCTCGACCTGGGTCTGGCCGTCACCGTGCTGTACACGGCGAGCGACCAGCTGGTGCCCGCGCTGCACTCGTACTGGCTCTACATCCACGTCTCCACCGCGATCTTCTGCGGTGCGACCTTCTACGTCGGCGCGGTCGCGACGATCATGTACCTGTTCAAGGACTCCTACGAGAGCAAGCTCGCGACCGGCGGCAAGCCCGGCGCCTTCGCCCGCTCGGTACTGGAGCGCATGCCGTCGTCGGCCTCGCTGGACAAGTTCTCCTACCGGATCAACGCGGCCGTGTTCCCGCTGTGGACGTTCACGATCATCGCGGGAGCCATCTGGGCCGGTGACGCCTGGGGCCGCTACTGGGGCTGGGACCCGAAGGAGACCTGGTCCTTCATCACCTGGGTCGCCTACGCCTGCTACCTGCACGCCCGCGCCACCGCCGGCTGGAAGGGCCGCAAGGCCGCCTACCTGGCGCTGCTCGCCTTCGCTTGCTGGCTGTTCAACTACTACGGCGTGAACCTCTTCGTCACCGGCAAGCACTCCTACGCCGGCGTCTGAGCCTTCACTCGCCTCCACCGCCGCCGGTCGCGGACACTGGTGTCATGAGCGGTTCCATCGCACAGGGCACCAGTCAGACCCACGGGAACACGCACATACTCCACTTCCTCGTGCGGCTCCCCAAACGTATGGAGGACGTCTGGCCGGCGGTGGCCACCCCCGAGGGGCTCGCCATCTGGTACACCCCCGCCGACGTCCTCGAACCCCGGCTCGGCGGCGCGGTCGCCCTGCGGGACCTGGGCAGCGGGCAGGTCACCGCATGGGACGTGGACCGGGTCGCCGAGTACACCCTTCAGGACGGCGGCCGGCTGCGCTTCCATCTGGAGCGCGACGGCGAGGCGGCCTGCACCGTCCGCTTCACCCACGAGTTCGAGGGCGAGCAGGACTCGGAACGACGCTGGCGCGACCGCTTCGAGCGGCTGGCGGCCTGGGCGGAGAGCGGGAACTGACCCGGCTCAGGCGCCGATGTCCTCGTTCCACAGCGCGGGGTGGTCCCGGACGAAGTCCCGCATCAGCGCGACGCACCCGGGATCGTCCAGGACGACGATCTCCACCCCGTGCTCGGCGAGCCAGTCGTGGCCGCCGTGGAAGGTGGTCGCCTCGCCGATCACCACCCGCGGGATGGAGAACTGCCGGACCAGCCCCGAGCAGTACCAGCAGGGGGAGAGGGTCGTCACCATCGTCGTCCCGCGATACGACCGCTGCCGTCCCGCGGCCCGGAACGCCGCCGTCTCCGCGTGCAGCGAGGGGTCGCCGTCCTGCACGCGCCGGTTGTGTCCGCGGCCGAGCAGGGTGCCGTCCGGGCCGTAGAGCGCGGCCCCGATCGGGACGCCGCCCTCGGCGAGCCCGGCCCGCGCCTCCTCGACGGCGGTGGCGAGCCACTGCCGCGCCTGTGCCTGGTCCATGGGATCACTGTGCGGGGACGGGCGGGGGCGGGCAAGGGTCCCGGCCGCCCGGAAAGCCGCTCACCCGCGCTCGGCGTACAGGTCCTCCACGACGTCCGCGAACTCGCTCAGGATCGTCTCGCGGCGCAGTTTCATCGACGGGGTGAGGTGGCCGGCCTCCTCGGTGAAGTCCACCGGCAGGACGGCGAAGCGGCGGATGGACTCGGGGCGGGAGACCATCCGGTTGGCCTCGTCGAGCGCGCGTTGCAGCAGGGCGTACAGCTCGCCGTCGCCGATGAGGAGCTCGGCCGGGACGGGGTGCTTGCCGTTCATCCGGCGCCAGTGGCTGACGCCGTCCATGTCGAGGGTGATCAGCGCCGAGACGTAGGGGCGGCCGTCGCCGACCAGCATGACCTGGGAGATCAGCGGGTGGGCGCGCAGCCAGTTCTCCAGGGGCGCCGGGGCCACGCTCTTGCCGCCGGCCGTGATCAGCAGCTCCTTCTTGCGGCCGGTGATCGTCAGGTACCCCTCGTCGTCCAGTTCCCCGAGGTCGCCGGTGGCCAGCCAGCCGTCCTGTGCGGCCGGGACCACGCCACCGGCCGCCGGGTCCCAGTAGCCGCGCAGCACATGGTCGCCGGCGACCAGGATCTCGCCGTCGGCGGCGATCCGGACGCGGGTGCCCGGCAGGGGCCAGCCGACCGTGCCCAGGCGCGGCTTGAGCGGCGGCGTCACCGTCGTCGCGCCGGTCGTCTCGGTCAGTCCGTAGCCCTCGAAGATCTCGATGCCGGCGCCCGCGTAGAAGGCGGCGAGGCGCTGCCCGAGCGGGGAGCCGCCGCAGATCGCGTACCGCACCCGGCCGCCCATCGCCTGCCGGATCTTGCGGTAGACCAGCGGGTCGTACAGCGCGCGCCCCGCCTTCAGCGCCGTCGTCGGGCCGCTGCCGTTGCCCGTCTGACGGTCCTCGACCGCCTCGCCGTAGCGCCGGGCCACCGCCACCGCCCGGTCGAAGGCGGACAGCTTGCCGCCCGACTCGGCCTTGGCGCGGGCGGAGTTGAAGACCTTCTCCAACATGTAGGGGATGGTCAGCAGACAGGTGGGCCTGAAGGCCGCCAGGTCGGGCAGCAGTTCGTCCGGCTTCAGGCTGGGGGTGTGGCCGAGGCGGACCCGGGCGCGTATGCAGGCGATCGCCACCATGCGGCCGAAGACGTGCGACATCGGCAGGAACAGCAGCACCGACGGCTCGTCCTCGCTCTTCGCCCGGAAGACCGGGTAGAGCAGTTCGATCGCGTTGTCGACCTCGGCGAAGAAGTTGCCGTGGCTGAGCGCGCAGCCCTTGGGGCGGCCGGTGGTGCCGGAGGTGTAGATGAGGGTGGCGAGGGTGTCCGGCCCGAGCATGCCGCGCCGTACGTCCACCTCCTGGTCGGGCACGTGCGCGGCGCCGACCTCGGCGAGCTGCTCCACATGGCCCTTCTCCATGACCCACACATGCCGCAGGTCCGGCAGCCGGTCCCGCTCGGGGCCGATCGCCGCGGCCTGCGCGACGGTCTCGGTGACCAGGGTGACCGCGCCGGAGTCCTGAAGGATCCAGCGGGTCTGGAAGGGCGAGGAAGTGGGGTAGACCGGAACGGTGACCAGGCCGGCCGCCCAGGCGGCGAAGTCGAGCAGGGTCCACTCGTACGTCGTGCGCGCCATGATCGCGATGCGGTCGCCCGGCATCAGGCCTTCGGCGAGCAGCCCCTTCGCCACGGCCTGCACCTCGGCGGCGAAGGCGGCCGCCGTCACGTCCGTCCAGTGGCCGGAGGGGGTGCGGCGGCTGAGCACCACCGCGTCGGGCGCGGCGTCGGCGTTGTCGAAGGGCAGGTCGGCGAGCGAGCCGTGGCGGACGGGCTGGGCGAGGGCGGGGACGTACGCCTCACGCACCGCACCGCCCAGCCGCTTTGTCTCCGGCGCGACCAGGACGGGGCCCCGGGGAGCGGCGTAGTCGGCGGAGGTGGGGTACGGCGTGGACACGGGCGGCTCCTGGTGCGTGCAGCAGCGGCACTGCTGCTGCAAGACGTACGTGCCTCGCCCGGCGGGGCGTTCACCGGCGGCGGCGTCGTCGGCGGACGGTCACCGGCGGTTGGGCAGGGGAATCGTACGGGGCCCCTGTGGGGGGCTTGTGCGGGTTCGGAGGGGGTCCGGGGCCGGGGCTGTGCAGCGTCGGGAACCGTGTGAGAGGGGCTCACGTAGCCCAGGTCACACGGCCGTTGGCGCGTCTGCGGCCAGGCAGGGGTGCCCGGTGGTGGCGCCGGATCCGGTGGCGCGTCAGGGGCTCGTCTCGATGGGATCCTCCCGCGTGACATAGACTTACCGCCAGTAACCTTACTTCAGAGTAAGAACTTGGACGAGGAGACGTCTCCCCATGGCCGACCGCTGTCTGAGCCTCACCGCCACCGCGCCCGGCGCTTCGAGACGGCGATGACGGCCGCGATCCCGCTGTTCATCCGCGAGGCGGGGCGCCGTAGGAACTCCCTCGCCCAGGGCGGGCTGCCCGTCGACGTCGCCGAGACCACCGCCTGGCTCGCCCACCCGGCCTCCGGCGCCGTCAACGGGCAGGTCGTGCGGGTGTGCGGCGGACAGAGCCTGCTGGGGGCGTGATGCGCGAGAAGACCCTCACCCGGACGCCGGCCCTCGCGCCCCTGCTGGCGCGCGGCGCGCTGCTGTCCCCGCTGAAGCGGCCGCACCCGGACGCGGCCGTCCCCGCCGGCCGGCTGCTCCTGCCCGGCCTGCGCGTCGACCTCGCGCGCCTGACCGCCTACGAGCGGGTGTGCGGCTTCGCCGGCGCGGACGCCCTGCCGATCACCTATCCGCACCTCCTCGGCTTCCCCCTCGCCCTGCGCCTGATGAGCGCCCTTGACTTCCCGCTGCCGCTGCCGGGCCTAATCCACACGTCGATCGAGATCACCCGGCCCACGGCACTCGCCGCCACGGGGACGTACGACGTGGGGGTGCGCGTCGAGCGGCTCGCACCGCACCGGCGCGGCACCGAGGCGGTCGTGGTCACCGAACTGCGGGACGGCGAGGCCGTCGTATGGGAGTCGACGAGCTGGTATCTGGCGCGGCACCGGACGACGGCGGCCGCCGCCGGGAGGACCGCGGACACCTCGGAGCCGCCCGTGGCCGACGAGCCGCCCGTGGTCGACGAGTGGCGCCTCGGCTCGGACCTCGGCCGCCGCTACGGTGCCGTCTCCGGCGACCGCAACCCCATCCACCTGCATCCGCTCACCGCCCGGCTGTTCGGCTTCCCGCGGGCCATCGCGCACGGCATGTGGAGCGTGGCGCGCTGCCTGGCCGCGCACGGTGTGCCCGAAGCGGCCTTCGTCCGGGCGGAGTTCCGGGCGCCGGTACTGCTGCCGGGCACGGTGCGCTACGCGCAGGACGGCGAGGGACGGTTCGCGCTGCGCGGCGGCGAGAAGGTGCATCTGACGGGGCTCGCCGTCCCGCTCGGCTCACGCGGGCGGGAGTGACGCCGCGACTCACGCGGATGTGACCGGGCCCCGGTTCACGCCGGCGGGGGTGACCAGCGGCGTCCCGCCATGAGGTTGCCGAGGCCCGACCAGGCGAAGTTCATCAGGGTCGCCGCCGACTGCCGGGCCGAGACGCCGTCGGTGGCGTTGCCCCAGGCGGCGAGGGACTCGGCGGCGCCGACCAGGGCCTCGGCCAGCCCGGCGACCTCACGCTCGGCCAGGTCGGGATTGTGGTGGGCGTCCCGGGCGGCGACCAGGATCAGCCGGGTCACGAAGGCGACGAGTTCCGCACGCAGCGCGGCGACCTCGGCGGCGAACGGCTCGCCGTGCGTGCGGGCCTGGAGATGCAGCACCGCCCACGCCTCCGGGTGTTGCGCGGTGTGCGTGAAGAACGCCAGCAGCCCGTCCCACAGTTGGCGGTCGACGGGCGAGGCCGGGTCGACGGCGGCGCGGACGGCCTCGGTGAGCGCGGCGGCCTCACGGCGGATGACAGCCGTGAAGAGGTCCTCCTTGGAGTGCAGGTACAGGTACACCAACGGCTTGGAGACACCGGCGAGTTCGGCGATGTCGTCCATGGAAGCGGCCATGTAGCCGCGCCGGCCGAAGATGCGCACGGCCGCGTCCAGCATCTGCCGCTCACGGACCGCCCGGGGCATCCGCTTGGTCTTCACCGCACCCGAATCCATGCACACCAGCGTACGGGCCGGGCATACCGAGGGGCGGCGGGAATCGTCCCGCCGCCCTCTGTGCCCGGGGTGTTGCCGCGTCAGGCCGCCGCGGTCACCGGCTCCGGCCGGTGCTCCGGCTCGTCCACCGGGGAGGCGCCGCCCACCGCGTCGTAGGCCGTGCGGTCCAGGAGGTTCTCCCGGGCCGCGACGATGACCGGGACCAGGGCCTGGCCGGCCACGTTGGTGGCGGTGCGCATCATGTCCAGGATCGGGTCGATCGCCAGGAGCAGGCCGACGCCCTCCATCGGCAGGCCCAGCGTGGACAGGGTCAGCGTCAGCATGACCGTCGCACCGGTGAGGCCCGCGGTGGCGGCGGAGCCCACCACGGAGACGAACGCGATCAGCAGATAGTCGCCCACGTTGAGCTGGATGCCGAAGATCTGCGCGACGAAGATCGCGGCGATCGCCGGGTAGATCGCGGCGCAGCCGTCCATCTTGGTGGTCGCGCCGAACGGCACCGCGAAGGAGGCGTACTCCTTCGGCACGCCGAGCCGCTCGGTCACCTTCTGCGTCACCGGCATGGTGCCGACCGAGGAGCGGGAGACGAACGCCAGCTGGATCGCGGGCCAGGCGCCCTTGAAGAACTGCAGCGGGTTGGCCTTGGCGACGGTCGCCAGCAGCGTCGGGTAGACGACGAAGAGGACGATCGCGCAGCCGACGTAGATGTCGGCGGTGAAGGTGGCGTACTTGCCGATCAGGTCCCAGCCGTAGGTGGCGATGGCGTTGCCGATGAGGCCGACGGTGCCGAGCGGGGCGAGCCGGATGACCCACCACAGCGCCTTCTGCAGCAGCTCCAGCACGGACTCGCTGAGGGTGAGGATCGGCTGGGCCTTCTCACCGAGCTGGAGCGCGGCGATACCGGCGACGGCCGCCATGAAGACGATCTGCAGCACGTTCAGCTCGGTGAACGGCGTGATCACGTCGGTCGGGATGATGCCGGTGAGGAAGTCCAGCCAGGAGCCGGTGTGCTTGGGCTTGCCGCCGTCCGCCGGGGTGAGACCCGTGCCGGCGCCGGGGTGGGTGAGCAGGCCGATGGCCAGGCCGATGCTCACCGCGATCAGCGAGGTGATCATGAACCACAGAAGGGTGCGGGACGCCAGGCGCGCCGCGTTGTTCACCTTCCGCAGGTTGGTGATCGAGACGAGGATGGCGAAGAAGACGAGCGGGGCGACGGCGAGCTTCAGCAGGCCGATGAAGGTGTCGCCGATCTTCTCCAGGGTGGTCACCAGCCAGGACACGTCCTGGCTGCGGGCGATCCAGCCGAGCAGGACGCCCAGGACGAGGCCGGCGACTATCTGGGCCCAGAAGGGCAGCTTGAAGGACTTCGTGTGCGAGGACACGGACATGCTCCGTTGTGACGCGTAGGGGCTGACGTGGACGGGGGGTCGCGAGACGGGGTCGCGAGACGTCAGGGGCGACAGATCCCGGACGCGCACCGGCAGAGATCCACGTGCAGGCGCGCCACGAGCAGAAGGCTCGGGAACTGAGGAGACGCGGCTGCTGACTTCACCCTAAGACGTTAACACTTGAACTTTGGGAAGCTCAAAGCCTTGCTTTGAGAGGCCGGACACCACATCCACCCATACAACGCAAAGCGCCCCGGCGACCGAGGTCACCGGGGCGCTCTGGGCGCTGGAGGCTTTACGACGGCTGGCCCTGCGCGCGGGCGGCGTCGTCGGCGACGTCCTCCTGGCTCTGGTTCGCCTTGAGGTTCGCCTGCATGTTCGCGCGCATGCGGTCGACCTTGGGAGCGATCTTCCGCGCCGCCCGGTCCCGCTCCCCGCGCAGCACGACGAAGCTGATAGGCGCGGAGATCACCAGCGCGAGCAGGACGACCCACATGCCGTTGGACGAGCCGAGGCCGCGCGGCACGACGCCGGAGTAGACGAGACCCCAGACGACCACGAGGCAGCCCACGAAGATCCCGAGGCGCATCAGCGTGTAGCGGAGCATCTCAATCCACTCTTCCGAATCCAAACAGGGCAGTCTCCAGTGAAGCACGCCCCCGTACCGATCACGGAAGGGGGTGGGGCCGCGCCTCAGAGCAGCGGCAGCAGCATGGTGATGTCGTCCCGGTCGTCCCCCGGCGCCACCCGGATCGCCCCGGGCGCCCGGCCGACCTCCTTGTACCCGCAGGAGGCGTAGAACCGCTCCAGACCGAGGCCGCCCCGGCAGGTCAGCCGGATCGCCTCGATGCCCTCGAAGCCGCGTGCCGCGTCCGCCGCGGCCGCCAGCAGGTCACGGCCGTAACCCCGGCCCTGGTGGCGCGGGTGCACCATCACCGTGTACAGCCACACCCAGTGCGTCATCAGCCGGTGGCTGTTGAAGGAGAAGAACGCGGTCGCGGCCACCCGCCCCTGCTCGTCGTGCCCGGTCAGCAGCCGGGTCCGCCCCTCGGCCATGCCCACGAAGTGCCGCACCAGCTCCGGCCGGATGGTCTCCCGCGTCACCGGCGCCACGAAGCCGACGGCCCCGCCGGCGTTGGAGACGTCCGTCCACAGATCGAGGATGCCGTCGCGCAGACCGGCGTCGACGGAGGGGTCCAAGGTGAAAGTAAGGGGCATTGCGTCATCGTATCTATTACGACAGGACGCGAGCCGCCGTCTTGAGATCCGAGACGAGCCCCTGGTACGCCGACTCCCGGTCGTCCGCGCGCAGCACCGACGACGGATGCACGGTCGGCACCAGCCGCTCGCCGCGCCCGTGGATCTCCCGCTCCAGCACCGTTCCGCGCACCTCGGTGACCCGGAACGACGACCCGAGCAGCGCCTTGCCCGCGGTGGCCCCCAGCACCACGATCAGCTCCGGCTCCACGACCGCCAGCTCGGCGGCGAGCCACGGCCCGCACGCCGTCATCTCCTTGAGGTTCGGCGCCTTGTGGATCCGCCGCTTGCGCGGTTCGGCCTGGGTGAACTTGAAGTGCTTGACGGCGTTGGTGACGTACGCCTCCGCCGGATCGATCCCGGCCTCCGCGAGGGCTCGGTCCAGCAACTTCCCGGCCGGCCCGACGAACGGCTTCCCCTGCCGGTCCTCCTGATCCCCGGGCTGCTCCCCGACAAGCATCACGCGCGCGTGCGCATCCCCGGCGCCGAAGACGGTCTGGGTGGCATCCCGGTGCAGCGGACAGCCCCGGCAGCCGGCGGCGGCTTTGCGCAGGGCCGGGAGTCCGCCGCGCTCGGGAACGAAGGGAGCGGCGTCGTACTGGTCTTCGGGTGCCTTCGTGGGCATGCGCCCCGAGTACCCACCCAGGGGCGCGGGACCCTTTCCATAGGCGGCTCCGCCGCGCGGGCGCGATCAGCCCCCACCACCCGCACCGAAGAGCGAACCGATCAAACCCTCATCGGCTGAGGCGACTCCCGACGCGCGGCATCGGGCCCCTCGTACTCCCGCAGGACCTCGTACCGAGTGTTCCGCTCCACCGGCCGGAATCCCGCGTCCCGGATCAGCTCCAGCAGATCCTCACGCGTCAGCTTGTTCGGCGTACCGAAGTTGTCCGCATCGTGCGTGATCTTGTACTCGACGACCGATCCGTCCATGTCGTCCGCACCGTGCTGAAGCGCCAGCTGGGCCGTCTGCACACCGTGCATCACCCAGAACACCTTGACGTGCGGCACGTTGTCGAACAGCAGCCGCGAGACGGCGAACGTCTTCAGCGCCTCGGCCCCGGTCGCCATCTGCGTCCGCGCCTGGAGCCGGTTGCGGACCTTGCCGTCCTTCATGTCCACGAAGTCGTGCTGGTAACGCAGCGGGATGAAGACCTGGAAACCGCCGGTCTCGTCCTGCAGCTCACGCAGCCGCAGCACATGGTCCACACGGTGCCGCGGCTCCTCGATGTGGCCGTACAGCATGGTGCACGGGGTCTTCAGACCCTTCTCGTGCGCCAGCCGGTGGATGCGGGACCAGTCCTCCCAGTGGGTCCTGTGGTCCACGATGTGCTGCCGGACCTCCCAGTCGAAGATCTCGGCGCCACCACCGGTGAGGGACTCGAGCCCGGCGTCGATCAGCTCGTCGAGGATCTCGGAGGCGCTCAGCCCCGAGATCGTCTCGAAGTGATGGATCTCCGTGGCCGTGAACGCCTTCAGCGACACGTTCGGCAGCGCGGCCTTCAGCTCCCGCAGCGAGCGCGGGTAGTAGCGCCACGGCAGGTTGGGGTGCAGCCCGTTGACGATGTGCAGCTCGGTGAGGTTCTCCGACTCCATCGCCTTGGCGAGCTTGACGGCCTCCTCGATGCGCATCGTGTACGCGTCCTTCTCGCCCGGCTTGCGCTGGAACGAGCAGTACGCACACGAGGCCGTGCACACGTTGGTCATGTTCAGGTGCCGGTTGACGTTGAAGTGGACGACGTCACCGTTCTTCCGCGTCCGCACCTCGTGCGCCAGACCGCCCAGCCAGGCCAGGTCGTCCGACTCGTACAGCGCGATGCCGTCCTCGCGGGTCAGCCGCTCACCGGAGCGGACCTTCTCCTCCAGCTCGCGCTTGAGCCCGACGTCCATGCCAACACCTTTCTCCGACAGCACCGCCAACGGTATCCCTAGACCTCTTCGGGAAGCTCCCCGACCCGGTTCTCCCACTTCGTGGACAGCACGATGGTGGTACGGGTGCGGGAGACGCCCCTGGTCCCGGACAGCCGCCGGATGATCTTCTCCAGGCCGTCGACGTCGGTCGCGCGCGCCTTGAGCATGTAGGAGTCGTCGCCGGCGATGAACCAGCAGTCCTCGATCTCCGGCAGGTCCTTCAGCCGGCGCGCCACGTCCTCGTGGTCGGCGGCGTCGGACAGCGAGATGCCGATCAGCGCCGTGACCCCGAGACCGAGCGAGGCCGCGTCGACGGTGGCCCGGTAACCGGTGATCACACCGGCCGCCTCCAGCCGGTTGATGCGGTCCGTGACGCTGGGGCCCGACAGGCCGACGAGGCGCCCCAGCTCCGCGTAGGAGGCCCGGCCGTTCTCCCTCAGGGCCTGGATGAGCTGCCTGTCCACCGCGTCCATGCGATTGAAAGCCTTCCGCTGAAGAGTTCTGGGAGTGAGTGCAAGTGGCTCGTGCCGGTCAGCCGGTCCCGCCGCGGAGTTCGCCCTTCCAGCGGCGGTAGAGATCGTGGGGGACGCCCGCGGCGTCGAGGACGCGCCCGGCGACGAAGTCCACCAGGTCCTGGATGTGTGTCGCCCCCGCATAGAACGCCGGCGAGGCGGGCACCACGCTCGCGCCCGCGTCGTCCAGAGCCACCAGGTGCCGCAGCGTCTGACCGTTCAAGGGGGTCTCCCGTACGGCCACGACCAGCGTCCGGCGCTCCTTCAGTGTGACGCTCGCCGCCCGCTGGAGCAGATCCTTCGACAGCCCGAGCGCCACACCGGCGACACAGGCGGTGGAGGCCGGCACGATCAGCATGCCCTTGACGGGATACGACCCCGACGACGGCCCCGCGGCCAGGTCGCCGGCGCTCCAGTACCGCACGTCCGAGACGTCCACGGCGAAGCTGTCCGGCTTGCCGTCGGCGCCCCGCGCCAGCCACTGCGTGAGGTCGTCCCGCCAGTGCGCGTCCCGGAAGGAGATGCCGGTCTCGTCGAGCAGCGTGAGCCGCGAGGCCCGGCTGACCACCAGGTCGACGCTCTCCCCGGCGGCGATCAGCGCCCGCAGCACGGCAGCCGCGTACGGCGTCCCGGATGCCCCGGACACCCCCACGATCCAAGGCGCGCGCTGCGATTTCCCTGCGTTCACATCTTGAGCGTACCGGTGAACGGAGCGATGTTCCGGACCGGTACCGATCGTGCTAGACGGTGAGCCCCCGCACGAGCAGGTCGAGCAGTGCGCACACGAACAGCGCGATGCCGATGAAGCCGTTCACCTGGAAGAACGCCCTGTTCAGGCGGGTGAGGTCATGGGGGCGGACGATCGTGTGCTCGTAGACGAAGGCGGCGGCCACGATCAGCAGGCCCAGCCAGAAGAAGGCACCCGCGTGCGTGACCACCGCGTACCAGGCGAAGAGGGCGGTGGTCACGGTGTGACAGGCCCGCGCGCCCCAGATGGCTCCCGGGATGCCGAAGCGGGCCGGGACCGACATCACGCCGATCTCACGGTCCGTCTCGACGTCCTGGCAGGCGTAGATCAGGTCGAAGCCGCCGATCCAGACACCGACCGCGAGACCGAGGATGACCGCCGTCCACGACCACTCGCCGCTGATCGCCAGCCAGCCGCCGATCGGGCCCATCGCCTGGGCCAGACCCAGGATGGCCTGCGGGAAGTTCGTGAACCGCTTGCCATAGGGGTAGACCACCATCGGGATCACCGCGACGGGCGCCAGCGCCAGGCACAGCGGGTTCAGCAGCGCGGCCGCGCCCAGGAAGACCACCAGGGCGACCAGCGCGCCGGTCCACGCGTGGCGGACGGACATCGCGCCCGTGACCAGTTCGCGGTGCGCCGTGCGCGGGTTCCGCGCGTCGATCTCACGGTCGATGATCCGGTTGACGGCCATCGCGAAGGTGCGCAGGCCGATCATGCAGACGGTGACCAGCAGCAGCCGGCCCCAGTGGATGTTCCGGTCCCACTCGTACATCGCCGTCAGGGACGCGATGTAGGCGAACGGCAGGGCGAAGACCGAGTGCTCGATCATCACCAGGCGCAGGAACGCTTTCGTGCGTCCCGGCTGAGGGATCGCGGCGGACGCGCTGCTCACAGGCCGTACTCCTTCCAGCGGCGGTCCACCAGAGCCGCCGTCGCGGGGTCGGACTCGACCATGTCCGGCCAGCCGCCGTCGCGCGTGTAGCCCTCCTCGGGCCACTTCCTCGTGGCGTCGATGCCTGCCTTGCCTCCCCAGAACTGCTGGTAGGAGGCGTGGTCGAGGTGGTCGACGGGACCTTCCACGACCGTGAGGTCACGGGCGTAGTCGGTGTTGCCGAGGGCGCGCCAGGCGACCTCGTGCAGGTCGTGCACGTCGCAGTCGGCGTCGACGACGACGATCAGCTTGGTCAGGGACATCATGTGCGCCCCCCAGATCGCGTGCATCACCTTCTGCGCGTGCTTGGGGTACTTCTTGTCGATCGAGACGATCGCGCAGTTGTGGAAGCCGCCGGCCTCGGGCAGGTGGTAGTCCACGATGTCCGGGACGATGATCTTCAGCAGGGGCAGGAAGAACCGCTCCGTGGCCCTGCCCAGCGGACCGTCCTCCGTCGGCGGACGCCCGACGACGATCGACTGGAGCAGCGGGCGCCTGCGCATCGTCACGCAGTCGATCGTCAGGGCGGGGAAGGGCTCCTGCGGCGTGTAGAAGCCGGTGTGGTCGCCGAAGGGGCCCTCCGGGAGCATCTCGCCCGGCTCCAGCCAGCCCTCCAGCACCACCTCGGCCTGCGCCGGCACCTGGAGCGGGACCGTCTTGCAGTCCACCATCTCGATCCGCTTGCCCGCGACGAACCCGGCGAAGAGGTACTCGTCGATGTCACCGGGGAGCGGGGCCGTGGAGGCGTACGTCACGGCCGGCGGACAGCCGAAGGCGATCGCGACGGGCAGCCGCTCGCCGCGCCGGGCGGCCACCTGGTAGTGGTTGCGGCTATCCTTGTGGATCTGCCAGTGCATGCCGATGGTCCGCCGGTCGTGCCGCTGCAGGCGGTACAGACCGAGGTTGCGGACACCCGACTCGGGGTCCTTGGTGTGGGTCAGACCCAGGTTGAAGAAGGAGCCGCCGTCCTTGGGCCAGGTGAACAGCGCGGGCAGCTGCTCCAGGTCCACGTCGTCGCCGGTGAGGACGACCTCCTGGACCGGGGCGTGGTCGGACTTCACCTTCTTCGGCGGGACGTGCGTCATCGCGCCGAGCTTGCCGAACGCCTCGCGCACGCCGACGAACCCGTGCGGCAGCTCGGGCTTCAGCAGGCCGCCGATCCGCTCCGAGATCTCCGCGTACGACTTCAGGCCGAGCGCCTTCAGCAGCCGGCGGTCGGTGCCGAAGACGTTCATCGCCAGGGGCATGGAGGACCCCTTCACGTTCTCGAAGAGGAGGGCGGGGCCACCGGCCTTGTTCACCCGGTCGACGATCTCCCCGACCTCCAGGTACGGGTCCACCTCGGCCTTGATGCGCTTGAGGTCGCCCTCGCGCTCCAGCGCCCTGAGCAGGGAGCGAAGATCGTCGTAAGCCATGCGTCCCAGTATCCGGCACGGGCTACTCTGAGCCCGTCACCGGGGCCCGTCGTGCCCCCTCGCCGTCTGCTGGGGGATCTCCCGTCCATGCTCAGGTATCTGCCGTTCCTGCTGGTGCTGGCGCTGTGGATCTACGCGTTCATCGACTGCCTGAACACGCCCGAGGAGGAGGTGCGGGGGCTGCCGAAGGTGGTGTGGGTGCTCGTCATCCTGCTCTTCGGCGAGGTGCTCGTCGGCCCGATCGCCTGGCTGGTGGCCGGGAAGCAGCGGGGGCCGCGGCCGCCGGGCGGCTCCACCCCCTCGGAATGGCACCGCGGGCACCGCACCGAATGGGTCGCCCCCGACGACAACCCCGAGTTCCTCAAGTCGCTGAAGGAAGAGAACAAGAAGGACGAGTCCCTGCTCAAGGAGTGGGAGGCCGACCTGCGCCGCCGTGAGGACGAACTGCGCCGCAAGGAGCGCGGCGAGGACCCCGCGGCGGACTGAGTTCAGGGCGGTCTGACTGATGGAACTGCGGCTGCTCGTCACCTTCGAGAAGGTCGCCACCGTCCTGAGCTTCACGCGGGCGGCGGCCGAGCTGAACTACGCCCAGTCCAGCGTGACCTCCCAGATCCGCGCCCTGGAGGACGCGCTCGGCAGCCAGCTCTTCGACCGGCTCGGCAGCCGCATCCGGCTCACCGAGGCCGGCGAGCGGCTGCTGCCCTACGCCCGGCAGATCATCGAGCTGACCGAGGAGGCCCGCGCGGCGGTCGCCGGCACCGAGGAACCCTCCGGCACGCTCGCCGTCGGCACGATGGAGTCGCTGACCAACTACCGCCTGCCGCCCCTGCTGGAGTTCCTCCACCACCGCTACCCCAAGGTCCGCCTCACCCTGCGCCCCACCCTCGGCGACGAGACCCGGCAGGCGCTGCGGCAGGGCACGTACGACCTGGGCTTCCTGATGGAGGAGGAGACAGAGCACCCGGGCCTGGAGAGCGAGGTGCTGGCAGTCGAGCCGCTGGCCCTGGTCGCGGCGCCCGGACACCGGCTGTACGGACGCGACGTCACGGCCGCCGATCTGGTGCGCGAGCCGCTGCTGGCCACCGAGCCCGGCTGCGCCTACCGGGATCTGTTCGAGCGGGAGCTGACCGCCGTGGCGGCCGTGGAGTTCCGGGAGTTCGGCACGATCGAGGCCACCAAACGCGCGGCGGCGGCCGGCCTCGGGATCTGTCTGCTGCCCGAGGTGACGGTCGCCGCCGAACTCGCGGAGGGCTTGCTGGTACGACTGGACTGGCAGCCGCCGTTCACGCTTCGGACGCAGCTGGCGTGGCGGGCCGGGAAGCGGCTGCCGGCGCACGCCCGGCTGTTCGTGGAGCGGGCGCGGCGTCTGGTGTCCGAGGAGGGGTGACGCCGGGCGTCCCGGCGGGGGCGGCCTTCGGGGCGTGGGCCGGGGTGGCGTGGGGCTGCGGGGGCCGGATGGTGGCCTGCGGCTTGCGGGCCAGGGTGACCTTCAGGCTCGCCAGGACGATCAGCGGGACGCCGAGGGCCTGGACCCGGCCGATGTGGTGGCCGTACACCCCCCAGTCCGCCACCATCGCCACCACCGGGTAGACGAAGGCCAGTACCGCGATCTTCGCGGTGGGCAGCTGGGCGTAGGCGGCGTACATGAGGACGTACATCACGCCGGTGTGGACGAAGCCGAGTCCGACCAGCCAGCCCCAGTCCCGGCCGGTGCCGGACATCGCGCCGAAGTCGGCGAAGGGCAGCAGCAGCGGGATGCCGACGAGGACCTGGACGAGGGCGATCAGATGCGGCCGCACCCCGGTGATGCGCTTGGTGACCAGCGTCGACAGCGCGTACAGCAGCGCGGCGAGCAGTGCCTGTCCGACGCCGACGACGTACGTCCCGCCGCTCGCGAAGTCGGCCGGGGTGACGCCCGAGACGAGGACCAGCCCGGCGAAGGCGAGAGCGACCCAGCCGACCTTGGCGGCGGTGAGCCGCTCGCGGAAGAGGAGGGCGCCGAGCAGCACCACGTAGAAGGGCTGGGTGTGGTAGACGACCGTGGCGACCGAGATCGAGGTGTTCTCGTACGACTCGAACAGGAACACCCAGTTGAAGACGATGAACACCCCGCCGAGGACGGCGAGTCCGAACGTGCGCGGGGTGAAGCCGTGGTCGCGCAGCCAGCCGCGGGCGGTGACGTAGCCGCCGAGGGCGAGGGCGCCGAACAGGACGCGGAAGAAGACGACGTTGAAGGGCGAGGCGCCCGACTCGACGACGAAGACGCCGAGGGTGCCGGAGAGCACCATCGCGGTCGTCAGCTGGGCCGTGCCCCGTTGCGATGAGGTCATGTCAGCGACGCTACGAGCGCGCCGCGGGCCCGGTCCACGGACCAGTGGGGCGTCCTGCCGATGGGGTCATCGGCGGCGCCGATACCCGCTGTTCACGACCTCGCCCACTGCTGGGACGCCGCGCCGCTGCGGCACGCCTGCGTCGTCACACCGCCGCCGAAGGCGAGGTCCAGGCAGCCGCCGTTGAACGCACTGATCAAGGTGTCGCCGGAGCCGGTGCGCCACAGCAGGGGGCTGCTGCCCTGGGAGCAGTCGCCGACGACGACGGACTGGCCGGTGAAGTTGGCACTCAGGCAGGAGCCGCTGGACTGGTTGACGACCTTCACGGTGCCGTCGCCGGCGCTGCGGAAGGCCCAGGAGGCGGCGGAGCCGGAGCAGGCGCCGAGGCCGGTGGATCCGTAGACCTGGGTCACGCATCGTCCGTTCTCCGCGTTGCGGAGGTGGGCGGTGGTGGGGGGCCGGGAGGCGGTGCCTTCGCCTCCGGTGGTGCTGCCGGTGCCGGTGCCTGTTCCCGTGCCCGTGCCGGTTCCTGTTCCGGTCGAGGTGGAGCCTGAGCCCGAGCCGCCGGTGGTGGATGCGCCGGTGCCTCCGGAGCCGGTGCGTCCCCCGGAACTCGTCGAGCCCGTGGTGCCGGTGGCTGCCCGGCCGCCCTGTGCGGTGCCGCCTGCGGAGGCCGACGGGGCTTTCGGGTCGGCAGGGGAGGGGGAGGTCCGGTCGCCGGAGGGACGGGTCGTCGTCGATGCCGTGGCCGAGGCGCTCGCCGAGGCGGCCGGGGACCCCGACGACGCCACCGCTGCGGACGCGGTCGGTCGCGCCTCGTCGCCGTGGGACGGCGAGGAGGCGTACGGCAGCAGTTGCAGGACGACCGTGGTGGTGGCCGCGACGACCACGACCGGTACGACGGCCAGGAACGTGCGGCGGCCGCGTCGTTCGCGGTCCTGTGTGCCCCGGGTGGCGACGACGGGGGGTTGGGACTGGTCGGGGCCGGGCGGGGCGGGCGGCACCTCGGGGGCGGGGGCGGGGCCCGGCGCCGTCGCTGTCGCCGTCGGGGTCGGCGGAGCCGTCGCCGCGAAGGCCGCCCGCTGGGCGAGGCGTTCGGTGACCGTGCCGGGCCAGGCCGGGGGCTGCGGGGCGTGCGCGGTGGTCAGGCCGAGCAGTTCCGCGGCGGTGGGGCGGCCCTTGGGGTCCTTGCCCAGGCAGGACGCCACCACGGAGGCCAGGTCGGCATCGACGGCGCGCAGCGGCTCCAGGCCGGGTTCCTCGTGCACGATCCGGTACAGCACGGCGTGCCCCGACTCGTCGCCGAACGGCGGCCGACCGCAGCCCGCATAAGCGACGACCGAGCCCAGCGCGAACACGTCGACGGCACCGGTCAGCCGCCGGGCGCCCGAGGCCTGCTCCGGGGACATGTAGGCGGGCGTGCCGACCACCATGCCGGTCCGGGTCAGCTGGCTCTGCTCCGCGGCCCGGGCGACGCCGAAGTCGATGAGGGTGAGGCCGTCCACGGTGAGCATCACGTTGGACGGTTTGACGTCACGGTGCACCATGCCGAGGTCGTGCACCGCGGCGAGACGCTTCGCCGACTCGTGGAGCAGCAGCCACAGGGCGTCGGCCGGGAGCGGGCCGCCGTGCAGGTCGACGGCCTCGCGCAGGGTCAGGCCAGGGACGTACGCGGTGGCGAACCACGGCGGGCGGGCCGTGCGGTCGCTGGCGAGAAGGCGGGCGGTGGCGTGTGCGGGGAGCCGGGCGAGGTTGTCCAGTTCGTGCCCGAAGCGGCGCAGGAAGTCCTGGTCCTCGCCGGCCACGGAGGGCAGGACCTGCTTGACGGCGGCGTAGCCGTCGTCGTGCACGCCGAGGTACACGCGGCCCATGCCGCCCGACCCGAGTCGCCCCAGCAGGGGGAACGTTCTGTCCTCGGTCCGGCCGGCCGTTTCCGACGGGCTTGCTCTTGGCCGGTCCCGGACGCTGCGGGCGGACACCCCCCACCCCGTCCCCTTCCCGCCGTCGGCGGGTGCGCGGGCGCCGGGGGCCTGGGTCAGGACACTCCCGCCACTCGCAGCAGCGCCGTTGTCGCCGCCGCGCCCAAGACGATCACTGCGAACGGGGCCCGGCGCCACGCGAGGATGCCGCCCGCCAGGACACCGGCCGGTCTGGCCCAGCCCGCGAAGCCCCCGGCCTCGGTCAGCGCACCGGTGGCGAGCAGGGCGACGAGGAGGACGACCGCGCCGGTGGACAGCAGTTCCTGGAGCCGGGGCGGGACCGTGACGCGTCCGTGCAGCACCGGGCCGACCAGCCGGAACGCATACGTTCCCGCGGCCAGCGCCAGGATCATGGCGGCCGTCGCGTTCATCGCCGTACCCCCTTCGGGGCGGCCAGCCCGGCGAGTGCCAGCAGGACCGGCACGCCGGCCGGCACGAGCGGGGTCGCCGCCACGGCGAGCGCGGCGCCGAGCAGTGCGCTGCGCCGTACGGCGGAGTCGGTGCGCAGGGCGGGCAGCACCAGGGCGACGAGCACGGCCGGGAAGGCGGCGTCGAGACCGTAGGTCGCAGTGTCGCCGAGCGCCGTACCGGCGAGGGCGCCGCACAGCACGCCGAGGTTCCAGACGGCGAACAGGCCGATGCCGGAGATCCAGAACGCCGCCCGGCGGCGCGCCGGGTCGGCCTGGGCCAGGGCGAAGGCCACGGTCTCGTCGGTGACCAGGTGCGCGCCGAGGAACCGGGCCAGCCGGCCGGTGCCGATCACGTCGGCCACGGCGAGACTGAAGGCGGCCGTGCGGGTGTTCAGCAGCAGCCCGGTCGCCGCGGCGGCGAGCGGCCCGCCCCCGGCGAGCAGGATGCCGACCGCGCTGAACTGGGCCGACCCGGCGTACACCACCAGGGACATCACCACCGGCACCCACATCGGCAGCCCGCCCGCGACGCAGACGGCGCCGAAGGACACGCCGACGACTCCACTGGCCACCCACACGAGGGAGGCGTCGCGGGTGAGAGGTGTCAGGATGGAGGTTGGTGTTCGGAGCAGCGAACGCATGTTTTCTACGATGAACGGCCCGACGGGCGTTCGTCAAGGCGAACGATCGTAATGATGGAGCGAACAAGATCATGACTGCCGACGGCGCCTCGACCCCGCCCCGCCTGCCTCTGGACTGGATCGCCGCGAGCCTGCGGCGTGAGCGCAACCGGGTCGGTCTGTCCCTGTCGGAGCTGGCCAAGCGGGCCGGGATCGCCAAGTCGACGCTGTCTCAGCTGGAGGCGGCGAGCGGCAATCCGAGCATGGAGACGATCTGGGCGCTGGCGGTGGCGCTGGGGGTGCCGTTCAGCGCGCTGGTGGAGCCGCCGGCGTCGGCCGTGCGCGTGATCCGCGCGGGCGAGGGGCCCACCGTGCACTCCGAGCAGTCCAGCTATCTGGCCACCCTGCTGTCGGCGAGCCCGCCGGGCGCGCGGCGTGACATCTACGCGGTGACCCTGGAGCCGGGCACGGTACGCGACTCGGAACCGCACATTCCGGGGACGGTGGAGCACATCGTCGTCAGCGCCGGGCGCGTACAGGCGGGGCCGCGGGGGGAGGCGGTGCAACTGGGCCCGGGCGACTACATGTCGTATCGGGGAGACGTGCCGCACACGTACGAGGCGCTGGAGCCGGGGACGACGTTCGTCCTGATCATGCACCACGTCTGAGGAGATTCGGGCGGAAAAGGGCAGGAGCCCCGACGCTGGATGCGCGGGGCTCCTTGGGTACTGCGCTAGGACGCGATCAGACCGGAGTGACGTTCTCCGCCTGCGGGCCCTTCGGGCCCTGGGTCACGTCGAAGCTCACCTGCTGGTTCTCCTCGAGAGAGCGGAAGCCAGAGGCGTTGATCGCGGAGTAGTGAACGAAGACGTCGGGGCCGCCGCCTTCCTGGGCGATGAAGCCAAAGCCCTTTTCGGCGTTGAACCACTTAACGGTTCCGGTAGCCATAAGCCCTCCTTGGGCCCAAAGGGTTGCCCTGCTCCAGAACCTGCAAGTGTGAAAACAAAGTCATGCCGCACAACTGCATTCTTCTGAAAACGACTAGAGCCCGCGGTCACATGCTCCGCAGGCTCTGTACTGCAAGGGAAACCAAACTGCAACTTGCGGCGAGCCTAGCACGATGAGGCCCGGAAGCAATAGAGGTCAAGATCACTTCACTCGAAAGTTTGAAAGGCGTTCGGCTGGTTGATGCAACGCGCGGCCGGGGTCGCCGGTGGCGGGATGGCCGATGAGGTCTAGTCTCGCGATGTGGACATTTCTCGCACCCGGCCGCGTGTCGGCCACATCCAGTTCCTCAACTGCCTGCCCCTGTACTGGGGGCTCGCGAGAACGGGCACGCTCCTCGACTTCGAGCTGACCAAGGACACGCCCGAGAAGCTCAGCGAGCGGCTGATCCGCGGCGACCTCGACATCGGGCCCGTCACGCTCGTCGAGTTCCTGCGCAACGCCGACGACCTGGTCGCCTTCCCCGACATCGCGGTCGGCTGCGACGGCCCCGTCATGTCCTGCGTGATCGTCTCGCAGGTCCCCCTCGACCGGCTGGACGGCGCCCGCGTCGCCCTCGGCTCCACCTCACGCACGTCCGTCCGCCTCGCCCAGCTCCTCCTGGCGGAACGGTTCGGCGTAGAGCCCTCCTACTACACCTGCCCGCCCGACCTCAGCCTGATGATGCAGGAGGCGGAGGCCGCGGTCCTGATCGGCGACGCGGCCCTGCGCGCCAACCTGATCGACGGCCCGCGCTACGGCCTCGAGGTCCACGACCTCGGCCAGCTGTGGAAGGAGTGGACCGGCCTGCCCTTCGTCTTCGCCGTCTGGGCGGCCCGCCGCGACTACGCCGCCCGCGAACCGGCGATCACCCGCCAGGTCCACGAGGCCTTCCTGGCCTCCCGCAACCTGTCCCTGGAGGAGGTCACCAAGGTCGCCGAACAGGCCGCCCGCTGGGAGGCCTTCGACGAGCAGACCCTCGCCCAGTACTTCACCACCCTCGACTTCAGCTTCGGCCCCGGGCAACTCGAGGCGGTCAGGGAGTTCGCCCGCCGAGTAGGCCCGACGACGGGCTTCCCGGCGGACGTGAGGGTGCAGCTGCTGGGCGCGTAGTCCCCCGCAGCCACGCGCGCCACGGCGTTGCTGCACCCGCGTACGGCGGGGAGGGGACGGGGTGGGGGGTGTCCGCCCGCAGCGGCCGCACCGGGCAAGGGCGCCGTCGTCGGGGACGGGTGGCCGAACCGAGGACGGACACCCCCCACCCCGGCCCCGACCCACAACGCACCGCAGGCGCTACCGCAACCGGCCACCGGACGGGAACGGGCCGCCGCAGGCACAAAGGGGCGCGGGGAACTGCGCGAGCAACCACAACGCAACCAGCGCAGGCCGCCGCAGGCAAAGGCGTCCAGCCACAACGCAACCGGCGCAGGCCGCCGCAGGCAAAGGCGCCCAGCCACAACGCAACCCGCGCAGGCCGCCGCAGGCAAAGGCGAGCAACCACACCTTCGACGCAAGCCGCCGGCAGGCAGCTACGCTGCCGATGGAGCCGTACACGCGCCCACGGGGGGAGAGGCGAATGGTGAACGCCCTACAGCCGCTCGGGCCCGACGAGCCCACCGCCGTAGGCCCCTACCGGCTCCTCGGCCGGCTCGGCTCCGGCGGGATGGGCCGGGTCTACCTCGGCCGCAGCACCGGCGGCCGTACCGTCGCCGTGAAGATCGTGCACCCGCACTTCGCGCTGGACGAACAGTTCCGCGCTCGCTTCCGCCGCGAGGTGGAGGCCGCGCGCCGGGTCGGCGGCGCCTGGACGGCCCCCGTCCTGGACGCCGATCCGGAAGCCGCCGTGCCCTGGGCCGTCACCGCGTACGCCGCGGGGCCGTCCCTCGCCGCGGCCGTCGCGGAGTCCGGCCCGCTGCCGCCCGCCACGGTCCGCGCGCTCGGCGCGGGCCTCGCCGAGGCGCTGACGGCCGTGCACGCGCTCAGTCTGATCCACCGGGACGTCAAGCCGTCCAACGTGCTGCTGACCCTCGACGGCCCACTCCTGATCGACTTCGGCATCGCCCGCGCCACCGACGGTACGGCCTCCCTCACCTCGACGGGCGTGTCCGTCGGCTCACCCGGCTACATGGCCCCCGAGCAGATCCTCGGCAAGGCCGTCACCGGCGCGGCGGACGTGTTCTCCCTCGGCGCGCTCCTGGCGTACGCCGCGACCGGGGAGCCGCCCTTCGCCGGGGACTCCTCGGCGGTGCTGCTGTACCAGGTCGTGCACGAGGAGCCCCACCTCGACGGCCTCTCCGGTGACCTGCGTGATGTGGTCGCCGCCTGCCTCTCCAAGCAGCCGGACGCCCGCCCGGCCCCTTCCCGCATCGCCGGCCTGCTCGCTCCCGGCGGCGCGGCCGCCCTCGTCTCCGGGGGCTGGCTGCCGGGCGCGCTGGTGGAGCAGGTGAGCCGGAGTGCGGTGCGGCTGCTGAACCTTGACACGGAGGCGGGGGAGGGCAGCGGGGTTCCGGACGTCGCGTCGGCGGGCGGCTCGGTGCTGATGGTGGAGGGCGCGGTGTCGGCGAACTCCGGTCCCGTCGGCTTCAGCAGCCCGGCGGTCGTGGGACGGTTCGGCCCGCCGCCGGTCATGCCGGTACCGGGGGTGGAGGAGACGCCTCCCGAGCAGCGGCCCGACGCGATCCCGTCACCGGCGCCGGCCGTGGACGCCGTACGGCCGACGGGGGAGCAGCCGGAGCCCGGTGAGGCGGCGCGGTCGGCCCTCGCCCCGGAGACCGGGACCGGGACGGCCGCCCCGTCGCCCGCCGGCAAGCTGTCCCTCACCGTCGCCGCGGCGGCCGTTCCGGGGGAGGGCGGGCGGGGCCGGCGGCTGAGTTGCTCGGTGGCGCTGGCGGTGGCGGGGGCGTTGGCCGTGGTGACCGTGGGATCGGCGTTCGTGTTCGACCTGGTGCCGGGCAGGGGTGGCGGCGGCGCCGGCAGCGCGCCCTCCGCCGGGCACGGTTCCGCCCCGGCCGACACCTCCCCGGCGTCGCCGAGGACGGTGCCGGTGCGCTATGTCGGCACCTGGGAGGGGCAGGCCACCGCGCTCGACGGCACGCTGCCGCTCGGCACGTTCCGGCTGACCGTCCACCGGGCCGGGGTGGGCGAGGAGTTGGGCACACTGCGGCAGACGGACCAGCTCGGCGGCCACTGCGACGACATCCTGACGCTGCGCCGGGTGACGCGGAAGGAACTGGTGGCCACGTCGACGGGGGCGAAGGGCAACCACGAGGGCTGCAACCCGGCCGCACACACCGTGCGCCTCACCCCCGCCGGCGACGACCTGACGTACACCTCGGAGAGCGACGAGGAGGGCAGACCGCAGGCGCGGCTGTCGCGGGTCGGGTAGGTGGGCCTCCGGTGGATGTCACACCGGTGTGGTGACCGTCAGGTGCTCCCCACTGCCCAAGTGCAACATGCCCTTGCCCGGCGTGATCGCGGCGCCCACCATGCTGCGGTTGGTGCGGATGCCGATCAGCTCGCCGGCGGAGCTGTCCTGTGGTGACAGCAGGATGCCGCGGCGGGCCTTCTTCATGTCGACCTGCCAGCCGGAGAAGCCGTCGCAGATCTCCTCCTCGTCACCGGCGATGACGACGGCCAGGCCCTCGTCGGCGCCGCGCGCGACGATCCGCTTGAAGACGTCCTCGGCGTCGCAGTCGTCGTACACCTCCGCGTCGTCGGCCAGGACGACGATCGGCTGCGCGCGGCTGGCCGAGCCGATGACCTCCTCCAGCTCGTCCTCGTCGATGTCGCGGTCCGTGAAGAGCTTCAGGACGCCGTCCTGGCCTTCCAGATCGCGTAGCGGCGACGGGCGCGGGGCGGCCAGGACCAGCCGTACGCCCTGGGCCAGGAGGGAGCGAGCCATGGTCAGCAGGACCGTGCTGCGTCCGGACTTGGCGGGGCCGCCGATCACGAACGCCGGGATGCCCTGCGCGAGATCGGGTCCGAACGCGGTGAGCTCGTCGCCGCCGACACCGACCAGGGCCCACAGCGGCGACGCGCTCGTGGCCGGGTCGCGCATCGCCCACGCGTCCGCGAAGGAGATACGGCTCGGCAGCACGTCGACCCGGAAGGGGCGGCTGGAGCGGGGTACGGCGGCGTCCCGGGACGCCGCGGCCTCGCCGATCTCGACCAGCGCGGCGGCCTGGCCCTGACCGGTGGTGTCCTCGGAGAGCAGCGCGAACTGCGTCTCCGTGGCCGTCTCGCCGCGGAACGCGCGGCCCGGAGGGATCTCCTCGGGGACCTTGCGGGCGTTGATGTCGAGCATCGAGAAGTCGCTGCGGTCGGCGAGCCGCAGACCGTACTTGTCCTCCGTCAGGGAGGAGATGCGGCCCGTGAGCAGCTGGCGGTCACCGGTGATCACCATGTGGATGCCGACGCTCGCGCCTTCGCGCATCATCGCGAACAGCTGGTCGGTGAGGTCGCCGTGGTTGTACTCGCCGAGTGTGGGCAGCCAGCCCTCCCAGCGGTCGAGCAGGACGACGATGTGCGGCAGGCGCTCGTCCTCAGCGACGGCTGCCCGCTGTTCCCCGATGTCTGCGAAGCCCTTCTCCGCCAGCAGATCCTGACGGCGGGTGAGTTCGCCGGTGAGCCGGTTGAACAGGCGGACGATCCGCTCCAGTTGGTTGCGGCCCACGACCGCCCCGCAGTGCGGCAACCGGGTCAGCGCGTTCAGGGCGCCGTTGCCGCAGTCGATGCCGTACAGGTGGACGTCCGCGCAGGACAGCGTGCGGGCCAGCGAACCGGCGATGGTGCGCAGCACTTGGGAGCGGCCGCTGCGTGGCGCGCCCGCGACGAGCAGATGCCCGAACGTGGCGAAGTCCACGACCACCGGCCGGCGGGTCTGGTCGGCGGGCAGGTCCGCCACACCGTAGGGCGAGGCGGGCAGCGCACCTTCACCGCGAACCGCCGGGATGGCGTCCAGCAGCAGCGTGTTCTCCAGGGCGGGCAGCCACGGGGAGTGCTGGGCGGGGATACCGAGGGCCTGGTTGGCCTCCCGTACGGCGTCCACCAGCACCTTGAGGTCGGTGATCTCGTCGTCCTGGCGCGCCTCTGACTTCGGCTTGGCCAGCGCGGCCCGGCCCAGGTCCTGCCAGGTCAGCTGCCCGGCCCACGGCGCCAGCGTCTGCGGGTCGGCGGCGCCCGGGCGGCGGCCACCGACACGGCCGGACTGGAAGGGGATCAGCGAGGCGTGGCCGAGCCGGACGTACGCGCGACCGGGCGTGGACTTGCTGATGTGCCCGGCGTCGGGCGCGTCGATGACGTCCGTCGACTCACCGGCGTCGGTCACCCGCAGCGCGATGCGCAGGTTGGTGTTGGCGCGGATCTCGGGGGAGACCACGCCGCTCGGCCGCTGGGTGGCCAGTAGCAGGTGGATGCCGAGCGAACGGCCACGCTGGGCGATGTTGACCAGGCCGGTGACGAAGTCGGGCAGGTCACGCACCATGGACGCGAACTCGTCGATGACGATGAGCAGTCGGGGCACTGGCGGGTGGGAGGGCTCGCGGCGCACCAGGTCCTGGTAGTCCTCGATGTCCTTGGCGTCGGCGGCGGCCAGGATGTGCTCACGCCGCTTCAGCTCGGCGCCCAGCGACTCCAGTGCCCGCTCGACGAGGTGCGCGTCGAGGTCGGTGACCATACCTACGGTGTGCGGCAGCTTCACACAGTCCTTGAACGCCGAACCACCCTTGTAGTCGACGAGCACGAACGTCATGTTCTCGGGCGTGTTGGCCACCGCCAGTGACGCCACGATGGTCTGCAGCAGCTCCGACTTGCCCGAACCGGTGGTACCGGCGATCAGACCGTGCGGGCCGTCCCGCCGCATGTCGATGCCGAACGGGCCGTCGTACGACTCGCCGATGACCGCCATCGTCGACTGCCCGCCCATTCGCCATCGAGTCGCGATCGCGTCGCTCGTCGGCGGTTCCAGTTGCAGCACGTCCAGCAGGCGGCTGGCGGAAGGCAGCGCGGAGTCCTCGCTCTCGCCGCTGATGTCGCGCAGCGGGGACAGCGAGCGGGACAACCGGGCGCACCAGGCGGCCGAGACGAAGTCCGGCCGTACGTCGGTCATCCGGCGGGCGCCGCTTTGCTGCACACGCAGCCGCAGCTGCGGGGCTTGTCCCTGCTCCTGGTAGGAGGCCTGCTCGGCGGCCTGGTGCCAGGCCTGGAAGGACGGGAAACCGCCGGCCGCGGGCTGACCGGCCGCGGGCTGCCCGGTGGCGGGGATCGCCGGGGCGGCCGGGTCGCCGGTGCGCCGGGGCTCGGCGACGACGACGCCTTGGCACTCCCCGGGCAGGAACCGTTCCTCCTCGTCGAGGCAGATGGCGTAGATGGAGACGGCCGGGCCCTCGCGCAGCAGCCGTACGACGCCGGGGAGGGAGCGCAGCCGCCGGGAGCCGTCCCAGACGACGACGACGTCGGGGTCGGAGAAGGCCGGTCCGTCACCCCGGTTGCCGGACTCCTTCAGCGTCTTCTGCCGGGCGTCGAGCAGCTGGGTGAGCTCGCCGACGCGCGCGCCGACGGTCTCCGAGTCGGTGCCGATGAGCACGTTGACGTCCTGCCCGCCGGCCGGGTGGGTGTGCGGCAGCCAGCGCACCCAGTCCCAGCGGGTGTGCGCCTCGTTCTCGGTGAGGACGTAGAACTGCACGTCCATCGGGCTGTGCAGGACGGCGCACTGGGCGACCGCCCACCGTCCGAGGGCCTGCGCGGAGTCGCCGGGGCCTGCGATGCCTATGACGCCGAGGTCCTTCAGCGGCAGCGCGACCGGTGCGTCCTCGATGTACCAGCTCACCTGACGCTTGTGCTCGTCCTGCTCCGGGTCGTCGAGCACGACCTCCGAGCGGACACGTCCGGTGCCGACGCGCACCAGCAGGTGGTCGGCGTCGGTGCGGCGGCGTTCCCACAGGCGGGTGCGTGGCCCGGTGCCACAGGCGAGCACGGCGGCCGGGTCGGGGATGGCGCTGCGGCGGTCGGAGCGCTCGGTGCGCAGCGCCTCCTGGGCGTCCTCCTCGATCCGGTCCTTGTGCTCCTTGTACTCCTTGAGCTGCTTGGCGTGGGACTTGCGGCCGTGCTTCTTGTCCACGTAGTAGTTCGCGAAGAGCATGATCGGGCTCATCACGGCCATGATCAGGTAGTACCAGCGCTTGAAGACCATGACGGAGACGACGGCCCCCACCAGCGGCATCAGCGCCATCAGCCAGGGCAGTGGCCGCGCCTCGAACTCCTTGACCGGCGTGGGCAGCCGGAAGTGGGTCTTGCGCTCCGGTGGGCGCAGCCGCGGCGGCCGGTTGTAGTCCAGGCCGATGCCGTCGTCCGACCACTTCAGCGCCGCGTCCGGCGGCATGTACAGAACGAGCTCGAACAGACTGTTGCCCACAGCGAGTTGGGTTCCGCGAGGCCAATCGCCGCCGTCGAACGGCTCACCGTCGAGACGGGCCTCGTCCTTGTCCTGGTGGACGGCGAGCGTGCAGGTGCCGTCGATGGAGATCGACAGGGTCGCGGCCCGGTCGGCGAGTTCGGGGTCGTCGACGTGCAACTGTGCGGCCGGTCCGCTGCCGATGTCGTACCGGCCCACCCCGAGCCGGTGCACGGCGCCGGCTGCCGGGCCGCCGACGACGCGGAACTCCACGACACCGGTCGGCTCTCCGAACACGCATCCGGCCGGGTCGTGAAGGCTGACGACGACGCCCTCGCGCAGTGGTGAGCCGACGACGGTCGCGGACGGATCCAGCGGGTAACCGTCGACGAAGGCGGCGGGTGCGCCCCCGGGGGACCGCTGACCTCCGATGGGGATGATCTGCGCACCGTCCCCCGCGCCGACCTGTCGCGCCAGTTCCCGAGCGATGTCGCCGACCGACGACTCCGGATCGGCGTCGAGCACCACGTCGGCACTGGCGCCGACAACGGGGTCGACGACGGTCAGACTCAGGCGCACGTTCGTCCTCCTCGCAGGGCCCAAGCCGCCCCCGGAACGCTCAACACAGTCGCAGCGACCTTAACCGCCTTGACGTTCGGGGCGACAACGGGATGCGCACGGGTTCACGAACCTCTCGCACAACCGGCCTGTGGCCGCACCGGCTCCACCCGTAGGATCTTTGCTCGTGCGGACGCTCCGGCGGTGCGCCGGAGGAACGCTTGACGTCAGCCACGGGGGATGGCCCTGCGGCGTATCAGAACGGGAGGGAGCCGTCATGGCCGGCAAGGGAGACGCGAATCTTACTTACGCCGAGATGGAGAAGAAGGCCGGTGATCTCATCAAGTCGATGCACCACATGGAAGGCGAGCTGAAGGGCATCGAGAAGGGTGTGGAGGAGCTCGTCCAGAACGGCTTCACGACCCAGAAGGCCTCCGGCGCCTACGAGGACTCCATCAAGGACTTCACCAAGGGTGCCGCGAAGACCATCCAGGGTCTGCACGGCCTGTCCAAGTTCCTGACGGACGCGAAGAAGGCGTACGAGGACCTGGACCACCAGCTGTCTCAGGGTGCCAAGGGCTGACCGGACCGGCGAGCGGTCCATCGGTGCGGCGGGACCCTCGTCCCGCCGCACCGCGCTGGTTTCGTGCGGTCGGCCTCGAGCCGGCGGATCGACATCATGGGGGCGTTGTGGGTGACGGAAGCGATTACCAACGGCTCGATCTCGACGTGATCGAGAGTATGGGCAAGGGATTGAGCAGCATCAAGAAGGCGTTCGACGGAATCGACAAACTCGGTGGCTACTCCCACGATTTCGGCAGCGACCATCTGGCCGATCGGTTCAGCGACTTCGCGGACAACTGGGAGATCAGCAGGGAGAAGCTGACGGGGGAGGTGGACGCGCTGGCGCAGATCGCGAAGGCGGCCGCGAAGGCGTACAACGACGTCGACCACCAGTTGGCCGAGGCCATCCGGGGCGCTCAGGATCCCAAGGGTCCCAAGGTCGGTCCGAAGGTCAAGGGGAAGTAGCCGTGGGAGGAAGGCCACGCGACTGGCACCCGGTGGCGGACAGCGATCCGATCCCCGGAGACCCGGACCGCATCGCGTCGTTGGGTAAGACCCTACGCAAGACCGCCGACGAACTCGAACGCCAGATCAAGAATCTGAAGGCCGTCTGCGAAGTCGACGCCTGGGACAGCAAGGCGGGCAAGGAGTTCCGCGAAAAGGCGAAGGGCAACGTCAAGAAGCTGGAGGCCGCCTTCAAGCGGTACGACACCGCGGCGACGGCCATCGGCAACGCGGTCGTCGAAGTGGGCGGCACGTACGCGGACAAGGTGCACGCCGCGCACCGCGACTACGCCTCCGACCTCAACCGCGCCCAAGAGATCGCGGACGCCGCGCTGAAGGACGCCCAGGACGCCGAGGGACGCAAGGGCGCCGCGCAGAAGAGCATCGACGGCCTGTCCGACAAGGGGCGCAAGAAAGAGGACGCCGACAAGGACCGCAAGGACCTGGAGGCAAAGCGGGACGCCGCCAAGGACGAGATCGAGGCCGCCCGCCAGAAGATCAACGAGGCCAAGAAGATCCGCGACGAAGCGGCCAAACGCGCCGCGGACTCCATCGACGCGATCATCAACCACGACTCCCTGAAGGACGGCTTCTGGGACAAATTGGTCAAGGACATCGCGGACATCACGTCATGGATCGCCACGGTCTGCGGAATCCTGTCCCTGATCGTCGGCTGGATCCCGGTGATCGGACAAGCGCTGGCCGGTGTCCTGGGCGCCATCGCCATGATTGCGACCATCATCAACTTCGTGGCCACCTTCGTCCAGGTGCTGCAGGGCAACGCGGAGTGGATGGACCTGGGAATGGCCGCGCTCGGCTTTTTGATGATGGGCGTCGGCAAGGGCTTCTCCAAGATCGCCGGAAAGTTCGCCAAGGGAGCGCTCGGCAAGCTGGGCAAGGCAGGCGTCGCACGCACGGCACGCCAGGTCACCCGCGCCAACAAGAACCTCCGGCGACTGTCCGGAAAGGGCAACAAGCTGGCCAAGGGCGATGTGTGGAAGTCGCTGAAGGAGCCTTTCACCGAGCCTTTCTCCAAGGGTGCCTGGAGCCAGAACCTCAAAGCCCTGAAGCCCGGCAGCGGGAACTACAACCAGGCCTGGAACGAACTGCGCGGACGAGGAGGCGGCAGCCTGCTCAAGGGCCTTCCCAAGTCGTTCTCCATGGCCGATCCGGGAGTGGCCTCCGACCTCAAGTCGGTCAAATTGGGAACGGCCGCGCTCGGCGGACAGTTCGACGCCAATGCCTTGAACAAGATCTCCAAGACGGCCAGCCGCATGTCGGTGGTGGGAGCCGGCATTACGCTGGGCGGGCTGGGCCTGGACGGAAACCTCGACCCGCTCCTCGGCTGAGCGGCCGACGACCACGCCCCGCTGAAAGGAAAGAGACGTGACCCCACCGAACGAGGGCGCCCCGCTGGCCGAGATCTACGAGTGTGTCTTCGAGTTCCAGCCCGGCTGGGTCGACCTGACGCTTCAGGACGGCACCAAGGCGGAGGCCAAGGCGCTGGCCACGGAGGTGGTGAATCGCCTCAATCCGCTCGGTCTGGAAATCGAGAAGAGCGCGGTCTTCGACGACATGGTCGAGCGGGCAGTCGACCTCAATGAAGACGTCCCGGTCCTGGCGGCGGCGTACTACACGGAGGCGGGTGAGGCGCTCTCCAACCTCATGGTCGACGGTTACGGTGACGAGGGCGTGCCCCGGCCCAGTGCCGAGGAGGTCACCCCGCAGCTGCTGCAATGGGCGAACGGCGAATCCACCGGGGAACCGCAGATCACCCGGCTCGAACTGCCCGCCGGACCGGCGGTGCGGGTGCAGTCGCTGCTGAAGGTCAAGCGCATGCTGGGGCTCGGCCGGAAGCTGACGGAATTCGTCCGCTACGCCGTCTTCCCGCCCGGGATGGAGACGCTCATCGTCGTCACGGTGACGTGGGAGAAAATCGCTCTCACCGAAGAGATCACGGAACTGGCCGACGAGGCCGTGCGGACCATGCGGATCAATCTGCTCCCCAGCGGGGGCCGCACCGCTCCGGCCGACGGAGGGACCGCATGAAGACGGCGGAGCAGTTCACCTCGCCCCCCTCGGACTACCGCGTCATCGTGCCGGATGGCTGGTTCCAGGTCCCGCTCGATCCGCCGGACGAGCGCGACCGCTCCATCGTGGCGCTCGGTGACCTGACCTTCCGGGGTGTGGACAACGCGCCGCACCTCAAGAAGGAGTTCATGCAAGACCTCCAGCGGAGGGCGAAGGACGCTTACCGCGTCGGCGGAACCGAGCTGTACCTCTCCACGCTCACCGTGGGCCCGGTGCCGCTCGCCTCCTCCCTGCTGGTCAGTGTCCCGGCGCCGGACGAGTGGCCGCGCACCTCCGACGCGGAGGAACTCGCCGAGCACCTGGCGGGCGGCGGTCATGCCAAGGGCGGCGAAGTGGACGTGGTCCCGCTCCCGGCTGCCGGCCAGGCCGTCCGCGTCCGCCGCAGGGAAGCGGCGGACCCCGTGAGCCAGTTGGGTAACACCATGCCCACGACGACTCTCACCTACTACGTCCCGATCCCGGCCACCGCACGCTGGCTGATGCTGAACTTCTCCACGCCCGTGGACCCGCTCGCCGACCAGATGGTGCAGCTGTTCGACATGGTCGCGGAAACGCTGCACTGGGCCTGACCGACATGCGTGAAGTCCTCAAGGCCGGGGCCGTCGCGGCAACAGCCGCTGCAGTGCTCGGCGTCGGCGCGGGGATCGTCCTGGCCCTGCGGACAGGGAAGTGGTTCGCCCGCACGACGGCACCGGACGTGCTCGACGGTCTGGGCACATCAGTCGGTTTCGGGATCGTCTCCGGCGCGGTCGTGATGGCTGCCGCCCTTGCCGCCTGGAAGCTTTCCGAGAGGGCTTCGGGCGGACCGCCACTGCGGCGGTCGGCGCGCCTGATCGGCGTGTCGGTGTGCACCGCGCTCGCCTTCTGCCCGGTGATGTACCTGCTGGCGGCCCTTCCCGGCCGCAACTGCCCCTCGTTTCGCGAGGGATGCGAGTACATCCCCGGCTCCGGCCCGGCCCTGTCCGTGTGCGTCGCGACGGTGGCACTGGCGGGCTGGGCGACGTACCGCGTCCACACGACCCGCACCGAGCGACGCCGGGCACAGGAAAGAGAACGGATGCGCAGACTACGCAAGAAGGGCAAAGGGAAGAGCCGTAAGGGCATGTGAAGGGCTTGGGTCAGGCGGAGGAAGTCTTCGACCTGAACGGGAAAGGCGATCAACTGGTCGCCGCTTCCGGCACCGCCCATACCTCGGCGCATGCCACCCGGCCACGCTGCGCCCTTCTACGCCGTCGACCGCGTGCGTCATGCCCGTATCCACGGAGACGGCCGCACCCTGGTCGTCCGGGACCGGAGTCGGAGAGAACGCCGGTATCCCGTAGGCGAAGGCGGCGTGGCATGCGCGGTTTCCGTGCCGCCTCCCGATGGCTCCGCCGGGATGAAGGCGCCGTCCGCGGAGCGGTGCGGTGTGGTCGACTTCAGGCAGCCGACGGCAGACCGATCCTGCGTATCCCGCTGGCCGACTGAGCGTTTTCAGCGTTGCCTCTCTCCAGGGTGAGGACGGCTTTGGCGATGACGGTCATGCGGTTGGGGCTGATGCGAGCCCTGCGGAAGATCTGCCAGGGCTTCAGTCGTGCTATGCCGCGTTCGACGGGGGCTCGTGCTTGGGCGAGGGCGCGGTTGAGGGTGCGTTGGGTGGGGGTGAGCTCACCGCCGGGCGGGCGTTTGAGGGGGTGCGAGCCATGTGCTCTTTCGAGGACTGCCAGCCCATGGTGTAGAGGCAGTACCACGCGCTTACGGCGAGGCCGGGGCCCACGACGCGCCTCCGGGCCAGTGGGCGGCGGCCCACCGGTAAGTGCCGTCGCCCAAGAAGCGATCCAGGACCGCAAACAGGGCGATGGCACCCGCGAAGCCGAGGAAGATCAGACAGCCGAAGACGCTCCGGTACTTCGTCTCCGTCTTGCCGGCGGCATCCCGCCCCTTGAGGCTGCGCTCGTACCGCAGTGAAGCAGGGGTCGCCCTGCTTGGCCGCCTTGCCCATGTGTTCGTCAGTGCCCTTACCTGTTGATCGACTGCACTTCCTGCACCGTCACGGCCTGGGCGTTGCCGAAGGTTCCGTCGGGCAGTCGGGTCGGCGTCGGGTTGCCTGTGCCCGTCCAGGTGATCTCCCAGGTCACCGTGGCGCGGAGCTGGTAGCTGCCGTTGCCTGAGGAGCGCAGGTACTTGATGCCGCAGGGCGGTGTCTTGTTCGCCTTCCCCTTGGCGTACGGCTCTCCGATCGAACCACCGTCGAAGGTGCACTCGCCGGAGGCCGGGTAGGTCTCCGCGTCAGGTGTTCCGGGTTCGAGTTTGAGTGAGACCGGCTTGGCGGTGGTCGTCGCCTGGATGTGGAGACCGCCCACGTCGAGGGCCGCGGTGACCGAGACCGGCTTGAACGCGGCCTGATCGAGCCAGGCCCAGGTGGGGAGGTTGACCTTGGTGATCTCTGCCGGCGCCAGTGAGACGTTCGTAGTCGGCAACTTGATGCGGTTGTAGGCGAGTTCGGCGAGCACCTTCGGGCTCACGGCGTTCTGGACGGGCGGTGTGTCGCCGTTCTCCACCCAGAAGGGCTGCTCGTCGCAGAGCTGGGCTTCCGGCTCCATCCACCGGTCCTGGTCGACGACCGCGACCCACCAATTGCCCTCGTCCTTCTTGTCGAGGTTGTAGTTCTTGTACTTGCCGTCCTTGTACTCGTTCCGGAACATGCCGACGGACGCCTTGGCATAGCTGTGCTGGCCGGGCGTGTTGATGGTGTCGTTGTACATGTCCTCCACGTACTTGGAGAACTCGTCGGCACTTCGCGGCTCGTACCAGCAGGCGGGCGGGGTCCAATTGCCCACGGGAGTGACCTGCGAGGTTCTGCTCCCGCCGCCACCGCCCGCGGTGGAGCCGGAGTACGTGATCCTGGACGTGAGGGTGTTGCCAGATCTGCCGCCACCGCTGTCGATCTCGGTCTCGGAGGCACCGGGGCCCTTGCTGGCTTCGGCGGTTCCGGTGAGTACGGCGAAGGCGACCGCCGCCGCACCTATGACGACCGCACTGCGGGTCAGGGCGCGCATGTCCTGTCCCCCCTCTTCGAGATCACGTCCGTCGTCTGCCAGACACCCTTGCTGTTCTTCTTCAGCCGCGTGCTGTAGGTGATGTACGGACTCTCACCCGAGGGCGACCTGTCGACCTTCCCTGTCTTGCGATTCTTGTTGAAGGCCTTGCTGTCGTTCGCGCAGTAGACCACAGCGGCGGTGTCCTGGTCGGCCACCTTCACGTTCGGCTGGTAGTAGCGAGTGACCCCCGTCCACGTGAGGTCCTGGTCCAGCCATGCCTGAATCCACTTCTGCGCACTGACAAGCGCCTTGCCCTGACGGTAATAGGCGACCCCGGCGGAGTTCGCGTCACCCTTGAAGATCGCGTCGTCGACCGCGTTCACCGTCTGGCTCACGTCGGAGAGCACCGCATCCTTGGCGGGGTCGCCGGTCTTCCAGTTCTCGAACTGGTTCTCGGCCCCCGTGGGGAAGGTGAACGTCGGTCGGTCGGCCGGACCGCCCGCGGTCTCGCTCGGTGTTGCTGACGCCGAGGCGTCACCGGTGTCCGCCCCGGCGATCTTGTCGTTGACCTTGGACTTCCCGTCGCCGCCGCAGGCCGTCAGCAGCATGGCTGCGGTCGCGGCGAGCGCGGCAGCAACGGGCAAAGTGCGGCGCTTCACAGTGAACTCCCCGTGAGACAGATGTTCCGTCAAGAGCACAGACGGTATCGGCGTGGTTGCTGGTTTCGCCAGAGCGATGTTTCCTGCGTACCGGGACGAAGCGGGACTTGCGTGGCGTCGGGGCCCACCGGCCCGGTCAGCGCACAGTGCCGTCCGTCTCGGTGTCCGTCCTGCACCGCAGCCCTGTCACCGCCTACCCCGCATACCAGCCCAAGGCGCCCGCCGCGTCCGCCGGGTCGAAGGACTGGTGCAGGGCCGCGAGGGCGGCGATCAGACGGGGGTCCCAGCCGGGTGCCCGGACCGCGTACTCGTCGGAGAATCCGCGGAACACGATGTGTGCCCGCCTCGAGGCGTCGCGCCAGGTGACGCGGCGGGGTGCGCGGAAGCCGCCGTCGCCGTCGCCCAGCAGGGTCGTGACGAGGAACAGCAGGCTCAGCGGCAGGCCCAGTGGTCACCACACGGCCCACCACGCCACGCGGCCCTTGTAGCCCTGCAGGACGGGTCCGTTGACTGGTTCGACCTTCCAGCGCAGTCGGCCCACCCGGCGACGGAGGACGGTGATGCGGGCGAGGGGCGCGCCGTAGGAGTCCTCTACCCGGTAGACGCCGGGGCGGCCGGTCAGGCGCGAGCCCAGCGGCTGTTCGGTGACCACGCGCGCGACCGACGCCCCGTTGTCGGCGGTGAGCTGGAACTCGCGGGAGGAGCGGTGCGGATGCGGTCCGGACGGCGGGCCGGGCAGGTGGTGCAGCCACAGGGCCGTACGGTCCCCGCCGTCCGGGACGGTGCGGCGGACCACGGCGGGCGGGGTCTGCCGGTAGTCCAGCTCGTAACTCTCGACGGTCGCGCTCATCGAATTCTGGCGTTCTGAGCGTTCACCACCGCCGGCGTCAGCTTTGCGTCACTCGGCCTCCCGTTGGCAATGGCCATGCCGTTCACCGAGAAGTACACCGCCACGACGTCTCCGGCGCGTACCGCCTCGGTATGCAGGGTGTGGGTGACGCCGCCGACGGCAATCGTGGACTTGAAGGCGACCGTCTGGTCCCCCGCCGGGGCCGTGGGCTGTTCGGCGGCGACGGAGGTGTAGGTGCTGCTGCTGTTCTTCGCCTTGGCTGTGAAGCCACCGTGGCAGGTGGTGGCCGCCTTGGCCAGGTCCGTCAGGGGCGACGCGGAACCGCCGGGGGCGTACGTCGCGAGGGTGATGTAGGTGGCCGCGTCGTTCGTCCTCCCGGTCGAGACGACCCGCGTGAGGTTGGCCAGCGGCTTGCCCAACGGGAGTTGGTTCATCGCGTACGCCAGGGGCGCGCAGGCGGCCTTGTCGAGGGTGACCTCACTGGGAGATGCGGCGAAGAGGAAGTCGTCACTGACCACCTTGACCGGGTGGCCGCCGACCTCGGCCGGCGTCACCATCAGCTGCGTCAGCCGCGTCGCCGGGTCGGCCTGCCGGGTCGGCGAGGTCGAGGCGCTGGGCTTGTCGGGCGCGTCCGAGTCGCCGCCGGAGCAGGCGGTGAGGGCCGTCAGGCAGAAGGCGGAGAGGGCGGCGGTGGTCAGCGCGGCTCGCTTCTTCGTCATGGGCATCAGATCATGGCATGCCCGATCCGTCCCCCTGTGAGTGAACCGTGCAGGAATGATGCGCGGCCGGTAACAAAGAGCCGCCCATGGCCGCGGGCGTCGGATCGCTTGTCTCCCTCGCGGATTCGCGGCCGCACAGGGGGTGGGGTGGGCGTGGCCTCATGTTCATCGGCCGGTCACGCGGCTGTGGTTGCGGAAGCACAAGCAGGTGTTGCTGTGTTACAGGGGGTTGGGCTCGCCTTGAGAGCCATATGCCCGGCTGATACCGTGCGATCGCTTGACACTCGCCCTCGCGCCGGTTAAACGCGCGGTCTCGGTGGGTCTCGGTCGATCTCGGTAGGTCTCGTGGGATCTCCGTAGATCGCGTGGGTCTCTGGCGAAATGTCCGGATTGCAATGAATTCAAAGCAGTTGGCCGACAACAGCTTGGGTGTACGGGGAGCGGTTGCGTGAAGATCCAGGAGCGTACGGGGGCGGGCGCGGGACGTTCCGCGGCTCCGGCTCAGCCGTCGGTCGGTAACCGGCTTCCCACGCCGCCGCGGGAGCGCAAGCCGGCGCTCGCGGCGCTGGCCGTGCTGCTGATCCTGGTGGGCGCGCTGGGGGCGACGATGCTCGTGCTGCGCGCCGGCGACCGGATCGAGGTCGTCAAGGTGACCAAGGACATCCAGCCCGGTGAGTCCGTCAGCAGCGACAACACCACCTCCGTGATGGTCGCCGACGACGACAGCATCCACTACGTCAAGTGGACGCAGCTGGACTCCCTGAAGAAGCTCAAGGCCAAGACCACGATCTACGCGGGCACGGTCGTCGTCGGTGACATGTTCGCCGCCACGGCCGAGCTTCCCGCCGGCAAGGCCTCCGTGGGTGTCGCGCTGAAGGAGGGCCAGTACCCCTCCGACATCAAGTCCGGCGACCACGTGGCCGTCTACAACGTCGACGCCTCCGGCTCCACCTCCTCCGGCAAGACCGGCACCGGTTCCTCCTCGTCGTCCTCCGGCGGCGGCCCGCTCGTGCCGAACGCGCTCGTCAACAACGTCAAGGACAGCAGCGACGCCACCGTCAGCACCGGCAACCTCTCGCTGACGCTCCTCGTCGACCAGGCGGACGCCGCTGCCGTGGCGCGTGCCGCCTCGGCGAACGCGGTCGCCATCGTGCGCGTTCCCGGCAACTAGAAGGCGGCACCCGACCCATGGCCCTCATCGCCCTCGCCGCCGACAAGGGTTCCCCCGGCGTCACCACCGCGGCCGTCGCGCTCGCCGCGGTCTGGCCGCGGCGCGTGCTGCTGGCCGAGTCCGACCCGGCCGGCGGTGACCTCGTCTACCGCAGTGCCGCCGCGCACGGCGGACCGCTCAACCCGAACCTCGGCATGCTGTCGATCGCCGCGACCGCGCGCCGCGGCCTCGTCCCCGACCAGCTGTGGGACCACGTCCAGCCGCTCAGTGGCGGCCTGGAGGTGCTCGTCGGCCTCGGTGTCGCCGAGCAGGCCGCCGGCCTGACCGGCCTGTGGCCGACCCTCGGGCACGCCTTCGCCTCGCTCGCCGACTCCCCGCACGCCCCCGCCGACGTCATCGCCGACTGCGGCCGCATCAGCGGGGACACCCCGGCCGTCGAACTGTTCCCGCACGCCGCGCTGGTGCTGCTGATTGCCCGGACCGAGGCCGAGTCCCTGGCCCGCGTCCGGGACCGGGCCGCGGCCCTCGCCGCCAAGCTGCACGGCGGGCCGCGCGGTGCCGCGAGCCTGGCGAACCCGGTGATCGGCGTCGTCCTGGTCGCCGACCCGGGCAACGCGGGCAAGCTGGTCAATCAGGTCAACGACATGCTCGTCCACGCGCAGACCGGCGCCCGGGTGGTCGGCACCATCGCCGACGACCCGGCCGGCGCCGAGCAGCTCGCCGGCCGCCGGCGCGGCCGTCTCGACAAGTCGCTGCTGATCCGCTCGGCCCGCAAGGTCACCGCCGACCTCTACCAGAGTTACGGCGCCGCCTGGTCCGTACCCGCGAACGGCCAGATGAACGGGCACGCGGGGGCCGGGCGATGACCGCTGTCGACCACCAGTTGGTCAAGCGGTTCCGGCAGGACGCCGGTGACCGCATCGCCGAGCAGCGGCGCCTGGACCAGGCGAGCGGCGTCACACCGATGTCCAGTGAGGACGAGCGGCAGTACGCCCGCGCCGTCATCGCCCAGATACTCGAGGAGTACGCCCGCGCGGAGATCAACGCGGGCCGTACTCCGCTGGACGCGGAGACCGAGGAGCAGTACGCGGCGGCCGTGCACGCCGCGCTGTTCGGCGTCGGCCGGCTCCAGCCGCTGCTGGACGACCCGCAGGTCGAGAACATCGACATCAACGGCTGCGACCAGGTGTTCATCGGCTACGCCGACGGCCGCGAGGCCAAGGGCGAGCCGGTCGCCGAGACCGACGAGGAACTCATCGAGCTGATCCAGGTGCTCGGCGCGTACTCCGGTCTGTCCTCGCGTCCCTTCGACTCCGCGAACCCGCAGCTCGACCTGCGGCTGCCGGACGGCTCGCGTCTGTCGGCCGTCATGGACGTCGCCCGGCGGCCCGCGCTGTCCATCCGGCGCGCCCGCATGGGCAAGGTGTTCATCTCCGACCTGGTCGGCAACGGCACCCTCACCCCGGAGCTCGGGCACTTCCTGGCGTGTGCGGTCCGCGCCCGCAAGAACATCATGATCGCGGGCGCGACCAACGCCGGCAAGACGACGCTGCTGCGCGCCCTCGCCAACGAGATCCCGCCCCACGAGCGCCTCATCACCGTGGAGCGCGCGCTGGAGCTGGGCCTGGACACCTTCCCCGAACTCCACCCCAACGTCGTCGCGTTCGAGGAGCGGCTGCCCAACTCCGAGGGGCAGGGCGCCATCTCCATGGCAGAACTCGTCCGCCGCTCACTGCGTATGAACCCCTCCCGGGTCATCGTCGGCGAGGTCCTCGGCGACGAGATCGTCACCATGCTGAACGCGATGTCGCAGGGCAACGACGGCTCGCTGTCCACGATCCACGCCAACAGCTCGCACGAGGTGTTCAACCGCATCTCCACCTACGCCCTGCAGGCCAACGAGCGGCTGCCCATCGAGGCCAGCCAGATGCTCATCGCGGGCGCGGTGAACTTCGTCGTCTTCATCCAGCGGCGCAACAACTACCAGTCGGGCGGCCGCCTGCAGCGCATGGTCACCTCCGTGCGCGAGGTCAACGGCGTCGACGGGCGCGTGCTGTCCAGCGAGGTGTTCGCCGAGGCCCCCGACGCCCGCGTCGTACCGCATGCGCCCATCGCCTGCCTGGAGGACCTGATCGCACACGGCTACCAGCCGCACGGAACGTGGGGGTGAGCGGCATGACGACCACCATGGCCCTCGGTTCGCTCGGCGCGATGGGCGGGCTGTTCTCCACGACCGTCCTGTACGCCCTCGGCTGCGGCGTCGCCGTCGGCGGCGGACTGGCGCTGCTCATGCTGGCGATCCGCGGTCTGCCCGCGAAGCCAGAGCACGAGAAGCGACAAGCGAGCGAGCGCGCGAACGAGCTGATCCGGTTCGCCGGGCAGCGCGGTTCGCTCGCCGTCATCGTCGGCCTGGCCGTGCTGCTGCTGACCCGCTGGGTCGTGGCCGGCGCCGCCGCGGCCGTCCTCGTCTTCTTCTGGGACCGCCTCTTCGGCGGCGCGGCGGAGGAACGTGCCGCCATGCGCCGGGTGGAGGCCCTCGCCTCCTGGACGGAGTCGCTGCGCGACACCATCGCCGGCGCGGTCGGCCTGGAACAGGCCATCCCGGCGTCCGCACGCGCCGCCGCCCCCGCCCTGCGGCCCCACCTGGACGCCCTCGTCGACCGGCTGCGCTCCCGCACCCCGCTGCCGGACGCGCTGCAGCTGCTCGCCGACGAGATCGACGACGCCTCCGCCGACATCATCGTCGCGGCCCTCATCCTCAACGCCCGGCTGCGCGGCCCCGGACTGCGCCAAGTGCTCGGCGCGCTCGCCAAGTCGGCCCGCGAGGAGGTCGACATGCGCCAGCGCGTGATGGCGCAGCGCTCCTCGACCCGCCGCTCGGTCCAGATCGTCGTAGCGGTGTCCGTCGCCTTCGTCCTGGGCCTGGCCATCTTCAACCGGGACTTCGTCTCCCCCTACGGCTCACCGGTCGGCCAGCTCGTCCTCGCCTGCGTGTGCGGTCTGTTCGCGCTCGGCTTCTGGTGGCTGCGCAAGCTGTCCACCATCGACACGCCCGAGCGCTTCCTGGTGCGCGACGAGTCGTCGGTGCAGTTCGTCCGTCCCCGCACGCCCGTGCAGCAGCAGGAGGAAGGGGTACGCCGGTGAACCTCACGATGCCGATCCTGGTCGGCGTGGTCCTCGGCCTGGGTGTCTACGCCCTCGTCCGCGCCCTGATGCCGAGCAGGCGCAGCGCGCTGCAGCAGGTCGCGCGGATCGACGCGATGCGGGCGCGCGGCTCGGCGTACGAGACGCAGACGCGGGCCCAGGAGACGACCGGGCGACTCGGGTCGCTGCGGGCCCAAGTCGGCGCGCGGGTCTCGGAGTTCTACCTTCAGCAGGGCTGGGAGCAGCGCTCGCTGCGCGCGGACCTGGCGGTGCTGGACCGCAGCTGGGAGAAGTTCCTGGCGACCAAGGCGCTGCTCGGGGTGGCGGGCCTGTTCTTCGGCCCGTTCCTGTTCGCGGTGGTCTGGACGCTGGGGTTCAGCCACAGCCCGATCATCCCGGTGTGGCTGGCGCTGATGTGCGGCGCGGTGTTCTTCTTCCTGCCCGATCTGGAGGTACGGCGCGACGCCGCCGACAAGCGGCGTGACCTCAGGCGCGTCATCGGGGCGTATCTCGACCTGGTGTCGATGAGCCTGGCCGGCGGCCGGGGTCTGCCGGAGGCGCTGATGGCGGCGGCGGAGATCTCCGACGGCTGGGCCAACCAGCGCATCAAGCACGCCCTGGCCGACGCCCGCATCACGGGTGTCAGCCAGTGGCAGGCGCTCGGAGCGCTCGGTGAGGAACTGGGCGTGGAGGAGCTGAAGGACCTCTCGGCCTCCCTGGCCCTGGTCGCCGACGACGGCGCCAAGGTCCGCGAGTCGCTCGCCTCCCGCGCCGAGACCATGCGCCACCGCGAGCTCTCCGAGATCGAGGGCAGCGCGGGCGAGAAGTCGCAGTCGATGCTCGTCGCCCAGCTGCTGCTGTGCGCGGGCTTTTTGGTGTTCCTGATCTTCCCGGCGGCGATGCGGGTGTTCCAGGTCTGACACGTCTCACCTCTGCACACAGCCTTCAGCCAACCGTTTGCCAGCCTTCGGCAGGACTTCGAGAGGACAACTCACCATGAACGGACGGAACTTCTCCACCGGCATCCCCGCCGTGGACTTCCTGGTCACCTTCCTGCGCGGCCGCGTCGAGCGCGCCCGCTCCGGCGAGCTGGACCGCGGTGCCTCCGCGGTCGAGTGGGTCATCATCTCCGCGGTCGTCGTGGCGATCGTCGGCGTGGTGGCCGCGATCATCAACGCCGCGCTGAGCGAGGGCGCCAACAAGGTCGGCGACTGCATCAAGGGTGCGGACGCGGGCAAGACCTGCTGATCTGTCGTACGGACAGGACGGGTCGTACGGACACAACGGGGTGACGGGGTTGCACGTGGGCGTGGGCAGATGGGTGCGCCGCAGAGTGTCGGCCGCGCGTACGGCGACGGCCGGCCGCGGCGACTCGGGTATGACGGCGATCGAGTTCGTGCTGCTCACCCCCGTCCTGTTCTTCATGATCTTCGCCACGGTGCAGTTCGCGCTGTACTTCTTCGCCGACCACGTGGCCCAGGCGGCCGCCCAGGCCGGCGCCCGCAAGGCGCGTGCGACGGCGCACGAGGAGCCGGGCGCGTGGCGGGGCAAGGCGCGTGACGTGGTCGACGACTACATCCGCCAGCTCGGCCCGCAGCTGGTGCTGTCGCCGGACGTCAAGATGCTCCAGCCGGAACAGAACACGGTCGGCGTGGAGATCTCGGCACGCATTCCGACGGTGTTCCCGGGGCTGGACCTCACCGTGCACGCGCAGTCGGCGGGGCCGGTGGAGCGGTTCGTGCGGGAGGGGGAGAGGTAGATGCGCTCCCTGAGAGAACATCTGCGGCGCGACGACCGGGGCCTGTCCACGGTCGAGGTCGTGATCCTGGCCCCGGTGATGATCCTCTTCATCCTGGTGCTGGTGGCCTTCGGGCAGCTGGTCGAGGGGCGCGGGGCACTCGACGGCGCGGCGCGGGACGCGGCGCGCGCGGGTTCCATCCAGAAGGACCACGGCACGGCCATGGCGGAGGCGCGCAAGGCCGCCGAGGCGGACCTGGCGGACGTCTGCTCCGGCCCGGTGTCGGTCGTACAGACCAGCCCCGGCTTCGCACCCGACACCATCTTCACGGTCGAGGTCAGCTGTCAGGTGCGGGGCCTGGCGATGCTCGGCCTCGACGTCCCGACGACCCTGTCGGCGTCCTTCAGCTCCCCGCTGGACCCGTTCCGGAGGTCGGCGTGAAGCAGGGGTGGCAGGGGCGTCTCTCCCGCCTCGACGACCGGGGCTCCGGCGCGGGCGCGGTGATCATCTTCGCGCTGGTCTTCCTGGCGCTGTCGGCGTTCGTCATCGACGGTGGCCTGTCCATCTCCAAGCGGGAGCGGGCGGCCGACATCGCGGAACAGGCGGCGCGGTACGCCGCGCAGGACATCGACAAGGAAGCCCTCTACGACAACGTAGGCGGCCCGGCACCGATCAACTACCAGAACTGCGACGCCCGCGTGAAGGCATTCGCCCGCGAGATGGACATGACCGGCGCGGACATCGCCGCGACCCACTGCGTGGCCGCCGACACCCGGCAGGTCGAGGTCGAGGTCCAGCTGACGTACAGCCCGGTCTTCACCGGCATGTTCTACGGCGGCGACGTGGTGGTCCACGGCCGGGCGGTGGCGGAGAACGAGGTGGGCTGACGTGCCCTCCCTGCTGTCCCTTTGTGAACGATCCCCCCTCGGAGGTTACGACCCGATGCGCACACGCACGACGACGGCAGCGGCGGCTGCCCTGACGACGACGGCGGTCCTGCTGCTGTCCGCCTGCGGCGGCGGCTCGGATTCCGCCGGCAACGACAAGATCGCGGGCGCGGACACGGGGGCGTCGGCGAGCGCGTCACCGTCGCCTTCGGCGAGCGCGGACGGGATCAAGCGGCCGGAGATCAAGCTGCCGAGCGACATCCAGAACGTCTTCGAAGGGGGGACGACGGGTGACCCGAAGAAGGATGCCGTCCTGGCGGACAACGAGCGGCGGATCAACTCGATCACCGAGGCGATCACTGTGGACGCGAAGGAGCACCCGGCCCTGAAGTTCTACTCCAAGGACGGCGCTCTCCTGTCGGCCGCGTCCTTCATCAAGGCGTTCTACGACAAGAACCGCAGCTACGCGGGCAAGGCGCGCTACTACGACCGCGAGGTGAAGATCCTCTCGGACGGCGTCGCTGCGGTGACGTACTGCGAGGACGGTACGCAGACCTTTCCCAAGGACCGCAAGACGGGCAAGGTGGACCGGTCCGTGAAGGGCTCGGCCAGCGATTACGTCTTCTACAACACCCGGCTGGAGCGCAGCGCCCAGGGTGTCTGGCAGACCACGAGCGTGTCCTCCACGGAAGCGGCGAAGAGGTGCATGTGATGCGGAGCAAGGCGTGGGCTCGGCTGCTGTTCGTCCCGGCGATGGCGGCCGCGCTGACCGCGATGCCGTCCCAGGCTTTCGCCGGCGGCGGCATCGGCGGTGGCGGAACCCATGAGGGCAGCGCCAGCGGCTCGTCGCAGGACGGTGTCATCCGGGCACAGACGAAGGTCACCACGACGGTGAACGGCGGCGGTTCCCACTCCGCCAAGACGGGGACCCTCACGCCCAGCAACAGCACCTGGACCCCGCCCGCTTGCTGGTACGAGCCCTCGTTCTCGCCCAAGGAGATCGAGTCGACGGTCAAGGCGTTCCGGAGCATCGACGGACTGCCCTTCTTCGGTGGCATCGGCCAGGCGGTCGGCGACATGCTCGACGGGTACTACAAGGACGGCGATCCCTACAAGGACTACAACCTGGACCAGCAGGGCAAGGGCATGTTCTGGGCGGCGGTGAAGAACCCGAACCGCAAGGACGACCCGGAGGCCAACGCCTGCAACAAGCTCCCCTTCTGGGTCCCCAACGGCACGACTCCGCCGGAACCTCTGGCCGTCAGCCCGAAGGTCCTCGCCGAGTACGCCTACGATGAGCTGCCCATTCCCGAGACCAAGGTCGAGATGGCCCCGGCCGGGACCTCCACGGTGAACCTGCCGACCTGGATATGGCTGAACAAGGCCGATTTCCATGAGGTCTCCGTCACCGCCAGCCTGCCCGGCACCGGCCTGTCCGCGACCACGACGGCGAAACCGGTCTCCCTGCACATCGACCCGGGTACGAGCGACGCCGAGACCTTCCCGGCCTCCGGCGACTGCACGTTCACCGGCGGCTCCATCGGCGAGCCGTACGCGAAGGGCAAGGCGAACCAGAGCCCGCCCTGCGGTGTCCGCTACCTCCGCTCGACCGGTGCGAACGGCTCCTACGCCCTCAAGGCCACGGTCACCTGGCAGATCAGCTGGACCAGCACGACCGAGCCGGGTGGCCCTCTGCCGGAAGGCACCTTCGGTGCCACGCAGAACGTGACCGTGCGCGAGATCCAGTCCGTGAACCGCTGAGCGAGCGGGGCCGGAAGGAACCATGCTGTACGAAGAGAAGATCCCCAAGACCTGGCTGGCGATCACCACCGTGCTCTACCTGGTCGGTGTCGCCGCCATGGGCGCGGGCAGCCTGCCCGACGACTTCGGCCTGTGGCTCGGCCTGTCGGCGATGTTCCTGGTGCTGATCTGGGTGCCGTTCAACGCCGTGCCGCTGTCGAAGTACTTCTTCAACCGCATCCGGATCGGCGCGCAGACCCTGCGCGTCGGCCGGGAGCGCATCGCCCTTGCGGACCTCGACCCCGCCGGCGTGTACGCGGCGTCCCAGCAGACGGTGCCGACGGCCCCGCAGCGCTACGCGACGTCGCTGAACACCAACGCACCGGTCCAGGCCCGACTGGTCGGCGGCGGTTGGAGCGTCCCCATGGGAATGGACAGCGTGGTCCTCACCACCCGCCGCGGCGAGGTCCTGACCATCGCCACCCGCGACCGCACGGCGTTCCTGACGGCCCTGGGCGGCGCCGTGGGCGCCCGGTGAGCCGATGACCAGCACGCCGCTCGCGACGACCACGCCCGGCGAAGGCCGACGGCTCACGGCGGTGTCCCTCGACGCCGTTCTGGCTGTGGCCGTCGGTCTTGCGGCCGCGGTCGTCACCGGCGTGCGCACCGGCGAAGGCCCGTCGGCGGTGCCCCTGACGCCGAGGGCCGGGGCAGTCGCGCTCGCCGCGTCGCTCGCCGTCTCCTTCGCCAACCACGTCCTGCTCACCTGGGCGACCCGGGCGAGCCTCGGCAAGCTGGCCGCCGGACTGCGGGTGGTGCGGGCTGCGGACGGTGGCCGCGCCGGGCCCGCCCGCCTCGTCGGGCGGTGGCTGTGGGGCTTCGGCTGGGCCGTCGTCGCCGTACCCCTGCATGTGGCCACCGACAGCGACGTGGAGCAACAGGACGCGATGGGGCTGCGGGTGGTGCGGGGTCGGCCGGTGTCTGAGGTCAGGGAGGTGTGGAGTGTTCGGCCGTAACAGGACTGAACCGACGGTCGCGCCGGTGCCCTGGAACGGGCCGGAGTGGTTCACCGTCGGCACGGTGGCACGGCACGGATCGCTCCGCCGCAAGGACCTGACCGGTCCGCTCGCGGTGCGCGTGCCCTCGACGCAGGACGGGATCCGCTACCACGCGCCGGCGGCGCTCGTCACCGCCTCCGCGGACGAGACACCCTCGTACCGGCTGCAGGACGCCACGCAGCCCGCGGTGACGGTGTGCGTCCTCATGCCGGAGAAGGGCGGAGCCCGTTACCGGGTCACCGGCGCGCAGGGGGAGGAGCTGGGACTCGTGCACCGCACCCCCGCCGCCAAACGGGCCGTGCAGCACAACTGGTGGCTCCGCCAGCCCGGCCACCCCGATGTCGTCGCCCGCTACCACTGGGCCCGCGGCAGCGCCCGGGACGTGGTGGAGCGGGGCAAGGTGAACGTGGTGCGCGGGGCGGGCGCTGTCGTGGAGGGCGTGGTGGACTCCTTGCTCAGTTTCGGCGCGGAGGACGACAGTGCCGGACGGCCGCACACCCCCAAGCCGGTCACCTGGCGGGCGGACGACGAAGTGGCCCTGACCTCCGAGCAGTTGGGCCACGTTCGGGCGTATCTGCCCAAGGCGGTCTGGCTGGACCGGCGGCTGGCCTTCGCGCTGGCCGTGCTGAGGCAGGCGTGAGGGCCGTGGGGCGGACAACTCCGGCTTCTGCGGCAAGCGGTGAGCAATCCTCCGGGCAGTCCCCCGGGTGTGTTCCGGTTCCGTCCCGGCCTCTCCGCGCTGTCAGTCCCAGTCCATAAGATCTCTGTAGGCTCAAAGCACCCACCTCACGCACCAGACCGTCCCACCCTCACGCGCAAGACCCCCCACGCACCAGACCACCCCTCCACACTCGACCCCAGGACATCCGCCATGGCGCGACGCAGGACTTCCAGCTCGACGGGAAGCTCGGGCAATTCGACGGGCCCGCGGAACCGGACTCCGCAGCCGGTGCGGGTGCGGCGGCGCTCTTTCGGGGACTTCGTGAAGGCGTTCTTCGCCTTTGTCGCCCTCGTCGCGCTCGTCGTCGGGGTTCCCCTCGCGCTGGCCTCACAGGTCGGCTGGCCGCTGCCCAGCGGTGTGCCCAGCCTGGACTGGCTGCAGCAGGAGATCACCGTCCAGACGTTCCTGCACATCCTCACCGTCGTCGTCTGGATCGCGTGGGCGCAGTTCACCGCGTGTGTGCTCGTCGAGGTCAAGGCCGCGGTGTCGGGGGTCGGTGTGCCGGGGCGGGTGCCCGGTGCCGGGCCGAGCCAGCTGCTCGCGCGGCAGCTCGTCGCCGCGCTGCTGCTCGTCGGCGCCACCGCCGCCAGCCTCACCCCGGGGCTGTCGCAGCTGGGGCACAGCCTGGAGGGGAACCAGAAGCCGGCCGTCGCCGCCGCCCAGCAGACGCCGGGACTGTTCGCGCAGACGCAGGAGCAGACCGCCGACGCGGCCTCAGCGATCGCCGAGCAGGCCTCACACGCGCGTGCCGACAGCCAGGCCAAGCACGGGGACACGAAGTACTACCGGATCCAGCCGCCGGAGGGCCGCCACCACGACTCCCTGTGGGAGATCGCCCAGCGCCACCTCGGTGACGGCCGCCGGTACAAGGAGATCTACGAGCTGAACAAGGACCGGATCCAGCCCGACGGCTCCCGGCTGTCCGAGGCCAGTCTCATCCGGCCCGGCTGGATCATGGAGATGCCCGGCGACGCCCGCGGCGGCGACCTCGTCGAGATGCCCGACGACGCCGCCCAGGTCTCGCCCCAGATCCAGCACCAGATCCACGACTACGCCAAGAGCGGCCATCACGCCCAGGGCGGCGACCACGCCCAGGGCGGCGACCACGCCCAGGGCGGCGACCACGCCCAGGGCGGCGGCGCGCAAGGCGGCGCCCACGGTGGCGGCGGCCACGTCTTGGTGCCCGAGCAGCGCCCCGCGCCCGACCAGCACCAGCAGACTCCCCGGCACGACCAGCGGCAGCAGGCCGCCGACGACTCCTCCTTCCGGCTCGGCCAGGCCCTCCTCGGCGCACCCCTCCTCGCCGCCGGTCTGCTCGGCGCCCTCGGCCGGCGCCGCCGGCAGGCGCTGTGGCAGTCGGCGATCAGCACAGTGCGCGGGCGCGGCATGGAGCCGGCCACGCCGACCGGTGACGCGCTGGACGCGCAGGACGCGCTGCTCGTCGGCGCCGACCCCGAGGGCGTACGCCTCCTCGACCGTTCGCTGCGCGGCCTCGCCGCCGCCCTCGCCGCCGAGTCGCGGCCGCTGCCGGTCGTCTACGCGGCCTGGCTGACCGGCGGCGAACTGCACCTGCAGCTCGCCCAGCCCTCCGGCAAGCCGCCCGCGCCGTGGCAGCTCGGGCAGGACCAGACCTTCTGGGTCCTGGCGGGCAGCGACGCCCGCTCCTACGGCGACAGTGACACCGCCGCGCCGTACCCGGGCCTGGTCAGCCTCGGCACCATGGACGACTCCCGTCTCCTGCTCAACCTGGAGGCCGTGCCCGGCATCGTCTCGCTGAGCGGCCGTGAGGCCGACCGGGACGCCGTCTTCGCCTCCGTCGCCGCCGAATTGGCCACCAACGGCTGGTCGGACCGCATGACCATCACTCTCGTCGGCTTCGGGGAGGACCTCACCGCGCTCGCCCCCAACCGGCTGCGTCACCTCGACGGCATCGAGGCCCTGCTGGAGACCATGGAGGCCGAGACCCGGCAGCGGCGCGGCGCCCTGGGCGCCGCCGGGCACGACTCGGTGCTGACCGGCCGTACCGGCCCCGCGCAGCACGCCCGCTGGGCGCCGCATCTCGTTCTGCTCGCCGCGCAGCCCTCGGCCGAGGACGCCCGCCGGCTCGCCGAGCTCGCCGCCGACGCCAGCCGCCTCGGCATCGGCTACCTCGTCGGCAGTGAGAGCGGCGAACTGCCCGGCGCCGCCTGGGAGATGGAGATCTCCGGCGACGGCAAGCTGCGCGCCCCGCTGCTCGGCCTGGAACTGGACGCGCAGATGCTGCCCGCCGCCCTGCGGCAGGCCGTCGTCGAGCTGTTCGTCAAGGCCGACCCCGAGCACGGCGGCCCGGACGGACCGACGACCACCCCGCCGTTCCTCGTCGACATCAGCGAGCAGGGCCGCCCCGCGGTCTACGCCCGTCTCGTCGGGTCGTACGAGATCATCGGTCTTCAGGCGCCCGACGACGAGCGCAGCGCGCTGCTGCACGAGGCGCTCGCCCTGCTGCTGTTGCACCGCGAGGGCGTGCACCCGCGCGTGCTGGCCTCCGCGCTGTGGCCGCGTGGCGTCACCGACGACGTGCGCGAGGCGCTGCTGGAGCGGCTGCGTGTCTGGCTCGGCGCCGACCCGGACGGCACACCGCGGCTGACCACCGACGCCACCGGCCGGCTCGTCCTCGCCAAGTCGGTCGTCTCCGACCTGGACGTGCTGCGCTCCCTGTACCACGAGGCCACGCAGGGGCGGGGCGTCGACAGCCGCGCCGTGCGCGGGCGCCTGCTCACCGACGCGCTCGTCCTGGTGCGCGGTCCGCTGCTCGCCGACCGGCCCGCCGGCCGCTACCGCTGGCTCACCCACGAGATCGTGGACGCCCAGCTGCCGCTGCTGGTCGCCGACATCGGGCTCGCGCTGTCGGAGTTCCACCTGGAGAAGGACCGCGCCGAGCGGGCCATCGAGGCGCTGAACGCCGCGCTGAAGACTGCCCCCGACGACGAGCGCCTGTGGCACGAGCTGCTGCGCGCCACCCACGCCACCGGCGACCCGGAGCGGCTCGCGGTGCTCGCCGCCGACCTCGTCGCCCGCAGCGGGGCCCGTGGTCTGCCGCCGCGCACCGAGGCCCTCCTCGACGAGCTGCTGCCGACGTGGCGCGAGGGCGCCGCGGCCGTCGGATGAGCGACCCGGGCGATCTGATCGTCCTGGCCGCCGCGCTGTGGGGCGCGGCGGCGGGCGCCCTGCTCCCGCGGGCGGCCTACCGCTTCTGTGTGCCCTCCGCCCAGGAGGACGAGGAGCAGGAGGGCTGGCGGCGCGCCTGTCCGCACGGGCACCCGGTCCGCGGCTGGCTCGGCCCGGCCCGCTGCCGCGCGTGTCCGCCCGCGACGGCGTCGTACGGCCGGCACGCCTGGGGGCCGGCCGTCGTCACCGCCGTACTGTGCGCCGCCCTGGCCGCCGCCACCGGTACCCGGCCCGAGCTGGGCATCTGGCTGCTGCTCGCGCCCGTCGGTGTCCTGCTCGCCGTGGTCGACCTGCGGGTGCAGCGGCTGCCCGACCCGCTCACCCTGCCGCTGGCCGGCGCCGCCGCCGTCCTGCTGGGCCTGGCCGCGCTGCTGCCCGAGCACGCCGGGCACTGGACGACGGCCCTGCTCGGCGCCCTGGCGCTGGGCGGCGGCTACTTCCTGCTGTTCCTGATCAACCCGGCCGGCATGGCTTTCGGCGATGTGAAGCTGGCGCTCGGCGCGGGCGCCGCCCTCGGCTGGTACGGCTGGCCGACGCTGCTGCTCGGCACCTTCGCCGGGTTCCTGTTCGGCGCGCTGTACGGCGGTTTCCTGGTCGTCGCGCGGGGCGCCGGGCGGCGTACGGCCATCGCGTTCGGGCCGTTCCTGCTCGCGGGGGCGTTCGCGGGGGTACTGGTGGGGGCGTACACGGCGTGACGTCGATCCCCGACGGATCGCGGACGGCCTGAGGTCAGCGGCGTCAGGCCCCTGGCGTACGCTGGTTCGGTCCGTTACACCCCTTACGAAAGGGACGCTCCGGTGACCGAGAAGGCCGACCTCCAGTCCGTCCTCGACCGTGCCGCCGCGGGCGGACGGATCACGCCCGAGGAGGCGCTCGACCTCTACCGCGACGCCCCGCTGCACGCGCTCGGCGCCGCCGCCGACGCCGTGCGCCGCCGCCGGTACGCGGGCACCGAGCACATCGCGACGTACATCATCGAGCGGAACATCAACTACACGAACGTGTGCGTCACGGCGTGCAAGTTCTGCGCCTTCTACGCCGCCCCCAAGGACACGGCCAAGGGCTGGACCCGCGACCTCGACGACATCCTGCGCCGCTGCGCGGAGACCGTGGAGCTGGGCGGCACGCAGATCATGTTCCAGGGCGGCCACCACCCGGACTTCGGCGTCGAGTACTACGAGACGCACTTCAAGGCCATCAAGGACGCGTTCCCGCAGCTGGTGATCCACTCGCTGGGCGCGTCCGAGGTCGAGCACATGGCCCGGATCAGCGGTGTGTCGGTCGAGGAGGCCATCACCCGTATCCACCAGGCGGGCCTCGACTCCTTCGCGGGCGCCGGCGCCGAGCTGCTGCCGGAGCGGCCGCGCAAGGCGATCGCGCCGCTGAAGGAGTCCGGCGAGCGCTGGCTGGAGATCATGGAGACCGCGCACCGGCTGGGCGTGGAGTCGACGTCCACCATGCTGATGGGCACCGGCGAGACCAACGCCGAGCGCATCGAGCACCTGCGGATGATCCGTGACGTACAGGACCGCACGGGCGGCTTCCGCGCGTTCATCCCGTACACCTACCAGCCGGAGAACAACCATCTGAAGGGCCGCACCCAGGCGACGCTCTTCGAGTACCTGCGGATGATCGCGATCGCCCGCCTCTTCCTCGACAACGTCGCCCACATCCAGGGCTCCTGGCTCACCACCGGCAAGGAGGTCGGCCAGCTCTCCCTGCACTACGGCGCGGACGACCTCGGCTCGATCATGCTGGAGGAGAACGTCGTGTCCTCCGCCGGCGCCAAGCACCGCTCCAACCGCATGGAGATCATCGACCTGATCCGCAAGGCGGACCGCGTCCCGGCGCAGCGCTCGACGACGTACGAGCACCTGGTCGTGCACGACGACCCGGCGAACGACCCCGTCGACGACCGCGTGGTCTCCCACATCTCCTCCACCGCGATCGAGGGCGGCACGGCTCACCCGGAGCTGAAGCTGCTCGCGCCCAACTGACGCCGCGGTGCTGACGCTTCACGCCGACTCCCGGGGCCGCGCGCTGGCCGTGCAGGGCGAGTGGATCACCGCCGCCGGGCCCCTGGAGGAGGTCCGCGCCGCGCATCCGCGGGCGCGCGTGCGCGAGTGGCCGGGCATCCTCACCCCCGGTCTGGTCAACCTGTACGGCAACGAGCTGCTGGAGGAGGCCTACCACCCGGACCCGCGCGAGGCCGACGAGCTCGGCACCGAGCCGCTGACCGGTGACGCCCTGGCGATGCTCGCCCTGGACGACGCCCGCTGGGGGGCGAGCGCCCGGCGCGGAGTGCAGCGCATGCTGGCGCACGGCACGGTCGCGGTGGCCTGCGAGCCGGTGCGCAACCGTGCCGTGCAGGACGCGGTGCGGCGCACCGGGCTCGGCGTGGTGGGCCGCATCGGCAGGCCGCAGGGGCGCGCGTCCCTCGACCCGTACGCCTGCGGGGCGCCCGTGGAGTTCGCGCCCGAGCGGGACGCCGGCTCGGCCGCCCGGTTCGCCGTCTTCGACGTACGCGACGAGGCGGAACTGGCGGAACGCGGTGCCGGGACGTGTGTGGCGACCGTCCTCGCGGGCCGCCTGCTGTACCGGCGCCGCTGAGTATCCCCAGGGTGCGGGTGGGTGGAGGACGTGGCGGCGCGCCACAAGCCGACGCTCCCGGCCGTGGGGCCCCCTGCCACAATGGTCCGGTGACCCGCGCATCCCTGGACAAGCAGCCGCACGAAGTCGCTTCGATGTTCGACGACGTGGCGGACCGGTACGACCTGACCAACGACGTGCTGTCCCTGGGGCAGGACCGCCGCTGGCGCAAGGAGGTGGCCAAGGCGGTCGACGCCCGGCCCGCGCAGAAGGTGCTGGACCTGGCCGCCGGCACGGCGACCTCCTCGCTGCCGTTCGCGCGGACCGGGGCCTATGTCGTCCCCTGCGACTTCTCCCTCGGCATGCTCCAGGTCGGCAAGCGCAAGCGCTCCTGGCTGCCCTTCACCGCCGGGGACGCGACGAAGCTGCCCTTCAAGGACGACACCTTCGACGCGGTGACGATCTCCTTCGGGCTGCGCAACGTGCAGGACTACGGCACGGCGCTGCGTGAGATGCACCGGGTGACCCGGCCCGGCGGCCGGATCGTCATCTGCGAGTTCTCGCACCCGACGTGGGCGCCGTTCCGGACCGTCTACACCGAGTACCTGATGCGGGCGTTGCCGCCGGTCGCCCGCGCGGTGTCCTCCAACCCGGACGCGTACGTCTACCTCGCGGAGTCCATCCGTGCCTGGCCCGACCAGCCCGCCCTCGCCGAGCACCTGCGCAAGGCCGGCTGGACGAAGGTGGCCTGGCGCAATCTGACCGGTGGCGTGGTGGCGCTGCACCGGGGGTTCAAGGAGAGCTGAGGGCTCCCGGTGTTTCAGGGGTGGGGCCTCCGCGGGGGTCACGGGTGGTGAAGGGGCTGCCCGTCAGCCCCCGATCACCGCGTACGGATCCCCCGGCTCGTCCAGCTCCCGCTGCAGGCCGCCGTACGGCGTGTGCGGCAGGCGCGGCTCGTGCACGCCCGCTCCGCCGCCCCCCTCGCCCTCGCCCAGGTCGAACCACACGGTGACCGCGGCCCCGCGCGGCACCTCCGCGCCGGGCGGCGGGTACTGCCGTACGACGTAGTCGACGACGGTCCGGCGGAAGTCGGGCCGGTCGGGAGCGGCGAGCAGCACGCCGTGCGCGGCGGCTCTCTCGCGGGCGTCGATGGCCATCAGGCCGACGAGCCTGGGCACACGGACTTCCGGTGTTCTGGGTGTTATGGGCACAGATGTCACCCCCAGCGGTACTGGCAGGGTAACCGCCCGGAGGTGCCCACCGGAAGCATTGTGTCGCCGTCAGTAGTGGACTGTTACTCAGGGTTACAGCGCGAGTCGGTAGCAGTGCCCCTTCCGCGCCGACTCAGGCGTCACGAACGTCTCCGCCAACCTCATCCCCAGCCGCTGCGTGACCGCGATCGAGCGGGCGTTGCGCGCGTCGACCAGGGCGACGACGTCGTTCACGCCCGCCGCGCGCACCCGCTCCAGGGTCATGAGCGCGGCCGCGGTGACGTACCCCTTGCCCCAGTGGTCCCGGCCCAGCCGCCAGCCGATCTCGATCTCGCCGGCCGGTCCCCACGCGTGCGGCCACGGCTGAGCGCCGGTGAATCCGATGACCCGGTCCTGGTCGTCGACCATGGTCCACAGGCAGAAGCCGCGTTCGGCGTCGTGTCTGCGCTGGCGGGCGGTGAGCTCCTCGTAGACGGACAGCTCAGCCGGTCTGCCGCCGTGGAACTCCATGACGTCCGGGTGTGCGAAGACCCGGTGCCAGGCCACCGCGTCCTCGTCGGTGGGGACACGCAGCCGTACCACGGGGAGAGTTCGGTTCACGGGGCAGCCCTTCAGCCGTTTGATCCATGCCGCTGAATAGACTGCCCATGTCCCGTGCCGGTCGGCACACAGATTTCGAACTTGGGGAGATCCCGCCGTGAGTGTCGTGACCGAGCCGCTCTCCGAGAACACCGCCGATGTGATCGTCGTGGGCGCGGGCCCGGCCGGCTCCACGACCGCGTACCACCTCGCGCGGGCCGGCCTCGACGTGCTGCTGCTGGAGAAGACCGCCTTCCCACGGGAGAAGGTGTGCGGTGACGGCCTCACCCCGCGCGCCGTGAAGCAGCTCGTCGCGATGGGCATCGACGTCTCCGAGGAAGCCGGCTGGCTGCGCAACAAGGGCCTGCGCATCATCGGCGGCGGGGTGCGGTTGCAGCTGGACTGGCCGGATCTCGCCTCCTTCCCCGACTACGGCCTGGTCCGCAAGCGCGACGACTTCGACGAGCAGCTGGCCCGCCAGGCCCAGAAGGCGGGCGCCCGCCTCTTCGAGCGCTGCAACGTCTCAGGTCCGGTCGTCGACGACCGCACCGGCCGCATCACCGGCGTCACCGCCAAGCTCGGCGAGGAGAAGCGCGAGGTCACCTTCCACGCGCCGCTCGTCGTCGCCGCCGACGGCAACTCCACCCGGCTGTCCCTGGCGATGGGCCTGCACCGCCGCGAGGACCGTCCCATGGGCGTCGCGGTCCGCACGTACTTCGAAAGCCCCCGCCACGACGACGACTACCTGGAGTCCTGGCTGGAACTGTGGGACCGCCGCGGCCCCCAGGACCGGCTGCTGCCCGGCTACGGCTGGATCTTCGGCATGGGCGACGGCACCTCCAACGTCGGCCTGGGCGTGCTCAACACCTCCGACTCCTTCAAGGAGCTGGACTGGCGCGAGGTGCTCAAGGCCTGGTGCGCCTCCATGCCGGAGGACTGGGGCTACACCCCGGACAACATGACCGGCCCGATCCGCGGCGCCGCTCTGCCCATGGCCTTCAACCGCCAGCCGCACTACACCAAGGGCCTGCTGCTCGTCGGCGACGCCGGCGGCCTGGTGAACCCCTTCAACGGCGAGGGCATCGCCTACGCGATGGAGTCCGGGCAGCTCGCCGCCGACGTCATCGTCCAGGCACACGCGCGTGCCACGCCCGGCCAGCGCGAACTCGCCCTGCACCGGTACCCGCGCATCCTGAAGGACACCTACGGCGGCTACTACACGCTCGGCCGCGCCTTCGTGAAGCTCATCGGCAATCCGAAGGTCATGCAGATCGCCGCCCAGCGCGGTCTGACCCACCCGGTGCTGATGAAGTTCACCCTCAAGCTGCTCGCCAACCTCACCGACCCGACGGGCGGTGACGCGATGGACCGCATCATCAACGGTCTGAGCAAGGTGGCACCGAAGGCGTAGCCGCCTCCCGCACGGACACCGACGGCCGGCGCTCCCCTCGGGGGTGCCGGCCTTTGCGTACGCGGGCCACCGAGGCCCCGCGCGGGGTGCGGCGAAGGGCCGCTGCCCTCGCGCGGCCGCGGCCCTTCGTCCGTTTTACGGTTGTACGTGTGCGTGTGTCAGAGGACGCGCACCGCACCGCTCGGCGGGTCGTACGACAGGTCCCGCTCGACGACGCCCGAGGACGGGTTCTGCGCGCCGACGAACATGCCGTCACCGACGTACACGGCCACGTGGTAGGCGCTGCCCGCGCCGCCCCAGTAGAGGATGTCGCCCGGCTGAAGGTTGCTCAGGGAGACCTGGGTGCCGGCGGTGGACTGGTCCTGCGAGACGCGCGGCAGGTCGATGCCGACCTGCTTGAAGGCGGTCTGCACCAGGCCGGAGCAGTCGTAGGCGGACGGGCCGGTGGCGCCGGAGACGTAGGCCTTGCCGACCTGCGCCTTGACGAAGTCGACGACGGCAGCGGCCGAACCGGTCGCCGAGGACGAGCTGGTGGAGACGTCGGCGCTCACGGAGGCGGAGAGCGTGGGGCGCTCGGAGCTGCGCGAGGCGCGCTGGGCGGCCTGCTCGGCGGCGGCCTTGCGGGCCTCCTCCTCCTGGGCCTTCTTCTTGGCCTCCGCGGCCTTCTTCTTGGCCTCGGCGAGGTTCTTCTCGGCCTGCTGGGCGGCCTTCGCCGCAGCCGCGTCACGCTCGGCCCGCAGCTCGTAGTTCGCGGCGGCGAGCTGCGTGGCCTCCGCGGACTGGGCGACCTGGGCGGATATGTCCGCCGTCAGGGTGGGCAGTTCAAGGGTCTGCGTCACGGGCTCCGCGGCGTTCGCCGAGGAGGCCGACGCACCGGCGACTGCCAGGGTGCTGAGGACGCCACCGGCAACTCCGGCCCGCATCGCGATTTTCGACGCGCTGCGGCGGGGTTTCCGGTGGCTGCGTATGTGAGCGGTGTGGGACATGGGTACAACCGGTATCAGGGGCTCCTTCATACCTTCAAGAAACGTGTGCTGCGCCACAGTTGCTCAGCCAAGGCCCTGAATCCCGGGCGTGTCGTTCTTTATTGACGCCGTAACGGACATTGTGGACTCAGCTCAACACGGCTTTGATCACGTACTTTCGTTATTACGCCCGAATTGCCCTCCGCCTACCACTGGTTGGACTCGTTGGCCAAGCCCGGTTATCGGGCGCCCCTCAAGGGTGTGGCGGAGGTCACGGAACGGCCTCCGGTCGGCCCGCGTCCGCGCATCATGATCACATCCTGATCACGGCGCGATCTCGACGGTGCGACTTCGTGAACGCGTGCACGCGTCCACGGCTCGTGCCGCGGGTCCCTCTGATGTGTGAACGCGGGCTCTAGCAAGAGATCGGGTCCAGGGCGAATTTGCCTCGTCTCGAAGACTCTTGATATGGAGACGCCCCCTCTGACCTGCCCCGACGAGCGGAAATGTCACCTCTGGTGATCGCTCGGACGCTTCCTGTATGAAGATCACTGCTCATCCGACTTCATGATCCTTCGTCAGGTGGTGGAGATCACAAAGCTTGTGCAATACCCCGTGTCGCAGATCACAGACCGGCGGGCATAAGATGCACGCGGTTGGGCTTGTGACCTGCTTCACATGTTCCCGATCTTCGCCGGGGCGGGCGGGGTTCGTGGGGCCGATGAGGCGGCCGTGAGGCCGACCGCAACCGCCAGCAGTCAGTGCCGACTGAGAGGAGCGAGGAGCGGTGAACGCGTATGCGCCCATCCTCGTACTGGGAGCCCTCGGGGCAGGCTTTGCGATCTTCTCCGTGGTCATGGCCACGCTGATCGGTCCGAAGCGGTACAACCGCGCCAAGCTCGAGGCCTACGAGTGCGGTATCGAGCCGACCCCCACGCCGGCCGGCGGCGGGCGCTTCCCCATCAAGTACTACCTGACGGCGATGCTCTTCATCGTCTTCGACATCGAGATCGTCTTCCTCTACCCCTGGGCCGTCACCTTCGACGCCCTGGGGATTTTCGGGCTCGTGGAGATGCTGCTCTTCGTGCTCACCGTCTTCGTCGCCTACGCCTATGTCTGGCGGCGCGGCGGCCTGGAATGGGACTGAGGGGCCTTAGGACATGGGACTCGAAGAAAAGCTTCCGAGCGGCTTCCTGCTGACCACCGTCGAACAGGCCGCGGGCTGGGTGCGCAAGGCGTCCGTCTTCCCCGCGACCTTCGGCCTCGCCTGCTGCGCCATCGAGATGATGACCACCGGCGCCGGCCGTTACGACCTGGCCCGCTTCGGTATGGAGGTCTTCCGCGGCTCGCCTCGCCAGGCGGACCTGATGATCGTCGCCGGCCGGGTCAGCCAGAAGATGGCGCCGGTCCTGCGGCAGGTCTACGACCAGATGCCGAACCCCAAGTGGGTGATCTCCATGGGCGTGTGCGCCTCCTCGGGCGGCATGTTCAACAACTACGCGATCGTCCAGGGCGTCGACCACATCGTCCCCGTCGACATCTACCTGCCCGGCTGCCCGCCGCGGCCCGAGATGCTGATGGACGCGATCCTCAAGCTCCACCAGAAGATCCAGTCCTCCAAGCTCGGCGTGAACGCCGAGGAGGCGGCCCGGGAGGCGGAGGAAGCGGCGCTCAAGGCCCTGCCCACGATCGAGATGAAGGGGCTGCTGCGGTGAGCGACGCGAACGGCACCGGAGCCAACGGTGCGAACGGCGCCAAGGGTGCCAACGGCGCGAACGGATCGAATGGTTCGAACGGCGTCAACGGATCCAACGGGGCCAACGGGTCGAACGGGGTGAACCCCGAGAAGGACCTGTCCGCCTCCAACCTCCCCGGCCAGCGCGGTGAGGGCGGCGAGGAGATCCGCGTCCAGCGCGGCATGTTCGGCGCCAACAACGGCGGCGACACCTCCGGCTACGGCGGCCTGGTCCGCTCGGTCCGCCTCCCGGGACCGGCGAGCAGGCCGTACGGCGGCTGGTTCGACGAGGTCGCCGACGAACTCGAGGGCGCGCTCGAGGAACAGGGCCTGCTGCCCGAGAACGCCATCGAGAAGACGGTCGTCGACCGGGACGAGCTGACGTTCCACATCGAGCGCGAGCACCTGCTCCGCGTCGCCCGCACCCTGCGCGACGACCCGGCGCTGCGCTTCGAGCTGTGCACCGGCGTCAGCGGCGTGCACTACCCGAACGACAAGGGCCGCGAGCTGCACGCCGTCTACCACCTGCGCTCGATCACCCACAACCGGCTCGTCCGGCTCGAGGTCAGCTGCCCCGACAGCGACCGGCACATCCCGTCGCTGGTCTCCGTCTATCCGACGAACGACTGGCACGAGCGCGAGACGTACGACTTCTTCGGGATCGTCTTCGACGGTCACCCGGCGCTGACGCGGATCATGATGCCGGACGACTGGCAGGGCCATCCGCAGCGCAAGGACTACCCCCTCGGCGGCATCCCCGTCGAGTACAAGGGCGCCCAGATCCCGGCTCCGGACCAGCGGAGGTCGTACTCGTGAGCAACACGCAGTCACACGCCGCGTCGGCCGCCTCGGCCCGCGAGACCACCGAGGGCACCGTCTACACGGTGACCGGTGGCGACTGGGACGAGGTCGTCCAGTCCGCCGCCAAGGCCGACGACGAGCGCATCGTCGTCAACATGGGCCCCCAGCACCCCTCCACCCACGGCGTGCTGCGCCTGATCCTGGAGATCGAGGGCGAGACGGTCACCGAGGCCCGCTGCGGCATCGGCTATCTCCACACCGGCATCGAGAAGAACCTCGAGTACCGGACATGGACGCAGGGCACCACGTTCGTGACGCGCATGGACTACCTGACGTCCTTCTTCAACGAGACCGCCTACTGCCTCGCCGTGGAGAAGCTCCTCGGTATCGAGGACCAGATCACCGAGCGGGCCAAGATCATCCGTGTGCTCCTGATGGAGCTGAACCGGCTCTCCTCCCACCTGGTGTGCATCGCCACCGGCGGTATGGAGCTCGGCGCGACCACGATCATGATCTACGGGTTCCGTGACCGCGAGATGATCCTCGACATCTACGAGCTCATCACGGGCCTGAGGATGAACCACGCGTACATCCGCCCCGGCGGACTCGCCCAGGACCTGCCGCCCGGCGCGGTGGACCACATCCGCGAGTTCGTGAAGAAGATGAAGAAGAACCTTCCCGAGTACGACAAGCTCGCCACCGGGAACCCCATCTTCAAGGCCCGCATGCAGGACATCGGCTACCTCGACCTGGCCGGCTGCATGGCCCTCGGCGCGACGGGACCCATCCTGCGCGCCACGGGCCTGCCGCACGACCTGCGCAAGACACAGCCCTACTGCGACTACGAGACGTACGACTTCGACGTCCCGACCGCCGACAGCTGCGACGCCTACGGCCGCTTCCTGATCCGGCTGGAGGAGATGCGCCAGTCGCTGGGCATCGTCGAGCAGTGCCTGGACCGGCTCCAGCCCGGTCCGGTCATGGTCGCCGACAAGAAGATCGCCTGGCCCGCCCAGCTCGCCCTGGGACCGGACGGACTGGGCAACTCCCTCGACCACATCAAGAAGATCATGGGCACCTCCATGGAGGCCCTGATCCACCACTTCAAGCTGGTCACGGAGGGCTTCCGGGTACCGCCGGGACAGACATACGCGGCGGTCGAGTCCCCCAAGGGCGAACTCGGCGTGCACGCCGTGTCCGACGGCGGCACCCGCCCCTACCGGGTCCACTTCCGCGACCCGTCGTTCACCAACCTGCAGGCCATGGCGGCGATGTGCGAAGGCGGCCAGGTCGCCGACGTCATCGTCGCCGTCGCGTCCATCGACCCCGTGATGGGAGGCGTCGACCGGTGACCACCTCTTCTTCGGAGCGAGGCGTCAGCCTGGGGATGCCCGAGCTGCCCGCGCCCGACTACCCGGACGAGGTCCGAGCCCGGCTGGAGGCGGACGCGCGCGAGATCATCGCCCGCTACCCCGACTCCCGCTCGGCGCTCCTTCCGCTGCTGCACCTGGTGCAGTCGGAGGAGGGCCACGTCACGCGCACCGGGATGCGGTTCTGCGCGGACGTGCTCGGCCTGACCACGGCCGAGGTCACCGCCGTCGCCACCTTCTACACCATGTACCGGCGCCGGCCGAGCGGCGACTACCAGGTCGGTGTGTGCACCAACACGCTCTGCGCGGTGATGGGCGGAGACGCGATCTTCGAGCAGCTCCAGGAGCACCTCGGCGTCGGCAACGGCGAGACCACCGACGACGGCAAGGTCACCCTGGAGCACATCGAGTGCAACGCGGCCTGCGACTTCGCGCCCGTCGTGATGGTCAACTGGGAGTTCTTCGACAACCAGACGCCCGACAGCGCCCGCCGTCTCGTCGACGACCTGCGCGCGGGTCGCCCGGTCACGCCCACGCGCGGTGCGCCGCTGTGCACCTTCAAGGAGACCGCGCGGATTCTGGCCGGCTTCCCCGACGAGCGGCCAGGGGCCGTCGAGGCGGGCGGCAGTGCGGGACCGGCGTCGCTGGTGGGCCTCCGCCTGGCCAAGGGAGAGGCCGGACCCGCGCGCGTGGTCCATCCGCGCGGCGGTCCTCATCAGGAGCAGGACAGGGTGCACGAGCCGTCGCCGGCCGAGCACCTCAGCTCCCATGACGCGCCGCAGGACACATCGGCCTCCGACCCCTCCCACCCGGCGGGGCCCGCAGCCGAGGAGGGGGAGTGATGACCTTGGCACCCGAACTGAAGGAGAACAGCCCCGAGGAGCTGCTCGCGCCCGTGCTGTCGTCCTTCTGGGACGAGGACCGGTCCTGGTCCCTGGACGTCTACCGACGGCACGAAGGGTACGAGGGGCTCCGCAAGGCGCTCGCCATGTCGCCGGACGACCTGATCGCGTACGTCAAGGACTCCGGTCTGCGCGGGCGCGGCGGCGCGGGATTCCCGACGGGGATGAAGTGGCAGTTCATCCCGCAGGGTGATGGAAAACCGCACTATCTGGTTGTCAACGCCGACGAGTCGGAGCCCGGGACGTGCAAGGACATCCCGCTCCTCTTCGCGAACCCGCACAGCCTCATCGAGGGCATCGTGATCGCGTGCTATGCCATCAGGTCGTCGCATGCCTTCATCTACCTGCGTGGTGAAGTCGTCCCCGTATTGCGGCGGTTGCACGAGGCCGTGCGCGAGGCCTACGAGGCCGGCTACCTCGGCGAGAACATCCTGGGCAGCGGGCTCGATCTGAACCTCACCGTGCACGCCGGCGCCGGGGCGTACATCTGCGGTGAGGAGACCGCGCTGCTGGACTCGCTCGAAGGCCGCCGGGGTCAACCGCGGCTCCGTCCCCCCTTCCCTGCTGTGGCGGGCCTGTATGCCTGCCCGACTGTTGTGAACAACGTCGAGTCGATCGCGTCGGTTCCCGCGATCCTGAATCGGGGCAAGGACTGGTTCCGGTCGATGGGAAGCGAGAAGTCCCCTGGCTTCACGCTGTACTCCCTCTCCGGTCATGTCGCCAGCCCCGGCCAGTACGAGGCGCCGCTCGGGATCACACTGCGCCAGCTGCTCGACATGAGCGGCGGCATGCGCCCCGGGCACCGGCTGAAGTTCTGGACCCCGGGCGGCTCCTCGACGCCGATGTTCACCGACGAGCACCTCGACGTCCCGCTCGACTACGAAGGAGTGGGCGCCGCCGGTTCCATGCTCGGCACGAAGGCCCTGCAGTGCTTCGACGAGACGACCTGCGTGGTGCGCGCGGTGACCCGCTGGACGGAGTTCTACGCCCACGAGTCGTGCGGCAAGTGCACGCCCTGCCGTGAAGGCACCTACTGGCTGGTGCAGTTGCTGCGGGACATCGAGGCCGGCAAGGGCGCGATGAGCGACCTCGACAAGCTCGCCGACATCGCCGACAACATCAACGGCAAGTCGTTCTGCGCCCTCGGCGACGGTGCCGCCTCGCCGATCTTCTCCTCGCTGAAGTACTTCCGCGAGGAGTACGAGCAGCACATCACGGGCCGCGGCTGCCCCTTCGACCCGGCCAAGTCGACGGCCTGGGCCGACCGCACGGAGGTGAACGCATGACCGTGACCACCAACGCCCCGGCGGGCGGGGGAGAGGCGGCGGTCCCGCCCGAGGACCTGGTGACGCTGACCATCGACGGCGTCGAGATCAGCGTGCCCAAGGGCACCCTGGTCATCCGGGCCGCGGAGCAGCTCGGCATCGAGATCCCCCGGTTCTGCGACCACCCCCTGCTCGACCCGGCCGGCGCCTGCCGGCAGTGCATCGTCGAGGTCGAGGGCCAGCGCAAGCCGATGGCGTCCTGCACGATCACCTGCACCGACGGCATGGTCGTCAAGACGCAGCTCAGCTCCCCGGTCGCCGAGAAGGCCCAGAAGGGTGTGATGGAGCTGCTGCTCATCAACCACCCGCTGGACTGCCCGGTCTGCGACAAGGGCGGCGAGTGCCCGCTGCAGAACCAGGCGATGTCGCACGGCAACGCCGAGTCCCGCTTCGAGGGCAGGAAGCGCACCTACGAGAAGCCGGTGCCGATCTCGACGCAGGTGCTGCTGGACCGCGAGCGGTGCGTGCTGTGCGCGCGCTGCACCCGCTTCTCCAACCAGATCGCCGGCGACCCGATGATCGAGCTGATCGAGCGGGGCGCGCTGCAGCAGGTCGGCACCGGTGAGGGCGACCCGTTCGAGTCGTACTTCTCCGGCAACACCATCCAGATCTGCCCGGTCGGCGCGCTCACCTCGGCGGCGTACCGGTTCCGCTCCCGTCCCTTCGACCTGATCTCCTCGCCGTCGGTGTGCGAGCACTGCTCCGGTGGCTGCGCGACGCGCACCGACCACCGGCGCGGCAAGGTCATGCGGCGGCTGGCCGGCTTCGACCCCGAGGTCAACGAGGAGTGGATCTGCGACAAGGGGCGCTTCGCCTTCCGTTACGCCCAGCAGAAGGACCGTCTCACCACGCCGCTGGTGCGCAACGCGGAGGGTGAGCTGGAGCCGGCGTCCTGGCCGGAGGCGCTGCAGATCGCCGCGCAGGGGCTGCTCGCCTCGCGTGGCCGCACCGGTGTGCTGACCGGTGGCCGGCTCACCGTCGAGGACGCCTACGCCTACAGCAAGTTCGCGCGCGTGGCGCTCGACACCAACGACATCGACTTCCGCACGCGCGTGCACAGCAGTGAGGAGGCCGACTTCCTCGCCGCCCGGGTCGCCGGCCGGGGCCGTGACCTCGACGGTACGGGCGTGACGTACACCTCCCTGGAGAAGGCGCCGGCGGTCCTGCTGGTCGGCTTCGAGTCCGAGGAGGAGGCGCCCGGTGTCTTCCTCCGGCTGCGCAAGGCCTGGCGGGGGCACGGGCAGAAGGTGTTCGCACTGGCCACGCACGCGACCCGCGGTCTGACCAAGGCGGGCGGCACGCTGCTGCCGGCCGCTCCCGGCACCGAGACCGAATGGCTGGACGCCCTCGCGAGCGGCGCCGGCCTGGAGGACGACGGGGCCCGGGCCGCCGAGGCGTTGCGCACCGAGGGCGCGGTGATCGTCGTCGGCGAGCGGCTGGCCGCGGTGGCCGGCGGTCTCACCGCCGCCGTACGGGCCGCGTCCGCGACCGGCGCCGATCTGGTGTGGATCCCGCGGCGGGCCGGGGAGCGCGGCGCGATCGAGGTCGGTGCGCTGCCGTCGCTGCTGCCGGGCGGCCGCCCGGCCACCGATCCACGCGCGCGTGAGGAGGTCGCCGCCGTCTGGGGCGTCGCCGAACTCCCGCACCGCTACGGCCGTGACGCCGGGCAGATCGTGGAGGCCGCCGCCGGCGGTGAACTCCAGGCGCTGCTGGTGGCCGGTGTGGAGGTCGCCGACCTGCCCGACCCGGCACGCGCGCGTACCGCTCTGGAGGAGGTCGGCTTCCTGGTGTCGCTGGAGCTGCGGCCCAGTGAGATCACCGAGCGCGCCGATGTCGTCCTGCCGGTCGCGGCGGTCGCCGAGAAGCCGGGCACCTTCCTCAACTGGGAAGGCCGGGTCCGCTTCTTCGAGGCCGCTCTCAAGCCCGACCACATGACCCGCCGTATCGAGCCGACCGACGCGCGCGTGCTGCAGATGCTCGCCGACGCCATGGACGTCCACCTGGGCCTGCCCGATCTGCGCACCACCCGCGCGGAGATCGACCGGCTGGGTGCCTGGGCCGGGCCGCGCGCCACCGATCCGCTGGAGACGGCCGGGCCGCTCCCGCGGCCCGCGGCCGGTGAGGCGGTGCTCGCCGGGCACCGGCTGCTGCTGGACCAGGGCGTGCTGCAGGAGGGCGACGAGGCGCTCGCCGGGACGCGGCACGCCGCCCACGCGCGCGTGTCGGCCGCCACGGCCGCCGAGGCGGGCGTCAAGGAGGGCGACCTCCTCGCCGTGACCGGCCCGGCGGGCACCACCGAACTTCCGCTCGAGGTCACCGAGATGCCCGACCGTGTCGTCTGGCTCCCGCTGAACTCCGTCGGCGGAGGCGTCGCCTCCGACACCGGGGCGCTGCCCGGCTCGCTCGTCCGCATCGGCCCGGCGGCCCCCGTCGCCGACGCCCCGAAGGAGGTGGAGGCATGAGCCCGTACCTCGCCGCTGAAGACCTCTCGATGTTCGGCCGCGACCCGTGGTGGCTGGTCGTCGTCAAGGCGGTGTTCTGCTTCGCCTTCCTGATGGTGACCGTGCTGTTCTCCATCGTCTGGGAGCGCAAGGTCGTCGCGTGGATGCAGCTGCGCATCGGCCCCAACCGGCACGGCCCCTGGGGCATGCTCCAGTCGCTCGCCGACGGCATCAAGCTGATGCTCAAGGAAGACGTCATCGTCAAGCGCGCGGACAAGGTGGTCTACGTCCTCGCGCCGATCGTCGCCGCCATCCCGGCGTTCATGGCGATCGCGGTGATCCCCTTCGGCCCGGCCGGCAACGAGATCTCGATCTTCGGCCACCGCACCACGATGCAGCTCACCGACCTGCCGATCGCGATGCTCTACATTCTCGCGGTCGCCTCGGTCGGCATCTACGGCATCGTGCTCGCGGGCTGGAGCTCCGGCTCGACGTACCCGCTGCTCGGCGGTCTGCGCTCCTGCGCGCAGATGATCTCCTACGAGATCGCCATGGGCGCCGCGTTCGCCTCGGTGTTCCTGTACTCCGGCTCGATGTCGACGTCGACGATCGTCGAGCAGCAGCACGACCGCTGGTACATCCTGCTGCTGCCGGTCTCCTTCATCCTCTACATCGTCACGATGGTCGGCGAGACCAACCGCGCCCCCTTCGACATGCCGGAGTCCGAGGGCGACCTGGTGGGCGGCTTCAACACCGAGTACTCGTCGATCAAGTTCGCGATGTTCATGCTCGCCGAGTACGTGAACATGGTGACGGTGTCGGCGGTGTCGACCACCCTCTTCCTCGGCGGCTGGCGCGCCCCCTGGCCCATCTCCACCTTCTGGGAGGGCGCGAACCACGGCTGGTGGCCGCTGCTCTGGTTCGTGATCAAGGTCCAGCTGCTGCTGTTCTTCTTCATCTGGCTGCGCGGCACACTGCCCCGCGTCCGCTACGACCAGCTGATGAAGCTCGGCTGGAAGGTCCTCATCCCGGTGTCGGTGGTCTGGCTGATGCTGGTCGCGACCGTCCGGGCGCTGCGCAACGAGAACTACGACTTCGCCGACATCGCCCTCTATGTCGGCGGCGCCGTCCTCGCGCTGCTGCTGCTGTCGTTCGTCGTCGACATGTTCCGCGAGAAGACGAAGAAGGACGGGACGCCCGCCGCCCAGCCGGCCGGGTTCGACCCGATGGCCGGCGGATTCCCCGTACCACCGCTGCCCGGACAGGAGCTTCCGCCGGTGCCCCGGCGCCGCTCGCGCCGCGAGCGGGAGCTGATTGTCAGTGGTGGGTCCGATACTCACAGTGACGGATCTCTGGATGGAAAGGAGGCGTCCGATGGCTGAGGAGCCCAAGGAGACCGAGCCCGGTTTCCTCAACCCGGTGGCCGGCTTCGGCGTGACCTTCAAGGCCATGTTCAAGAAGCGGCTGACCGAGCAGTACCCGGAGCAGAAGAAGACCACGGCTCCGCGGTTCCACGGACGGCACCAGCTCAACCGCCATCCGGACGGCCTGGAGAAGTGCGTCGGCTGCGAGCTGTGCGCCTGGGCCTGCCCCGCCGACGCCATCTATGTGGAGGGCGCCGACAACACCGACGAGGAGCGCTACTCGCCGGGCGAGCGGTACGGCCGCGTCTACCAGATCAACTACGCCCGCTGCATCCTGTGCGGGCTGTGCATCGAGGCGTGCCCCACGCGCGCGCTGACGATGACCAACGAGTTCGAGCTGGCCGACTCCAGCCGCGCCAACCTCATCTACACCAAGGAGCAGTTGCTCGCCGGCCTCGAAGAGGGCATGGTCGACGTCCCGCACGCGATCTACCCGGGGATGGACGAGCAGCACTATTACCAGGGCCTGGTCACCGAGGCCGCCCCCGGCACGGTCCGGCAGGTCGCCGTCTCCAAGGGGGAGGTCCCGCAGGAGGCCGCGTCCACCTTCGGCGAGGAGGAACCGGCGTCGGAGAAGGTGATCGGGCGATGACCGCGCAGCTCGCCGCCTACTCCACCTCCACCGGAGAGGCCTTCCAGTTCTGGGTCCTCGGCACCGTCGCGGTGATCGGCGCCCTGTGCACCGTCTTCATGAAGAAGGCCGTGCACAGTGCCCTCTGCCTCGCCGGGACCATGATCGTCCTGGCGGTGTTCTACCTCGCCAACGGCGCCTACTTCCTCGGCATCGTGCAGATCGTCGTCTACACCGGCGCGATCATGATGCTGTTCCTGTTCGTGGTGATGCTGGTCGGTGTCACCGCGGCGGACTCCCTGAAGGAGACCATCAAGGGCCAGCGCTGGCTGGCCCTGCTGTGCGGCCTCGGCTTCGGCATCCTGCTGTTCGCCGGGATCGGCAACGCCTCCCTGAAGGAGTTCAACGGCACCGGCCAGGCGAACGCGAACGGCAATGTGGAGGGGCTCGCGTCCCTCATCTTCACCAAGTACGTCTTCGCCTTCGAAATCACCGGCGCTCTGCTGATCACGGCCACCGTCGGAGCCATGGTGCTCACCCACCGCGAGCGCACCGAGCGCGCCAAGACCCAGCGGGAGATGTCCGAACAGCGCATCCGCGAAGGCGCGCACATCCCGCCGCTGCCGGCGCCCGGCGTGTACGCCCGGCACAACGCGGTGGACATCGCGGGCCTGCTCCCCGACGGCACACCGTCCGAGCTCACCGTCAGCAAGACGCTGCGCGAGCGCGGCCAGATCCGTGACGTGTCGACCGAGGCGCTCAACGACCTCAAGGCGCTGGAGCAGCGCGCGCAGGAGCGCCTGGAGCGTGGCGCGATCACACCGGCGACCTTCAAGCGGACCGAGGAGGCGTCGCAGTGAACCCGGTCAACTACCTGTATCTGGCGGCCCTGCTGTTCACGATCGGCGCCACCGGCGTGCTGATCCGGCGCAACGCCATCGTGGTCTTCATGTGCATCGAGCTGATGCTGAACGCCTGCAACCTCGCGTTCGTCGCCTTCTCCCGGCTGCACGGCAACCTCGACGGCCAGATCATCGCGTTCTTCACGATGGTCGTCGCGGCGGCGGAGGTCGTGGTCGGGCTCGCGATCATCGTGTCGCTGTTCCGTTCCCGCCACTCGGCCTCGGTCGACGACGCCAGCCTGATGAAGCTGTAAGGGGTCGGAAGAATCGTGGAGAACCTGATTGCGCTGCTCATCGCGGCGCCCCTGCTCGGAGCGGCCGTCCTGCTGGTCGGTGGCCGGCGCCTGGACCGCGTCGGCCACTGGATCGGCGTGGCTCTGTCGGCCGCGTCCTTCGTGTTCGGTCTCGTCCTCTTCTCCGACCTGCTGGGCAAGGACGCCGCACACCGCACCCTGACCCAGCACCTGTTCAGCTGGGTGCCCGTCGAGGGCTTCCAGGCGGACGTGGCCTTCCGCCTGGACCAGCTGTCGATGACGTTCGTCCTGCTGATCACCGGTGTCGGCTCGCTGATCCACCTGTACTCGGTCGGGTACATGGAGCACGACGAGCGCCGCCGCCGCTTCTTCGGCTACCTCAACCTGTTCCTCGCGGCGATGCTGCTGCTCGTCCTGGCCGACAACTACCTGCTGCTGTACGTCGGCTGGGAGGGCGTCGGTCTCGCCTCCTACCTGCTCATCGGCTTCTGGCAGCACAAGCCCAGCGCGGCCACCGCGGCGAAGAAGGCGTTCCTGGTCAACCGTGTCGGCGACATGGGCCTGTCGATCGCCATCATGCTGATGTTCACCACCTTCGGCACCTTCGCCTTCGGTCCCGTCCTCGGCACCCACGAGCAGCCCGGACTGGTCGGCGGCGCCACCGAGGGCAAGCTCACCGCGATCGCCCTGATGCTGCTGCTCGCCGCCTGCGGCAAGTCCGCCCAGGTGCCGCTGCAGTCCTGGCTCGGCGACGCCATGGAGGGCCCGACCCCGGTCTCGGCCCTCATCCACGCGGCGACGATGGTGACCGCAGGCGTCTATCTCATCGTGCGCTCCGCGGCGATCTTCAACGCGGCGCCCGACGCGCAGCTCGTCGTCACCGTGGTCGGCGCGGTCACGCTGCTGTTCGGTGCGATCGTCGGTTGCGCCAAGGACGACATCAAGAAGGCGCTGGCCGGCTCGACCATGTCGCAGATCGGCTACATGGTGCTGGCCGCGGGCCTCGGCCCGATCGGCTACGTCTTCGCGATCATGCACCTGGTGACGCACGGCTTCTTCAAGGCCGGCCTCTTCCTCGGCGCCGGTTCGGTCATGCACGGCATGAACGACGAGGTCGACATGCGCCGCTACGGCGGCCTGCGCAAGTACATGCCGGTCACGTTCATCACCTTCGGCCTCGGCTACCTCGCGATCATCGGCTTCCCCGGCCTGTCCGGCTTCTTCTCCAAGGACAAGATCATCGAGGCGGCGTTCGCCAAGGGCGGCACCGAGGGCTGGATCCTCGGCGGCGCCGCCCTGCTGGGCGCGGCCATCACCGCCTTCTACATGACGCGCGTGATGCTGATGACGTTCTTCGGCGAGGAGCGCTGGCGCAACGCGCCGACGCCGTCCCCGGCCGAGCCCAGCGTGGAGCCGGCCGCCGAGACCCGCGGCGCCCACAGCGAACCGCACCCGCACGAGTCGCCGAAGGTCATGACGATCCCGATGATCGTGCTGGCCGTCGGATCGGTCTTCGGCGGTGCGTTCTTCAGCATCGGCGACCGCTTCCTGAACTGGCTGGAGCCCGTCACCGGGCACAGTGAGGGCGACTCGCCGCTCAGCGCGGCGACCGTCACCGGCGCGACCATGGTGTGCCTCGTCATCGGCGTGGCCATCGCCTGGGCGCAGTACGGCCGGAGGCCGGTCCCGGCCGTCGCCCCGCGCGGCTCGCTGCTCACCCGGGCCGCCCGCCGCGATCTGCTGCAGGACGACTTCAACCACGTCGTCCTGGTCCGCGGCGGCGAGCACCTCACGCGCTCCCTGGTGTACGTCGACCACACCCTGGTCGACGGTGTCGTCAACGGCACGGCGGCCTCGGTCGGCGGCCTGTCCGGACGGCTGCGGCGACTGCAGAACGGCTTCGCGCGGTCGTACGCGGTCTCGATGTTCGGCGGTGCGGCACTGCTCATTGCCGCGACCCTGCTGATGAGGGCGGTCTGATACCGATGTCCTTTCCTCTGCTGACAGCGACGGCGGCGCTCCCGGCCATCGGGGCGGTCGCCACGGCCGCCGTGCCGGCCGCGCGGCGCACCGCCGCCAAATGGCTGGCGCTGCTGTTCTCGCTCGCCACGCTCGTCCTGGCCGTCGTCGTCCTGGTCCGCTTCGACCCCGACGGCGGCCGCTACCAGCTCACCGAGTCGCACGCCTGGATCAAGGACTTCGGGGTGCGCTACGAACTGGGCGTGGACGGCATCGCGGTGGCGCTGGTCGCGCTGACCGCGCTGCTGATCCCGTTCATTGTCCTGGCGGGCTGGCACGACGCCGACCCGCTGGAGACCGGCAGCCGGCGCTGGCGGCCCACGCAGGGCTTCTTCGCGCTGATCCTGGCCGTCGAGGCGATGGTGATCCTCTCCTTCGAGGCCACCGACGTCTTCCTCTTCTACATCTTCTTCGAAGCCATGCTGATCCCGATGTACTTCCTCATCGGCGGCTTCGGGGACCGTGCCCATGAGCACGGCGAGGAGGCGGCGTCCACGCAGCGGTCGTACGCGGCGGTGAAGTTCCTGCTCTACAACCTGGTCGGCGGTCTGATCATGCTGGCCGCGGTGATCGGCCTGTATGTGGTCGCCGGGAACTTCTCCCTCGCCGAGATCGCCCAGGCCCGCGCCAACGGCTCGCTGCACATGGCGACGAACACCGAACGCTGGCTGTTCCTCGGCTTCTTCTTCGCCTTCGCGGTGAAGGCGCCGCTGTGGCCGCTGCACACCTGGCTGCCCAACGCCATGCAGGAGTCCACCGCGCCGGTCGCCGTCCTGATCACGGCGGTCGTCGACAAGGTCGGCACCTTCGCGATGCTGCGCTTCTGCCTCCAGCTCTTCCCGGAGGCGTCGAAGTGGGCGACGCCGGTGATCCTCGTCCTGGCCTTGATCAGCATCATCTACGGCGCGCTGCTCGCCGTCGGCCAGCGCGACATCAAGCGTCTGATCGCCTACGCGTCGATCTCGCACTTCGGCTTCATCATCCTCGGCATCTTCGCGATGACCAGCCAGGGCCAGTCCGGCGCGACGCTGTACATGGTCAACCACGGCATCTCGACGGCCGCGCTGATGCTGGTCGCCGGCTTCCTCATCTCCCGGCGCGGTTCGCGGCTCATCGCGGACTACGGCGGTGTGCAGAAGGTCGCCCCGGTGCTCGCCGGCACCTTCCTGATCGGCGGTCTGGCGACCCTGTCGCTGCCGGGCCTGGCGCCGTTCGTCAGCGAGTTCCTCGTCCTGGTCGGCGCGTTCTCCCGCTACCCGGCCATCGGCATCATCGCCACCTTCGGCATCGTGCTGGCCGCGCTGTACACGCTGGTGCTGTACCAGCGCACGATGACCGGCCCGGTGAAGCCGGAGGTCTCCGCGATGCCCGATCTGCGGGTGCGTGAGCTGGTGGTCGTCGCCCCGCTGGTCGTCCTGCTGATCTTCCTGGGCGTCTATCCGAAGCCCGTCACGGACATCGTCAACCCGGCGGTCAAGCAGACCTTGTCCGACGTACACAAGAAGGACCCCCGGCCCGAGGTGGAGGCGGCCAAGTGAGTACAGCAGCCGTCCACAGCCTGTGGACAACCGCGGCCGACCCGATCTCCAAGATCGACGCGCCGAAGATCGAATACGGGCAATTGTCGCCCACCCTGATCGTCATCGGCGCGGCGATCGTGGGAGTCCTCATCGAGGCGTTCGTGCCGCGCAGGGCGCGCTACCACGCCCAGCTGTTCGTGTCCGTCGTCGCGCTCGCCGCCGCCTTCGCCGCCATCGTCGCGCTCGCGGCGGACGGTTACGGCACCACCAAGGCGCACATCGCCGCGATGGGCGCCATCGCCGTCGACGGGCCTTCGCTCTTCCTGCAGGGCACGATCGTGCTGGCCGCCCTGGTCGGCCTGTTCACCTTCGCCGAGCGGCGCCTGGACCCGGCGGCGCACGGCCGGCCCGTGGACTCCTTCGCCGCGCAGGCCGCGTCGGTGCCGGGCGGCGAGAGCGAGAAGGCGGCCGTGAAGGCCGGTTTCACCACCACCGAAGTCTTCCCGCTGCTGCTGTTCGCGGTCGCCGGCATGCTGGTCTTCCCGTCGGCCAACGATCTGCTGACCCTGTTCGTCGCGCTGGAAGTCTTCTCGCTCCCGCTGTACCTGCTGTGCGCCCTGGCCCGCCGCAAGCGGCTCATGTCGCAGGAGGCCGCGGTCAAGTACTTCCTGCTCGGCGCGTTCGCCTCCGCGTTCACCCTGTTCGGCATCGCCCTGCTGTACGGCTACGCGGGCTCGGTCTCGTACGGCACGATCGCCCAGGTCGTCGACGGCACGATCAGCAACGTCGACCCGGCCCTGGCGGGCACCATGGGCAACGACGCGCTGCTGCTGCTCGGCACCGCGATGATCGTGATGGGCCTGCTGTTCAAGGTCGGCGCGGTGCCCTTCCACATGTGGACGCCGGACGTCTACCAGGGCGCTCCGACCCCGGTGACCGGCTTCATGGCCGCGGCGACCAAGGTGGCGGCCTTCGGCGCGCTGCTGCGCATCCTGTACGTCGTCCTGCCGGGGATGCGCTGGGACTGGCGGCCGGTCATGTGGGGCGTCGCGATCGTCACCATGCTGGGCGGCGCGATCGTCGCCATCACGCAGACCGACATCAAGCGACTGCTGGCGTACTCGTCGATCGCGCACGCGGGATTCATCCTCGCGGGTGTCATCGCGACCACGCCCGACGGTGTCTCGTCGGTGCTGTTCTACCTGGCCGCGTACTCCTTCGTGACGATCGGCGCGTTCGCCGTGGTCACGCTGGTGCGCGACGCGGGCGGTGAGGCGACGCACCTGTCGAAGTGGGCGGGGCTCGGCCGGCGCTCGCCGCTGGTGGCGGCCGTGTTCGCGGTGTTCCTGCTGGCCTTCGCGGGCATCCCGCTCACCTCCGGCTTCGCCGGGAAGTTCGCCGTCTTCAAGGCGGCCGCCGAGGGTGGCGCGGCCCCGCTGGTCGTGATCGGTGTGATCTCGTCGGCCATCGCGGCGTTCTTCTACATCCGCGTGATCGTGCTGATGTTCTTCAGCGAGCCGCGTCCGGAGGGGCCGACGGTCGCCGTGCCGTCGCCGCTGACGATGACGGCGATCGGTGTCGGCGTCGCGGTCACGCTGGTGCTCGGTGTGGCGCCGCAGTACTTCCTGGACCTGGCGAGCCAGGCGGGCGTGTTCGTGCGCTGAGCCGTTCGTCCCGTACGGCTGTGGGGCCCCGGTTCCTTCACCAAGGAACCGGGGCCCCATGCGTGCGGACCTGGACGGCGCAGGGCGCGTGCGACGGTGAAGGGCGCGGGCGTCAGGCCTTCGGCATGTCGGAGGACGGGCAGGTCACGTCGGGGTTCCACTGGGCGAACAGGCCGTTGCGGTTCGGCTTGTACAGCCAGGCGTGCAGGTCGTAGTGGCGCGGCATGCCGGGGTAGTGACCGGCCATGGGGCCCTGGAAGTCCTGGCCGAAGATCTGCGGCCGCTTGCCCTGGGCGTCGGCGGTCGGGACGACCCACTCCACCCCGACGAGCCGGCGCCCGCCGTTGCCGTCGTCCTCGTAGAGAAGACCGGCCGGCTTGGCCGGGTCCAGCGAGCCGAAGCGGGACTCATTGAAGTAGTGGTAGCCCATCCCGCCCTGGTCGCGGGCCAGGCACATGTGCGCCTGGTAGCCGTCGGCGAGCGCGTTCGGCAGGTAGCCGTACTTCGCGGTCGCCTCGTACGTGCGGGCGAGCTGCCCCAGCAGGACCGGGTCCGGGGTCGTGGGGCCGGCATGGGCGGGCTGCTCCTGCCCGGCAGGGTGGGGTGACGCGGAGCCGGCGTGGGCGGGCGCGGCGGCGAGAGGCAGGGAGAGGGACGCGGTCAGGGCGAGGACGGTCTTGGCGAGACGGGGGCGCATGCGGGACATCTCCTCCGGCGACGGACGGACACGACGGCTGCGGGTCCCCCCGGCCCCGCCCGAGCAGCATGTCCCGCACATCGGGGGCTCGCCACGCCGGGCGGGCCATTGGGCTGAGGTACGACACCGGCAGACGAGTGCGATGGCGAGGTCGGATGATCACACCACGCGCCTGTGGATAACTCGGGGGCTGTCACCGCGGGCCCCTATCGTGGAGGCAGTGGTCGAAGGACGACGCACGGGGGACGGGACGATGGCCGGGACGGGCGTGATCAGCGAGATGGCAGAGATGACCGAGGCGCCGGGCGTGGACGAGAGCGAAGCGCTCGCCACACTGCACCGGGTCTTCGGATACGAGGCCTTCCGCGGCGAGCAGGAAGCGATCGTCGAGCATGTGGTGGCCGGCGGCGACGCGGTCGTCCTCATGCCGACCGGCGGCGGCAAGTCGCTGTGCTACCAGATCCCGGCCCTGGTCAGACCGGGTACGGGGATCGTCGTATCGCCGCTCATCGCGCTCATGCAGGACCAGGTGGACGCGCTGCGGGCGCTCGGTGTGCGCGCCGGGTTCATCAACTCCACGCAGGACTTCGACGAGCGGCGCGTAGTGGAGGCCGAGTTCCTGGCGGGCGAGCTGGACCTGCTGTACCTGGCCCCGGAGCGGCTGCGGGTCGACGCCACCCTGGACCTGCTCTCCCGGGGGAAGATCTCCGTCTTCGCCATCGACGAGGCGCACTGTGTCTCGCAGTGGGGCCACGACTTCCGGCCCGACTACCTCACCCTGTCCCTGCTCGGTGAGCGCTGGCCGGACGTGCCACGCATCGCGCTCACCGCGACGGCGACCCATGCGACGCACCGGGAGATCACCGAGCGGCTGAACATGCCGCGGGCCCGGCACTTCGTTGCCAGCTTCGACCGGCCCAACATCCAGTACCGGATCGTGTCGAAGTCGGACCCGAAGAAGCAGCTGCTGAGCTTCCTGCGGGAGGAGCACGCGGGCGATGCCGGCATCGTCTACTGCCTGTCGCGCAACTCCGTGGACAAGACGGCGGAGTTCCTCACCCGCAACGGCATCCAGGCGGTGCCGTACCACGCGGGCCTGGACGCCGGCACGCGCGCCGCGCACCAGTCGCGCTTCCTGCGGGAGGACGGTCTGATCGTGGTGGCGACGATCGCCTTCGGCATGGGCATCGACAAGCCGGACGTGCGCTTCGTCGCCCACCTGGACCTGCCGAAGTCGGTCGAGGGCTACTACCAGGAGACCGGGAGGGCCGGCCGCGACGGACTGCCTTCCACGGCCTGGATGGCCTACGGCCTCAACGACGTCATACAGCAGCGCAAGCTCATCCAGTCCGGTGAGGGCGACGAGGCCTTCCGGCGGCGGGCCCAGTCCCACCTGGACGCCATGCTCGCCCTGTGCGAGACGGCCCAGTGCAGGCGCGGCCAGCTCCTCGCCTACTTCGGTCAGGAGCCGGACGCGGCGGGATGCGGCAACTGCGACACCTGCCTCACCCCGCCGGAGACCTGGGACGGCACGGTCGCCGCGCAGAAGGTGCTGTCGACGGTGGTGCGCCTGCAGCGCGAGCGCGGGCAGAAGTTCGGCACCGGTCAGATCGTGGACATCCTGCTGGGCAAGCGCACCGGCAAGGTCATCCAGTTCGACCACGACCAGCTGTCGGTGTTCGGCATCGGCCAGGAACTCGGCGAGGGCGAATGGCGCGGTGTGGTGCGCCAGATGCTCGCCCAGGGACTGCTCGCCGTCGAGGGGGAATACGGCACGCTGGTGCTGACCGAGGCCAGCGGATCGGTGTTGCGGCGCGAGCGGGACGTGCCGCTGCGCAAGGAGCCGAAGAAGCCGGCGGCCTCCCGGTCGGCGTCGGGCTCCTCGGGCTCCTCCGGCCGTGGCGGCCGGCCGAAGACCGCCGCCGCCGAGCTGCCCGAGTCGCTCCAGCCCGCCTTCGAGGCCCTGCGTGCCTGGCGCGCCGAGCAGGCCCGCGAGCAGGGTGTCCCGGCGTACGTCATCTTCCACGACGCGACGCTGCGCGAGATCGTCACGGTGTGGCCGACGTCGGCGCAGGAGCTCGGAACGGTCGGCGGGGTGGGCCTGAAGAAGCTGGAGACGTACGGGGAGGGCGTGATCGAGGTCCTGGCCGGTCTGGGCGGGCCGCCCGGCGCGGCAGCACCGCGGGAGGCCGGGCCCGGCGCGGCGGAGCCGGAGGACGACTGGCCCGACGTCGAACCGGAGCCGGAGGACTGGATATAGAGCCTGCGGCGCGCGGCGGTCGCCGTCCGACGAGGACCGCCGCGCGCCCTGGACCCCCGGCTCGTCACAGCCCCCGTGTCGCGTACGCCCTGACGTCCGCGTCGGTGTCCGCGGTGGCCGTGGCGAGGGCCGCTCGGGCGCCCTCGGCGTCGCCGTGCCGGGTGAGGGCGAGGACGGCGGCCTTGCGCACGTCGGCGTTCGGATCGGCGACCGCCTTGGCGAGCGCGCGGACGGCCAAGGGGGCGTCCGCGGCCGACAGGGCGGTGGCGGCACCGGCGCGGACCTGCCAGACGGCATCGGTCAGAGCGGCGACGGCCCGTGTGGCCAGCGGGCCGGGACAGCCGGCGATGCCCAGCGCTTCGTACGCCGCACCGCGCACCAGCCCGTCGGAGTCCTCGGTGAGCCCGGCGAGCGCGGCGTGAACGGCACCGGGTGACGCGGGGTCCGGGGCGTCGGCCGCGCGGGGGGTCGACGCCACCGTGGCCAGCGCCTTGGCGAGCGTGACCCGGACCTCGCGGGAGGGGTCGGTGGTGGCGGCGCGGGCCAGTTCGCCGGCGGCGTCGACGGAGACGAGGGCCCGTACGGCCGCGATGCGCACGGCGATGTCGGTGTCTGCCAGGGAGCCGGCGAACACGCCGGCGTCACCGAGGCTCAGGGCCCGCAGGATGTCGAGGGCGGCGGCTCGGACGACGGGGTCCGGTTCGTCCAGGGCGGCGGCGAGGCCGTCGCGCAGGGCGGGCTCGGGCGGCAGGGTCTCGACCAGCTCACGCAGCGATGCGGCGGCCGCGGACCGCACCTCGGCGGCCGGGTCGCGCAGCGCGGCGGCGAGGGCGGGCCCGGTCCCGGCGGGCAGTGTCTCGGTCAGGACGGCGACCGCCTCGCGCCGGACGGCGGCCGCCGGATCGGCCAAGTAAGGCCGCAGAGCGGCGAGTTCGGGATGTTCCTCGGCGAGGGCGACCAGCTCCAGGAGACGCTCGGCGGACGGCCCGGTGCGGGGGAGGGCGCCCGAGAGCTGCGGGGGTTCGGCGGACGCTTCCGGCACGGGGCGCTCGGAAGCGACGCCCGTGGCCGCCAGGGGTGCCGCGTCCCGCGACCCGGCCGTGGCCACGCCCTGCGGGCGCACCTCGCCGAGGGCACGAGGGGAACCGCCGACCGGCGCGTACCCCTCCACGGGGACCAGATAGGGAGCCACGGGACGGGCCGTGAACTCCATCGCACCAGAGGGGGACTTGTGCAGATCGAGGTGGTGGAACCAGGAGGCGTCGTCGCGCGCGGGATGGTCCAGGCGCTCGTGGTAGAGACCCCAGCGGGACTCCGTGCGGGCCAGGGAGGCGCGCGCGGCCATCTCCGCGCAGTCGCGGATGAAGGTGACCTCCGCGCACCGCATCAGCTCGTGCGCCGTGCGCGCCCCCATCGCGGCGATGTCGGTGCGCATCCGCTCGAACGCCTCCAGGGCCAGCGAGAGCCGGGCGCCCGACTTCGGCGGGGCGACGTAGTCGTTCACGAAGCGGCGCAGCTTGTACTCGACCTGCTGCTGCGGCGGGCCGTCCGGGTTGCGCAGCGGGCGGTAGATCAGCTCGTGCACCTCGCGCAGCTGGTCCTCCGGCAGCTCGCCCTCGTAGACCGTGTACCGGGCGGCGTCCGCGCCGGCGAGGTCGCCGAAGACGAAGGCGCCGATCATGTAGTTGTGCGGCACGCACGCCAGGTCGCCGGCCGCGTACAGGCGGGGCACGGTGGTGCGGGCGTGGTCGTCGACGCGGACACCGGAGGCGGAGTGGCCGCCGCACAGGCCGATCTCGGAGATGTGCATCTCGATGTCGTGGGTGCGGTAGTCGTGGCCGCGTCCGGCGTGGAAGGTGCCGCGGGTGGGGCGTTCGGTGGAGTGCAGGATCGACTCCAGCGCCGCGACCGACTCCTCCGGCAGATGGCTGAGCTTGAGATAGACCGGGCCCCGGTCGGAGGCCACCTCGGCGGCGAACTCCGCCATCATCTGCCCCGACCAGTAGTCGGAGTCGACGAAGCGCTCGCCGTGCCGGTTGACCTGGTAGCCGCCGAAGGGGTTGGCGACATAGGCGCAGGCCGGGCCGTTGTAGTCCTTGATCAGCGGGTTGATCTGGAAGCACTCGATGCCGGTGAGTTCGGCGCCCGCGTGGTAGGCCATGGCGTAGCCGTCGCCCGCGTTGGTGGGGTTCTCGTAGGTGCCGTACAGGTAGCCCGAGGCGGGCAGGCCGAGGCGGCCGCAGGCACCGGTGGCCAGGATCACCGCGCCCGCGCGGACGGTGACGAACGCGCCGGTGCGGGTGTTGAAGCCGACCGCTCCCACGGCCCTCCCCTGCGCCGTGAGGACCCGTACCGGCATCACACGGTTCTCGATGCGGATCCGCTCCCGCATCTCCCGCCGCCGCAACTGCCGGTAGAGGACCTTCTTGACGTCCTTGCCCTCCGGCATGGGCAGCACATAGGAGCCGGAGCGGTGCACCTGGCGGACGGCGTACTCACCGTGCTCGTCCTTCTCGAACTTCACGCCGTACGACTCAAGCCGTTGCACCATCGCGAAGCCGCGCGTCGCCGTCTGGCGGACCGTGGACTGGTCGACGATGCCGTCGTTGGCGCGGGTGATCTCGGCGACGTAGTCGTCGGGTTCGGCGCGGCCTGGGACGACCGCGTTGTTGACGCCGTCCATGCCCATGGCGAGCGCGCCCGAGTGGCGGACGTGGGCCTTCTCCAGCAGCAGCACGTCCGCGCCGCGCTCGGCGGCGGTCAGCGCGGCCATCGTCCCGGCGGTGCCGCCGCCGATGACGAGGACGTCGCAGGTCAGCTCCTCGGCATCACTGAGGGCGGGGATCGCCAGAGGAGTGTCCACAGTGGTGTTCACGACGGTCACCGGGGTGCCTTTCACGTACCGAGCGAGGAGAGGATGTCGCGGCGCAGCGCCACGCGCGCGGGGTCGTCGCGTGCCGTCCGGTCACGGGGGCGCGGCACATCGCGTACGGCGGTCAGTTCGCCGGAGCCGATCAGCGCCACCCGGTCGCCGAGGAACAGCGCCTCGTCGACGTCGTGGGTGACGAAGACGACGGTGGCGGCCGTGCCGTGCAGCACCTCCACCAGCAGGTCCTGCATGCCGGCCCGGGTCTGGGCGTCCAGCGCGCCGAACGGCTCGTCCATCAGCACGGCGCGGGGCCGGCCGGCCAGGGCGCGGGCCAGCTGGGCGCGCTGGCGCTGCCCGCCCGAGACCCGGTGGGGCAACTGCCCGGCCTCTTCGGCGAGATGGACACGGGCCAGCCAGTCCTCGGCCTGCGCTCTGCGTGCGCGGCGGGGGACGCCGGCGATGGCGAGCGGGAGTTCCACGTTGCCGCGCAGGGTGCGCCAGGGCAGCAGCGCGTCCTCCTGGAAGACCAGGGAGCGTTCCGCCGTCGGCCCGGTCAGTGGCCGGCCGTCCTGCTCGAGGGTTCCGGCGAGCGGGGGCAGCAGCCCGGCGAGGGTGCGCAGCAGCGTCGACTTGCCGCAGCCGGAGGGGCCGACGACGGTGAGGATCTCGCCGGGTGCGATGTCCACGTCGACGCCGCCGACGGCGGGAGCGTCCGGGCGGCCGAGTGTGACGCCGCGCAGGGTGAGCCGGGTGCCGTGCGCGGCCTGCACCGGACGGGTCACGGGCGGGGCGGGCGTGCGGGTTTCAGACGAGGTGCTCATCACGTGCCTCCTTGCTCGGCGCGGCCGACGCCGCGGCCACGGCGGCGCCTTCCGGCGCCTTCGACGCGGCGGACCCGGCGGGGCGGACGCGTCCCGTGGCGGCATGGGATGTGCGGGGCAGCCAGCGGGTCAGGCGGCGGCCGAGGAGTTCCACGGCGGTGGAGGTGATCCAGCCGAGCACGCCGATCGTGACCATGCCGACGAACACGCCGGGATAGTCGAGGACGGTGTAGTCCTGCCAGGTGCGGTACCCGACGCCGTACTGGCCGGAGATCATCTCGGCGGAGATCACACAGATCCACGACACGCCGATGCCGACCGACAGTCCGCCGAAGATGCCGGGCAGGGCACCCGGCAGCACGACCGAGCCGAGCACACGCCACCGGTTGCCGCCCATGGTGCGCACCGCCTCCTCCCACACGGGGGTCAGGGCGCGTACCGCGTGCCGGGTGGAGACCAGGACGGGGAAGAAGGCGGCGGTGCAGGTGATGAAGACGATGCCTTGTTCGTTGGAGGGGAAGAGAAGGATCGCGACGGGGACGAGGGCGATGGCGGGGATGGGGCGGACCACTTCCAGCAGCGTGCCGAGCAGGTCCTCGGCGAGCCGCGAGCGGGCCACGAGCACGCCGGCGGCGACACCCAGGACGGCCGCGAGGAGGAAGCCGGAGGTGATACGCGTCAGGCTGTCGGTGAGGTCCGTCCAGTAGTCGGGGCCGGACAGCCGCCTGGCGAAGGCGTGGGCGACGTCGGTGACCGTGGGGAACTGCGAGAAGCGCAGCCACAGGTCGACGTCCAGGCTGGTCAGCAGCTGCCACACGCCGAGGGCGGTGGCTAGGGAGAGGACGCGCAGCGCGTACCGGGTCATGAGGCCCGCTCCAGGGCGTCGGCGTACGTGATGACCCGTGCGCCGCCGTGGCCGTCGACGTAGGCCCGCGCGGTCGAGGGGGCGACGAACGGCAGCAGCTTCTTCCCGTCGGCCACCCAGATCGCCTGGTCGGCGAACCACAGGGTGCCGGTGGTGGCGTCGGCGACGTAGGTGGCGCGGACGGTGTCGCGGTGCCGCTTCACGTGGCTGAGCAGCGCCGTGGGGGAGGGCAGCTGGAGCGTCTGGTCAGCGCCCTTGGGCCAGATTTCGGCGGCGGCCGGGGTGGGTGTGGCGGTCAGGCGCCGGGTGTAGGAGGCGCCGAGGGCCTGCTTCACGTAGCGGTCGTCGACGAACGCGTCCACGTCGATGTCGCCGGTCAGTTTCGCGGCCTTCAGGATGGCCACGTCCTGCTTGAGTGCGGAGACGAGCTGCGGTTTGACGGCCGGGTCGAAGGTGGCGATGCCGTGGGCGCCGTTGTAGAGGTAGACGACCTCGGCGGGCAGGCCGGTGGCGTCGGCGACCTTCTCGGCGGCGGCCACGGGATGGGCGCTGAGGTAGTCGGTGGCCTCGGCCTGGGCCTTGAGGAAGGCCTCCAGTACGGCCGGGTGCTTCTTGGCGAAGTCCTCGCGGGCGGTGACGCCGTGGAAGGTGGGCAGGTTCAGCTGGGCGCCGTCGTAGAGGGCCTTCGCCTTGCCCTGGTGGGCGAGCAGACCCGGCCAGGCGACGAACTGCGACAACGCGTCCGCGCTGCCCGCGGCCAGGGCGGAGGCGCCGACGGCCGGCTGCTGGTTGAGCTTCTCGATGCCCTTGTCGGGGTCGATGCCGGCGCGCTGCAGGGCCCGCACGAGGGTGCCGTCGGCCGCGGAGCCGACGGACGTGGAGACCCTCTTGCCCTTCAGGTCGGTCACGGAAGCGAGCTTCGAGTCGGGCGCGGTGACGATGGTGTTGAGGCCGCCGCGGAGGTTGTAGCCGGTGACGGAGACCAGGTGGGTGGGGCGATCGAGCTGCTTGCCTCGGGCGGCGTTGATGAGCAGCGGGAAGTCACCCATCGAGCCGATGTCGATCTTGCCTGCGGTCATCTGGGCCGTGATGGGCGCGCCCGTGGCGTAGTCCTGCCAGACGACCTTGTAGGTGTGGCCGTCGTGCAGGGCGTTCAGCTGCTTCTCGAAGGAGCCGAGGGAGCGCAGCAGGGTGCCGGCGGTGACGGTGTTGAGGGTCTTGGACTGGTAGCCGACGGTCACGGTGACCGTGGCGCTGTCACCGCCGGCGGAGGCGGTGCCGCCGCAGGCGGTGAGCGGCGCGAGGAACAGCACGGTGGCGGCAAGGGCTTTGGGTTTCATGGCTGGGGGTGACCTCTCACCGGAGCAGGTAGGGCATGTTGACCGTGACGGCTCCGGTGGGACAGCGGGCCGCGCACGGGCCGCAGTACCAGCACTCGTCGACGTGCATGTACGCCTTGCCGCTGGAGGTGTCGATGGCGAGGGAGTCCAGCGGGCACATGTCCACGCAGAGGGTGCAGCCGTCGATGCACTTCGACTCGTCGATGGTCACGGGCACGTCGGCCCGCTGGGGCACCAAGGGCATGGCTGTCTCCAGAGATCCGGAAAAGGTCCGCGGGGAGGTCCGCGCGAGAAGTCGCCGCCGCCGTGAACCGGTCGGGCCCTGTCGAACGATGAAGAGGTGAAGGGCCGGCGGGACGGACCGGAAGGGGGCGGGGCGGGATGAGGACGGTGAGAGGTCAGGCGGAGCGGTGCAGCAGGCCGCTCATGGAGATGCGGTCGCCGCGGAAGCGGATGAACTCCAGATCCACCGGGCGCCCGTCACACAGGTGCGTGAGGCGTTCCAGCATCAGGACGGCCGCTCCGCGCGGTGCCTCCAGCACGGCGGCGGAGTGGGCGTCCGCGTTCACCGACTCCAGGGTGATCTCGGCGTGGCCGAGACGCCGGCCGGTGATGGCCTCCAGGAGACGGAAGACGTCGGTGTTCTCCAGGTCGGCGCCGAGCAGGGCGGTGCCGATGTCGAGCGGGATGTAGGTCAGGTCGAGGGAGAGCGGCAGGCCGTTCAGGCGGCGCAGCCGTTCGATGTAGAGGACGTCGGCGCCGGGCGGGACGTGCAGCCGGTCGGCCACGGGGCCCGGTGCGGGGGCGGGGCCCATGGTGCGGACCTCGTTGGTGACACGGCCGTGTTCGTGCAGGGTCTCGGCCAGACCCATCAGGCGGTCGAGCCCGTGGGGGTACTTACGGGCGACGACGACCGTGCCGACGCCGGGCAGGCGGTCGACGAGGCCCTCGGAACGCAGCAGGTCGAGAGCCTGCCGGACGGTGTTGCGGGAGGTGCGGTAGTCGGTGGCGAGGAGGGATTCATGGGGGAGCGTGCCGGTCTCGAAGCCGCCGGTGAGGAGCTGGCGTCGGAGGAGGTCGGCGAGCTGCCGGGCTCGGTCCGCGCGCAGCCGGCGGCGCGCACGGTGGGCGGCGACGGTGGTCGCGCCCTGGCCGGCGTGGTCCCGGATACGGTCGGTGGCTGGCATGGCTGGAACCATACCGAGGAGGTAGGAAAAGGAGGGTTGCTGAAATGTTGCGCCACCTGACGATCCGTCGAATATGGCGCTGACCTCGGGCTTTCGGCAGGCATCGGGGAAGATCTGCCACCGGGGAGGGCGGCGGCCGCTGCGTCGGTCCGGTGCGGTGCCGTCGGCCGGCGCACCGTCAGGCCGACGCCACTCCGTCGGTCAGCGCACGTCGGTCCGGTGGCCGTGCCGTCCGACAGTGGGAGTGGGCGCGCGTCAGGCGAGTGCCGTCAGACCGGGCGCGAAGGCGATCAGCAGCGGCAGCAGGGGGACCAGCGCGGCGACGGTGGTCGTCAGGGCCCGGCGGCTGCGGTCCAGCCGCGGCGGTGGCTCCAGCAGGCGGTCGACCCGCTCGCCGAGCAGGCGGTGACTGGAGGCGCAGGAGAGCACGCCACGGTGCTGGTTCAGCTCGATCAGGGCCAGGGCGGTGGTGAGGTGGCCGCAGCGGCGGGAGGCGGTGTCGTCGGCGGCCAGTTCGACCAGGCGGTGGGTCTGGTCGCAGAAGTGGGCGAAGAGCGGGATGCGGGGGAAACCGGTGGCCAGGGCGGTGGACAGGTGCAGCAGCCAGTCGTGGTGGGCGCGGGCGTGGCCGCGCTCATGGGTGAGGATCGCGTCGAGCTGGTGGGCGGTGAGGCGGTGCAGGGCGCCCGTGGTGACGACCAACTGGGGCGGATGGCCCGGCATCCACCAGGCGTCGGGGTACTCGTCCTCCAGCACGAGCAGCGGGCCGCGCGCCGCGCCCAGGCCGGCCGGCAGCTCGGGGGCGCGTTCGCTCAGGTGGGCGCGGGTCACGCCGTGGCGCCGGCGGGCCTCGACCAGCTCGCGGGCGAGCATGGCGGTGGTCCAGGCGGCACCGCAGGCCAGCAGCAGGGTGAGTGCGACCGCCCAGGGCGGGGCCGAAGACAGGTCGTACGCCTCGGTCACGCCGGGCGGCGCGGGCGCGAAGAGCTGGGTGCGCACGGTGTGGAAGACGGCGGCGGTGCTGAGCGTCAGGGCCGTCAGACAGCACAGCAGGACCGTCGCGACGAGGCACTGCCACACCCAGAGGGCGACGACCGGTTCCCGTTCGGGCCAGGCGGCCCGGGTCAGCGCGCGCGGGACCGGCACGGCGGCCGTCAGAGTGACGACGCTCAGCAGGAGCAGGCAGACGGTCATGCCACGGGCTCCGGATCCTGGTCGGACAGGGCGGGGATGGTCGTGCGGGCGACGGACGCGATCACTCGGCGGCTCGGTGAGTGCGTCCGTCGCCAGTATGACGGCCCCGGGGCGGTGCGTCAGCCCCGTAACGAAGGCCCCGCGGGGGTGGGTGTCAGCGCGTGACGATCCGCCCTGTCACCTCGCCGAGGCCCACCCGGACGCCGTCCGGGCCGGGCGCCCAGGCGGACAGGGTCACCACGTCGCCGTCCTCCAGGAAGGTCCGCTTGCCGTCGGGGAGTTCCAGGGGCTCCTGGCCGTTCCAGGTCAGCTCCAGCAGGGAGCCGCGCTGGCCCGGCTCGGGGCCGCTGACCGTGCCCGAGCCGTAGAGGTCGCCGGTGCGCAGGGACGCGCCGTTGACCGTCATGTGCGCCAGCTGCTGCGCGGCCGTCCAGTACATGGTGGAGAAGGGGGGTTCGGAGACGACGTGGCCGTTGATGGCGACGGAGATCCGCAGGTCGTAGCCACCGGGTTCGTCGGTGGAGTCGTCGAGGTAGGGCAGCAGCGGATGGGTGCGCTCCGGGGGCGCGACCCGGGCCTCGTCCAGGGCCTCCAGCGGGGTGATCCACGCGGAGATCGAGGTGGCGAAGGACTTGCCGAGGAAGGGGCCGAGGGGGACGTACTCCCAGGCCTGGATGTCGCGGGCCGACCAGTCGTTGAGCAGGCACAGCCCGAAGACGTGGTCGCGGAAGTCACCGAGGGCGACCGGCTCGCCGAGCGAGGAGGGAGCGCCGACGACGAAACCGACCTCGGCCTCGATGTCGAGGCGGACGGACGGGCCGAAGACGGGCGCCGCATCGGCCGGGGCCTTGCGCTGGCCCGAGGGACGCACGATGTCGGTGCCGGAGACCACGACGGTGCCGGAGCGGCCGTGGTAACCGATCGGCAGGTGCTTCCAGTTGGGGGTGAGGGAGTCGGCGGCGTCGGGGCGGAAGATCTGGCCGACGTTCCGGGCGTGGTTCTCGGAGGCGTAGAAGTCGACGTAGTCCGCGACCTCGAAGGGCAGGTGCAGGGTCACCGAGGACAGCGGGTGGAAGAACGGTTCGACGGTCTCGCGGTGCGAGGGCACGGTGACCCACGCCGTCAGCGCACGCCGCACGTCGGACCAGGCGGTGCGGCCGGCGGCGAGGAGCGGGTTCAGCGAGGGCTGGGCGAGCAGCGCGGCATAGGGGGAGCCGAGCGCCATCGCCGCCGCGCCCGCGTCGAGCACGTGGTCGCCGAGCCGGACACCGACCCGCCGCTCGGCCGGAGAACCGGCGGGCGAGAAGACGCCGTACGGAAGGTTGTGCGCACCGAAGGGGTCGCCCTCGGAGACGTCGAAGGGGGGCATGCGGTGCCGCCTCGCTTTCGTGCACGTCGGACACGGCACCAGGGCCGTGCGATCCAGGTGGTCGCGGCACACGTTACGGCTGAGTCGGCTGTCTTGGGCAGTGTCTAAAGAGTCCGCAGTGTCCGCCATGTCCTTGTCGGGGGTGCCGATTCCGGCTCAGCATCCTTTGTGGGGAACACGGACGGAGGGCATCCGTTCCGCCGGGGGACACGTGGGGGACCGTGGCCGGCAGTGCCGCAAGCCTGCCGTTCCGGGCCGGCCGTGAAGTACCGGCCTCGATCGTGAAGTTCGGTCACCACCCGCTGCACCACGGCGGTGTCGGGGCGGTCCGCGGTCTGGGGCGTCTGGGCGTGCCCAAATACGCGATCACCGAGGACTCCTGCACCCCGGCCGCCGCCTCCCGTTGTCTGCGGCGCGCGTTCGTGTGGCCGACGACGGGCGCGGAGGGAGCGGGGCACCTGGTCGAAGGGCTGCTGCGGATCGGGCGCCGGATCGGGCGGCCGACCGTGCTGATCCCGGCCGGCGAGCAAGCACGGGCTGCACGAGCTGTGCGCGGAACGCGGCGTCCCCGGTCCGGCGGCCGCGTTCCCGCGGTGTACGACGACAGCGTGCCTTCGCTCCGGAGGCGCCGGATCGGGCGGTGAACGGGTGACCTGCGGGGTCCGTATTCTCTGATCATGGCCGCACCCCTCGCATATGCCCTCATCGCCACTGACCTGGACGGAACGCTGCTGCGCGGCGACGACACGCTCTCCGACCGGTCCCGGGCCGCGCTCGCGCGGGTGGCGGACGCCGGTGCCCTGCACTTGGTGGTGACGGGCCGCCCGGCGCCCCGGGTGCGGCCGCTGCTGGAGGACCTCGGCTGCACGGGGCTTGCGGTGTGCGGCCAGGGCGCGCAGGTGTACGACGCGGGGGCCGGCCGTCTGCTGTGGTCGGTGACCCTCGACCGGGAGCTGGCCGAGACCGCGCTCGGCAAGATCGAGGCCGAGGTGGGGGAGGTGTACGCCGCCGTCGACCAGGACGGCGTGGACGGGCTGACGCTGATCGAGCCCGGCTACCGGATGCCGCACCCGACGCTGCCGGCGGTGCGGGTCGGGCGGCGCGACGATCTGTGGGGCGAGCCGATCAGCAAGGTGCTGCTGCGCCATCCGGAGCTGTCCGACGACGAGCTGGCGGCGACGGCGCGCGCGGTGGTCGGTTCGCTGGCGACGGTCACCATGTCGGGGCCGGGGACCGTGGAGCTGCAGCCGTGCGGTGTCACCAAGGCGACGGGGCTCGCACGGGCGGCCGACCATCTCGGGCTGAGCGCCGGGCGGGCGCTGGCGTTCGGGGACATGCCCAACGACATCCCGATGTTCGCCTGGGCCGCCCGCGGGGTGGCCATGGCCAACGCCCATCCGGAGCTGAAGGCCGTGGCCGACGAGGTCACCTTGTCGAACGAGGACGACGGCATCGCCGTCGTCCTCGAACGACTCTTCGGGTGAGGCAGTGGCTCAGTACGCGCTGAACACGTTGTCGATCGAGCCGTAGCGGGCGGCCGCGTAGTTGCAGGCCGCGGTGATGTTGGCGATCGGGTCGTACGGGTCCATGGAGGTGCCGGACACGTGGTAGGCGAGGAACGTCGGGTCGATCACCTGGAGCAGGCCCTTGGACGGGGTACCGGCGGCCGCGTTGGAGTCCCACAGGTTGATGGCGGCGGGGTTGCCGGAGGACTCGCGAATGATGTTGCGGTAGATCCCGTCGTAGGTGCCCGGGATGCCGTGCTTGGACATGATGTCCAGCGACTGGCGGATCCAGCCGTCGAGGTTGTTCGGGTAGACCGAGTTGGCGGCCGTGATCACGGTGGCGCTGGTGGCCGGGGTGGCCGCGGAGGCGCTGGTCGCGCCGAAGAGCGGCAGCGCGAGGGCGGCGGCACCGGCGCCGGCGACGGCGAGGGTGCGGACGAGGCGGGACGTGCGGGTGCGGCGGTGCTGATCGGCAGCAGGCATGGCGAACTTCCTCTCCGGCGCCTACGAGGTGAGCTGTCGGGTTCGGGCTGGAGATGCCCGGCCGGCCGCGGATGCGGCACGGCTTCACCCCGAGCCGGTCCGGGGCGTCGTCGGGGCGACGACGTCCGGTTCGGCGACTTACCTGGGTCCCCCGCTCCTGCCGTACACGGATGAGTTGGTCCGATGGTGGATGCCGGACGGCGGCAGGATTAGGCGTCCATCCGACAGGCCGGGAAGTTATGCGAGAGCACATGCCGGGAACAAGTACTGGTTTCACCTATCGCCCTGGTTGACCTTGGTCGGGCTGTTTGGGGTGCTTGATCCTTTGCGATCGCCAAGGGTCAACTCGCTTGTGGGGACAGGCGAAATGCGGGGTAGACGCACCGAGGGCCGGTGAGGGGCGCGCGTGACCCAATTCACTGGTGTCACAGCTGCAACACATTTGCCGCCAAGACGACTAAGGTGAATCGGCTGATTAATTACGGCAAAGCGGGCAGTCGGGTCGTGTTGTGACGCGGTGGGGCGGGGTGGCTCGCGGAGGGTGGGGGTGGTCTTCGCGACGCGAGCATGGTTGATATCGGTACTTTTCAGCTGATCAGATTTGATCGATAAACATATCGGGCGTGATCCGATACCGCCTGGCCTGTAACCGTGGGCGCTATCGGTGATCGAAACGTGACCGGATACGCTGACTTGAGTGATGGCAGCGACCTATCGACAAACCGTGTAATCGCCTACCGGCACCAGCAGACAGGAGACCCCTCGTGACCGTCGTCGGGCCGTTCGGGCTTAGCGTGCGGGACCAGGCTCTCGAGGCCGATGTCCAGGCCGGATTGGCGGCTGTCGAGGAAGGGCTGCTCGAGGCCACCAAGAGCGAGGTTCCCTTCATCACGGAGGCCGCGCAGCACCTGGTGCGGGCGGGTGGGAAGCGGTTCCGGCCGCTCCTCGTGATGCTGGCGGCGCAGTTCGGCGACCCGTATGCGCCGGGGGTCGTCCCGTCGGCGGTCGTGGTCGAGCTGACCCACCTGGCGACGCTGTACCACGACGACGTCATGGACGAGGCCGCCGTACGGCGTGGCGTGCCCAGCGCGAACACCCGGTGGGGTAACTCGGTCGCCGTACTGACCGGCGACTTTCTCTTCGCGCGCGCCTCGCAGATCCTCGCCGACCTCGGGCCCGAGGCGGTGCGGGTGCAGGCACTGGCGTTCGAGCGGCTGGTCACCGGGCAGATCCTGGAGACCGCGGGGCCGCAGGACGGGCGCGACCCGGTCGACCACTACCTCGAGGTGCTCGGCGGCAAGACGGGCTCGCTGGTGGCGGTGTCGTGCAGGTTCGGCGCGATGATGTCCGGCGCCGACGAGACGGTCGTGGACGTGCTGACCCAGTACGGGGAGCGGCTGGGCGTCGCCTTCCAGCTGGCCGACGACGTGCTCGACATCGCCTCCGACTCGCACGAGTCCGGCAAGACGCCGGGAACGGATCTTCGCGAGGGTATCCCGACGCTGCCGGTGCTGCGGCTGCGGGAGCGGGCCGAGCGGCTGGGGCTGCCGGAGGACCGGGCGCTGTGCGAGCTGCTGGACTCCGATCTGAGCGACGACGCGCGACACGCGGAGGCGCTGACCGCGCTGCGTGCGCACCCCGCGCTGGAGCAGGCGCGGCGTGACACGGTCCGGTACGCCGAAGAGGCGCGGGCGGCGCTGGCGCCGCTGCGGGAGTGCGACGCCAAGGCGGCGCTGATGGAGCTGTGCGACGCGGTGGTGCACCGGGCGGGCTGACGGCAGCACCGGGCCGGCTGACGGCCGCACCGGGCCGGCTGACGGAATCCGTCCGGACCGTTCCCTCTTCTGCGGGCGACGGCCCCCACCCCTGGGTGGAGCCCGAACCCCCGCCCCCGTAGCTCCCCAGGTCCCCACCTCCCCTACGGGTAGGGGGACCTGATCCCTCGCCACGTCATACCCCAGAAGTACATGCAGTTGCGTCCACGGAGTGACGCTTCCCGGCGGCCGATTTGGTCTCATGGAAAGCACGGAAGACACCACTCCTCACCGATTCGGGTGAGAATGGCGGCTTGGGGTGGGGCCCGCCGGGAGTACACGCCGCGGGTCACGGGACGGACAGCCGCCGCCGACGACGGAGGTAGCGCACACATGGCACCGTATGGAAGCGATGACAGGGCGACGGCCGTGCAGGAGCCGGCCGGCTCGCCGGGCGGGGGGCGTCGCAGGGCCGCGCGGTACGTCGTGCCCGCGACCGTCGTGGGCGTGGCCGCCGCGACGATCGGGATCGTTCCCGCGCTCGCCAGCTCCGGCGACCCGGATCTGCCGAAGATCACCGCGCAGCAGCTCATCGAGAAGATCGCGGCGTCGGACGTCCAGCAGATGTCCGGCACCGTGCGGATCACCACCGACCTGGGGCTGCCCGACTTCGGCGGGCTCGCGGGCGGTCTCGGCGGGAAAACGGGCGGCGCGGGTGACGGCTCGGCCGCCGACCCGTCCGCCAAGGTCACCGAACTGGCCACCGGCACGCACACGTTGCGGGTCGCGGCCGACGGGCCGGACCGGCAGAAGGTGTCGGTGCTGGAGGACGCCGCCGAGTACAGCCTCATCCACAACGGCAAGGACATCTGGGGCTACGACAGCAAGTCCAACGAGGTGTACCACGCCACCTCGGACGACACCGGGAAGGACCACCGCAAGGGCGCCCGGGGCGCGGACGACTTCTCCGGCACGCCCAAGGAGTTTGCCGAGCAGGCCCTCAAGGCCGTCGACTCCACCACCGCCGTCACGGTGGACGGCACCGCCCAGGTCGCCGGCCGCGACGCCTACAAGCTGCTGATCAAGCCCAAGCAGTCCGGCAGCACCGTCGGCGGCATCACCATCGCCGTGGACGCCAAGACCGGCGTGCCGCTGAAGTTCACCCTGACCCCGAAGAGCGGCGGCGCCGCCGTGGTCGACGCCGGCTTCACGCAGGTCGGCTTCGCCCGACCGGCCGCCTCCACCTTCGACTTCGCCCCGCCCAAGGGCGCCAAGGTCACCGAGGGCGGCGACCGTGAGCACCCGAAGGGAGACCTCCACAAGGGCGAGGGCCCGCTGACGGGCGGCCTCCCGCAGCACCTCCTGCCCACACCGGGCGGGGAGCCGGGCAAGGGTCTCGACGGCGCCAAGGTCCTCGGTGAGGGCTGGAACGCGATAGCGGTCTTCAGCACCGGCGCCGAGGGCGGCGTGCCCTCCGGCAGCGAGGTGGGCGGCGACCTCGGCGGCTTCCTGGACTCGCTCGGTGACAAGGTCTCCGGCAAGTTCGGCAAGGGCACGGTGTTCTCCACCCGCCTGGTGAACGCCCTGATCACCGACGACGGCAAGGTCTACGTCGGCGCGGTCACCAAGGACGCCCTCGTCAAGGCCGCCGACGCGGGCAGGTAGGCCGGCGGGACACCAACGACCCACGGGAAACGATCGGGGAGCCGATGGACGACGCGCCCGCCGCACGGGGTGAGCAGGAGCCGGACGACGAGTACGTCATCCACACCCGCGCCCTCACCAAGCGCTACCGCGGCGGGCAGCTCGCCGTCGACGGCCTGGACCTGACCGTCCCGGCGGGCAGCGTCTTCGGCTTCCTCGGTCCGAACGGATCGGGCAAGACCACCACCATCCGCATGCTGATGGGCCTCATCGAGCCCACCTCCGGCGCCGCGCGCGTGCTCGGGCAGCCGATGCCCCGGGCCGTCCGCTCGGTACTGCCGCAGGTCGGCGCGCTGATCGAAGGGCCCGCGCTGTACGGCTTCCTCTCCGGCCGGGACAACCTGCTCCGCTACGACGCCGCCGACCCGACCGCCGACCCGCGCACCCGGCGCACGCGGGTCGCCACGGCGCTGGAGCGGGTCGGGCTGACGGCCGCCGCCGGAAAGAAGGCAAGGGCGTACTCGCTGGGGATGAGGCAGCGGCTGGGGCTCGCCGCCGCGCTGCTCCAGCCCCGCCGCCTGCTCGTGCTGGACGAGCCGACCAACGGGCTCGATCCGCAGGGCATGCGCGAGATCCGGGCGCTGGTGCGGGAGCTGGCGTCTGACGGCACAACCGTCTTCCTCTCCTCGCACCTCCTCGACGAGATCGAGCAGGTGTGCACGCACGCCGCGGTGATGGCGCGCGGGCGTCTCATCGTCCAGGGCGCGGTCTCCGACCTGGCGGCGCGGGCGCGCGGGCGGCTGGTGGTGACCACGCCGGACGTCTCCGACGCCGCCCGGGTGCTGAAGGAACAGGGGGTCGGGGACGTCGTCGTGGCGGAGGACCGGGTGACGGGTGAGCCGCCGGAGCGGGAGCCGGCCGACATCAACGCGGCGTTGGTCGCGGCGGGGATACGGGTGCGGGGCTTCGGGGTGGAACGAGCTTCGCTGGAGGACGCGTTCGTGGCGCTGACCGGGGAGGGCTTCGATGTCGCAGGATGACAACGCCAGGACCGCCGGGACGACCGCGACCACAACCACCACCGGCACCACAACCACTACGGCCCCCGACCTCGCTCCCGCGCCCGCCGCCGGGGCGGTCCGGGCGGTGCGGCCGCTGTGGACCCTGGGACTCTTCCGCAGCGAACTGCTGGTCACCCTGCGGCGCTGGCGCACGCTCGCGCTGCTGGGAGTGCTGGCCGCGGTGCCCGTCCTGGTCGGGATCGCCGTGCGGATCGAGACGGGGGACGGTTCGTCGTCGGGTTCCCAGGGCGGTGGGGGACCGGCGTTCATCTCGCAGGTCACCAACAACGGCCTGTTCCTCGTCTTCACCGCGCTGGCCGCGACGCTGCCGTTCTTCCTGCCGATGGCGGTCGGAGTGATCGCGGGCGACGCCATCGCCGGCGAGGCGAGCGCGGGCACCCTGCGCTACCTCCTGGTCGCGCCGGCGGGCCGCACGCGGCTGCTGCTCGCCAAGTACGCGACGACGATGGCGTTCTGTCTGCTCGCCACCCTCGTCGTCGCGGCGTCGGCGCTGCTGGTCGGGGCCCTGCTCTTCCCGCTCGGCGATCTGACGACCATTTCCGGCACCCGGATCAGTTTCGCGGAGGGGCTGGCCCGGGCCCTGCTCATCGCGCTGGTCGTCGCCGCGTCCCTGATCGGGGTGGCGGCGCTCGGACTGTTCGTCTCCACGCTCACCAACAGCGGCATCGCGGCGATGGCGACGACCGTGGGGCTGCTGATCACCGTGCAGATCCTGGACCAGTTCCCGCAACTGCACGCGATACAGCCGTATCTGTTCTCGCACTACTGGCTGTCCTTCGCCGACCTGATGCGCGAACCGCTCTACTGGGACGACCTGGTGAAGAACCTCGGTCTCCAGGGCCTGTACGCGGCCGTGTTCGGTTCGGCGGCCTGGGCCCGCTTCACGGCGAAGGACATCACGGTCTAGCGGCTCATGCGCTCGTACGGGAAGCGGGCGAGCGGTGCCTCACTCGCGAAGAAGGTCTTGGCGCGGGTCAGCGCCGCGTGGTCGGCCAGGATGTCGCCGGGGCGGCTGCCGTTGCCGAGGAGGACGCCACCGAACCGCATCCCCAGGTAGGCGGCGGAGTTGTTGAGCGTGCCGATGAGCGGGGCGGCGACCTCTTCCTCCGGGTGCGCGAGGGCGGTCACGCCCCACAGGGTGCGCCCCGCCATCCGGGACTTGAAGTCCAGGCCGGGGGTGCGCAGCCAGCCCGACCAGTGGTCCAGGTAGCGCTTGGTGTGGGCGGAGACCGAGTACCAGTACAGCGGTGAGGCGATCACCAGGTCGGTCGCGGCGAGGGTGGCATCCAGCAGCAGTGCGGTGTTGTCCCCGGTGGGGCGGACGTGGTCACTGTCGTGGCGCAGGTCGCTGAAGTCGGGCAGCGGGTGCTCCGCGAGGCTGATCCACTCCTGCTCCACACCCTCGGGGAGCTGCTCGGCGGCCTTGCGGGCGAGCAGTTCGGTGTTGCCGTCGTCGCGGCTGCTGCCCAGCACGAACAGGAAACGTCGGGTCGTCATCGGGGCTCCTGGTGTCGGCGCGAATCTCTATGCACATACATAGAACCCGGCGAGGCGGCAGGATCTTCCCGGCGTGCACGACATCTCCTTCTGCCGCCGGTGCCACCGGCGTTCGGCGCTACGGAGCCTTCCCGGATATCGATGCCGGCGCGTTCATGTGGGTCGGGGAGCGTCACCTCGCAGCGTGCACGTGAGCTGTACGCCGAGGCCCCGGGCCGTTTCAGCCCGCCCCAGGGCCGGGGTCCAGCAGCAGGGCCATGACGCCGACGAGCGTGGCGCTGCTGACGATCTCCCGGCGGGTGATCATTCCGGGGATCCGGGCGAGCGGGATCCACTCCAGGCGGTCGGACTCGTTGCGTTCCGAAGGGGCGCCGATGCGGCGGGGGTCGTCCGCGCGGAAGAGGAAGTGGCGGGCGTCGGTGATGCCGGCCGCGGGTTCGGCGTACACCAGTTCCCGCAGCGAACCCGGTCGCCAGCCGGTCTCCTCCTCCAGTTCCCGCGCGGCGGCCTGCGCGGGTTCCTCGCCGTCCTCGACCAGGCCCATAGGCAGCTCCCAGGCCCAGCTGTCGGTGACGAAGCGGTGCCGCCACATCATCAGCACACGTTGCTGGGCGTCCACGGCGGCCGTCACCGCCACGTCGCGCAGCCGGACCACGTGGTAGTCGACCCGCGTGCCGTCGGGCTGTTCGACGTCCATGGAGCGCAGGCGCACCCAGGGGGTGTCGTACAGCGAGCGTTCCCCGTGGACCGTCCATCGCATCGCAGACTCCTTCATCACGTTCACAGGCGTACACGCATCCCAGTCACAGGCGTACACGGTTTTCGGCCCGCCCGGGGCGCGGAGCCGATCTCCGGGCGCGCGCGTGCCTTCGGCGGTGGCGGCCAGGCTAGGCTCGGTGGTGACACCGGCTCACGCGCGCGCTGTCGTCCGTGCGGGGCGAGTCGGTGAGGACGGCGTCCCGGGCGCCGTGCCGGGCGGGCCGGTCATTGAACCGTCGGTGCCCCGCCGGCACCGGTTTCCCGCAGGTGAGGGCTCCGGCCCGGCTTCTGCGACGAGGCTGTGACGCCGCGGTGACGCGGGGCCTGGCAAAGGGCGGGACACTCGACGACAGGGAGCAGCCGGCCGACCCGACCGGCCCAGCGAGTGAGGGAGCGACATGTCGCGGTTCAGCCGGGGGCGAAGGGATGGGCGCGCGTCCGCGGAGCTGCCGGCCGACGGGTCCGTGGCTGCACCGATCGAGGTCCTGGTGCTGCCCGCGGGGCCTGGAGGCGGTGGAGCCTTCATCGGCGGCGTGCCGGTCGCAGCGGTGGAGGGCGAGGAGATCCAGCGCACGGTTCTGGCGCGCCTGCACCGTATGGCCCTGGCCGCGGGGTACCCCGTGCGGGTGACGATCCACGACGAGCGCGTCGGCCGCGTCATCCCCCTCCAGGTGAACCTGGACGGATCGAGCCTTCTGACGGCCGAGCCGGTGCCGGCGACACAGCGACCTGCACCGGAACCGGGAAGGGAGCAGCCGGCGCCGGGAAGCAGGCAGCCGGCGCCGAACGGGGGACAGCCGGCGCCGAACCGGGGACAGCCGATCGCGTCTGCGCCGGTGCGGGCGCCCCACGCGGCCGACGCCCCGCCCGCCGCGCCCAGCGGCTTCGACGCCGACGCCGACGCCGACGCCCCGCCCCCCGCGCCCAGCGGGTTCGACGCCGTCGCCGAGGCCGTGCTCGCCGACGACACCGGCAGTGCGTCGCCGGGCGGCCTGTCGTACTTCACCGAACCGCTGGCCCGCATCAGCGAAGCGGTGCGCGGCGGACGGATAGAAGAGGCTGCCCACCTGGCTGATCACGCGGCGTCGCAGGCGGACCGGCTGGGCCCGGACCACCCCGACGTGATGTGGCTCGGCGAACTGTCCGCCTACATCGCCTACCTGTCCGGCGAACCGGCCCGCGCCTGTCACCTCTCCCTCGGCCTGGCTCGTGCGCGGCGCAGGCAGCAGGACCCGGAGGCCGCCTACGGCAATGTGCAGAGCGCGGCCACCGCGTGGCGGGCGGTACGCGACCCGCGCCAGGGCCTCAGCCTGGGCGGTGAGCTGATCGACCTGTGGGACGGGCTCGCCGCCGGGAACGGCCCCGCCGCCGAAGACGCCGAGCAGCTCCGGTCGGCCCGTGCCCGCATGGACCGCCTCGCCGCCCGCGCCGCCGACGGCGGCTGACGGACGATCAGGAGAGCCTCACGACAGCGTCACGACGACAGCGTCCACAACGCGTACGCGATGGCGTCGCTGTTGTGGTCCAGTGCCGTGTCGTTGATGTTGGCGGTCGTGTCGCACGACGAGTGGTAGCAGCGGTCGAATGCCTGCCCCGCCGTCCCGCCCCACTTGGCGGCCTGGGCTGAGGTCTTGATGTAGTCGGCGCCGCTGAACAGCCCGCCCACCGGCACGCCGGCGTTCTTGAAGGGCGCGTGGTCGGAGCGGCCGTCGCCCTCGGTCTCGGGCTCGGTGGGGATGCCGAGTCCGGCGTAGTAGTCCTTGAAGGTCTTCTCGAGGGCCGGGTCGTCGTCGTAGACGAAGTACCCGGGGTTCGGTGAGCCGATCATGTCGAAGTTCAGGTAGCCGGTGATGCGGGCGCGGTCGGTCGGGGACAGTCTGCCCACGTAGTACCGGGAGCCGACCATGCCCAGCTCCTCCGCGCCCCACCACGCGAAGCGCAGGTGCTTGGCGGGGTGGTAGCCGGTCCGGGCGACGGCGAGCGCGGTCTCCAGAATCGCCGCGGAGCCCGAGCCGTTGTCGTCGATGCCGGGCCCGGCGGTCACGCTGTCGAGGTGGGCGCCGGTCATGAGGACCCGGCCCGTGTCGCCGCCGGGCCAGTCGGCGATCAGGTTGTAGCCGGTGCGGCCGGAGGAGGTGAACTGCTGGACGGCGGTGGTGAACCCGGCCGCGTCCAGCTTGGCCTTCACATAGTCGAGGGAGGCCCTGTAGCCGGCGCTGCCGTGCGCCCGGTTGCCGCCGTTGGCGGTGGCGATGGACTGCAGCTGGGCGAGGTGGGCCTTGACGCCCGCGACGGGGATGTCGGGAGCGGCGGCGGCCGCGGTGGGGGCGGGCGCCGCCCCGGCTATGGATCCGGTGGCGATCAGGGCGGCGCCGGCGACGACGGCAGCGGCCGTCGCCCGCGCGGAAACGGAGAGGTTCATGTGGGGGGCTCCGAATTCCTTGAGGAATGGGGTGCCCGATGGTGAAGCTGAGCCTGACGTTCCGTCAAGAGCGCAAGCCGGACAGCGCTGTTCGCATATCGGATCGTTCACCGGACCCGCGCGAAAGCCCCACGCTCAGTGCACGCAGAACTCGTTGCCCTCCGGGTCCGCCATCACCACCCACTGCCCGCTCGGCTCCTTCACCTCCCGCAGCACGCTCGCCCCGAGCCCCTTCAGCCGCTCCACCTCGCCCGCGCGCCGGCCATCGCCCGGGTGTAGATCGAGGTGGAGCCGGTTCTTCACGGTCTTCGGCTCCGGCACCCGCTGGAACAGCAGCCGCCGCCCCAGCCCGGTGCCGCTGTGCGGGTCGTACGGGTCCTGCGGATGTCGTACGGCGACCAGGTCCCGGAAGGCGGGGCGGCCGTGGAACTCCACGGTGGCCGCGCCCGGCAGCGCGCCGGCGGCGAGCAGCTGCTCGATGAGCGCGGCGTTGTCCTCCACCTCGTAGTGCAGCGCGGCGGCCCAGAAGTCGGCCTGGGTGTGCGGATCGGCGGCGTCAATGACGATCTTGAAGTGCACCGGAGCCGGTGCCGTCGTGGTCATGTAACCAGTAATAATGGTTACATGAGCGAGCGCGCAACGGAATCGCCGGAGCCGGCCGACTCCTTCCCCGGTCTGACCCGGTACGCCCATGACGGCCGGCCCTACCGCTTCGACCCCGGCGCGCTGTGCCTGGAGCTGCTGACGACCGGCGGGCCCGGTGCCTTCGCCCGGTACGAGGTGCTGCACACGCCTGCCGACCTGGCCGCCTGGGCCGCCCGCAGCCGACTCGGCCGACTTCCGCAGGGGCTCGGCCTGCGGGTCACGGATGCGGAACTGGCCCGGGTCCGCGACGTCCGTGACGCGCTCTTCCTGCTCACCGCCGACCGTGCGCACGGACGCCCGCTGCGCCCGGACCTGGTCGCGACGCTCAACGAGGCGGCCGCGCAGCCGTCGCTGGTGTCCCGACTTGCCCCGGAGGGCACGCGTGCGTGGGTGCCGGGCGCGACCGCCACCCAGCTGCTGTCCACGGTCGCCCGTGACGCGATCGACCTGTTCAGCGGTCCGTACGCGGACCGCGTCCGCGAGTGCGGCGCCCACGACTGCTACCTGCTCTTCGTCGACACCTCCCGCCCGGGCCGCCGCCGCTGGTGCGCGATGGAACACTGCGGCAACCGCGAGAAGGTCCGCGCCCACCGGGCCCGGACCCACCGCGCGGCGCAGTGAGCACGCCTGGGCGCCCACGCCCGTCGCCGGGACCCGTGTCCCGGTCTACGCCTCCACGTGAGGCGCCGCCGGTGTCGCGGCCGTCGGCGACTCGATCGCCGGAATCCCGGCCGCCGCGGGCGCGGTCACCGTGGCCGCGAGGGTCGTCCGCAGGCGGGCCGCGCGGCGGGCCGTGCGGAGGCTGTCGACGGTGAGGAGGATCAGGGCCAGCCAGACGAGCGCGAAGCCGGCCCAGCGCTCGGGCGGCATGGCCTCGTGGAAGTAGAGGACCCCGCACAGGAACTGGAAGACCGGGGCGAGGTACTGCAGCAGCCCCAGCGTGGACAGCGGCACGCGGATCGCGGCCGCGCCGAAGCAGACCAGCGGGATCGCGGTGACCACGCCGGTGGAGGCGAGCAGCGCGGTGTGCCCGGGGCCCTCGGTGGTGAACGTCGAGTGTCCCTGCGCGGTCAGCCACAGCAGATAGCCGAGCGCGGGCAGGAACTGGATCGCGGTCTCGGCGGCCAGCGACTCCACGCCGCCGAGGTTCACCTTCTTCTTCATCAGGCCGTAGGTGGCGAAGGAGAAGGCGAGGATCAGGGAGATCCACGGCGGGCGGCCGTAACCGACGGTCAGGACGACCACGGCGGCCAGGCCGACGCCGACGGCGGCCCACTGCGCGGGCCGCAAACGCTCACCCAGCAGCAGCACGCCCATGGCGATGGTGACGAGCGGGTTGATGAAGTAGCCGAGCGAGGCCTCGACGACATGGCCGCTGTTCACGGCCCAGATGTAGACGCCCCAGTTGATGCTGATGACGCCCGCGGCGACCGCGACGAGGCCCAGTCGGCGCGGCTGCCGCAGCAGCTCACCGGCCCAGCGCCACCGCCGCATGACGAGCAGCACCGCGGCGACGACGACGAAGGACCACATCATCCGGTGGGCGAGCACCTCGCCGGCGCCCGCGGGCTCCAGCAGGGGGAAGAAGAGCGGGAACAGCCCCCACATCCCATACGCCGCGAAGCCGTTCAGCAGGCCTACGCGCTGCTCACTCTTCGACGTCCCGCCCACGGGCTCCTCCTTCGCCTCACCACATGCCTCCACGAAGGTAGCGCCGCGCCGCCCGGCTGTCATGCCCGTATCGCCATACGGTCATGACAGTGCGGGCGGGTGAGACGCGCGGCCCTCCAGCAAGCCGCTCAGCCCTTCAGTGCGGCGGCGATCGCCTCGGCGAGCGGTGTGGTCGGGCGGCCGGCCAGGCGGGACAGGTCGCCGGAGGTGACCTCCAGCTCGCCCTTCTCGATGGAGACGTCCACGCCGGCGAAGACCGCGGCGAGCGGCTCGGGCAGCCCGGCACCGGTCAGGATGCCGGTGAGCGCCTCCGGGGTGACCGGGTTGTAGGCGATCTCCTCGCCTGTCTGCCGGCTCAGCTCGGCCGCGTACTCGTCGAAGCTCCACGCGATGTCGCCGCCCAGCTCGTACGTCCGGTTCTCGTGCCCCTCGCCGGTCAGCACGGCGACGGCGGCGGCCGCGTAGTCGGCGCGCGAGGCCGAGGACACGCGGCCTTGGCCGGCCGCCGCGACGACGGCGCGGTGCTCCAGGACCGGGGCCAGGTTCTCCGTGTAGTTCTCGTGGTACCAGCCGTTGCGCAGCAGCACGTAGGGCAGGCCGGAGGCGAGCAGTGCCTCCTCGGTGGCCCGGTGGTCGTCGGCGAGCGCGGCGGTGAGGCTGCCGGGTGCGCTGGTGTAGGCGAGGAGGGCGACGCCCGCGGCCTTCGCGGCGTCGATGACGACCTGGTGCTGGCCCGTGCGGCCCTTGTCGAACTCGTTGCCGGAGACCAGCAGCACCCTGTCGCCGGCCTTGAAGAGGCCCACGAAGGTCTCGGGGGCGTTGTAGTCGGCGACCGCGAGGCGCACGCCGCGCTCGGCGAGGTCGGCGGCCTTCTCCGGGGTGCGCACGACGGCGGTGACCTGGTCGGCGGGGACCTTCTCCAGCAACTGCTCAACGACGTGACGGCCGAGCTTTCCGGTGGCTCCGGTGACGACGATGCTCATGGTCTGCGATCTCCTCGGGGGGTGTGTCCGTTCTCCGTTGTCTGACACCCACCCTACGGATGGCGCTAACTTATGGAAAGTACCCACTTTGAAGTAAGGTACTGACATGGCAGTAAGTGCAGTGGGCTCCGACGCCGAGGCGATGTGCCCCTACCGGCTCGTCCTGGAGCACGTCACCAGCCGCTGGGGCGTGCTCGTCCTGATCGCGCTGCTGGAGCGCTCCTACCGGTTCAGCGAGCTGCGCCGCGAGGTGAGCCGCGTCGGCCGGGCCGTCAGCGAGAAGATGCTCACCCAGACCCTGCAGACCCTGGAGCGCGACGGCCTGGTCCACCGCGACGCCAAGCCGGTCATCCCGCCCCGCGTCGACTACTCCCTGACCGAAGTGGGCCGCGAGGCCGCCGAACAGATCCGCGCACTGACCCTGTGGACCGAGCGGCGCATGCCCGACGTGGAACGGGCCCGCACGGCATACGACGAGGCCCGGGACGTGTCCTCGTCCCGGGCCTCGTGAGGGAAGGCGTCGTCAGCCGACGACCGTCCACGTGTCGCCGCCGGCCAGGAGCGCGGCGAGGTCGCCCTTGCCGCGCTGTTCGACCGCGGTGTCGAGCTGGTCGGCCATGAGGGTGTCGTAGACCGGGCGGTCCACGGAGCGCAACACGCCGATCGGAGTGTGGTGCAGGGTGTCCGGGTCAGCGAGCCGGGACAGCGCGAAGGCCGTGGTCGGGGAGGCGGCGTGGGCGTCGTGGACGAGGACGTCGGCCTCGTTCTCCGGCGTCACATCGACCACCCGCAGATCCCCGGTGCGTGCGTCCCGCACGACCCCGCGGCCGCCGTCGGTGCCGAAGCGGATGGGCTGCCCGTGCTCCAGACGGATCAGGGCCTCGGCGGCCTGCTGCTGGTCCTTGAGGGCGTCGAAGGCGCCGTCGTTGAAGATGTTGCAGTTCTGGTAGATCTCGATCAGCGCGGTGCCGGGGTGGGCGGCCGCCTGCCGCAGGACCTCCGTGAGGTGCTTGCGGTCGGAGTCGATCGTGCGGGCGACGAAGGTGGCCTCCGCGCCGAGCGCCAGCGACACCGGGTTGAAGGGGGCGTCCAGGGAGCCCATCGGCGTCGACTTGGTGATCTTGCCGAGTTCGGAGGTCGGGCTGTACTGACCCTTGGTCAGGCCGTAGATCCGGTTGTTGAACAGCAGGATCTTGAGGTTGACGTTACGGCGCAGGGCGTGGATGAGGTGGTTGCCGCCGATGGACAGGGCGTCACCGTCGCCGGTCACCACCCACACCGACAGGTCCCGGCGCGAGGTCGCCAGGCCGGTGGCGATGGCCGGGGCGCGGCCGTGGATGGAGTGCATCCCGTAGGTGTTCATGTAGTACGGGAAGCGGGAGGAGCAGCCGATGCCGGAGACGAAGACGATGTTCTCGCGGGCCAGGCCCAGCTCGGGCATGAAGCCCTGCACCGCGGCCAGGATCGCGTAGTCGCCGCAGCCCGGGCACCAGCGCACCTCCTGGTCCGACTTGAAGTCCTTCATCGACTGCTTGGCCTCGGCCTTGGGGACCAGCTGAAGCAGCGTGTCGGCGTCAGTCATGGATGGCCTCCTTCAGAGCCGCGGCGAGCCTCTCCGCCTTGAACGGCATGCCGTTGACCTGGGTGTGGGAACGGGCGTCGACGAGGTACTTCGCCCGGATCAGGGTGGCGAGCTGGCCGAGGTTCATCTCGGGGACCACCACCTTGTCGTAAGCCTTCAGGACCTCACCGAGGTTGCGCGGGAAGGGGTTGAGGTGGCGCAGGTGCGCCTGAGCGATCGGCTCCCCGGCCGCCCGCAGCCGCCGTACCGCCGCCGTGATCGGTCCGTAGGTGGAGCCCCAGCCCAGCACCAGCGTGCGCGCCTGCTGCGGGTCGTCGACCTCCAGCTCCGGCACCTCGATGCCGTCGACCTTGGCCTGCCGGATGCGGACCATGAAGTCGTGGTTGGCCGGGTCGTAGGAGATGTTGCCGGTGCCGTCCTGCTTCTCGATGCCGCCGATGCGGTGCTCGAGACCCGGCGTGCCCGGCACCGACCACGGCCGGGCCAGGGTGTGCGGGTCGCGCTTGTAGGGCCAGAAGACCTCGGTGCCGTTGTCCAGGGTGTGGTTCGGGCCCTGCGCGAACTGCACCCGCAGGTCCGGCAGGTCGTCCACCTCGGGGATGCGCCACGGCTCGCTGCCGTTGGCCAGATAGCCGTCCGAGAGGAGGAACACCGGCGTGCGGTAGAGCAGCGCGATCCGCGCGGCCTCCAGCGCGGCGTCGAAGCAGTCCGCCGGCGTCCTCGGCGCGACGACCGGCACCGGGGCCTCGCCGTTGCGGCCGTACATCGCCTGCAGCAGGTCCGCCTGCTCCGTCTTGGTCGGCAGACCGGTGGAGGGGCCGCCGCGCTGGATGTCCACGATCAGCAGCGGCAGCTCCAGCGAGACCGCCAGACCGATCGTCTCCGACTTCAGCGCCACACCCGGCCCGGAGGTCGTCGTGACCGCCAGCGAGCCGCCGAACGCCGCGCCCAGTGCGGCACCGATGCCGGCGATCTCGTCCTCGGCCTGGAAGGTGCGCACGCCGAAGTTCTTGTGCCGGCTCAGCTCGTGCAGGATGTCCGAGGCCGGTGTGATCGGGTACGAACCCAGGAACAGCGGCAGGTCGGCCTGGCGGGAGGCGGTGATCAGGCCGTAGGCGAGGGCCAGGTTGCCGGAGATGTTGCGGTACAGCCCGGGCGGGAACGCCTTCGCCGCCGGCGCGACCTCGTAGGAGACCGCGAAGTCCTCGGTCGTCTCACCGAAGTTCCAGCCCGCCCGGTAGGCGGTGATGTTGGCCTCGGCGATCTGAGGCTTCTTCGCGAACTTCGTGCGCAGGAACGCCTCGGTGCCCTCGGTCGGGCGGTGGTACATCCACGACAACAGCCCCAGCGCGAACATGTTCTTGCTGCGCTCGGCCTCCTTGCGGGAGAGGTCGAAGTCCTTCAGCGCCTCCACCGTGAGGGCGGTCAGCGGCACCGGGTGCAGGCTGTAGCCGTCCAGCGAGCCGTCTTCCAGCGGGTTGGAGTCGTAGCCGACCTTCTGCATGGCCCGCTTGGTGAACTCGTCGGTGTTGACGATGATCTCCGCGCCGCGCGGCATGTCGCCGATGTTCGCCTTCAGGGCGGCCGGGTTCATCGCCACCAGAACGTTCGGCGCGTCGCCCGGGGTGAGGATGTCGTGGTCGGCGAAGTGCAGCTGGAAGCTGGAGACACCCGGCAGGGTGCCGGCGGGCGCGCGGATCTCGGCCGGGAAGTTCGGCAGGGTGGAGAGGTCGTTGCCGAAGGACGCGGTCTCCGAGGTGAACCGGTCACCCGTGAGCTGCATGCCGTCACCCGAGTCCCCCGCGAACCGGATGATCACCCGGTCCAGCCGGCGGACGTCCTTCCCCCCGGCCGGTCTGCGCTGCTCTCCTACGACGGTGTTGTCGGCCTGCTCCGCTGGGCTGCTGACCTGACTGGTCACTGAACTGGACCTCCCTCGAGGCGGCTGTCGGGAGCGGCCCTCCCACGGGCCTTCCCAGGATCAACCCTACGTCTGTAAGGGTCGCCTTCCCTTGACTTTTCGCATGGTGGTCACCCGACCGCCCTGCTGCCGCTGCCGCCGGCCGTGCGCGTCACAGGTCCGGGTTCCCCCACCCGTGGCGCTGTCCCGGGGGCACTCAGGAGTTCAGATACGTCAGCACGGCGAGCACCCGGCGGTGGTCGCCCTGGCTCGGGGACAGGCCGAGCTTCAGGAAGATGTTGCTGACGTGCTTCTCCACCGCGCCGTCACTGACGACCAGCTGCTTGGCGATGGCCGAATTCGTACGCCCCTCGGCCATCAGCCCGAGGACCTCCCGCTCCCTCGGAGTGAGCCCGGCGAGGACGTCCTGCTTGCGGGAGCGGCCCAGCAACTGGGCGACGACCTCGGGATCGAGGGCCGTACCGCCGTCGGCGACGCGCACCACCGCGTCCACGAACTCGCGCACCTCGGCCACGCGGTCCTTGAGCAGATAGCCGACGCCGCGGCTCGAACCGGCCAGCAGCTCGGTGGCGTACCGCTCCTCGACGTACTGCGACAGCACCAGCACCCCGAGCCCGGGATGCGCCTTGCGCAGCTGTACGGCGGCCCGTACGCCCTCGTCGGTGTGGGTGGGCGGCATCCGTACGTCCGCGACGACGACGTCGGGCAGCGCGCCCTCCGCGTCCAGCTCGGCGATGGTCTTCACCAGCGCCTCGGCGTCCCCCACACCGGCGACGACGTCGTGCCCGCGGTCGGTGAGCAGCCGCGTCAGCCCCTCCCGCAGCAGCACCGAGTCCTCGGCGATGACCACCCGCACCCTGACCTCCACGACGCTGTTCCCCCCACACTGCGCGACAACAGGGCCCAGCATTCCACCAACGGGGGCGAACCGCGGACGCGGCAGGGCGCGGAGGGGGGACGGGTGTCGGATTCCGGCCGGGGAGGCGAGTGCCGCGAAGGGGCGGGGTGCCCGCGGGCGGGGCTCAGGGGTACGGGACCGGCCCGGCCGGGGGTGGCCTGGCGGTCGGCGGGGGCTCAGTGGGTTCGCCAGGGGAGTTCCGCTGTGATGCGGGTCGGGCCGCCGGGCGGGGAGACGACGACGAGGATGCCGTCGACCGCGTCGAGACGTTCGGCCAGGCCGGTGAGACCGGAGCCGGGGGCGGGGGCCGCGCCGCCGGCCCCGTCGTCCGTGACCTGGAGCATCAGCCGGTCCTCCGCCCGCCACACGTCGACCGTGGCGGACCTCGCCCCGCTGTGCTTGCCGATGTTCTGCAGCAGCTCGCAGACCGTGAAGTAGGCGATGCCCTCGATCGCGAGGGCCGGCCGTGACGGCAGGTCCACCTCCACCCGCACCGGCACCGCGGACCGGGAGGCCACGGCGGACAGGGCCGCGTCCAGCCCGCGGTCGGTCAGCACCGCCGGATGGATGCCGCGCGCCAGGTCCCGCAGTTCCTGCAGCGCCGTCTTCACCTCGCCGTGTGCCTCGTCCACCATCCGCGCCGCCGCCCGCGGGTCCTCCCGCAGCTTCTCCTTCGCCAGCCCCAGATCCATGGCCAGGTTGACCAGCCGGGCCTGCGCCCCGTCGTGCAGATCGCGCTCGATGCGCCGCAGATCGGCCGCCGCCGTGTCCACGACCACCCCGCGGTCCGACTCCAGCTCCACCACCCGCGCCCCCAGCCGCGACGGGCCGAGCAGCCCGTGCACCAGCAGCCGGTCCACCGTGGTCAGCGCCCGCACGATCCACGGCGTGGCCATCGTGAACAGCGCCCCCACCAGCACCGTCACGGTGATCTCGAAGGGGTTGTCGAGGTAGACGCGGTGGTGCTCGTCGCCGTACAGCTGCAGGCCGCCCTGCCCGGCGTACATCGGGAAGACCCAGAACCACAGCGGGTACGTCAGCATCGCCCAGCCGTACGCCCAGAACGCCAGCGCCACGCAGAAGGAGAACACCGCCCAGGGGAACTGCAGCACGGCGTACAGCAGGTGCCGCCAGGACGCGCCGCTCTTGAGGATCGCGCCCATCCAGCCCATCAGGCCGTCCTTGCGGGGCCGCAGCGGCTCCGGGTCGGCCACCTCCACACCGAGCAGCCCGCGCGCCCGCGCCCGCTCCAGCGCGCCGAATCCCCGGCAGCCGGCGAGCGCCGCCGCCAGCACCGGGACGCCGAGGAACGTCACCAGCAGGCCGGCCCCGAGGGAGACCATCGTGACCGCGAAGACGAACAGCACGATCCCGATCGGCAGGCCCAGCAGCACATACCCCAGCTCACGCCGGCTGCGCCTCTCGAACGGCGCCCGCAGCGCCGCGGGCATCCGGTGCCTCCGGGTGCCGTCGTCGTACCCCGCCCGGTAGCGCTCTTGGTACTCCATGGCCATCGCTGTCCGTCCGTTCCTGCTCGCGGCCGCCGTCCGGCTGCACGCCCTGTCACCTGCCTCCAGCCTGCTGCGCCGCAGGTCGGCGGACCATGGAGGCCGTCGGCGTCTTGGCCGGGGGTTTTCCCCACCTCGGGAGCGGGCGTTCTCCCGCCTCACCGGCGCGTGCGCCTCAGGAGCGGCCGTCACCTTCCGTGCGGTCGCGCCAGGGCAGCTCCGCCGTGACCGTCGTCGGGCCGCCGGGCGGGGAGTCGACGACGAACAGGCCGTCCACGGCGTCCAGCCGCTCCGCCAGGCCCCGCATCCCACTGCCGCGGTCCGGCGACGCGCCGCCGCGGCCGTCGTCCCACACCTGGATCAGCAGCCGGTCGTCGGACCGCCACACCTCCACCGTCGCGGACCTCGCCCCGCTGTGCTTGCTGATGTTCTGCAGCAGCTCGGACACCGTGAAGTAGGCGATGCCCTCGATCGCGGCGGCAGGCCGCGACGGCAGCTCGGCGGTCACCTTCACCGGCACCGTGCACCGGGACGCCACGGACGACAGGGCCGCGTCCAGCCCGCGGTCGGTCAGCACCGCCGGATGGATGCCGCGCGCCAGGTCCCGCAGTTCCTGCAGCGCCAGCTTCACCTCGCCGTGCGCCTCGTCGACCATCGCGGCCACGTGCTCGTCGGCCTGGCCCTCCAGCAGTTTCTCCTTCGCCAGGCCGAGCCCCATGGCCAGGTTGACCAGCCGGGCCTGCGCCCCGTCGTGCAGATCGCGCTCGATGCGCCGCAGATCGGCCGCCGCCGTGTCCACGACCACCCCGCGGTCCGACTCCAGCTCCGCGATACGGCGCTCCAGCTCGTCCGAGGGCGACAGCAGCCCGCGCACCAGCGCCCGGTCCACGTTGCTCATCCCGCGCGCCAGGAACGGCAGCACCGGCCACAGCACGAACAGCGAGGTGAACGTCACCGTGAACGTGACGATGCCCCACGGCAGCCGGACCAGGTCGTACAGCGCCGTCCGCCAGGCCACCGAGTCCTTCAGCACCATCCACATCCGGCCGAAGGAACCGTCCGCACGGTGCAGCGGCAGCCGGCTCGGCTCCTCAACCCGCACCCCCAGCAGCGCCCGCGCCCGGGCCCGTTCGAACCGTCCCATCAGCCGCGCGCCCATCAGGGCCAGCGCCAGCAGCGGGAAGCCGATCACGGTGATCGTCAGCGTGCCGCTCACCAGCAGCACGGTCATGACATAGACGAAGCCGATCAGCGTCAGCGGGAGGTTCGCCAGGAGATGGGCGATCTCTTTCCAGGTGCGCGCGTCATAGGCGAGGCGGGCCGGCGGCGGACGGTCGTCGTCGGCCGGCGGGCGGCCGGGGTCGGCCGGTCGGCGAGCGGGGTCGGTTGCGGTCATATGGGTCAGCGTGCCGCGCGCCGCCCTGCGGCGCCATGAGGTCGCCCGGCCTCGCTCCGGTGGGGAAAACCCCACCCTCCCCGCGGGCCGCGCGTCTCAAGACGTGACGGGCTGCTTACCGCCTCTTTATCAGGGCCTAGACTCCCGTGCGTACAGATCGTCGAACACTGTCGACCACTGCGACGGTCGTCGAAAGCCGAGAAACGCGAAACACGAAGCCAGGGAGCGAGGAGACGGACGTGCGGGAAATGACCGTCGTCGTCGCGGCGGACTACTTCCACTCCTATTCGGTCGTGGGACTGCTCGCCGTGGTCGGCGTGCTCTTCGTCGCCGTCGCCTTCGGGGCGGGCCGCCTGCTGCGGCCCGTCGTGCCCACGCCCGAGAAACTCCTGACGTACGAGTGCGGCGTGGACCCCGTCGGCGAGGGCTGGGCGCACACCCAGGTCCGCTACTACGTCTACGCGTTCCTGTACGTCATCTTCGCCGTCGACTCGATCTTCCTCTTCCCGTGGGCGACGGTCTTCGCCGCGCCCGGCTACGGCGCGGCCACGCTGGTGGAGATGTTCATCTTCCTCGGCTTCCTCGCCGTGGGTCTGCTGTACGCGTACAAGAAGGGCGTCCTGGCATGGACGTGAACCCGGCTGTCCCGGAGCCTGCTGTCCCGGAGCCCGTGCTGCTTCCCGAGCCGAAGAGGCTGGGCGCGCTCGCCCGCCTGGCCCCCGAGCCGATGAAGGTGGTCCTGAACTGGGGCCGCCGCTACTCCCTGTGGGTCTTCAACTTCGGCCTGGCCTGCTGCGCGATCGAGTTCATCGCCGCGTCGATGTCCCGCCACGACTTCATCCGGCTCGGCGTCATCCCGTTCGCGCCGGGCCCCCGCCAGGCCGACCTGATGGTCGTCTCCGGCACCGTCACGGACAAGATGGCCCCGGCAGTCAAGCGCCTGTACGAGCAGATGCCCGAGCCGAAGTACGTCATCTCCTTCGGCGCCTGCTCCAACTGCGGCGGACCGTACTGGGACTCCTACTCCGTCACCAAGGGCGTCGACCAGATCATCCCCGTCGACGTGTACGTCCCCGGCTGCCCGCCGCGGCCCGAGGCGCTGCTCCAGGGCATCCTCAAGCTCCAGGAGAAGATCGCCCGCGAGTCCCTCGGCGAGCGCTACGGCCACGGCGCCTCCCGCCCGTCGCCGGCGGCCCTGCAGAGCGGCCTGGTGCGGCCGCCGCAGTCCGCGCAGGGGGAGGACCGATGAGCGCCGGCACGGTCGGCTGGCTGCCCGCCGACGCCGAGGAGCTCTTCGGTACGGCGGCGACGGCCGAGGAGTCGTACGACGTTCTGACCGTCGACGTCCCGCCGGAGTCCTGGCTCGCGGCGCTGACGACGGCCCGTGACCGGCTGGGCTGCACCTACTTCGACTGGCTGAGCGCGGTCGACGAGCCCGGGGTCGGCTTCCGCATCGCCGCGCACGTGGCGGCGCTGGGCCCGGTGCGGCGCCTGCTGGTGCGCACGACCGTGCCCCACGACGCCCCGGTGCTGCCGACGGCCGTCGCGGTGTACGCGGGCGCGGCCTGGCACGAACGCGAGACGCACGAGATGTTCGGCGTCGGCTTCGAGGACCACCCGAACCTCGATCACCTGCTGCTCCCCGACACCTTCGAGGGCCACCCGCTGCGCAAGGACTTCGTCCTGGCCGCCCGGGTCGCCAAGGCCTGGCCCGGCGCCAAGGAGCCGGGGGAGTCCGAGCACGGCGGCCCCAAGCGCCGCCAGATGCTGCCGCCGGGCGTCCCCGACCCCAACGAGTGGGGCCCGCTCAAGGGTCAGCTCCCCCCGGCGCCGGCCCGCCCGGCCCGAACGGGGCGTGCCGCGGGTGCGGGTGCGGCCGGTGCGGGGCGCGCTGCGGGTGCCGCCGGTGCCGACCGTGCCGCGGCCGCGGCGGGGGAGCGGCCGGCGCGCCGCATGCGCACGGCGTCCGAGGGCTCAGCGAGCCAGGCCGCGGCAGGTACTCCGGAGACGGCGGGGACCGACGTCCCGGAGGCCGCCTCCGCAGCGCCTGCCCGCCCGCGCCGGACGCGCAGCGCGAGCGAGGGCTCGGCGAGCCAGGCCGGGCCACGTCCGGCGGAGCAGAACGGCGACAACGCGGTCGGGCCCGCCGACGCGGCGACGCGCAAGCAGGACGCGGCCGAGGGCGACGCCTCCCGCGCGGCGGCGGAGGGCCCGGCCGCCGAGGCCTCGGTGGCGCATGAGCCCGGCCCGGCACCGGCCCGTCCGCGCCGGGCACGCAGCGCCTCGCAGGGCTCGGCCTCCCAGCAGACCGAGGCCGAGCAGCCCACGCCGCCGGAGCCCACGGCGGCAGAGCCCACGGCACCCGAAAGCCCCGCCCGGCCCGGCCGCCGGAGCTCGGACGCCCCGTGGCACCACGCCCGCCCGGCCTTCGACGAAGCGGAGACGCAGCGCGAGCCGGAGCAGGAGCCGGAGCCCGAACCAAAGACCCAGCCCAAGCCGGCGCCCGAGCCCGAACCGGCGCCCGAGCCGGCCGGCGACGACGTGGACCCGGCCGGCAAAGCCGCCCCCGGCGCCGGCGACGGAGCCGACCCCGCCACCGAAGCCGGTAAAACCGGCGGCGCCGACGAATCCCAAGGCGCCCAAGGCACTCAAGGCACTCAAGACGCCCGAGACGCCCGCGACACCGAAGATCCCCACGACCCCGCAGGAGGCCCGCAGTGAACGGCGCTCTCGACGTCGCCCTGCGACTCGTGGTCGTCTTCGTCGTCTTCCTCACCTTCCCCCTCATCGTGGGTCAGACCGAACACAAGGTCATGGCCCACATGCAGGGCCGCCTCGGCCCGATGTACGCCGGCGGCTTCCACGGCTGGGCGCAGCTGATCGCCGACGGCGTGAAGTTCGCGCAGAAGGAGGACGTCGTCCCCGCGGGCGCCGACCGCCGTATCTTCCAGCTCGCGCCGGCCGTCGCCCTGCTGCCGTATCTGCTCGTGCTGCTCGCCATTCCGATCGGCCCGGGCGAGGGCGCGGTCGGGCAGGCGCTGGACGCCGGTGTCTTCTTCGTCCTCGCCGTGATGGGCGTCGGCGTGCTCGGCTCCCTCATGGCCGGCTGGGCCAGCGCGAACAAGTTCTCCCTCCTCGGCGGCCTGCGCACCGCCGCCCAGCTCCTGGCCTACGAACTGCCGATGCTGCTCACCGCCGCCTCCGTGGCGATGGCGGCCGGCACGGTGTCCATCCCCGGCATCCTCGACGCCTTCGAGTGGTGGTGGCTGCCCTGGCAGATCGTCGGCGCGATCGTCTTCTTCGTCGCCGGTCTCGCCGAGCTCCAGCGGCCCCCGTTCGACATGCCCATCGCCGACTCGGAGATCATCTTCGGCGCGTACACCGAGTACACCGGCCTGCGCTTCGCCCTGTTCCTGCTCGCCGAGTACGCCGGGATCATCGTCCTGTGCGGCCTGACCACCGTCCTCTTCCTCGGCGGCTGGCACGGCCCCTGGGGCGCCGACGGCCTGGGCTGGGTGTGGACCCTGCTGAAGACCGCGGTTCTCGCCTTCATCGTGATCTGGCTGCGCGTCACCTATCCGCGGCTGCGCGAGGACCAGCTCCAGAAGTTCTCCTGGACCCTCCTCGTCCCCCTCTCCCTCGCCCAGATCGCCCTCACCGGCATCGTCAAGGTGGTGATCCAGTAGCTATGGCGATTCCCGGCAGCGGCCTGGCCAAGGGCCTGGCCGTCACCCTGCGCACGATGACGAAGAAGCACGTCACCGAGCAGTACCCGGACGCCCAGCCCGAGCTGCCGCCGCGCACCCGCGGCGTGATCGGCCTGTTCGAGGAGAACTGCACGGTCTGCATGCTCTGCGCCCGTGAGTGCCCCGACTGGTGCATCTACATCGACTCCCACAAGGAGACGGTCCCCCCGGCCACCCCCGGCGGCCGCGAGCGCAGCCGCAATGTCCTCGACCGGTTCGCGATCGACTTCTCCGTGTGCATGTACTGCGGTATCTGCATCGAGGTGTGTCCTTTCGACGCGCTGTTCTGGTCCCCGGAGTTCGAGTACGCCGAGACCGACATCCGCGACCTCACCCACGAGCGCGACAAGCTGCGCGAGTGGATGTGGACCGTCCCGGCCCCGCCCGCCCTGGACCCGGGCGCCGAGGAGCCGAAGGAGTTGTCGGCCGCCCGCAAGAGCGCCGAGAAGCTGGCCGCCGCACAGCAGACGCAGGAGGGAGAGTCGTGATCCTCGCCGCCGAGGCGGTCGCCGCTTCCCACGGTTTCCTCTCCCCGACCGGCGTGGAGATCGCCTTCGTGCTGGTCGGCCTGTTCACCTTCGGCGCCGCTCTCGTCACCGTCACCACCCGACAGCTGGTGCACGCCGCGCTGTGGCTCGTCGTCACCCTCGGCGGCCTCGCCGTCGAGTACTTGCTGCTGACGGCCGAGTTCATCGCCTGGGTGCAGGTCCTGATCTACGTCGGTTCCGTCGTCGTCCTCCTCCTTTTCGGTCTGATGCTCACCAGGGCCCCCATCGGCCGCTCCCCGGACGCCGACTCCGGCAACCGGTGGGCCGCCCTGACCGTGGCCGTGGCTGCCGCCGCCGCCCTGGTCTGGGTGGTCGTCGACGCCTTCCGCACCACCTGGATCGACCTGGACGGCCCCGCCGCCGGTTCCACGGAGGTCACCGGCGCGAGCCTGTTCCAGAACTGGGTGCTGCCCTTCGAAGCCCTCTCCGTCCTCCTCCTCGCCGCGCTCGTCGGTGCGATCGTCCTGTCCCGCAAGGCGAAGGCGAAGGCCGAGGCGGTGGCGGACGCGGCGGCGGAGGCCGGCTTCGATGCCTCCCGCGCCACGGCCGCCGGGAAGGAAGGCGCCTGATGCACCTCGCCTATCCCGCCGTCCTGTCCGCTCTCCTCTTCTGCACCGGCCTGTACGGCGTCCTCGCACGCCGCAACGCGATCCTGGTGCTGATGTCGGTCGAGCTGATGCTCAACGCCGTCAACCTCAACCTGGTCGCCTTCGACGTGTGGCTGTCCAAGGCCGCCGAGGAGACCCTGCACTCCGGGCAGGCCCTGACCCTGTTCACCATCGCCATCGCCGCCGCCGAGATCGGCATCGGCCTGGCGATCGTCCTGGCCGTCCACCGCAACCGCGGCACCTCCGACATCGACCGGCTCCGCGACACCGCCGAGGGCCCCGAGCCCGACGCCACCCGCGGCGACGCCCTCACGGCCGACGCGACCGAGAAGGCTGAGGCCACCGCGTGACCACGACCACCCTCGCCGTCCTCGTCCCCCTCCTGCCGTTCCTCGGCGCCGCCGCCGGCCTGCTGCTCGGCCGCACCGCACCCGGGTTCGTCCGCCCGTTCGCGATCCTGCCAACCCTCGCCGCTCTGGCGCTGGCCGTCGCGGTCGCCGCGGACCAGGGCGGGGGCGCCGCGATCGACGCCGCCACCGAGCTGTCCCCGACCGGCTCGGTGCCGATCGAGCTCGCGCTGCACATCGACGGCTTCGCCGCGCTGGTCGCCGTCCTCGTCGGGGTCGTCGCGACCTGCGTGCAGATCTACTCCACGGGCTACCTGCGCGACGACCCGCGCTACGCGTCGTACGCCGCCCTGGTCTCGTTGTTCACCTCCGCGATGCTGCTGGTCGTCTACTCCGGCGACCTGATCGTGCTGCTGGTCGGCTGGGAGGTCATGGGCATCTGCTCCTACTTCCTGGTCGGCCACTACTGGGAGACCCCCGAGGCGCGCGCCGCCTCGATCAAGGCCTTCCTGGTCACCAAGCTCGGCGACGTCCCCTTCCTGATCGGCCTGTTCGTCCTCGCCGGTGACACCGGCTCCTTCCGGATCACCAGGATCCTCGGCGCGGTCGCGCACGGCGGCCTGGACCACCCCACGCTGATCGCCCTGCTGCTCCTGGCCGGCGTGGCGGGCAAGTCGGCGCAGTTCCCGCTGCACACCTGGCTCCCCGACGCGATGGCGGGCCCCACGCCCGTCTCCGCGCTGATCCACGCCGCGACGATGGTCGCCGCCGGTGTCTACTTCATCGCCCGGCTCCTCCCGGTCTTCGAGGCATCCCAGGCCGCGATGGTCGTCCTCGCCGTCATGGCCGCCGTGACGATGGCCGGCTCCGGTCTCGCCGCGCTCGCCCAGGACGACATCAAGCGCGTCCTCGCCTACTCGACGATCGGCCAGCTCGGTTACATGACCGGCGCCCTCGCCGTCGGCGACCGCGGTGCCGCCGTCTTCCACCTCCTGTCGCACGGCGCCTTCAAGGCGCTGCTGTTCCTCGCCGCCGGTGCGGTCATCCACGCCGCCGGCACCAACTCGCTGGCCGCCATGTCCCGCATGGGCCACCTGCGCGACCGCGTCCCCGACGCCTACTGGACGATGACCGTGGCGCTCCTCGCGCTCGCCGCGATCCCGCCGTTCAGCGGCTTCTTCTCCAAGGAGACGGTCCTCGGCGCCGCCGAGCACGTCGTCACCGGCCACACCGAGCACGCCCCCGGCGCCGCCGGCTGGATCGTCCTCGTCGCCGGTCTGGTCACCGCCCTGCTCACCGCCGCGTACGCGACGCGGCTGTGGCTGCTGGCCTTCCGGGGCCACGGCACCGAGGCCCCGGACCACGGCCGCCAGCCGCTGACCATGACCGTCGTGCTGTGGGTGCTCGCCGTGCCCTCCCTCGCGCTCGGCGGGCTCGCCTACCGGCTGCTGCCCGACTGGTTCGACGGACTCTCCCTGGCCCCGGCCCTGACCACCTCCGTCCTCGGCACCGGCGTGGCCCTGGTCGGCGGCCTCCTCACCTACGCCGCCTGGCGCCACACCACCGCACGCGCCGCCCGCGTCCCCCTCGGCGCGGTCGCCGCCCACCCCGAGGGCGACGCCGGTCTCGTCGAGGCCGAGGCCATCGCCACCCACACGCCGGCCTACGGGGACATCGCCCACGCCCCCGACCCGGCCGACCCCGGACGCCTGCTGCTCGGCCCGCTGCACCGGCACGCGGCCGGCGGCTTCCACCTCGACGCCGTGTACCACGCGCTGTTCGTGCGTCCGGTGCAGGCCGGGGCGAGCCTCGTCAGGTTCCTCGACCGGGAGGTCGTCGACACCTACGTGCGCGGCGCGGGAGCCCTACCCCGCTGGCTCGGGGCCGCCGTGCGGCGCGCCCAGACCGGCAATGTGCAGACCTATGTGAGCGCGCTGCTCGCCGGCACCGTCGTCCTCGCGGTCGCCGCCGTCCTCGTCGCCACGGGAGCGTGAGCAGGCGTGATCGATATCAACGAGTCCGTGATGCAGTTCCTTCTGGCATTCGTCGTGGTCGGCCCGCTCCTCGGCGCCGTCGCCGCTCTCCTGCCGGCCCCGCCCGGGCTGAAGGGGAAGTCCCCGGAGCAGGCCGTGCTCCGCCACGGTGTGACCGTGACCGGCGTGGTCCTCGTCGCCGCGATCGTCCTGGCGCTCGGCTTCGACCACGACCATCCGTCGAAGATGCAGGCCGGCACAGACATCAGCTGGATCCCCGCACTCGACGTGCGCATCCACCTCGGCATCGACGGCATTTCGCTCCCCCTGCTGGTCCTGACCGCGCTGCTGACCTTCCTCAGTGCGCTGTACTCCTACTTCAAGCTGCCCGCGGGCCCGTCCCCGAAGGCCTTCGTCGCCCTGATCCTGGTCCTGGAGTCCGGCACCCTCGCCACCTTCGCCGTCCTCGACCTGATCCTGTTCTTCCTCGCCTTCGAGATGGTCCTGATCCCCATGTACTTCCTCATCGCCCGCTGGGGCGGCGAGGGCCGGGCCACTGCGGCGTGGAAGTTCATCCTGTACACGCTGCTCGGCTCGGTGGTCATGCTGCTCGGCCTGCTCCTGATCGGCCTGCGAGCGGGCACCTTCGACATGGTGGCACTCGCCACTGACAACGGCCGGTCGCTGACCACGTCCGTGCAGGTCATCGCCGTATTGGCGATCGGGATCGGGCTCGCCGTGAAGACGCCGATGTGGCCGCTGCACAGCTGGCTGCCCGACGCGCACACCGCCGCGCCGACCGTCGGTTCGGTCCTGCTGGCCGGTGTCCTGCTGAAGATGGGTACGTACGGGTTCGTCCGGATTCTGCTGCCGATCGCCCCGGACGGCATGCGCACCTTCGCGCCCTACCTCGCCGCCTTCGCCGTCGTCGGGATCATCTACGGATCCCTCGCGTGCCTGGCCCTCGCCAAGCAGGGTGCGAAGGGCGACCTCAAGCGGCTGATCGCCTACTCCTCCGTCGGCCACATGGGCTTCGTCCTGCTCGGCATCGCCACCATGACCCCGACCGGCGTCAACGGCGCCCTGTTCGCCAACATCGCCCACGGCCTCATCACCGGCCTGCTGTTCTTCCTGGTCGGCGCGTTGAAGGACCGCACCGGCACCACCGACCTGGACACCCTGGCCGGGGGAACCGGCGCCGCGCTCTACGGCAAGGCCCCCCGCCTCGGCGGCCTGCTCGCCTTCGGCGCGGTCGCCTCGCTCGGACTGCCGGGCCTGGCCGGGTTCTGGGGCGAGATGCTCTCGCTGTTCGGCGCGTTCAAGCCCGCCGCCGACCTCAGCCGGCCTGCTTTCCTCACCTTCATGGCGATCGGCGCGTTCGGCACCCTGCTGACGGCCGCGTACATGCTCGTCGTGGTCCGCCGCGTCTGCATGGGCGCCGTACCGCAGGACACCCCGAAGCTCGCCGACGTCACGTCGTACGAGTTCGCGGCCTGGACCCCGCTCGTCGTCCTCACCGTGGTCGCGGGCCTGTGGCCCAAGGCCCTGCTCGGACTGACCGACCCGGCCGTGCAGCAGCTCCTCGCAGGAGGCACCCGATGAGCTCCCCGGCCCAGCCGCTCGCCCAGCCCCTGGCGGAGTCCGTCGTCCAGTCCGTCGACTGGCTCGCGATCGCGCCGCCCACCCTCACGGCCGTCGTCGGGCTGGCCGTCCTCGTCGCCGACCTGTTCGTGCCGGACGCGAAGAAGGCCGTCCTCGGCTGGATCTCCGTGGCCGGACTGGCCGCCTCCGCGCTCCTGCTGCTGCCGATCCTCGACGGTGACCGGTCCACGTTCTGCCTGCCCACCCGGCAGGACGCGTGCAGCTACACGGCGGACCGCTTCACCCTCGTCATCCAGCTGCTCGTCCTCGGCGGCGCCCTGCTGGCCGCGCTGCTGTCGGTCACCGCCCTGAAAGACGCCCGCAAGGACATGCCCGAGGGCGAGTACTGGTTCCTGCTGCTGTCCTCCGCCGCGGGCGCCGCCCTGCTGCCCGCCTCCCGTGACCTCGCGACCCTCATCGTCGCCCTGGAGGTCGCCTCCCTGCCCGCCTTCGCGCTCGTCGGCCTGCGCCACGGCGACAAGCGGTCCTCCGAGGCGGCCCTGAAGTTCTTCCTGTCCTCGGTCACGGCCACCGCCGTCAGCCTCATGGGCGTCAGCTTCCTGTACGCCACGACCGGCACCCTCTACCTCACCCAGATCGCCGACCGCATCCAGCACGTCGACGGCCAGCTGCACACCCTCGCCCAGACCGGCGTCGTCCTCACCCTCGTCGGCTTCGCGTTCAAGACCGCGGCCGTCCCCTTCCACTTCTGGGTGCCCGACACCTACGTCGGCGCGCCCCTGCCGATCGCCGCCTATCTGTCGGTCGTCGGCAAGGCCGTCGGCTTCTCCGGCCTGATCCTCGTCACCGTCGTCGCCCTCCCGTCGTACGCCGACGCCTGGGGCCCGGCGCTGGCCGTGCTGGCCGCCCTCACCATGACCGTCGGCAACGTCGGCGCCCTGCGCCAGCAGGCCACGCGCGCGTACAGCGCCGTACGACTGCTCGCCTGGTCCTCCGTCGGCCAGGCCGGCTACCTGCTGGTGCCGATCGCCGCGGCGGCCTACACGGACGACCCCGCGCACTCGATCGGCTCCACGGTCGCCTACGCCCTCATGTACGGCGCGGTGAACCTCGGTGCCTTCGCGGTGGCCGCCCTCGTGGGCCGTACGCGCGCGTCGAACCGCGTCGCGGACTACCGCGGGCTGTACGCCACCAATCCGTTCACCGCCCTGCTGCTGGCCTTCTTCCTGCTGTGCCTGGCCGGCCTCCCGCCGGGCATCATCGGCCTGTTCGCCAAGGTCACCGTCTTCTCCGCGGCCGTCGACGCCGGCCTCGGCTGGCTCGCGGTGATCATGGCCGTCAACGTGGTGATCGCGCTGTTCTACTACCTGCAGTGGACGGCCCTGCTGTTCCGCGCCCCCGAGGGCGAGCCCGCCCGGCACCGCCTTCCGGCCCCGCTCACCGCGGCGCTCGCCCTCACCGCGGTCGTCGCCGTGGCGCTCTCCGGCGCACCGCAGCTGGTCCTGCACTTCGCGGACACGGCGCTCTTCTGACGGTGCCGCGGGGGTCCCTCACCCGAGCGGCGCAGGGACCCGCGCGATCACCGGGGAACTGGCGGCCCTCGCCTGGCGTTGACCACTGCGGGAGGGTCCACTGGACGTGACACCACGACCTCAGTGGATACCGCAGATCAGCAAGGCAAAGGGTTCCCCTGCCGCACCACTTGGAGGGTGTACCGTGCACCGCCGGCACAACGGGCTCAGGACGGCAGTACTCCTCGGGGGGCTGTCCGCACTCATCATCGGCATCGGCAGCTTCTTCGGCCGTACGGGCCTGATCGTGGCCGTTGTGGTGGCACTGGGCACCAACGCGTACGCGTACTGGAACAGCGACAAGCTGGCCCTGCGCGCGATGCGGGCCCGCCCGGTCAGCGAGTTCGAGGCGCCGGGGCTGTACCGCATGGTCCGCGACCTGTCCACGCAGGCCCGCCAGCCCATGCCGCGCCTGTACATCTCGCCCACGGAGGCGCCCAACGCCTTCGCGACCGGCCGCAACCCGCGCAACGCCGCCGTGTGCTGCACGGAGGGCATCCTGCGTCTGCTCGACGACAGAGAGCTGCGCGGCGTCATCGGCCACGAGCTCAGCCATGTCTACAACCGCGACATCCTGATCTCGTCGGTGGCCGGCGCGCTCGCCTCGGTGATCGTGTTCCTGGTGAACTTCGCCTGGCTCATCCCCATCGGCCGTTCGGACGACGACGAGGGCCCCGGCCTGCTCGGCATGCTGCTGATCATGATCCTGGGCCCGATAGCCGCCGGCCTCATCCAGCTCGCCATCAGCCGCTCCCGGGAGTACGAGGCGGACGCGTCCGGCGCCCGCCTCACCGGCGACCCGCTTGCCCTCGCCAGCGCGCTGCGCAAACTGGAGATGGGGACCCAGCAACTGCCGCTGCCGCCCGAGCCACGCCTCGAGACGGCGAGTCACATGATGATCGCGAATCCCTTCCGCGCAGGTCAGGGACTGTCAAAGATGTTCTCCACCCACCCGCCGATGGCGGACCGTATCGCCCGGCTCGAGAAGATGGCAGGTCGCCCGCTGTGAGAACCATTCTGAACGTCATCTGGCTGGTCCTGAGCGGCTTCTGGCTGTTCCTCGCCTATCTCGTCGCCGGCGTGCTGCTCTGCATCACGATCATCGGCATCCCGTTCGGGATCGCGGCCTTCCGCATCGGCGTCTACGCGCTGTGGCCCTTCGGATACACCACCGTCGAGCGCGGTGACGCGGGCGCGCCCTCCTGCGTCGGCAACGTCCTGTGGCTGATCCTCGCGGGCTGGTGGCTGGCCATCGGACACATCGTCACGGGCATCGCCCTGTGCGTCACGATCATCGGCATCCCGTTCGGCGTCGCCAACTTCAAGCTGATCCCGGTCTCCCTGTTCCCGCTGGGCCGGGACATCGTCCGCACGGACGAGCCGTTCGCCGCGCGCTGACGAGGGCCGGGTACGGCCGGCCGTACGCGGATCACGCGCAGCGCGACCGGCGCCGCACCGCGTACGCCCCCGCACCCACCGCCAGGACGCCCGCGCCGATGGCCACGGACAGGCCCGGCAGGGCGAAGGCCAGGGTCGCGCAGCCCGCGAGACCCACGGCAGGCACCACGCGCGTGTGCCACGCCGATGTCAGCGTCCAGGCCGAGGCGTTGGCGACCGCGTAGTACGCGAGGACGCCGAACGACGAGAAGCCGATCGCGCCGCGTACGTCGACCGTGGCGGCCAGCACCGCCACCACCGCTCCCACGGCCAGCTCCGCCCGGTGCGGCACCTGGAAGCGCGGATGGACGGCCGCCAGCACGCCCGGCAGATGGCGGTCCCGGGCCATCGCCAGCGTCGTCCGCGACACACCCAGGATCAGCGCGAGCAGCGAACCCAGCGCCGCCACGGCCGCCCCCGCCCGCACCACAGGTGCCAGCCCCGGCACGCCCGCCGCCCGCACCGCGTCGGCCAGCGGCGCGGCCGCCTCACCCAGCCGGTCCGCGCCCAGTACGGCCAGGACGGCGACCGCCACGCACGCGTAGACGGCCAGGGCGATGCCCAGCGCCAGCGGGATCGCCCGCGGAATGGTGCGCGCCGGATCGCGTACCTCCTCACCCAGGGTGGCGATCCTCGCGTACCCGGCGAAGGCGAAGAACAGCAGCCCGGCCGCCTGCAGCACGCCGCCCGCCCCGTCCGAGGCGCCGACGTCCAGCCGCCCCGCGTCCGCGGCCTTCGACCCCAGACAGGCGACGGCGACACACGCCAGCACGGCCAGGACGACCACCACGATCACCCGGGTCAGCCACGCCGACTTCTGCACACCGCCGTAGTTCACGGCGGTCAGCGCCACGACGGCCGCGACCGCCACGGCGTGCGCCTGCCCGGGCCACACATATGTGCCCACGGTCAGCGCCATCGCCGCGCATGACGCCGTCTTGCCGACCACGAACGACCAGCCCGCGAGGTAACCCCAGAACGCGCCCAGCCGCTTTTTGCCGTACACGTACGTGCCGCCCGAGGCCGGATAGCGGGCCGCCAGCCGGGCCGAGGACAGGGCGTTGCAGTAGGCGACGACCGCGGCGAGGGCGAGACCGAGCAGCAGGCCGGATCCGGCGGCACGCGCGGCGGGATTGAGGGCGGCGAAGATGCCCGCCCCGATCATCGAGCCGAGCCCGACGACCACGGCGTCCCCGACGCCGAGGGTGCGCCGCAGTTCACCGCCGAGGGATGGTCCAGGCTGTGTCATGGCCCGCACCCTACTGATCGCCGCAACCATCGGACGTCCGCGTGACGTCCTGTTCATCAACTACGCACGAACACGCGCACGAGGCCCGTCAGGACGAAGATCACAGGACCCGGACAGGGCCGGCGCAGCGCGGAAGGGCAGGATCACGGCATGGGAATCATCAGCTGGATCATCCTCGGCCTGCTGGCCGGAGCCGTCGCCAAGTTCCTGCTGCCGGGTCGCGACCCGGGTGGCTTCGTCGGCACCACCCTCATCGGTGTCGCGGGCGCCTTCATCGGCGGCTGGATCTCGGCCCGCTGGCTGGACCACCCGATCGCCAAGGACTTCTACGACGGCGCCACCTGGGCGGCGGCCGTCGGAGGTTCGCTGGTCCTGCTGATCGCCTACCGCATCCTGTTCGGCAACTCGCGCGACTGACGCCCGTCGTCGGCGCGAAGGGCGGGCAGCGCGAAGGGTGGGCCGCGAGAAAGCCCACCCTTTGTCATGCCGTCGGCGGACCTACCGGTAGTTCACGAACTGCAGCGCGAAGTCGAAGTCCTTGCCCTTCAGCAGCGCGATGACCGTCTGCAGGTCGTCACGGCTCTTGGAGCTGACCCGCAGCTCGTCCCCCTGGACCTGCGCTTTGACGCCCTTCGGGCCCTCGTCGCGGATGATCTTCGCCACCTTCTTGGCGTTGTCCTGCGAGATGCCCTCCTGGATCTCCGCGAAGATCTTGTACTCCTTGCCGGACAGCTGCGGCTCGCCCGCCTCCAGGGCCTTCAGCGAGATGCCGCGCTTGATCAGCTTGGACTGGAAGACGTCGAGGACAGCGTTCACCCGGTCCTCGGAGTTCGCCTCCATGAGGATCTTGTCACCGGACCACGAGATCGAGGCACCCACGCCCTTGAAGTCGTAGCGCTGCGAGATCTCCTTGGCGGCCTGGTTGAGGGCGTTGTCGACCTCCTGCCGCTCGACCTTCGAGACGATGTCGAAACTGGAGTCGGCCATGTCCTGTGGCTCCTTGTATCGGGGTGCGAAAGGGTGCGTGTCGGCGTCCGCGGGGCTGCCGCCGAGCCCGGCGTGGATCCCGGGCCGCATCCCGACCAGCCTAGTCACCCCGCCCTGCGCGGGTGGTCATCAATCGGGTGGCGAAGCACCCCTGTGCATCGGGTATTGTTTACGTCGTTGCCGGGGAGCAGCGCCGAAAGGCGGCTCGAAGGCAGCATCACCCGGCGGTGTGCCCGAGCGGCCAAAGGGAGCAGACTGTAAATCTGCCGGCTCAGCCTTCCCAGGTTCGAATCCTGGCGCCGCCACGCTGAGGGAGACCCCCCTCGCTCTGCTGAAAAGCAGAGCGAGGGGGGTCTCGCCGTTTCGGCGACTCGGGTGGGGCGTCCAGGTCAGCTTCGGGAGGGCGAGCCGCGTGGGCGGGCCGCCTTCTCCTGGCGTGGCGCTCAGCCGCCGTCCGTGGGTTCGGTCGACGCCTTCTTCACCTCCGCCTCGACCTCGTTGCGCATCCGTCCCTCGTCCTTGGCGAACTCGGACACCGATGCCTGCACGTCGCGCGCGAGGTCCCGCCAGGCGCGCCAGGCCGTCTCGTACGTCGAGGTCTGCTCCTGCGTCCACGGGGCCGCCGTGGGCGGGCCGTAGGCCTCGCGCAGCTCGAGCACGCGCGTGTGCGCCTCGTTGGCCGCGCGTTGTTTCTCCACGAGCTCGCCGAAATTGTGTGCCACGTACGAAGGCTAAGGAGACGGCGGGGATTTTGCGCGCCGAGCCGGGCGCGCCGCGCGGAACGTCGTTGTCAGTGGTCCCCGGCACACTGGTCGCATGTCCAGCCGTCGCAGACACTGCCCGGAGTGCCGTCGCGAGATCGCCGTCGTGGCGGGACGCTACGCCCGGCACGACCCGCCCGGCACGCGGGAGAGCGGCGCGCTCGTCTCGTGCCCGGGCTCGCGCAGACCGGCGCAACTGGGCGCGGCGCAGCCGACCTTGGACGGATACGCCGTCCCGGAGTTCCCGGGCCAGCTGCCGTTGTTCTGACCGGCTGCCGTCGTTCCGACGACGGCTGTCGGTCCCTCAGTTGCCCGCCACCGACTTGACCGCCACCGACACCGGTGCCGACCCGCTCACCAGTTCCAGGGTCAGGCCCGCCGTCGCCGGGGTGTCCACCAACTCCGCCAGTACGGCGGCCACGTCGTCGCGGGGGACCGGGCCGCGGCCGGTGTGTGCCTCCAGGCGCACCAGGCCGGTGCCGGCGTCGTTCGTCAGCGAACCGGGGCGCAGGATCGTCCAGTCCAGGGCGTCCAGGCCGCGCACGTGGTCGTCCGCCTCGCCCTTGGCGCGCAGGTAGACGTCGAACACGTCGTCCCCCTGGTGCCGGGCGTCCGCGCCCATCGACGACACCACCACGAACCGTCGCACGCCCGCCCGGACCGCGGCGTCCGCGAAGAGCACCGCCGCGCCCTTGTCCACCGTGTCCTTGCGGTCCGCTCCGCTGCCCGGGCCGGCGCCGGCGGCGAACACCGCCGCGTCCGCGCCCCGCAGCGCGTCCGCGACCTGCTCCACGGACGCCGACTCCAGGTCCAGCAGGACCGGTTCGGCGCCCGCCTCCCGCAGATCGTCGCCCTGTTCGGCCTTGCGGATCAGCCCCGCGGCCTCGTACCCGCGCGCGGCGAGCAGCCGCTCCAGCCGCAGCGCGATCTGACCATGACCACCAGCGATGACAATGCGCATGTCTTCGACCGTACGCCTGGTGGGTGACGGGTGCCCGCGGCGTCGGGCACGTCGGTGGCCGCGTCCGGCACGGCGGGTGTCAGGACAGCTCCGTGCGGCCCTGGCGGGGCAGGTCCAGGTCCGCTGCCGTGGAGTCGCAGAACTCCCTGACCGCGCTGGTGCGCGACACCACCCGGCCCCGGTGGATCACGATGCGGCTGTAGGCCAGGGACAGGGCCGCGGCGAGGCGGTCTGCGCGTACGGCCAGGAGTTCGGCCGGGAAGCCGGCCTCCACGCGTACCCCGGGCAGGCCGAGCACCGAACGGGAGGCGGCGCTGACCGCGTCGTAGGCATCCTCGGGGCGCAGGCCGTGGCGGGAGGCCAGCAGGTAGGCGGCCTCCAGCGGGTCGCCCCGGCCGACCGGGTTGGAGACGTCCCGCAGTGCGCCGCTGCCGGCCGCCACATGGACGCCGGCAGCGCGCAGGAGACGTACGGGCGCCGTGTCGCGCCCCTGGGCGCCCGGGCAGCCGCCCTGGGGCAGGCAGACGACGGTGACGCCGGCCGCGGCGAGCTGGTCCGCGGTGCGGGCGGCCGCCTCGGCGGGCAGCCGGTCCAGGCCGCCGCACGGGCCGAGGGTGACGCCGGGGCGCAGGCCGCCGGCCATGGCCGCGAGCCGGGCCAGGCGTGCCGGGTCGGCGGCGTCGGTGTGCAGGTCGACCGGGCAGCCGTGCTCGGAGGCGACCTCCAGGACGGCCTCCACGTAGCCCGTGGGGTCCGGGTCGATGTCGGGGCAGCCGCCGACGACCGAGGCGCCCATCTTCATCGCGTCGCGGAGCATCGCGAGCCCGTCGGCCCCGGCCCGGCCCGTCAGCACGCGCGGTACGGCCACGGTGGTCAGCTCGGTGAGCCCGCTCAGCGCCCGGCGCGCCTGGAGGACCGCGCCCAGCGCGCCGAGGCCCTGCACGTCGCCCACGCGAACGTGGGCGCGCAGCGCGGTCGCGCCGTGGCCGAGCTGGAGGAGCGCGGCCTCGGTGGCGCGCCGTTGGACGTCCTCGGGGTCGGACGAGGCCGGGCCGTCGTCGTCGGCCGACATCGCGGTGTCGGCGTGGATGTGCGGCTCGGCCGGTGCCGGCAGCAGCAGGTAGCCGCGCAGGTCCACGCGCGTGCCCCGGCGCCGGGTCTCCGCCGCGAGGCTCCCGGCGGTGCCGACGGCCTCGATGCGTCCGCCGCACAGTCGTACGTCGACCTGCCGCCCGTCGGTGAGCCGTGCTTCGCACAGCAGCAGGCTCTGCTCGGCAGGTCCCGAGGACGGGGTCGACTGCGTCGGCTGGCTGTCGGGCATCGCGCTCCAGGGGCTCGTCGGACCGCGCGCGGCGGCGCAAGATCACACAGAGTGAGTCGAGCCTAGGGCGGCGGCCCGCGCACGTCAGGGAGGAGCGCAATAGTCGTACCGACTGTGGTCCGCGCTCGGGAGGGGCTGCTGGGACCCGTGAGGGGGCCGGAGGAATCGGATTTGGGCGAACGGCGGGCGACCGTGTAATGTCTTCCTCGCTCGCCCCAATAGCTCAGTCGGCAGAGCGTCTCCATGGTAAGGAGAAGGTCAACGGTTCGATTCCGTTTTGGGGCTCTGGTGAGAGAGGTTCTCGTCGCGAGGCGGGAATCGATCGCACCGCAGCGGTGTAGCTCAGTCGGTAGAGCAAGCGGCTCATAATCGCTGTGTCACCGGTTCAAGTCCGGTCACCGCTACTCCAAGTAGCCGATTGGTGGGTCGGTCCGTCGATCGGCTACTCTTCATGTGCATTAATTTCTAGTCACCCGTTCGTCAAGGAGCACTCCTGTGGCTGCCACCGACGTCCGCCCGAAGATCACGCTGGCCTGCGTGGAGTGCAAGGAGCGGAACTACATCACCAAGAAGAACCGGCGTAACAACCCGGACCGTCTTGAGATGAAGAAGCACTGCCCGCGTTGCAACGCGCACACCGCGCACCGCGAAACGCGATAAATCAGGCTCGTACACGAGGCCGCCCCCGAGACATTGGGGGGCGGCCTCGCGTCGTTTCGTCACTGCGGCGAACGTTCGTTGTTCACACCAGGAGTGATTCACACCAGGAGGTGCCGGGCCATGGCGCTCGACCAGTCCTTCGTGGGGCGGACCTACCCGCCCACCGAGCCCTATGAGGTGGGCCGGGAGAAGATCCGGGAGTTCGCGGAGGCGGTGGGGGACACCAATCCGGCGTACACCGACCCGGAGGCCGCCAAGGCGCTCGGTCATCCGGATGTGATCGCTCCGCCGACCTTTGTGTTCGCCATCACCTTCAAGGCCGCCGGGCAGGTCGTCGCCGACCCGCAGCTCGGCCTGGACTACAGCCGGGTGGTGCACGGGGACCAGAAGTTCGCCTACCGGCGCCCGGTGCGGGCCGGTGACCGGCTCACGGTCACCTCGACCATCGACGCGATCAAGTCGATGGCCGGCAACGACATCCTGGACGTCCGCGGCGAGGTCCACGACGAGGCCGGGGAGCACGTCGTGACCGCCTGGACCAAGCTCGTGGCCCGCGGGGCCGAGGAGGTGTGACGAGAGCCATGGCGGCGAAGATCGCTTACGACGACGTCGAGGTCGGCACCGAGCTGCCGGCCCAGACCTTCCCCGTGACCCGTGCCACGCTCGTGCAGTACGCGGGCGCTTCCGGGGACTTCAACCCGATCCACTGGAACGAGAAGTTCGCCAAGGAGGTCGGCCTCCCGGACGTCATCGCACACGGCATGTTCACCATGGCCGAGGCGATCCGGGTGGTCACCGACTGGGTCGGGGACCCGGGCGCGGTCGTCGAGTACGGCGTCCGCTTCACCAAGCCGGTCGTCGTGCCCAACGACGAGCAGGGCGCCACGATCGAGGTCAGCGCCAAGGTCGCCGCCAAGCTCGACGACCAGACCGTGCGCGTGGACCTCACGGCGACCAGCTCAGGCCAGAAGGTCCTCGGCATGTCTCGCGCCATGGTCCGCCTGGCCTGAGCCACGCCCTTCGCACCACTCACGTAAGGGGCGCTCTCCACAGCGGAGCGCCCCTTACGTGCGTCTGTGACACCAGGGCCACGGTGCCGGTGCTGCACGAGGGTGCATTCGTACCGGGTCCTTGACTTGGTTAGTGATTGAGCACTAACTTACGTCCCATGGTCAGGATGAGCGCAGAAGAGCGTCGGGAGAGCGTCATCCGGGCGGCGACCGCCGAGTTCGCCCGGGGCGGGTATCACGGCACCTCGACGGAGGCGATCGCCAAGCGGGTCGGGGTGTCACAGCCGTATCTCTTCCGGTTGTTCCCCGGCAAGCGGGCGATCTTTCTCGCCGCGGCCGAGCGCTGTGTCGAGGACACCATCCGGACCTTCGAGGAGGCGGCCGAGGGTCTGGAGGGCGAAGAGGCCGTGGCCGCCATGGGCCGGGCCTACCGGCAGGTCATCGCCGATCATCCCGAGCGGATGCAGATGCAGATGCAGATGTACCTCGCGGTCGCCGCCGCCGAGGCCGACGGCGATCACGAGTTCGGTGAGGCCGTACGGCAGGGCTGGACGCGGCTGTGGGACACCGTGCACCTGCCTCTGGGTGCGGACGCCGGCGAGACCACGGCCTTCATGGCGAACGGCATGCTCATCAACTGCCTCGTGGCGATGGGTTTCCCTGCCGGTCATCGCGTGTGGGCGGGGCTGGCGCTGCCCGGCGGCCGGACGGCGTGCTGACGGAAGCGGCCAAGGAGGCCGGCTTCCCTTGCCGGTCAAATTTAGTAATCACTAACTAACGAACTCTCTGGGGGAGAGATGTCACAACCCACCACCCGGGGCACCGTCTGGGCCCTGGTCATCACCAGCGTCGCCGGATTCATGGCGGCCCTCGACAACCTCGTCGTCACCACCGCGCTGCCCTCGATCCGCGACGACCTCGGCGGCGGGCTGGGCGACCTCGAATGGACGGTCAGCGCCTACACACTCACCTTCGCCGTCCTGCTGATGTTCGGCGCGGCCCTCGGCGACCGCTTCGGGCGCCGCAAGCTCTTCCAGATGGGCATCACCGTCTTCACCGTCGCCTCCGCGGCCGCGGCCATGGCTCCCGGCATCGGCGCGCTGATCGCCGCCCGGGCGGTCCAGGGCGTGGGCGCGGCGATCATGATGCCGCTCACCCTGACCCTGCTCACGGCCGCCGTACCCGCCGCCAAGCGCGGCATGGCATACGGGATCTGGGGCGCGGTGAACGGCCTCGCCGTCGCGTCCGGGCCGCTGATCGGCGGCAGCCTGACCGAGCACATCTCCTGGCACTGGATCTTCTGGCTGAACGTCCCCCTCGGCATCGCCCTGCTGCCCCTCGCCCGCCTGCGGCTCACCGAGTCCTACGGCACGGGGGCACCGCTCGACTTCCCCGGCACGTTGCTCGCCAGCGGCGGCCTGTTCGGGATCGTCTACGGCCTGGTCCGCGGGCCCGCCGACGGCTGGACCAGCACCCTCGTCCTCCTCGGTCTGATCGCGGGCGGCGCGCTGCTGGCCGGTTTCGTGCTGCACGGCACGCGGGCGAAGAATCCGATGCTGCCGATGCGGCTGTTCCGTTCGCGGGCGTTCTCGGGGATCAACGCGGCGAGCATGCTGATGTTCCTGGGCATGTTCGGGTCGATCTTCCTGCTCAGCCAGTACATGCAGGGCGTGCTCGGTTACTCGCCGACCGAGGCGGGGCTGCGGATGCTGCCGTGGACCGGCATGCCGATGCTCGTCGCGCCGGTCGCCGGCATCCTGGCCGACCGGATCGGCGGCCGGCCGGTCGTCGCGGTGGGCCTCTTCCTCCAGGCCGCGGGGCTCGGCTACCTGGCCTCCGCGTCCACGGCCCACGCGTCGTACGCCGCCCAGCTGCCGGGGCTGATCCTCAGCGGCATCGGCATGGCGCTCTTCTTCGCCCCGGCCTCACATCTGGTGATGTCCAGCGTCCGGGCAGCCGAGCAGGGGATCGCCTCCGGGGCGAACAACGCGCTGCGGGAGGTCGGGGGCGCGCTTGGGGTCGCGGTGATGTCGTCGATCTTCTCGGCGCAGGGGGGTTACGAGTCGGCGCAGGCCTTCGTCGACGGGTTGCGGCCGGCGGTGTTCACCGGGGCGGGGGTCGTTGCACTGGCGGGTGCGGCAACGCTGATGATCCCTCGCCGGCGCCACGCCACGCCGGAGCCGACGGCCCTGGGCAAGCCCCGCACCTTGGAAACGTCGACGCGCTGACGTCGGCCACGGCGAGCGGCCGGGGGTGGGGTGCGCGGCGCGGGTGGGCGCTGACGGGTGCCGCCCGCGCCCACCCGTGCCGGCTGGCAGCTGCTCCCGCGTGCCGGCGCCCCCCCAAGTCGACGACGTCCGGCACCCGCGTACGGCAGGAAGGGGACGGGGTGGGGGTGTCCGCCCTCAGCGGCCGGCACCGGGCAAGGGTGCCCCCGTCGGAAACGGGCGGCCGGACCGAGGACGGACACCCCCCACCCCGGCCCCGACCCATAACGCACCGCAGGCGCGACGCACGCCACGACGCGACCGCAACGGGCCGCCGCAGGCACAAAAGGGGCGCGGGGAACTGCGCGACCAGCCACAACGAACGCCGCAGACAAAAACCGGCCCAGGCGCCGCAGGCACCCGCGACCAGCCACAACGAACGCCACACAGGCCGCCGCAGGCAACCACGACGAGACCCGCACCACATCCGCCCCAAGCCCCCCACCCGCCCCCCACCCCGCCGCCGCAGGCATAGGCTTGCCCGCGTGCTGGAACAACACGACGCCCCCCTCGCCCCCCTCACCACCCTCAGGCTCGGCGGCCCCGCCGCCCGGCTGCTCACGGCGAACAGTGACGCCGAGGTGATCGAAGCCGTCCGCGAGGCGGACGCGACCGGCACCCCCCTGCTGATCATCGGCGGCGGCTCCAACCTGCTCATCGGCGACAAGGGCTTCCCCGGCACCGCCCTCCGCATCGCCACCCGCGGTGTCGAGCTGGCCGGCACCACCCTGGAGCTCGCCGCCGGCGAGATCTGGACCGACGCCGTCGCCCGCACCGTGGAGGCCGGGCTCGCCGGCATCGAGTGCCTCGCCGGCATCCCCGGCTCGGCCGGCGCCACCCCGATCCAGAACGTCGGCGCGTACGGCCAGGACGTCTCCGCCACGATCACCGAAGTGATCGCCTACGACCGTCACACCCACCGCACGGTCACCCTCGCCAACGCCGACTGCGCCTTCTCCTACCGCCACAGCCGCTTCAAGCAGGACCCGGACCGATACGTCGTCCTCCGCGTCCGCTTCGAACTGGAGGACGCCGGCGGCCTCTCCGCCCCGATCCGCTACGCCGAGACCGCCCGCGCCCTCGGCGTGGAACCCGGTGACCGCGTCCCGCTCGCGGACGCCCGCGACACGGTCCTGAAGCTGCGCGCCGGCAAGGGCATGGTGCTGGACCCCGACGACCACGACACCTGGTCCGCCGGTTCCTTCTTCACCAACCCGATCCTCCCGGACACCGCCTTCGCGGCCTTCCGCGCCCGCGTCCACGACCGCCTCGGCGCCGACACCGAACCGCCCGCCTACCCGGCCGGCGACGGCCACACCAAGACCTCCGCCGCCTGGCTGATCGACAAGGCCGGTTTCACCAAGGGCTACGGCACCGGCCCCGCCCGCATCTCCACCAAGCACACCCTCGCCCTGACCAACCGTGGCGAGGCGACCACCGAGGACCTCCTCGCCCTCGCCCGCGAGGTCGTCGCCGGCGTCCACGAGGCCTTCGGCATCACCCTCGTCAACGAACCGGTGACGGTGGGCGTCAGCCTGTAGCGGAAGATCACATAGGGTCGTACCCCGCCAGGAGACACGAGGGGAACGACCCATGCGAGGCACCCGCGGAGGCACCCGCCGCACCCGTACCGCCGCGCCCGCGACCGCGACGGCGGCGGTCGCCGTACTGCTGGCCGCAGCCGCCATGGGATGCGGCGGCGGCACGGACGACGGCGGCGACGCCAAACCGGCCGGCGGGCAGCCGGCGCACGCCGCCCCGGCACAGACGTACGCCACGGACGCAGATCTCCCCGAGTCCCTCGCCCCCGACGGCACCACCGTCCGTGTCGGCTCGCCGAGCGCGAAGACGGTCGTGCACGTCTACGAGGACATGCGCTGCCCGGTCTGCGAGCGGTTCGAGACCCAGGGCGGCGGCGAGGCGCTGCGCGAGATGGTCCGCTCAGGCCAGGTCAGGGCCGAGTACACCCTCGCGTCCTTCCTGGACGACAAGCTCGGCGGCCAGGGCTCGAAGAAGGCCGCCAACGCCCTGCGGGCCGCGCTGGACGCGGGCAGGTTCGTCGAGCTCCACGACGCCCTCTTCGCCCACCAGCCGGACGAGAGCATCGACGGCTACACCGACACCTTCCTGCTGCGGACGGCTTCCCAGGTGCGGGGCCTGCGCGGCGCCGAGTTCGACGCGGCGGTGAAGGGCATGAAGCACCGTTCGTTCGTCATCGCCTCCGAGAAGGCCTTCGCCACGTCCGGCGCGACCGGCACGCCCACGCTGAAGGTCAACGGCAAGATCGTCCCGCAGAGCCTGGCGGGCAGTCTGTTCGACAAGCAGTCGTTCCCGATGGTGATCGGCTCCATGAGCCAGTGAACCGACGGGCTCAGCCCTCCAGCCAGTCGTCCACCTCGGACAGCAGCTCCCGCTTGACCCCGTCCGGCGCCGCCGTCGCGCGCAGCGACTGCCGGGCCAGCTCCGCCAGCTCCTCGTCCGTGAACTCGTGGTGCCGGCGTGCGATCTCGTACTGCGCGGCGAGCCGCGAGCCGAACAGCAGCGGGTCGTCCGCGCCCAGCGCCATCGGCACGCCCGCCTCGAACAGCGTGCGCAGCGGTACGTCCTCGGGCTTCTCGTACACCCCCAGGGCGACATTGGACGCCGGGCAGACCTCGCAGGTCACGCCCTGTTCGGCGAGCCGCCGCAGCAGCCAAGGGTCCTCCGCGGCCCGCACCCCGTGCCCGAGCCGGTCGGCGTGCAGGTCGTCCAGGCAGTCCCGGACCGAGAACGGGCCGGTCAGCTCACCGCCGTGCGGCGCGGACAGCAGACCGCCCTCGCGCGCGATGGCGAAGGCCCGGTCGAAGTCGCGCGCCATGCCCCGGCGCTCGTCGTTGGAGAGCCCGAAGCCGATGACGCCCCGGTCGGCGTACCGCACGGCCAGGCGGGCCAGGGTGCGTGCGTCCAGCGGGTGCTTCATGCGGTTGGCCGCGACCACCACCCGCATCCCGAGCCCGGTCTCCCGGCTGGTGGTCTCCACGGCGTCCAGGATGATCTCCAGCGCCGGGATCAGTCCGCCCAGCCGTGGGGCGTACGACGTGGGGTCGACCTGGATCTCCAGCCACCGGGAGCCGTCCTTCAGGTCCTCCTCCGCGGCCTCCCGCACCAGCCGCTGGATGTCTTCCGGCTGCTGGAGGCACGAGCGCGCGGCGTCGTAGAGCCGCTGGAAGCGGAACCAGCCCCGCTCGTCCGTCGCCCGCAGCCGCGGCGACTCCCCGCTGCCCAGCGCGTCGGTCAAAGCGTCCGGCAGCCGGACGCCGTGCTTGTCGGCGAGTTCCAGGAGGGTGCTGGGCCGCATCGAGCCGGTGAAGTGCAGGTGCAGATGGGCCTTGGGCAGTGCAGACAGATCACGTACGCGCTCCATTCCAGGATCCTGCCGCACGCTCCGGGCGTCCCGGTAGCACTTTCCCCGATCGAGGTCTTGCCGGCACGAAGAAACGGGCCGCCCCCCGAGGGGACGGCCCGTGTCCGGCTCGGCGGGGACGTCAGTCCCTCGCCTCCGCCAGCAGCTTCTGAATCCGGCTCACGCCCTCGACGAGGTCCTCGTCGCCGAGCGCGTACGACAGCCGCAGATAGCCCGGCGTGCCGAACGCCTCACCCGGGACGACCGCGACCTCGGCCTCCTCCAGGATCAGCGCGGCCAGCTCGACGGTGTCCTGCGGACGCCTGCCGCGGATCTCCTTGCCCAGCAGCGGCTTGACCGAGGGGTAGGCGTAGAAGGCGCCCTCGGGCTCCGGGCAGAACACGCCGTCGATCTCGTTGAGCATCCGCACGATGGTCTTCCGGCGCCGGTCGAAGGCCTCGCGCATCTTCGCCACGGCCTCGAGGTCACCGGAGACGGCGGCCAGCGCGGCCACCTGGGCGACGTTGGAGACGTTGGAGGTGGCGTGCGACTGCAGGTTGGTCGCGGCCTTCACGACGTCCTTGGGGCCGATGATCCAGCCCACGCGCCAGCCGGTCATGGCGTACGTCTTGGCGACACCGTTGACGACGATGCACTTGTCGCGCAGCTCCGGCAGGACCGCGGGCAGCGACACGGCGGAGGCGCCGCCGTAGACCAGGTGCTCGTAGATCTCGTCGGTGAGCACCCACAGGCCGTGCTCGTGGGCCCAGCGGCCGATGGCCTCGGTCTCGTGCTCGGAGTAGACCGCGCCGGTCGGGTTGGACGGCGAGACGAAGAGGACGACCTTCGTCTTCTCGGTGCGGGCGGCCTCCAGCTGCTCGACGGAGACGCGGTAGCCGGTGGTCTCGTCGGCGGTCACGAAGACGGGGACACCGCCGGCCAGCCGGATCGACTCCGGGTAGGTCGTCCAGTACGGCGCCGGGACGATGACCTCGTCGCCCGGGTCGAGGATCGCGGCGAACGCCTCGTAGATCGCCTGCTTGCCGCCGTTGGTCACGAGGACCTGGGACGCGTCGACCTCGTAGCCGGAGTCGCGCAGCGTCTTCGCGGCGATGGCGGCCTTCAGCTCGGGCAGGCCGCCGGCCGGCGTGTAGCGGTGGTACTTCGGGTTCTTGCAGGCCTCGACGGCCGCCTCGACGATGTAGTCCGGAGTCGGGAAGTCAGGCTCACCGGCGCCGAAGCCGATCACCGGGCGCCCGGCGGCCTTCAGTGCCTTGGCCTTGGCGTCCACGGCGAGGGTGGCGGACTCGGAGATCGCGCCGATGCGGGCCGAGACCCGGCGCTCGGTGGGAGGGATTGCAGCGCTCATACGGCCCATGCTTTCAGACCGGAAACCTGGCGGGCACGCCGGTTTCACCCAGTGGGCACCGACCGAACGCCTGACGGAACGAACGGCGCGGCCGATCCGCGTCCGGCCACGAACATCAGAACCAACCGCCCCCAGGGGGCGCTTTCCGTTCGACTGTGCGCTCCGGACCACGTACACTCTCACCTCGTTGGCCTTCAGCAGCCGCGACCGCAACCGGTGCACACCAAGCATCCGGGCGGATGCGGTACGTTGGGGACACACCAAAGGGTCGTAGCTCAATTGGTAGAGCACCGGTCTCCAAAACCGGCGGTTGGGGGTTCAAGTCCCTCCGGCCCTGCTACACACACCTTCGCCAGGATGTGTGCGCATGTACGTACAGCAATGCACCGCCGTGCGGCTCAGACCGGGCGCGGCACGGCCACGACCCGGGATCAGGTGAGGACTAATGGCGGACGCCGTGGGCTCCATCGACACGCCTGACGCCCAGGACGAGGCGCAGGAGAGTCGGAAGAAGGCCCGCAAGGGCGGCAAGCGGGCCAAGAAGGGTCCGCTGAGGCGCCTGGCCACCTTCTATCGGCAGATCATCGCCGAGCTGCGCAAGGTCGTCTGGCCCACGCGCAACCAGCTGACGTCGTACACGACTGTGGTGATCTTCTTCGTCGCCATCATGATCGGCCTGGTGACCGTGATTGACTATGGGCTCAACCACGCGGCCAAGTACGTCTTCGGCTGAGCCAGAAGCGAAGGGCGCCGAGGTATCCGGCGCCCCTTTTCGCGTGTTCCACCCCTATGTATCCAGGAAGAAGCAGCCACCGTGTCTGACCAGAACCTGAACGACGCCGTTGAGCCAAGCGAGACTGCGGCAGAGTCGGTGGACGACGAGCTCGACATCGTCGAGGGCGCGGACGAGGACCTGGACGAGGCCGAGGCTGCCGACCTCGAAGCGGGCGAGCCCGCCGAGGAAGCCGCCCTCCACGAGGAGGACGAGGCCGAGGCCGGCGACGAGGCCGATGAGGACGACGTCGCCGAGGCCGTGGCCGAGGAGCCCGAGCCCGAGCCCGAGGACGACCGCGACCCGGTCGAGAAGCTCCGCGAGGAGCTGCGCACGCTGCCCGGCGAGTGGTACGTCATCCACACGTACGCCGGGTACGAGAAGCGCGTGAAGGCCAACCTGGAGCAGCGCGCCGTCTCGCTGAACGTCGAGGACTTCATCTACCAGGCCGAGGTGCCCGAGGAAGAGATCGTCCAGATCAAGAACGGCGAGCGCAAGACCGTCAAGCAGAACAAGCTTCCCGGTTACGTGCTCGTCCGGATGGACCTGACGAACGAGTCCTGGGGCGTCGTCCGCAACACGCCGGGCGTCACCGGGTTCGTCGGCAACGCCTACGACCCGTACCCGCTGTCGCTGGACGAGATCGTGAAAATGCTCGCCCCCGAGGCGGAGGCCAAGGCCGCCCGTGAGGCCGCCGAGGCCGAGGGCAAGCCGGCGCCGCAGCGCAAGGTCGAGGTCCAGGTGCTGGACTTCGAGGTCGGCGACTCGGTCACCGTCACCGACGGCCCGTTCGCCACGCTGCAGGCCACGATCAACGAGATCAACCCGGACTCCAAGAAGGTCAAGGGTCTGGTGGAGATCTTCGGTCGCGAGACGCCGGTCGAGCTGTCCTTCGACCAGATCCAGAAGAACTAGTTTCTTTCTGGACGTACCGCTTCCGTGCAGGTCAGGCGAACGCTCAGCGAGCGCCTGACCTGCACGGTTTTTAGCCGCGCATCTATACCCGTTATCGTTGTGCGGTATGCCTGCGTCCGGGTGGTCCCCGGAAGCGGGCATGGACCCGAAGTGAAAGGACCCGGAGAGCCATGCCTCCCAAGAAGAAGAAGGTCACGGGGCTCATCAAGCTCCAGATCCAGGCCGGTGCCGCCAACCCGGCCCCGCCGGTCGGCCCCGCGCTGGGTCAGCACGGCGTGAACATCATGGAGTTCTGCAAGGCCTACAACGCCGCGACCGAGTCGCAGCGTGGCTGGGTCATCCCGGTGGAGATCACGGTCTACGAGGACCGCTCCTTCACCTTCATCACCAAGACCCCGCCGGCCGCGAAGATGATCCTCAAGGCCGCGGGCGTTGAGAAGGGCTCCGGCGAGCCGCACAAGACCAAGGTCGCGAAGATCACGCGTGACCAGGTCCGCGAGATCGCCACCACCAAGATGCCCGACCTCAACGCCAACGACCTGGACGCCGCCGAGAAGATCATCGCCGGCACCGCCCGTTCCATGGGCGTCACGGTCGAGGGCTGACCCCACCTTCCAGCAGTAGTGGCAGGGCCTGCTCGGCCCGGACCACAACTCCTCAGTACATACAGGAGCATCACGTGAGCAAGCGCAGCAAGGCTCTCAAGGCTGCGGACGCCAAGGTCGACCGGGAGAAGCTGTACGCCCCGCTCGAGGCCGTCCGTCTCGCCAAGGAGACCGCCACGACCAAGTTCGACTCGACCGTCGAGGTCGCCTTCCGTCTGGGTGTCGACCCGCGCAAGGCCGACCAGATGGTCCGTGGCACCGTGAACCTGCCGCACGGCACCGGCAAGACTGCCCGGGTCCTGGTCTTCGCGACCGGTGACCGTGCTGCGGCCGCGGAGGCCGCGGGCGCCGACATCGTCGGCTCCGACGAACTGATCGACGAGGTCGCGAAGGGCCGTCTGGACTTCGACGCCGTCGTCGCCACCCCGGACCTCATGGGCAAGGTCGGCCGCCTCGGCCGCGTGCTCGGTCCGCGTGGTCTGATGCCGAACCCGAAGACCGGCACCGTCACCCCCGACGTGACCAAGGCCGTCACCGACATCAAGGGCGGCAAGATCGAGTTCCGTGTCGACAAGCACGCGAACCTGCACTTCATCATCGGCAAGGCGTCCTTCGACGACACCAAGCTGGTGGAGAACTACGGCGCGGCCCTGGAGGAGATCCTCCGTCTGAAGCCGTCCGCCGCCAAGGGTCGCTACATCAAGAAGGCCGCGCTCAGCACCACCATGGGCCCCGGCATTCCGGTCGACCCGAACCGCACCCGCAACCTCCTCGTCGAGGAGGACCCGGCCGCGGTCTGAGCCTGACGCTCACCGAAGTCGGTTCCGGGCCCCGCACCCTGCTCGCAGGGGGCGGGGCCCGTTCCGTTCCCGAAGCAGTCCCCGCCGGGTAGCGTGAAGATCGCGGGGGAGCCGAGGGGGAAAACGGATGAGGAGCATCGGACGTGGGGTCCTGCCGGTCCTGTTGACGGTCGTACTGACCGCCTTGACGGCCTGCGGCGGCGGGGACAGCCGGCCGCGCCCCACTGCGTCGCCCAGCCTGGACGCGCGTATCGCGGCCGCGCTGCACGCCGTCGAGCAGGCCACCACCCGGGCCGGTTCCGCCCGGATCAGCTCCACCACCGTCATGGCCGGCCTGCTGTCCACCCGCAGCGAGGGCACCCTGGACTGGGCGGGCGAGTCCACCGGCACGCTCACCATCACCTACACCGGCGGCAGCCTCGCCGAACCGCTGCGGGCGCTCGGCAGCACCACCATGCAGGCGCGTCTGCTGCCCGACGCGTACTACGCACGCGTGGGCGCCGAGTTCGCCCGTCGCATCGGCGGCCGGCACTGGATCCGCTACGACTACGACGACCTCGCCGGCCTGCCCGGCGACTCCGGCAGCTATCTGCGCGACCAGCTGCGCAACACCGCTCCCGTGCCGCCCGTGAAGCTGCTGCTGGCGTCCGGTGACGCCCGCGCCGCCGGCGAGGAGACCGTCGCCGGCCGCCGCACCCGGCACTACACGGGCACGGTCGACGTCGCGTCCCTCGCCGAGGAGTCCCTGAAGAAGCAGCTCACCGACGCCGGCGTGCGCAGCGAGCACATCGACCTGTGGGTCGACGACCACGACCTGATCGTCAAGAAGACCGAGAAGGCCGCGATGACGAGCGGCCTGATGACCCAGACGGCCACCTACGGCGACTACGGCGTCCACGTCGCCGTACAGCGGCCCCCGGCGGCCGACACCGAGGACTTCGCTCAGCTCATGGGCACCACGGGGCCATGAGAAAACCCGGTGTCCTACCTGCCCCTTACCGCTACTCTCGCAGGGCTGCCGTGTGGCAGCTGTGTCTGTCGTGGGGGGAAGCCATGAAGAAGTCCTCTGTCTTACCCGCTGCCTCTGTGGCCGCGGTGCTGCTCGCCGGGGCCGTCGGCTGCGCAAAGGGCGACGCGCAGTCCCCGGAGATGTCTCCGGCGGCCGCCGTGGCGAAAGCCGCGGAGAACGCCGACGCCATCACCTCCTTCCGCTATCGCATGAGCGGCACCGTTCCGGAGCAGGGCAAGGTGCGCGGCGAGGCCGCGATGAGCGTGAAGCCGCTCGCCATGAGCATGAAGATGACGGTCGAGGGCGGGACCGATTCCGGCGAGATGGAGATCCGGCTCGTCGGCAAGGCGCTGTATCTGGGCGGGGGCGCCGAGGCCGCCAAGGAGATGGACGGCAAGAGCTGGATCAAGTTCGACATGTCCGGGGCCGACGACGGACAGGGTGGGGACCAGATGGGGGCGGGACAGGCCCGCAAGAACCCGGCGGCCGACTCCACCTTCCTCGACGGCTCCAAGGACGTGAAGAAGGTCGGCACCGAGACCGTCGAGGGAGTGAGGACCACCCACTACGCCGGCACGGTCACCCTCGCCGACCTCAAGGCGTCCCTGAACGGCAAGGACCAGGCCACCCGCGAGAAGCGGGAGAAGAGCATCGACCAGTACGACAAGCTCGGCGTCGACAAGTTCACCATGGACCTGTGGATCGACGGTGAGCAGCACACCAGGCAGTTCCGCATGCGCGGCGACGCCGACAAGGGCCCGCTGGACATGACCATCACCTTCCTCGACGTCAACAAGCCGGTGACCGTCGTCGCCCCGCCGGCGAAGGACGTCGCCGATCTCGAGGAGATGATGAAGGGCGCCGAGGGCTGACCCGTACGGGCGGATTTGCTCGAAGGCGACCCGTTCCCGTACTCTCCTAACGAAGCCAAAGACCGCTGGTCGTTGCCGTGCCCCAACAAAGGGGCCGGTGGCCGAAGGATCCGCTGAAAATGCGGGCGACCCGCGCAGGTGACTGTGGAAGAACTCCCGGAGCATGTGTGTGTTCACATGCGTGTGCTGCCGGTCGAGTCCGCCCCGTGCGCCTGCGCCGGGGCGTTTCGTTTTCCCCAGTCCTCCTTCGGGTCCGCGCGGTCCGAATCACCCGGAAGGAGGCCGAGGCTCTATGGCGAGGCCCGACAAGGCTGCCGCGGTTGCCGAGCTGACGGACAAGTTCCGCAACTCGAACGCCGCCGTGCTGACCGAGTACCGCGGTCTCACCGTGGCGCAGCTCAAGACGCTGCGCCGCTCGCTCGGTGAGAACGCCCAGTACGCCGTGGTGAAGAACACGCTGACCAAGATTGCGGCCAACGAGGCCGGGATCACGACGCTGGACGACCAGTTCGCTGGTCCGACGGCCGTCGCCTTCATCACCGGTGACCCGGTGGAGTCGGCGAAGGGTCTCCGTGACTTCGCCAAGGACAACCCGAATCTCGTCATCAAGGGCGGTGTGCTCGAGGGCAAGGCCCTCTCCGCCGACGAGATCAAGAAGCTTGCGGACCTCGAGTCCCGCGAGGTTCTGCTCTCCAAGCTGGCCGGTGCCTTCAAGGGCAAGCAGTCCCAGGCTGCTCAGCTCTTCCAGGCGCTGCCGTCGAAGCTCGTCCGCACCGTGGACGCGCTGCGCGCCAAGCAGGCAGAGCAGGGCGGTGCCGAGTAATTCGGCTCGCTTTCTGACGCTCGCCGCCTGAGCGCGGCGCGTGTCGCCAGCGGGCCAACGTACGCCCGCCTCACCCCGTACATCCGGCACCTGCCGAATTAGTGGAAGGACGCCATCATGGCGAAGCTCTCTCAGGACGACCTGCTCGCGCAGTTCGAGGAGATGACCCTCATCGAGCTCTCCGAGTTCGTGAAGGCCTTCGAGGAGAAGTTCGACGTCACCGCCGCCGCGGCCGTCGCCGTTGCCGCCCCGGGTGCCCCCGGCGCCCCGGCCGAGGCCGTCGAGGAGAAGGACGAGTTCGACGTCGTCCTCACCGGCGCCGGCGACAAGAAGATCCAGGTCATCAAGGTCGTGCGTGAGCTGACCTCCCTGGGTCTGAAGGAGGCCAAGGACCTCGTGGACGGCGCCCCGAAGCCCGTTCTCGAGAAGGTCGCCAAGGACGCCGCCGACAAGGCCAAGGAGGCCCTCGAGGGCGCCGGCGCCTCCGTCGAGGTCAAGTAAGACCTTCGCGACCGTCTGAACGGCCTCCAGGGCCCAGGTCGTGAAAACGTCTTCCCTGGGGCTGTAACGCGAACGCACCGAAGGGCGATCATCCATCCGGGTGGTCGCCCTTCGGCGTTCCCCGGGGGACGGCCCGGGCTGCCTTGCACCTGTGTTCGTGAGGGGTAAGGTGATCTTCGCCGTGTCTCGGTCGCCCCGGTTCGTGCAAGGGGGGCCTTGACGAACCGCACGCAGCGCGCAATTCTCAGGACGCGTCGTCACAAGGATCCAATCCGAGGCATGGATCGACGGCGAAGAGGGCAGTATCAACGTGCGTTGAAGGCAGGTATGCCGCAGGCGTTTGGAAGAGTGAGGTCTCCGAAATGCGGGACTGGACATCAGTGTGCCAAGTGGCTACACTGACCCTTTGCGCTGCCTGTTAGCTGCCCCCTGCCCGTCACCAGGGGTCTGCCCTCACTCGAGCACTGACCGACAGATCGTCTCTGACCTGGGACCTCTGTCTTTGTGCGCGGGAGAGGGGACGGTACGCGCGTAGTGAGTCCGAGCCCTCGGAAGGACCCCCTCTTGGCCGCCTCGCGCAACGCCTCGACCGCGAATACGAACAACGCTGCCAGCACCGCCCCGCTGCGCATCTCCTTTGCAAAGATCAAGGAGCCCCTCGAGGTTCCGAACCTTCTCGCGCTGCAAACCGAGAGCTTCGACTGGCTGCTCGGCAACGACGCGTGGAAGGCTCGCGTCGAGGAGGCCCTCGAGAACGGTCAGGATGTCCCCACCAAGTCCGGTCTGGAGGAGATCTTCGAGGAGATCTCCCCGATCGAGGACTTCAGCGGGTCGATGTCGCTGACCTTCCGCGACCACCGCTTCGAGCCGCCGAAGAACTCCATCGACGAGTGCAAGGACCGCGACTTCACGTACGCGGCCCCCCTCTTCGTCACCGCCGAGTTCACCAACAACGAGACCGGCGAGATCAAGTCCCAGACCGTCTTCATGGGCGACTTCCCGCTCATGACGAACAAGGGCACCTTCGTCATCAACGGCACCGAGCGTGTCGTGGTGTCCCAGCTGGTGCGTTCCCCCGGCGTCTACTTCGACTCCTCCATCGACAAGACGTCCGACAAGGACATCTTCTCCGCCAAGATCATCCCGTCCCGGGGTGCCTGGCTGGAGATGGAGATCGACAAGCGCGACATGGTCGGTGTCCGTATCGACCGCAAGCGCAAGCAGTCCGTGACCGTCCTCCTCAAGGCCCTCGGCTGGACCACCGAGCAGATCCTCGAGGAGTTCGGCGAGTACGAGTCCATGCGCGCCACCCTGGAGAAGGACCACACCCAGGGCCAGGACGACGCGCTGCTCGACATCTACCGCAAGCTGCGTCCGGGCGAGCCCCCCACGCGTGAGGCCGCGCAGACGCTGCTCGAGAACCTCTACTTCAACCCCAAGCGCTACGACCTGGCCAAGGTCGGCCGCTACAAGGTCAACAAGAAGCTGGGCGCGGACGCCCCGCTGGACGCCGGGATCCTGACCGTCGAGGACATCATCGCGACGATCAAGTACCTGGTGAAGCTGCACGCCGGCGAGACCGAGACGGTCGGTGACAACGGCCAGCCGGTCGTCGTCGAGACCGACGACATCGACCACTTCGGCAACCGTCGTCTGCGCAGCGTCGGCGAGCTCATCCAGAACCAGGTCCGCACGGGTCTGGCCCGTATGGAGCGCGTCGTCCGTGAGCGGATGACCACCCAGGACGTCGAGGCGATCACGCCGCAGACCCTGATCAACATCCGGCCGGTCGTCGCCTCCATCAAGGAGTTCTTCGGCACCAGCCAGCTGTCGCAGTTCATGGACCAGAACAACCCGCTGTCGGGTCTCACCCACAAGCGCCGTCTGTCGGCTCTTGGCCCGGGTGGTCTCTCCCGTGAGCGGGCCGGCTTCGAGGTCCGTGACGTGCACCCGTCGCACTACGGCCGCATGTGCCCGATCGAGACGCCTGAAGGCCCGAACATCGGTCTGATCGGCTCGCTCGCCTCCTACGGCCGGGTCAACGCGTTCGGTTTCGTCGAGACCCCGTACCGCAAGGTCATCGACGGCCAGGTCACCGACGAGGTGGACTACCTGACCGCCGACGAGGAGGACCGCTTCGTCATCGCGCAGGCCAACGCCACGCTCAACGACGACCTGCGCTTCGCCGAGGCCCGCGTGCTCGTCCGCCGCAAGGGCGGCGAGGTCGACTACGTCGGCCCCGAGGACGTGGACTACATGGACGTCTCGCCGCGCCAGATGGTGTCGGTCGCGACGGCCATGATCCCCTTCCTCGAGCACGACGACGCCAACCGTGCCCTCATGGGCGCGAACATGATGCGCCAGGCCGTTCCGCTGATTAAGTCGGAGGCCCCGCTCGTCGGTACCGGCATGGAGTACCGCTCCGCCGTCGACGCCGGCGACGTCGTCAAGGCCGAGAAGGCCGGTGTGGTCCAGGAGGTCTCCGCGGACTACATCACCACCGCCAACGACGACGGCACGTACATCACGTACCGCCTGGCCAAGTTCGCCCGCTCCAACCAGGGCACCTCGGTCAACCAGAAGGTCATCGTCAACGAGGGCGACCGCGTCATCACGGGCCAGGTGCTCGCCGACGGCCCGGCCACCCAGAACGGCGAGATGGCGCTGGGCAAGAACCTGCTCGTGGCGTTCATGCCGTGGGAGGGTCACAACTACGAGGACGCGATCATCCTGTCGCAGCGCCTCGTGCAGGACGACGTCCTCTCCTCGATCCACATCGAGGAGCACGAGGTCGACGCCCGTGACACCAAGCTCGGCCCCGAGGAGATCACCCGGGACATCCCGAACGTCTCCGAGGAGGTCCTCGCCGACCTCGACGAGCGCGGCATCATCCGTATCGGTGCCGAGGTCGTCGCCGGCGACATCCTCGTCGGCAAGGTCACGCCCAAGGGTGAGACCGAGCTGACCCCGGAGGAGCGTCTGCTCCGCGCGATCTTCGGTGAGAAGGCGCGCGAGGTGCGCGACACCTCGCTGAAGGTGCCGCACGGCGAGATCGGCAAGGTCATCGGCGTCCGCGTCTTCGACCGCGAAGAGGGCGACGAGCTGCCGCCGGGCGTGAACCAGCTGGTCCGCGTCTACGTCGCGCAGAAGCGCAAGATCACCGACGGTGACAAGCTCGCCGGCCGTCACGGCAACAAGGGTGTCATCTCCAAGATCCTGCCGATCGAGGACATGCCGTTCCTGGAGGACGGCACCCCGGTCGACATCATCCTCAACCCGCTGGGTGTGCCGTCCCGAATGAACCCGGGACAGGTCCTGGAGATCCACCTCGGCTGGCTCGCCAGCCGCGGCTGGGACGTCTCCGGCCTCGCCGACGAGTGGGCGCAGCGCCTCCAGGTGATCGGCGCCGACAAGGTCGCCCCCGGCACCAACGTCGCCACCCCGGTGTTCGACGGTGCCCGTGAGGACGAGCTGGCGGGTCTGCTGCAGCACACCATCCCGAACCGCGACGGCGAGCGCATGGTGCTCCCGTCCGGCAAGGCGCGACTGTACGACGGCCGCTCCGGCGAGCCGTTCCCGGAGCCGATCTCGGTCGGCTACATGTACATCCTCAAGCTGCACCACCTGGTCGACGACAAGCTGCACGCCCGGTCGACCGGTCCGTACTCGATGATCACCCAGCAGCCGCTGGGTGGTAAGGCCCAGTTCGGTGGCCAGCGCTTCGGTGAGATGGAGGTGTGGGCCCTCGAGGCCTACGGCGCCGCGTACGCCCTCCAGGAGCTGCTGACCATCAAGTCCGACGACGTCACCGGCCGCGTGAAGGTCTACGAGGCCATCGTCAAGGGCGAGAACATCCCTGAGCCCGGCATTCCCGAGTCCTTCAAGGTGCTCATCAAGGAAATGCAGTCCCTGTGCCTCAACGTGGAGGTGCTGTCCTCGGACGGCATGTCCATCGAGATGCGCGACACCGACGAGGACGTCTTCCGCGCTGCGGAGGAGCTCGGTATCGACCTGTCCCGGCGCGAGCCGAGCAGCGTCGAAGAGGTCTGACGGGAGTCCGGCGGGGCCCCCACCCACAGGGCCCCGCCGACCCCCAGGCCCCCGTTTCAGACCACAGACTTACAACCCTGAGAGGGATTGACGCATAGTGCTCGACGTCAACTTCTTCGATGAGCTCCGGATCGGTCTGGCCACCGCTGACGACATCCGTCAGTGGAGCCACGGCGAGGTCAAGAAGCCCGAGACCATCAACTACCGCACCCTCAAGCCCGAAAAGGACGGACTCTTCTGCGAGAAGATCTTCGGTCCGACCCGGGACTGGGAGTGCTACTGCGGCAAGTACAAGCGCGTTCGCTTCAAGGGCATCATCTGTGAGCGCTGCGGCGTCGAGGTGACGCGTGCCAAGGTGCGCCGCGAGCGGATGGGCCACATCGAGCTGGCCGCGCCCGTCACGCACATCTGGTACTTCAAGGGCGTCCCGTCGCGCCTGGGTTACCTGCTGGACCTCGCCCCGAAGGACCTGGAGAAGGTCATCTACTTCGCGGCGTACATGATCACGTACGTCGACGAGGAGCGCCGCCAGCGCGACCTGCCCTCGCTGGAGGCCCACGTCTCCGTCGAGCGCCAGCAGATCGAGCAGCGCCGCGACGCCGACCTCGAGGCCCGCGCCAAGAAGCTCGAGACCGACCTGGCCGAGCTGGAGGCCGAGGGCGCCAAGGCCGACGTGCGCCGCAAGGTGCGCGAGGGTGCCGAGCGCGAGATGAAGCAGCTGCGCGACCGTGCGCAGCGCGAGATCGACCGCCTCGACGAGGTGTGGAACCGGTTCAAGAACCTCAAGGTCCAGGACCTCGAGGGCGACGAGCTGCTCTACCGCGAGCTGCGTGACCGCTTCGGCACGTACTTCGACGGCTCGATGGGTGCCGCGGCGCTGCAGAAGCGCCTGGAGTCCTTCGACCTGGAGGAGGAGGCCGAGCGCCTCCGCGAGATCATCCGGACCGGCAAGGGCCAGAAGAAGACCCGTGCGCTCAAGCGTCTGAAGGTCGTCTCCGCGTTCCTGCAGACGTCCAACAGCCCCAAGGGCATGGTCCTGGACTGCGTCCCGGTCATCCCGCCGGACCTGCGTCCGATGGTGCAGCTGGACGGTGGCCGCTTCGCGACCTCCGACCTGAACGACCTGTACCGCCGTGTCATCAACCGCAACAACCGTCTGAAGCGCCTGCTCGACCTGGGCGCTCCGGAGATCATCGTCAACAACGAGAAGCGCATGCTTCAGGAGGCTGTTGACGCCCTCTTCGACAACGGTCGTCGCGGCCGGCCGGTGACCGGTCCGGGTAACCGCCCGCTGAAGTCCCTCAGCGACATGCTGAAGGGCAAGCAGGGTCGTTTCCGTCAGAACCTGCTCGGTAAGCGTGTCGACTACTCGGCGCGTTCCGTGATCGTCGTCGGTCCGCAGCTGAAGCTGCACCAGTGCGGTCTGCCGAAGGCGATGGCGCTGGAGCTGTTCAAGCCGTTCGTGATGAAGCGCCTGGTCGACCTGAACCACGCGCAGAACATCAAGAGCGCCAAGCGCATGGTGGAGCGCGGCCGCACGGTCGTGTACGACGTCCTCGAAGAGGTCATCGCCGAGCACCCGGTTCTGCTGAACCGTGCTCCCACCCTGCACCGCCTCGGCATCCAGGCCTTCGAGCCGCAGCTGGTCGAGGGCAAGGCCATCCAGATCCACCCGCTCGTCTGCACCGCGTTCAACGCGGACTTCGACGGTGACCAGATGGCCGTGCACCTGCCGCTGTCCGCGGAGGCGCAGGCCGAGGCCCGCATCCTGATGCTGTCCTCGAACAACATCCTCAAGCCGGCCGACGGCCGTCCGGTGACGATGCCGACCCAGGACATGGTCCTCGGTCTGTTCTTCCTCACCACCGACGCCGAGGGCCGCAACCCCAAGGGTGAGGGCCGCGCGTTCGCGTCCGTCGCCGAGGCGATCATGGCGTTCGACGCCGGTGAGCTGTCCCTGCAGACCCCGGTCGACATCCGCTTCCCGGTGGGCACCATCCCGCCGCGTGGCTGGGTGCCGCCGGTGCGCGAGGAGGGCGAGCCGGAGTGGCAGCAGGGTGACAGCTTCACGCTGAAGACCACGCTGGGCCGTGCGCTCTTCAACGAGCTGCTGCCCGAGGACTACCCGTTCGCCGACTACGAGGTCGGCAAGAAGCAGCTCTCCCAGATCGTCAACGACCTGGCCGAGCGCTACCCGAAGGTCATCGTGGCGGCGACGCTCGACAACCTGAAGGCGGCGGGCTTCTACTGGGCGACCCGTTCCGGCGTCACCGTGGCCATCTCCGACGTCGTCGTTCCCGAGGCGAAGAAGGAGATCGTCGCCCGCTGGGAGGCCGCGGACGAGAAGGTCCAGCGCCAGTACGAGCGTGGTCTGATCACCAAGGACGAGCGCACCCAGGAACTGATCGGCATCTGGACCAACGCGACCAACGAGGTCGCCGAGGCGATGAACGAGAACTTCCCGAAGACCAACCCGATCTTCATGATGGTGAACTCGGGTGCACGAGGCAACATGATGCAGATGCGTCAGATTGCCGGTATGCGTGGTCTGGTGTCGAACGCCAAGAACGAGACGATCCCGCGTCCCATCAAGGCGTCCTTCCGTGAGGGTCTGTCCGTGCTGGAGTACTTCATCTCCACGCACGGTGCCCGTAAGGGTCTGGCGGACACCGCTCTGCGTACCGCCGACTCGGGTTACCTCACCCGTCGTCTGGTCGACGTCTCCCAGGACGTCATCATCCGCGAGGAGGACTGCGGCACCGAGCGTGGTCTCAAGCTGCGGATCGCCGAGCGTGACGCCGAGGGCACGCTCATCAAGGCGGAGGACGTCGAGACCAGCGTGTACGCGCGCTGCCTCGCCGAGGACATCGTGGTCGACGGTCAGGTCCTGGCCCCGGCCGGCACCGACCTCGGTGACGTCCTGATCGACGAGCTGGTCTCCCGCGGCATCGAGGAGGTCAAGACCCGTTCGGTCCTGACCTGTGAGTCCGCGGTCGGTACCTGCGCCATGTGCTACGGCCGTTCGCTGGCCACCGGCAAGCTGGTCGACATCGGTGAGGCGGTCGGCATCATCGCCGCCCAGTCCATCGGTGAGCCCGGTACCCAGCTGACGATGCGTACCTTCCACACCGGTGGTGTGGCCGGTGACGACATCACCCAGGGTCTGCCGCGTGTCGTCGAGCTCTTCGAGGCCCGTACCCCGAAGGGTGTCGCCCCGATCTCCGAGGCCTCCGGCCGCGTGCGGATCGAGGAGACCGAGAAGACCAAGAAGATCGTCATCACGCCGGACGACGGCAGCGACGAGACGGCCTACCCGATCTCGAAGCGTGCCCGTCTCCTGGTCAGCGAGGGCGAGCACGTCGAGGTGGGCCAGAAGCTCACCGTGGGTGCCACCAACCCGCACGACGTGCTGCGCATCCTGGGTCAGCGTGCCGTCCAGGTCCACCTGGTCGGCGAGGTCCAGAAGGTGTACAACTCGCAGGGTGTGTCGATCCACGACAAGCACATCGAGATCATCATCCGGCAGATGCTGCGCCGCGTGACGATCATCGAGTCCGGCGACGCCGAGCTCCTGCCCGGCGAGCTGGTCGAGCGCTCGAAGTTCGAGACCGAGAACCGTCGTGTGGTCCAGGAGGGCGGTCACCCGGCCTCCGGTCGTCCGCAGCTGATGGGTATCACCAAGGCCTCGCTGGCGACGGAGTCCTGGCTGTCGGCCGCCTCCTTCCAGGAGACGACCCGAGTCCTGACGGATGCGGCGATCAACGCCAAGTCCGACAGCCTCATCGGCCTCAAGGAGAACGTCATCATCGGTAAGCTCATCCCGGCCGGTACGGGTCTGTCCCGCTACCGCAACATCCGGGTCGAGCCGACCGAGGAGGCCAAGGCCGCGATGTACTCGGCCGTCGGCTACGACGACATCGACTACTCGCCGTTCGGCACCGGCTCCGGCCAGGCGGTTCCGCTGGAGGACTACGACTACGGTCCGTACAACCAGTAAGGCGTACGTCCACTGAAGGGCGGTCACCCCGTGCGGGTGGCCGCCCTTCGGCGTTGTGCCGGTGCCGCACGCGCCGGTTCGGCGCATCATGGAGGGACGCCGGCGCTTCGGGGAGGTGCTCGTGTCGCAGTCGCCGTATCCGTGGCAGCCCTGGCAGCCCGGGCAGCAGGGCTGGGGCGTGATGCTCGCCTCGCACGCCGACCGGGAGCGGGCCGTCGATGTGCTGCGGGCCGGATTCGGCGAGGGGCGCATGGAGCGTGAGGAGTTCGAGGAGCGGGTCGCGCGGGCGTATGCGGCCCGTACGGTGGGGCAGCTGGCCTCCCTCGTCGCCGACCTGCCGCAGGGCCCCGTACCGCCCTCTGTGCCCGCTGCCCTCGCACCGCCGGCGTTCGGGCCGGTGTCCCGGCCGCGGACGAACGGGAAGGCGGTGGGGGCCGCCGTGTGCGGGCTGCTGTGTGTGCCCACCTTCGGGCTCACCGGCATTCCGGCGATCGTCCTGGGCCACACGGCACGGTCCGAGATCCGCCGGACGGGTGAGCTGGGGGAGGGGCTGGCCCTGACGGGTCTGGTGCTCGGGTGGTTGGCCACGGCCGGCTGGGCACTCGTACTGCTCCTGCTGACGGCCGTGTCCCTCGCGGTCGGATGACCCCGGCCACTCTGCGGCCAACGACCCCGGCGCAAGGGCGTGAGAAAAGTGTTCGAAGCGGACAGCGGCCGCCGATTCGTAGATCACGTGGGCTCGGCGGGCTTGACATGTGGCGCGTGTCGCTGTGGGCGGGGCCCATTTGTTTTGACCGTAGCGTTTGAGGTAGGTACGCTCAGACCTTGTGCCTGGGGTGTGCCTTGGCTCTCCTGCGTGCCTTCAACCGCATAGGAGCCATCTTCGGCCACCGCGATCTGCGTCTCTTTCTGCCACTCCGGCAGGGGCCCGCACGATTCGACACACCCGACCGCGTGGGTCGGCGACGTTCCAGGTTAGCTTCACCATTCGGCACACAGAAACCGGAGAAGTAGTGCCTACGATCCAGCAGCTGGTCCGGAAGGGCCGGCAGGACAAGGTCGAGAAGAACAAGACGCCCGCACTCGAGGGTTCCCCTCAGCGTCGTGGCGTCTGCACGCGTGTGTTCACGACCACCCCGAAGAAGCCGAACTCGGCCCTCCGTAAGGTCGCGCGTGTGCGTCTGACCAGCGGCATCGAGGTCACGGCCTACATTCCGGGTGAGGGACACAACCTGCAGGAGCACTCCATCGTGCTCGTGCGCGGCGGCCGTGTGAAGGACCTGCCGGGTGTTCGCTACAAGATCATCCGCGGCTCGCTCGACACCCAGGGTGTCAAGAACCGCAAGCAGGCTCGCAGCCGTTACGGCGCCAAGAAGGAGAAGTAAGAATGCCTCGTAAGGGCCCCGCCCCGAAGCGCCCGGTCATCATCGACCCGGTCTACGGTTCTCCTCTGGTGACCTCCCTGATCAACAAGGTGCTGCTGAACGGCAAGCGCTCCACCGCCGAGCGCATCGTCTACGGCGCCATGGAGGGTCTGCGTGAGAAGACGGGCAACGACCCGATCATCACGCTGAAGCGCGCGCTGGAGAACATCAAGCCGACCCTCGAGGTCAAGTCCCGCCGTGTCGGTGGTGCGACGTACCAGGTTCCGATCGAGGTCAAGCCCGGTCGTGCCAACACGCTCGCGCTGCGCTGGCTGGTCGGTTACTCCCGCGCCCGTCGCGAGAAGACCATGACCGAGCGTCTGCTCAACGAGCTTCTCGACGCCTCCAACGGCCTCGGTGCCGCTGTGAAGAAGCGCGAGGACACGCACAAGATGGCCGAGTCCAACAAGGCCTTCGCGCACTACCGCTGGTAGTCGCTACCCACATCGAGACCGAGAGAAGACTGAAGCCTTATGGCTACCACTTCACTTGACCTGGCCAAGGTCCGCAACATCGGGATCATGGCCCACATCGACGCGGGCAAGACGACCACCACCGAGCGGATCCTGTTCTACACCGGTGTGTCTTACAAGATCGGTGAGGTCCACGACGGCGCTGCCACCATGGACTGGATGGAGCAGGAGCAGGAGCGTGGCATCACGATCACCTCTGCTGCCACCACCTGCCACTGGCCGCTGGAAGACGTCGACCACACCATCAACATCATCGACACCCCCGGTCACGTCGACTTCACCGTCGAGGTGGAGCGCTCGCTGCGCGTGCTCGACGGTGCCGTGACGGTGTTCGACGGTGTCGCCGGCGTTGAGCCGCAGTCCGAGACGGTGTGGCGTCAGGCGGACCGCTACGGCGTTCCGCGTATCTGCTTCGTCAACAAGCTCGACCGCACGGGCGCCGAGTTCCACCGCTGTGTGGACATGATCTCGGACCGCCTGGGCGCGCAGCCGATCGTCATGCAGCTCCCGATCGGTGCCGAGGCCGACTTCCAGGGCGTCGTGGACCTGGTCCGCATGAAGGCGCTCGTCTGGTCCGCCGAGGCCACCAAGGGCGAGATGTACGACGTCGTCGACATCCCGGCCACGCACACCGAGGCTGCCGAGGAGTACCGCGGCAAGCTGATCGAGGCCGTGGCCGAGAACGACGAAGAGATCATGGAGCTGTACCTGGAGGGCCAGGAGCCCACCGAGGAGCAGCTGTACGCCGCGATCCGTCGTATCACCATCGCGTCCGGCAAGGGCACCGGCACCACCGTCACCCCGGTGTTCTGCGGTACCGCGTTCAAGAACAAGGGCGTCCAGCCCCTGCTCGACGCGGTCGTGCGCTACCTGCCGTCCCCGGTCGACATCGAGGCCATCGAGGGCCACGACGTCAAGGACGCCGAGACGGTCATCAAGCGCAAGCCGTCCGAGGACGAGCCGCTGTCGGCGCTCGCGTTCAAGATCATGAGCGACCCGCACCTGGGCAAGCTCACCTTCGTCCGGGTCTACTCGGGCCGCCTGGAGTCCGGCACCTCGGTGCTGAACTCCGTCAAGGGCAAGAAGGAGCGCATCGGCAAGATCTACCGCATGCACGCCAACAAGCGTGAGGAGATCGATGCGGTGGGCGCCGGCGACATCGTCGCCGTCATGGGCCTGAAGCAGACCACCACCGGTGAGACGCTCTGCGACGAGAAGAACCCGGTGATCCTGGAGTCCATGGACTTCCCGGCGCCGGTCATCGAGGTCGCGATCGAGCCCAAGTCCAAGGGTGACCAGGAGAAGCTGGGTGTCGCCATCCAGCGTCTCGCGGAGGAGGACCCCTCCTTCCAGGTGCACACCAACGAGGAGACCGGCCAGACCGTCATCGGCGGTATGGGCGAGCTTCACCTCGAGGTCCTCGTCGACCGCATGAAGCGCGAGTTCAAGGTCGAGGCCAACGTCGGCAAGCCGCAGGTGGCCTACCGCGAGACGATCCGCAAGGCCGTCGAGCGCGTCGACTACACCCACAAGAAGCAGACCGGTGGTACCGGTCAGTTCGCGAAGGTGCAGATCGGCATCGAGCCCCTCGAGGGCGGCGACGTCTCGTACGAGTTCGTGAACAAGGTGACCGGTGGCCGTATCCCGAAGGAGTACATCCCTTCGGTGGACGCCGGTGCGCAGGAGGCCATGCAGTTCGGCATCCTCGCCGGCTACGAGATGACCGGTGTCCGTGTCATCCTCCACGACGGTGCCTACCACGAGGTCGACTCCTCCGAGCTCGCGTTCAAGATCGCCGGTTCGCAGGCCTTCAAGGAGGCCGCGCGCAAGGCCAGCCCCGTGCTGCTCGAGCCGATGATGGCCGTCGAGGTCACCACGCCCGAGGACTACATGGGTGAGGTCATCGGCGACATCAACTCCCGCCGTGGTCAGATCCAGGCCATGGAGGAGCGGGCGGGTGCCCGTGTCGTGAAGGGCCTCGTGCCCCTGTCGGAGATGTTCGGCTACGTCGGCGACCTCCGCAGCAAGACGTCGGGGCGCGCAAGCTACTCGATGCAGTTCGACTCCTACGCCGAGGTTCCCCGGAACGTCGCCGAGGAGATCATCGCGAAGGCCAAGGGCGAGTAACGCACCGCGTTCACACGCCGTAGGCTTGACTCCGGAGCCTCGCGGGGCAAACGCACACGATTGTGGGTGTTTGCCCCGGGTTCCGGGACTTAACAGCAAAGATCACCTGGCGCCGATGAAGTAAGGCGTACCAGAACCACTCCCAGGAGGACCCCAGTGGCGAAGGCGAAGTTCGAGCGGACTAAGCCGCACGTCAACATCGGCACCATCGGTCACATCGACCACGGTAAGACGACCCTCACGGCCGCCATTACCAAGGTGCTGCACGACGCGTACCCGGACCTGAACGAGGCCACCGCGTTCGACAACATCGACAAGGCGCCCGAGGAGCGTCAGCGCGGTATCACCATCTCCATCGCGCACGTCGAGTACCAGACCGAGGCGCGTCACTACGCCCACGTCGACTGCCCGGGTCACGCGGACTACATCAAGAACATGATCACCGGTGCCGCCCAGATGGACGGCGCGATCCTCGTGGTCGCCGCGACCGACGGTCCGATGCCGCAGACCAAGGAGCACGTGCTCCTGGCCCGCCAGGTCGGTGTGCCGTACATCGTCGTCGCCCTGAACAAGGCCGACATGGTGGACGACGAGGAGATCCTGGAGCTCGTCGAGCTCGAGGTGCGTGAGCTCCTCTCCGAGTACGAGTTCCCGGGCGACGACCTGCCGGTCGTCAAGGTCTCCGCGCTGAAGGCGCTCGAGGGCGACCCCGAGTGGACCAAGACCGTCCTCGACCTGATGAAGGCCGTCGACGAGTCCATCCCGGAGCCGGAGCGCGACGTCGACAAGCCGTTCCTCATGCCGATCGAGGACGTCTTCACGATCACCGGTCGCGGTACGGTCGTCACCGGCCGTATCGAGCGTGGTGTCCTGAAGGTCAACGAGACCGTCGACATCATCGGCATCAAGACCGAGAAGACCACCACCACGGTCACCGGTATCGAGATGTTCCGCAAGCTGCTCGACGAGGGTCAGGCCGGTGAGAACGTCGGTCTGCTGCTTCGTGGCATCAAGCGCGAGGACGTCGAGCGCGGCCAGGTCATCATCAAGCCGGGCTCGGTCACCCCGCACACCGAGTTCGAGGCCACGGCCTACATCCTGTCGAAGGACGAGGGTGGCCGTCACACCCCGTTCTTCAACAACTACCGCCCGCAGTTCTACTTCCGTACCACGGACGTGACCGGCGTCGTGACCCTCCCCGAGGGCACCGAGATGGTCATGCCGGGCGACAACACCGACATGAAGGTCGAGCTGATCCAGCCGGTCGCCATGGAGGAGGGCCTGAAGTTCGCCATCCGTGAGGGTGGCCGGACCGTCGGCGCCGGCCAGGTCACCAAGATCAACAAGTAAGCTCCGCTTGCTTGAGGGTTCTGTGACCCGGTAGCTCAGCTGCGAGCTCCGCGAGGGGCCCGTACGACTTCGGTCGTACGGGCCCCTCGTTTTTGTGTGCCCGCGTCGAAAGCGCTCTCATGCGCCCTGTAGCATGCCGCCACTTATTCGTTGCATGTTCATCAAAGGGCCCCGCAGGGCCCGTTGGGGTGGGAACAACTTGAGATCGGGACGTCGAGCACGTCGCACCACCGTCGCCCGGGCGCGGCGCACGGCCGTCGGAGCCGTCCTCGGTATCGCCGCGCTCGTGGGTATCCAGAGCATCGCGAGCGGAGCGGTCTTCGGGAACGGGGACGATCAGGGGCGCCGACCGAGCGTCTACAGCGCGCGGGGGAAGGCGGACGGCCCGGTCCGGACCGCCGTCCACCTGCTCGCGCTGCGCGACCAGGGCCATGGCGAGGCGGTCCTGTCGAAGCGGGACACCGACCGTTTCGCCCTCATGGGCGTCTCCTGGACGGACCCGCGGGCGAAGATCCAGGGCACGATCCAGGCGCGCGCCCGCGACGCCGAGACCGGCGAGTGGACCGCGTGGCAGAACCTGACGCCGTACCCGGCGCTGCTCGACGGCAACCGGTCCGGCGCGCGCGGCTCCACCGAGCCGGTGTGGATGGACGCCTCCGACGGCGCCGAGGTCCGCGTCACCGACGGCGCCCGCAACGGCAAGCTCCCGGCCGGTCTGCGGCTGGACCTGGTCGACCCGGGCACGGCCACGGCGGGCGGGACCTCGGGTGATCTGGCCGCGGAGCCCGCGGCCTTCGCGCAGGACACCACGCCTCCGACGACGCCCGGCCCGGCCTCCACGGCCCCGCAGCCGACGATCGTCTCGCGGGCCGGGTGGGGCGCGGACGAGAGCATCAGCCCCGAAGCGCCGGAGTACCTGCCGAACGGCAACACGATCAAGGCCGCGTTCGTGCACCACACCGCGGACGCCAACCCCTACGACTGCTCCGAGTCCGCCGCGATCATCCGGGCCATCTACACGTACCACGTGAAGACGAGCGGCTGGAAGGACATCGGCTACAACTTCCTGGTCGACAAGTGCGGCACCCTCTTCGAGGGCCGCAAGGGCGGTATCGACCAGCCGGTGTACGGGGCCCACACCTACGGCTGGAACTCCCAGTCGACGAGCGTGGCCTTCCTCGGCGACCACAACCGGACGAGCGCCTCGGACGCGTCCCTGGTCTCCGCCTCGCGGCTCATCGCGTACAAGCTCGGTCAGTACGGCGTCGACCCGTCCGGTACGACGCTGCTGAACGCCGGTGCCACGCAGAAGAACTACTTCGGCACGTCGTACACGCAGGGCCAGGACTACACGTTCGCCACCGTCTCCGGGCACCGTGACGCCTACGCCACCGAGTGCCCCGGCAGCCTGCTCTACGGGCAGCTCGGCACGATCCGCGGCTACGCGAGCGGCACGGTCCAGGACCTGGCGATCAGCTCGGTGGGCGGCCAGGCCACGAAGGCCGGCAGCGGCTACCAGACGCCCGGCCCGGCCACGGTCAACTGGTCCACGAGCACGCAGAACGCCCTGATCTACAAGTTCGAGGTACTGGTCGACGGCCAGGTCGCGACCTGGAGCTGGGGTCATGTCCGCAGCGCGTCGCTGACCCTGACCGGCTACGGCGACCACACGGTGGCCGTCCGCGCCACCCACACCTCCGGCAAGGTGACGGCCTCGGCGCCGGTCACCGTGACCGTGCCGGGCCCGAAGACCTTCAAGCCGGTCACCCCGACCCGCCTGATGGACACTCGGTACGGCACGGGCGTGCCGAAGGCCAAGGTCGGTCCCGGCGGTGAGGTGGTGCTCGACGTCACCGGCAACAGCGTGGTGCCGTCCACCGGCGTCGGCGCGGTCGTCCTGAACGTGACGGCCACCAACCCCACGTCGGCCGGCTATGTGTCCGTCTACCCGAACGGCACCGACCGCACGTCCGCGTCGAACCTCAACTTCACCGCCGGGAAGACCATCCCGAACCTGGTGACCGTGCCGGTGATCGACGGCAAGGTGCGGTTCCACAACCACGCGGGCTCGGTCGACCTGATCGCCGACGTCACCGGCTACTACGCCACGGACACCAGCGGCTCGACCCACGTCAGCCACGGCCCGCTGCGGCTGATGGACACGCGGTACGGCGTCGGTGTCCCGAAGGCCCCGGTGAGTCCGCAGGGTGTGGTGTCGCTGCCGGTGGCCGGCGTTCAGGGGGTGCCGTCGTCCGGTGTGACGGCGGTGGTCCTGAACGTGACGGCGACGAACCCGACGTCGTCGAGTTTCGTCTCGGTCTACCCGGACGGTACGGCGCGCACGTCGGCGTCGAACCTGAACTTCACCGCCCGCCAGACGATCCCGAACCTGGTGATCGTCCCGGTGGTCAACGGCAAGGTGGACTTCTACAACCAGTGGGGCTCGGTCGACCTGATCGCCGACATCACCGGCTACTTCACCTCCGGCACCGAGGGCGCCTCTCACATCAACCTGGGCCCGCTGCGGCTGATGGACACGCGGTACGGCGTCGGTGTCCCGAAGGCCCCGGTGGGTCCGCAGGGTGTGGTGTCGCTGCCGGTGGCCGGCGTCCAGGGGGTGCCGTCGTCCGGTGTGACGGCGGTGGTCCTGAACGTGACGGCGACGAACCCGACGTCATCGAGTTTCGTCTCGGTCTACCCGGACGGTACGGCCCGTACATCGGCGTCGAACCTGAACTTCACGTCGGGCCTGACGATTCCGAACCTGGTGATCGTCCCGGTCGTGAACGGCAAGGTGGACTTCTACAACCAGTGGGGCTCGGTCGACCTGATCGCCGACATCACGGGGTACTTCACGAAGTGATGTGATCACGCCGCTGACCGGCTGCCGGGGTGGCCTTCCCGGCAGTCGCGGCAGTAGGTGCCTGGGTGAGGGGTGCGAATCGCGCGTTCGCACCCCTCACAGCTGTGCAGGGGCAGGCGTCCGGCGGGGCGGTACCCGGCGGCCGGCGGTTCGGGAGGCGCGGGAGGAGGGAGCAGCTCGGTCAGGCGGTGGGCGAGCAGGGCCGCCGGGTTGCGCAAAGGCTCGCGTGGCAGGTTGGCGGTCAGGGCGTGGCGTACGGCTTCGGGCCGTACGCCACGTTCGAGCCAGGCGGCGACGGCCGGGGCGAGGCGGTGGACGGCGCGTTCGGAGAGCAGCAGGCGGGGGTCGCGGTGGTGGAGCGTGGCCAGGACGGCCGTGGCCGCACGGTGACGGTCCAGGTCAAGGCCCTGCGGCTCGGGGAGCGGAGGTGACCCGGGCCGCGCCGGTGCCTCGGGCGCGGGCTCGGGGACCGGTGCCGGTGCCGGAGGCGGCGGGGGAGCGGGTGCCCGCGGTGGTGGCGGCGGCGGTGTCTCGGGGCGAGGCGTCGCGTCGGTGGCGGGCTGGTTGTACGACACCGTGTGCGTGATGATCCGGCCGTTCGGGAGCTTCTGGCGGATGCGCGCCAGGTAGCCGTGGGCCTCCAGTTCGCGCAGGGCGGCGGCGATACGGGTCTCGCCCTCCGGGAAGCGGGCGGCGAGCGTTTTGATGCCGACGGGGGCGCCGGCGGGCAGCGACTGGATGTGGGTGGCGATACCGATCGCGGTGAGCGACAGCTCGCGGTGCTGGGCGAGGTGGTTGCCGATGACCGTGAAGCAGGCGGTGTGCGGGGTGTTGATGTGGGTGATGCCGCGCTGATTCAGCGGCTGGGCGCACGGCGGCGCGCTAAAGTGCTCGGTACCCATCGGGAAGGTTCTCTCTTCCTCGGTGGTCAGGCCCTCGATCGGGATGCCCGTCCCGGCCGGGGGCCGTCGCATGTCTTCGGTTGTGGTCGCGGCGAGCATATGCCTTCGAACTGGGCGGAAATCCAGCCCGGTTGAGGAAGACCACTCGTGCGGGTGACGGGGATCCGCAGGGTAGTCGGCGGGGTGGGGCCGGGTTGGGCCGGTACTTTCCACTGGGTTCTTTAAGCATTGACCACGCGCTGGGCCGGGGCGCCGCTCACCGGAACGTGACCGGTCGCGATGCGGTGCTCCCCGTCCCGATCTCCGCCCAGACGGTCTTGCGCGGGAAGCGTTCCTCCCGCACACCCCACCGGTCCGCGAGCGCCTCGACGAGGAGCAGCCCCCGCCCGGACTCGGCACTCTCCTCCAGGCGCCGCACCTCCGGCAGACGCTCACCCCGCGTGTCCGTCACCTCGATGCGCAGGGTGCCGCCGACCACGTACAGCGTCAGCCGGAAGTTGCGCCCGGGGACGCGGCCGTGGGTGGCAGCGTTGGCCGCCAGCTCGGCCACGAGGTGGTTCGCGGGCTCGGTCGGCAGCCCCCAGCGGCGCAGTTGCGTGTCGGCGAGCAGCCGGGCCAGGCGGGCGCCACGCGCGGTGGACGACAGCAGCACGCTGAAGTGGGGGACGGCGTGGGCGAGTTCGGTGCCGGAGGCGGCGATGTCCTGATTCACGTCACTCAGCGTGGCGGCTTCTGCCTACCGTGGAGAGTGACAGTGCGGTTGCGTACGGTCACTGTCCGGCGCTTGTCCGGTGCTGTCTTGGCTGTCGGCACCGTTGCCAGGGGTAGGGCGCCGACGTACGGCGCGGCAACGGGACGGCGGAGGGGCGCGGATGTCCGTGGACGGCGGGGCGGTACGGCTCAAGAGCGAGGCGGACGAGCCGGGTTGGGAAGTGGACCCGGACGACGAGTGGGGCGTGGCCGTCATCGCCACGGTCGGGCGGCAGCTGAAACTGCGCCGGGAGGCGGCCGGGCTGCGGGCCGCCGAGTTCGGCAGGCTCATCGGCTACAGCGAGGACATGGTCTACAAGATCGAGTCCGGGAAGCGGATTCCCCGCCAGGACTACCTGGTCGCGGCCGACCAGGTGCTGAACGCCGGCGGGCTCATCGCGGCGACGTGGGAGGACGTGAAGAAGGTCCGCTACCCGAAGCGGGTGCGGGAGCTGGCGAAGCTGGAAGCGCAGGCGGTGGAGATCGGGGTGTATGAGTGCAACAGCGTCCACGGTCTGTTGCAGACATCCGACCATGCGCGGGCTCTGTTCGAGGCGGCGCAGCCGCCGTACCGGCCGGACGACGTGGAGCGCATGGTGGCCGCTCGCCTGGCCCGGCAGTCGATCTTCGAGCGGGACGTGGCCCCCTCCGTCCACTTCGTCATGGAAGAGACCCCACTACGCCGACCTGTTGGGGGCACAATGGTCTGGCGACGGCAGCTCGAACATCTGCTGGAGGCGGGGCAGTTGCGCAATGTCACCCTCCAGGTCATGCCGACGAACACCGAGGCCCACCCCGGTCTGGACGGCAAGATCGAGTTGCTGAAGTTCCCGGACGGTACGGCGGTCGGCCGGTCCGATGGTGCATTCAACGGGCGGCCGATCACTGATCCGAAGCAGCTTCGCATCCTTGAGCTGCGATATGGCACCATCCGGGCGCAGGCACTCTCCCCTCGGGAGTCACTGGCCTTCATCGAGCAACTGCTGGGAGAAACATGATCCGCAAGACCGCTGCCGGTGACGCCTCCGGGCTGGCTTGGTTCAAGAGCAGCTACAGCAGTGGTACCGACGGCAACTCCTGCGTCGAGGTCGCCCACGCTCCCGGCGCCGTGCACGTGCGTGACTCCAAGCACACCGCCGGTCCCCGGCTCGCGCTCACGGAGAGCGCGTGGGCGGATTTCGTGACCTACGCCACTCGGGACTGAGGGTGGCGGGCGCCCCGGGTTTGACCTGCGTCACCCCCGGGGTAATCTCTTCCGCTCGATTGGCGTCCGGCCTGCCCCATATGGCAGACTGTCGGAGTTGCTCGGTCGAGTGTTGATGCTGCGCGCCTCCCGCCGGGAGGACCGGAAGCGAGTCCCACAGTACTCGTCGCCCTAACTGCCCTCGGGCAGCGCTGGGGCGGACGTACGGGAATCTTCCGGGAAGTGTGGTGCGGCACTGGCCAGGCACCCGGTGAACCTCTTCCCCAGGCAAGGGATGTTCGAACAAGGGACATCTGTGTCAGCGGGAGTGCGACACGCCCGACCGCGTGGGTCGGACAGAGTCGAAGGGACACCAGGTTCCAGAGCTGTAGAGAGACAGGACTACTGAGTAGCCATGGCGGGACAGAAGATCCGCATCCGGCTCAAGGCCTACGACCACGAGGTCATCGACTCTTCGGCGAAGAAGATCGTCGAGACGGTGACGCGCACTGGTGCGTCGGTCGCGGGCCCGGTGCCGCTGCCCACTGAGAAGAACGTGTACTGCGTCATCAAGTCGCCGCACAAGTACAAGGACTCGCGCGAGCACTTCGAGATGCGCACGCACAAGCGCCTGATCGACATCCTCGACCCGACCCCCAAGACCGTTGACTCTCTGATGCGACTCGACCTCCCGGCCGGTGTCGACATCGAGATCAAGCTCTGAGGCTGGTGGGCTGAGAATGGCTAAGCAGATCAAGGGCATCCTGGGCGAGAAGCTCGGCATGACGCAGGTGTGGGACGAGAACAACCGTGTTGTTCCGGTCACCGTCGTCAAGGCCGGCCCCAACGTCGTCACCCAGGTCCGTACCAACGACGTCGACGGCTACGAGTCGGTCCAGATCGCCTTCGGCGAGATTGACCCGCGCAAGGTGAACAAGCCCCTCAAGGGTCACTTCGCCAAGGCCGACGTCACCCCCCGTCGCCACCTCGTCGAGATCCGGACGGCCGACGCCTCCGAGTACACCCTCGGCCAGGAGATCACCGCTGAGGTGTTCGAGGCCGGCGTGAAGGTCGACGTCACCGGCAAGAGCAAGGGCAAGGGCTTCGCCGGTGTCATGAAGCGCCACAACTTCGGTGGCCTCGGCGCCGGTCACGGCACCCAGCGCAAGCACCGCTCGCCCGGTTCCATCGGTGGCTGCGCCACCCCGGGCCGTGTGTTCAAGGGCCTGCGCATGGCGGGTCGTATGGGCAACGAGCGGGTCACCACCCAGAACCTGACCGTCCACGCCGTTGACGCGGAGAAGGGTCTGCTGCTCATCAAGGGCGCGGTTCCCGGTCCGAACGGCGGCCTCGTCCTGGTCCGCACCGCGGCCAAGGGGGCCTGAGGTAACCGATGAGCACTGTTGACATCCTTTCGCCGGCGGGCGACAAGGCCGGTTCCGTCGAGCTCCCCGCGGAGATCTTCGACGTGGAAAAGATCAGCATCCCGCTGATCCACCAGGTCGTCGTCGCGCAGCTGGCCGCTGCCCGCCAGGGCACCCACAAGACCAAGACGCGTGGCGAGGTCCGCGGCGGTGGCAAGAAGCCGTACCGCCAGAAGGGCACCGGTCGCGCCCGCCAGGGTTCGACCCGCGCGCCGCAGTTCGCCGGTGGTGGCGTCGTGCACGGTCCCGTGCCGCGTGACTACTCGCAGCGGACCCCGAAGAAGATGAAGGCCGCGGCCCTGCGCCACGCCCTCACCGACCGGGCGCGTCACAACCGCATCCACGTCGTCTCCGGCGTGGTCGAGGGTGCGGTCTCCACGAAGGCCGCGAAGAGCCTGTTCGGCAAGATCTCGGAGCGCAAGAACCTGCTCCTGGTCGCCGAGCGCTCCGACGAGGCCGCGTGGCTGTCCGCCCGCAACCTGCCCCAGGTCCACATCCTGGAGCCGGGCCAGCTGAACACGTACGACGTTCTCGTCTCGGACGACGTGGTCTTCACCCAGTCCGCGTTCGAGTCCTTCGTGTCCGGCCCGAAGGCCAATGACACCGAAGGGAGCGAGGCCTGATGGCTATCCGTCACCCCGCTATCGCCTCGAAGGCGGCCAAGGCCGCCAAGGCCGCGCGCGTCGCCAAGGCGCGTCGTCACGCCGCCGAGGGCAAGAACACCGTCGAGACCCCGCTGAGCAAGTCCTTCACGGACCCCCGTGACGTGCTGCTCAAGCCGGTCGTCTCCGAGAAGAGCTACGCGCTCCTCGACGAGAACAAGTACACGTTCATCGTCGCCCCGGGCGCCAACAAGACCCAGATCAAGCAGGCCGTCCAGGCGGTCTTCTCGGTCAAGGTCACCGGGGTCAACACGATCAACCGCCAGGGCAAGCGCAAGCGCACGAAGACCGGTTTCGGTCAGCGCGCGGGCACCAGGCGCGCGATCGTGACCCTCGCCGAGGGCGACCGTATCGACATCTTCGGCGGTCCGACCGCGTAAGCGGGTCGGATCGTCCGATATCGGACGAGGACTGAGAAATGGGAATCCGCAAGTACAAGCCGACTACGCCGGGCCGCCGTGGCGCCAGCGTCGCCGACTTCGTCGAGGTCACGCGGTCCACGCCGGAGAAGTCGCTGGTCCGTCCCCTGCACAGCAAGGGCGGCCGTAACAACGCCGGTCGTGTGACCGTTCGCCACCAGGGTGGCGGACACAAGCGCGCCTACCGCGTGATCGACTTCCGTCGTCACGACAAGGACGGCGTGCCGGCGAAGGTCGCGCACATCGAGTACGACCCCAACCGCACCGCGCGCATCGCGCTGCTGCACTACGCCGACGGCGAGAAGCGCTACATCCTCGCTCCGCGCAACCTGCAGCAGGGTGACCGCGTCGAGAACGGTCCCGGGGCCGACATCAAGCCGGGCAACAACCTGGCCCTCCGCAACATCCCGGTCGGTACCACGATCCACGCGATCGAGCTCCGTCCCGGTGGCGGTGCCAAGTTCGCCCGCTCCGCCGGTGCCTCCGTGCAGCTGCTCGCGAAGGAGGGCCAGATGGCCCACCTGCGCATGCCCTCCGGTGAGATCCGCCTGGTCGACGTGCGCTGCCGCGCCACCGTCGGTGAGGTCGGCAACGCCGAGCAGAGCAACATCAACTGGGGCAAGGCCGGCCGTAAGCGCTGGCTGGGCGTCCGCCCGACCGTTCGCGGTGTGGCGATGAACCCGGTTGACCACCCCCACGGTGGTGGTGAGGGCAAGACCTCCGGTGGTCGCCACCCGGTCAGCCCCTGGGGTCAGAAGGAAGGTCGTACTCGTTCGCCGAAGAAGGCTTCGAACAAGTACATCGTCCGCCGCCGCAAGACGAACAAGAAGCGCTAGGAGCGGGTTTAGATGCCGCGCAGTCTCAAGAAGGGGCCCTTCGTCGACGACCACCTGATCAAGAAGGTGGACACGCAGAACGAAGCCGGTACCAAGAACGTCATCAAGACCTGGTCCCGTCGCTCCATGATCGTCCCGGCGATGCTGGGTCACACGATCGCGGTGCACAACGGCAAGACCCACATCCCGGTGTTCGTCACCGAGGCGATGGTCGGCCACAAGCTCGGCGAGTTCTCGCCGACGCGCACCTTCCGGGGTCACGTCAAGGAAGACCGGAAGTCGAAGCGCCGCTAGTAGCGGATCGCATTCAGACACGTAAGTAACTGAAGGGACAACCATGGAAGCCAGGGCCCAGGCGCGGTACATCCGCGTCACGCCCATGAAGGCCCGCCGCGTGGTGGACCTCATCCGTGGCATGGACGCCACGGAGGCCCAGGCGGTCCTGCGATTCGCTCCGCAGGCCGCCTCGGTGCCGGTGGGCAAGGTGCTCGACAGCGCCATCGCCAACGCCGCGCACAACTACGACCACACCGACGCCGACAGCCTCTTCATCTCCGAGGCCTACGTCGACGAGGGCCCGACCCTGAAGCGGTTCCGGCCGCGTGCCCAGGGCCGCGCCTACCGGATCCGCAAGCGGACCAGCCACATCACCGTGGTCGTCAGCAGCAAGGAAGGAACCCGGTAATGGGCCAGAAGGTAAACCCGCACGGGTTCCGGCTCGGTGTCACGACCGACTTCAAGTCGCGTTGGTACGCCGACAAGCTGTACAAGGACTACGTCAAGGAAGACGTCGCCATCCGTCGGATGATGACGTCCGGCATGGAGCGCGCCGGCATCTCGAAGGTGGAGATCGAGCGCACCCGTGACCGCGTGCGTGTGGACATCCACACCGCTCGTCCGGGCATCGTCATCGGCCGCCGTGGCGCCGAGGCCGACCGCATCCGCGGTGACCTCGAGAAGCTCACGGGCAAGCAGGTCCAGCTGAACATCCTCGAGGTCAAGAACCCCGAGACCGACGCTCAGCTGGTTGCCCAGGCCGTCGCCGAGCAGCTCTCCTCCCGCGTCTCCTTCCGCCGCGCCATGCGTAAGAGCATGCAGTCGGCGATGAAGGCCGGCGCCAAGGGCATCAAGATCCAGTGCGGTGGCCGCCTCGGTGGCGCCGAGATGTCCCGCTCGGAGTTCTACCGCGAGGGCCGTGTGCCCCTGCACACGCTCCGCGCGAACGTGGACTACGGCTTCTTCGAGGCCAAGACGACCTTCGGCCGCATCGGCGTGAAGGTCTGGATCTACAAGGGCGACGTCAAGAACATCGCCGAGGTCCGCGCCGAGAACGCTGCGGCCCGTGCGGGTAACCGCCCGGCCCGTGGCGGCGCCGACCGCCCGGCCCGTGGTGGCCGTGGTGGCGAGCGTGGCGGGCGCGGTCGCAAGCCGCAGCAGGCTGCCGGCGCCGAGGCCCCCAAGGCCGAGGCTCCCGCGTCCGCTCCGGCTGAGAGCACCGGAACGGAGGCCTGACCGAAATGCTGATCCCCCGTAGGGTCAAGCACCGCAAGCAGCACCACCCGAAGCGCAACGGTATGTCCAAGGGTGGAACGCAGGTTGCGTTCGGCGAGTACGGCATCCAGGCGCTGACCCCGGCCTACGTGACGAACCGCCAGATCGAGGCGGCTCGTATCGCGATGACCCGCCACATCAAGCGTGGCGGCAAGGTCTGGATCAACATCTACCCGGACCGTCCCCTCACCAAGAAGCCTGCCGAGACCCGCATGGGTTCCGGTAAGGGTTCGCCGGAGTGGTGGATCGCCAACGTCAAGCCCGGACGTGTGATGTTCGAGCTGTCGTACCCCAACGAGAAGATCGCCCGTGAGGCGCTGACGCGTGCGGCCCACAAGCTGCCGATGAAGTGCCGGATCGTCAAGCGCGAGGCAGGTGAAGCGTGATGTCGGCCGGTACCAAGGCGTCCGAGCTGCGCGAGCTGGGCAACGAGGAGCTTCTGAACAAGCTCCGCGAGGCCAAGGAAGAGCTGTTCAACCTCCGCTTCCAGGCGGCGACGGGTCAGCTCGAGAACCACGGTCGGCTGAAGGCCGTCCGCAAGGACATCGCGCGGATCTACACCCTGATGCGTGAGCGCGAGCTGGGCATCGAGACGGTGGAGAGCGCCTGATGAGCGAGAGCAACGTGACTGAGAACACCGAGGCACGCGGATTCCGCAAGACCCGTGAGGGTCTGGTCGTCAGCGACAAGATGGACAAGACCGTCGTCGTCGCCGTCGAGGACCGTGTCAAGCACGCGCTGTACGGCAAGGTCATCCGCCGTACGAACAAGCTCAAGGCCCACGACGAGCAGAACGCTGCGGGCGTCGGCGACCGTGTCCTCCTGATGGAGACCCGGCCGCTGTCCGCGACGAAGCGCTGGCGCGTCGTCGAGATCCTCGAGAAGGCCAAGTAATCCCTCGTAGGGGGACCCCCTACGCACCGTTCCGCCAGGCTCGGGGAGAAGCGTGAGTCATTCATGCTTCTCCCCGGGAACCGGCAGACATCCAGGAGATAGACGTGATCCAGCAGGAGTCGCGACTGCGTGTCGCCGACAACACTGGTGCGAAGGAGATCCTTTGCATCCGTGTGCTCGGTGGCTCCGGTCGCCGCTACGCGGGCATCGGTGACGTCATCGTCGCCACCGTCAAGGACGCGATCCCCGGTGGCAACGTGAAGAAGGGTGACGTCGTCAAGGCGGTCATCGTTCGCACCGTCAAGGAGCGCCGCCGTCCGGACGGCTCGTACATCCGCTTCGACGAGAACGCCGCCGTCATTCTGAAGAACGACGGCGACCCTCGCGGCACCCGTATCTTCGGCCCGGTGGGCCGTGAGCTGCGCGAGAAGAAGTTCATGAAGATCATCTCCCTCGCGCCGGAGGTGCTGTGAGCATGAAGATCAAGAAGGGCGACCTGGTTCAGGTCATCACCGGTAAGGACAAGGGCAAGCAGGGCAAGGTCATTGCCGCTTACCCGCGCGACGAGCGCGTCCTGGTCGAGGGTGTCAACCGGGTCAAGAAGCACACGAAGGCCGGCCCCACCGCCGGCGGTTCGCAGGCCGGCGGCATCGTGACCACCGAGGCCCCCATCCACGTCAGCAACGTCATGCTGGTCGTGGAGAAGGATGGCCAGAAGGTCCCGACCCGTGTCGGCTACCGCTTCGACGACGAGGGCAACAAGATCCGCGTTGCCAAGCGGACGGGTGAGGACATCTGATGACGACCACCGTGACTCCGCGTCTCAAGACGAAGTACCGCGAGGAGATCATCGGCAAGCTGCGTGACGAGTTCAAGTACGAGAACGTCATGCAGGTTCCGGGCCTCGTCAAGATCGTGGTCAACATGGGTGTGGGCGACGCCGCCCGCGACTCGAAGCTGATCGAGGGCGCCATCCGCGACCTCACCACGATCACCGGTCAGAAGCCGGCCGTCACCAAGGCCCGCAAGTCCATCGCGCAGTTCAAGCTGCGTGAGGGTCAGCCGATCGGTGCCCACGTCACGCTCCGTGGCGACCGCATGTGGGAGTTCCTCGACCGCACCCTGTCGCTCGCGCTGCCGCGCATCCGCGACTTCCGCGGCCTGTCCCCCAAGCAGTTCGACGGCCGTGGCAACTACACCTTCGGTCTCACGGAGCAGGTCATGTTCCACGAGATCGACCAGGACAAGATCGACCGTGTCCGGGGTATGGACATCACCGTGGTCACCACGGCGACCAACGACGAAGAGGGCCGCGCGCTCCTCCGTCACCTCGGCTTCCCGTTCAAGGAGGCGTGAGCGAGATGGCGAAGAAGGCTCTCATCGCGAAGGCTGCTCGCAAGCCCAAGTTCGGTGTGCGTGGCTACACCCGTTGCCAGCGCTGCGGCCGCCCGCACTCCGTGTACCGCAAGTTCGGCCTCTGCCGCGTGTGCCTTCGTGAGATGGCTCACCGTGGCGAGCTGCCGGGCGTGACCAAGAGCTCCTGGTAATCCCGTAGTTAGGGATACCTGGACCTCTCGGTAAGCAACCGGGACGGCAGAGGCCCGAGCTCTCATGGCTTAGGCTAGGAGGGTTGGGCCTCTGCCGCCCTGAACGACTTACTACGCCGTAGGTCCCCGCACCGCACCCGTCCCGTCCATGTATGGGGAGAGGGATGGCGCATATAGGAAACCCCGGCGAGAAAGGCCACAGGCCAATTCATGACCATGACTGATCCGATCGCAGACATGCTGACGCGTCTGCGGAACGCGAACGCGGCTTACCACGACTCCGTGTCGATGCCGCACTCCAAGATCAAGTCTCACATCGCGGAGATCCTCCAGCAGGAGGGCTTCATCACCGGCTGGAAGGTCGAGGACGCCGAGGTCGGCAAGAACCTCGTGCTCGACCTGAAGTTCGGCCCGAACCGTGAGCGCTCCATCGCGGGCATCAAGCGGATCTCGAAGCCCGGCCTCCGGGTCTACGCGAAGTCCACCAACCTGCCGAAGGTGCTCGGCGGCCTCGGCGTGGCGATCATCTCCACGTCTCACGGCCTGCTGACCGACAAGCAGGCGCAGAAGAAGGGCGTGGGTGGGGAAGTCCTCGCCTACGTCTGGTAACGGAAGGGAACGGAGGAAACAGCTATGTCGCGTATCGGCAAGCTCCCCATCCCGGTTCCCGCCGGCGTGGACGTCACCATCGACGGCCGTACGGTCAAGGTCAAGGGCCCCAAGGGCGAGCTGACCCACACCATCGTCGCGCCGATCGACATCGCTAAGGGCGAGGACGGCACCCTCCAGGTGCTCCGCCCGAACGACGAGCGGCAGAGCAAGGCCCTGCACGGCCTGTCCCGCACGCTGGTGGCGAACATGATCACCGGTGTGACCCAGGGATACGTCAAGAAGCTCGAGATCAGCGGTGTCGGTTACCGAGTGACCGCCAAGGGTTCGAACCTCGAGTTCGCGCTGGGCTACAGCCACCCGATCACCGTCGAGGCCCCCGAGGGCATCTCCTTCAAGGTGGAGACCCCGACCCGTTTCTCGGTCGAGGGCATCGACAAGCAGAAGGTCGGCGAGGTTGCGGCCAACATCCGCAAGCTGCGCAAGCCCGACCCGTACAAGGCCAAGGGCGTCAAGTACGAGGGCGAAGTCATCCGCCGCAAGGTCGGAAAGGCGGGTAAGTAAGCCATGGCATACGGACAGAAGATTCTCAAGGGCGACGCTTACAAGCGTGCTGCTATCAAGCGTCGTCACCTTCGGATCCGCAAGAACGTCTCCGGTACTGCGGAGCGTCCCCGCCTGGTCGTGACCCGCTCGAACCGTCACATCGTGGCGCAGGTGATCGACGACCTGAAGGGCCACACCCTCGCGTCGGCGTCCACCCTGGACAGCTCGATCCGCGGTGCAGAGGGCGACAAGTCGGCCCAGGCCAAGCAGGTCGGCGCCCTGGTCGCCGAGCGTGCCAAGGCCGCCGGTGTCGAGGCCGTCGTGTTCGACCGTGGTGGCAACCAGTACGCCGGGCGCATCGCCGCCCTGGCGGACGCCGCCCGCGAAGCCGGGCTCAAGTTCTGAGCCGCTTGTAGCTAGCGGAAAGAGAGAGGTAATCCAATGGCTGGACCCCAGCGCCGCGGAAGCGGTGCCGGTGGCGGCGAGCGGCGGGACCGGAAGGGCCGTGACGGCGGCGCTGCTGCCGCCGAGAAGACCGCGTACGTCGAGCGCGTCGTCGCGATCAACCGTGTCGCCAAGGTTGTGAAGGGTGGTCGTCGCTTCAGCTTCACCGCGCTGGTCGTGGTGGGCGACGGTGACGGCACCGTGGGTGTCGGTTACGGCAAGGCCAAGGAGGTGCCGGCCGCCATCGCCAAGGGTGTTGAGGAGGCCAAGAAGCACTTCTTCAAGGTCCCCCGTATCCAGGGCACCATCCCGCACCCCATTCAGGGTGAGAAGGCTGCCGGCGTCGTGCTGCTCAAGCCGGCTTCGCCGGGTACCGGTGTTATCGCCGGTGGTCCCGTGCGTGCCGTGCTCGAGTGCGCCGGCGTTCACGACATCCTGTCGAAGTCCCTGGGCTCCGACAACGCCATCAACATCGTGCACGCGACCGTGGCGGCCCTGAAGGGTCTGCAGCGTCCCGAGGAGATCGCGGCCCGCCGTGGTCTGCCGCTCGAGGACGTCGCCCCCGCGGCTCTGCTGCGTGCGCGTGCCGGGGCGGGTGCGTAATCATGGCGCAGCTCAAGATCACGCAGGTGAAGTCCTACATCGGCAGCAAGCAGAACCACCGTGACACCCTGCGGTCGCTTGGTCTCAAGGGGATCAACACCGTGGTCGTCAAGGAGGACCGCCCCGAGTTCCGCGGAATGGTGCACACCGTCCGCCACCTCGTGACGGTCGAGGAGGTCGACTGATCATGGCGGAGAACAACCCGCTCAAGATCCACAACCTCCGTCCCGCCCCGGGCGCCAAGACCGCCAAGACCCGTGTCGGTCGTGGTGAGGCGTCCAAGGGTAAGACGGCCGGTCGTGGTACCAAGGGCACCAAGGCCCGCTACCAGGTTCCGGAGCGCTTCGAGGGTGGGCAGATGCCCCTCCACATGCGTCTCCCGAAGCTCAAGGGCTTCAAGAACCCGTTCAAGACCGAGTACCAGGTCGTGAACCTCGACAAGCTGGCCGCGCTCTACCCCGAGGGTGGCGAGGTCACTGTCGAGTCCCTCGTGGCCAAGGGTGCCGTGCGCAAGAACAGCCTCGTCAAGGTCCTCGGCCAGGGCGAGATCTCCGTGGCGCTGCAGGTGACGGTCGACGCCGTCTCCGGCTCCGCCAAGGAGAAGATCACCGCCGCCGGCGGTACGGTCACCGAGCTCATCTGAGCCCGATGACGTAACGCGTAACGCGTCAACCGGGGATACCCCACAATTGGGGTATCCCCGGTTGGTCGTTCCTAGGGGAGCAGTGTCGCCGGTAAGGTAGCGTCCACTGTTCTTTTTCGTATTCGTCGAACCTCAAGACCGCCCTTCGACGCAGTTGCGCGGGGGTCGCAGGAGGCACCGTGCTCACCGCGTTCGCCCGGGCGTTCAAGACGCCCGACCTGCGCAAGAAGCTGCTCTTCACGCTCGGCATCATCGTGGTCTACCGGGTCGGTACCCACATCCCGATTCCCGGCGTGGACTACAAGTCCGTCCAACAGTGTGTGGACGAGGCGTCCGGCAACCAGGGCCTCTTCGGTCTGGTCAACATGTTCAGCGGCGGTGCGCTGCTGCAGATCACGGTCTTCGCGCTGGGCATCATGCCGTACATCACGGCGAGCATCATCCTGCAGCTGCTGACCGTGGTGATCCCGCGCCTGGAGGCCCTCAAGAAGGAGGGCCAGGCCGGCACGGCCAAGATCACCCAGTACACCCGGTACCTGACCATCGCCCTGGCCATCCTGCAGGGCACCGGCCTGGTGGCCACCGCCCGCAGCGGCGCCCTGTTCAACGGCTGCACCGTCGCGTCGCAGATCGTTCCCGACCGGGCCATCTTCTCCACCATCACCATGGTCATCTGCATGACCGCCGGTACGGCCGTCGTGATGTGGCTGGGTGAGCTGGTCACCGACCGCGGTATCGGCAACGGCATGTCGATCCTGATGTTCATCTCGATCGCCGCGACCTTCCCGTCCGCCCTGTGGTCGATCAAGAAGTCGGGCAACCTGGCCGGCGGCTGGATCGAGTTCGGCACGGTGATCCTGGTCGGCCTGGTCATGGTCGGACTCGTGGTCTTCGTGGAGCAGGCCCAGCGCCGTATCCCGGTCCAGTACGCGAAGCGGATGATCGGCCGCCGTTCCTACGGCGGTACGTCGACCTACATCCCGCTGAAGGTGAACCAGGCGGGTGTGATTCCCGTCATCTTCGCCTCGTCGCTGCTCTACATTCCGGCGCTGATCGCGCAGTTCGCCGGGGGTAACTCGGGATGGAAGACCTGGGTTCAGCAGAACCTGGTGAAGGGCGACCACCCGATTTACATCACTTCGTACTTCTTGCTCATCGTTTTCTTCGCGTTCTTCTATGTGGCGATCTCCTTCAACCCCGAGGAAGTCGCCGACAACATGAAGAAGTATGGTGGCTTCATCCCGGGCATCCGGGCTGGCCGACCGACCGCTGAGTACCTCTCCTACGTGCTCAACCGGATCACCTGGCCGGGTTCGCTGTACTTGGGACTGATCGCTCTCGTGCCGACGATGGCGTTGGTGGGCTTCGGGGCAAGCCAGAACTTCCCGTTCGGTGGGACCAGCATCCTGATCATCGTGGGTGTCGGTCTCGAGACGGTGAAGCAGATCGAGAGCCAGCTCCAGCAGCGCAATTACGAAGGGTTCCTCCGCTGATGCGAATCGTCCTCGTCGGGCCGCCGGGTGCCGGAAAGGGTACGCAGGCCACGCGCCTTGCCGAGCGCCTGCGCGTCCCGCACATCTCCACGGGCGACCTCTTCCGCGCCAACATCAGCCGGCAGACGGAGCTCGGGAAGCTCGCGAAGTCCTACATGGACGCCGGTAACCTCGTCCCCGACGAGGTCACCATCGCGATGGCGAAGGACCGCATGGAGCAGCCGGACGCCGAGAACGGCTTCCTGCTGGACGGCTTCCCGCGCAACGTCTCGCAGGCCGAGGCGCTGGACGAACTGCTGAACACCGAGAACATCAAGCTGGACGCGGTACTCGACCTCGAAGCCCCCGAGGACGAGGTCGTGAAGCGCATCGCCGGCCGTCGTATCTGCCGCAACGACTCGGCGCACGTCTTCCACGTGTCGTACAAGAAGCCGGCCAAGGAAGGCGTCTGCGACGTCTGCGGCGGCGAGCTGTACCAGCGGGACGACGACACCGAGGAGACGGTGCGCACGCGGCTGGAGGTCTACCACACGCAGACCGAGCCGATCATCGACTACTACAAGTCCCAGGGCCTGGTCGTGACGATCTCGGCCATGGGTCCGGTGGACGAGGTCACGCAGCGGGCGCTCGGTGCGCTGAAGCGTGAGGACGACGGCCAGTAGTCGTCGGTCCGCTGTCGGCCGTGGCGCCCTGGGGGGCGTCACGGCCGTACTGTTGTGCTGGTAACCGGTTGACGTGAGTGACGGAGAGCGCAGGCCCCCCATGGTGCAGATCAAGACGCCCGAGCAGATCGCGAAGATGCGTGCGGCGGGCCTGGTCGTCGCCGCCATCCATCAGGCCACCCGCGAGGCGGCGGTGCCGGGCGCCACGACGAAGGACCTCGACGAGGTCGCGCGCAAGGTGCTCGCCGAGCACGGCGCCAAGCCGAACTTCCTCGGCTACGGCGGCTTCCCCGCGACGATCTGCACCTCCGTCAACGAGGTCGTCGTCCATGGCATCCCTTCGGATGACGTCGTGCTGAAGGACGGCGACATCATCTCCATCGACTGCGGCGCGATCGTCGACGGCTGGCACGGTGACGCCGCGTACACGGCGTTCGTGGGTTCCGGTCACGCCCCGGAGCTGGTCGAGCTGTCCCGGGTGACCGAAGAGTCGATGTGGGCGGGCATCGCCGCGATGAAGCTCGGCAACCGGCTCGTCGACATCTCTCGCGCGATCGAGACGTACATCCGCCGCCAGCCGAAGCCCGGCGGTGGCCGCTACGGGATCATCGAGGACTACGGCGGCCACGGCATCGGCACCGAGATGCACATGGACCCGCACCTGCTGAACTACGTCGAGAAGCGCCGCGGCAAGGGCCCCAAGCTGGTCCCCGGCTTCTGCCTGGCGATCGAGCCGATGGTGTCCCTCGGCACACCGAAGACCGAGGTCCTCTCCGACGACTGGACGGTCATCACGACCGACGGCACCTGGTCCTCCCACTGGGAGCACTCCGTCGCCCTGACGGAAGAGGGCCCCCTGGTCCTGACCGCCCCCGATGGCGGCAAGGCCAAGCTGGCCGAGTACGGCGTGACGGCGGCGCCGGATCCGCTGGGCTGAGCCGCGCCAGGTCTGCCGACCTGAGTTGCGCCCCCTTTGCATGACGATCTCCCCCGTAGGGCAGACTTCCTCGTTTCGCCTTTTCGGGTGTGCTGACGTAGACTGACTCGTCGGCTCTGGTGCACCCGCATGTCCGCATGCTTACAAACGGTGCACGCTGGAGTCGATCAAGGTAGTCGATTCGAAGGGCGAAGCGTGGCCAAGAAGCAAGGTGCCATCGAGATCGAGGGCACTGTCGTCGAGTCTCTTCCGAACGCCATGTTCAAGGTCGAGCTCCAGAACGGCCACCAGGTCCTGGCACACATCAGCGGCAAGATGCGTATGCACTACATCCGCATCCTCCCTGACGACCGGGTCGTGGTGGAGCTGTCTCCGTACGACCTGACGCGTGGCCGGATCGTCTACCGGTACAAGTAGATCTTGCCCACGCCTTGTGCCCTCTCTGTGCACGGGGCCGCCGGCAACTGACCCGGAGAACCTCACATCCCATGAAGGTCAAGCCGAGCGTCAAGAAGATCTGCGACAAGTGCAGGGTGATCCGCCGTCACGGCCGGGTCATGATCATCTGCGAGAACCCGCGCCACAAGCAGCGCCAGGGCTGATCGCACACGGATCGCACCCTCTGCACCTGAATCGCAGAGTTTCGCGCGACGCGAGCTGAATTGTTCATACGCAGGATCCAGGCAGCCCTCGTGCGTTCGCCTGACACCCCCGGCTCGGAGGCCGGGGACCCAGTTCGTACCTGATACGGCGGCTGGGAACCGGTCCTGTGGAAGACCTCCGAAGATCACCAGGAGCCATTGAATGGCACGCGTTTCCGGTGTTGACATCCCGCGCGAAAAGCGCGTGGAGGTCGCCCTCACCTACGTGTTCGGCATCGGCCGGACCCTCTCGAAGGAGACGCTGGCAGCGACCGGCGTCGACCCGAACACCCGCGTCCGCGACCTCTCCGAGGAGCAGCTCGTCGCGATCCGCGAGTACGTCGACAACAACATCAAGACCGAGGGTGACCTCCGTCGCGAGATCCAGGCCGACATCCGCCGCAAGGTCGAGATCGGTTGCTACCAGGGTCTGCGTCACCGTCGCGGTCTGCCCGTCCGCGGTCAGCGCACCAGCACCAACGCTCGTACCCGCAAGGGCCCGCGTCGCGCCATCGCCGGCAAGAAGAAGCCGGGCAAGAAGTAGTCCGCAGCGGACCTCTGTCCACGGTCTTCGCTGTAGGACCGACCACCTCCCGTAGGAGTTAGTAGATGCCCCCCAAGGGTCGTCAGGGCGCTGCCAAGAAGGTGCGCCGCAAGGAAAAGAAGAACGTCGCTCACGGCCACGCGCACATCAAGAGCACGTTCAACAACACGATCGTCTCCATCACGGACCCGTCGGGCAACGTGATCTCCTGGGCCTCCGCCGGCCACGTCGGCTTCAAGGGCTCCCGGAAGTCCACGCCGTTCGCCGCGCAGATGGCCGCCGAGTCGGCTGCCCGCCGCGCTCAGGAGCACGGCATGCGCAAGGTCGACGTGTTCGTGAAGGGCCCGGGTTCCGGTCGTGAGACCGCGATCCGCTCCCTGCAGGCCACGGGCCTCGAGGTCGGCTCCATCCAGGACGTCACCCCGACCCCGCACAACGGCTGCCGTCCGCCGAAGCGTCGTCGCGTCTGACCTCGCTTCTCAAGGGCTTTCCGGGCGGTACGGCTCCTTCGGGTCGTGCCGCCCGTACCCTTGCAGTACCCGCGCTTTTCACCGGGCGCGGTTTCCGTCGGGCGTCAAATAGCGGGCGTCCACGAAAGAAGGATCTGATCCACACATGCTGATCGCTCAGCGTCCCTCGTTGACCGAAGAGGTCGTCGACGAATTCCGCTCCCGGTTCGTGATCGAGCCGCTGGAGCCGGGCTTCGGCTACACCCTCGGCAACTCCCTCCGCCGCACGCTCCTCTCCTCGATCCCGGGTGCCGCCGTCACCTCGATCCGGATCGACGGTGTCCTGCACGAGTTCACCACCGTGCCGGGCGTCAAGGAGGACGTCACCGACCTGATCCTCAACATCAAGCAGCTGGTCGTCTCCTCGGAGCACGACGAGCCGGTCGTGATGTACCTGCGCAAGCAGGGCCCGGGTCTGGTCACCGCCGCCGACATCGCGCCCCCGGCCGGTGTCGAGGTGCACAACCCCGACCTCGTCCTCGCCACGCTCAACGGCAAGGGCAAGCTGGAGATGGAGCTGACCGTCGAGCGCGGTCGCGGCTACGTCTCCGCCGTGCAGAACAAGCAGGCGGGCCAGGAGATCGGCCGTATCCCGGTCGACTCCATCTACTCGCCGGTGCTGAAGGTCACGTACAAGGTCGAGGCCACGCGTGTCGAGCAGCGCACCGACTTCGACAAGCTGATCGTCGACGTCGAGACCAAGCAGGCGATGCGTCCGCGTGACGCCATGGCCTCCGCCGGTAAGACGCTGGTCGAGCTGTTCGGTCTCGCTCGCGAGCTGAACATCGACGCCGAGGGCATCGACATGGGTCCGTCCCCGACGGACGCCGCGCTGGCCGCCGATCTGGCGCTGCCGATCGAGGAGCTCGAGCTCACCGTTCGGTCGTACAACTGCCTCAAGCGTGAGGGCATCCACTCCGTGGGTGAGCTCGTCGCTCGTTCCGAGGCCGACCTGCTGGACATCCGCAACTTCGGTGCGAAGTCCATCGACGAGGTCAAGGCGAAGCTGGCCGGCATGGGCCTGGCCCTCAAGGACAGCCCGCCCGGATTCGACCCGACCGCCGCCGCGGACGCCTTCGGCGCCGACGACGACGCGGACGCCGGGTTCGTCGAGACCGAGCAGTACTAAGCGCTCCGCGGGGAGGCCGTACTGTATCTGCGAGCCGGTCGTGGCTGGTCGCGCAGTTCCCCGCGCCCCTTTCCGAGCAGGCCCCTTCGGGCCTGCTCGGATCTCCGACAGACAACCGTCTGCTCGGATACTGACTCCGGTACCTGATACGGCCGGGGCAGACACACAGGAGATAGATCATGCCGAAGCCCACCAAGGGTGCCCGTCTGGGCGGCAGCGCCGCGCACGAGAAGCTCCTCCTCGCGAACCTCGCGAAGAGCCTCTTCGAGCACGGCCGTATCACCACCACCGAGGCGAAGGCGCGCAAGCTGCGTCCGTACGCCGAGCGTCTGGTCACCAAGGCGAAGAAGGGCGACCTTCACAACCGCCGTCAGGTGCTCCAGGTCATCACGGACAAGAGCGTCGTCCACACGCTCTTCACCGAGATCGGCCCGCGCTACGAGAACCGTCCGGGTGGCTACACCCGCATCACCAAGATCGGTAACCGCCGTGGCGACAACGCGCCCATGGCTGTCATCGAGCTGGTCGAGGCGCTGACGGTTGCGCAGCAGGCGACTGGTGAGGCCGAGGCCGCCACCAAGCGTGCGGTCAAGGAGGCCGACGAGGCCAAGGTCGAAGAGACCAAGGCCGAGGACGCCGCCGAGGCTCCCGCCGAGGAGTCCAAGGACGCCTGAGGCTCTGCCTGACGTCTGAAGAGCGGGCCCGTTCCTTTCGAGGAGCGGGCCCGTTCTTGTGTTGCTGAGAGGATCTGTACGTGAGTGAAGAAGCAGCGCCCGGTTACGTCCGTGTCCGCCTCGATCTGTCCTACGACGGGAGCGACTTCTCCGGGTGGGCCAAGCAGGCCGGTGGCCGGCGCACCGTGCAGGGGGAGATCGAGGACGCGCTGCGGACCGTCACCCGCTCCCGGGAGACGTACGAGCTGACCGTCGCCGGCCGCACCGACGCCGGGGTGCACGCGCGCGGGCAGGTGGCGCACGTGGATCTGCCCGAGGACGTCTGGCGTGAGCATCACGAGAAGCTGCTGAAGCGGCTCGCCGGACGGCTGCCGAGGGATGTGCGCGTATGGGCCCTGCGGCCCGCGCCGAGCGGCTTCAACGCCCGTTTCTCGGCAATCTGGCGCCGGTACGCGTACCGGGTGACGGACAACCCCGGCGGCGTCGACCCGCTGCTGCGGGGACATGTGCTGTGGCACGACTGGCCGCTCGACGTCGACGCCATGAACGAGGCCGCCCGGGGGCTGCTGGGCGAGCACGACTTCGCCGCGTACTGCAAGAAGCGGGAGGGCGCGACCACCATCCGTACCTTGCAGGAGCTGAGCCTGTCGCGGGGCGACGACGGGATCATCACCGCCACCGTCCGGGCCGACGCCTTCTGCCACAACATGGTGCGGTCGTTGATCGGGGCGCTGTTGTTCGTGGGGGACGGGCACCGGGCACCCGAGTGGCCCGCGAAGGTGCTGGCCGCGGGGGTGCGGGACTCTGCCGTGCATGTGGTGCGGCCGCACGGGCTGACGCTGGAGGAGGTCGGGTATCCGGCGGACTCGCTGCTCGCGGAGCGCAGTCGTGAGGCGCGCAACAAGCGCAGCCTGCCCCTGCGGGGCGGCTGTTGTTAGTGCCGGGTTCTGCCGTCCTGCCGGTGCTACGCCGTCGTGGCCGGCCGCGCAGTTCCCCGCGCCCCTGAGGTGGGTCTCACTGCCGTGTGTTCCCTCGCGCAGGGCGTCGGTGCCGCCGACAGGCGCACGCTGTACGGCGCTATCCGCGAACCGCAGGCGATGCGTACCCCGGCGGGGAGTTCGTTGCCCTCTTCGACGTGGGCGCCGTCGCCGATGACCGTCCCGGCCAGGGATGTGCGGGGGCCCACGTGGGCGTGGCGGCCGACGGCCGAGGCGTGGATCGTGGCGCCGGGGGCGATGTGGGCGCCCGTCATCACCACGCTGCCCTGGACGACGGCGCCCTCGTCGATCACCGCGCCGGGGGAGACGACCGTGCCGCCGCCGAGCACCGCGCCGGGATGGACGCGGGCGCCGGGCAGGACCAACGCGTCGCCGGGCGGGCCGGGCAGCGCGGGGGAGGTGACGCGGCCGCGGACCAGGTCGGCCGAGCCCTGGACGAACGCGGCCGGGGTGCCGAGGTCGAGCCAGTAGGTGTCGTCCACCACACCGCGGACGTGGGCATCGGTCGCGAGCAGCTCGGGGAACGTCTCGCGTTCCACGGAGACGACCCGGCCCGGCGGAATGCGGTCGATGACCGAGCGGGTGAAGACGTAGCAGCCGGCGTTGATCTGGTCGGTGATGATCTCTTCCGCGGTCTGCGGCTTCTCCAGGAACGCGGTGACGCGGCCGCCTTCGTCGGTCGGGACCAGGCCGAAGGCGCGCGGGTCGCCGACCCGTTTCAGCTGCAGGGTGACGTCCGCGCCGGTGGCCCGGTGGTGGGCGCGCAGGGCGGCGATGTCGACGCCGGAGAGGATGTCGCCGTTGAAGACGAGAACCGCCTCGCCGGGCGCGCTGCGCAGACGGCGGGCTGCGTTGCGGATGGCGCCGCCGGTGCCGAGGGCGCTCTCCTCGGTGACGTACTCCAGCTCCAGGCCGAGCCGTGCGCCGTTGCCGTACTCCGCCTCGAAGAGTTCCGCGAGGTAGGACGTGGCGAGGACGACGCGGGTGACGCCCGCGGCGGCGGCCCGCGCCAGCTGGTGTGTGAGGAACGGCACCCCCGCGACGGGCAGCAGCGGCTTGGGGATGTGGCTGGTCAGGGGGCGCAGCCGGGTGCCCTGACCACCCACGAGAAGGATCGCTTCGGACATGAGGCTGCGGGACTCCCCCCGAGATCGAATCTCGCCGTGAGATCGGTCGCCCGCGCCGCCCCGGTCCGGTGGGGGCGCCGGCGACGGCCGGCTGATCACCGATGCTGGCACGCGCGCCGGGCCCGGGAAACGCCTGCGGAGGAGCTGTCGGGAGAAGTTAACCTGCCCGACGCGTCCGGCGGGTCAGCCGTTCGCCGCCGCCGACGCCTGGGCCTCGCCACGCCGCTTGATCTGGTTGAAGGCGAACTGGGCGAGGTCGTCACCGGCCGCGAAGGCCTTGGTGTCCTTCAGGGTGACGTCCTTGCCGCTGGTGAACCCGGTGAGGGTGAAGTAGGCGTAGCGGCCGTAGGAGTTCGTCGTGGAGCGGCAGACCGCGCCGTCGCAGAACGGCTTGACGCCCTTGCCGGACAGGGGCTGCACCATGCCCTTCTTGGGGGAGGTCGTCTTCTTCGCCCGGGCGGCCTGCGCCTCCGTGTCGAAGACCGCGACACCGACGGTGACCGCGACGCCGCCCTGCGTGTAGGTGACGCGCATCAGACGGGTGCAGCCGCCGGCGGTGAGCGCCTGGGGCAGGGTGCCCTTGGCGGCCGACGCGCAGTCCTTGGTGTCGGCGGTGGGGCCCTTCTTGTACACGGTCGAGCCCATGGTGAGCTGCGAGCCGGGGAAGAGGATGTCCGGGCCGATCGGTGCGGTGTCCTTGTTCTTGCTGGAGACGAAGTCCTTCGGGTCCAGCGGGGGCGGGGCGCTCGTCGGTGCGAACGACGGGGCCGTGGCCGTCTCGCCGGGGATGGACGCCGTCGGCGGCAGCGAGCTGGGGTCGCCGCCCGCCTGATCGCTGCCGTTCGCCGAGGTCACGGCCAGGGCGACCGCGGCGCCGACCGCGAGGGTGGCCAGCGCGCCGCCGCCGATGAACAGCATCCGGCGCCGCTTGTTGCGCGCCTCGGACGCCTCGGCCAGTGCCGCCCAGTCCGGGGTCTCGCCGTCACCGCCGTCGCTCCACGGCTGCTGGGAGTTCGGTTTCCAGGGATCCCACTGGGGCTGCTGGGGTCCCCCCTGCCCATAGCTCATGGGGCGCATCTTAGACGGGGTGCCCGTGTGTCATGGCCCGTGCAGTGGGGCGGGGGGAACGGGGGTGCCCGCGAGGTGCCTGAGCGGGGCCGTTTTGACCCACCCCCTGTGCCCCGGTATTCTGCTTGTTCGTTGTGTATTGGCTTGCTCATTCTCACGGGACGGGCCCTTACACCGGTCCACCGGGCCGATGACCAGCGACCCCACGTACGCGGTATGCGTCGCCGCCGTGGGTCAAGGCTGTCGTGATCGTTTCGGTGACCTTGTCTAGGACCATTCACTCGAAGCGAAGGCTACGAACCGTGCGTACGTACAGCCCCAAGCCCGGCGATGTGACGCGCCAGTGGCACGTCATCGACGCTCAGGACATCGTCCTGGGCCGTCTGGCCTCCACTGCGGCCTCCATCCTGCGTGGCAAGCACAAGCCGATCTACGCACCGCACGTCGACACCGGTGACTTCGTCATCATCATCAACGCCGACAAGGTGCACCTGTCCGGCAACAAGCGGACCCAGAAGATGGCGTACCGCCACTCCGGCTACCCGGGTGGTCTGCGCTCGGTCCGTTACGACGAGCTGCTGGAGAAGAACCCCGAGAAGGCCATCGAGAAGGCCGTCAAGGGCATGCTCCCCAAGAACACGCTGGGCCGTCAGATGCTCTCGAAGCTGAAGGTCTACAAGGGTGACCAGCACCCGCACGCTGCCCAGCAGCCGGTGCCGTTCGAGATCACCCAGGTCGCGCAGTAAGTCCGGCCACCCCCTAAGACCGAAGAGAATCTGAGGAGAATCGTGGCCGAGACCACTGCCGAGCAGCCGATCGAAGAGATCGACATCGAGAGCTACACCACGGAGTCCGAGGTGCCCGTCGAGGGCGAATACACCTCGGAGTCCATGGCTTCCCGCTTCGGCGAGCCCCAGCCGGCCGCCGGCCTGGGCCGCCGCAAGAACGCCATCGCCCGTGTCCGGATCGTCCCGGGCACCGGCAAGTGGAAGATCAACGGTCGCACCCTCGAGGACTACTTCCCGAACAAGGTGCACCAGCAGGAAGTCAACGAGCCCTTCAAGGTGCTCGAGCTCGAGGGCCGTTACGACGTCATCGCCCGCATCGCGGGTGGCGGTGTCTCCGGTCAGGCCGGTGCCCTGCGCCTCGGTGTCGCCCGTGCCCTGAACGAGGCCGACGTCGACAACAACCGCGGCCCGCTGAAGAAGGCCGGCTTCCTCAAGCGCGACGACCGTGCGGTCGAGCGCAAGAAGGCCGGTCTGAAGAAGGCCCGCAAGGCCCCGCAGTACAGCAAGCGCTAAGCTTCGCTGCCTGCTCGTACGTATCCGGGCTTCCGTTTCGGTTGCCCTCCGCGTACTCCGAACGCCCCGGCGGCACGCCAGTGTGCCGCCGGGGCGTTCGTTTATCACAGCCTTCGGGCGTATAACGGCACAAGACGTTCAGCAGCTTGTGCGATTGCGTGCCCGGGCGGCGCAGTCCCGGGACACGAACGGCACGCGCAGGGGCCGCACCGGCGCGCCGCTCTTCGTAACTGACGCTTCCTCAGGAGGACACGTGGGACGACTCTTCGGCACGGACGGTGTGCGTGGTGTCGCCAACGCGGATCTGACCGCCGAGATGGCACTCGGCCTGTCCGTCGCGGCGGCACACGTACTCGCCGAGGCGGGCACCTTCGAGGGGCACCGGCCGATCGCGGTGGTCGGCCGTGACCCGCGCGCGTCCGGGGAGTTCCTGGAAGCGGCCGTCGTCGCGGGCCTCGCCAGCGCCGGCGTCGACGTGCTGCGCGTCGGTGTCCTGCCGACCCCGGCCGTCGCGTTCCTGACCGGCGCGCTCGGCGCCGACCTCGGTGTGATGCTGTCCGCCAGCCACAACGCCATGCCCGACAACGGCATCAAGTTCTTCGCCCGCGGCGGCCACAAACTCGCCGACGAGCTCGAGGACCGGATCGAGGCGGTGTACGACTCCCACCGCCACGGCGAGCCGTGGGACCGCCCCACCGGTGCCGGCGTGGGCCGCGTTCGCGCCTACGAGGAGGGCTTCGACCGGTACGTCGACCACCTGATCGGCGTGCTGCCGAACCGGCTCGACGGGCTGAAGATCGTCCTCGACGAGGCGCACGGCGCCGCCGCCCGGGTCTCCCCGGAGGCGTTCACGCGGGCCGGCGCCGAGATCATCACGATCGGTGCGGAGCCGGACGGGCTCAACATCAACGACGGCTGCGGCTCCACCCACCTCGACCTGCTCAAGGCCGCGGTCATCGAGCACGGCGCGCACTTCGGCATCGCCCACGACGGCGACGCCGACCGCTGCCTCGCCGTCGACCACACCGGTGAGGAGATCGACGGCGACCAGATCCTCGCCGTGCTGGCCCTCGCCATGCGGGAGCGGTCCGCGCTGCGCTCCGACACCGTCGTCGCGACCGTCATGTCCAACCTCGGCTTCAAGCTGGCGCTGGAGCGGGAGGGGCTGAAGCTCGTCCAGACCGCGGTCGGCGACCGCTATGTGCTGGAGGAGATGAAGGAGCACGGGTACGCGCTTGGCGGCGAGCAGTCCGGGCACGTGATCATCCTCGACCACGCGACGACGGGCGACGGCACGCTGACGGGCCTTCTGCTCGCCGCGCGCGTCGCCGAGACCGGGCGGTCGCTGCGGGAGCTGGCGTCCGTGATGGAGCGGCTGCCGCAGGTGCTGATCAACGTGCGGGACGTGGACCGGGCCCGGGTGAAGACCTCCGGTGAGCTGGCGACGGCCGTTTCCGACGCGGAGCGGGAGCTTGGCGAGACCGGGCGGGTGCTGCTGCGGCCGTCCGGTACCGAGCCGTTGGTCCGGGTGATGGTCGAGGCGGCGGACATCGAGCAGGCTCGGTCGGTTGCCGGGCGGCTGGCCGATGTCGTGAAGTCGGCGCTGGGCTGATCTCGGGCTAGCTGCCCTGCTGCTCCTTGGAAAGTGCCCGTTGCCTGGCCCAGAAGTACTTCTGGGCCAGGAGCGTGAGCGTTCCCGCCAGGACGATGCCCAGCAGGTTCAGCAGGAGCTGTTCCGTGGAGCGGATCGTCTGGGTGGTGTCGCCGTAGATCAGGGCGACCGCCGCGTTCGCCGCGGCCGGGACCGTGGTGACGGAGATGGCGACGCCGACCAGGGCGCCGGACTTCGACGAGGTCAGGGACAGGGTGCCGGCGCAGCCGGCGAGGACCGCGACGACGAACGAGAACCAGTCCGGCGCGTAGATGAAGCCGGTGTTGGGCCGCTCCGCCTCCAACTGCCCCTTGGTGAACAGGCCGACGGCGTCCATGAAGAGGCCGAAGCCCGCGGTCACCGCCATGGCCGCCGCGAAGCCGACCAGCAGCGCGATCAGGGACCGCAGGGCGAGACGCGGGGTGCGCTGCACGATCGCCGTGCAGATGCCGGCCAGCGGTCCGAACTCCGGGCCGACGGCCATCGCGCCGACGATCAGGATCGCGTTGTCCAGCACCACACCGCACGCCGCGATCATCGTGGCCAGCGTGATGAACGCGACGTAGGTGACCGAGAGGGTCGACTCCTCTTGGGTGGCTTCGGTGAGGTGCTCCCACAGCACCGCGTCCGCGCCTTCGCCCGGTGCGTCGGCCTCCGCCTTGTCGGCCCGGGTGGACAGGGACAGGTCGATGTTCTCGGCGGCGATGGAGCCGGTGCGCTCCAGGCCGAGGTGCTGAAGACCCGACAGCAGCTCGTCCGCGGCCTCGCGTGCCACGTCGCACAGCACCACGTCCCCGGCCGGGTCGCGGGCGGCGCCCGGCAGCATCACGAGATGCGTGGTGCCGACGGTCTTCTCGATCAGACGGACCACGTCGTCCGTGGTGTCGGACGGTGTGATCAGGCGCAGATGCAGCATGACGCCCTTTCTAACAGGCGCCCCGGGGGCCGTTACAGCTTGCGCAGGCTCAGGCGCTGCACCTTGTGGTCCGGGCCCTTGCGGACGACCAGGGTGGCGCGGCCGCGGGTGGGGGCGATGTTCTCGACCAGGTTCGGCTTGTTGATCGTCCGCCACATGGTGCGGGCGTAGTCGAGAGCCTCCTCCTCGGACACCTGCGTGTACTTGCGGAAGTACGACGACGGGTCCTGGAAGGCCGTCCCGCGCAGCTTCCTGAAGCGGCTCAGGTACCAGCGCTCGATGTCCTCGGTGCGCGCGTCGACGTACACGCTGAAGTCGAAGTAGTCGGCGAGGCCGACCCGGGTGCGGCCGTCGTTGCCGGGCAGCGCGGGCTGCAGGACGTTGAGCCCTTCGACGATCAGGATGTCCGGGCGGCGCACGACGAGCTTCTCGTCGGGGACGATGTCGTAGATCAGGTGGGAGTAGACGGGCGCGGTGACCTCGCCCTTGCCGGCCTTGATGTCGGCGACGAACCGGGTCAGGGCGCGTCGGTCGTACGACTCGGGGAAGCCCTTGCGCGACATCAGGCCGCGGGCCTGGAGCTCCTTGGTGGGCAGCAGGAACCCGTCCGTCGTGACCAGCTCGACGCGTGGGTGTTCGGGCCAGCGCGAGAGCAGGGCCTGCAGCAGACGGGCGACCGTGGACTTCCCCACGGCGACCGAGCCGGCGACCCCTATGACGAACGGGGTGCCGGACTGGGAGCCCTGCTCCCCGAGGAAGGTGTTCAGCGCTCCTCTGAGGCCGTCGGTGGCGCCGACGTAGAGATTGAGCAGCCGGGACAGCGGGAGGTAGATGTCCCGCACCTCGTCGAGGTCGATGACGTCACCGAGGCCGCGCAGCCGTTCGACCTCCTCCGCGCTCAGTGGCAGCGGAGTCTTGTCGCGCAGCGCGCTCCACTCGGCGCGGGTGAGATCGACGTAGGGAGTCGCCTCCGGACGGTTCCGGTGGGCGCTCCGGGGCATCGAGGAGACCGGAGAGATCACAGTCCATTGTTAACGGAGTTTGAACGGGGTGGGGGGTGGGGTGGGGGGGGGGCGGCGGGGGGGGGGGGGGGGGGCCCGGGGGGGGGGGGGGGGGGGGGGGGGGGGGGGGGGGACCCCCACCCCCCCCCCCCCCCCGCCGCCCCCCGCCTCCCCCCCGCCGGGCCGGGCCGGCGTGACGCACCCTGGTCGGCTACTCGTGCGAAGTGTGTGTGATGTGCATCCGGTGGTGCGGGAGAGTGCCTCGGAAATGGCCGGAACTCTCGGTGGCTGCCGTGCGGCGTCGCTCGGGTGGTGATCACGCGGGCGTCACGGTCGGATCGCGAATGGATGTTCGGTAGATCATCTGTGGGTCTACTGTGTGTAATGTCCACGTAAAACGCTGTGCTGTGCAGAAGAGAGAGCAGTTTTCGTGAGTCTCACCACCGTTCGCCGGGCCGGTCTCGCCGCCTCGGCCGCCGCGCTCGCGCTCCTCGTGTCCGCCTGTGGTTCGGACAGCGGGGACAAGGCCGACGACGGCAAGACCGCGCAGGCCGACAAGACGGCCTCCGCCGCGCCGGTTTCCGCCAAGCCGCTGAGCGCCGCCGAGCTGGACAAGGCCGCGCTGACCCAGGCGGACGTCAAGAGCGGCAAGCTCTTCGCCAAGGTGCCGCTCCAGGACGACATCGCGCAGGCCAAGGTGAAGACCGACAAGCCGGAGTGCGCCCCGCTGGGCCGCCTCCAGGCCGGGACCTACGACGGTCAGCCCGCCGCCACGGCCAAGCGCAGCTGGCTCGCCGACCAGAAGAAGGCCGACCCGAAGGCCGGCCTCGAGAAGGCCCTGGTCGCGGGGATCGACCGGGACAAGGTCATCGTGACGCTGGCCACGTACGCCGACGGCGGCGCGGAGAAGACGTTCGCCGGGCTGAAGGCCGCCGCGACGGCCTGCGCGGGCGGCTACTCCTGGACCGTCGGCAGCGACACCACCAAGGTCGGCAAGGTCACCCCGACCGCCGCGCCCGAGGGTGCCGACGAGGCCCTCGCCCTGACCCTGCTGGTGGACGCGGACGAGGGCGTCAAGGCCCCGGCGAAGGCCGTTCTCGTGCGCAAGGGCGCCACGCTCGCCTACTTCTCGGGGTTCAACATGGCCTCCGCCGCCACGGGCGAGGACTGGGACTTCCCGGCCGAACTCGTCCAGGCGCAGCTCGCCAAGCTCGGCTGAGCCGCGGCTGCCGTTCCCACCGGGCCTCGTCGCCCGGTGGGAATCCCGTGACCGGCGCGTGAGTGTCGCGTGCCGGTGCTGTGTGGGGTCCCCGGACGCCGGGGGCCCGGCAGCCATCCGTACTGTGCGGGATGGAACGCTGCCAGGGGGAGGCACAGGACTTCGACAGCGACGAACGAAACGGTGAACGGATGAGCCAGGCGGACAGCACGCGACTCCTCGACGCGCCCACGGGCCCCAGAGGAGAGAACGGGCCGACCGCACCCGCCGTACCCTCGCCCCCAGGGGCACCGGCGGCGGAGACGCGTCCGCGCGGGCAGCGGCTGGCCGCGCTCGACGGACTGCGTTTCGTGGCGGCCCTGGCGGTGGTGCTGTTCCACTTCGTCGGCCAGAAGCCGTCGACGGTGAAGCACATCTGGGGCCGCCCCTACCAGGACCTCTTCCCCGAGGCGCACGCCTACTTCGCCTACGGCCGGCTCGGCGTCGACCTGTTCTTCCTGATCAGCGGCTTCGTCATCTGCATGAGCGCCTGGGGCCGCAGCCCGCGCGACTTCTTCATCTCCCGCGTGACCCGGCTGTACCCGATGTACTGGATCTCGGTCGTCGTGGCCGCGTCCGTCATCTTCCTCTTCGACACGCCGTTCGGGCACCCCAACCCACGGGTCGTCTTCGCCAACCTCACGATGCTCCAGCAGCCGCTCGGCGTGAAGGACCTCGACTCGGTCTACTGGACGCTCTGGCCCGAGCTGTGCTTCTACCTCACCTTCGCGGTCGTGGTGTGGAAGGGCCTGACCTACCAGCGGGTGGTCGTCTTCTGCGGGCTGTGGACCGTCGGCGCGGTGCTGGCGCCCTCCGCCGACATCCCGCTGCTCACGCTGCTGGTCAACCCGCCGTCCGCGCCGTACTTCATCGCGGGCATGGCGTTCTACCTCATGCACCGGTTCCGGTCGACGCCCCTGCTGTGGGGCATCGTCGTGATGTCCTGGCTGCTCGCCCTGCACTTCCTGCTGGCCCCGGACGGCGGGCGCAACAACTGGGACGTCTGGTCACCGTGGCGCGGCTCGCTGATCCTCACGATCACGGTGTTCTTCGCGCTGATCGCAGCGATCGCGCTCGGCTGGACCAGCCGGATCCGCTGGCGCTGGCTGACCGTCGCCGGGACGATGACCTTCCCGCTGTACCTGCTGCACGACGTCATCGGCATGACCGTCGTCCACCACTTCGGCGGCCGGGTCGCGCCCTGGACGCTGGTCGCCGGCACGGTCAGCGCCCTGGTGCTGCTGTCCTACCTGGCCCACCGCTTCGTCGAACGACCCCTCGCCACGCGCATGCGGCGCTGGCTGAAGTCGGCGAGCTTCGGCCTTCAGACACCGGCTCCGCGCCGCTGATTCACCGGCGGGGCGTTCGTATCCCCGTGGGAATTTCCGAATTCGGGCACACAGCGGGGGGTTCGCGCCCGCTTCGGATCGTAGGCTGCGGTGCCATGTGCGGAATCGTGGGATACGTGGGGGCGCAGTCGGCGCTCGATGTGGTCATGGCCGGGCTCAAGCGGCTGGAGTACCGCGGCTACGACTCGGCGGGCGTCGCCGTGCTCGCGGACGGCGGGCTGGCCGCGGCCAAGAAGGCCGGCAAGCTCGTCAACCTGGAGAAGGAGCTGCTCGACCGCCCGCTCCCGGCCGGGACCACGGGCATCGGACACACCCGCTGGGCCACCCACGGCGGCCCGACCGACGCCAACGCCCACCCGCACGTGGACAACGCCGGCCGGGTCGCCGTCGTCCACAACGGCATCATCGAGAACTTCGCGGTCCTGCGGGCCGAGCTGGCCGAACGCGGGCACGACCTGGCCTCGGAGACCGACACGGAGGTCGTCGCGCACCTGCTGGCCGAGGAGTTCTCCTCCTGCGCCGACCTCGCGGAGGCCATGCGGCTGGTGTGCCGGCGGCTGGAGGGCGCGTTCACGCTGGTCGCCGTGCACGCGGACGAGCCGGACGTGGTCGTCGGCGCGCGGCGCAACTCCCCGCTGGTGGTCGGCGTCGGCGAGGGCGAGGCGTTCCTCGCCTCCGACGTCGCAGCGTTCATCGCGCACACCCGCTCCGCGATCGAACTCGGCCAGGACCAGGTCGTCGAGCTGCGCCGGGACGGCGTGAGCGTCACCGGCTTCGACGGCAGCCCCGCCGAGGTCCGCTCGTACCACGTCGACTGGGACGCCTCCGCCGCCGAGAAGGGCGGCTACGACTACTTCATGCTCAAGGAGATCGCCGAGCAGCCGAAGGCGGTCGCCGACACGCTGCTGGGCCGTATCGACGGCTCCGGTTCGCTGACGCTCGACGAGGTCCGCATCACGCCGCCCGAACTGCGCGAGATCGACAAGGTCGTCATCATCGCCTGCGGTACGGCGTTCCACTCCGGCCTGATCGCCAAGTACGCCATCGAGCACTGGACGCGGATCCCGTGCGAGGTGGAGCTGGCGAGCGAGTTCCGGTACCGGGATCCGATCCTGGACGCCCAGACGCTGGTGATCGCCATCTCCCAGTCCGGCGAGACGATGGACACGCTGATGGCGCTGCGGCACGCCCGCGAGCAGGGGTCCAAGGTGCTCGCCATCTGCAACACCAACGGCTCCACGATTCCGCGCGAATCGGACGCGGTGCTGTACACGCACGCCGGGCCCGAGGTCGCCGTCGCCTCGACCAAGGCGTTCCTGACGCAGCTCGTCGCGTGCTACCTGGTCGCCCTCTACCTGGGCCAGGTCCGCGGCACCAAGTGGGGCGACGAGATCCGCGCGGTCATCCGCGACCTCGCGCAGATCTCCGGCGAGGTCGAGCGGGTCCTGGAGACGATGGAGCCGGTACGGGAGCTGGCGCGCTCGCTGGCGTCCAAGAACACCGTGCTCTTCCTGGGCCGGCACGTGGGCTACCCGGTCGCGTTGGAAGGCGCGCTGAAGCTGAAGGAACTGGCGTACATGCACGCCGAGGGCTTCGCGGCGGGTGAGCTGAAGCACGGGCCGATCGCGCTGATCGAGGAGGATCTGCCGGTGGTGGTCGTGGTCCCGTCACCGCGTGGCCGCTCGGTGTTGCACGACAAGATCGTCTCCAACATCCAGGAGATCCGGGCGCGCGGTGCCCGCACGATCGTGATCGCGGAGGAGGGCGACGAGGCCGTCGTCCCGTACGCCGACCACCTGATCCGCATCCCGGCCACCCCGACGCTGCTCCAGCCGCTGGTCGCGACGGTCCCGCTCCAGGTCTTCGCCTGCGAACTCGCCACCGCGCGGGGCAACGAGGTGGATCAGCCGCGCAACCTGGCGAAGTCGGTGACGGTGGAGTAAGGGCCGTTCTTCAGCGCGTCCACGAAGGTGGAGAAGGCTCCGGCCGGGACGGTGAGGATGGCTCCGGCCGGGGTTTTCGAGTCGCGGATCGCCACGCGCGTGCGGCGGGGGGCGACCTCCACACAGGCGTTGCCGTCGCCGCCGCCGGAGTAGGACGACTTCCGCCAGTGGTCGCGCTGGGCCATGAGTACCTCACACTTCCTTCGCCAGCCTGTGGATGAGGTCACGCGATCGCGCAGTGTCGAGTGCCACCGCCTCTATTCTACGGAAATGTGTTCGGAACACGGATAGTTGTGCATCGGCGTCGATGAAGACGGTTCCGTGCGGGCCGTCCCGCACGACCGTGTCCAGTCTGGGTACGACGCCACCGGCGTACACCATCGCGGCGCCGAGGTCGGCGAAGTGCTCCAGGGCGAAGGGGATCACCCGTACCGTGATGTGGTCCGCCTCCGAGAGCTCCAGAATCCGAGTGAGCTGGGTCCGCGCGGCGGCGCGACTGGCGACCATCATGCGCAGCGCTGCTTCATGAACCAGGGCCCGGTAGGGGACGGGCGAGGGCCTCTCAAGGATGGTGCGCCGCCTCATGCGGTGCTGAACCCGCAATTCCAGGTCGTCATCGGGGAGCGTCGGCACGCGGGAGGAGAAGAGCGCTCGGGCGTAGTCCTCCGTCTGGAGAAGCCCGGGCACGAGCAGGAACTCGACATCCCACCGGTGGGCCGCGTGGTACTCCAGTTCTGCCAGATCCAGGAAGGACGCCGGAAGCAGGCCCCGGTACTCCTCCCACCAGCCCTTCGCCCGACCCGTCGCCATGGACACCAAGGCGTCGACCAACTCCGAGTCAGTGCAGGCGTACTGCGCCGCCATCAGCCGTAGTCGCTCCTCGCTGACCCCTGCGGTCCCCGCCTCGATCTGGCTCATCTGGGCCGAGTCCGTTCCCAGCAGGGCCGCTGCCTCGCGGCCCTTGAGCCCTGCCGCCTCGCGCAGCTTGCGCAGCTCGGTGCCCAGGCGTTCCTGGCGTGCAGTGGGCTGTTGCCTGCGCGGCATCGCTTCTCCCTGCCTCAACTTGCCTGCGGTAATGACTCGTTCGAGCGGAAGATTACGGCAACGGCTTGCACGGTCCCAAATTGTGGCCCTACTGTCGGTGGCGTACCGAACACGCACCGGAAGTGCACCGCGCCGTCCCGCCCCGACGTCCGCGGCGATGCCACCGTGCGTAAATTCCCCTCATCGCAACGGAGTTGATCCGCCATGCCCGAAAACGAACCGTGGGAGTACGTGCTCCACATCCCGAACGACGTCCGAGCGGTGACCGTCTGCCGACGCACCCTGCGTCTGATCCTCACCATGCACGGACTGATCGGCCTCGTGGACGTCGCCGAGCTGCTCGCCACCGAGCTGGTGTCGAACGCCGTGCGGCACACCAAGGGCCCGGCGGCCCTGCGGGTGCGCTGGGCGCCGCCCGGCACGCTTCGGATCGGGGCGTGGGACGCCGACCCGGAACCGCCCGAGCCACCGGTGCCGTTGGAGCAGGTCACGGACGCGGAGGACGGCCGGGGGCTCGCGCTGGTGCGGGCTTTCGCCGACCTGTGGGGGTGGCAGCCGCTGACGCGGCACGGCAGCCGGGGCAAGTACGTGTGGTGCGAACTGGCGGCGGCGTGAGCAACGCGCCCGCCGCCGTAAGGTGCACCGCATGAGCATCATCGGGGTCGGTATCGACGTGGCCGAGATCGAGCGGTTCGCGGCGTCGCTGGAGCGCACGCCCGGGCTGGCCCAGCGGCTGTTCGTGGAGGGCGAGTTGCTGCTGCCGAGCGGGGAGCGGCGCGGCGTCGCCTCGCTCGCCGCGCGCTTCGCGGCCAAGGAGGCGCTGGCCAAGGCCCTCGGGGCGCCGCCCGGACTGCACTGGACCGACGCGGAGGTGTGCGTCGAGGACAGCGGCCAGCCCAGGCTGCGGGTGAAGGGGACGGTGGCGGCCCGGGCGGCCGAGCTGGGCGTGCGGTCCTGGCACGTGTCGCTCAGCCACGACGCCGGCATCGCGTCGGCGGTCGTGATCGCGGAGGGATGAAGGGGCAAGCGGCCCGTGCGCGTGCCGCACGGGCCGTCGTGGCCGTCAGTGGTCGTTGACGAAGCTCACGTAGTAGGAGCCACGCCCGCCGGCACCCTCGAAGTTGAGGCCGAAACGGTCGTACTCGTCCATGTCGTACCGGATGCCCTCGGCGGCCGAGTGCGAGGCGCACGAGCCCTTGCCGCCGCTCGCCGTGAGCTTGTAGCCCGACCTGTTGGCGGTGACGTCGTCGACCGTCACCCAGGCCGAGTGGCCGTTCGCGGACGTGTCGCACACCGAGACGATGTCGCCGTGCTCCTTGACGTACACCTTGACGCCGGTGCCGGACCACACGTGGTCCCACGACGAGCCGCTGGGCGGCGCGACGGCGGCGGACGCGGACGGCGCGGTGATCGTGGTCAGCGCGGCCAGGGCGGCGGCCCCGGCCAGGGCGGCGGCGAGGCGGCGACCGCGGGGGGAACGCTCGGTGACGGTGCGGGATGCGCTGGTGTGAGGCATGAGCCCTCTCGGATCGTTCGTCGGATGAAGTGATCACTCTATGAGCCGGGGTGGGGCCGGTCACGCGGATAAGTGCCGCGCCGACGGCGCGCGTTGGCCGCGCACGTCGCGCCGTTCTCGGGGCAGACTCGGGCTTATGCGTACCGCGTACAGCGTTGAGACGGTCAGGGCAGCCGAGCGGGAGCTCATGGCGCGGCTACCGGAGGGCGCCCTCATGCAGCGGGCCGCCGCCGGCCTCGCCGCCGCCTGCGCCGAAGCGCTCGGGCGGGTGTACGGCAGCCGGGTCGTGCTGCTCGTCGGCAGCGGCGACAACGGAGGTGACGCCCTGTACGCCGGGGCGCGGCTCGCCCGGCGGGGCGCCGGAGTCACCGCCGTGCTGCTCAGTCCCGAGCGGGCGCACGCCGGTGGGCTCGCGGCGCTGCGCCGGGCCGGCGGGCGCGTCACCGGCACCGGCGGCGCCGACGAGCTGATCGAGCGGGCCGACCTCGTCGTGGACGGCATCGTCGGGATCGGCGGGAAGGGCGGACTGAGGCCCGACGCGGCGCCCTTGGCCGAGGCGGCGGCGCGGTCGCGGGCCGCCGTCGTCGCCGTCGACCTGCCGAGCGGGGTCGACGCGGACACCGGGGAGGTGCGGGGGGCCGCTGTGCGGGCGGATCTGACCGTCACCTTCGGCACGCACAAGCCGGGGCTGCTCATCGACCCGGCGCGGGAGTACGCGGGCAGCGTGCGGCTCGTGGACATCGGGCTGACGCTGCCCGCACGGGCCGAACTGGAGGCGTTGCAGCACGCGGACGTGGCCCGGCTGCTGCCGGTGCCGGGCGCCGAGAGCGACAAGTACCGGCGCGGTGTCGTCGGCATCGCCGCCGGGTCGGCGCGCTACCCCGGCGCCGCGGTGCTCGCCGTGTCGGGGGCGCTGCGCGGCGGCGCGGGTGCCGTGCGGTACGTGGGGCCCGCGGGTGGCACGGTCGTCGCCCGCTTCCCCGAGACGCTCGTGTCCGACCAGGGGCCCCGGAAGGCGGGGCGCGTCCAGGCGTGGGTGGTCGGGCCCGGGGCCGGGGACGACGCGGAGACCGTGGCCGAGGTGGTGGAGAGCGACGTGCCCGTGCTGATCGACGCGGACGGGCTGCGGCTCGCCGACCGGGAGACGGTACGCGCGCGTACGGCGCCGACGCTGATGACGCCGCACGCCGGGGAGGCCGCCGCGCTGCTCGGTGTCGCGCGTGAGGAGGTCGAGGGGGCGCGGCTCGTGGCGGTGCGGGAGCTGGCGGAGCGGTACCGGGCGACGGTGCTGCTCAAGGGGTCGACGACGCTGGTCGCCGACCCGGGGCGCGAGGCGGCGGTGCGGGTGAACGCGACGGGCACGCCGTGGCTGGCGACCGCGGGCAGCGGCGATGTGCTGTCCGGGCTGACCGGGTCGCTGCTGGCGGCGGGGCTCTCGGCGAGGGACGCGGGGAGCGTGGGGGCGTATCTGCACGGGCTCGCGGGCCGCTTCGCGGCGCGGGGCGTGCCGGTGGGGGCGCATGACGTCGCGTCGGCGATCCCGTCGGCCTGGCGGGATGTCCTGGCCGACGGTTGAGCAGGCCGAGCGGTGCCGTGGCGGGCCCGGGGGCCGCGGCCGGCCGGGACGCGGTGCGGCCGCGGCAGCGCTGTCGTAGCCCTCTGAGACACTGGGGGCGCGATGACTGAGACAGCGACCTCGCGGACCGCGTCCCTGCGGGCCCGCGCCGAGATCGATCTGGCCGCCCTGCGGGCCAACGTGCGCACTCTGCGCGAGAAGGCCCCGGGCGCCGCCTTCATGGCCGTGGTCAAGGCCGACGGATACGGCCACGGCGCGATCCCGTGCGCCCGCGCGGCCGTCGACGCGGGCGCCACCTGGATCGGTACCGCCACGCCCGAGGAGGCCCTGGCCGTACGCGATGCGGAGTCCGGTATTCCGGCGGACGTCCGCGTGATGTGCTGGCTGTGGACGCCCGGCGGGCCCTGGCGTGAGGCGATCGAGGCGGGTATCGACATCTCGGTCAGCGGCGTGTGGGCCCTGCGCGAGCTCACCGACGCGGCCCGCACCGCCACCCGCCCCGCGCGCGTGCAGCTCAAGGCCGACACCGGCCTCGGCCGCAACGGCTGCCAGCCGGCGGACTGGCCCGAACTGGTCGGCGCCGCACTGGCCGCCGAGCGTGAGGGCATCCTGCGCGTCACGGGACTGTGGTCGCACTTCGCGTGCGCCGACGAGCCCGGGCACCCCTCCATCGCCGCCCAGCTCACCCGCTTCCGGGAGATGACGGCGTACGCCGAAGAGCGGGGCGTGCGCCCCGAGGTGCGGCACATCGCCAACTCCCCGGCCGTGCTCACCCTCCCCGAGACCCACTTCGACCTGGTCCGCCCCGGTATAGCCATGTACGGCGTCTCGCCCAGCCCCGAACTCGGCACCTCCGCCGACTTCGGACTGCGCCCGGTGATGACCGTGACCGCGTCGCTGGCCCTGGTGAAGCGGGTGCCGGGCGGGCACGGCGTCAGCTACGGGCACCACTACGTCACCCCCGGCGAGACCACCCTCGGCCTCGTCCCGCTCGGCTACGGCGACGGCATCCCGCGGCACGCCTCCGGCACCGGACCGGTGCTGGTGGACGGCAAGTGGCGTACCGCCGCCGGGCGGATCGCGATGGACCAGTTCGTCGTCGACCTCGGCGGCGACACGCCCGAGCCGGGCACCGAGGCGGTCCTGTTCGGACCCGGCGACCGCGGCGAGCCGACCGCCGAGGACTGGGCGCAGGCCGCCGGCACCATCGCATACGAGATCGTCACCCGCATCTCATCGCGCGTTCCCCGCGTCTATGTGAACGAGGAACCGGCCGGGCAACCCGGCGACGAGTGACCAGCAGCAGTCCGGTGAAGAGGAGCGGTACGTGAGCGAAAGCCCTGTGGAGTCCGCCGTGTCGGCCGCCGCGGCCGCGGCGGACTCGGCCGGCTGGCGCCGGGCCACCGGCATCGCGGGCGCCGCGATAGGCGTGCTCGCCGCGGGCGCGGCCGCCGGCGTCGCCATAGAGCGGATGACCGTCGGCCGCGGCATGCGCGCGAAGGCCCGGCTCGCCCTCGACTCCGCCGGCCCCTACGGCGCGCTGCGCGGCACCCCCGGCAAGGCGTACGCCGACGACGGCACCGAGCTGTACTACGAGGTCGACGACGTCGAACCGGAGGGCGGCTCCGCGCCCCGGCGCAGGCGCCTGTTCGGCCGCAAGGCGCCGGCGCCCGTCACCGTCGTCTTCAGCCACGGCTACTGCCTGAACCAGGACTGCTGGCACTTCCAGCGGGCCGCGCTGCGCGGTGTCGTACGGACCGTGCACTGGGACCAGCGCAGCCACGGCCGGTCCGGGCGTGGGGTGGCGCAGACCCAGGAGGACACGCCGCTCACGATCGACCAGCTCGGGCAGGATCTGAAGGCCGTCCTGGACGCGGCCGTGCCCGAGGGGCCGATCGTGCTCGTCGGGCACTCCATGGGCGGCATGACCGTGATGGCGCTGGCCGCCCAGTACCCGGAGCTGATCCGCGACCGCGTCGTCGCCACCGCCTTCGTCGGGACCTCCTCCGGGCGGCTCGGCGAGGTCAACTTCGGGCTTCCGGTGGCCGGCGTCAACGCGGTGCGGCGGGTGCTGCCCGGAGTGCTGAAGGCGCTGGGGCAGCGGGCCGAGCTGGTGGAGAAGGGGCGGCGGGCGACCGCCGACCTGTTCGCCGGGATCATCAAGCGGTACTCGTTCGCCTCCCGGGACGTCGACCCGGCCATCGCCCGGTTCGCCGAGCGGATGATCGAGGGCACGCCGATCGACGTGGTCGCCGAGTTCTACCCGGCGTTCACCGACCACGACAAGACGGAGGCGCTGGCCTGCTTCCGGGACATGCCGGTGCTGGTGCTGGCCGGGGTGGACGACCTGGTCACCCCCAGCGAGCACAGCGAGGCGATCGCCGACGTGCTGCCGGACGCCGAACTGGTGCTGGTGCCGGACGCCGGGCACCTGGTGATGCTGGAACACCCGGAAGTGGTCACCGACCGCCTCGCCGACCTCCTCACCCGTGCGGGTGCCGTGCCGGCAGGGGCTACCGTGAAGGGCTATGGAAGCACCAGCAGCACCGCACAACCCGGCTGAGACCGAGCTGACCATCACGTCCCCCGAGCAGATGCGCGAGCTGGGCCGCCGGCTCGCCAAACAGCTGCGCGCCGGTGACCTCGTGATGCTCTCCGGGGAGCTGGGCGCGGGCAAGACCACCCTGACGCGCGGCCTCGGCGAGGGGCTCGGCGTACGGGGCGCGGTCACCTCGCCGACGTTCGTGATCGCCCGCGTGCACCCGTCCCTGGGGGACGGCCCGCCCCTGGTCCACGTCGACGCCTACCGGCTGTCCGGCGGCCTGGACGAGATGGAGGACCTCGACCTGGACGTCTCGCTGCCCGACTCGGTGATCGTCGTGGAATGGGGCGAGGGCAAGGTCGAGGAGCTGACCGAGGACCGGCTCCAGGTCGTCATCCACCGGGCCGTCGGCGACACGACGGACGAGGTCCGACATGTGACGCTCACCGGTCTGGGGGAGCGCTGGACGGGCGCCGATCTGAGCGCGCTGGCGGCCTGAGGCGGCCGGCTGGGCCGGAGGGGCATGCGGGCCCCTTCGCGCCGTACGTTCCGACACGGTGTCGGGAAGATGTTGCGCCCGAGGTCGGGGGCGTGGTCACATGGTATCCGGATCGTAGTTAGGTCTACCTAACTGTGCTCGCCCCCGACCCTCAGGAGGCGTCCCATGCCCGCTGCCGACTCCCCGCAGCCGCAGCCCCGCCCCGCCGTGCGCCCCGGACTGTCCATGCGCGACCTGCTGGCCTCCTGCGCGGCGGCCGACGCGGTCTCCCGGCCCCCGCGGGAGCCGGAACCGGTGGGCGACGGCTCAGCCGAGACGCGCCGCACTGCCGCGTAGGAGCGGCGGAGGCGGCACAAGCGGCGCTAGTGGATCACCACCACCCGGCGGCCGATCGTCGCGAAGCCCCACATCGCCGCGCCGTCCGGGCGTGACTCGCGGATGCCGCCCGTCAGCACGCCGTCGTCCGGGGGCTGGGTCGCCGGCCCGGCCTCCGCGCTGAAGCCGACCGAGACGCCGTTCACGTCGGTGAAGCGGACGACATGCTCGACGGGGACGCCGTCCGTGCCGGTGACCGAGCCCGAGCGCGAGGTGACCATGTAGACCCCCGGCGCCGGGTCCACGTCGCCGGGGTCGACGCGGAACGTGCGCCGGACCTTGTCACCCCGGTCGACCAGCCACACCCGGTTGTCGTCCAGGCCGTACACGACCCGCGGCCCCCTGCCGGTGCCGGCGGGCAGTTCCGCCGGATTCTTCTTGTCCCGGGACGCCTCGGTGGCGCCCACCGCGGGCGGCACGGTCGGCTTCCTCGCGCCGCCCAGCTCGGCCGGGACGGTCGCGGCCGCCTGCCAGCCGAGGAACCCGACCGTGGCGAGGGCCGCCGCGGTGAGCCCGGCCACCATCCCCGCGCTGCTGCTTGCCACCGTTGTACACCTCGCCACAAATACAAAGGAAACGGACTTTCCGGTGACGGTAGCAGTCACGTCCCGCCCTACCGGCGCGTCCGACACGGGGCCCGCGGCGCCGTAGGCTGTTTGCGTGCTCTTGCTCGCTCTGGATACCGCCACACCCGCCGTGACCGTCGCGCTGCACGACGGTACGGACGTCATCGCCTCTACGAGCCAGGTGGACGCGCGCCGGCACGGCGAGCTGCTGCTGCCGGCCGTGGACCGTGTGCTCGCCGAGGCCGGACTGAAGCTGGACGCCGTCACCGACATCGTCGTCGGCACCGGCCCGGGCCCGTACACCGGGCTGCGCGTGGGGCTGATGACCGCCGACACGTTCGGCCTCGCGCTCGGCGTGCCCGTGCACGGCGTATGCACCCTGGACGGCCTGGCGTACGCCGCCGACCTGGACTCCGGCCCCTTCGTCGTGGCGACCGACGCCCGGCGCAAGGAGGTCTACTGGGCCAAGTACGCCGACTCCCGCACCCGGCTGACCGACCCGGCCGTCGACCGGCCCGCCGACATCGCCGACGCGGTCGCCGGGCTCCCGGCCGTCGGCGCGGGCGCGCTGCTGTACCCGGAGACCTTCCCGCAGGCCCACGAACCCGAGCACGTCTCCGCCGCCGCCCTCGCCCGGCTCGCCGCCGGGAAACTCGCCGCCGGCGAGGAACTCGACCCGCCGCGGCCGCTGTATCTGCGCCGGCCGGACGCCCAGGTCCCCAAGAACTACAAGGTGGTCACCCCCAAGTGACCGGAGCCGACACCGTCGTCCTGCGCGAGATGCGCTGGTGGGACATCGATCCCGTGCTGCAACTGGAACGCGACCTGTTCCCGGAGGACGCCTGGTCGCGGGGGATGTTCTGGTCCGAGCTGGCGCACTCCCGGGGCGCCGACGCGACCAGACGGTACGTCGTCGCCCAGACGGGCGAGCGCATCGTCGGCTACGCCGGGCTCGCCTCCGCCGGAGAGCAGGCCGACGTGCAGACCATCGCCGTCGCCCGCGACCAGCAGGGCACCGGGCTCGGCAGCCGGCTGCTGACCGAGCTGCTGCGGGCCGCGACCGCCTTCGAGTGCGCCGAGGTGATGCTGGAGTGCCGGGTGGACAACACCCGCGCGCAGAAGCTCTACGAGCGCTTCGGCTTCGAGCCCATCGGCTTCCGGCGCGGCTACTACCAGCCCGGGAACGTGGACGCCCTGGTGATGCGCCTGACCGACCCTTCTTCCTCCGTACAAGGAACCGAGATCAATGGCTGACGAACCCCTGGTCCTGGGGATCGAGACCTCCTGCGACGAGACCGGCGTCGGCATCGTGCGCGGCACCACCCTGCTGGCCGACGCCGTCGCCTCCAGCGTCGACGAGCACGCCCGCTTCGGCGGCGTCGTCCCCGAGGTCGCCTCCCGCGCCCACCTCGAGGCGATGGTCCCGACCATCGAACGCGCACTGAAGGAGGCGGGCGTCAGCGCGAAGGACCTCGACGGCATCGCCGTCACCGCCGGTCCCGGCCTCGCCGGTGCGCTGCTGGTCGGCGTGTCGGCGGCGAAGGCGTACGCCTACGCCCTCGGCAAGCCGCTCTACGGTGTCAACCACCTCGCCTCCCACATCTGCGTCGACCAGCTGGAGCACGGCCCGCTGCCGGAGCCGACGATGGCGCTGCTGGTCTCCGGCGGGCACTCCTCGCTGCTGCTGTCCTCCGACATCACCTCCGACGTCCGCCCGATGGGCGCGACCATCGACGACGCGGCGGGCGAGGCCTTCGACAAGATCGCCCGCGTGCTGAACCTGGGCTTCCCCGGCGGCCCGGTCATCGACCGGTACGCGCGCGAGGGCGACCCGCAGGCGATCGCGTTCCCGCGCGGCCTGACCGGGCCGCGCGACCCGGCCTACGACTTCTCCTTCTCCGGTCTGAAGACGGCCGTCGCCCGCTGGATCGAGGCCCGGCGGGCCGCGGGCGAGGAGGTGCCGGTGCGCGATGTCGCCGCGTCCTTCCAGGAGGCCGTGGTGGACGTGCTCACCCGCAAGGCGGTGCGCGCCTGCAAGGACGAGGGCGTCGACCACCTGATGATCGGCGGCGGCGTGGCCGCCAACTCCCGGCTGCGCGCGCTGGCCCAGGAGCGCTGCGAGAAGGCCGGGATCCGGCTGCGCGTACCGCGGCCCAAGCTGTGCACGGACAACGGCGCGATGGTCGCCGCGCTCGGCGCCGAGATGGTCGCCCGCAACCGGGCCGCCTCCAGCTGGGACCTGTCCGCCGACTCGTCCCTGCCGGTCACGGACCCGCACGTGCCCGGGCACGACCATGTGCACGAGGTCAGCAAGGACAACCTGTACTCATGACCGTCGCGCTGATGTGGGAGGCGCGGGCGGCCGCGGACCGGGGCGAGGAGCTGCTGGCCTGGGCCCGCGCCCAGAGTGTGGACGGCACCCCGCTGCGCCGCGAGACCTTCCGCGCCCCGCAGGACCGCGTCCTGGTCATCACCTGGTGGGACGCCCCGTACGACGCCGACCTGCCCGAACTGCCCGAACCGGACGCCGCCTTGGTGATACGTCCGGTGCACCGGTGGCGGTTCGAGTCGGTGGGCGACGACTGACGGGGTCTTCGGTGGGCGACGACTGACGGGATCTTCGGTCCGGGGGCCCTCCGACGAGGGGCCGCGGGACGCACCGCGCCGAGGGCGGACGCGGCCGGCGCACCCATGATCACGACGCACGAGCGGCTCGGGACTTCGGGCCCCGCGGCGGGGGTCGGGGAGAGCTGGGCCGCCGGGGCCGCGCCGCGCCGTGCGCTCCGCTCGGGCTGTGCCGTGCCGTGCCCTCCGCGGGGGCCGTGCCGCCTGTGCCGCGCCGCTTCGCGCGGGCCCTCCCCTGCCGTGCCCTGCCGCTCCGGGCGGGACGTGTCGTGCCGTGCCGCCCATGCGCTCCGCCCGTACCGCACCGCTCCCCTCCGCCCGCTCAGCTCCGCGCCGTCCTCGCCTCGCCGGCCGTCGAGGGCGCAGGACGTGAGGTCCTGCGGGGACGGCGGGGGCGAAGGTTCCGGGGAATGCTTCCGGACCGAGGCCGGTGCATGTCGGTGGCGGTGCATGCCGGTCCAGTGGCGGTGCGTGCCGGTCCGGTTCAGGTGCAAGCCTGGCCGGTGCCGGTGCCGGTGCCGGTGCCGGTGCCGGTGCCGGTGCTGGTGCTGGTGCCGGTGCCGGTGCCGATGCGCGCCGTTCCGGCCCGTTCGAGCCGACGGCAGTCGAATGTTTCGGTCGGGCAGGGATACGATCGCCGCCATGACAGCCTCGGAATCCGCCGACCCGCAGACCACAGGCCGGTCCGGCCGCACCGCGACGCTCGCCGAGATCGCCCGGGAGGCCGGCGTGTCGGCCCCGACCGTTTCGAAGGTCCTCAACGGCCGTGCCGACGTCGCCCCGGCCACCCGGACCCGGGTCGAGGACCTGTTGCGGGCCCACGGCTACCGGCGCCGGCGGGCCGAGGCCAGCCGCTCCCCGCTGATCGACCTGGTCTTCCACGAGCTGGAGAGCGCCTGGGCGATGGAGGTCATCCGGGGCGTGGAGAACGTCGCCCGAGATGCCGGGCTGAGCGTCGTGCTCAGCGAGAGCGCCGGGCGGCTCACCCCCGGGCGGACCTGGGCCGACCAGGTCGCCGCGCGCCGCCCGCACGGCGTGATCCTCGTGCTGTCCGACCTCGACGAGTCCCAGCGGGCGCTGCTGACCAGCCGTTCCGTCCCGTTCGTGGTGATGGACCCGGCAGGCGACCCCGGCGCCGACGTGCCCTCCATCGGCGCCACCAACTGGCAGGGCGGCCTCGCCGCCACCCGCCACCTGATCGATCTCGGCCACACCCGGATCGGTGCGATCAGCGGGCCGAAGCGGATGATGTGCAGCCGTGCCCGCGTCGACGGCTACCGGGCCGCCCTGGAGACCGCGGGAGTGCCCGTCGACCCGGCGCTGATCAGGACCGGCGACTTCCACCACGAGACCGGCTACCGGCTCGGCCGCGAGCTGCTGCGGCTGCCGGAGCGGCCCACGGCCGTCTTCGCCGGCAACGACCTGCAGGCGCTCGGGCTGTACGAGGCCGCACGCGAACTGGGCCTGCGCATCCCCGAGGACCTCAGCGTCGTCGGCTTCGACGACCTGCCGGTGGCCCGCTGGGTCGGGCCGCCGCTGACGACCGTGCGGCAGCCGCTGACCGAGATGGCCGAGGCGGCGGCCCGGCTGGTGCTGGAGCTGGGGCGCGGGGACGGGACACCGGTGGCCACCCGCGTGGAACTGGCGACCAGTCTGGTGGTGCGGGCGAGCACCGGGACGCCGGTGGCCGAAAGGTGACGTATTGACGGGTGGGGCGGGTGCACCCACACTCCTCCGAAGTTAATCGGTTACACAACCGAAACTTTCGGAGGAGTTCGTCATGAGAACGTCGCACCTCCTCAGCGCCCGCAGGTCGTTGGCGGGACTCGCCACCGCCGCCGCCGCGCTGCTCGCGCTCGGCGCCGCCCCTTCAGCGCACGCGGCCGACCCGCCGCTGCGCGACCTCGCCGCCGCCCAGGGCAAGGTCATCGGTACGGCGGTGACCGGCTCCGAGCTGACCGGCACCTACGGCGACATCACCGGGCGGGAGTTCGGTTCCCTCACCCCCGGCAACGCCATGAAGTGGGGCTCCGTCGAACCCACCCGGGGCAGCTTCGACTGGGCCGAGGCCGACCAGATCGTCGCCTTCGCCCAGGCCCACCACCAGCAGGTGCGCGGCCACACCCTGGTCTGGCACAGCCAGAACCCGAGCTGGCTGACGGGCGGCAGCTGGACTCCGGCCCAGCTGAGCAGTCTGCTGCAGAACCACATCAGCACCGAGGTCGGCCGCTACCAGGGGAAGATCACCGGCTGGGACGTGGTCAACGAGCCCTTCAACGAGGACGGCACCTACCGCTCCACCCTCTGGTACGACGGGCTCGGCGCCGATTACATCGCCAGCGCCCTGACCTGGGCACATGCCGCCGACCCGGCCGCCAAGCTGTACATCAACGACTACAACGTCGAGGGCGTGAACGCGAAGTCCACCGCCCTGTACAACCTGGTCAAGTCGCTGAAGGCGCGCGGCGTCCCGATCGACGGCGTCGGTCTCCAGGCCCACCTGGTCCTCGGCCAGGTGCCCGCCACCCTCCAGCAGAACATCCAGCGCTTCGCCGACCTCGGTGTGGACGTGGCGATCACCGAGCTGGACGTGCGCATGCAGCTGCCTGCGGACAGCGGCAAGCTCGCCCAGCAGAAGGCCGACTTCAAGGCGGTCGTCGGGGCCTGCGCGGCCGTCACCCGCTGCGCCGGCGTCACCGTGTGGGGCTTCACCGACTCCGACTCCTGGGTGCCGAGCACCTTTCCCGGCTACGGCGCGGCGACGCCGTACGACGAGAGCTACCAGCCGAAGCCGGCGTACTACGGCATCGCCGAGGCGCTCGGCGGCAGTGGCGGCGGTGGGGGCGGCACTGCGCCGGCCGGTGGGTGCTCGGCGGCGTACACGGTCACCAGCCAGTGGAACAGCGGGTTCACCGGGCAGGTGCGGATCTCCTGCACCGGCGCCTCGCTGTCGTCCTGGAAGGCGAGCTGGAGCTTCGGGGCGGGGCAGCAGCTCACGCAGGCCTGGAACGCGGGCTGCACGCAGTCGGGGGCGGCGGTCACCTGTTCCAACATCTCGTACAACGGGACGGTTCCCGACGGCGGTTCGGTGACGTTCGGGTTCAACGCGAACTGGAGCGGGAGCAACCCCGTACCGGCGGTGTCGGTGGGCTGAGGGCGGGGCCGGGGAGGGGGCGCGGAAATTTCTTCGAGAAAAGTCCGGCGGGTGTGTCGATCCCGTCGTCCGCCGATCGACGCAGGGGTGAGAGGCCGGGAAGGACCCGGCCGAACGGACACCGAGGAGGCGTCATGCCCCGCTACCTGTCGCTCGTGCGGATCGACGAGAACAACGCGCCCGCCGGAGGCCCCAGCGATGAGCTGATGCAGCGCATGGGCGAGCTGATCGAGGAGATGACCAAGGCCGGCGTGCTGCTCGACACCGCCGGGCTGACCCCGACCTCGCAGGGCACCCGGGTGCACTACGAGGGCGGGCAGCTCTCCCTCACCGACGGACCGTTCACCGAGACCAAGGAGGTCATCGGCGGATACGCGCTGATGCAGTGCAAGGACCAGGCCGAGGCCGTCGAGTGGACCAAGCGGTTCCTGAAGGTCCACGAGGCGGAGTGGACGGTCACCTGCGAGCTGCGGGAGATCGCGGAGGGCTGAGTTCCGCTTGGTTGGCGGCCCTGCCGGGTGTTCGATGGTGGGTTGTGACCGCACAGCCCACCGCCGACCCGCGCAGCGCCATCGAGACGGTCTTCCGGCTCGAGTCCCCGCGCGTCATCGCCGCCGTCGCCCGGATCGTGCGGGACGTCGGCGTCGCCGAGGAACTCGCCCAGGACGCCCTCGTCGCGGCCCTGGAGCAGTGGCCGCGCGACGGGGTGCCCGACAACCCGGGCGCCTGGCTGACCACCACCGCCCGCCGCCGTGCCGTCGACCTGATCCGGCGCCGGGAGAACCACACCCGCAAGCTCCAGGAGATCGGCCGCGGCCTCGACACGACGGTCCCGCCGGAGGAACCCGCCGACCCCGACGACATCGACGACGACCTGCTCCGGCTCGTCTTCACCGCCTGCCATCCGGTGCTGTCCGCCGAGGCGCGCATCGCCCTCACCCTGCGCCTGCTCGGCGGTCTGACAACCGCCGAGATCGCCCGTGCGTTCCTGGTCCCGGAGCCCACCGTCGCCCAGCGGATCGTGCGCGCCAAACGCACCCTCGCCACGAAGAACGTCGCCTTCGAGGTCCCCTCCGGCCCCGACCGCGCCGCTCGCCTCGGCTCGGTCCTCGACGTCATCTACCTGATCTTCAACGAGGGATACGCGGCCACCGCGGGCGACGACTGGCTGCGCCCGTCGCTGTGCGAGGACGCGCTGCGGCTCGCCCGGCAGCTCGCCCAGCTGATGCCCGAGGAACCCGAGGTGCACGGGCTCGCGGCGCTGCTGGAGTTCCAGGCCGCGCGCGCCGCCGCCCGCACCGGCCCGAACGGCGAACCGGTGCTGCTCGCGGACCAGAACCGCAGCCGCTGGAACCGCCTGCTCATCACCCGTGGCGTCGCCGCGCTGGAACGCGCCGAGGCCACGGCCGCCGGCCCTCCCGGGCCGTATGCCCTCCAGGCGGCCATCGCGGCCTGCCACGCCCGCGCCCACACCTACGAGGACACCGACTGGGCGGCCATCGCGACCCTGTACGGCCTGCTCGCCGCCCGCGCCCCGTCGCCGGTCGTGGAGCTGAACCGGGCGGTGGCCGTGTCCATGGCCGACGGCCCAGGCCCCGCCCTGGAGATCGTCGACGTCCTCGCCGACCGGCTGCGCGACTACCACCTCCTGCCCAGCGTCCGCGGCGACCTCCTGCAACGCCTCGGCCGTACGGCGGAGGCGCGCGCGGAGTTCGCCCGGGCCGCGTCCCTGACCGCCAACGAGCGCGAGCGGGAGCTGCTTCAGCGACGCGCGGCGGAGTGCGGTTAGGCCGGACGGCCGAGCAGCATGGTCGGGGCGCCCGCGACGCGGGTGAGGAAGACGGTGACGGCCAGGGTGCCGTGCGGCTTCGGCAGCACCTTGCGGCGCAACTCCTCCGGTTCGACCGCCGAGCCCCGCTTCTTCACCGTCAGCACGCCCACCTCGCGCTCGCGCAGCAGCGCCTTCAACTTCTTGACGTTGAAGGGGAGTCGGTCGGTGATCTCGTAGGCGGAGGCGTACGGCGTCGGGTGCAGTTCGTCGGAGGTGACGTACGCGATCGTCGCGTCCAGCAGTCCGCCGCCGACCTGTTCCGCCACCTCGGCGACCAGGTGCGCGCGGATGACGGCGCCGTCGGGCTCGTAGAGATACCGCCCGACGGGACGGACGGCCGGGTCGGGCAGTCCGCGGCCGGGCAGCGTGTACGGCCCCGGCAGCAGCGTCGCCCGGACCGCGCCCGGTGCGCCGGTGCCGAACCACAGCACCGCCTCTTTCACGTCCCCGCCGTCGGAGACCCACTCCGCCTCGGCCTCGGCGGGGATCGCCTCGTGCGGCACGCCGGGGGCGATCTTCAGCGCGGCGTGCGGGGCCGTGAGCGCCGCCTGCACGGCCCAGGACAGGGGCGGTGAGTACGCCTCGGGGTCGAAGACGCGGCCGCGCCCGCCGCGTCGGGCGGGGTCGACGAACACCGCGTCGTATCCGGTGGTGTCGATCTCGGTGACGTCCGCCTCCCGCACCTCGATCAGGTCCGTGAGCCCGAGCGCCTCGGCGTTGGCGCGGGCCGCCGCCGCGGTCAGCGGGTCACGGTCCACGGCGAGGACGCGGATGCCGGCGCGGGCGAGCGCGAGCGCGTCGCCCCCGATGCCGGAGCACAGATCGGCGACGGAGCCGACGCCCAGGTCTTTCAGACGGGCCGCCCGGTACGCGGCGACGCTCGCCCGCGTGGACTGCTCGACGCCGTTCGGCGTGAAGAACATCCGCGCGGCGTCCTCGGCCCCGAACTTGGCCACCGCCCGCTGCCGCAGCCGGGCCTGGCCGAGGGCGGCCGACACCAGCTCCGCCGGGTGCTCCCGGCGCAGCCGGGTGGCGACGGCGAGTTCGTCGGCGGGGTCGGTGTCACGCACCTGGTCGAGCAGGGCGCGGCCTTCGGGGGTGAGGAGGGGGGCGAGGTCGTTCACTGGGTCATTGTCGGGCAGGGGGGCGGGGTGTGGGCCAGTCGGTGGATGGTGGGCGGGCGGTGGTGGTGTCGGGGCGGCTGCGGGGAGGCGGACTGCGAGGATCCGGCTCCATGCGAGTAGTCGTACAAAATGACAAAACTCGGGTGTATCGGCGCGATGCTCTGCGTCGGCGTGGTGGCGCGCGTCAGGGTGGTGTCGCGCGTCGGGGTGGTCTGCTGCGGGGTTCTCTCGCCGCCCTCGCGGCCGCCGCCCTCGTCTCCGGCTGTGCTCCGGGCGTGGGACCCGCCGGGTCCGATGTCGACCCCGCCGCCGGTCAGCAGCAGGCCCTGCACGCACCACCGGCGCGCGCCCTCGACTCCTACGCCACCAAGCTGCGCGCCGAGTACGCCGCGCGGGTGGCCGCCGCCAAGCGCTGGGGCCTGACCAAGGTGCCGCTGGCCGCCCCGCCGCCGCCCCGGGTGAAGCCCCGGATCCACACCCGCCAGGGCTTCGAGGTCGACGACCACGAGGAACTGGGCCTGCCGCCGGTCTTCACCCGGATCCCGACCGACCAGAAGATCGTCTTCCTCACCATCGACGACGGAGCCGAGAAGGACCCGGCGTTCCTGCGCATGATGAGCGACCTGCACGTCCCGTACACGGCCTTCCTCAGCAACGACCTGATCAAGAACGACTACGGGTACTTCAAGAAGATGCAGGCGCGGGGGGTGACGCTGAACAACCACACCCTGCACCACCCGTACCTGCCGGGGCTGTCCTACGCCCGGCAGAAGTACGAGATCTGCGACATGCAGGACATCATCGCGAAGCAGTACGGCAAGCGGCCGACGGTCTTCCGGCCGCCGTTCGGCAACTACAACCAGGACACGCTGCGTGCCGCTCAGTCCTGCGGGATCAAGTACGCCCCACTCTGGGACGAGGAGGTCTTCGTCGACCACTGGGAGTACCGCGAGGTGGACCAGGACCTCCACCCCGGCGACATCGTCCTGACGCACTTCCGCGGCCGGGGCGACTGGAAGGGCACGATGCCCGACATGGTGCGCCGGTTCCTGAAGAAGGTGACGGACAAGGGGTACGCGGTGGCACGCCTGGAGGACTACCTGTGAGGACGCGGGGGCGGCGACGGGGGCCGGTGGCCGGGATTCTGGCGGCGGTGTGTTCGGTGGCGGTCTGTCTGACGGGGTGCGCGCAGTCGGTGGACCCGATCGAACGGCTCGGCAAGAAGACCGCGGAACGGGTGGGTACGCACCGTCCCGCCGCCCAGCCGGCGTACCGCCGCTGGGGTCTGGACCGGCCTCTGGCCTCCGCGCCTTCCGCTGCGCGGGGGCGGGTTGGCCGTGTTCTTGGTAAGGCGGGTGCGGGTGCGGGCGCCGGTCTGCCGTTGGTCGTCGACCGTGTGCCCACGCGGGACAAGGTCGTCTTCCTGACGTACGACGACGGGGCCGAGCGGGACGCTCGGTTCGTCGACCTGGTGCGGGAACTGCGGCTGCCGGTGGGGATGTTCCTCACGGACAGCGTGGTCGGGCCGGGGTACGCGCACTTCGCGCGGCTGCGGGCGGTGGGGGCGTCGCTGGAGAACCACACGCTCGACCACCCCGCGATGCAGGGCCTGCCGTATGCCGGGCAGCGGGCGGAGATCTGTGGGCAGCAGCGCAAGCTGCACGCGCGGTTCGGGGTGTGGCCGCGGCTCTTCCGGCCGCCGTACGGCAGGTACGACGCGACGACGTTGCGGGCGGCGGGGGACTGCGGGATCTCGGCGGTGGTGTTGTGGCGGGTGTCGCTGGACGGTGACGGGGGATTGTCGTACGTCGCGGGGGAACACCGGCTGGGGCCGGGCGACATCATCGCGGTGGACCCGGGCGAGACGACAGCGCCGGTGCTGCGGGAGCGGACGGTGCGGTTGTTGCGGGAGATTCAGGGTGGGGGGCTGACGGTGGGGCGGTTGGAGGACTACCTGTAGGGCGCTCGCCTGCGGGTGCGTTGTGGCTGGTCGCGCCCGCGCGGCGGAGCCGCATGTCGAATACAGCCCCGCGCCCCTTATAGGCCTGCGGCGGCCCGTTGCGGTCGCTCGTGGCGTGCGTAGCGCCTACGGCCGGTGGGTGGGTCGGGGCCGGGGTGGGGGGTGTCCGTCCTCGGTCCGGCCGCCCGTTTCCGACGAGGGCGCCCTCGCCCGGTGCCGGCCGCTGCGGGCGGACACCCCCCACCCCGTCCCCTTGCCGCCCTAGGCGGGTGCCGGCCGTCATCTGGCTCAGCTGCGGGCAGTCGTGCCGCTGGGGCGGCACGGGTGGGCTGGGGGTACCCCCTGCTCGAAGAGCTTGGGGGTGGCACCCCGCCACCGCCGGGAGCCACCCACCCCCGGCCGGCCACCGCACGGGCTCCAGGAAACGCCGGTCCACACCCCCCGTTTCCCAGACGCGCCGCACCGCAATTGGCACTCCGCTTGACCGAGTGCTAATCCCGGTCATAGTCTCGGCTCTGGCACTCGGCAGATGAGAGTGCCAACACAGCGACGGGCAGGTCCGGCACCCGCGACGACGGATCGACCTGGTCGCCACCTCAGACAGTTAACCCCGTGAGATCTCCGAAGGGGGAGGTCGGATCGTGACGACCGCCAGCTCCAAGGTTGCCATCAAGCCGCTCGAGGACCGCATCGTGGTCCAGCCGCTCGACGCCGAGCAGACCACGGCCTCCGGCCTGGTCATTCCGGACACCGCCAAGGAGAAGCCCCAGGAGGGCGTCGTCCTGGCCGTGGGCCCGGGTCGCTTCGAGGACGGCAACCGTCTGCCGCTCGACGTGAAGGTCGGCGACGTGGTGCTCTACAGCAAGTACGGCGGCACCGAGGTGAAGTACAACAACGAGGAGTACCTCGTTCTCTCGGCCCGCGACGTGCTCGCGATCATCGAGAAGTAAGCACACTTCACCCGAAGCTCTGCTTTCAGCTGCGCCCCTGGCCCCTGCGACCGATAACGAAGCCGGGCGCCGGGGCGCAGTCGTTTTACCCACGAGATTTCCGAGAGGGCTCCCGCTGCCATGGCGAAGATCCTGAAGTTCGACGAGGACGCCCGTCGCGCCCTCGAGCGCGGCGTCAACAAGCTTGCCGACACCGTCAAGGTGACGATCGGCCCCAAGGGCCGCAACGTCGTCATCGACAAGAAGTTCGGCGCCCCGACCATCACCAACGACGGCGTGACCATCGCCCGCGAGGTGGAGATCGAGGACCCGTACGAGAACCTCGGCGCCCAGCTGGTCAAGGAGGTGGCGACCAAGACCAACGACATCGCGGGTGACGGTACGACCACCGCGACCGTGCTGGCCCAGGCGCTCGTGCGCGAGGGTCTGAAGAACGTCGCCGCGGGTGCCTCCCCGGCCGCCCTGAAGAAGGGCATCGACGCCGCGGTCAAGGCCGTGTCCGAGGAGCTCCTCGCGACCGCCCGCCCGATCGACGAGAAGTCCGACATCGCCGCCGTCGCCGGTCTGTCCGCCCAGGACAGCCAGGTCGGCGAGCTCATCGCCGAGGCGATGGACAAGGTCGGCAAGGACGGTGTCATCACCGTCGAGGAGTCCAACACCTTCGGTCTGGAGCTGGACTTCACCGAGGGCATGGCCTTCGACAAGGGCTACCTGTCCCCGTACTTCGTGACGGACCAGGAGCGTATGGAGGCCGTCCTCGACGACCCGTACATTCTGATCACGCAGGGCAAGATCGGCGCCATCGCGGACCTGCTGCCGCTGCTGGAGAAGGTCATCCAGGCCGGCTCCTCCAAGCCGCTGCTGATCATCGCCGAGGACGTCGAGGGCGAGGCCCTGTCGACCCTGGTCGTCAACAAGATCCGCGGCACGTTCAACGCCGTCGCGGTGAAGGCCCCCGGCTTCGGCGACCGCCGCAAGGCGATGCTGCAGGACATGGCCGTCCTCACCGGCGCCACCGTCATCTCCGAGGAGGTCGGCCTCAAGCTCGACCAGGTCGGTCTCGAGGTGCTCGGCACCGCCCGCCGCGTCACCGTCACCAAGGACGACACCACGATCGTCGAGGGTGCCGGCAAGGCCGAGGAGCTGGCGGGCCGCGTCGCGCAGATCAAGGCCGAGATCGAGAACACGGACTCCGACTGGGACCGCGAGAAGCTCCAGGAGCGCCTCGCGAAGCTGGCCGGCGGCGTGTGCGTGATCAAGGTCGGCGCCGCCACCGAGGTGGAGCTGAAGGAGAAGAAGCACCGTCTGGAGGACGCCATCTCCGCGACCCGCGCCGCGGTCGAGGAGGGCATCGTCTCCGGTGGTGGCTCCGCGCTGGTCCACGCCGTCAAGGTCCTCGAGGGCAACCTCGGCAAGACCGGCGACGAGGCCACCGGTGTCGCCGTGGTCCGCAAGGCCGCCGTCGAGCCGCTGCGCTGGATCGCCGAGAACGCCGGCCTCGAGGGCTACGTCATCACCTCCAAGGTCGCCGAGCTCGACAAGGGCCAGGGCTTCAACGCCGCCACCGGCGAGTACGGCGACCTGGTCAAGGCCGGCGTCATCGACCCGGTCAAGGTCACCCGCTCCGCCCTGGAGAACGCCGCCTCCATCGCCTCCCTGCTGCTCACGACCGAGACCCTGGTCGTCGAGAAGAAGGAAGAGGAAGAGGCCGCCGCGGGCCACGGCCACGGCCACGGTCACTCCCACTGACGCACGTCAGCTCGCAAGGCCCGGCACCCCTGGTGCCGGGCCTTGCGTGTGGCTAGGGTCTTTCGTTTGGATCAGGCCAGACCCCGCGAGCCCGGCATGATCCAAACGAGAGGCCCTAGCGCTCCAGCGTCTCCAGCGCACCCAGCTGCTGCATCAGACCCAGCTGGTCGTGCTGCCACCACAGCTCGGCGATCTTGCCGTTGCCGCCCAAGCGGAACCAGGTGGTCCCGCTCATGGTGACCTGGTTGCCCGTGGGAGCGATGCCGAGGAAGTCACCCGTGTGCGTGGCGTTCCAGGTCCACCGCGCGCAGACCCGGTCCTCGTGGGCGAGCACGTCCTCGACCGTGAAGGAGGCGTCGAACGCCGCGCGCCACATCCGGAACTCGCTGCGCATGGAGTCCAGCCCGAGGGTGTCCTGCGGATTGATCGGGTCGTGGCTGTGGATGTCCTCGTCCAGCAGGTCGTTGAGCGGCGGCAGGTCGCCCGCCGTCCCCAGCGTGGCGAAGAAGCGCCGCACGGTGTCCTCGGACAACTGGTCGTCCCGCACCACGTCCAGGTCGGTGAACGACGGCATCTCGTCGCAGAGGGCGACCATGTCCTGGAAGATCTTGTCCGTCTCGGGCATGTTGGAGTTCCGCATCGCCTCCTCGTACGACGGGAACTCCACGATCTCGATGAAGTGAGACGCGTCGGACCGGTCCTTGCCGACCACCGCGTGCGTCGCCGTCCGCTTCCCCTTGGTCTTCTCCACCCACGTGTCCATCAGCCGGTCCATCTCGTCGAACCGGCTGGTCTTGCAGTCGATGAGCTGTACGAAGGTCATGGCGCCGCCTTCCGGTCCCCCCGTGGGTCCGGTGTCCGTCACTCCATTTTCCCACCGGACAGCCGCCCGCACCTGTCGCTACTGCGGCCCGTACTTCCGCCCCGTCCGCGAGCTGAGCCCGCCCAGCAGCCCCCTCGGGACGAGTTTCGCCGCGCCCATCAGGGCCTTGTAGCGGGGGTCGGGGATGGACAGGGTCCGGCCGCGCGCCAGATCCGTCAGGGCCGCGGCGACCACCTTGTCGGCGTCCAGCCACATCCAGTTCGGGATGTTGTCCGTGCCCATCCCGGCCCGCTGGTGGAATTCCGTGCGGACGAAGCCCGGGCAGAGCGCCATCAGCCGTACGCCGCTGCCCGCCAGGTCGCGCGCCGCGCCCTGGGAGAACTGCACGACCCACGCCTTGGACGCGCCGTACGTGCCGCGCGGCACGAAGGCGGCGACCGACGCCACGTTCACGACGCCGCCCCGGCCGCGCTCGCGCATCGCCTCCGTCGCCGCCGAGGTCAGCCGCAGCACCGCCTCGCAGTGCACCTTCAGCATCCTCAGCTCGTCGGCCCTCGGGACCTCTAGAAAACGGCCCTTGTTGCCGAAGCCGGCGTTGTTGATCAGCAGGTCGACGGCGTTGCGCCGGTCACCGAGGCGGGCGGCGACCGCCTCGATGCCGTCGTCCTCGGCCAGGTCGGCGGTCAGCACCTCCGCCTCGATGCCGTGCCGGTCGTGCAGCTCGGTCGCCTGCTCGCGCAGCCGCTTGGTGTCCCGGGCCACCAGCACGAGGTTGTGCCCGTCAGCCGCCAGGCGCCGCGCGAAAGCGGCACCGATCCCCGCGGTCGATCCCGTAATCAGAGCCGTTGTCATGCGCCAAGACTAGTTACCCGGACTGACAGACTCCGTGCTCAGCACCCCCCGTCTGACACGAGGTCAGCGCCTGCGCCCACCGACGTACTTGCGCGCCGCCGCCAGCGCCTCCGGGTGCAGGGCCGCGCCGGCCGCGAGCAGCCGCGGCAGCAGCTCGCGCTCGGTGGTGAGCGCCCGGAACTGCATCTCCACGGTCACGTCGTGCTCCGGCCGGTGCACCACCTCGATCGCATCACCCGCGCGGATCTCCCCGGGCTCGATCACTCGCAGATACGCCCCCGGCGCGCCCCGGTGCGTGAACCGGCGCACCCATCCCTTCTCACCCAGGTGCTCCTGGAAGGTGCGGCAGGGAATGCGCCCGCTGGTCACCTCCAGCACCACATCGGGGCCGATCCGCCAGCGCTCGCCGATCAGCGCGGCGCAGACGTCCACGCCCCGCGTGGTGAGGTTCTCGCCGAACGTGCCGTTCGCCAGTTCCCGCCCCAGCTCGCGCTCCCAGTCGTCCAGGTCCTCGCGGGCGAAGGCGTACACCGCCTGGTCGTCGCCGCCGTGGTGGCGGGTGTCGCACACCGCGTCCCCGGCGAGCCCGCTCGCGCCGACCCCCTTCGGTCCCGGCGCCGTCACCTTGACCGGCCCGTCCACCGGGCGCTTGTCGATGCCGGTCAGCCCCTCCGGCTGGTCGGTGTAGGGGACGGGCCGGGCCTGGCCCACGTTGAGAGACAGAAGCTTCATGAGGGCACGGTAGCGAGCAGGCCTCAAAGTGTCGACGCAGTATTCTGCGCGACATCCAAGCCTCGCTTATGCTTGCAGGGTGATCGAGGCTCGTCATCTCCGCGTCCTGCGCGCCGTGGCCACCACCGGCTCCTTCTCCGCCGCGGCGCGCGAGCTGGGCTGCACCCAGCCCGCCGTCAGTCAGCAGATGAAGGCCCTGGAGGGCTCCGTCGGCACCCCGCTGCTGGTGCGCACGGGGCGCGAGATGCGGCTGACCCAGGCGGGTGAGGCGCTGGTGCGGCACGCCACCGGCATCCTCGCCGGGCTGACCGCCGCCGAGGAGGAGGTCGCCGCCATCGCCGGGCTGCGCGCCGGCCGGGTCCGTCTCGTCTCCTTCCCCAGCGGCAGCTCCACCCTCGTGCCCACCGCCCTGGCCGCTCTGCGCGCCGCCCACCCCGGCACCCGGGTCTCCCTGGAGGAGGCCGAACCGCCGCGGTCCGTGGAACTGCTGCGCGAGGGCGACTGCGACATCGCGCTCGCCTTCCGCTACGAGGGCGCGGCGGGCGCCGAGGAGTGGGACGACCTCGTCGTGCGGCCGCTGCTGACGGACCGTCTCGTAGCGTTGCTGCCCGAACGGCACCCGCTCGCGGCGCGCGCGGAGCCGCTGGCCATCGGCGCGCTGGCCGGTGAGCCGTGGATCGCGGGCTGTCCGCGCTGCCGGGGCCAGCTGGTCGAGGTCTGCGAGGGCGCCGGCTTCACGCCCCGCATCGACTTCGCCACCGACGACTACCCCGCGGTGGTCGGTCTGGTCGGCGCCGGTCTCGGCGTCGCCGTGCTGCCCCAGCTCGCCGTGGAGTCCGTGCGTCCCCGGGGCGTACGCATGTTGACGCTTGAACCGTCGGTGCGGCGGGAGATCGTCGCCCTCACCCTGCCGGACCTGGCCCAGGTGCCGGCGGTCGCGGCGACGCTGGAGCAGCTGGCGCGCACGGCGCGGCGGTAGCGGCCGAGGGGGCCGGCAGCCGCCGGGGGCCGGCAGGCGCCGAAAAAAGGGCACGCGCGTGTGTGCGTGCCCTGAGGGTGATGAAGAAACGTTCCTTCAGGTGTTCGAACCGGCATGCCCGCCGGTAGAAGCCGTCACCAGGCGGTTACGCGCCCGCCCCATGAGTTCTTCGCGCTCGTCCTCGGTCAACCCGCCCCACACGCCGTACGGTTCGCGCACCGCCAGAGCGTGTGCCGCGCACTGGGCGCGGACCGGGCACCTCATGCAGACCTCTTTGGCCGAGTTCTCGCGAGCACTCCGCGCCGCACCGCGCTCACCCTCCGGATGAAAGAAGAGCGAGCTGTCCACACCGCGGCAGGCAGCCAGCAGCTGCCAGTCCCACAGGTCCGCGTTCGGTCCGGGAAGGCGGGAGAAATCTGCCATTACGTGACCCCTTGCAGCCGTTCTGAGTGGATACGGTGCCCACGACCGTACAACTACGATCTAAGGAGATGAAAATATGACTCATTGCGAATCTAGCCTCAGACACCAGTGCATGGGAAGAAATGGGGCCAAATGGGGCATGGTTGTGATGAAAGCTTGAGGGTTGGCCCTGTGTGTCTCCACTGTGTTCGCCCCCTCACGTAGAGTGCCGAAGATGGCAGATGGCCCCGTAACTCTTTCGAGTGACCGTCGTTGAGAGTGCGGAGGCGGTTGAAAACACAAGGGCTCGGGCAGGCGTCCGAGACGGTCGACCGCACAGGTGACGATTTCGTACCAGCCTGGAGGCACAAGGTGACGCGCATCAGCTGCGGAGGGCGGCCATGACTTCCGTCCTCGTCTGCGACGACTCCCCGCTTGCCCGAGAGGCGCTCCGCCGCGCGGTCGCGACCGTGCCCGGCGTCGAGCGTGTGACGACGGCGGCCAACGGCGAGGAAGTCCTCCGCCGCTGGGGCGCCGACCGCTCGGACCTCATTCTGATGGACGTCCGCATGCCCGGCCTGGGCGGCGTCGAGACCGTCCGCCGGCTGCTGTCCGCCGACCCCGGTGCCCGCATCATCATGCTGACCGTCGCCGAGGACCTCGACGGCGTGGCCCTCGCGGTCGCCGCCGGCGCCCGCGGCTATCTGCACAAGGACGCCTCGCGCGCCGAGCTGCGCGCCACGGTGACGCAGGCGCTGGCCGACCCGACCTGGCGCCTGGCCCCGCGCCGCCTGCGCTCGGCGGAGATGGGCGCCGCGCCCACCCTCACCGCACGCGAGATCCAGGTGCTGGAGGGTATGAGCCACGGCCGCTCCAACGCCGAGATCGGCCGCGAGCTGTTCCTCTCCGAGGACACCGTCAAGACCCACGCCCGACGCCTGTTCAAGAAGCTCGGCGCCTCCGACCGCGCCCACGCGGTGGCGCTCGGCTTCCGCTGGGGCCTGGTCCGCTAGGGCCTGCCCGGCGGACCGGAGCGGCGAAGGGTGACGCGCCGTGTCAACGTGCGCGAGCGGGGCGTGGCGCCTCCGGCGAGGCAGGCCGGAGGCCCGACAGGGTGACGTCCGCCGGGTGATCCCCAAGCACGGGGGCATGCCTTTGCCGGGGCAATGCGCCGGAGCGTGTCGTGGCTCCCGTGACCGCGTCACTCTCGGGGCGCGGCCCCGGACGCGAGGGCGCGGTTGTGCGCGCCGGTCACGCTCCGTGTACGGCGACTGCTGTCGCCGGCTGCAGCGCAACGGCGCTTCCCTCCCGCCGGAGCCGGTGGTCCCGAGCCCTCGCCGGCCCCTTGACTGTCGTACCCCGACCGCCCACCCGCGCGGTGCGTCCCTGTTCCGTGAAGCCGCCAGGCGCCGGGCGGCACGTCTGTTTCCGCACTCCGCCGGCGGGCCGTCGGCCCAGCGTGGGGCCGGTGTGCGCGGACATGGGGGCACGCGCGCGTACCAGGGATCGCCGCCGTCCGGGAGAGTCCTCGCGGACGCCCGCTGCTCGTTTCGGCGCCGATGCCGCATCCTTGAGGTGTGGAGTTCCTCGGGGACGAGTCGGTCGAGCGGAAGGGGAGGGCGCAGGGGATGAGTTCCGGCGCACCTGCTCATAACGCTTCGGTGCACAACGCCGAGCGCGGTGCCACGGACGTCAGAGCCGCAGGGCACCATGGACCGATGCGTGACGACGAGGCGGCCACTCCTGCCCAGGGGGCGATCGGCCCACTCGTGCACCGCGCAGTGGACGGCGACGAACAGGCCACGCACGACCTGCTCGCCCACGTGCACCCCTTGGCGCTGCGCTACTGCCGTACGCGGCTGTCACGGCTGCCCGGCGACGCCCGGCACTTCGTCGAGGACCTCGCCCAGGAGGTCTGCGTCGCCGTGCTCCTCGCGCTGCCGCGCTACAAAGACACCGGCCGGCCCTTCGAGGCGTTCGTCTTCGCGATCGCCGCCCACAAGGTCGCCGACCTCCAGCGGGCGGCGATGCGCCACCCCGGCTCGACGGCCGTGCCGTCCGACGAGATGCCCGAGCGGCCCGACGACTCCCTGGGCCCCGAGGAGCGCGCCCTGCTCAGCAGCGATGCCGAGTGGGCGAAGAAACTGCTGGCCAACCTCCCGGAGAACCAGCGCGAGCTGCTGCTGCTGCGTATCGCGGTGGGCCTCACCGCCGAGGAGACCGGCCAGATGTTGGGAATGTCACCCGGCGCGGTCCGGGTGGCGCAGCACCGTGCGCTGAGCCGGCTGCGGGCGCTCGCCGAGCAGTAACTGGGCCCGGCCCGGGTCGGATCGGCGCCTCATGTGAACAGGCGAACACCCGGTTCCGTACGAACATACGAAGACGGAAGCCGTCCACAACCGTGGAATGAGACGGGTCCATCTCCCGTTAGCATGGACATCCGCACCGATCAAGGCCATTTGGGGAAGGTGTCATGACTGCAAACGTCGACGGAGTGCCCGGTAAATTCGCGACACTCGGGCTGACCTACGACGACGTGCTGCTGCTGCCGGGTGCATCCGAGGTGCTCCCCAACGCGGTCGACACCTCGTCCCGCATCTCCCGCAACGTCCGGGTCAACATCCCGCTGCTCTCGGCGGCGATGGACAAGGTGACCGAGTCCCGCATGGCGATCGCGATGGCGCGTCTCGGCGGTGTCGGCGTCCTGCACCGCAACCTCTCCATCGAGGACCAGGTCAACCAGGTCGACCTGGTGAAGCGCTCCGAGTCCGGCATGGTGGCCAACCCCATCACCATCCACCCGGACGCCACGCTCGCCGAGGCCGACGCGCTGTGCGCCAAGTTCCGCATCAGCGGTGTCCCCGTCACGGACGGCAACCGCAAGCTGCTCGGCATCGTCACCAACCGCGACATGGCCTTCGAGAGCGACCGCAGCCGTCAGGTCCGCGAGGTCATGACCCCGATGCCGCTGGTCACAGGCAAGGTGGGCATCTCCGGCGTCGAGGCCATGGAGCTGCTGCGCAAGCACAAGATCGAGAAGCTGCCGCTGGTCGACGACGAGGGCGTCCTCAAGGGCCTGATCACCGTCAAGGACTTCGTCAAGGCCGAGAAGTACCCGAACGCCGCCAAGGACGCCGAGGGCCGCCTGCTCGTCGGTGCCGCCGTGGGCGCCAGCCCCGAAGCCCTCGAGCGCGCTCAGGCGCTCGCCGCGGCCGGTGTGGACTTCCTGGTCGTCGACACCTCCCACGGCCACAACAGCAACGCGCTGAGCTGGATGGCGAAGATCAAGTCCAGCGTGAGCGTCGATGTGATCGGCGGCAACGTCGCCACCCGCGACGGCGCGCAGGCGCTGATCGACGCCGGTGTCGACGGCATCAAGGTCGGCGTGGGCCCGGGTTCCATCTGCACCACGCGCGTGGTCGCGGGCATCGGCGTCCCCCAGGTCACCGCCATCTATGAGGCCTCCCTCGCGGCTCGCCCCGCCGGCGTCCCGCTGATCGGTGACGGCGGCCTGCAGTACTCCGGTGACATCGGCAAGGCGCTCGCCGCCGGCGCCGACACCGTCATGCTCGGCAGCCTCCTCGCCGGCTGTGAGGAGTCGCCCGGCGAGCTGCTCTTCATCAACGGCAAGCAGTTCAAGTCGTACCGCGGCATGGGCTCGCTCGGTGCCATGCAGTCCCGCGGCCAGGCGAGGTCGTACTCCAAGGACCGCTACTTCCAGGCCGAGGTCTCCTCCGACGACAAGCTCGTGCCCGAGGGTGTCGAGGGCCAGGTGCCCTACCGCGGCCCGCTGGCCAACGTGCTGCACCAGCTCGTCGGCGGTCTGCGCCAGACCATGGGCTACGTGGGCGCGGCCACCATCGAGGAGATGGAGTCCAAGGGCCGCTTCGTCCGGATCACGTCCGCGGGTCTGAAGGAGAGCCACCCGCACGACATCCAGATGACGGTCGAGGCGCCGAACTACAGCAGCAAGTGACGCCCACGCGCGCGTGAAGGTCATGCGACGGCGGCCCCGGGACATCCGGGGCCGCCGTTGTCGTACCCGTCGGGGATACTGGAAGGCGCTGCAACGCATCAGGGAAAGGCCACCAACGTGACTGAGATCGAGATCGGGCGCGGCAAGCGCGGCCGCCGGGCGTACGCCTTCGACGACATCGCCGTCGTCCCCAGCCGCCGTACGCGGGACCCGAAGGAGGTCTCGATCGCCTGGCAGATCGACGCCTACCGCTTCGAGCTGCCCTTCCTGGCCGCCCCCATGGACTCCGTCGTCTCCCCGGCGACCGCGATCCGCATCGGCGAGCTGGGCGGCCTCGGCGTGCTCAACCTCGAGGGCCTGTGGACGCGGTACGAGGACCCGCAGCCGCTCCTCGACGAGATCGCCGAGCTGCCGGCCGAGGCCGCGACCCGCCGTCTGCAGGAGGTCTACGCCGCGCCGATCAAGGAGGAGCTGATCGGGCAGCGCATCAAGGAGGTGCGCGACTCGGGCGTGGTCACCGCGGCGGCCCTCTCGCCGCAGCGCACCGCCCAGTTCTCCAAGGCCGTCGTCGACGCGGGCGTGGACATCTTCGTCATCCGCGGCACGACGGTCTCGGCGGAGCACGTGTCGTCCGCGCACGAGCCGCTGAACCTCAAGCAGTTCATCTACGAGCTGGACGTGCCGGTGATCGTCGGCGGCTGCGCCACGTACACCGCCGCACTGCACCTGATGCGCACCGGCGCGGCGGGCGTCCTGGTCGGTTTCGGCGGCGGCGCGGCGCACACCACGCGCAACGTGCTGGGCATCCAGGTCCCGATGGCCACCGCGGTCGCCGACGTGGCCGCCGCCCGCCGCGACTACATGGACGAGTCCGGCGGCCGGTATGTGCACGTGATCGCGGACGGCGGCGTCGGCTGGTCCGGCGACCTGGCGAAGGCCGTCGCCTGCGGTGCCGACGCGGTGATGATGGGCTCCCCGCTGGCCCGCGCGACGGACGCGCCGGGCAAGGGCCACCACTGGGGCATGGAGGCCGTCAACGAGGAGCTGCCGCGCGGCCAGAAGGTCGACCTGGGCACGGTCGGCACGATCGAGGAGATCCTCACGGGCCCCTCGCACACGCCGGACGGTTCGATGAACTTCTTCGGCGCCCTGCGCCGCGCGATGGCGACCACCGGCTACAGCGAGCTGAAGGAGTTCCAGCGCGTCGAGGTGACGGTGGCGGACTCGCAGCACCGGCGGTAGTCCGTAGGACGACGGCAAGGGCCGGTCACTCCCGGGTGGGAGTGACCGGCCCTTTTGCGTGCTGTGTTCTGCCTGGTCAAGGGCCGCATGGCGCGGGAGGGGGCGCGTGGTTGCGTTCGGGGCGAATGCGGGCCGAGCGGGCGTAAGAGGGCGGTGATGTCCGTGATCGGCGACCCGAGCTCTCTGGGCCGCCCCCTTCCAAGGACATGGTTCCGGACCCGCGCCCGCGGGGCCCGGCCCGCGCTCCGAAACGGACCGTCCACCGGGCGGCTCGGCGGTGTCGTGGGCCCATGGGACGCCATCGCAAGCCCACTCGCTGGGATGGGATGCGGCTTCGGCTGGTGAAGTTCCGGAGGAGGTGGATCTTGCGACTTTTTAGCGGCGTACGTTCCCCCACGCCACCAGCCCGGCCGCCTCGCACCCCCACGCGCCCCCCTTACAACCGATGCGCCGCCCCCGTAGGCGTGGCTCCCCGAGTGTCGAGCAGGAGCTGGGCCTTCACCGAAAGGCCCTGGAGGTCGTACGTGCGGTGCTGCTGGAGCAGGATCGTCAGGTCGGCGTCGGCGGCCGCCTCGTACAGGGAGTCCGCGCGGGGGACCGGGCGGTCCAGGACGCTCCAGGACGGGACGAGCGGGTCGTGGTAGCTGACGGCCGCGCCCAGCTTCATCAGCGCCGTCGCGATCTCCTCAGCGGGCGTGCCCTGCTGGTCGGCGAGGTCGGCCTTGTAGGTGACGCCGAGAAGCAGGACGCGGGCGCCGCGGGCGGACTTGCCGTGCTCGTTGAGCAGGGCCGCGGCCCGCTTGACCACGTACCGGGGCATACGGCTGTTGACCTGCTGGGCCAGCTCCACCATGCGCAGGCCGCGGCCGGCCTTCCCGCCCAGGTCCTGCGGGACGGAGTGGCCGCCGACACCGGGGCCGGGGCGGAATGCCTGGAAGCCGAACGGCTTGGTCTCCGCGCAGCGGATGACGTCCCACAGGTCGACGCCCAACTCGTGGCACAGGACGGCCATCTCGTTGACGAGGGCCATGTTGACGTGCCGGTAGTTGGTCTCCAGGACCTGCACGGTCTCGGCCTCCCGCAGACCACGCGCACGTACCACCTTGTCGGTGAGACGGCTGTAGAAGGCCGCGGCCGACTCGGTACAGGCGGGGGTGAGGCCGCCGATGACCTTCGGCGTGATGGCCGGCGTGTGGTCGCGGCTGCCGGGATCCACCCGACTGGGTGAATAGGCGAGGTGGAAGTCGCGGCCCGCGCGCAGGCCCGAGCCCCGTTCCAGCAACGGGCGCAGGAAGTTCTCGGTTGTGCCGGGCGCGACGGGGGACTCGAGGATCACGGTGGTGTGCGGGCGCAGCCGCTCGGCCAGGGTGCGCGCGGCCGCCTCGACCTGCCCGAGGTCGAGTTCGCCGTCGGCGCCGCGCGGGGCGGGGGCGCAGATGACGGCGGTGCGCACGCGGCCGAGTTCGGCGGGGCCGGTGGGCTGCCGGAAGCCCCCCGAGAGCATCCGGCGCAGTTCGGCAGGGGTCAGGGAGGAGGCTTCCGGGCCGGTGCGGTAGCCGACGGTGGAGATACCGGCGGCGACGGCGGCCTGCGCCAGGGGCAGGCCGAGCGGGCCGAGTCCGATGACGGCGAGATCTGCGGGCATGGCGTGGGCCGTCCTTCCCAGTAACCGAAGCGGGACAGGTGCGCAAGCCCGGTGGACAGAATGAGCGAGCGCAATGTCAGACTACGGGTAAATATGACCGATATGAGGGATTGTTCGTGTGTGTTTCCGTGGGTGTGGCCGGGCGTTGTCCACAGGCTGTGCGGCCCGTGGTGGCTGAACCCGGGCAAGACCGTCAGAATCTGGGCAAGGGAGTGGGACCGGGCTACGCCCGACGGGTGCGGCCGACGCGGATGAGATGCGGGAGGCAGCGGTGAGGACAGCGACACTGGGGCCGGCGCAGCGTGCCGAGTCCCTCGCGGCGATGGCCGAGCGAGAACTGGACGTGCTGGTGATCGGCGCCGGAGTCGTCGGCGCGGGCACGGCCCTCGATGCCGTGACCCGCGGACTGTCCACGGGTCTCGTGGAGGCGCGCGACTGGGCTTCGGGTACGTCCAGCAGGTCCAGCAAACTGATCCACGGCGGGCTGCGTTATCTGGAGATGCTCGACTTCGCACTCGTACGGGAGGCACTGAAGGAGCGCGGCCTGCTGCTCGAGCGGCTCGCCCCGCACCTGGTGAAGCCCGTGCCGTTCCTCTACCCGCTCCAGCACAAGGGCTGGGAGCGGTGGTACGCCGGCTCGGGCGTCGCGCTCTACGACGGGATGTCCATGGCCCGCGGGCACGGCAGGGGTCTGCCCCTGCACCGTCACCTGACCCGCCGTCACGCCCTGCGAGTGGCGCCCTGCTTGAAGAAGGACGCGCTGGTCGGCGCGTTGCAGTACTACGACGCGCAGATGGACGACGCCCGGTTCGTCGCCACCCTCGTGCGCACCGCGGCGTCCTACGGCGCGAAGGTGGCCAACCGGGCGCGCGTGACCGGATTCCTGCGCGAGGGCGAGCGGGTCGTCGGGGCCCGGGTCAGGGACGTCGAGGGCGGCGGCGAGTACGAGGTCCGCGCCAAGCAGATCGTCAACGCCACCGGTGTGTGGACCGACGACACGCAGGCCATGGTGGGGGAGCGCGGCCAGTTCCACGTCCGCGCCTCCAAGGGCATCCACCTGGTCGTGCCGCGCGACCGCATCAGCTCCTCCACGGGGCTGATCCTGCGCACCGAGAAGTCCGTGCTGTTCGTCATCCCCTGGGGCCGGCACTGGATCGTCGGCACCACCGACACCGAGTGGAACCTGGACAAGGCCCACCCGGCCGCGTCCAGCGCCGACATCGACTACCTGCTGGACCACGTCAACTCCGTGCTGGCCGTGCCGCTCACCCGGGACGATGTCGAGGGCGTCTACGCGGGGCTGCGGCCGCTGCTGGCCGGGGAGTCCGACGCCACCAGCAAGCTGTCGCGCGAGCACACCGTGGCGCACCCCGCGCCGGGACTGGTCGTCGTCGCGGGCGGCAAGTACACGACCTACCGGGTGATGGCCAAGGACGCGGTGGACGAGGCGGTGCACGGCCTCGACATGCGCGTGGCCGACTGCGTCACCGAGGAGATCCCGCTGCTGGGCGCGGAGGGCTACCGCGCACTGTGGAACGCGCGGGCGCGCATCGCGGCCCAGACCGGGGTGCACGTCGTCCGGGTCGAGCACCTGCTGAACCGTTACGGCTCGATGGCCGAGGAACTCCTCGACCTCATCGTCAAGGATCCCGGACTCGGCGCACCGCTGCAGTTCGCCGACGACTACCTGCGCGCGGAGATCGTCTACGCCGCCTCTCACGAGGGGGCGCGCCACCTGGACGACGTGCTCACCCGGCGCACCCGCATCTCCATCGAGACCTTCGACCGCGGCGCCCGCAGCGCCCGCGAGGCCGCCGAGCTGATGGCGCCGGTGCTCGGCTGGGACGAGGGCCAGATCGAGCGCGAGGTCGAGCACTACGAGAAGCGGGTGGAGGCCGAACGCGAGTCGCAGCTCCAGCCGGACGACCAGACGGCGGACGCGGCACGACTGGGGGCGCCGGACATCGTGCCGTTGTAGGCGCCGCCCCGCAGCCTGCCGGAGGTGCGGGGTTCACCCGAAAGTGGGGCGCCGGGCGGGATCTCCGTTCGGCGCCCGTCCGTTCTACCGGGTGCGAGGGCAGAACTCGGCGGCGAGCAGGGCCGGTTCGAGGCCGGGATCTGCGATCGCGGTCGTGTTCACCCGGAGGGTGAGGACGCGACGGCCGTCGACGGTGGCCGCGGTGCGCACGTAGCTGCCGGATATCCGCCCGTTGTGCCCCCACACCGTGGTGCCGCACGGCAGCTTCACCGGATACAGACCCATGCCGTACACCCCATGTGCGGCCCGGGTGTCGAGCATCTCGCGCAGCCGGCGCGGGGGCAGCAGTTCACCGTCGAGCAGGGCCGCGTAGAAGCGGTTCAGATCGGCGAGCGTGGTCACCAGCTCACCCGCGGCCCCGGCCACCCGCGGGTCGAGTGCGGTGACGTCGGAGCCGTCGGCGGCGTACCCGCGGCCGTGCGGAGAGGGCAGCGTGGAGCGGGAGCCAGGAAAGGAGGTGCCGGACAGACCCAGCGGAGCGAGGACGCGCCGCTCGGCCTCGGTGGCGTAGGAGTGGCCGGTGACCTGCTGGATCACCATGCCGAGCAGGACGTAGTTGGTGTTGGAGTAGGAGAAGCGGCCTCGGTCGGCCGGAGGGTGGGTGAGCGCCAGGCGCACGGCCTGCAGCGGAGTGACGGGGACGGTGCCCCCGGTGAGCCGGGTGAAGTCGTACAGCCCGCTGGTGTGAGTGAGCAGGGAACGCAGGGTCAGCGCGCGCCCGTCGTTGCCCGCTCGGCGCACCAGCCCGGGCAGGTGCTGCTCCACGGTGTCCGACAGGGACAGCCGGTGCTCGGCGGCCAGTTGCAGGACGACGGTCGCGACGAAGGTCTTCGTGAGACTGCCGGCCCGGAAGTGGTCGGCGCGCGAGATGCCGGTCCCGGCCTGGGCGTAACGGCTGCCGGCCGGCCCACCGGCCAGCAGAGCGGCGGCGGGGGCGTGGCCGCGGGTGAGCAGAAGGGGGAGAAGAGCGTCGGTGGCCGGCGCGGTCCGCGTCCCGGTGACCGGGGCGGTGGCCGTGGGGGCCGCGGTGTCTGTGGTGCCCGTGGGGACGCTCGTCCCTCCTGGCGTCGCGGAGGTCCCGTCGTCCGCCCGGGTCAGACCCAGGAGGACGCCGACTGCCAGGGCAACGGTCAGGAGGTTCCGAAGCGGGACGACGGAGGAGGTGACGGACAGGGGACGGCGCGGGGCAACAGCGGGAGCGACTGGCAGGGTCCGGTGCGGGGCACTCGGGGGAGCGGCGGGCAGGCGCTGGTGCGGGCCAACCGGGGGAGCGGCCGGCAGGATCCGGTGCGGGGCCACTGCGGAAGCAGTCGGCAGGCTCGGGCGGGGAGCAGCCGGCGAAGTGCCCGGCCGGCTCGGACGGGGAGCAACCGCCGAAGCGCTTCGTGGGGTCCGGCGTGCAGCAACCGCCGAAGCGTCCGGCGACGCGACGCTCGGCAGGTTCCGACCGGCGAGAGCCGCCCGGACCGGCGACGCGGCGCTCGGCAGGTTCCGGCGGCCGAGAGCCTCCCGAACGGCTGCCACGATCCGTTGGCGCACAGGCGCCGAAGGGGTCGGCAGGGTTTGGCGTGGAGCCACTGCCGCCTCCCTTCGGTTCGCCCGTGTCGGCGACCATCATGCAGGGCGGCGGTGTGGGGGATTCGGCCGGGTGACGGCGGCTCGGCCGCCTGGTGGCGGGGCCGACGGGCGGTCCGCGTGCGTGGGGCACCCTGGGTGCGCCGGGCACTTGTCGGGTGAGGGACAATGGAGGCTCTGTCAGGGCGGGTTGGTTTGAGGGGACGCATGTCGGAGGCGGAGCGGGCGGGGACATCTCGTCAGGACACTCGTCAGGACTCTCGTCAGGACAGGAGCGAGCGTCTCCTCGCCGGGCGGTACCGGCTGGAAGGCGTGCTCGGCCGCGGTGGCATGGGCACCGTGTGGCGGGCCACGGACGAGACCCTCGGGCGAACGGTCGCGGTCAAGGAGCTGCGCTTCCCGTCGAACATCGACGAGGAGGAGAAGCGCCGGCTCATCACGCGGACGCTGCGCGAGGCCAAGGCGATCGCGCGGATCCGCAACACCAGCGCGGTGACCGTCTTCGACGTGGTCCAGGAGGACGACCGGCCCTGGATCGTGATGGAGCTGGTCGAGGGCAAGTCCCTCGCCGAGGTCATCCGCGAGGACGGCCTGCTGGAGCCCCGGCGCGCGGCGGAGGTCGGCCTCGCCGTCCTGGACGTGCTGCGCTCGGCCCACCGCGAGGGCATCCTGCACCGTGACGTGAAGCCGTCCAACGTGCTGATCGCCGAGGACGGCCGGGTCGTGCTCACCGACTTCGGTATCGCCCAGGTGGAGGGTGACCCGTCCATCACCTCCACCGGCATGCTCGTCGGTGCGCCCTCCTACATCTCCCCGGAGCGGGCCCGCGGGCACAAGCCGGGGCCGGCGGCCGACCTCTGGTCGCTGGGCGGCCTGCTCTACGCGGCGGTGGAGGGCTCCCCGCCGTACGACAAGGGGTCGGCGATCGCCACCCTCACCGCGGTGATGACCGAGCCGCTGGAGGAGCCGAAGAACGCCGGGCCGCTCAAGGACGTCATCTACGGGCTGCTCAACAAGGACCCGGCGCAGCGGCTGGACGACGCGGGCGCCCGTGTGATGCTCAAGGCCGTGATCAACGCTCCGGACCCCACGGAGGCCGGGCCGGAGCCGGCGGCGGACGCGACGAAGGTCGTGCCGTTGCCGCCGCAGCCGGCCGGACCCGGGAGCAAGCGGGGCGAGGAGGCGGCGGAGCGGCTGCGCGGGGCGCTGCGTTCCGTGCGCAAGGCCGCCGTCGCGGGCCCCTCCGGTGCGGCGGCCGGTGCCGCCTCCGGTGACCGCGGCGTGTCCGGGGCGCCGGCGGACAGCACCAGGACAACGTCGTCCGCGTCCACGGCGGCCGGCGGGGGAGCGGCCGGCGCCGGCAAGAGCCGCACCAGCGGCGGATGGAACGTGGTGCCGCCGCCGGACCTCGACCTGTCGCCGCGGCCGGTGCCCCGGGCTCCGCTCACCGATGTGGTGCCCAAGCGCACGCTGGTGATCATCGCGGTGGTCGCGGTGCTCGCCCTGCTCGGCACCGTGCTGGCCTTCGCGCTGGGCGGGGGCGACGGCGACGACAAGGGCGCGCAGGGGGCGCGGCCGTCCGGGGCCGTGGCGAGCGGCGGCGCGGACACCAAGGAGGACAAGGGGGGCGCGACCGGAGCGGACGGTTCCGCCTCGCCCCGGGCGTCCTCGGCGACGTCGGCCGCGGGTGGCGGGAGCACGCCCGCCGCGGGCCCGAGCCCGAGCGGTGGCACGGCAGGCTCCGCCCTTCCCGGCGGTGCGCCGGTGACGGGTACGCACCAGGGCGGCCAGGGCTACACCATCGGGCTGCCCGCCGGGTGGGCGTTCCAGTCCACGGGCTCGGCGGGGGACCGCTTCACCGGCCCGGGCGGGCAGAAGCTGCTGGTGGCCTGGACGTCCACGCCGAAGGACGACCCGGTCGCGGACTGGCGGAACCAGGAGCGCTACATGGTGCGTTCCCAGTACAAGAAGATCCGCATTGAGAAGGTGGACTTCCGGGGCTGGAACGCGGCCGACTGGGAGTTCACCTACGCGGAGGGCGGCACCCCGTACCGGGCGATCGACCGGGGTTTCGTGGTCAACGACCATGCGGGGTACGCGCTGATGTACACGGCGAAGGCCGCCGACTGGGACGGGGACCTGCGCCGGCAGACCTGGCAGACGCTGACGGAGACGTTCCAGCCGAAGAAGTGACGCCCGGAGTCCGGGCGTTCGTCGATTCAGATCGGGCAACCCCTCTTTGCGGGTTGCCTCCGGCACGTATCGTGAGTGTTTGCGGACCGTACGCATCGGAGGGGATGCCCGCAACGGGACGCGTGGCGAACGGATCTGACCAACCGGGCGGCCGGGGGAGGCAACGTGGACGACTACGCGGGACGGGTCCTCGCCGACCGCTACCGCCTGCCGCTGCCGCCGTCCGACGCGTACGAACTCACCGAGACGCGGGCGTTCGACACCTACAGCGGGCAGGAAGTCCTCATCCGGCAGGTGCCGTTGCCTGAGGTCGTCGAGGCGGAAGTACTGGACGCCGAGGGGTTGCCCGCCGGGTTCACCCCGCGTGCGCGCCGGGGCGCCGGGCGGGGCGCGGGCGCGGACGTGCGGCGTCCCACCGACCCCGTGGTGCGGCGGGCGGTGGAGGCCGTACAGGCCGCGGCGCGGATACCCGACCATCCACGGCTGGACCAGGTCTTCGACGTGTTCGCGGAGGGCGGTTCGCTGTGGATCGTCAGTGAGCTGGTGGCCGGGCGGCCGCTGGCGGCGCTGCTGGCCCAGCAGCCGCTGACCCCGTACCGGGCGGCCGAGGTCGCCTCCGACGTGCTGATGGCGCTCAGGGTGCTGCACGCGCACGGCTGGGTGCACCGCAACATCACCGCCCGCACCGTCCTTGTCTGCGACGACGGCCGTGTCATGCTCACCGGCCTCGCGGTCGGCGCGGCCGAGGAGGCGCTGTGCGGGTACGACCCGGTGCCGCCCGAGCCGGGGGAGGAGACCGGTCCCGGGCAGGACGGTGAGGACGCCGGTGCCGGTGGGGGCCGTGTCCCCCCGCCGGGACCGACCGAGGGAACCGGTGCGGTGCTGGACGCCGAGACCGCGCGGCGGGCCGCCATCCAGGCCCGCGCCGCCGGCGGACTGCCGGGCCCCGGGAGCCGGCCGGCGGGCGCCGGGGCGGCAGCGCTTGCCCGCCCGGCGGACACCGGCGGTGCCGAGGACGTGCGCGCCGCGCGGGCCGGCGCGATCGCCGCGTACCGGGCGGGAGCGCGGGCGGCGGCCCGAGTGCAGGAGGCGCAGCACAGCCCGCACACCGACCGCCTCGCCCTGCCCGGCACCCGGCCACCGGCCGAGGCGGACCTCCCCGCCCCCGGCGGCCCGCAGTCGCCGTACGCCCACGGCCGCCAGGGGCAGGAGCGGCCCGATCCGGCGGCGCCGGACCGGATCGCCGACCCCTACGCCGGGGGCGCCACCGCACCGCACACCCCCGGGGGCGACCCCGCCGGTAACGGGCCCACGCCCTGGGGTGCCCCCTCCCTCGCCGCCCCGGCCCCCCGCGGCCCGCGCACCGCGCTCGCCGCCGAGCGGGCGCGGCAGGCACGGATGACGGTGGTGGGCGCCGTGACCGAGCGGTGGGCGCCGGAGCAGGCCGGGCCGGTGCACGAGAACTGGCAGCTGGCCGCGCCGATCGGTCCCGCGACCGACCTGTGGGCGCTCGGCGCGCTGCTCTTCCGGGCCGTGCAGGGCCACGCGCCGTATCCGGAGGAGTCGACGTCCGAGCTGGTGCAGATGGTGTGCGCCGAGCCGCCCGCCTTCGCCGAGGAGTGCGGTCCGCTGCGGCCGGTCGTGGAGTCACTGCTGCGTCAGGACCCGACCGAGCGCATCGACTTCGAGGAACTGGGCGGCTGGCTGCGCTCCCTGGTGCGGTCCGCGCCCGAGCCGGAAGCCGGGGTGCATGTCGTGGCCGCGCCACCCGTGGACCCCGGCAAGCTGCCCGTCGTACGGCGCCGGGGCGAGCTGGTGCGGCGGCGGCGCGGCGGGCTGCCCGCCCCGCACGGCCGGCACAAGCGGGCCGCGCCGAAGGAGAGTTCCCCGCGCAGCCTCGGCCGGACCCTGCTCCTGCTGATCCTGCTTCTGCTGGCGGCGGCGATCGCGTACGCCATGTTCTTCCTGCCGAAGTCCACCGGCGCCGAGGACAGGGGTGCCGACCGGACCGGTACGGCCGGGTCCGCCTCCCGGGATCCGGACGCGAGCAGCGCGCCGCGCCCCGAGCAGACCTCGCCCGGCACACAGGACGGCAACAGCCCGGCAGCATCGGCCGGTTCCACGCACGCGCAGACCACCGGCCCCGACATCCCCGACGGGTTCACGCTGCGTAAGGATCCCGCGGGATTCCGTGTCGTCGTCGCCGACGGCTGGCAGCGCACCCCGGGCAACGGCCACGGCCAGGTGACGTACACACACGGTGACTTCGCGCTGATCGTCGTCCCCGGACGGGACAGTGCCGCCGGCAACGGCGGCGACCCGATGGCGTATCAGCGGGAACGGGAGCCCGAGCTGCAGCCCTACCGGGACTCCTCGTGGGCGACCGCCACCGGGCTGAAGACGATCCAGGTCGGCGGACGCACCATGGCGGAGGGCCAGTTCACCTGGACCGGCGCCGACGGCCGTGAACTGTACGTGCGCAACCTGGCACTGCTGGTCGACGGGCGCTACCACGTGGTGCAGGTGCGCGGCCCGGAAGCCGAACGGGACGAGGTGACGCGGTTGTACGAGCAGGCGTCCGGCAGTTACCAGTACACGGGCTGACCAACCCGCACAGACGGGCCGTACAAAAGGGGGCGTACGCATCAGGGTCCACCGGGTTGCCCGCGGTTACACAAAGCGACAACCGTCACAGTGCGGTCACCGTGGCACCCCGCTGGTTCCCCGGACGCCGACCGGTCTTTACCCTGACCCTGTCAAGAGCATTGCGGGGCAACGTGAATCAGATGCAGGGCCTGCTCCTCGCGGGCCGCTACCGGCTCGCCGATTCCATCGGCAGCGGCGGTATGGGCCGTGTGTGGCGCGCGCACGACGAGCTGCTGCACCGCGCCGTCGCGATCAAGGAGCTGACCGCGGCGCTCTACGTCTCCGACAGTGACCAGCAGGTCCTGCTCGCGCGCACCCGCGCCGAGGCACGCGCGGCCGCGCGCATCAACCACTCGGCCGTCGTCACCGTGCACGATGTGCTGGAACACGACGGCCGCCCGTGGATCGTGATGGAGCTGGTCGAGGGACACTCGCTCGCCGACGCCGTCAAGGAGCAGGGCCGCCTCGAGCCCGCCGAAGCGGCCCGTATCGGCATGTGGGTGCTGCGGGCCCTGCGCGCCGCGCACACCGCGGGCGTCCTGCACCGTGACGTCAAGCCAGGCAACGTGCTGCTCTCCCACGACGGCCGTGTCCTGCTGACCGACTTCGGCATCGCCCAGATCGAGGGCGACACGACCATCACGCGCACCGGCGAGGTCGTCGGATCGGTCGACTACCTTGCCCCCGAGCGGGTCCGCGGCCACGACCCGGGCCCGGCCTCCGACCTGTGGGCGCTGGGCGCGACGCTGTACACGGCGGTGGAGGGCCGCTCGCCGTTCCGGCGCACCTCGCCGCTGTCCACCATGCAGGCCGTCGTCGAGGAGGAGGCCGAGGAGCCCGGGTACGCCGGTCCCCTCGCGCCCGTCATCTCCGCACTGCTGCGCAAGGATCCGGCCACCCGGCCGGGCATCGCCGAGGCCGAGCAGATGCTCGCGGAGGCGGCGGAGGGCCGCCGGCCCCGCGCGGCACAGATGTATGTGCCGACCCAGCCCGGCGGCCAGCGGACTCCGTACGACACGGGCTCCGGCTACCACACGGGTCCCGGCCAGGGTTCCGGCCACCCCACGGCGTCCGGCTACCACACCCCGGTGACGCCGCAGGCTCCGGTGACCGGTCCGACGGCCGTGGGACCCACGCAGGTGCCGCCCGCCGCACCCCGGCGCCGCCGCGGGCGGGCCGTCGCGCTGGTCGTCGCCCTCGCCGCGATCGTCGGCGCCGGTACCGCGGTGGTGCTCCAGCAGTGGGGCCACGGCCACGGCCACGGCGGCAACGCAGGCCCGGCCGTCACCTCGTCGCCGCCGAGCACCAAGGACACCGGCGGTGACCAGGGCTCGGTCCCCGACGACTGGCAGCAGATCACCGACCCCAGAGGCTTCGGCCTCGCCCTGCCCAAGGGCTGGAAGCGGCAGCTGTTCAGCGACAGGGACGGCCTGACCCAGATCGACTACACACCCGACGACGGCAACCACTTCCTGCGCGTCGCCATCGACACCGACCCGGACTTCAACGACCCGTACCAGCACCAGTTGTCCCTGGACAAGCAGTTGCACCGGCTCGTCGACTACCGGCAGCGCAAGCTGGAGGTCGTCACCTACCGGGACCACCGGGCCTCGCTGTGGGAGTACACCTTCACCGCGCTGGCCAAGGACACGGAGTTCCCCGGCCCGCGCAGAGCCGTCGACGAGGTCTACATCGGTGACGACGGCACCGAGTACGCGCTGCTCCTGTCGGGACCGACGGAAGACTGGGCCACCACGCAGCAGCAGTTCAAGGCGATCCTGCGCAGCTGGCAGGAGAAGGTCTCCGCGTAGCCCTCTTGGCCGATCGGCGCCCCGAGCGGGGACGTCCGGTGGGGCATGATGGGGCGCATGGGGACCGAGGGGGAGGATGCCCGTGTGATCGCGGGCCGTTACCGGCTCGACGCACGCCTGGGCCGGGGCGGCATGGGCATCGTGTGGCAGGCCACCGACCAACTGCTGGGCCGGCGGGTGGCGGTGAAGGAGATCGCGCTCGACGAGACCCTCTCGGCCGAGCAGGCGCGGGCCCAGCGGGACCGGACGCTGCGCGAGGCCCGCGCGGTCGCGCAACTGCGGCACCCGAACATCGTCGTCGTCCACGACGTGGTCGACGACGGCCGGCGGCCGTATCTCGTCATGGAGTTGGTCGACGGCGGAACGCTCGCCGATCGGATCGCCCGCAGCGGGCCCGTCGACGCCGCCGAGGCCGCGCGGATCGGCGTGGCCCTGCTCGGCGCGCTGAGCGCGGCGCACGCCGCCGGGGTGCTGCACCGGGACCTGAAGCCGGCGAACGTCCTGATCGAGTCCGGCACCGACCGCGTCGTGCTCACCGACTTCGGGATCGCGCAGGTCGCGGGCGCCACCACGCTGACGGAGACCGGATCCTTCGTCGGGTCGCCCGAGTACACCGCGCCCGAGCGGATGTCCAACGCCGCCACCGGACCCGCCTCCGACCTGTGGTCGCTCGGCGCCCTGCTGTGCACGATCCTCAGCGGCGAATCGCCGTTCCGGCGCGACTCGCTGGGCGGCATCCTGCACGCCGTCGTGGTCGACGACATCCGTACGCCGGAGCAGGCCGCGCCGCTGCTGCCCGTCGTACGCGGGCTGCTGGAGCGCGACCCGGAGCGGCGGCTGGACGCGACCCAGGCCGAGCGGCTGCTGCGCGCCTTCTGGGACACCGGGGTCCTGCCGGACACGGGGGCGGGCGCGGGCCCGGACGCCGGCACGGCCACGGGCACGCGCTTCGGAACGGGGGGAGTTCCGGGTGCGGGCTCCGGTCCGGGGTCCCTCCGGGGCTCGGACGCGGGCTTCGGGTCCGGGTTCCCGCACGGCGCGGGCGTGGGGGCCGGGACGCCCCCGCCGCCCGGCTGGGGTCCGGACCCGGGCGCCGTGTCCGGCCGTACGCCCGACCCGGCCCGGGACGCCATCGCGCCGGCCGGGGCCGGCTACACGCCCACGCACGCCGACCTGCCGCGTTCCGGCACGGCCGCCGATCAGGGGCGGTCGGCCGAACGCTCCCCGCGCGGCGTGCTGGTGGCTGCGTTCCTCGTCGCGGCGATGGCCGGTGCGGGCGTGTCGGCGGCGGCGCTGCTGATGCAGAGCGGCGACGAGGGCGGATCACCGGCGGTGCCGGGCCGGGCGAGTTCCCCGGCGACGGCGCCCGCCGCCACCGTCACGGTCACCCGCTCCCCGGCGCCGGCTCCGACGGGCTCCGGATCCGCGGCCGGCGGCACCGGCCCTGCGGCCACCGGGTCCCAGGCCGGCGGCGACGGGGTCCGTCCCGCCGCGCCGTCCGGGTACCGGATCGCCGACGACCCCGCCGGTTTCCGGCTCGCCGTGCCCGACGGGTTCGTCCGCAGGCCGCAGGGCGAGCGGGTGTTCTACCTCTCGCCGGACGACTCCTTCCGCCTCGGCGTCAAGGTCTCCGATCCCGAACCGGGCGGCCCCCTCGCCGTGATGCGCCGCGCGGACGCCAAGGGAGCCGACACCAACCCCGGTTACCACGCGGGCACCGTCACCGAGACCACGCACCACGGACGGCCCGCCGCACTGTGGGAGTTCACCTGGAACGGCTTCACCGCAGCGGAGGGCGCCCGGCACACCTACGACCTGTGCTGGGAGGAGGGCGGCCGGATGTACGACGTGTGGGTGTCGGCGCCGGTCGGGAAGGTCCGCGAGGCGCGGGAGTACTTCGACGTGGCCGTGGACACGTTCACGCGTTCCTGAGGGCGCCCGGTCCCGAACGGTCACGGGTGTGTGACCACTTGCGTTTCCCTGTGGAGGGCGAGGTGCCGCACACGGTATGGATGGTTCCATGAGCCACAACGGGGGCGTCGGCCACGAGGCCGACGAGACGACCAGCTTTGTCCTGCAGCCGCCGAACCCGGCAGCGGTCCCGGCCCAGGCGCCGCCCGCCCGGAGGGAGGCAGCCCAGGGGGAGGCCGCCCAGGGGGAGGCCCAGCCGTCCACCGCCCAGGCCGAACCGGGCGCAGGGCGGCTCATCGCCGGCCGTTACCGGCTGCTCGCCAAGCTGGGCCACGGCGGCATGGGCACCGTGTGGCGGGCCAAGGACGAGACGGTGGACCGGGAGGTCGCCGTCAAGGAGCCCCGGGTCCCCGACCACCTGCCCGACCGGGAACGGGACAACGCCTTCGAGCGGATGCGCCGCGAGGCGCGCGCGGCGGCCCGGCTGGACCATCCGGCGGTCGTCAACGTGCACGATGTGGCCGTGGTCGACGGCCGGCCGTGGATCGTGATGGAGCTGGTGCAGGGCCGCTCGCTCGGCGCCGCCCTGCAGGAGGGCACCCTCGACGCGCGCGAGGCCGCGCGGATCGGTCTGGAGGTGCTCGGCGCGCTGGAGGCCGCGCACGCGGCGGGCATCCTGCACCGGGACGTCAAGCCGGACAACATCCTGCTCGGCCGGCACGACCGGATCGTGCTCACCGACTTCGGCATCGCCCAGATCGAGGGCGAGACCCAGCTGACCGACACCGGCGGTTTCGTCGGCTCGCCCGAGTACATCGCGCCGGAGCGGGTGCTCGGCCGGCGCCCCGGCCCGGCCTCCGACCTGTGGTCGCTCGGGGTGGTGCTGTACGCGGCCACGGAGGGCGTCTCGCCGTTCCGCCGCAGCAATACGCCCGCCACCCTGCAGTCCGTCCTCAACGCCACGCCGGCCCCGCCCGCCTCGGCGTCGGGCCCGCTCGCCGAGGCCATCAACGGACTGCTCCGCAAGGACCCGGCGCACCGCCTGTCCGCCGCCCAGGTCCGAGCCCTGCTCAAGGCGGCCGCCGAGCCGCCCGCGCCGCAGCCGACGCAGGCGGTGCGGTACGTCGACCGCGGCGGCCGCGGGCTCCGGCTCGGCCGCAAGGCCTGGTCGGGCATCGGCGCGGCCGTGGTCGCCGCCGCCGTCGCCGCGTACCTGGTCATCGCAGAGCCGTTCGCCGGGCCGCTGCCCGACGGGTGGAAGACACGGCACGAGAGCGCGCTGCGCGCGACGGTCGCCTTCCCCGAGGACTACGAGCGCAGCGGGGCCGACTCGAAGAGCGAGGACCACTGGGTGATGTACACCGACCCCAGCGGCAGCATCTGGGTCGAGCTGAAGCTGGACAGGAAGGCGGAGGACTCCAACGGGGACATCGCCGACTCCGCGAACGCCGAGATGTACTCCGACGACGCCGGCTACAAGGAGAACGGCGACTACGACCTCTCGATGCCCAAGAACCCGAAGACGGACACCCGCCCCGACGTCGGCTTCCACGGTGGCACGGCGGCCGAGAGCATCATCACCTACACCACCACCGACACCGACCACCCCCGCCCCCGCGAGCTGCGGATCCTCTACTACCGGACCAAGGCCGGCGACATGTACGAGCTGACCGTGAGCTATCCCGGCAAGGGCGATTTCGACGAGCGGGGCCGGGAAGTGGCGCGGGAGGCGATCGCCAACTTCGACGTCGACAAGCTGTGAGCTCAGGGACACGGGCCCACGTCGACAAGGCGGCATGTGGCGCGATAGGCATGGGGGATGAGCAACGAGGGGGCCGCGGCCGACGGGCGGGACCGGCTCGTCGGCGGACGCTACCGGCTCGTCGAGCCCATCGGCTCCGGCGGCATGGGCACCGTGTGGCGGGCGCACGACCAGAAGGTGGACCGCGACGTCGCCGTGAAGCAGCCCCGGCTGCCCGGTGATCCGCAGGACGAGAGCCACCGGCGCGCCGCGCACCGCCTCTACCGCGAGGCGCGGGCCGCGGCCCGCGTCGACCACCCTTGCGCGGTCGCCATCCATGACGTGGTCGTCGAGGACGGACTGCCGTGGATCGTCATGGAGTTGGTGCGCGGCGAGTCGCTGCAGGAGGTGCTGCGGCGCGGCCCCCTGGCGCCGGCCGAGGCCGCGCGGATCGGTGGCGCCGTCCTCGGCGCGCTGCGCGCCGCGCACGCCGTCGGCATCGTGCACCGTGACGTGAAACCGGCCAACGTGCTGCTCGGCACCCATGACCGGGTCGTCCTCACCGACTTCGGCATCGCGCACGTCCAGGGCGAGGAATCCCTCACCAGGACAGGCGAGTTCGTCGGCTCGCTGGAGTTCGTCGCCCCGGAGCGGATGTCCGGACGCGGCGCCGGTCCCGCCTCCGACCTGTGGTCGCTGGGCGTGCTGCTGTACGCGGCCGTGGAGGGCTCCTCGCCCTTCCGCCGTACGACGGTGGAGTCCACGCTCGCCGCTATCCTCACCGCGGACGTGCCCGAGCCGAAGCGGGCGGGCCCGCTCGCCCCTCTCGTCGCACGCCTGCTGGAGCGCGACCCCGAGCGGCGCCCGGGGCCCGAGGAGACGGCGCGGGCGCTGGCGGCGGCCGGGGGCGGTGAGGTGCCGGAGCCAGAGCCCGCGCCCGAGCCGACGCCCGCTCAGGAGGCCGGGCGAAGAGAGGAGCCGGCCGGCGACCCCGGGCCCGAGGAGCGCACGCCGGCAGCGTCCCCCGTCGAGCCCCCCGCTCCCCGCCGTCCCGTCCTGCGCGGCCGGGTCGTCCTCGCCGCGCTCGCCGTCCTCGCCGCCGGCGGCGTCTGGTTCGGTGTGTCCGCCTCCCTCGACCGCGGCTCCGGGGCGGGAGCCACCGAGCTGCACGGCACCTACCGCCCGATGCCCGCCGCGTCCGCCGGGGACACCTGGGTCGCGCACGAGGAGCCGGAGCTGGACGCCGTACTCGTGCTGCCCGACGGCTACCGCCCCACGGCCCGGCAGAGCGGCGGCGCAGGCCGGCCGCGCCAGGTGGTGTACGGCGCCGACGGCGCCGTACAGGTCCGGCTGGCGGAGTGGGACAAGGCTGCCGGGGCCCCGATGGAGCGGGCGCGGGCGGCGGAGCGCACCTGGCGGAAGCAGCACCGCGACGCCCGTACCCAGCTCACCCGGACCGGCCTCGAGGGGAACGACGCCGTCTACGCCGACACCGCCTACGGCTCGGACGGTCAGCGGGCGCGGGTGCTGCAGCTCTTCGTGCGCACCGGCGACGGGCGGCTGTACGAGCTGCGGGTCGACATGCCCAAGGGCACGGCGCAGGAGCACGAGGGCACGGCGCTGTTCAAGGGCGCCCGGGATCGCCTGAAGCTCGGGGCCGCTCCGCAGGAATCCCGGAGCGCCGCCCCAACGCCCTGATCAGCGCATTTGTTGCCAGCGATCGCTGGCGAGGTGTGAGCAGTCGGTGAATGCCCGTTACCGACGGGTACACAAAGGCTCCGCTGCGGCATACCCTGCGCCCATGACGGACGCGCAGGCACCGGCCAAGACCGGCACCAACCCCCTCGCCCCCGCACCTCAGGGCGCCCGCACCGCCGCCGACGTGGTCACCCCCGAGCTGGTCGCCCAGCTCACCAAGGGCGTGGCCGGCTCCGGCCGGACCGCCAACCACACGCCGTTCACCGGTGAGAAGCTCGCCGACCTGCCCGAGTCCACCCCCGAGGACGTGGAGAAGGCCTTCGAGGCCGCCCGCGCGGCCCAGGCCGTGTGGGCGCAGGTCCCGGTGCGGCAGCGGGCCGCCGTCCTGCTGCGCTTCCACGACCTCGTCCTCGCGCGGCAGGCCGAGGTGCTGGACCTGATCCAGCTGGAGACCGGCAAGGCCCGGCTGCACGCCCACGAGGAGGTGCAGGCCGTCGCCGTCGCCGCCCGCCACTACGGCCGCAAGGCCCCCGCCTACCTCAGGCCCAAGCGGCACACCGGCGCGGTGCCGACCCTGACCAAGGTCACCGAGCTGCGCCACCCGCGCGGGGTCGTCGGCCAGATCGCCCCCTGGAACTACCCGCTGGAGCTGTCCGTCGGCGACGCGCTCCCGGCGTTCGTCGCGGGCAACGCCGTCGTCATGAAGCCCGACACCGAGACCTGCCTGACCGCTCTGTGGGCCCGTGACCTGCTCATCGAGGCGGGCCTGCCGGCCGAGGTGTTCCAGGTCGTCATCGGCGACGGGCCGGTCGTCGGCCCCGAGGTCGTCCGGCACGCCGACTACGTCTCCTTCACCGGCTCCACCCGCACCGGCCGCGAGGTCGCCGAGCGCGCCGCCGCCCGCCTGGTCGGCGTCTCCCTCGAACTCGGCGGCAAGAACGCCATGCTGGTCCTGGAGGACGCCGACCTCGACAAGGCCGCCGCGGGCGCGGTGCGTGGCTGCTTCTCCTCCGCCGGGCAGCTGTGCATCTCCATCGAGCGGCTCTACGTCCACGAGTCGGTCGCGGACGCCTTCCTGGAGCGCTTCGCCGCCCGCACCAAGGCCATGCGCCTCGGCACGTCCCTCGCCTACGGCGCCGACATGGGCTCGCTGGTCGGGGAGCGCCAGCTGAAGACCGTCGAGCGGCACGTGGAGGAGGCCGTCGCCAAGGGCGCGAAGGTCGTCGCCGGCGGGACGGCCCGCCCGGACATCGGCCCGTACTTCTACGAGCCGACCATCCTCGACGGCGTCACCGAGCCGATGTCCGTGTGCACCGAGGAGACCTTCGGCCCGGTCGTGTCGATCTACCGCTTCGCCACCGAGGACGAGGCGATCGAGCAGGCCAACGCCACGCCGTACGGCCTGAACTCCTCGGTGTGGACCAAGGACGCCCGGCGCGGCCGCGCCGTCGCCGCCCGGCTGCGCACCGGAACCGTCAACATCAACGAGGGCTACGCCCCGGCCTACGGCAGCGTCCAGTCCCCGATGGGCGGCATGAAGGACTCCGGTCTCGGCCGCCGGCACGGTTCCGAGGGCATCCTCAAATACACCGAGGCCCAGACGGTCGCCCACCAGCGCCTGCTGCCGATGGCCCCGTCGCTGGGCATGACCGACGAGCAGTACGCGGCGTTCATGAGCCGCAGCCTGAAGCTGATGAAGGCGTTCCGTCTCCGCTAGAGCGCCCCTTCTCAACCCACCCGTTCTCGACGAGGAGAGCACGTGTCGCAGGAGAAGTCTGTCCAGGCCCGGGACGAGGACGGGTACGACTACGACGTCCTCGTGGTCGGCTCCGGCTTCGGCGGTTCCGTCACCGCCCTCCGGCTCACCGAGAAGGGCTACCGCGTCGGCGTCCTGGAAGCCGGCCGCCGCTTCACCCGGGAGAGCCTGCCGAAGAACAGCTGGGACCTGAAGAACTACCTGTGGGCGCCGGGGCTCGGCCTGTACGGCATCCAGCGCATCCACCTGCTCGGCAACGTCATGGTGCTGGCGGGCGCGGGCGTCGGCGGCGGTTCCCTCAACTACGCCAACACCCTCTACGTCCCGCCGAAGCCCTTCTTCGACGACCCGCAGTGGCGGCACATCACCGACTGGCAGGAGGAGCTGGCGCCGTACTACGACCAGGCCAAGCGCATGCTCGGGGTGCGGCTCAACCCGACCATGACCCCCTCCGACGTGCATCTGAAGGCGGCGGCGGAGCGGATGGGCTGCGGCGACACCTTCCACATGGCGCCGGTCGGCGTGTTCTTCGGCGACGGCCAGGACGCCGACGGCACCGCGAAGGCGGAACCCGGCCGGCAGGTCGCCGACCCGTACTTCGGCGGCGCCGGACCGGCCCGGCGGGCGTGCACCGAGTGCGGCGAGTGCATGACGGGCTGCCGCCACGGCGCGAAGAACACCCTCAACGAGAACTACCTCTACCTCGCCGAGAAAGCGGGCGCGGTCGTCCACCCCATGACCACGGTCGTGTCCGTCACGGACGACTCCCGCGGCGGATACGCGGTGGCCACCCTGCCGACCGACGACAAGAAGAAGGGCCGGGGCCGTACCTTCACCGCCCGCCGGGTGGTCCTCGCCGCCGGCACCTACGGCACCCAGACCCTGCTGCACCGGATGAAGGCCAGCGGCAATCTGCCCTACCTCTCGCCGCGGCTGGGCGAGCTGACCCGCACCAACTCCGAGGCGCTGGTGGGCGCGCAGACCGACGACCGGCGCTACCGCAAGGCCACGGGCGAGACGCGGGCCGACTTCACGCGCGGCGTCGCCATCACGTCGTCCATCCACCCGGACGAGAACACCCACATCGAGCCCGTCCGCTACGGCAAGGGCTCCAACTCGATGGGCAGCCTGTCCATCCTCCAGGTCCCCTTCGCCGAGGGCCGCTCCCGCGTCGCGGCCTGGCTCGCCAACGCCGCCCGGCACCCGATGCTGGTGCTGCGCTCCCTGTCCAACCGCAAGTGGTCGGAGCGGACCATCATCGGCCTGGTGATGCAGTCCCTGGACAACTCCCTGACGACGTATCTGAAGCCGGACGGCGTCGGCAAGGGCCTGCTGACCGCCCGCCAGGGCCACGGCTCACCCAACCCCAAGCAGATCAAGGCCGCCACCGAGGGCGCCACCGCGCTCGCCGCCGAGATCAACGGCTTCGCCGGCTCCAACGTCGGCGAGCTGATGGGCACCCCGCTCACCGCGCACTTCCTCGGCGGCTGCCCGATCGGCGACTCGCCCGAGACCGGCGTCATCGACCCCTACCACCGGCTGTACGGCCACCCCGGCATCTCGGTGGTGGACGGCGCCGCGGTCTCCGCCAACCTGGGCGTCAACCCGTCGCTGACCATCACCGCACAGGCCGAGCGGGCGATGTCGTACTGGCCGAACAAGGGCGAGGCCGACCCGCGTCCGGCACAGGGAGCCGGCTACGAGCGCCTCAAGCCGGTCGAGCCCAAGTCCCCGGCGGTCCCGGCCGACGCGTTCGGCGCGCTGCGCCTGCCGTTCCTGGGCATCCCGGCGGTGCCGCCCAAGAAGTGACCCGTCGTACGACGAAGGGACCTGCGCCCCCCTCCGAGCGCAGGTCCCTCACGTCGTGTGCGGTGGTGTTACGCGGTCGCGGCGCCCTTGCGGCGGCGCACGACGACGATCGCGCCGGCGCCGGCGACGACAGCGGCACCGCCGACCAGGCCGATCATCGGCAGGGCGGAGCTGGAGCCGGTCTCGGCGAGGCTGCCGTCGACCTTCGGCGTGTCGCCGGTCGGCTTCTTGTCCGTGACCGGGGCCTCGCCGCCTTCCTGCGGCTTGGTGCCGTCGGTGTCGGTGCCGGCCGAGACGATCTGGAACTTGTACGCCACGTCACCGAAGCCGGTGCACTGCGCGTCGGCGTCGCCGTAGATCGTCGCCCCGAGCGTGAAGCCGGAGCCCACCGGAGCGGCCGCCTTCACGTTGAGGCGCATCGGGATGTCGACCTCGTAGCCGGGCTTCAGCTCGTCGGTGTAGCCGACGAAGCCCACCGCGTAGCCGTCCTCGTTCAGGTCGCCCCAGGACTTGGAGTCCGGGTCCCAGGCCTGCAGTTGCACCTGGCCCGACTTGAACAGGTTGTCGCCCGCCTTGTCGGAGGACGCGCCGGCGAAGTACGCCAGGTCCTGCAGCGTGGACTTGGAGTTGTTGGTCACGTCCAGGGAGAACTTGTGCCAGCCGCTGCCCGCGGCGATCTTGCCGGGCAGGCCGCTGATGGCGACGTCGACCTTGGAGTCCTTGCAGTCGGCGGGCTCGTCACCGTCACCGGGGTCGGTGCTCTCGGTGGCGGTCGGCGACGGCTTCGAGGAGGTGGGGGCGGACGTCGAGGCGGAGGCCGAGGGCGTGGCGCTCTGGCTCTGCGAAGCTGAGGCCGACGCGGACGTCGAGGCGCTCGCGCTCGAGGACTCCGACTCCGACTCCGACGCGGACGCGGACGCGCTCTGCGAGACAGAGTCGGTCGGGGTGGCGGACGCCGTGGTGCCGTCGTCCGCGAAAGCCGCCGGCGCCGAGAGCAGCGCCAGCGGGGCTATCACTGCCGTAGCGGCCGCGGTGGCCATGGCACGGCGAAGCTTCATGAAGACCTCAATGAGTCCGTCTGGGAGGGCTCCGCGCGGCGGCGCGGATGTGGCCCTGGTTTCGGGAGGTTGGATCAGTGAAGCCTGTGAATGGTTGTGCCGTCTTCACGCCGTTTTTATGTGGGCTGCGTCACAAGTGGAAGCGACTTGTGACCGAGTCGCCGTACGCCGTAGAACTGTCCCCCGTGCCTGAAACGCCCTCAGGCGACGAGACCTCCCGCGTCCCCGACGACGTGTGGGAGAAGTTCGTCCGCGACAGTGAACTCGACATCCGCGCCACCGCGCCCAAGGAGGCGTCCGCGGCCGCCCGCGGCGCCACCGGCGTGCCCGAGGGCTGGCGCACCGGCCCCGCGTGGCGGGAACGGGACGGCAGGGCCGCCCGGCGCCGGCGCCTGTGGGCGTTGCTCGGCGTACCCGTCGCGGCCGCCGTGGCCGTCGTCGCGATGAAGCCGTCGCTGCTGCCCGGCGACCCGTTCCACACCGGCCCCGCGCAGGCCGCCACCGCGCCCCCGCTGCCGCCGGAGACCGCGCGCCCGACCGCGCCGGAGTCCGCCGTGCCCGCCCACCCCACCCTCGACCGCCCGTTCGCCGGGTCTCCGGCAGAGCGGTGGGCCGACGGCGAAGCCGGCATCGTGCTGCCCGCGGCCCGGGCCATCGGCGTGCACTCCAAGGCCCAGGTGGCCAAGGCGCTGGAGCAGACCAGAACCCTGCTCGTCGACGGCAACCTCGACCCGGCCACCCTGCGCGGCGAGCGGCCCGCGCAGGCGCTGTCCGTCATCGAGCCCCAGGAGACGGAGCTGCACACGCTGCTGGACACGTCGCTGCGCCGACCGGACAAGGACCACGATCCGCTGCTGATGTTCACCCGCTTCCAGCCCGGTGACGTACGGCTCGTCGGGACGGTGGTCAAGACCCGCGGCAGGATGACCGTCGGGCCCGGCGAGCACGGCTCCGCCCGCATCCATGCCGACTACACCTTCGTCTACCCGGTGGTGCGCACCGACGGCTCGACCGAGGTGACCCGCACCGTCGTCCGCCGGGTGCTCGACATCGACCTGCACGACCCGGACCGGTACCGGGTCACGCGCGGCAGGATCGCCGTGACCCGCTACGACCAAGAGGTCGGCAACTCGGCCTGCGAGATCCACGACGGCTATCTGCACCCGCAGTTCGAGTCGGCCGCACCCACGGGCGCCCGGCCGAGCGGACCGGCGACGGACCCCTACGACCGCAGCAAGGACCTGGACCCGAACCGGGCGAGGGACTGCGGGACGGTCTCCCGGATCTGAGGGGTGCGCACGACGGAAGGGCCCCGCGGGAGCTCACCGCGGGGCCCTTCTTCGTCAGCACCGACGTCAGGGCAGCGTCGGCGCCTCGGGGAAGCGGCGCCGGGGGGTTGCGCCGCTGGTCTCGACCTGTGGCATTGCCGGTCGGCACCGCGTGGGTGCACGGAAATACGGGTGCGTACGGGGGGACTTGGGCTTGTCGGGCATCGTGCTGGATGAAACGGGGCGCCCGCAGCCGTTGGACCCGGCCCTTATGAAATTTTGCATATATCCAGGTTCCGGCGGCCGGCCCCGGGCGTCCCCGGGGCCGACCGTTCTCTGGGTGACCGGGCTGCTGTCCCCTGCCGTCCGGTCACTTCCCTGGAGCGAGGTCCCACGACGCACGGCACGATCCGTACGTCTCACGCTCCAGCGAGCCACGCGTGGTTCTTTCGGGCCCGCCCCTGGCTGGCACGGACACCGGTACCAACGAAGCGGCCCGGGCACGGTCACGCGCCGTACGGGTGAGAGCGGATGCGAACTCAGATGCGACCCCGGCACAGTTCGAGCATCGTCATCGCCAGCGCGGTGCCCGGCTTGCCGAGCGCGTCCCGGTAGTGGCCGAGGATCTCCATCTCGCGCGAGAGGTTCACGCGGCGGCCGCCGGAGGCGATCCGGGCCTCCTGGATCACGGCCGAGACGGCCATGCGTTCCTGGATCAGGCCGATGATCCGGTCGTCGAGCGCGTCGATGCGCTCCCGGGCACCGGTGATCACGTCGGCGGCCTCGGGGGTGCGCGCGCCGGTGACGTCGGTGGTGGCGGTGGCGGTCATAGGGGGCTCCTCGTCGGACGGGGTGCCCCGGAGCGACAAGATCCGGAAAGCACCAGGCGCCCCGGACCTTGTCGGCCCGGGGCGCCTGGGAAGTCGCTTGTCAGTTGCTCAAGCAGCACGACCATGGCAGCCGGCGGGCCGGTTGCCATAGGTAAAGACGAAGGTCTGGTGCTGGAGCATGCCGCCAGTATGCCGTGCCCGCCGGGGGTGTCCAACATCGCCCGGATGGTGAGATGCGCGACTGTCGGGCCCTCCCCCGGCAGCGGGGACCGCTCCCCGCGCCCACCTCGGTAGAATTGGCCAGCACAGAGACCCCGCCCGATCCGCCGGAAGGCTCCCGTGTCATCAGCGCCCCCCGCTGCCGCCGCCCCCGACACCGTTCTGGTCGTCGACTTCGGCGCGCAGTACGCCCAGCTCATCGCCCGTCGCGTCCGCGAGGCCCGGGTCTACAGCGAGATCGTCCCCGGCACCATGCCGGTGGCCGAGATGCTCGCCAAGAACCCGGCGGCGATCATCCTTTCCGGCGGCCCCTCGTCCGTGTACGAGGAGGGCGCCCCCCGCCTGGACCGCGAGCTCTTCGAGTCCGGCGTCCCCGTCTTCGGCATGTGCTACGGCTTCCAGCTGATGGCGCAGGTCCTCGGCGGCACCGTCGACAACAGCGGCGCCCGCGAGTACGGCCGCACCCCGCTGCACGTCTCGCGCGTCTCCTCCACGCTCTTCGAGGGCACCCCCGCGGAGCAGTCGGTGTGGATGTCGCACGGCGACGCATGCTCCGCCGCCCCCGAGGGCTTCACGGTGACGGCCTCCACGGACGTCGTCCCGGTCGCCGCCTTCGAGAACGACGACAAGAAGCTCTACGGCGTCCAGTACCACCCCGAGGTCATGCACTCCACGCACGGCCAGCAGGTGCTGGAGCACTTCCTGTACCGCGGTGCGGGTCTCGAGCCGAACTGGACCACCGGCAACGTCATCGACGAGCAGGTCGAGGCGATCCGCGAGCTGGTCGGCGACAAGCGCGCGATCTGCGGCCTGTCCGGCGGCGTGGACTCCGCGGTGGCCGCCGCCCTGGTGCAGAAGGCCATCGGCGAGCAGCTGACCTGCGTCTACGTCGACCACGGCCTGATGCGCAAGGGTGAGACCGAGCAGGTCGAGAAGGACTTCGTCGCCGCGACCGGCGTCAAGCTGAAGGTCGTCGACGCCGAGGAGCGCTTCCTCACCGCGCTCAAGGGGGTCTCCGACCCCGAGGAGAAGCGGAAGATCATCGGCCGCGAGTTCATCCGCGTCTTCGAGCAGGCCCAGGCCGAGATCGTCGCCGACGAGGGCCCGGCCGTGGAGTTCCTGGTCCAGGGCACCCTGTACCCGGACGTGGTCGAGTCCGGCGGCGGCACCGGCACCGCCAACATCAAGTCGCACCACAACGTCGGCGGCCTGCCTGAGGACCTCGAGTTCAAGCTGATCGAGCCGCTGCGCAAGCTGTTCAAGGACGAGGTCCGCATGGTCGGCCAGGAGCTGGGCCTGCCGGAGGAGATCGTCCAGCGCCAGCCGTTCCCCGGCCCCGGCCTCGGCATCCGCATCGTCGGCGAGGTCACCAAGGAGCGCCTCGACCTGCTGCGCGACGCCGACGCCATCGCCCGCGAGGAGCTGACCGCGGCCGGCCTCGACCGCGACATCTGGCAGTGCCCGGTGGTCCTGCTCGCGGACGTCCGTTCGGTCGGCGTCCAGGGCGACGGCCGCACCTACGGTCACCCGATCGTGCTGCGCCCGGTGTCCTCCGAGGACGCCATGACCGCCGACTGGTCCCGGCTGCCCTACGACGTCCTCGCCAAGATCTCCACGCGGATCACCAACGAGGTGCGGGACGTCAACCGCGTCGTCCTCGACGTGACCTCCAAGCCGCCGGGGACCATCGAGTGGGAGTAGGCCCCGCCTGACAAGGCTTACGTGCGCCTGAGCGTGCGCAGGGGCTCACCGGGCTTGAAGATCTGCACGACGAGATATTTCTCGTCCTCCACGTAGGTCCGTACGACCTCGGTCAGCTCGGTACGGAAGAGGTGGAACGGCTGCGGCGGTTCCGCCTCTTTCACGTATCCGGACTTCTCCGGACCGTCCGGCACCTCGTACGCCCGGCCGCTGATCCGCACGTCCCCGCCGGCCATCCCCGTGCCCTCCCCCGGGTTCGCCTGGAGCGCGAAACGGGGATCGCGGTGCAGGTCACGCGCCTTGAGAGAGCCGTGCATCATGCCCAGCCACAGCGTGCCGCCACGGAAGTCGACCTCCAGCCCCGAGGTGCGCGGCGAACCGTCCTTGCGCAGGGTGACGAGCACATGGTGGGTGAAGGCGCGGAAGCGTTCCTCGACGATCCGGGCGAAGTCCGGCTCGGCGGCGGTGAAGAAATCCCAGTCAGCTGCCATACGCCGAGTCTGACGCCGAAAGACGACATCTTCTGTCGTCTTTCGGCAAGGTCTGTTCTCCTTGGCTGACCGGCGGTAACTTCCCGCCGTACAGCAACCGAGTGCCGGAGGACCAATGCCCGGGCCCACTCCGCCCCCACCCCCGCCCCTGCCCACCGACCGGCTGCGGTTCGCGATGCCGCCCAAGCACGAGTCCGCCGAGGACGAGCGCCGGTACCGCAAGGAGCGGCTGGCGGGAGCGCTGCGGATCTTCGGCCGGCTCGGCTACGAGGACGGCGTCTCGGGACACATCACCGCACGCGACCCCGAGTTCACCGACTGCTTCTGGGTCAACCCCTTCGGACTGTCCTTCCGCCAGGTCACCGTCGGCGACCTGGTGCTCGCCAACTCCGACGGCCAGGTGATCGAGGGCCGCTACCACGTCAACCAGGCCGCCTTCGCCGTCCACGCCCAGGTGCACGCGGCCCGCCCCGACGTCGTCGCCGTCGCCCACTGCCACTCCGTGCACGGGCGCGCGCTCGCGGCCCTGGGCGAGCTGATCGATCCCCTCACCCAGGAGAGCTGCGCCTTCTACGAGGACCACGCCCTCTACGACGCCTACACCGGCGTCGCCGTCGACGCCGACGAGGGCCGCCGTATCGCCGCCACGCTCTCCACCCACAAGGCGCTCGTGCTGCGCAACCACGGGCTGCTGACCGTGGGGGACTCGGTGGACGCCGCCGCCTGGTGGTTCGTGACGATGGAACGGTCCTGCCAGGTGCAGCTGGCCGCCAAGGCCGCCGGGCGGCCCGTCCTCATCGACCACAAACGGGCGACCGCGACCCGCGAACAGCTCGGCGGCGACCTCGTCGCCTGGATCAACTACCAGCCGATGTGGCAGGACATCAGCCGCAGCGAGCCGGACCTGCTGGACTGATGTCTCTCCGCGGCTGCTCAGAAACCCTTCAGCACCGCCGCCTTCGTCGCCGCGAACTCCTCGTCCGTGAGCACACCGTCCCGGTGCAGCGCGCCCAGCTCACGCAGCCTGCGCAGCAGCACGTCGTGACGGTCGTCGGGCGCGGGAACGGCCACCGACCCGGGCGCGCCGCCCGGCCGGTCGCCCTCCGCCAGCGGGTGGGCCGTGCGGGTCGAGGGGTGCGGCAGCCGCGCCGTGACCGCGGCGGCCACCAGCGCCGTGAGCAGGTCACGGCGCGAGCTGCCCCACAGGTCCAGGGCGTAGGGGTCCTTCTCCGGCGGCAGTTTGGAGAACGCCGTCTCCCGGGTGACGAACCTCAGGAAGCCGTCCTCGTAGCCCGAGTTCGGCAGCCACTCCACCTGCACCAGGTCGCCCACGTCGATGATGCGCGGGCCCGTGGCGCGTTTGACCCGGTCGGAGGTGTCGGCCCAGTCGATGCGCACCTGTGCCCCGTCGAAGGAGACCGTGCCGTCGGAGGCCCGCACCGACACCGGCACCGGCGGACCCGGCAGCAGATAGGTCTTCGCCGGCTCCTTCGGGACCTGATCCAGCAGCAGCGCGTGACGGATCTCCTCGGCGACGTACTCCGCCACCCCGCAACGGTCCGGGTCCACCGTGAGCCGGTACGGATCGGCGGCCTCCGGCAGCCGGCCGCCCGTCGCCTGCAACAAGGGGTCGGCGCCCTCGCGCAGGGTCAGGCGCAGTCGGCCGCGCTTGCGCTCCGGCTCGTTGACGATCCCGGCGACAGCCTCCAGCGGCACGGCGATCTCCCCGTACGTCTGCCGGAACAGCGGCACCGAGCGGTGGAGGCCCGGCGTGATCCGGACCGTGGTGCCGTCGAAGGCCCAGGTCCCGTCGCGCTGGATGATCTCGGCCATAAGGGAATTCTCGCAGCCGGGTCAACACGGTGAGGCGGTCTTCACCCGCGCTGACCAGACCTGGTGCCACGGACGTGTCGCGTAGGGCACAATGCGCTGTCGTCGCAGGCGAATTGTCCGTCGGCGGCCGGAAGGCCGAACACAGGCCGCCGGCCAACAGGGTCGTGGGGAAGGCAGGCTCGGCGTGGCGGTGCAGGAGGCGAGAGGCGGCGCGCCGGCGGGCGCGCACGAGGGCGGCTGCACCTGCGGGGACTGCCCGCACGGGGCCCGGGAGGGGCATCGGCGCGCGGTCGCCGCGTTCCTGAACAGACGGGACGAGTACGCCGCCGGGCAGGGGCTGCCGGTGGCCGTGGCGCACTCCGCGTCGGCCTCCCGGCAGTGGGTCTCCGAGGAACTCACCCAGTCCGCCGCGCTCGTCGCCGTGCGCGGCCGAGCCGAGGGCGAGGCCTGGCTGACCGGGCTGTGGCGCCGCAGCGCGTGCACGGTGTGGGCGGCGGTCGTCGTCCTGCTGCTGGTGCAGGCCCTGACCGCGATCGGCGCGGGCTGGAGCGGCGCCCGCACGGCCGGGCTGCTGGCCGCGCTGGCCGTCGCCGTCGTCCTGACGGCGGCGTCCTGGTTCCACCGGGCGCGCGGCGGCGTGCTCGCCCCCGTGATCGGCGAGGACAACCGGCTGTCGACCTCGCGTGCGGTGGCCGCCTGCTGGGTGCTCTTCGTGGCCTACGCCGTCCTCGTGCCGGCCGCGCGGCTGGCGGCGGCCTCCGGGCACCGGGAGCGGGACGCGCTGATCGCCGGCCTCGGACTCGCCAGGGGTGCGGGCCTGGTGACCGTGCTCGCCGTGGTGTGCGCCATCGCCGTGCTGGTGCGGCGCGTGGTGGGGCTGCGGGTGCTCGGGCAGCGGCTGCAGAAGGTCCGCGCGGACCGCCCGCGAGCGGCCGACCTGCTCACCGACGACTCCGGCCGGGGCGCCTTCGCCGACCTCCAGTACGTCGTGATCAGCGCCGTCGCCCTGGTGTTCGCGGCGGTACGGCTGGCCCGGCGTCCCGACCAGCTGCCCGACCTGCCCTGGGGACTGGCGGTGGTGGTGCTGATCTCGGCCGCGACCTACGTCGCCGGCAAGTACGCCGAGGGCGGCCGGCCCGTGATCCTCTCCGTGGTGCGGGCGCGGGAGGCCGGCGATCTGGACGGGCCGATCCGGCAGGGCGACGACATCGAGATCCGCGGCGCCGGGTTCGTTCCGCCCGGCGCGCAGGGCGCCGACCGGCTGTCGCGGATGACGGTCCGCATCGGAGCCGTCCATGTGCACGTGCCGCTGATCCCGGTCACCGGCGGCTTCAGCAACCCCACCGACAACGCCCTGACCGTGCCGGTCCCGGCGGACGTCGAGCCCGGCCGGGTGGAGGTGCAGGTGGTCACGGCGGCGGGGGTGGAGACCAACCGCTACACGATCGACGTGACCGAGTGACGCGCCCGCGCCCGGCGGTCCTTCGCCGGGGTTGAGTCGGTCGCCGCCTTTGTGCACCAGAATTGAGCCGATCGCCGCTTCCGTACGTATCGTCGGGTGACGGCACCGGCGGGCGAGAGGCGGCTGGCAGCGATGACCCACAGCACGCGCACGGAGACACACACCCCCCACCTCGGCCGTGGCGCCGGCCGGCGGGAGTCCGCCGCCCGCTACGCCCTGCTCCCGCTCCGCCTCTTCCTCGGCATCACCTTCATCTACGCGGGCCTCGACAAACTGACGGACAGCGCCTTCATGCGGGCCTCCGGCGCGGGCTCCCTCGGCGACACGATGCGCTCCGTGCGCGACTCGGCGGCCATCCCGGCCCTGGTCGACCTGGCTCTGAAGAGCCCCGTCGGCTTCGGCTACGCCATCGCGCTCGGCGAACTCGCCGTCGGTATCGGCGTCCTGCTCGGCTTCCTGGGCCGCCTCGCCGCCCTCGGCGGCGCCCTGATCTCCCTGAGCCTGTGGCTCACGGTGTCCTGGTCGACCAGCCCCTACTACTACGGCAACGACCTGATCTATCTGATGGCCTGGCTGCCGCTCGTGCTGGCCGGCACCCCCCTGTTGTCGATCGACGCGATACTGCGACGCCGCCGCCGGGACGGCGGATACCGGTAGGGCAGCCCGGCCCGCCGGATACGCCGCCGCGTCAGCCTCCGCCGCGGCGGCGTATCCCGTGGGTGACCACGCCGACCGCTCCCGCCAGGAACAGGCCGCCTACGACCAGGGGGATCGCGGTGAACCACGGGGTCCGCCACAGGCCGGCCGCGTCACCCGCGTACAGGATTCCGGCGACGGTGAGGGCGAGACCGGCGACCAGGCGGCCGGGCTGGAACTCATGACGCAGCACGGGTCACCTCCACCTGGCCCACGCCGACCTGGAGGTCCAGGTCCAGCGTGCCGGCGTTCCTGCCGCTGCCGGCCGGCCTCAGGGTCACCTGCTTGTGTCTGTCCGGCTGCACGTCCACGTCCTTCGCATCCTCACCCGGCAACTGGATGTCACCCACGCCCACTTCGATGTCCGCCTTCACCGTCACGTCCGGCGGCACGATCACCCGCACCCGGCCCACGCCCACATCGGCCAGCGTGGTCACCGTCCGGCCCGGGGGCACGTCGATCCGGGACAGGTCGAGCGTGCCGACGCCCGTGCCGACGTGGTACTTCGGCCGGACGTCGGTCACCGCGGCCGGCCGCCACGTCGTATGGATCCACTGCGTGCCGATGTCGTGCGGCAGCGCCGCCGACGCCGTGAGCAGCGCGGCCGTGACGATCGACCAGAAGACCGACCCGGCCCCCGTACGCCCCACGAACGCGCTGACGGCGATCCCGAGACCGAACACGGTCAGCGCGCCGGCCAGCCCCACCTGCAAGCTGGTGCCGAGCGGGTGGTCCTGCCAGGTCAGCCCCGTGCCGAGGCCGCCCGTGAGCAGGGCCAGCAGGAAGACCCAGCCGCCGATCCAGCGCGGACCGCGCGGCGCCGGCCGGTCCGCCCCGGCCGGCGGTGCCGTGCGCGCAGCGGTCACGCCCGGGCTCATGCCGACGGCCGCCGCGATGTCCCGGTCACGGGGGTCGCCCGGTCCCCACAGGTATCCCGTGCCCCCGACATGGGTGCCGTCCTTGACGATCGGGTCGCGCCACCAGGACGGGTAGCCCGCCGCGGCGGGCGGCGCCTGGGCCTCCGGCGGGGCGTCCGCCACGGCCTGCGCGGCCAGCGGGTCCGGGCCCGGCGCGTCGCGTCGCTGCTGCCAGTACCCGGCGCCGGCCAGCAGCAGGGAGAGGACGACGGCGAAGGTCAGCACCCCGCCGTTGCGCAGCATCGACAGGAACACCCCGCAGCCGACCAGCGCGAACAGCACCGCCGCGAGCGCCTGCCCGTCCACCCGCCCGGTCAGGAGCTTGCGCACCTCGTTCTCGTCCTCGTCGTCGTAGGGGACGAACAGCCAGACGAAGCCGTAGAAGATCAGACCGACGCCGCCCGCCGCGGCCAGCACCGCGAGCGTGATCCGGAAGATGACCGGGTCCATGTCGCACCGCCGCCCCAGCCCGGCGCACACCCCGGCCATCGTCCGGTGCCGGCGGTCGCGGCGGAAGAGGTGCGGGCCGTCGGCCGTGCCGGTGCCCGGCCGCCCGGACCCGGCCGCCACGCCCAGGGCGGACGCGGCACCCTCCCCGGGCCCCCCGTCCGCTGCGTGCTGGTGATCGGTCATGGGTCCATGGTGACGGGCGAGTCGGCCCGGTGGCAGTCGGGACGACCCTGGCCGGACCCTGATATCGCCCCTGAGTCCGCCGTCCTCACCGGGCTAACGGGCCCGGGGCCGAGATCAGGGGTGTCTCGGGGCCGACCCTGATGCTCCGGCCCGCCCGCCATGTGACCATCGATGGCATGCCGGAAGCCGCAGCAGCGCCCCTCGTCGAACCGCGGCCGCCGCGCAAGCTCTACCGCAGCAGCGACGGACGCTGGCTGGGTGGCGTGGCGCGGGGGCTCGCCGGGCATCTCGGGCTGCCCGTGATCTGGGTCCGCCTGGTCTTCGCGGGCCTGTTCATGGCCGACGGCCTGGGCGCCCTGCTGTACGCGGCGTTCTGGTTCTTCGTGCCGCTCGGCGTCGGCGGCGTCGACCAGCAGAAGCCGCCGTCCCTGGTGAGCACCGAGGTCTCGCCCGACGGCCGGCGCAGACTCGTCACCCGCAGACCGGACCGGGGCCAGATCGTCGCCCTGCTCCTCATGGTCGTCGTCGCGCTGATCTTCGTCAGCAGCGTCAACATCGGCAACGGCGCCAAGGCCTATCTGCTCCCGGCGGTGCTCGTCGCCGCCGGTGTCGCCCTGGTGTGGCGGCAGGCCGACAACGCCCGCCGGGCCCGCTGGGTCGAGGTGGGCCGCCGCAAGCGCACCCTGACGCTGCTGCGGGCCGTGGCCGGTGTGCTGCTGGTGACGGCCGGCGTGTCCGGCATCTTCGTCCTGCAGGGCTCCGCCGCCCACCTCGGCTCGGTGCTGCAGGCCGCGCTGGCGGTCCTCGTCGGGATAACGCTGCTGGCGGGCCCGTATCTGGTGCGCATGACGCAGGACCTGTCCGAGGAGCGTCTGATGCGCATCCGCGCCCAGGAGCGCGCGGAGGTCGCCGCCCACGTCCACGACTCGGTGCTGCACACCCTGACCCTGATCCAGCGCAACGCCGACAACGCGGGCGAGGTGCGCCGTCTGGCCCGCGCCCAGGAACGCGACCTGCGCACCTGGCTGTACAAGCCGGAGGGCACCGGCAAGGACGAGGCCGACGAGCCGGCCACCCTCGCCGAGGCGGTCAAGCGCAACGCCGCCGAGGTCGAGGACAAGCACGGCGTGGCCATCGAGGTGGTCGTCGTCGGCGACTGCCCCCTCGACGAGGGGATCGCCGCACAGATGCAGGCCGCGAGGGAAGCGATGGTGAACGCCGCCAAGTACGGTGGCGAGGGCGGCCCGGTTCAGGTCTACGCCGAAGTCGAGGGCAGGACGGTGTTCGTGTCCGTGCGGGACCGGGGCCCCGGCTTCGACCTCGACGCGATACCCGCCGACCGTATGGGCGTGAGAGAGTCGATCATCGGCCGGATGGAGCGCAACGGCGGCACGGCGCGGCTGCGCGCGGTGCCGGACGGCGGCACGGAGGTCGAGCTTCAGATGGAGAGGGCGGAGAAGACGTCATGAGCGACCCGACCGAGGCGAACGGTACGGCGGAGGCCGGCGGCACGGGCGAGCGCCGGGTGCGGGTGGTCCTCGTCGACGACCACCGCATGTTCCGCACCGGCGTGCAGGCCGAGATCGGCCGGACCGAGGAGACGGGCGTCGAGGTCGTCGGCGAGGCCGCGGACGTCGACCAGGCGGTCACGGTCATCACCGCGACCCGGCCCGAGGTGGTCCTGCTCGATGTGCATCTGCCGGGCGGCGGCGGCGTCGAAGTGCTGCGCCGCTGCGCCCCGTTGATGGCCGACACCGAGCGGCCCGTCCGCTTCCTGGCGCTGTCGGTGTCGGACGCGGCGGAGGACGTGATCGGCGTGATCCGCGGCGGTGCCCGCGGCTACGTGACGAAGACGATCACAGGGAGCGACCTCGTCGACTCGATCTTCCGGGTCCAGGACGGCGACGCGGTGTTCTCCCCGCGCCTGGCCGGGTTCGTGCTGGACGCCTTCGCCTCCACCGACGCCCCGCCGGTCGACGAGGACCTCGACCGTCTCACCCAGCGCGAGCGCGAGGTGCTGCGGCTGATCGCCCGCGGCTACGCCTACAAGGAGATCGCCAAGCAGCTGTTCATCTCGGTGAAGACGGTCGAGTCGCACGTCTCGGCGGTGCTGCGCAAGCTCCAGCTGTCCAACCGCCACGAGCTGACCCGCTGGGCGACGGCCCGCCGGCTGGTCTGAGGCGGCAGCTGCCGCCGGGCTCGGGACGACAGGCGCCGGCCGGGCTCACACCACCCGCGTCGCCCCGGCGAACGGCATCTGGTCGATCGGGGCGAGGCGGACCGGGGCCGACGGGTTGGGGGCGTGGATCATCTGCCCGTTGCCCACGTACATGCCGACATGGCTGATGCCGGAGTAGAAGAACACCAGGTCGCCCGGGAGCAGTTCGGAGCGGGAGACGCGGCGGCCGGCGCCGATCTGCGCGTACGTCGTGCGGGGCAGGGAGACCCCGGCCGAGCCGTAGGCGGCCTGCACCAGGCCCGAGCAGTCGAAGGCGTTCGGCCCGGTCGCGCCCCACACATACGGGCTGCCGAGCTTGCTGTAGGCGTAGCCGACGGCGGCCGCCGCACGCGCGTCGGGCGCCTGCGCGGCCGCGGACCCGGGTGCCGTCAGCTGGTCGCGGGCCCCGTCGCTCGCGGCCCGTGTGGCTCGGTTCGTGCCGGAGGCGTCCGCGGCGGGACTGTCGGCGGCGATCCGCCGCCGCTCCTCGGCGGTCAGCCGGGACAGCAGCCGGCGGGCCTGGCCCAGCTTGCCGGTGACGATCTCCTTCTGCCGCCGCAGCTCGGCCTGGCGTGAGTGCAGCGCGGCCAGCTCCACGCGCGCCGCGCCCCGCAACCGCTCGATCTCGCCCAACTGGCCGCGGACCCGGGAGACGGCCTGCGCCTGCCGGTCACCCGCGCGCTCGGCGAGGGCGGCGCCCTCGAGGTACTGCTCGGGGTTGTCGGACAGGGCGAGCTGCACCGCCGGGTCCAGACCGCCGCTGCGGTACTGTGCGCTGGCGACGGCCCCGAGAGCGTCCCGGGCCTCGTTCAGCCGCTGCTGCTTGCGGGCCGTCTCGTCCTGCAGGTCCTTCAGCCGGCGCCCGGCCGCCCCCGCCTGCTCCTTCGCGCCGTTGTACTTCTCGGTCGCCGCCTCGGCCTCCTGGTACAGCTTGTCGACCTGCGCCTTGACCTGGGCCGGAGTCGGGTCCGGCGCGGCATGGCCGGTGCCGTCGAACGCCGTGGCCGTCGCCGCGCCCGCGAGGGCGATCGTGAACGCCGTACGGGCCGTCCGGTCGCCGAGCGAGCGCTGCCGATGCTTGCGGTGTGCTGCCACGGGGACTGCACGTCCTTTCCTACGTGCGGGCCCGGCGGCGTCCCGACAGGGGAACGGGGCGCCACCGGACTCTTCGGCGGGATGACCGACGGCCGCCCCTGGCCCGGACGGCGGTGGGAAGTCGGTCACCTGGGGGAGGACGCTAAACCCGGAAGTGACGGGAACGTGACGGTCTGTACGGAAGTGACGCGTACGGACCCTCTGGTGACCGTACGTGACCGCGTTCCCGTTGCTGTGACGTCGACTTCACGCAGTGCGCCGACCGAAGCGCCGATTCCGCGCACGGGAGGGGCGGCGGACTGCTACGGAACGCCCCTGGCTAGGCTCCGGACCCATGGACGTACTCATCCATCTCTTCGTCGGCCTGCACATCATCGGCATCGCCTCGCTCCTGGGCGGCTTCCTCACCCAGATGAAGGCGATGGGCCAGGGCACCGCCCGCTTCGTTCCGGCGATGCTGCACGGCGCGCTGACGATGCTGGTCACCGGTGTGATCCTGGTCGGCCTCAACCAGGCCGACGACCACACCGTCAACACCGTCAAGATCGGTGTGAAGCTGGCGCTGCTGATCGTGATCCTCGGCCTGGTCTACGTCAAGCGCGACGACGAGAAGGTGGACAAGCCCCTGTTCGGCCTGGTCGGCCTGCTGACCGTGGCGAACATCTTCATCGCGGTGCTGTGGACCTGAGCGCGTCCCGGGCCGAGAGGACGGCCCCGGCGGCCACGGCCAGCCACGCGCCCACCGCCAGCCACAGCAGGGCCTGACCGGGGTCCGTCAGCCACGGCACGTCGACGGCGGCGGCGACCGACAGCGTCGCCGCCGCCGTCATGCCGAGCGGGAAGACCGTGGCCCAGCGGCGCGTGTCATAGGTCAGCCGGGGCCGCACCACCTCGGCGACCACCAGCACGACGTACCAGGCCAGGTCCAGGACCAGCAGGGCGACGGTCGCGAAACGCAGGACACCGCGGTCGTCGTCGTTCCACAGGTACAGCCGCGCGCTGTCGGCGGCCAGCAGCTTCGCCCCGGCCAGCGCGGAGATCGCCAGCGCACCGCCCGCGATCCAGTGATCGCCGGGCCCCTCCAGCACCTGCCGCGGATCGAAGCGGGTCAGGGCGATGCCGTAGAGCACCAGGCCGAGCCCGAACAGCACCAGCGCGGCGTGCGCGAGCCACGCCGTCGTCAGGGCGCCCGCGAGGACGGCGGCGAGCACGGCGAGCCCCTGCGTGGCCACGCAGGCGAGGAAGACCGCTCCCGGCATCCGAGGCTGCCAGTTGCGCACGACCGTGACGATCAGCACCGGCCACAGCACCGCCGCCAGCGCCAGCAGCGCCTCGGCGAGCGTGGTCCAGCCCAGCAGCACGAACCGCTCGCCCAGCACCGTCGTGGCGGCCACCGACGTCAGCGCCCCGGGAGTCTGCGCCTCGGTCGCCCACCGGGGCCGGTCCGTCAGCAGCCGTACGGCGAACTCCGCGGCCAGCGCCAGCCAGAACACGCAGGCCGCGGCCAGCCAGATCCGGGACAGCAGCTCGTACCCGGTCAGGCGCAGCCCGACCGACACGATGCCGGTCGCCATCACGGCGGCCCCGGCCGCGGGGGTGCGCTGCGACCACCACGCGCGCGGCGGGGACGGGAAACCGGACGCGGCGTGCCGGCGCGAGGAAACGGACATGCCGTCGATGCTATGAACCCCCGCCGCGCACCGGGCACGGGGCACGCGCACCGGCCGGCGCAAACCGTCAGGCCGGGCGTACGACGCTGTGGATGGCCGACCCTCCGTCGTAGTAGATGGACTCCTCGCGCACATAGGCGCCGGGCTTCGGGGCGTGGATCATCATGCCGCCGCCGATGTAGATGCCGACGTGGCTGATGTCGTCGTAGAAGAAGACCAGGTCGCCCGGCTGGGCCTGGGACAGCGGGACGGTCGTGCCGGCGTTCACCTGGTCGTAGGTGGTGCGCGGCAGGTCGACGCCGGCCGCTCTCCAGGCGGCCTGGGTGAGGCCGGAGCAGTCGTAGGAGTCGGGGCCGGTGGCGCCCCAGACGTACGGCTTGCCGATCTGCGCGCGGGCGAAGGCGAGCGCCTTGTCGGCCTGGGAGCTGGTGCTCGTGCTCCCCGTGCCGGTGGAGGTGCCGGTGCTCGTGCCGCCGGTCCCGGTGCCGCCGGCCGCGGAGCCGCCGCCGTCCTGCTGCTGGGTCTGCTGTTGCTGCTGGGCCGCCTGCTGCCGGGCCAGTTCCGCCGCCTTGCGCGCGGCCTCCTCCTGCTGGTGCCGCTCGATGGCGGCGAGCCGCGCTTTCTCCTCGGCCGTCAGCTGCGACAGCAGCTCACGCGCGTCGGCGAGCTTCTGCTGGACGGTGGCCTTGGCGGTGCGCAGATCGTTCTGCGAGTCGGTGAGCGTGCGCAGGCTGTCGGTGGCCTCGCGGCGCTGCCTCATCGTCTCCGACTGCTGTGTGACGTAGTCGTCGACCGCCTCCTTCTGGTGGCTGGTCAGCCGGTCCATCAGATGACTCTGGTCGAAGTACTGCTGCGGGGAGTCGGCGAGCAGGAAGGTGGCCGTGCTGGGCAGTGCGGCGCCCCCGGTGCGGTACTGGGCGGCGGCGTAGGAGCCCAGCTGTTCGCGCGCCTCGTTGAGCTTCTCGGTGCGCCGGGCGACGTCGTCCATAAGGGAGTCGACGCGGGTGCGCTGCTTCGTGGTGCGCTCCTTGGCCGCGTTGTACTTGTCGGTCGCGGACTCCGCCTGCCGGTAGAGGTCGTCGACCTTCTTCTCGACCTCCTCGAGGCTCGGCTTGTGGTCGGCGGGGACGGCGTCGGCCGTCTGGGACAGGAGGGCCACGGAGGTGAGGGCGGCCGTGGCCAGGGCGGGGGTCCGTATACCGGCGAGGGTCCCCGCGGGACGCGACTTGCGGTGCGACGCCAAGGGAAGCGACTCCTTCCAAGCGTCCGCCTACCGGGTCAGCGAGGGGGGGCGCCTCCCAGGCCCTTGAGGCTCTGAGGGAGTGTTCGGGCTCGGAAGGTGTGCCCTACGGCCGTCTCGTGCGAGAGGGCCGATTCACCCCAGGTCTCGGGTGGGTCCCCGGCTCCGGTCGCTGTGCGGGCGTACCGGACTCGGCGGAGGCCGCGCGGCCCGGCGACGTTCGCCGGTGGAGGTCGTGCGGCCTGGGCGGCACGGTAGCCAACTCGTGTGCCTGTTGTGAAGGTTGGTGCGTGATATGCCCGATACATTTCCGTGACCATCGCGTTGTGTCGACGGATGGTGATGGACGGTGACGTGTGATGTTTCCCGGACGGGCCCGGGTTGTCAGTGGGGCGCCCTAGACTCGGAGAGCGATGAGCAGCCTCTTTGACGACAGCTTCCTGGCGGACCTCCAGGCCCCTCGGGCCCACGCGGAGGAACCCCCGCCGCCACCCGAGGACGATCACGCTCCGGAAGCGATTCCGGACGATCTGTTCGGCGGGAAGTTCGACGTGCCCCCGCCGGACCGGGACACGTACTACCGCGACGGCGCACCGCGCCCCGTGCTCGACTCCGCCGCACTGCTGGAGGGGCTGAACGACAACCAGCGCGCCGCCGTCGAGCACTCCGGTTCCCCGCTGCTCATCGTGGCCGGCGCCGGCTCCGGCAAGACCCGGGTGCTCACCCACCGCATCGCCTACCTGCTCGCCGAGCGGAACGTCCACCCGGGCCAGATCCTCGCGATCACCTTCACCAACAAGGCCGCGGGTGAGATGAAGGAGCGCGTGGAGCAGCTCGTCGGCCCGCGCGCGAACGCGATGTGGGTGATGACCTTCCACAGCGCGTGCGTGCGCATCCTGCGCCGCGAGTCGAAGAAGCTCGGCTTCACATCGTCCTTCTCGATCTACGACGCCGCCGACTCCAAGCGGCTGATGGCCCTGGTCTGCCGCGACCTGGACCTCGACCCCAAGCGCTTCCCGCCGAAGTCCTTCAGTGCCAAGATCAGCAACCTGAAGAACGAGCTGATCGACGAGGAGGACTTCGCCGCCCAGGCGGCAGACGGCTTCGAGAAGACCCTCGCCCAGGCCTACGCCCTGTACCAGTCGCGGCTGCGCGAGGCCAACGCCCTCGACTTCGACGACCTGATCATGACGACGGTCAACCTGCTGCGCGCCTTCCCGGACGTCGCCGAGCACTACCGCCGCCGCTTTCGGCACGTCCTGGTCGACGAGTACCAGGACACCAACCACGCCCAGTACGCGCTGGTCCGTGAGCTGGTCGGCACCGGTGAGCACGACGAGGACACCCCGCCCAGCGAGTACGACCTGCCGCCCGCCGAGCTGTGCGTGGTGGGTGACGCCGACCAGTCGATCTACGCCTTCCGCGGTGCGACGATCCGCAACATCCTCCAGTTCGAGGAGGACTACCCGGACGCGACGACGATCCTGCTGGAGCAGAACTACCGCTCCACGCAGACCATCCTGTCCGCCGCCAACGCGGTCATCGAGCGCAACGAGTCCCGGCGCCCGAAGAACCTGTGGACCAACGCCGGCCAGGGTGCCCGCATCGCGGGCTACGTCGCCGACACCGAGCACGACGAGGCCCAGTTCGTCGCCGACGAGATAGACCGCCTGGTCGACGCGGGCGACGCCAAGGCAGGCGACGTCGCCGTCTTCTACCGCACCAACGCGCAGTCCCGTGTCTTCGAAGAGGTCTTCATCCGCGTCGGCCTGCCCTACAAGGTCGTCGGCGGCGTCCGCTTCTACGAGCGCAAGGAGGTCAGGGACGTCCTGGCCTACCTGCGTGTCCTCGCCAACCCCGAGGACTCCGTGCCGCTGCGGCGCATCCTCAACGTGCCCAAGCGCGGCATCGGCGAGCGCGCGGAGGCGATGATCGACGCCCTCTCCCAGCGCGAGAAGATCAGCTTCCCGCAGGCGCTGAAGCGGGTCGACGAGGCATACGGCATGGCCGCGCGCTCCACGAACGCCGTCAAGCGGTTCAACACGCTGATGGAGGACCTGCGCACGATCGTGGAGTCCGGCGCCGGACCGGCCACCGTCCTCGAGGCCGTCCTGGAACGCACCGGCTATCTGGCCGAGTTGCAGGCGTCCACCGACCCGCAGGACGAGACCCGCATCGAGAACCTCCAGGAACTGGCCGCCGTTGCCCTGGAGTTCGAGCAGGAGCGCGGGGAGGGCGAGCCGGTGGGACTCTCCGACTTCCTGGAGCAGGTCGCCCTGGTCGCCGACTCCGACCAGATCCCGGACGACGACGAGGACGGCTCCGGCGTCATCACCCTGATGACCCTGCACACCGCCAAGGGCCTGGAGTTCCCGGTCGTGTTCCTCACCGGCATGGAGGACGGCGTCTTCCCGCACATGCGGGCCCTCGGCCAGACCAAGGAGCTGGAGGAGGAACGCCGCCTGGCCTACGTCGGCATCACCCGCGCCCGCGAGCGGCTGTATCTCACACGGTCGACGCTGCGCAGCGCCTGGGGACAGCCGTCGTACAACCCGCCGTCGCGGTTCCTGGAGGAGATTCCGCCGCAGCACGTCGAGTGGAAGCGCACGGGCGGGTCCGCGCCCGTCTCCTCCGGGCCGGCCTCGGGGATCGCCGCCTCGCTGTCCTCGTCCCGCTCTCGTTCGTCGGCCGCCGGTGCGTCCGGGTTCGCCACGCGGCGCGCCGGGGACAAGCCGGTGGTCTCACTGGCGGTGGGGGACCGGGTCACCCACGACCAGTTCGGGCTGGGCAGCGTGGTCGAGGTCAGGGGCACCGCCGACAAGGCCGAGGCGACGATCGACTTCGGTGACGGCAAGCCGAAGCGGCTGCTGCTGCGGTACGCGCCGGTGGAGAAGCTCTGACCGCGGGAACGCACCGGGGGCTTCGGCCCCCGGGCGGCCCCCAAGCGGGCGCCGGCCGGCTCAGGTCCGGTGTGGGGCTCAGCTGGGGTCGAGGCCGTGGCTGCGCAGCCACGGCAGCGGGTTGATCGCCGCGCCGCCGCCCGGCCGCACCTCGAAGTGCAGGTGCGGTCCGGTGGAGTTGCCCGAGTTGCCGGAGTACGCGATCGGCTGCCCGGCCTTGACGCTCGTACCGGCGGAGACGCGGTAGCTGGAGAGGTGGCAGTACCAGGTCTCCGTGCCGTCCTTCGCGGTCAGGATCAGCATGTTGCCGTAGGCGCTGTTCCACTGGGTGCGCACGACGCCGTCGGTCGCGGCCATCACGGTGGTGCCGTACGAGACGGGGAAGTCGATGCCGGTGTGCACCGACATCCAGTTGATGCCGGCCTGGCCGAAGTAGGCGCTCAGCCCGTGCTGGAGGACCGGCAGCGCGAACTTGGGGCGCATGCGCTCCTTGCGCTCCGCCTCCTCCGCCGCCTTCTTGCGCTCCAGTTCCTGCTGCGCCTTGAGGTCGATGCGCTCCTGGGTGCGGCTGGCCCGGTCGGCGAAGTCGTCGGCGCCGGCGGAAAGGCTCGCGAGCTGGGTGTCCAGCTTGTTGTTGGCGGCGGACGGTTTCACGGCGTGCCCGTCCGCGGCGGAGGCGGTGGTGTCCGTGGTGTCGTCGCCGCTGAGCGCGTTGACGGAGGCGGTGGCGATCCCGGCGACACCCATCACACAGGCCGACGGTACGGCGATGGTCAGCAGCACCGACCGCTTGGCGGGCGTACGGCGGCGGGAGCGTCCCGAGTTCCGGGCCGCCGCGCGGGACGGGCGGGGCCCGGCCTCCTCCTGCTCCTCCAGCAGGGGAGCGGAGGCCAGGTCGACGGCGGGCAGCTCACCGGTGGCGGTCGACTCGCCGTCCTCGTGCCCGGGTTCCTCGTAGGAGACCTGGTCGAAGGTGGCGGTGGCATCGGCGGTGGCGTGCGGGTCGAAGGCCGCGGTGGCCTGCTGGTCGAAAGGTTCCGGCTGGTGCTCGTAGCCGCCGCTCGCGTCGGCGGTGCCGCCGTTGTTCCACTGCGTGGCGTCGTACACGCCGGTGTCGAACGTCTGCGTGCCCCAGTCCCATTGCTGGGTGGCGTCGGCGGTGGCCTGGTCGGGCTGGAGCCAGGCGGACGCGTCCCACTGGCCGGAGGCATCGGCCGGATCGGCCTGCGGCGGGATGGCCGACAGGTGCTGGTAGCCGGTCGTCCAGGCGGTCGTGTCGTAGGCGCCCGTGTCGTAGGCGGCGTGGTGCTGGGCCGCGTACGGGTCCTGAGGCACCGCCTGGTGGCCACCCGTGGCCCACTGACCGGTGTCATAGCCGCCGTCGTCCGGGAGGCTGCCGAAGAGCGGGTCGGTCGCGAACGTCCCGGTGCTGTGCTCACTTCCGGAAAAACCGCTCGCGTCATACGCGTTGTGGGTGGTGAAGTTGCCGTACGGGGCGTCCTGCGCGCCGTACGACGCGTACTGCGCCGAGGAGGCGTCGGAAGCCGGAGCCGGGGTGGTCATGGTCCCCGACGGGTGACGGTCGTTCACCAACTTCTCTTTCGCCTCGACAACAGGGGCTGCCAGAGCAGTGCGGCGACTGTACCCGGCGGTACGCGGGCACGACAATCTTCGTCTGGTTTCGTGCGCGCAGGAAACGGGCATTCGGCCGTCTTTTGGCCGTCCCAGACGCGTACTTGGCCTGGTGTTCGATGATTGTTCGACTGCCTGTTGCCGTCGAGGTGTTTGGCGACGATTCCCGGACCGTTCCGGAGTGCAGCCTTCCGGTCACATGAGGTGACCGAAAGGCCGGGTGCGGTCGGCCGTCCTGCGACGTCAGGCCACGGTCAGGCCGCCCGCACGCGTGCCGGCGTCGGCTCCCGGCAGCTCCGCGTCGAGGGCCTGCCGTATGCCGGCCGCCACGGCCGGGTGAACCGGCAGGGCCAGATGGCCGATCCCGGTCACCCGGACGTTGTGCGCCAGCAGGTCGGGGTGGTCGATGCAGGCGCTCTCCAGCGGGTCCATCAGATGGTCCAGGTCGCTCCAGAAGCTCACGAAACGCGTACGGCAGCCCGGCGCCGGCTGGGCCAGCTCCTCGAGCACCGGCGAGCCGGGCCGCATCTGGCGCACGATCGGATGGGCGTTGGCCAGCGGCGCCACCCGGGTGCCGGAGTGCGGCGTACCCAGCGTGACCAGCGTGCGCACTCGGTGATCGCCGCCGAGCCGCTGCACGTAGTAGCGGGCGATCAGGCCGCCGAGGCTGTGCCCGACGACATCCACGCGCTCACTGCCCGTGCGCTCGCATATCTCCTCGATGTGCCGCCCGAGCAGTTCGGCCGCGATGCGGATGTCGCAGGTCAGCGGCGAGTAATTCAGTGACTCGACGCGCTGCCTGCCGTGCTGGGCGAGATTGCGACGCAGCAGCACGAACACGGACCGGTTGTCGATGAAGCCGTGCAGCAGCACCACGGGCGGCCGGGTCGGCACCGGCAGCCGGGCCGGATCCGGGACCTCGCAGGCCGTGTCGTCGCTGGTGAGCCCTGGGGCGGCGCCGGGAGAGACACCGCGTCCGGGGCCGGCCGGCGCGGGCAGGGGGCGGCTGCGGCGCTCCTGCACGATGCCGGAGGGATACAGCAGGAGGTGACCGGTGAGGATCGCGAGTTCCAGGGCGGTCGCCTTCAGCAGGGCCGCCGAGAGTCCGGCCAGCCTGCTCGGCAGGAGGCGCTGACAGAGGGGGAGAAAGGGATAGAGGACCCTGGTGACCGTCATGGCCGACCTCCTGTCGGCACCTGGGAGGACTCCTCTGTCTTCCCTGTGCCCTCGTGGAAGCCGGGGCCGAGGCCGTCGACGGCGTGTCCTACGGCGTCTGCGATGTGCTCCTGTGTCGATACGCCGTGCCTTCACGCCGCGTGGCCTGCGGCGCGGTGACACGGCGACCTCGTAGCGGCTCCCGTGGCGCTTGTTCCTTCTGGGGTACGAGTGCCCCGGAAGTGTGTGTCGCATGGCTCCCGGAATCAGGGAACCGTGCGCGATGAACATGTCCCACTGTGTGATTTCCCCCTCGCTGTGCACCGCGAAACGGCCGGTTGCGGGATGCTGGGCGATAACGTTCGTTCACTCCCCAGGCCGGTGTGGGTACCGCAGGCCTTGTCGGTAGGCGTCGGTGGGGATGGATGCAGTCGCTTCATGGAGGCAGTGATGGGTGTGGCAGCCGGTCCGATCCGCGTCGTGGTGGCGAAGCCGGGGCTCGACGGCCACGATCGCGGGGCCAAGGTCATCGCGCGTGCGCTGCGCGACGCGGGCATGGAGGTGATCTACACCGGGCTTCACCAGACCCCCGAGCAGATCGTCGACACCGCGATCCAGGAGGACGCCGACGCGATCGGGCTGTCCATCCTCTCCGGGGCGCACAACACGCTCTTCGCGGCCGTGATCGACCTGCTCAAGCAGCGGGACGCCGAGGACATCCTGGTCTTCGGCGGCGGGATCATCCCGGAGGCCGACATCCCGCCGCTGAAGGACAAGGGCGTCGCGGAGATCTTCACCCCGGGTGCGACGACCCAGTCCATCGTGGACTGGGTACGCGCGAACGTACGGCAGCCTGCCGAGGCCTGACGCCCGGCACGGCCGACGGGAGCCGGGGGCTGCGCCGCCGGTGGGTCAGTGGTGGCGTCCGGGGGTGTCTGCGGAGTACCTGAGCGGTGCCTGAGGGCGCCTGCGAGGTCTCTCGGTGCTGGAGGGTGTCGCGGTCGGCCGGAGTCCGAGGGAGTTGCCGGTCGGCCGGTGCCCGGGTGTGCCGTGGCGGGATCGGGCCCGGGGCGGGTCGCGGGTGTCCGGAGTCGGGGCGGGCCCCGGGTGGCTGGGTCCTGGGGCGGGCCCCGGGGCGTGCCCCGGCGTCCGGCTTCGGTGGCCGCCCACCATCGCGGTCACGGTGCCTCCAGCTCCCGCATCATCGCCGCGCGGAGCCGCAGTGTCGTCATGAGCCGCTGGAAGGCCTCCGCCCAGTAGCCCCCGGCCCCCGGCGACGCGTCCTCCGGTTCGTCCGGTACCGCGAGCAGCCCGTCGAGGCGCCCGGCCTCCGCGGGATCCAGGCAGCGCTCGGCCAGCCCCATCACGCCGCTGAAACTCCATGGGTAACTTCCGGCGTCCCGTGCGATGTTCAGCGCGTCCACCACCGCACGTCCGAGCAGCGCCGCCCACGGCACCGCACACACCCCGAGCAGCTGGAACGCCTCGGACAGGCCGTGCGCCGCGATGAACCCGGCGACCCACTCGGCCCGTTCGGCGGGCCGGAGCGTGCCGAGCAGCTTGGCCCGCTCGGCCAGGGAGACCGCGCCCGGACCGCCCGCCTCGGGAGCCGACGGCTCGCCGAGCAGCGCCCGCGCCCAGCCGCCGTCCCGCTGCCGGACCGCCGCCCGGCACCAGGCCGCGTGCAGTTCGCCCTGCCAGTCGTCGGCGACCGGCAGCGCCACGATCTCCCTCGGCGTCCGCCCGCCCAGCCGCCCGGACCAGGTGCTCAAGGGCGCGGCCTCCACCAACTGACCCAACCACCACGACCGTTCACCCCGCCCGGTCGGCGCCGTGGCCTGCACACCGTCGCGCTCCATGCCCGGATCGCATTCGTGGGGCGCCTCCACGACGATGGTGGGTATTTCGCGCGTGCGGTCCAGGGCCACGCACACGCCGGCGCGCACCGCCATCCGGGCGGCGAGCGCCGACCTCGGCAACGCCGACAGCAGCTCCGCCGCCGTGGCACGCACGTTGCGGCTGCGATCGGCGAGAGCCTGCTCCAGGAACGGCTCGTCGTCCGGGCCGAGGCCCGTGCGCAGCGAGTCGAGGAACATCAGCCGGTCCTCGGCACGCTCAGTGGCCCAGGTCGCCGCCAGCAGCGCGCGCCCCGCCCCGGGATCGCGGGCGCGCAACGCCGAGAGGAGGGCGACCCGTTCGGCGAAAAGACCCTCCTGCCACAGCTGCTCGATCTCCGCCCGCTGACCGGGCTGCGGCAGTGCCGTGCCGCCGCCGGGCGCGGCCCGCAGGGCGAACCGCCAGTCCGGGTTGAGCCGGGCCAGCCACAGCGCGCGCGGCCCGGCGAACTCCAGTACCGCCGGCCGCAGATCCGTCCGGCCGCGCGCCGCGTCCAGCAGCGCGGGCAGCGCCTGGGGCGGCGGCGCCCAGCCCCCCGCGTTCGCCGCGGCGAGCCACTGCGGCAGCAGCTCCATCAGATCCGGTGTCGTGCCTCTGCGGCCGGTGGCCGTGCCGGGGCGGTCGGCCAGCAGCGTGCCGAGTCTGCGGGCCGCCGCCGCGGGCAGCGGGGGGCGCGGGTCGGCGGGGGCGGGCGCGGGCCGGGGCGCGGCCGCGGCGGGCCGCAGCCCGGCACGGCGGCGCACGGTCGCCTCGGCCGCCGCGTCCAGCAGCGCCACGGGGGCCTCGCGGCCGCCTCCGAGCGGCACCGGCGGGGTGCGCCGGTCCGTACCGAGCAGCGCCGCGGTGACCAGGTCCTCCCAGGCACCGGACGCGGGGCGAGCCGGCCGGGCCACGGGAGCCGGGGTCGAGTTCATGCGCTTCCTTTCGCTGGGACGACCGGGAACGGTCGAAGGCTCACCCCGGGGTGTCCCGGGATGCCGGACGGATGGGGGCCGAGGAAGGGGACGGATGTGCCCCTCGTGCCCCCGGGCGCGTCATCGGGCCGTGCTCAGTACAGGGACACGGCGTCGCCGGGGCCGTGGGGCCAGGCGGTGAGCGGGGTGAAACCGCGGTGGCCGCACTCACCGAAGACGGTGACGGGGTCGCCGCCGGAGAGGGCCACCAGCCGCCACAGGCCGGGGCGGGCCGCAGCGGCCGGGGTGAGCGGCAGGGCGCTGTCACCGTCGGCGTCCGCGAGCTGCCACGAGTCCCCACCGGGCGTCGGTATCACCGACTCCAGCGTCACCGGGACGGACTCCAGCCACGGATCGTCCCGCAGCGCCTCGCCGTAACGGGCGGTCGCCTGCGCGGTCGTCACCCCCTTGGGCCGTACGGCCGTCGGTGCGGGCGGGGCGAACCGCTCGCCCAGTGCCACCCGCTGCCGGCCGTCTCCCGGATACGCGGACACCTCCGCGTCCAGCGCCAGGCCGACCGGCAGGGCCAGCTCCGGGGCGCGCCCGGCGGCGCCGTACGACAACAGCAGCGCGGTACGGTCGGTGGCGACGCCGTGCAGCCATATCCGGCGGGTCGTCAGCTTCGCGTCCCCCGTTGTGTCGTACTGCGCGAGGACCAGCCACTGGTCGCGCACCGCAGGACCGTCCGGCGTCACGGGCAGGCCGACGCGGGAGCGCACCGTCGCCGCCAGGCCCTCCGGCAGCCGCTCGCGGTGCAGCCAGCCCTGGTCCAGGAGGTGCACCAGGGCGCACTCCTCCAGCAGCGGCACCGGCCAGCCCGGGCCGGAGCCCGGTATCGCGCCCAACTCCCGTACCCGCGCGGCCAGCCCGGGCGCCTGCGCGTCCACCATGCGGGCCGCTGTCTCCTCCCACATCCCGTACCCCGCCCGCTCTGCCGTCGCCAGGCCCGAGCGCAGCAGATCGGCCAGGCGCTGCTCCAGCTCCGTGGCGCCGGCGGTGATCCGCTCGGCCCGGCGCTCGGCCCGCCGCCGGGCCGCCTCCGGATCGGCGGAGGAGGCGGCGGAACCTCCCTCCGGCCCCCTCTCCGCGGCCCGCTTCCTTCTCCCCTCTCTCCACTGCGCCGCCCACGCCGGCGGCTCCCCCCGAGGCACCGCGTCCTCCTCGCCCGACCAGAGCAGCAACAGTCCCAGCGCGTGCTTGCACGGGAACTTCCGGCTCGGGCAACTGCAGGAATACGCGGGCTCGGAGACATCGGCGACGTCCACCACCGTCCGGTACGCCGAGCCGCCGCTGCCCCTGCACAGCCCCCACACGATCCCCTCGCCGGAACGGCCCCCCTCGGACCACTGGCCGGCCACGCCGAGCCTGCTTCCCGCTTTGCGCGACGCGGCGTCAGGTGCCAGTGCCAGCACCTGGTCCGCACTCCAGCGCACCCCCTGCTCAGTCATGTCGTCGACGGTAGGCCCCCCCACTGACAATCGGCCCGGCGAGCGCGTTTGCGCAGGTCGGAACGCGTTGTCAGTGGCGTGGTGCACGGTGGATGCCAGATCACCGACCGGCCCGGCTGGAGGGGGACTTCGCCATGTCTGTGACCGTGGATCAACCGGCTTCCGACGAAGCGAAAGAGGACAAGGAGACGGGACCGACCGAGGCGCACACGACCCAGGCGCGACCGGCCGACGTCCTGCGACCGCATGCCGAGGACGCCTTCGCGCACGAACTCGCCGCGCTCGCAGCACAGGACGACCGCCCGCGCCCGCAGCGCTGGAGGCTGTCACCGTGGGCGGTGGCGACCTACCTGCTCGGCGGCACCCTGCCCGACGGCACGGTGATCACGCCCAAGTACGTGGGGCCGCGCCGCATCGTCGAGGTCGCCGTCACCACGCTCGCCACCGATCGCGCCCTGCTCCTGCTCGGCGTACCCGGCACGGCCAAGACCTGGGTGTCCGAACACCTCGCGGCGGCCGTCAGCGGCGACTCCACCCTGCTGGTGCAGGGCACCGCCGGCACCCCGGAGGAGGCCGTCCGCTACGGCTGGAACTACGCGCAGCTGCTGGCCCACGGCCCCAGCCGGGACGCCCTCGTGCCCAGCCCGGTCATGCGCGCCATGGCCGAGGGCATGACCGCCCGCATCGAGGAGCTCACCCGCATCCCGGCCGACGTGCAGGACACGCTGATCACCATCCTGTCGGAGAAGACCCTGCCGATACCGGAGCTGGGCCAGGAGGTGCAGGCGGTCCGCGGCTTCAACCTGATCGCCACCGCCAACGACCGCGACCGCGGGGTCAACGACCTCTCCAGCGCGTTGCGCCGCCGTTTCAACACGGTCGTGCTGCCGCTGCCGGAGAGCGTCGAGGCCGAGGTGGACATCGTCTCCCGGCGCGTCGACCAGATCGGCCGCTCGCTCGACCTGCCGGCCGCGCCCGACGGCATCGACGAGATCCGCCGCGTCGTCACGGTCTTCCGTGAACTGCGCGACGGCGTCACCGCCGACGGGCGCACCAAGGTCAAGTCGCCCAGCGGAACGCTCTCGACGGCCGAGGCGATCTCCGTCGTCGCGGGCGGCCTCGCGCTGGCCGCCCACTTCGGCGACGGTGTGCTGCGGGCCGGTGACGTGGCCGCCGGCATCCTCGGCGCCGTGGTCCGTGACCCGGCCGCCGACCGGGTCGTGTGGCAGGAGTACCTGGAGGCGGTGGTCCGCGAGCGCGACGGCTGGAGCGACTTCTACCGCGCCTGCCGGGAGGTGAGCGCATGACGCGCGGGGACGACGACCTGGGCTGGGGCCGCTCCGCGGGACGTGAGGGCGGCGGAGGCTCCTCCGGGAGCGGTGGGTCCGCGGGCAACGGAGGCTCGCAGGGGAGGGTGTGCGCGCCGGAGACGGGGCCGTGACGGGGCATTAAGGGCGCGCGAAGACCACGCCCGTGGTGGTCGCGCAGGTGAGGACATGGGCCGTGCGGATGAGGGGGATGCGATGACGGACGGTGAGGCGATCCGGCGCGGGTGGCCGGGCCCGGGGCCGCTGCTGCTCGGGGTGCGTCATCACGGGCCCGGCTCGGCCCGGGCGGTGCGCGCGGCGCTCGACGCGGCGCGGCCACGGGCGGTGCTGATCGAGGGGCCGCCCGAGGCAGACGCCCTCCTGCCGCTGGCCGCCGAGCCGGACATGCACCCGCCCGTGGCGCTGCTGGCCCACGCGGTGGACGAGCCCGGCCGCTCCTCGTTCTGGCCGCTCGCCGAGTTCTCCCCGGAGTGGGTGGCGATCCGCTGGGCCCTGGCCCATGACGTCCCGGCCCGCTTCATCGATCTGCCGGCCGTCCACTCGCTCGCGTGGGAGAGGGACGAGGGGAAAGGGGGGCTGCCCGACCGGCCCCACCTGTACGACCGGCCCGAGGGGGAAAAGGGGACGGACGGATCCGTGCCGGGCGGGGCCGAGCCGGGCAGCCCAGGGGCCGGTGGGCTCGCCGCCGGAGTGCGGCTCGATCCGCTCGCCGTGCTCGCCGACGCCGCCGGGTACGACGATCCGGAGCGCTGGTGGGAGGACGTCGTCGAGCACCGCGGGCCGGAGCGGCGGGACCCGTTCGCGCCGTTCACCGTCCTGGAGGAGGCGATGACGGCACTGCGGGAGACCTACGGCAGCGGGGGACACGACCGGGACCTGGTGCGCGAGGCCCATATGCGGCTCCAACTGCGCTCGGCGCACAAGGAGTTCGGCGAGGACGTGGCCGTGGTGTGCGGTGCCTGGCACGTTCCGGCGCTACGGCGGCGCCCGACGGTCACGGCCGACAAGGCGCTGCTCAAGGGGCTGCCGAAGGTCAAGGCCGACCTGACGTGGGTGCCATGGACGTATCGCAGGCTCGCGAGGGCCGGCGGATACGGCGCCGGGATCGCCTCGCCGGGGTGGTACGGCCATCTGTTCGACGCACCGGACCGGCCCGTCGAGCGGTGGATGACCAAGGTGGCCGGGCTGCTGCGGGCAGAGGACCGCCTCGTCTCGTCCGCGCACGTCATCGAGGCGGTACGGCTCGCCGAGACGCTCGCGGCGGTGCGCGGACGTCCGCTGCCCGGGCTCAGCGAGACGACCGACGCGGTGCGGGCCGTGATGTGCGACGGCTCGGACGTGCCGCTGGCGCTGGTGCACGACCGGCTCGTCGTGGGGGACGTGCTGGGCGAGGTGCCGCAGACGGCGCCGGCGGTGCCGTTGCAACGCGATCTGGGGCGGCTGCAGCGCCGGCTGCGGCTCAAACCCGAGGCGGCGGAGCGGGAGCTCGAACTCGACCTGCGCAAGGAGACCGACGCCGAGCGCAGCCGGCTGCTCCACCGGCTGCGGCTGCTGCGGATCACGTGGGGCGAGCCGGTCGCCTCGCGGGGCAGTACGGGCACCTTCCGGGAGACGTGGCGGCTGCGCTGGGAGCCGGAGCTGTCGGTGCGGGTCGCCGAGGCCGGGGTGTGGGGCACGACCGTGCTCGCCGCGGCCACCGGCAAGACCGAGGCGGACGCGCTCGCCGCGCAGGCCCTGGCGGAGGTCACCGCGCTGGCCGAGCAGTGCCTGCTGGCGGGGCTCGGTGACGCGCTGCCCGTGGTGATGCGGGTCCTCGCCGACCGGGCGGCGCTCGACACGGACGTCGGGCATCTGGCCCAGGCCCTGCCCGCCTTGGTCCGTTCCCTGCGCTACGGCGACGTGCGCGGCACGGACACCGCCGCGCTCGCGGAGGTCGCCGCCGGGCTCGCCGAGCGGATCTTCGTGGGGCTGCCTCCGGCGTGCGCCGCGCTCGACGCGGACGCCGCAGCCGAGACGCGGCGCCATGTGGACGCGGTCCACGGGGCAGTGGGCCTGCTGGGCGACACCCGGGAGGTGCCGGGGGCCTCGGCGGCCCCGAGCACGCTGCGCGTCCGCTGGCAGGGCGTGCTGCGGGTGCTGTCGGGGCGCGACACGGTGCCCGGTGTGATCCGTGGGCGGGCGGTGCGGCTGCTGCTGGACGACGGCGCGCTGGACCAGGACGAGGCGGCCCGGCTGATGGGGCTCGCCCTGTCGCCGGGTGCGCCGCCGGCCGACGCGGCGGCGTGGATCGAGGGCTTCGTGGGCGGTGGGGGCGGCGGGATGCTGCTCGTGCACGACGAGCGGCTGCTCACTCTGGTGGACGGCTGGCTGACCGGGGTGCCGGCGGAGGCGTTCACGGACGTGCTGCCCCTGCTGCGGCGGACGTTCTCGGCGTACGAGCCGGGGGTGAGAAGAACGCTCGGCGAGCTGGTCCGGCGCGGGCCGCAGGACCGGGGGAGGGGCGCCGCCGCCGGTGCCGAGGGTGTCCCCGGCTTCGGGCCCGGTCTGGACGCCGAGCGGGCGGACGCGGTGCTGCCCGTGGTGCGGCTGCTGCTGGGCCTGGACGGCGACCAGGAGACGACCGACGTCGACGACCTCGCGGGGGCGCGCGCATGACCACGGAACGCAGGATCACGCAAGCCAGGTCCACGCAACGCCGGACCAGGGAAGGCACGATCACGGAAGCGACGGAAGCGACGGAAGCGGGCGCCGCGGAAACGGCGGGTGCGCGGGAACGGCTGCGCCGCTGGCGGCTGGTGCTCGGCGGGGACGCCGCGGACGGCACCGGATGCGCGCTGTCCGGCCGGGACGCGGCGATGGACGGGGCGCTGACCGCCCTGTACGGCAAGGAGGACAAGGCGCGCAAGGGGCGGGACCGTTCGGCGGGCCTGGGTGCTTCGGCGCCGTCCGTCGCGCGCTGGCTCGGGGACATCCGCACCTACTTCCCCTCCTCCGTCGTCCAGGTCATGCAGCGTGACGCCATCGACCGGCTCGGTCTGTCCACCCTGCTGCTGGAGCCGGAGATGCTCGAGGCGGTGGAGGCCGACGTGCACCTCGTCGGCACGCTGCTGTCGTTGAACAAGGCGATGCCGGAGACCACGAAGGAGACCGCGCGTGCAGTGGTGCGCAAGGTCGTGGACGACCTGGAGAAGCGGCTCGCCACCCGCACCCGGGCCGCCCTCACCGGCGCCCTGGACCGCAGTGCCCGCGTCCGGCGCCCGCGCCACCACGACATCGACTGGAACCGGACGATCGCGGCCAACCTCAAGCACTACCTGCCGGAGCAGCGGACGATCGTGCCGGAGCGGCTCATCGGATACGGGCGCGCCTCGCAGTCGGTGAAGAAGGACGTCGTGCTGTGCGTCGACCAGTCCGGTTCGATGGCGGCGTCCGTCGTTCACGCCTCCGTCTTCGGCGCGGTGCTGGCCTCGATGCGGTCGATCAGCACACGGCTCGTCGTGTTCGACACGGCCGTCGTCGACCTCACGGACCAGCAGGACGACCCGGTGGACGTGCTGTTCGGGACGCAGTTGGGCGGCGGCACGGACATCAACCGGGCGCTCGCCTACTGCCAGTCGCGGATCACCCGGCCCGCGGAGACGGTGGTCGTCCTGATCAGCGACCTCTACGAGGGCGGCATACGCGACGAGATGCTGAAGCGGGTCGCGGCGATGAAGGCGTCCGGGGTGCAGTTCGTGGCGCTGCTCGCGCTGTCGGACGAGGGGGCGCCCGCCTACGACCGGGAGCACGCGGCCGCGCTCGCCGCGCTGGGGGCACCGGCGTTCGCCTGCACGCCCGACCTTTTCCCTGAGGTGATGGCGGCGGCGATCGAGAAGCGGCCGCTGCCCATACCGGACATGACTACCCATCGGTAACAGGGGGCTTGCGCAACCTCGGGCGTCGCATGCAAGGATCGATGCCGCGTATGCCCGAGGCGTGCGCCCTGCAATCCCGGCTCGTTTCGCCTTACCTCGCACGGGAGGATCCCGCCCTCTTGACCTGGCAGCCCGCTCTCTCCGGTGCCGCTGTGCGCGTCGTGCGCGCGGTGGCCGGGAGGCGTGCACTCCAGGCGGCGTTGCTGCTGGGCGGGTTGCTCGTGCTCGGACTGCTCTGCGGGCAGCGCGCGCAGGCGGCGGAGCAGGCGCCGACGGCACCCCTGACGAAGGCCACGGCCACGGTGGCGAGCGCCTCGGCGGAGACGCCGTCGCTTGCGCCCTCGGCGACGCGTCCTGCGTCGAGGGCCGTGGACGCGCGCGTGGTGCGGCCCGTCGGTGAGGTGCGGGACGCCATGACGGCGGGCGTGCACGACGCGGTGGGCATCGACGAGACGGCGGGCATCGACGACGCGGCGGCTACCGTGAAGACGCTGCCGGTCCCGTCGGCCCCCCAGCCGCTCCCCGCGCTTCCGGCGCCGCCCGCGTTGCCGCAGGCGCCGTCGCTGCCTGCTCTTCACCGGGCCCCGCAACTGCCCGTGCCCTCCGCACCCGGCATTGACGGCGGCGGTGTCTCTGCCGGCCACAGTGCAGCACCCGCGCCGGCCGGACCCGTGTGGGCCGCCGACGCTTCGGCGTTCCGCGCCCACCGCTCCGGCCCGGTGGCCGCGTCGGCACAGCCCCGGCCCCGCCACACAGCGCACCTCCTCTCCACTCGCCCCCTCTCCGCTCATCCCTTCTCCGCTCAACCCGGCCGGGACACCGTGCCGCAGGGGCCTGCCGACGGTCCGAGTGGTGCCGTGGTGGGCGGGTCGGCCGCCGGTGACGGCACGCCCGGGCACGGGGACGCGTACGCGGTCACGCCGCGCGACCGGCTGCCGTTGCCGGCGCGGGCCGGAACCGCGGCCCCGGGCGCCGCACCTCGGATCCAGGACAGGTACCGGGACATCCCCGTCTTCCCCGCCTAGGCAGACCTTCCCCCGCCGTGGACCTGCCGCGCGGGGGCGGCACAGGTCTGCCCGCTCCTCCGGACGCCCCGCCCTGCGCGGCGCTGCCGGACGGATGATCCCGAACCCCAAGCCCCACTCCACGGCGCAGCCCACCCCCGAGGTCACCGACCCGGAGGTGCGCGGCCGCGCCGCTCCAGAACCCGAAGGATCCGAAGCACGCATGAACAAGAACATCCGCCGCTCCATCGTGATAGCCGCCGGTGTCACCGGCGCGTGGGCGCTCGGCTCGGCCGTGGCCAGCGCCGACGAACTGCCCGCCCCGTCGGTGTCCGCCCCGGACGCCACGGCCGACGCCGGTGACACGCTCGGCGCGGTCACGGACACCGTCGACACCGTCCTGGCCACCTCGCACGGCACCGTCTCCGCGCTGACCGGCACGGCCCAGGACGCCACCGCCACGGTCACCGGCACCACCGCCCCGGCCACCACCCGGGCGACGTCCACGGCGACCGGCCTCCTCGGCGGTGCCGCCGTGCACACGCCCGCGTCCACGGCCGACCAGGCCCGCCACTACGTCGACGCCGAGGTCGCCACCGCGCACACCCCCCGGCTGCGCGGCGCGCAGGCCATCACCGGCGCCCAAGCGGCCCACGCCGCGAACACCGCGCACGCGGCGCACAGCACGGCCGCGCACGCCGCCGAGCAGCTGCCGCACACCCCGCAGGACGGCATCGACTACCTCTTCGGTCCGCTCGCCGCCTTCGCCCCCGAGCTGGAGCAGGCGCTGGCCACCGCGCAGACCAGGCTCCAGGGCGTGCAGGCGACGGCGCACAGGACGCAGGACGTCGACGGCGCCGTACGGACGACGGCGCGGCCGGTCGTGGCGGGCGCGGGCCGCGGCTCGGCCGCCGCGCAGCGTGAGGCCGATGATGTCCGGACCGCCGCCCTGGCCTCCGTCTCCGCCGTCCCCGGGCATGTCACCGGTGCGGTCGACGGGGTGGAGCAGCGGGTGCTCGGCACGGTCGCCGAGGTTCCCGGCACGGTGACGCCGGTGGTGCGGGAGACGGCGTCCGCGGCGCTGCCGCCGGTTGCGGGCGCGGCCGTCGACGGTGCCGTGCCGCTCGCGGGCCGGGCGGTGGCGGGCGTGACGCCGCTCGCCGGAGGTGCCGTCCACGGAACCGCCCGCGTCGCGACCGACGCGGTGTACGGCGTGACGCCGGTCGCCCGCCACGCGGCGCAGGGGGTCACCGGAACCGCCGGGGACGCCGTCGCGGACGCGTACCCGGTCGTCGGCGGTGTGCCGTCGTACGCCACCGGGCTCGTCGGGCAGGTGGGCCAGGGCGCCGCGGACGCCGTGCTGCCGCCGGTGGCCCACACCGCCGTGAACGGTGTGGTGCCGGTCGCCGGGCAGGCCGTCGCCGACGCGGGTGCGCTGGGGTACGGGGCCGAGGGCGACCTGACGCCGTTCGCCGGCCGGGTCGCCGGGCAGGTGCCGCCGCTGGCGTACGGCGTGACCGGGCAGGCGGGTGACTTCGCCCAGGGCGTGACCGGCCAGGTGCAGCCCCTGGCCGCCGGGGTCACGGGCGCGGCGCAGCCCGTCGTGGACGTCGTCCGGCCGGTCGTGGACGGGGTGGCGGACAGCGTCACCGGGTCGGCGTACGGCGTCGCGGGTGACGCCGCACCGTTCGCGGGCGGCGTCGCCGGGCAGGCGGGCGCCTTCGCGTACGGGGTGACGGGTGACGTCTCGCCCTTCGCGCAGGATCTGTCCGGGACCGTGCAGGCCACCGGCGTCCCGCTGGCCGGGCATGCGGCGCACGGAGCCGGGGGAGTGGCGCGGTCCGCCACCCCCGGGTATGTGCATGACACTGACGGGGTATTCGGGCAGCAGGCACCGCACCGCATGTGAGAAGCGGGCGCCGCGCCGCACCACAGCGGCGGGCGCCCGCCGCACGCGCCCGATCCACCGCGCCGCGAGGCGACCGGCGTCGGGCAACCGGCACACCGCGAGGCGACCGGAGCCGCACGGCAACCGGCACACCGCGCGGCAGCCGGCCGGCGCGTCACCGACTCCGCGGGGGCGACGGACCCGGATGACCGAAAACCGTCGGCCCATCCGGTGGCACCCCCGCGGTACGGAGGCCGGACGGTCCCCATTGGGGTGGGGATCGTCCGCCTCACGTCCCGCACCGGACCGTAGGGCCGGCGCCGGGGCTGCTCAGGGACCTCACCGGGTCAACCCCAGCCCGGTGAGGTCCCGCACCGCATGGCACGCCGTGCCGTGAATCGCGGCATCATGTGACGGGTATCACCGCTGAGGTGTGACCTCCGATTTAGAGCCGAAACGCCAGCGGGGATAACCTGCGAGACGGACATGCCGCGCGCTCGGACACCGTGTGCGCCTCCCTTGTGACAAGCGGACGTCACGTTGCCCTTCGCGGCACGCCCACGCATCCAACGAACCGCGAGATCACTGATAGGGACGGAAGCGCGTGGACCTGTTCGAGTACCAGGCGAGGGACCTCTTCGCCAAGCACGATGTACCGGTGCTGGCCGGTGAAGTCATCGACACGCCTGAGGCGGCCCGCGCAGCCACTGAGCGCCTCGGTGGCAAGTCCGTCGTCAAGGCCCAGGTAAAGGTCGGCGGCCGTGGCAAGGCCGGTGGCGTGAAGCTCGCCGCCACCCCGGACGAGGCCGTCGCCCGCGCGACGGACATCCTCGGCATGGACATCAAGGGCCACACGGTCCACAAGGTCATGATCGCCGAGACGGCTCCGGAGATCCTGGAGGAGTACTACGTCTCCTTCCTCCTCGACCGTGCCAACCGCACCTTCCTCTCCATCGCGTCCGTCGAGGGCGGCATGGAGATCGAGGAGGTGGCGGCCAGCCGCCCCGAGGCCGTCGCGAAGATCGCGATCGACGCCATCGACGGTGTGGACGAGGCCAAGGCCCGCGAGATCGTCGAGGCCGCCAAGTTCCCGGCCGACGTCGCCGACAAGGTCGCGAACGTCCTCATCAAGCTGTGGGACACCTTCATCAAGTCGGACGCCCTCCTCGTCGAGGTCAACCCGCTCGCGAAGGTCGCCTCCGGCGAGGTCATCGCCCTGGACGGCAAGGTGTCGCTGGACGAGAACGCCGAGTTCCGTCACCCCGAGTACGAGGCGCTCCACGACAAGGCGGCGGCCAACCCGCTCGAGGCCGCGGCCAAGGAGAAGAACCTCAACTACGTCAAGCTCGACGGCGAGGTCGGCATCATCGGCAACGGCGCGGGTCTCGTGATGAGCACCCTCGACGTCGTGGCGTACGCCGGTGAGAACCACAAGGGCGTCAAGCCCGCCAACTTCCTCGACATCGGTGGCGGCGCCTCCGCCGAGGTCATGGCGAACGGCCTGGAGATCATCCTGGGCGACCCGGACGTCAAGTCCGTGTTCGTCAACGTCTTCGGCGGCATCACCGCCTGCGACGCCGTCGCCAACGGCATCGTGCAGGCCCTGGAGCTCCTCGAGAGCAAGGGCGAAGAGGTCACCAAGCCGCTGGTCGTCCGTCTCGACGGCAACAACGCCGAGCTCGGCCGCCAGATCCTGGACGACCGCAACCACCCGCTCGTGCAGCGCGTGGACACCATGGACGGCGCGGCCGACAAGGCCGCCGAGCTGGCTGCTGCCGCGAAGTAAGGGACGAGGTCACACAACACCATGGCTATCTTCCTCACCCAGGAATCCAAGGTCATCGTCCAGGGCATGACCGGCTCCGAGGGCCAGAAGCACACCAAGCGCATGCTGGCGTCGGGCACCAACATCGTCGGCGGTGTGAACCCGCGCAAGGCCGGCACCACCGTCGACTTCGACGGCACCGAGGTCCCGGTCTTCGGCTCCGTCAAGGAGGCCATCGACAAGACCGGCGCCGACGTCACGGTCATCTTCGTCCCGGAGAAGTTCACCAAGGACGCGGTCGTCGAGGCCATCGACGCCGAGATCCCGCTGGCCGTCGTCATCACCGAGGGCGTCGCCGTGCACGACACGGCGTCCTTCTGGGCGTACGCCGGCAAGAAGGGCAACAAGACCCGGATCATCGGCCCGAACTGCCCCGGCCTGATCACCCCCGGTCAGTCGAACGCCGGCATCATCCCGGCCGACATCACCAAGCCGGGCCGCATCGGCCTGGTCTCGAAGTCCGGCACGCTGACGTACCAGATGATGTACGAGCTGCGTGACATCGGCTTCTCGACCTGCGTCGGCATCGGCGGTGACCCGATCATCGGCACCACCCACATCGACGCCCTGAAGGCCTTCCAGGACGACCCCGACACCGACCTGATCGTCATGATCGGCGAGATCGGCGGCGACGCCGAGGAGCGGGCCGCGGCCTTCATCAAGGAGAACGTGACCAAGCCGGTCGTCGGCTACGTCGCGGGCTTCACCGCGCCGGAGGGCAAGACCATGGGTCACGCCGGTGCGATCGTCTCCGGCTCTTCTGGCACCGCACAGGCCAAGAAGGAGGCCCTCGAGGCCGCCGGCGTCAAGGTCGGCAAGACGCCGACCGAGACGGCCAAGCTCGCCCGCGAGATCCTGGCCGGCTGAGTTCCCGACTCACCGTAGGCAGGCCCGTCCCCGTCATGGGGACGGGCCTGCCGGCGTTCGAGCAACGACGGCACATCACGAGCACACGGCCACCGCACCCACTCAGGGGCGGGGGGCTCTGTTGGACATGCGGCTCCGCCGCGCGGCCGCGACCGGCCACGACGGACCCGCACCCGGCGAACGACCAGGAACCGCACGGCGGGAAGCCGCTCACCAGCCCGACGGAGTCAACCGCTCCGGCCCACTCTCGGCAGAGTCCCGCAACTTCGCCCGCAGCTTCACCTCCGCCTCCGACAACGGACCCGGCGCCGTCTTCGGCGGCACCCCCCGTACCGCCTCACCAGGGGCGACAGGCGGCTCGTACTGCGTGGGGGCCGAGCGGAGCGTGAGCGCCGTCGCTCCGATGATCGCGACCGTGAACGCGATCGCCGTCCGTGTCCAGAACAGGGCCCGGCGTTCACCCCCGCAGCGCACCCGTGTCGGCCGCGGAGCGCGCAGCCGCTCCGTCGCGGCCACCTCCGCCAGCCGCCGGTGCAGCACGTCCGGATCGCCCAGCTCCGGCAGGGTCGCGGCGAGCGCCTCACGCGCGTGGATCAGGCGGTGCGCGGTCGCCGGCGTGCTCGCCTCCGTCTCCGCCGCGGTCTCGGGCAGACCGAGGCCGACCCCGTCGTGGAGCAGCAGGGTGCGCCGGTACGACGGCGGGAGCTTCAGGAGTACGTCCATCAGCGCGCGGTCGGCCGGGGCGGCCGGCGGTGGCTCGGGGTGGCGGTAGCGGGGGCGGAACCGGTGCCACGGGGAGAGCGCGTACTCGTACACCGCCATCCGCACCCAGCCCGCCGGGTCCCGGTCCCGGGCCACCTCGGGCCAGCGCTCCCAGGCCCGCTGGAAGGCCCGCTCCACGGACTCCCGGGCCAGTTCCCGCCGCCCGGTGAGCAGATACGCCTGCCGGACCAGCGCCGGGGCGCAGAAGGCGTACAGCGCGTCGAAGGCCTGAGCGGGCGTCAGGGAGCCGGGTCCGGCGACGGCCGCCGGATTCGGCTCCGCCTCCGCGGCGACCACCACCGTGGAGGCCCCCGACGACGTACGTCCCACGGAGGCCACGGTCACCTTCGCGATCGCACCGGTCTCCTGAGCCCCCGTCACCGGCCCGCCGCTCCCCGACAGCGACTCCAGCAGTGTCACGTACGCCTCCCGCTGCGGGCCCCGGGGAGTCGTACGGCCGGACTCCCACGCACGCACCGCACCCTTGGACACGCCCAGCCGTGCCGCGAGCTGAGCCTGCGTCAGCGAGGCCGCCTCGCGCAGGCGCCGGCGTTCCTCGGGCGGAGGGAGCGGGTTGGCAGGGCACTGCTTCACCGGACACCCCTTCGTACGAAAAAGAACATAAACGTATATTGAGCGACACAACGGAGCTTCGCCTGTTACGCCCGGAAAGCGCGTGTCGTTGGGAGCATGGCGGTCGTGATCCAGATGACCGACCGCCGAACGTCGTTGCCCCGCCTGCTCCGCCGGAGGCGCGGCCGCTCGTCCGGGCTGGCCGCGAGCCTGCTGGGCGGCGCGGTCGCCGCAGGCCTGGGCCTCGGCTCGCTCGCCGTGCTCGTGCTGGCGCTGTGGATCAGCTCCCCCTATCCGGACAGCGGACCCGGCGGCGCCCTGCACATCGCGGCCGCCCTGTGGGTCCTCGGGCACGGCGCCGAACTCGTCCGCACCGACACCCTCACCGGCGTTCCCGCCCCCGTGGGGGTGACGCCGTTGCTGCTCATGGCCGTGCCCGTCTGGCTGCTGCACCGGGCGGCCCGCGACGCCGTCTACGGCCATGACGGCGTGGAGCCCGTCGCCGGCCGCACGGCCTTCACCGGCGTCGTCCTCGGCTACCTCGGCGTCGCCGCGGCGGCCCTGCTGTACGTGTCCTCGCGCGGGGAGCTGAGGCCGTCCTGGACCTGGCCGGGCCCCGTCATGCTGCCGCTCCTCGTCGTCACGGCGGCCGGCGCGGGGGTGTGGACGGCGCACGGCCATCCCCGCGAGCCCGTGGAGAGCGTGCTCGTGATGCTTCCGGGCCCGGTGCGGCGGCTGCTGCTCGGCACGGACGGACGGGCCCGGCTGGGCGCGGCCGCTCGCGCCGCGTGCGCCGGTGCGGCGGTGCTGTCCGGGGGCGGGGCGCTGCTGGTGGCCGTGTCGCTGGTGTGGCACAACGGGGCGGCCCGCGGATCGTTCCTGCAGCTGACGGAGGGCTGGTCGGGCCGGTTCGCGGTGCTGCTGCTGTGCCTGGTGCTGGTGCCGAACGCGGCCGTGTGGGCCGCCGCCTACGCACTCGGCCCCGGTTTCGCCCTGGCCGTCGGGCACCTCACCAGCCCGCTCGGCTCGGATCCGGCCCCGCTGCTGCCGCCGTTCCCGCTGCTGGCCGCGGTCCCTGCGGGCGGACCCGGAACCCCGCTGCACTGGGCCACGGCGGCGGTGCCGCTGGCGGCCGGGGTGACGGTGGGCTGGTTCCTGGCGGTGGCGGCGACCGGCACCGACCGGGTCGCGCTGCCGGGCGGCGCGTGGGCGCCGGGCCGGACGGCCGGGGCCGCCGTCCTCGCCTCCGTCCTGTGCGGGGCGCTGCTGGCCGGCCTCGCGGCGCTGGCGGGCGGCCCGCTCGGGGTGGCGGCGCTCTCCCGCTTCGGTCCGATGGGCTGGCAGGTGGGCGGGGCGACCGTTCTGTGGATCGCCGTGGCGGCGATCCCGGTGGCCCTGGCCCGGCGCGCCTGGCGCGGCCGCTCGCGCAGGACGGGTGCCGGGGGCCCGCAGACCGCTACCGCGGCGGCCGAACGCACCGGGTCCGGCGGCAAGCTGACCTCCGCCGCTGCGGCCGTACGGCCCAGGATCGGCGTCCCGCGCTACGAGCCGGTGCCGGCACCGGCCGGCCCGCCCGGAACCCGGCGCTCCGGCAGATGGCTGCGGTGGCGACGGCGACCGGCCCGGCAGCAGCCCACCACGGGCCGCACGCCGAACGCGGAGCCGGAGATCTACGACATCGAGACGACGAAGCACGCCTTCGCCCGGTACGACCGCGAGGACCCCGCGGACGATCCCTACACGGCCTACGGCGTGGAGAGCGCGACCACACTCCCCGGCCCGGCGTACGGCACCACCGCGCCCGCCCCCAACAAGGCACCCGGCATCGCCCCCGCCGCAGGCAGGACGACCGGCACGACCGGCACCGCGCCCGACGAGCGTGACCAGTCCGAGCCGGCCGGCCCCCTCACCGAATCACCGGCAGCACCACCGACTGCACCAGACGCAGAACCGCCGGCAGAGCCGCCCCCGGCCCCGGACGCCCCGCCGACACCATCCGCCCCGCAGGTCCCGCCGGCACCCCCCGCGCCGTAGACCCGCTCGTCAGCCCTCGCCCAGGAACCCGCGCAGTTCCGACGGCAGCAGCTGCTTGCAGGACTGCTTCGCCTCGTTGGTCAGGGCGTCACCGGTGCACGTGTAGTAGTCGCGGTAGACGAGCTGGGACGCGAAGGCCGCGGCGACCAGGGCCAGGGCGAGGGACCCCGTGACGAGGCCGCTGACCGCGGCCGTGGTCTGCGGGCGGCCGCCGCCGTCGGAGGCGCCGGACCGGGTTCTGCCGCGCAGCCCGCTGATGCCCCAGTACACGGCGAGCGCACCGAGCAGCAGCGCCACGTAGGGCCAGCCGAAGAGGGCGAAGAAGAAGGCCCACATGCCGGACAGCAGCGCGTACCGGGCGCGCCGCTGCACCGGGTCGGTGGGGTCCCAGCGCGTGGCCGGACCGCTTCCGTCGCCGCCGGCCGGCTTCTCGGGGTCGCTGCCGGGCCGCTCGCCGAAGCCACCGGCGGAGCGGTCGGGCTGCCGGTCGCTCCACCGGCCCCAGGGCGAGCCACCGCTCTGCCCGTCATCGCCCTGTCCGTTGCCGCCCCTGCCGTCGCCGCCATGTCCGCCCGCCGGGTGGCGCGGCTGCCACGGGCGGTCCGGGGTGCCCTCCGGCGGCGGCGCGAAGGGGTTGTCGTCCTCGCGGTCCTGTCCGCCGCGCCCCTGCCCGGGACCGTCGGGCGCCTCGGGCGGGGAAGTCGGCCGCTCCCGCAGCAGCACGGTGCCACGCTCCCCTGTCTGGCCCGGGTGCGGTGGGAACGTGAGGAGTCGCAGGCTGCGGTCCGGCATCAAGAGAGCGTCTTCCCCTAGGTGACATGGGCTTCCACCCCGGAAACGCACCGCGCGTCCACCGCGTTCCCGAGTAGTTTCCTCCCAGACGCTACCTGCAGGCCGCGCCCCCGTCCCGTGGGGGCCTTCCCGTGTGCCGGTATCGTTGCTGGCGGTCGGCCGCTTCGTAGACTTCCCCGTATCCCGGGGCGCGAAGCATTCGTACGAACACACAAGTGTGGATGGACGGGCCGGCCGCGCACCGTCGCTCCCCCGAGAAAGGGCCCCACCGTGGCCGCCAACTCCGTGGCCAAGCGCCTCGTCGTGCTGGTCTCCGGCTCCGGCACCAATCTGCAGGCGCTGCTGGACGAGATCGCCGCCGTCGGGCCCGAGGCGTACGGAGCCGAGATCGTGGCCGTCGGCGCCGACCGCGACGGCATCGAGGGGCTCGCCCGGGCCGAGCGGGCCGGACTGCCGACCTTCGTCGTCAAGGTCAAGGACCACGCCACGCGGGAGGAGTGGGACGCCGCGCTCGCCGAGGCCGTCGCCGCGCACCGGCCCGACCTCGTCGTCTCCGCCGGGTTCATGAAGATCGTGGGCAAGGAGTTCCTCGCCCGGTTCGGCGGGCGCTTCGTCAACACCCACCCCGCGCTTCTCCCCAGTTTTCCCGGCGCCCACGGCGTGCGCGACGCGCTCGCGTACGGCGCCAGGGTCACCGGCTGCACCGTCCACTTCGTCGACGACGGCGTCGACACCGGGCCGATCATCGCGCAGGGCGTGGTGGAGATCCGGGACGAGGACGACGAGAGCGCGCTGCACGAGCGCATCAAGGAAGTCGAGCGAAGGCTGCTCGTCGAGGTCGTGGGGCGCCTCGCCCGCAACGGCTATCGCATCGAGGGACGAAAGGTAGTTATCCAGTGACCGCCGAGAGCAACAAGCGGCCCCTTCGCCGGGCGCTCGTCAGCGTCTACGACAAGACCGGCCTGGAGGAGCTGGCCCGCGGGCTGCACGAGGCAGGCGTCGAGCTGGTCTCCACCGGCTCCACGGCCGGCCGGATCGCCGCCGCCGGCGTCCCCGTCACCAAGGTGGAGGAGCTGACCGGCTTCCCCGAGTGCCTGGACGGCCGGGTCAAGACGCTGCACCCGCGGGTGCACGCCGGCATCCTCGCCGACCTGCGCCTGGACAGCCACCGCGAGCAGCTCGCCGAGCTGGGCGTGGAGCCGTTCGACCTCGTCGTCGTCAACCTGTACCCGTTCCGCGAGACCGTCGCCTCGGGCGCCTCGCCCGACGAGTGCGTGGAGCAGATCGACATCGGCGGTCCCTCCATGGTCCGCGCCGCCGCCAAGAACCACCCCTCGGTCGCGGTCGTCACCAGCCCGGCCCGCTACGGCGACGTCCTCGCCGCGGTCAAGGACGGCGGCTTCGACCTCGCCGCCCGCAAGCGCCTGGCCGCGGAGGCCTTCCGGCACACGGCGGAGTACGACATCGCCGTCTCCTCCTGGTTCGCCTCCGCCTACGCCCCCGCGGACGAGTCGCAGTTCCCCGACTTCATCGCCTCGTCGCTGCAGCGCGCGCACACCCTGCGCTACGGCGAGAACCCGCACCAGCCGGCCGCCCTGTACACCGCCGGTGAGGGTGGGCTCGCGGCGGCCGAGCAGCTGCACGGCAAGGAGATGTCGTACAACAACTACACGGACACGGACGCCGCCCGCCGTGCCGCGTACGACCACGCCGAGCCGTGCGTCGCGATCATCAAGCACGCCAACCCCTGCGGCATCGCGGTCGGCGCGGACGTCGCCGAGGCGCACCGCAAGGCGCACGCCTGTGACCCGGTCTCCGCGTACGGCGGTGTGATCGCCGTGAACCGGCCGGTCAGCAAGGAGATGGCCGAGCAGGTCGCCGAGATCTTCACCGAGGTCATCGTGGCCCCGGACTACGAGGACGGCGCGCTGGAGGCCCTCACCAAGAAGAAGAACATCCGCGTGCTGCGCTGCCCCGACGGCCCCGCCCACCCGGTCGACGTCAAGCCGATCGACGGCGGCGCGCTGCTCCAGGTCACCGACCGGCTCCAGGCCGAGGGCGACGACCCGGCCACCTGGACGCTGGCCTCCGGCGGGGCGCTGAGCGAGGACGAGCTCCAGCAGCTCGCCTTCGCCTGGAAGGCGTGCCGTGCGGTGAAGTCCAACGCCATCCTGCTCGCCAAGGACGGCGCCTCCGTCGGCGTCGGCATGGGCCAGGTCAACCGCGTCGACTCCTGCAAGCTCGCCGTCGAGCGGGCCGGCGAGGAGCGGGCCCGGGGCTCCTTCGCGGCCTCGGACGCGTTCTTCCCGTTCCCGGACGGACCGCAGATCCTGATCGACGCCGGGGTGCGGGCCATCGTCCAGCCCGGCGGCTCCATCCGCGACGAGCAGGTCGTGGAGGCGGCGAAGAAGGCCGGCGTGACCATGTACTTCACGGGCACCCGCCACTTCTTCCACTGAGTCCGGTGCACTGAGCCCGATGCACTGACCCCGCTCAGTCGGCCCCGGCGGCACCGCCGGGGCCGTTCCGGTCAGGCTCCCCGGCGCCCGTCGGGGCGCGCCGACCACAGGGGGGAACACGGGCGACCGGATCGCCGTGTCCGAAAGACCGGAAGCAGCCCAGCCGGAAGGCGAACCGGACATGAGCTGGGGAGCGCAGGTGCTGCTGGCGCTGCTGCTGTGCAGGGGCCTCGCGGGGGGCCTTTGGCACATGGAGCAGAGCTCCGGCGGCGGCCAGGCCGCCGACCGGCCGGCGAGCTGCTCCCCGCCCAGTAACAAGTCCCTGCGCAAGGCCGCCCGGGCGGGCCGTGTCACCGGCGACCAGCTGTGCGAGGCCCTCAACCGCGCGGACCTGCCCGCGTTGCCCGGCACGCCGGCCGAGCGGAAGAAGATCCTCGGGCGGCAGGCCGCGCTGTCCTGCGACCAGACCATCGGGATCGGCTTCGACCTGGGTGGCGGCAACGCCACCGCCGCCCCCGGAGGCATCGCCCGCACCCTGGTGGTCGCCCCGGACACCAAGGACAGCGGCGGTTCCTACGAGGTCGCCGTCTGGCGGCAGGACGGCGGGCTGCCCGACGACGCGGCGCTGCTGCGGGGCGCGGAGAAGGTCCTGCCCGCCGTCCCCGGCCGGGACGGGAGCTGACGCCACGCCGGAGGGCCTCCGGCCCTCCCCCGAGGGGACCGGAGGCCGTCCGCTGCGGTGGATCAGCAGGGGCGCAGCGACCAGATCGGGTCCCAGGTGGCGGTGCCCGCCTGGTAGGCCGTCGAGGTCCAGCGGACGCTGCCGTCCTGGTTGAAGAACTTGGCGACCGTGCCCGGGGTCTGGTTGTTGGTGAACGGGCCGTCGCCGGTCCAGTTGGTGACGTTCCAGGTCTGGCACTTGTAGAAGTCGAACTTGGTGCCCCTGACCACCATGCACAGGTGGCCGTAGCCGCAGGCCAGGTCCTTCACCGCGGCCCTGCCCTTCGGCGCGGCGGTGACGGTCAGGCCGTCGTAGCGGACCTGGTCGGCGGTGACCTTCAGCGGCTTGGGGTGCCCGGCGAGCACCTGGTCGGCCGTCTGCTGGAGCGAGGTCACCCGGGTACCGGCGGGGTCGGCGGCGGTGGCCGCGGCCGTGGAGCCGGCGACGAGGGCGGTGGCCGCGATCAGCAGCGCGGCGGGCTTGACGATGTTCACGTGCGTTCCCCCTGAGAAACGGACGGTCTTGGTCGCTCCACCGGTGGTGGAGTGGTCCCACCGTCGCAGCGGCCGTCGCCCGCCGGTACCTCACACCTCTCAGGGTCACGGCTTCCCGGGCGGGGTGTACTCCTTGAGGTAGCGCGTGACACGGTCGGCGTAGGCGCGGATCGCCGGGGGAACCCCGCCCGCCGCGTTCACCTTCTTGTACGACGTCCGGTACGCGGCGGCGAGCAGGACGCGCCGGTCGCCGCGCAGGCCGGCGGGGCGCAGCAGCGGTTCCATGTAGCAGAGGTAGCGGGCCATGGCGGGGATCGACTCGGCGGGGGAGAAGGGCGGCCTGGGGGTCGCCGTGGCGGGCACGCCGTCGGCGCGGATCCACCAGCGCAGCAGACTCGGCGTCCAGCGGGCGATGCCGTACTCGCCCTCGCGGCCGGCGTGCGGGTCGGAGAGGTCCGGGTCGAAGTCGCTCTCCGCCTTCAGCATCGCGGCGATCAGCGCCGGGGTGACCTCCGGCTGGACGCAGTCGTGCGCCGAGTCGACGATCAGCCGCCGGTAGCCGACGGGTACGCCCCGGTCGGTGCGCAGTTCGGCGGCGCCGTACGCGGCGGGCGTGGCCGGGCTCTTGCCGTCGCCGGAGCCGTCCGCCCAGTCGCTGACGCCGTACCCCAGCGCCGCGGCGGCCAGCGTGGCGACGACGGCCGCGGTGACCGTGGTGCGCCGGGAGCGGCGGCGCAGCCGGGGGAGCCGACGGGGGCGTTCGGTGCCGGCCGCCGCGCTCACCCGGCGCAGCAGTTCCTCGCCGCCGACGCGCTCGGCGTGGGTGCGGGCCAGGCAGTCGCGCACGATGTCCCGCCATATGTCGGGCAGTTCGGGGGCCAGACGTAACGCGTCGGTGCCGCGGGCGTAGGCGACGGCGGCGTCGCGGCGGGCGGTCGGGGTGCCGCCGGACAGCGGGAAGGAGCCGGTGAGGACGAGGTGGGCGAGGACGCCGAAGGCCCAGATGTCGGCGGACGGGCGGATACGGCGGCCGCGTTCACCGATCTCCGTCCACAGCAGTTCGGGCGGGGTGTAGTCGGGAGTGGAGAACGCCGGGGTGTAGGCGTGGGTGCCCTCCAGTTCGGCCGCCATGTTGAAGTCGGCGAGGCGGACCGTGCCGTCCTTCATCAGCAGCACGTTGGCCGGTTTCAGATCGCCGTGCACCCAGCCCGCGGTGTGCAGTTGGTGCAGCCCCTCGCAGATCTGGGCGAGCAGCGCGGGACCGGCGGCGGGGCGCGGGGAGGCGGTGAGCAGCGCGGACAGGGAGCCCTCCGCCTTCTCCAGCACGAGCACGGTCGCGCCGTCCAGCTCCGGCCGGCCGGGGTCGTCGACGGTGAGCGTCTCGTACAGCCGGATCAGCCGCGGGTGGCGCAGCCTGCGGTGCAGGGCGATCTCCCGCTCCACGAGGTCGCGCAGGTGCGACAGGTGGCGTGGGGTGTTCGTGCCGGTCGCCAGGAACTTCAGCGCCGCCGTACGCGGCAGGCCGGGGTCGCTCGCCTCGCCGGTGCGCCGGGCCTCGTAGACGCTGCCGAAGGCGCCCGTGGCGAGCGGCGCCCGGACCTCCCACGGCCCGACCCGGTAGCCCTGGGGCACCGGTACGGCGAACGGCTCGCCGCGGCCGTTCACCGTGGCGATCCGGAGGGCGCGTTCGCACGCAGGATCACCAAGTCGTCCTCGCGGACCAGGTCGAAGCGGAGCGCCAGGGAGACCAGCGACTCCTTCTTGCCGTTCAGCCGGGGCCCGCTGTCGGCGGTGTCCGGGCCCGGCTTGAGGCGCAGCTTCACGGAGAGGTAGTCGATGTTCCACTGCACGGTGGTGCGGGAGACGGCCGGCCAGGACGGCCGCAGCCGCTCCACGACCTGGTCGACGGTGGGCAGCGGGGCATGCGGTGTGCCGCGCAGCCGCGGCTCGCACAGGGCGGCCAGGACCGCGAAGTAGCGCGTGGTGCGGTCCAGGGAGAAGGCGGGCGCGGTGGTGTCGCCGTCGCCGTCGCTGTCGGGGCGCATGTAGTCGTGGCGGGGCGCCCACACCTCGACGGGCAGCAGGTCGCCGGCCGCGGGCAGCACGATCCGCGCGAACTCGAAGGGGATCGGCGCGTCGAGCCGGCCCGGCCCGACCTTCACGTGCTCGCCGGCGCCCTCCGGGTTCTCGACGACGTAGGTCTGGTCCCGGCTGAGGTTGCTCAGTATCCAGAAGGCGCCCTGCGCGGCGATCTCCCCGGCCCTGCGGGAGACCCCCTCGTGGGGGATGCGCAGGCGGTTGGCGCGCGCGGACCGGCCGAACGTGAGCCGCTCGCCGGGGGCGAGACGGATCTGCTCGGTGGTGGATCGCTCGTCCTCCGTGGTCGGCGGAGGTACCACGATGATGCTGTACAAGGTGCGTCTCCCCGTGCCTGACAGCTCGCGGTGCCAGAGTAGGGCGAACGCACCAGGGCCGTGTCCCCCTCGTTCGGGTGAGACACGGCCCTCGGATGTGATTGGCGCGAACCGTATGGTCCGCTTCGCGTCAGTACCGCGGGCGGTTGAACCAGGCGGTGCCGCTGGGCACGACCGGCGCGGCGGTGATGATGCCGCCGAAGACCACCCACAGCAGCGGGAAGATCACCGCGGACGCCATGCCGGTGTCGAGGCCGACGAACAGCATGAGCAGTCCGACGATGGTGCCCAGCGCGCCGTAGATCACGGTGGTGATCCGCACGCCCTGGCCGCCCTTGCCGAACTTCACGCCGAGGACGATCGACAGCGTGGCCAGGCCGAGGGCGATCAGCGCCAGCACCACGATCACACCGGCCGCCATGTTGCCGGCGTCACCCAGGGAGCTGAACGGGTCGTCGGAGGAGGAGTCGAGGTCGCTGGCCGCGTCCGACACGTCGTTGACGAACGCCGCGACGTAGAGCCATGCCAGGCCGGCGAGGATCTGCACCGCGGAGATGATGTACAGGAAGACGCGGGCCGTCACCAGCAGGCCGGGCATCGACTGGGGGACCATCGCGTTGCCACCGGGGTAGCCGGGGTACGCCGGCTGCTGCGGGTAGCCGTAGCCCTGCGGCGGGACGCCGGGCTGCGGCGGGGCCTGCTGGGGGTATCCGTAGCCGGGGCCTGCGGCGGGCGGCTGCTGGGGCGGTGGCCCGTAGGGGTTGTTGGGGTCGCCGAAACTCATGGCGCGGTCCTTCCTCCGTTATGCCGAGTGCGGGGACGCGCGGCAACGCTCGGAGGAAGTTTCTACAGATGCGGTTCGTCCCCCCGGTACTGCCCGCGGCACTGTGCCCCTCATCGTTCTTTAGATCCGCGTTACTTGTCCAGCCGGATTGCACAGGCGTTGTGCAAGTGCAACATCGTCGATCAAGGCCGAGGACCGGCAGAAGGGGTGATGCTCGGCCCCGGATTGGAACCGGGGGGCGGTCATCCGGGAGGATGGGGTCATGACCGCCCAGATTCTCGATGGCAAGGCCACCGCAGCCGCGATCAAGTCCGATCTGACCGCCCGCGTGGCGGCGCTGAAGGAGAAGGGCGTCTCGCCCGGTCTCGGCACCGTCCTCGTCGGGGAGGACCCCGGCAGCCGCAAGTACGTCGCGGGCAAGCACCGCGACTGCGCGGAGGTCGGCATCGCCTCCATCCAGCGTGAACTGCCCGCCACCGCCTCGCAGGAGGAGATCGAGGCGGTCGTGCGCGAGCTGAACGACGACCCCACCTGCACCGGTTACATCGTGCAGCTCCCGCTGCCCAAGGGCATCGACGAGAACCGCATCCTGGAGCTGATGGACCCGGCCAAGGACGCCGACGGCCTGCACCCGATGAACCTCGGCCGCCTCGTCCTGAACGAGCCGGCCCCGCTGCCCTGCACGCCCAACGGCATCCTCACCCTGCTGCGCCGCTACGGCGTCGAGCTGAAGGGCGCCGAGGTCGTGGTCGTCGGCCGCGGTGTGACCATCGGCCGCCCGATGCCGCTGCTGCTGACCCGGCGCAGCGAGAACGCCACGGTGACCCAGTGCCACACCGGCACCCGGGACCTGTCCGCCCACCTCAAGCGGGCCGACATCGTCATCGCCGCCGCCGGATCCGCCCATCTGATCCGGCCCGAGGACATCAAGCCGGGCGCAGCCGTCCTCGACGTCGGCGTCTCGCGCAACGCCGAGGGCAGGATCGTCGGTGACGTCCACCCCGGCGTCGCCGAGGTGGCCGGCTTCATCTCCCCGAACCCGGGCGGGGTCGGCCCCATGACCCGCGCCCAGCTGCTCGTCAACGTGGTCGAGGCGGCGGAGCGCAGTGCCGGCTGAGGACTCGGACGACGTTCAGGTACGGGACGCGGTCAGCGCGCCCGACGCCGACGGGCGGCCGCGCCGCACCACCCGGCGCTTCCCGCTGTTCACGCGGGACACCGCGCGTCCGGAGGGCGGCGGCCGGGCCGCGGGCGGTGACGCCCCGGCGCCGGCCCGGCAGTGGCCGATGCTGGCGGTGCTCGGCCTGGTCGCGGTGGGCCTGCTGGTGACGGCACTGGGCGCGTTCCGGATCGGCACGCTGCTGATCGGTGCCGCACTGCTCGGTGGGGCCGTGCTGCGCTGGCTCCTGCCGGGCGTGGGCATGCTCGCCGTCCGCTCCCGCTTCACGGACATCGTCACCTACGGCGTGCTCGGCGCGGCCATCGTGCTGCTGGCGCTCATGGCCCAGCCCAAGCCGTGGCTGCAGATCCCGTTCCTGAAGGACACCCTGCACTACACGGTGAGCAGCAGCTGAGCCGACGCCACGGTGACCGGCCGAGGCGGCCGTCCGCACCGCCGCGGCTGCAACCGCGGCGGCAGGCCGGGCGTTTGGCTCCCCGACCGGGCGGCGGCGTCACGCCGCGGCGATGCGCGTGAACATGCCCATGCCCGACCTGGACAGCCGTGCCCAGGCGGTGGTCGTGGCGTACGAGACGGGGCTCGTCGTCCCCGGCTGCTGACGCCGCCGTACGAAACGGCGGCGGACCGTCCTCTCCCCCGAGCGGGGACGGGCCGCCGCCGGGAACAACGTTTTCGCACCGTGCGCGGCCTGTTCAACGGCTGTCAGCGCGCTGTGCCACGGAAGTGACCATTCCGCTACCGTGTCCTGAACCTGCCACACGTGCGGAACCGATTCCGCATCAGCTGTCGTCACCCGATCCGACCGGGTAGGGACGAGGGCTTGCGCGCGGAGGTGGCGATGAGCGGCTGGCGGCCGCTGCCGGACGGGCTGCCGCCTGAGGTACGGCACTTCGTGGCGCAGCTCAGGGACCTGAAGGACGCGACCGGGCTCAGCCTGGCCGCCCTGGGCGCCCGCACCGCCTACAGCAAGTCCTCCTGGCAGCGTTACCTCAACGCCGTACAGCCGCCTCCCCGGCAGGCCGTCACCGCGCTGTGCCGGGTCGCCGGGCTCTCCGACCAGGACGCCGAACGGGTCGCGGTACGCCGGGAGGTGGCCGTTGAAGCCTGGCCGCGCCCCGAGCCCGCCGCCACCGCGGACGGCGAGCCGTACCACGACGACCCGACCGTTCCCTGGTGGGAGCGGCTGGAGGAGCCGCCCCCGCCGCGCCCCGCCGGACGGCTGCTGCTCGTCGCCGTCCTGCTGCTGTGCGCCCTGCTGGTGCTCGCCGCCGTCGGAGTCGCCCTCGCCGCGTGAGCGCGAAGGATCAGCGACGTTCCGGAACGACTCACCGGACCGCGCGGCCGTCGTACGACGGGGCACGCCCCGCTGCCGCAGGCTCCCGTGCGCCCCGTCCCGGGAACCGGGATCCCCGGTGGGCGCATCCCCGTGGGCAGCCGGAACGGGCACCGCGGCACAGGGCGCCGGGCGCGGGGGAACGACCGGGCACGTCACGGGGGAAGAGGGGGAAGCAAGGCCTCGCCGAAGCAAGGGTGCGGCCGTCGCGCCGGCCGAGGTCACCGGCAGCGATCCCGGCCACCTGACCACGCTGTGGGAGCCGGCCGAACGCGCCTGGAGCCGTTCGGAGTTGCGCCACGACATGACCATGGAGGCCATTCGGATCTCACAGGCGCGCGCCGCCCTCGGTGACCTCGCGGCCCCCGAGGCGGGCGAGCTCGGCGGGCGGACGGCCCGCAAGGGCACCAGCGCCACGGCCACCCCGGTCGCCGGACCCACGGGCGTGTCCCCGACGGTGCCGCCGCAGCCGGCGGCCCCCGACGCCCGCGACAGCGCGCGGCAGAACTCGTGGCGGATGGCCGGCTACCGGGGTCCGTCCCCGGGGCCGCAGCGGCCCGCGAACAGCGCCGGCCAGCAGCGGCTGACGATGTTCCTCGCCGGGCTCGTCGGCGTGCGTACTCGTCGTCATCGCCGCGGTGTTCTTCTTCGCCGAACGCGGCGGCGGCACCAAGGACGCGGGCAGGGACGCCCACTCGTCGCCGACCGCCGGTGCGCCCGTGAACCTGCCGCCCGCCGTCAAGTGCAGCAGCGCCGGCAGCACCGGCGACACCCTCGCGTACACCCTGACGGTGGCCGTCAGGGACGCGCGGGGAGGCCACCGCCTGCGTGACGCCGGCGTCCGGGCGGAAGGCGTGCGCGAAGTGAAGAAAGAAGGGAGATCGGCCCGGGGGTGCATGGCTTGGGCCGGCGCGGGCAGGGGCACGGTATCCCCCCACGGGAGTCCGGCAACGGTACCCCCACCGGCGGCCGCCAGGTCCTCTTCTCCCCGACCGGCGGCCGCCGCCCCTTTTTCCCACCGCTTTCGCCCCCGATGTGCCAGTCTGTGGGGTGGGCCACACAGCCCCGGCCGTCCGGGATGCCGGATGCGCGATAGCCTGACCGCTGGATCTCTCTTGATACCAAGAGATCGATCATCCGCCCGGGGCAGTGACGCCCCACCGCCAGCTGTCATACGGAGAACGCCATGACCCGCACTCCCGTGAACGTCACCGTCACCGGCGCGGCCGGCCAGATCGGTTACGCCCTGCTCTTCCGCATCGCCTCCGGCCAGCTGCTCGGCGCGGACGTGCCGGTCAAGCTGCGCCTGCTGGAGATCACCCCGGCCCTCAAGGCCGCCGAGGGCACGGCCATGGAGCTGGACGACTGCGCGTTCCCGCTGCTGCAGGGCATCGACATCACCGACGACCCGAACGTCGCCTTCGACGGCACCAACGTCGCCCTCCTCGTCGGCGCCCGCCCCCGCACCAAGGGCATGGAGCGCGGCGACCTGCTGGAGGCCAACGGCGGCATCTTCAAGCCGCAGGGCCAGGCCATCAACGCCCACGCCGCGGACGACATCAAGGTCCTGGTCGTCGGCAACCCGGCGAACACCAACGCGCTCATCGCGCAGGCCGCCGCCCCGGACGTACCGGCCGAGCGCTTCACCGCGATGACCCGTCTGGACCACAACCGCGCGCTGACCCAGCTCGCGAAGAAGACCGGCACCACGGTCGCCGACATCAAGCGCCTGACCATCTGGGGCAACCACTCCGCCACCCAGTACCCGGACGTCTTCCACGCCACGGTCGCCGGCAAGAACGCCGCCGAGGCCGTGAACGACGAGAAGTGGCTGGCCGAGGACTTCATCCCGACCGTCGCCAAGCGCGGCGCCGCCATCATCGAGGCCCGCGGCGCCTCCTCCGCGGCCTCCGCCGCCAACGCCGCCATCGACCACGTGTACACCTGGGTCAACGGCACCGCCGAGGGTGACTGGACCTCCATGGGCATCCCGTCGGACGGCTCCTACGGCGTCCCGGAGGGCCTCATCTCCTCCTTCCCGGTCACCTGCAAGGACGGCAAGTACGAGATCGTGCAGGGTCTGGACATCAACGAGTTCTCCCGCGCCCGTATCGACGCCTCCGTCAAGGAGCTCGAGGAGGAGCGCGAGGCGGTCCGCGGCCTCGGCCTGCTCTGAGCCCCGCTCGGTCCGAGTAGATCTTCGGCGGCCGGTGCGCTACAGTTGATCACACACCGGCCGCCGGGAAATCCGGCGCCAGGCTGTGCGTTGGTGGTCCAAGGAAAGACGCCCCGCTTCCTGCGGGGAGATGCAGGTGCAAGGCCTGCCCGGCGCTCCGACGTACGAGGCCCGTCCCGCGTGATGCGGGGCGGGCCTCGTTGCTGTTCCCGGGCGTGCGGCCGTCCCGGCGGGGTCGGGCCGGCCGGGTCCGCTGCCCGCTGCCCCGGGCGGAACCGCGGCGCGTTCAGGCCGTCGGCTCCTTCGCGGGCGTCGGTGTCGGGGCGGAAGCCGGCCGGGCGGGGGCGCCCGGACCCGATCGGCCTGCGCGGCCGGAGCCGCGCAGGCCCACCACCACGACCGCTGTCGCGAGCAGCACCGTCAGACCGACCGTGCGCAGGGCCGGGCCCATGCCGGCCGGGAATCCGGAGTGGCCCGCCAGCGTCGTGCCGGCCACGGCGACGCCGAGGGCCGCGCCGATCTCGCGGGCCGCGGTGCCGAGTCCCGAGCCCAGCCCCGCGCGGTGCGGCGGCAGGGACACGACGACGCCCAGAGTGAGCGCGGGCATGGCCAGGCCCATGCCCGCCGAGATGACCAGCAGCCAGCAAGCCCACAGCGGGTACGGCGTGTTCGCGTCCGCCGTGGACGCGGCGACCAGACCCAGCCCGATCAGAGCGAGCCCGCTGCCGACGACCGGGCGGGGCCGCGCCGACCAGCGGGCCGCGAACTTCGGGACCAGGGCCATGCCGACGATCAGCGGAACGATCGCCACGCCCGTCACCGCCGGTGCGAAGCCCTTCACCTCCTGCAGATACTGGGAGTTGACGTAGAACAGCGCGAACAGGCCGAAGAACCCCGTGGCCAGGCCCAGTGTCGTCGCCCGCAGCCCGCCGGAGCGGAACACCCGCGGGTCGAACAACGGAGCGCGGGAGCGCAGGGCGTGGGCCGTGAAGACGGCCACCAGCGCGAAGCCCGCGCCGAACGCCGACAGGATGCGCGGCGAGGTCCAGCCGTGACCAGGGCCCTCGATGATGCCGAAGAGCACGGCGACCAGGCCCGCGGTGAGCAGCAGGGTGCCCACCGGGTCGGGGCTGCCGGTCATGGAGCGGGGCATGCGCGGGGTCGTGAGGGACACCGCCACGGCGAGTACGGCCGCCAGCGGCACCATCACCCAGAACAGGGCTCGCCAGGACAGGAACTGGCCGGCCAGCCCGCCGCCCAGATTGCCCGCCAGACCGCCCAGGCCGATGGCCAGGGTCCAGGACGCCATGGCCTGGGCGCGGCGCTCGGGCCCCGCGAGATGGACCAGGATCGACATCGTCGCCGGGGTGATCAGCGCGGCGCCGGCGCCGGACACTCCGCGGCCCGCGATCAGCAGCGCCGGGCCGGAGGCGAGCGCACTGGTGGCGGCACCCATCGCGAACAGGGCCAGCCCGGCGAGCAGGGCGCCCTTGCGGCCGTGCCGGTCGCCGAGCGCGCCCGCCGGTATCAGCAGGCCCGCGAAGACGATGACGTACGCGTCGACCGTCCACAGGATCTCGGTGTGCGAGGGGTGCAGGGACGACGAACCCAGTTGCGGGATGAGCAGGTTGATGGCGGCGACCATGCTCTGCGCGATCAGCGCGCAGGCGCACACGGTCAGCAGGGTCGAGCGTTTCAGGGCGTGCGAGGGCACGGCTCCTCCCGGGAGCTGGAAGACGAGTGGGATGCCCCGCCACCGTAGGCTCGGAGCCGACCTGCACTCCAGTGCAACCTTTGCAAGGGATGGATGCACATGACGCAATCCGCCGGTATCGACCTCAACCTGCTGCTCGCCCTCGACGTGCTGCTGGAGGAGCAGAGCGTCCAGGGCGCCGCCCGCCGGCTGCACCTGTCCGAACCCGCGATGAGCCGGACGTTGGGCCGCATCCGCAAGGCGCTCGGCGATCCGGTGCTGGTGCGGGCCGGGCGGCGGATGGTGCCGACCCCGCGCGCTCTGGCCGTACGCGCCGAGGTGAGCGCCGTTGTGGAGCGGGCGCGGGCGTTGTTCGCGCCTCCGGCCGACACCGACCTGCGGACGATCAGCCGTACGGTCACGATCCTGTGCCACGACACCCTGCCCGCCGCCCAGGGCGCGGCCCTCTTCGCCCGCGCGGCCGAGGAGGCACCCGGCATCCGGCTGCGCTTCCTCAGCGAGAGCCATGTGGACGCGCCGTTCCTGCGTGAGGGCACCGCCGATCTGGAGGTGGGGGTGGTCGACTCCACCGCGCCCGAGGTGCACGTGGAGATCGTGCGCGAGGACCGGATGATGGGTGTCGTACGTTCCGGGCATCCGCTGCTGGCGGGGGAGGTGACGGCCGAGCGGTTCGCGGCGGCCGATCACCTCATCGTCTCCCGGCGCGGAAAGCTGCACGGCCCCGTGGACACCGCCCTCGCCGAACGGGGACTGCGACGCCGGGTGACGGGCACCGTCGGCACCTTCCCGTCCTCGCTGTTCGTGCTCCGCGAGACGGACCTGGTGGGGCTGATCAGCTCCTGGGGCATGCCGCTGGCCGACACGCTGGGGCTGGTGTCCTTCGAGATCCCGCTGTCCCTGCCGCCGCTGCCGCTCGGCCTGGCCTGGCATCCCCGCCACGACGCGGACCCGGCGCACGCCTGGCTCCGCGCGACCGTGCGCGAGCTGCTGTTCAGCTGATCACGGGTGGGCGCGCCCGCCGAGCATGAACGCAGCGGCCCCCTTTTGTCCCTTTATGTTCCTGATTTCCGTGAGGCAGCGCACTTTCGGCGATGGATTTCGCATGGCCTTGAGGGGTACGGGCATGCGCTCACGGTCCCCGTGGGTGACACGGATGTGACACACGGGCACCGAACAGGAACGGAAGGCAAGTACCGATCATGGCGGACCACATACAGCAGAACGCGGGGCGGACCCATCACGTGGGAGGGGAATGGCGGGGTTCGGTCTCCGGAGCCACGCGCGAGATCCTCGACCCCGCGGACGGCCGGCCGTTCGCCGTGGTCGCCGAGGGTGACGAGAAGGACGCCGAGTCGGCCGTCGCCGCCGCCCGCGACGCCTTCGCCGGCGGACAGGGCGTCTGGCCGCGCACCCCCGTCGCCGAACGCGCCGCCGTGCTGCGCCGCGTCGCCGACCTGCTCGTGCGCGACCGGGACGAACTCGGGCTGCTGGAGAGCCGGGACGCGGGCAAGACCGTCGAGGAGGGCCGCGTCGACGTCGACTGCGTCGCCGACGCCTTCCGCTACTTCGCCGACCTGGTCGCCGGCGAGGCGCCCGGCCGGGTCGTCGACGCCGGCACGCCCGACGTCCACAGCGTCGTCGTGCACGAGCCGGTCGGCGTGTGCGCGCTGATCACCCCCTGGAACTACCCCCTGCTCCAGGCCAGTTGGAAGATCGCGCCCGCCCTCGCGGCCGGCAACACCTTTGTGATCAAGCCCAGCGAGATCACCCCGCTCACCACGATCGCGCTCATGGACCTGCTGGCGGAGGCCGGAGTGCCCGCCGGTGTCGCCAATCTCGTCACCGGCCCCGGCCACACCGTCGGCGCCCGCCTCGCCGAGCACCCCGACGTCGACCTCGTCTCCTTCACCGGCGGCCTGGCCAGCGGCACCAAGGTCGCCCAGGCCGCCACGCCGAGCGTGAAGAAGGTCGCCCTCGAACTCGGCGGCAAGAACCCCAACGTCGTCTTCGCCGACGCCTGCGCCACCGACGACGGCTTCGACACGGCCGTCGACCAGGCCCTGAACGCCGCGTTCATCCACAGTGGCCAGGTCTGCTCGGCCGGCGCCCGGCTGATCATCGAGGAGTCCGTCCGGGACCGCTTCGTCACCGAACTCGTCCGGCGTGCGGAATCGATCCGCCTCGGGCGCGGCACCGCCGACGGCGTCGAGTGCGGCCCCCTGGTCTCCGAACAGCACCGCGCCAAGGTCGAGGCGTACGTCGCCTCCGCGCTTCGGGAGGGCGCCGTGCTGCGCTGCGGCGGCAAGCGGCCCGAACCCAGCGACGTACGGCCCGAGGGCGGTTACTTCTACGAGCCGACCGTCCTCGACCACTGCCACCGCGAGATGCGCGTCGTGCGCGAGGAGGTCTTCGGCCCGGTCCTCACCGTCGAGACCTTCCGCACCGAGGACGAGGCCGTCGCGCTGGCCAACGACACCGAGTACGGCCTCGCCGGCGCCGTGTGGACCACCGACGCCGGACGCGCCCGCCGGGTCGCCGGCCTGCTGCGCCACGGCACCGTCTGGATCAACGACTTCCACCCCTACCTGCCGCAGGCGGAGTGGGGCGGCTTCGGCAAGAGCGGCGTGGGCCGCGAACTCGGCCCGGCCGGACTCGCCGAGTACCGCGAGACCAAGCACGTCTACCAGAACCTCGCGCCGAAGCCCGTCCGCTGGTTCGCCGGCTGAGCCCCGCTCTTTCCCCGACAGCTTCCTGGAGTAGCACCCCCATGCCCCCCATGCCCCCCACGCCCGAGAACACTCCCCACGAACACATCTACGACTACGTCGTCATCGGCGGCGGCACCGCCGGCTCCGTCATCGCCTCCCGGCTGACCGAGAACCCCGACACCACCGTCGCCGTCATCGAGGGCGGCCCCAGCGACGTCGGCCGCGACGACGTCCTCACCCTGCGCCGCTGGATGGGCCTGCTCGGCGGCGAACTCGACTACGACTACCCGACGGTGGAGCAGCCCCGCGGCAACTCCCACATCCGGCACAGCCGCGCCCGCGTGCTCGGCGGCTGCTCCTCGCACAACACCCTCATCTCCTTCAAGCCGCTGCCCTCCGACTGGGACGAGTGGGAGGCGGCCGGCGCCAAGGGCTGGGGCGCGGTGCCGATGGAGGCGTACTACGCCCGGCTGCTGAACAACATCGTCTCCGTCGACGAGAAGGACCGCAACGCCATCGCCCGCGACTTCGTCGACGCGGCCCGCTCCGCGCTCGGGGTACCCCGCGTCGAGGGCTTCAACCGCAAGCCGTTCACCGAGGGCGTCGGCTTCTTCGACCTCGCCTACCACCCGGAGAACAACAAGCGTTCCTCGGCGTCGGTGGCGTATCTGCACCCGGTGATGGACTCCCGGCCCAACCTGACGATCCTGCTGGAGACCTGGGCCCACAAGCTCGAGATCACCGACGGCCGCGCCGAGGGCGTCCGTGTGCGCACCAAGGACGGCGAGGAGCTGCTGATCAGGGCCCGCACCGAGGTCGTGCTGTGCGCGGGCGCCGTCGACTCGCCGCGCCTGCTGCTGCACTCCGGCATCGGCCCCCGCAAGGACCTCGAGGCGCTCGGCATCCCGGTGGTGCAGGACCTGCCGGGTGTCGGCGAGAACCTGCTCGACCACCCCGAGTCGGTCATCGTCTGGGAGACCCACGGACCCATCCCGGAGAACTCGGCGATGGACTCCGACGCCGGTCTGTTCGTGCGCCGCGACCCCGAGCAGGCGGGCCCCGACCTGATGTTCCACTTCTACCAGATCCCGTTCACCGACAACTCGGAGCGACTGGGCTACCGGCGGCCGGAGTTCGGAGTGTCGATGACGCCGAACATCCCCAAGCCGAAGTCGCGCGGCCGGCTGTACCTGACCAGCCCCGACCCGGCCGTGAAGCCCGCCCTGGACTTCCGCTACTTCACCGACGAGGACGACTACGACGCCCGCACCCTCGTCGACGGCATCCGCATCGCCCGCGAGATCGCCCGGACCGAGCCGCTGGCCGGCTGGCTCAAGCGCGAGGTGTGCCCCGGCCCGGAGATCACCTCCGACGAGGAGCTGAGCGAGTACGCCCGCAAGGTCGCGCACACCGTCTACCACCCGGCCGGCACCTGCAAGATGGGCGCCGCCGACGACGAACTCGCCGTCGTCGACCCGGAGCTGAGGATCCGCGGCCTGGACGGCATCCGGATCGCCGACGCGTCCGTTTTCCCGACCATGACGGCCGTCAACCCGATGATCGGAGTGCTCATGATCGGGGAGAAGGCCGCCGACCTGATCGGAGGTGAGGTGCGATGACCATGACCGTGCCCACTCGCAAGCCCCCCACCACCACCGACCCCGCAGCCCCCGTCTTCAGTGTCGACGGCCTGTGGAAGGTGTTCGGCCCCAAGGCCGACCGCATCCCGGGCGACCCGGAACTGGCCGCGCTGGACGCCGCCGAGCTGCGCGAGCGCACCGGCTGCACCGCCGCCGTCCGGGACGTCTCCTTCGACGTGCGCAAGGGCGAGGTCTTCGTCGTCATGGGCCTGTCCGGCTCCGGAAAGTCCACGCTGGTGCGCTGTCTGACCCGGCTCATCGAGCCCACCGCCGGGACCATCGCCATCGACGGCGAGGACGTGCGCGCCATGGACCGCTCCCGGCTGCGCGCACTGCGCCGGCACCGTGCCGCGATGGTCTTCCAGCACTTCGGCCTGCTCCCGCACCGCACGGTCCTCGACAACGTGGCGTACGGCCTGGAGATCCAGGGCCTCGGCCGGTCCGAGCGCCGCGAGAAGGCCGCCGAGATCGTCGCGAAGGTCGGCCTCGAGGGCATGGAGCAGCGCCGCCCCGGCCAGCTGTCCGGCGGCCAGCGCCAGCGCGTCGGTCTCGCCCGGGCCCTCGCGGTCGACCCCGAGGTCCTGCTGTTCGACGAGCCGTTCAGCGCGCTCGACCCGCTGATCCGGCGGGACATGCAGGAAGAGGTCGTCCGGCTGCACCGCGAGGAGGGCCGCACGATGGTCTTCATCACGCACGACCTCAGCGAGGCCCTCAAGCTCGGCGACCGCATCGCCCTGATGCGCGACGGCCGCGTCGTCCAGCTCGGCACGCCCGAGGAGATCGTCGCCACCCCGGCCGACGACTACGTCCGCGAGTTCGTCCGCGACGTGCCGCGCGAACAGGTCGTGACGGTGCGCAAGGCCATGCGGCCGGCGACGGCCGACGAGGCCGGCAGCGGCCCGGCGGTCCGCCCGGACGCCACGGTCTCGGAAGCGATCGAGGCGGTGGCCCGTGCGGGCGAACCCGCCCGGGTCGTGGACCACGGACGCTGCCTGGGCGTCGTGGACGCCGACGCCCTGCTCGGCGTGGTCGCGGGCGCCGCCGACACCGCCCCGGCCGCAGCCGCTGCTGCCCCGGACGCCGCTGCTGCCCCGGCCGCCGGCACGGAGGGCGTCTGATGGCAACGGTCACCGCCACGCGCCCCCGTACCGCCCCCGCGCTGCTCACGCACCCCGCGGTCCGCAAGCTCGCCGTGCTCGCCGTGATCGCCGCGGTACTGGTCCCGCCGGCGACCAGCCACTGGCCCGGCACCGCCTGGCCGAGCGCGCTCACCGTCGACCTCACCCAGCCGCTCACCAAGGTCAGCGACTGGATCATCGACCATCGCGACAGCCACCCGCTGTTCCTGTACTTCTTCGGCTACGTCAGCAACGCGGTCGTCATCTCCGTACGCGCCGTCTACCTGCTGCTCCTCGGCCTCGGCTGGGCCGGTGTCACCGCGCTCGGCGCGCTGGTGGCCTGGCGGGCCGCCGGAGCGCGGCTCGCACTCGGCACGGCGGTGGCGTTCCTCGCCTGCGGGCTGCTCGGCATGTGGGTGCCGACCATGCAGACGCTCGCCCTCATGGTCGTGGCCGTCGTCGCGTCCGTACTGGTCGGAGCGGTGCTGGGGCTGGCCGCCGGGCTGTCGGACCGGCTGGACCGGGCCCTGCGCCCGCTGCTGGACACCATGCAGGTGCTGCCCGCCTTCGCCTACCTGCTCCCCGTGGTCCTGGTCTTCGGCATCGGCGTCCCCGCGGCCGTCCTCGCGACCGTCGTCTACGCCGCCCCGCCCATGGCCCGGCTGACCGCGCTCGGTCTGCGCGGCGCCGACAAGGAGGTGCTGGAGGCCGTCGACTCGCTCGGTGCCACCGCCCGGCAGCGGCTGCTGACCGCGCGCATCCCGCTGGCCCGCAAGGAACTCCTGCTCGGCCTCAACCAGACGATCATGATGGCGCTGTCCATGGCCGTCATCGCGTCCGTGATCGGCGCCGGCGGTCTCGGTGACCGCGTCTACCAGGCGCTGGCCTCCGTCGACGTCGGCGCCGCCCTCGCCGCCGGCATCCCGATCGTGCTGCTCGCCGTCGTCCTGGACCGGGTGACCGGCGCGGCCGGCGCCGGCATGCCGCAGGTGCGGCGCTCCCTCGCCGCCGGCGCGCTCGCCGCCGTGGTCGCCGTCGCCCTCGCGGGCCGCTTCGCCGGCGCCCTGGAGTGGCCGTCGGGCTGGACCGTGGGCATCGCCGAGCCGGTCAACCGGGTCGTCGACTGGATGACCTCCCACCTGTACTCCGGCGTGCCCGTGATCGGCGGTACCGCCGAATGGGCCGCGCACTTCACCACCTGGGTGCTGGACCCCGTCCGCTCCACGCTGCTGTGGCTGCCGTGGTGGTCGGTGCTGCTGATCGTCGCCGCGCTCGCCTGGCTGATCGGCACCTGGCGCACCGCGCTCACCGCCACCCTCGCCATGGGCGTGATCGGTGCGCTCGGCGTGTGGAAGCCGTCCATGGACACGCTGTCGCAGGTGCTCGCGGCCGTCGCGGTCACCCTCGTCATCGGCTTCGCCACCGGTATCGCGGCCGCCCGCAGCGACCGCTTCGAGACGCTGCTGCGGCCTGTGCTGGACGTCTTCCAGACGATGCCGCAGTTCGTGTACCTGATCCCGGTCGTCGCCCTGTTCGGCGTGGGCCGCGCCCCGGCCGTCGCCGCCGCCGTCGTCTACGCGCTGCCCGCCGTCGTCCGCATCACCACGCAGGGCCTGCGCCAGGTCGACCCGGCCGCGCTGGAGTCGGCCCGCTCGCTCGGCGCGACCCCGGCCCAGCAGCTGCGCCAGGTCCAGCTGCCGCTCGCCCGGCCCGCGCTGCTGCTCGCGCTCAACCAGGGCGTGGTCCTCGTCCTCGCCGTCGTCATCATCGGCGGCCTGGTCGGCAGCGGCGCCCTCGGCTACAGCGTCGTCTTCGGTCTCGCGCAGGGCGACCTCGCCACCGGCCTGGTCGCCGGCATCGCCATCGTCTGCCTCGGTCTGATGCTCGACCGGGTGACCCAGCCGACGGACCGCCGCGCGGGGAAGGGAGCCTGACATGCGACTTCGTACGACAGCCGCCGTCGCCGCGGCCGGCTCCCTGTTGCTGCTCACCGGCTGCGGCGCCGCCGACATGACCAAGCAGGCCTCGCCGTTCGCGAACGCGAGGGGCGCCAAGACGGTCACCCTGTCCGTGCAGTCCTGGGTGGGCGCGCAGTCCAACGTGGCCGTCGCCCAGTACCTCCTGGAGCACAAGCTCGGCTACCGCGTCGACACCGTCCAGGTCGACGAGGTGCCCGCCTGGGACGCGCTCAGCCAGGGCCGCGTCGACGCGATCCTGGAGGACTGGGGCCACCCGGACCAGGAGAAGCGGTACGTCGAGGACAAGCACACCATCGCCCGGGCTGGCGGACTCGGCGTCACCGGCCACATCGGCTGGTTCGTGCCGACGTACCTCGCCAAGCAGCACCCCGACATCACCGACTGGCGCAACCTCAACAAGTACGCCTCGCTCTTCCGCACCGCCGAGAGCGGCGGCAAGGGCCAGCTGATGGACGGCTCCCCGTCGTACGTCACCAACGACAAGGCGCTGGTGACCAACCTGAAGCTGAACTACCAGGTCGTCTTCGCCGGTTCCGAGGCGGCGCAGATCACCCAGATGAAGCAGTTCGCCAAGGAGAAGAAGCCCTTCCTGACCTACTGGTACGCACCCCAGTGGCTGTTCAAGAGGGTGCCGATGACCGAGGTGAAGCTGCCGCCGTACAAGGAGGGCTGCGACGCGGACGCGGCGAAGGTCGCCTGCGCCTACCCGCACACCCCGCTGCAGAAGTACCTCAACGCGGACTTCGCGCACCGCGGCGGCAAGGCGTCGGCCTTCCTGAAGAAGTTCCGCTGGACGACCGAGGACCAGAACGAGGTCGCCCTGATGATCGCCGAGCAGAAGCTGTCGCCCGAGCAGGCGGCGAAGAAGTGGGTGGACAACCACCCCTCCACGTGGAAGGCGTGGCTGTCCTGACGGCCGGCGCCCTTGACGGCTAGAGCCCTTCGGCGATCTCGCGCAGGGCCTGTGCCGCCCGCCGCTGGAGCCCCGGTCCGAAGGTGATCCGGGTGGCCCCGCGCTCGCCCAGTTCGGCGGGCGCGGGGCCCTCGCCCACCCGGGCGAGCGCGTTCAGCGGCCCCTCGATCCCGGCCCGCAGCAGCGGCAGTACGTCGACGGGGGCGAGGATCGGATACACGCTGTCCGCGCCCGCCGCGACGTACAACGCGGCCCGCTCGACGGCCCGTTCCGGGTCGCCGTCGCCATGGACGAAGGTGTCGATCCGGGCGTTGAGGACGAGCTGCTGCCCTGCGACGGCCCGCACCTCGGCGAGGAACTCGGCATGCTCGTGCGGGTCCTTGAGCCGGCCGCCCGTGGAGTCCTCCAGGTTGCAGCCCACGGCGCCCGTCTCCAGCAGCCGCTCCACCAGCTCCTTCGGGGCGAGTCCGTAGCCGTCCTCGATGTCCGCCGACACCGGGACGTCCACCGCCCGCACGATCCGGGCGACGGCGGCGAACATCTCGTCGGCCGGGGTCTCACCGTCGGCGTACCCGAGAGCGGCGGCCACGCCGGCGCTCGGGGTGGCGAGCGCCGGAAAACCGGCCTCGGCGAAGACCCGGGCACTCGCGGCGTCCCACGGGCCCGGCAGCACGAGGGGGTCGCCCGGCGCGCGGTGGTGGTGCAGCGCGCGGAACGTGTCGGCCTTGGTCACCATGCGGGGCCTTTCGGAGGGATGCGGCGGCTGACCATCAGCCGGTTCCAGCTGTTGATGACCGCGATCAGGCCGAGGAGATGGGCCAGTTCGCGCTCGTCGAAGTGCGCGGCGGCACCGTCGTACACCGCGTCGGGTACGAAACCTACCCCCGACGCCGTACCGGAGGTTCCCCCGGTGAGGACGGTCACGGCTTCCGTCAGCTCCAGCGCCGCCCGCTCCCGGACGCTGTACTGGTCGCCCGCCTCCCGCCAGGCGTTCAGCAGCTGGATCCGCTCCTCCGACTCGCCGCTCTTGCGGGCGATCGTCAGATGCATGTCCAGGCAGAACGCGCACTGGTTGAGCTGCGAGGCGCGGATCATGACCAGTTCGGCGAGGGCGGGGTCGCCCAGGCCCTGCTTGGCGGCGGCGCCCAGCCGCTGCATCGCCTCGCGCACCCCGGGGTCCAGCAGGGTCGTGCGCACCGTCACGCGTGCTGGCCCGGGGTGTAGTGGCCCGGGGTCATACGGCAGGTCACGCCGAACCGGTTCCAGGCATTGATCACCGTGATCGCGGCGATCAGCTGCGCGAGCTCCGCCTCCTCGAACTCCTTGGCGGCCCGCTCGTACACCTCGTCCGGCACGAAACCGTCGGTGAGGACGGTGACCGCCTCGGCCAGCTCCAGCGCCGCCAGCTCCTTGCCCGTGTAGAAGTGCCGGGACTCCTCCCAGGCGCTGAGCTGCACGATCCGCTCCACGCTCTCGCCGGCCGCGAGCGCGTCCTTGGTGTGCATGTCGAGGCAGAACGCGCAGTGGTTGAGCTGCGAGACGCGGATCTTCACCAGCTCGGCCAGCTTCGGGTCGAGGCCCTTACGGGCGGCGACGTCCAGGCGGACCATCGCCTTGTACACCTCGGGCGCCTGCTGCGACCAGTTCAGGCGGGCCGGGGTCTCGGGGGAGTAAGCGATGTTCTCTGAGGTCATGCACTCGACTCTAGGAGCGAAGCAGCCCAGGGGTATGGTCCATTCCCATGGCGAAACCTTGGGCCACTTTCGGGGTCGACCTGCATCTGGAACCGTCCGGTCCCGGTGTGCGCCGCGGCCTGACCGACGCGCTGCGCGAGGCCGTGCGGGGCGGACGGCTCGCGCCCGGCACCCGGCTGCCGTCCTCCCGCTCGCTCGCCGCCGACCTCGGCATCGCGCGCAACACCGTCGCCGACACGTACGCCGACCTCGTCGCCGAGGGCTGGCTCACCGCCCGGCAGGGCTCGGGCACCCGGGTCGCCGAGCACGCCGCGGCGCCCCGTGCGCACGAGCACCCGGCACCCCGCCGCCGCGAGCCCGGCCGGCCCACGCACAGTCTCGTCCCCGGCGTGCCCGACCTCTCCTCCTTTCCGCGCGTCGAGTGGCTCAAGGCCGCCCGCCGCGCCCTGGCCGCCGCACCCCACGACGTCCTCGGCTACGGCGACCCGCGCGGCCGCATCGAGCTGCGCACCGCGCTCGCCGGCTACCTCGCCCGCGCCCGCGGGGTACGCGCCGACCCCGGCCGCATCGTCGTCTGCAACGGCTTCGGCGGCGGTCTGAAACTCCTCGCCGAGGTCCTGCACGGCCGCGGCCTGCGCAGCCTCAGCGTCGAGTCGTACGGCCTCGACGTGCACTGGGACCTGGTGCACCGCACCGGCCTGAGCACCGTCCCGCTGCCCCACGACGACGCCGGGCCCCGGATCGACGCCCTCGGCGACGCCGACGCGGTGCTGCTGAACCCCACCCACCAGTTCCCGCTCGGCGGCGCCCTGCCACCCGAGCGCCGCGCCGCCGTCGTGGAGTGGGCGCGGCGCACCGGCGGACTGATCCTGGAGGACGACTACGACGGCGAGTTCCGCTACGACCGCCAGCCCGTCGGCGCGCTCCAGGACCTCGGTCCCGACCACGTCGTCTACCTCGGCACCGCCAGCAAGTCCCTCGCGCCCGGACTCCGTCTGGGCTGGATGGTGCTCCCCGAGTCACTCGTGCCGGAGGTCCTCGGCCGCGGCGGCACCCGCTCCGTCGGCGTCCTCGACCAGCTCACCCTGGCCGAGTTCATCACCTCCGGCGCCTACGACCGGCACATCCGCGCCGCCCGGCTGCGCTACCGGCGCCGCCGCGACGCCCTGGTCGCCGCGCTCGCCGCCCGGGCACCGCAGGTCCGCGTCACCGGCATCGCGGCCGGGCTGCACGCCGTACTGAGGCTGCCGCCCGGCACCGAGCAGGCGGTGGTGCAGGCGGCGGCCTGGCAGGGCCTCGCCCTCACCGGCCTCGACTACTACCGCCACCCCGACACGACCACCGACCCCTTCGAGGCCCTGGTGGTCGGCTACGGCACCCCCTCCGACCACACCTGGCCCCACACCCTGGAGGCCTTGTGCCGCGTGATGCCCTGAACGGGCCATCCCGTCGTCGGGGAAGGGGCATTGGGGTGCCCGCGCCGTCAGCCCCCGCCGGGCCGCCCGTGTCCCCGGCGTCCCCCGGAGGCGCCGTGGCTCACGCCCCCTCGGGCGCGGTTTCCGGGGCCTCTCCGAAGCGGGCCAGGGCGAGGGCTCCGGCCACCGCCACCGCGAAGCCGAGGACGGCCAGCCAGGCCAGGCCCTCGCGGGTGCGGTCGCCGAGCCAGACCACGCCGATGAGGGCCGGGCCCACCGTCTCGCCGATCACTATGCCGGCCGTGCTCGTCGTCACCGAACCCCGCTGCAGGGCCGACGTCAGCAGCAGGAACGCGGCGCCCCCGCCGAGCAGCAGGGCGTACGCCGCCGGGTTCCGCAGCAGGTCGTACGGGTCGAGGGAGTCGATCAGCCGGACCGTCACCTCCACCACGCCGAAGCCGAAACCCGCCCCCAGCCCCAGCAGCAGCGCCCGCGCCCGCCCGGTGAGCCGCCCGGCCGCCGCGCCCAGCAGCAGCACCCCGGCCGCCGTCACCAGCATCGCCCAGTCCAGCCACGCCGGTCCGCTGTCGTCGCCTTCCGTGCCCGAGGCCAGTCCCAGCATCGCCAGGCCCGCGCACACCACCGCCACCGCGGCCCACTCCACCCCGCTCAGCCGCGTCCGCAGCAGCCGCGCCGCGGCGACCGCCGTCACCGCCAGCGACGCGGCGAGGGCCGCGCCGACCGCGTAGATCGGAACCGAGCGCAGCGCGGCGATCTGCAGCAGGAAGCCGACCCCGTCCAGCGCGAGGCCCGCCAGATACCGCCACTGCCGCACCGCCCGCAGCAGCAGCGCCGCGTCCCCGCCGCGGCCCGGAGCGGCGGCCGCCCGCGCCGCGATCGCCTGCAACACCGTCGCCGTACCGAAGCAGACCGCCGCACCGAGCGCGCACAACATTCCGAAGAGCATTCAGCGACTCTAGGCGAGCGGCCGGGCGGGGGCTCCTGTACGTCCCCTCTCACCGGTCTCTAGGCTGACAGCCGAGAACGAGACATCCTCTCGACGGAGCAACGACCGCAATCACGGGGGAAAGACATGGCCGACGCACGGCGACAACTGCGCTCCGGCACGGTGGTCCTGGGCGGGATGGGACTGCTCGCCGCAGCCCTCACCGCCTGCTCCTCGGACCCGGACAAACGCTGCGTGGACCGCGACAGTTACAACGCCCTCAAGGGCTACAAGGTCGTCTCCGACAAGAACTGCAAGTCGGGCACGGGGACCGGCACCTGGTACTACGGCGGCAACAGGAACAGCGGCTGGGTCGACGGCGGCTCCTTCAGCAAGCCCCGCAAGGGCGGCGGCGGTTCGGGCGGCAGCGGCGGCAGCCACGGCTACGGCGTCGACCGCGGCGGCTTCGGCGGCGGCAAGGGCAGCGGCGGCGGCTGACCCATGGAACGGCGTACCGTCGCCCCCCGCCCCGGCTGGCAGCGGACCGTGGAGGCGCAGGGCCTGATCTACCCGCTCACCCGCTACCCCGACGACTCCCTGCGCCCCTACTGGGACGAGAGCGCCTACTACGTCTTCTCCCTCGACGAGGTCGAGGCGCTGGAGGAGACCGTCGAGGAACTGCACCGTATGTGCCTGGCCGCCGCCGGCCACATCGTGAGGGAAGGCCGCCTCGCCGACCTCGGCATCACCGACCCGCGCGTCGCCGATGCGGTCACCGATGCCTGGCGGCGCCGCGCCGAACTGCCCTCCGTCTATGGCCGGTTCGACCTGCGCTACGACGGCACCGGCCCCGCCAAGCTGCTGGAGTACAACGCCGACACGCCCACCTCCCTGGTGGAGGCCGCGTCCCCGCAGTGGTTCTGGATGCAGGACCGCTTCCCCGGCGCCGACCAGTGGAACTCCCTCCACGAACGTCTCGTCGCCGCCTGGCGCCGACAGGCCGGGCTGCTGCCGCCGGGCAGCCCCCTGTACTTCGCGCACTCCGCCGCCGACGAACTCGGCGAGGACCTGATGACGGTCGCCTACCTCAAGGAGACCGCCGAGCAGGCCGGCCTGGACACCGACTGGATCTCCATGGAGGAGATCGGCTGGGACGCGCTGTCCGGCCGCTTCGTCGACAACCGGCTCCGTTTCATCCGCAGCTGCTTCAAGCTGTACCCCTGGGAGTGGCTCACCACCGACCGCTTCGCCGCCCATGTCCTCGGCACCCTCGACAACGGCGGCGGCACCGGCTCCACCCTGTGGATCGAGCCCGCGTGGAAGATGCTGCTGAGCAACAAGGCGCTGCTGGCGATCCTGTGGGAGCTGTACCCCGGCCACCCCAATCTGCTCCCGTCCTACCTCGACGGCCCCCGCGAACTGGCCGCAGGAACCGGCTGGGTCGCCAAGCCGCTGCTCGGCCGCGAGGGCGACGGCGTCACGGTCCACGAACCGGGCACCGCACCCGCCCTCCGCGACGAACCCTGCTGCTACCAGCAGCTCGCCCCGCTGCCCGCCTTCGACGGCAACCACGTCGTCCTCGGCGCCTGGGTCGTCGAGGACGAGGCGGCCGGCCTCGGCATCCGCGAGTCCTCCGGCCTGATCACCGACGAGTACGCCCGCTTCCTGCCACACGTGATCCTCTAGCCGGCCCGCATGGTGGACGGCCCCCCAGCGCTCTCCGACGCGCCGGGTAGGCTGACAGCGGGCCGTGACTGGCGCGCTGGGATGGGATGGACCATCGGGGAGCGGCCCGGAATGACACAGTGCCGTGCGCCTGGGCCGTACCGTGAACGCTGAACGCCCACGTCCGGAGGTCCCTATGCCAGCCGAGCCTCTGTCCACCGAGTCCACTGCCTACCGCGCCGCCCTCGATGTCATCCGCGCCGTCGAGCCGCGGGTCGCCGACGCCATCCGCCAGGAGGTCGCCGACCAGCGCGAGATGCTCAAGCTGATCGCCTCGGAGAACTACGCGTCCCCGGCCACCCTGCTGGCGATGGGCAACTGGTTCAGCGACAAGTACGCCGAGGGCACCGTCGGCCGCCGCTTCTACGCCGGCTGCCGCAACGTCGACACCGTCGAGTCCCTCGCCGCCGAGCACGCCCGCGAGCTGTTCGGCGCCCGGCACGCCTACGTCCAGCCGCACTCCGGCATCGACGCCAACCTGGTCGCCTTCTGGGCCGTCCTCGCCGACCGCGTCGAGGCACCGTTCCTCCAGAAGACCGGCGTCCGCCAGATCAACGACCTGAGCGACGCCGACTGGGCCGAGCTGCGCCAGGCCTTCGGCAACCAGCGGATGCTCGGCATGTCCCTGGACGCCGGCGGCCACCTCACCCACGGCTTCCGCCCGAACATCTCCGGAAAGATGTTCGACCAGCGCTCCTACGGCACCGACCCGGCCACCGGCCTCATCGACTACGAGGCCCTGCGCGCCCAGGCCCGCGAGTTCAAGCCGCTGATCATCGTCGCCGGCTACTCCGCGTACCCCCGTCTGGTGAACTTCCGGATCATGCGGGAGATCGCCGACGAGGTCGGCGCGACCCTCATGGTCGACATGGCGCACTTCGCCGGCCTGGTCGCGGGCAAGGTCCTCACCGGAGACTTCGACCCGGTCCCGCACGCGCAGATCGTCACCACGACCACGCACAAGTCGCTGCGCGGCCCGCGCGGCGGCATGGTCCTGTGCGACGACTCGCTCAAGGACCAGGTCGACCGCGGCTGCCCGATGGTCCTCGGCGGCCCTCTCCCGCACGTCATGGCCGCCAAGGCCGTCGCCCTCGCCGAGGCCCGGCAGCCCGCGTTCCAGGACTACGCCCAGCGGATCGTCGACAACTCCCGCGCGCTCGCCGAGGGCCTGATGCGCCGCGGCGCCACCCTGGTCACCGGCGGCACGGACAACCACCTCAACCTGATCGACGTCGCCGGCTCCTACGGCCTCACCGGTCGTCAGGCCGAGCAGGCCCTGCTCGACTCCGGCATCGTCACCAACCGCAACGCGATCCCGGCCGACCCCAACGGCGCCTGGTACACCTCCGGCATCCGTATCGGGACCCCCGCGCTGACCACCCGGGGCCTGGGCACCGCGGAGATGGACGAGGTGGCCGGCCTGATCGACCGTGTCCTGACGGCGGCCGAGCCCGGCACCACCAAGTCCGGCGCCCCGTCCAAGGCGGCCCACGTCCTGGACGAGAAGATCTCCGACGAGATCTCCCGCCGCGCCACCGACCTGGTGGCCGGCTTCCCGCTTTACCCGGAGATCGACCTGGGCTGACCCACCCGGGAGCTCACGAATCGATCAGCTCCTGACGAGGCTCGTCCCGCGGCGGCCCGGCACTGCGCCGGGCCGCCGCGCGGCGTATCAGCAGCGACCCGGCGGCCCCGGCGGCAAGTCCCCGGACGCGCCCGGCACCGGTCCGGGCGACCGGGTGCCCCGCGGCGACCGCCGGTGGCGCGGATGCCGTCCCCAGCGCGAGCAGCGCCGCCAACGCGCCCGCCGGCACCGCCCGTTGCCGAAGCCGTCCCGCCACCTTTGCGTCCCGCCCCCCACCGGTCACCTCCACCCGGTCCGCCCAGGGGCACGTCCCTCTTCCGATACACGGCCCGGCCCCGGCGTCCCCGTTTCGTCGTATGCGGAGGCTCCGCCACCTATTGCGCAAGCCGATCGCGGTCATGAATGATCAAGCCCGCTCCCGGCCGGCCGCCGCGCGCCGACCACCCGCCGTACCGCATCGACCCGCGGCCCCGGGACGCCTGCACACGCGGCAGTCGGCCGCGTCACAACGCATCGGGGGAACGATGACGGCTCAGGACGCCACCACCGCACCAGGCACGCCCACCGCGCCGGACAGCCCGGCTCCACCGGCCGGGGACCGCCCGGCGCCGCCCGCCCGGTCCCGGGGCGCCGCCCTGGGCGGCTGGGCCCTCACCATCGGGCTCAACGTGGCCGCCCCGATCCTCACCTACAACGCCCTGCGCGATCACGGCTGGAGCGAGTTCGCCGCGCTGCTCGCGAGCGGTGCCTGGCCGGTGCTCGACAGCGCCGTCCACCTGGCCTGGCGGCGCCGTTTGGACGAGTTCGCCGTCGTGACCCTGGTGTTCCTGGTGATCACGGCCGTGGTCTCGGTCGTCGGCCCCCGCTCGGCCCTGTCCCTGCTGATCAAGGACTCGGCCGTCACCGGGCTGTTCGGTCTGCTGTGCCTGGTCACGCTGCTGGCGCCGCGCCCGCTGATGTTCTACTTCGGCCGCAAGTTCGCCACCGACGGCACGGCCGCGAGCACCGCCTGGTGGAACGGCCTGTGGGAGTACGAGGGCTTCCGCACGACCCTGCGGACCATGACGACGGTCTGGGGCGTGGCCTACTGCCTGGAGGCCGGGGTGCGCATCGCGCTGGCCTGCACTCTGAGCACCGACACCATGGTCACCCTGAGCCCCGTCCTGATCTACGGCGTCCTCGGCGCCCTGGCCCTGTGGACGGCCGCCTACGGCAAGCGGGCCCGCCGCAAGGGCGAGCAGCACGCGGCAGCCATGACCGCCGCGCAGACGTAGCGGCAGCCGCCGCCCGGGCCGTGGGGCGTGCGCACTGTGTCCTCCGTCTCACCGGTAGGACGATCTTGTTGCACACTGCGCGACGATCCGGTTCCCACCTGTTTCCGACCGGTTCCCGTCCGACCCGCCCGCTCTGAGAGAATGGCCCCATGGCCTCTGATCGACCCCGTGTGCTGTCCGGCATCCAGCCCACCGCCGGCTCGTTCCACCTCGGCAACTACCTCGGCGCCGTGCGCCAGTGGGTGGCCCTCCAGGAGTCCCACGACGCCTTCTACATGGTCGTCGACCTGCACGCGATCACGGTCCCGCAGGACCCGGCGGACCTGCGCGCCAACACCCGCCTCGCCGCCGCCCAGCTGCTCGCCGCCGGCCTGGACCCGGACCGCTGCACCCTCTTCGTGCAGAGCCACGTGCCCGAGCACGCCCAGCTCGCCTGGGTCATGAACTGCCTCACCGGCTTCGGCGAGGCCTCCCGCATGACCCAGTTCAAGGACAAGTCCGCCAAGCAGGGCGCCGACCGGGCCTCCGTCGGCCTGTTCACCTACCCGATCCTGCAGGTCGCCGACATCCTGCTGTACCAGGCGCACGAGGTCCCGGTCGGTGAGGACCAGCGCCAGCACATCGAGCTGACCCGTGACCTCGCCGAGCGCTTCAACGGCCGCTTCGGCGAGACCTTCACCGTGCCCAGGCCGTACATCCTCAAGGAGACGGCGAAGATCTACGACCTTCAGGACCCGTCGATCAAGATGAGCAAGTCGGCGTCCACGCCGAAGGGCCTCATCAACCTCCTCGACGAGCCGAAGACCACGGCGAAGAAGGTCAAGAGCGCGGTCACCGACACCGACACCGTCATCCGCTTCGCCCCGGAGAACAAGCCGGGCGTGTCGAACCTCCTCAGCATCTATTCGACCCTCACCGGGGCGGGTATCACCGAGCTGGAGGAGAAGTACGACGGCAAGGGCTACGGCGCGCTCAAGACGGACCTGGCCGAGGTCATGGTCGAGTTCGTGACGCCGTTCCGGGAGCGCACTCAGAGTTACCTGGACGACCCGGAGACGCTGGACTCGATCCTCGCCAAGGGCGCGGAGAAGGCGCGTGCCGTGGCCGCGGAGACGCTGGCGCAGACCTACGACAAGGTCGGATTCCTGCCGGCCAAGCACTGACCCGACCGGCACGACACCGAAGCGGAAACGGTACGGCGGCTCACCCTGCGCGGTGAGCCGTACAGCACACGTCCGCACCCGCGCAACACCGCGGCGGCAGCCGTACAGTCGATAACCGATGGCTGCCGCGGCAGCCACCCCTGCCCCGGACCCGCCGGGACAGCACGACGACAGGAGACGACGTGGGGACCGTAACGATCGGCGTGTCGATCGCGGTCCCGGAGCCTCACGGCAGCCTGCTCCAACAGCTGCGCGCGGGCTTCGGTGACGCCGCTGCCCACGGCATCCCCACGCATGTCACGCTGCTGCCGCCGACCGAGGTCGACGAGGCCGCCCTGCCGGACGTCGAGGTCCACCTCGCCCGGGTCGCCGCGGCCGGCCGCCCCTTCCCGATGCGGCTGAGGGGCACGGGCACCTTCCGCCCGCTGTCCCCGGTCGTGTACGTCAAGGTCGTCGAGGGTGCCCAGGAGTGCACCCGGCTCCAGCAGCAGGTCCGGGACGGTTCCGGTCCCATCGAGCGGGAGCTGCAGTTCCCCTACCACCCGCACGTCACGGTGGCGCACGGCATCGACGACGCCGCCATGGACCGCGCCTACGCCGAGCTCGCCGACTACGCGGCCGACTGGTCCTGCACCGGCTTCGCCCTGTACGAGCAGGGCGCCGACGGCGTGTGGCGCAAGCTGCGCGAGTTCACCTTCGGCGGCGCGGTGGTCCCGCCCCAGGCCGGCAGCGTCGAACAGGGCTCCCTGCGCTAGAGGCCGTCTCCCCGGGCGGCGCCCCCTAGAGCGGCAGCCTGCGGAACACAGGCGCCCTTTAGAGCGGCAGCCTGCGGAACACCCCCCGCGGCAGGTGCCGCAGCGCCGTCATCACCACGCGCAGGGTGCCCGGCACCCACACCGTCTCCGAGCGGCGGCGCAGGCCGAGTTCGATGGCGGCGGCGACCGCCTCCGGCGTCGTCGCGAGCGGTGATTCCTCCCGCTCGCCCGTCTGCGCGGTCCGCACGCTCCCGGGCCGTACGACCATGACGTGCACGCCGGTGCCGTGCAGCGCGTCGCCGAGGCCCTGCGCGAAGGCGTCCAGGCCGGCCTTGCTGGAGCCGTAGATGAAGTCCGAGCGGCGGGCCCGCTCACCGGCCACGGAGGACAGCACGACGAGCGAGCCGTGCCCCTGGCCCTGCAGGGCGCCGGCGCTGACCAGGCCCGCGCTGAGGGCGCCGGTGTAGTTGGTCTGCGCGACGCGCACCGCGGCGGACGGCTCGCGTTCGTCGTGCGCCTGGTCGCCGGGCACCCCGAAGGCGAGCAGCACCAGATCGATGTCGCCCTCCGCGAACACCTTGCCGAGGACCGTCTCGTGGGCCTCGGGGTCGAGCGCGTCGAAGGCGACGGTGCGCACGTCGGCGCCGAGGGCGCGCAGGCTCTCGGCGGCCCGCTCCAGGCCGGGGGAGGGGCGCCCGGCCAGCCACACCGTGCGGGTGCGGCGGGCGACCAGCCGGCGGGCGGTGGCCAGCGCGATCTCGGACGTGCCGCCGAGGACGAGCAGGGACTGCGGAAGACCGAAGGCGTCCTTCACGAATGGCTCCTGGAGGTGGCGAGGGGTGTCTACAGGCTCAGGCGGCGGGCGAGGTCGGACGTGAACACCCCGTCCGGGTCCAGCTCCGCGCGCAGCCGGCGGAAGTCGGCCACGCGCGGGTACATCGCGGTGAGCAGGTCCGGGCGCAGCCGGGCGTCCTTGGCCAGGCAGACCCGGCCGCCCGCCGCGGCGACCTCCTCGTCCAGGCCGTCGAGGAGGGCGGCGAGGCCGGGCAGGTGCGCCGGGAGGTCCAGGGCGAGGCTCCAGCCCGGCGCCGGGAAGGACAGCCAGCCCGACCCGGCCTCCCCGAAGCGCTTCAGCACAGCCGGGAAGGACGGGCAGCGGTGCGCGCCGAGACGGCGCACGATACGGCGCAGGGCGTCCTCCTCGCCGTACCCGAGGAGGCACTGGTACTGCACGAGGCCGCCGCGCCCGTAGACGCGGTTCCAGTGCGGCACGCCGTCCAGGGGGTGGAAGAAGGCGGGGATCGGCCGCAGTTCGGTACGCGCGTGTGCCGCCCTGCGGTGCCGGAGTTCACCGGTCAGGGCGGCGGTGGTGCGGCCGAGCAGTCCCGTGGGGAGGAAGGCGGGCGGGGCGGGCAGCCGGCGGGGGCGGAAGGCCAGCGGTTCACGCCACGCGCGCGTGCCCGGGCGCAGGGCGGCCGCCGGCGCGTGGTCGGCGTGGGTGACGATGCCCCGGCCGGTGGCCGCGCCGCGGGCGAGCAGGTCGATCCGGGCGGTGGCGTGGCGGTGGCGCCGGGCGGCGTTCGCCAGGCGGGCCATCACCTCGTCGAGGTCACGGGCGCGTTCGGTGCCGACCGACATCAGGGCCGTCTCGACGGGCGGCAGCCGGAGCGTGGCCGTGAGGATCACCCCCGTCAGGCCCAGACCGCCGACGGTCGCGTCGAACAGCGGGGTGCCCTGGCCGACGGTGTGCACGGAGCCGTCGGCGGTGAGGAGTTCGAAGGACAGCACGTGGCGGGAGAAGGCCCCCGCGACGGGGTGGTCGCTGCCGTGCACATCACCGGCGATCGCCCCGCCGACCGTCACCTGGCGGGTGCCGGGGACGACCGGGACGAACCAGCCGAGCGGCAGCAGCACCTGCATCAGCCGGTGCAGGGAGACCCCGGCGTCGCACAGCACGGTCCCGTCGTCGGCGTCCACGACGTGGATGCGGTCCAGGCCCGTCATGTCGAACACGCAGCCGCCGGCGTTCTGCGCCGCGTCCCCGTACGCCCGGCCGAGCCCGCGCGCGATGCCTCCGCGGGCCCCGCAGTCGCGGACGGCGGCCACGGCCTGTGCGTAGTCGCGGGGGCGGATCAGCCGGGCGGCGGTGGGGGAGGTGCGGCCCCACCCGGTGACGGGCACGGTGTCGGTTGCCATGAAAAGACGCTATCGACACTAAATGCGCCGGTAGTTTACTAACATCCCGACTCTGAACGAAACGGGTGATAAGTGAGACAACGGCCGTGCATCACCGGGCCGTAGCCAGGGGAGATCACGAGCATGGACTGGCTGACAGGACTCCCCGTCATCGGACCGCCCCTGAAGCGGCTGATGACGACGCACGCGTGGCGGTCGTACGAGCGGCTGGACCGCGTGAAGTGGACACGGCTGGCCGCCGCGATGACGTTCGTCAGCTTCGTCTCGCTCTTCCCGCTGCTCACGGTCGCCGCCGCGGTCGCCGCCGCCACCCTCGGCGAGGACCAGCAGAAGACCCTCGAGAACAAGATCGCCCAGCAGGTCCCCGGCATCTCCGACCAGCTCGACATCAAGGGCCTGGTGGACAACGCCGGCACCGTCGGCCTCATCGCCGGCGCGGTGCTGCTGTTGACCGGCATCAACTGGGTCGGCCAGATGCGGGACTGCCTGCGCGCGGTGTGGGAGCTGCCGGACACGGCGGAGAACCCTCTGGTGAGCAGGGCGAAGGACGGCGGCATCCTGCTCGGTTTCGGCGGCGCGGTGCTCGTCACGCTCGCCGCCTCCACCGTCGCCTCCGCCGCCGTCGGCTGGATCGCCCACCAGGCCGGTCTCGACGAACACGGCTGGGGCAGCGCCCTGCTGCGCGTCGCCGCGTTCGCCGTCGCCGTCCTCGCCGACTTCCTGCTCCTGCTGTACGTGCTGACCCTGCTGCCCGGCGTGGAGCCCACACGCCACCGCCTGACGGTCGCGGCCCTGCTCGGCGCGGTCGGCTTCGAACTGCTCAAGCTGCTGCTCAGCGGCTACATCCAGGGCGTCGCCGCGAAGAGCATGTACGGCGCGTTCGGCGTCCCCGTCGCCCTGCTGCTGTGGATCAACTTCACCTGCAAGCTGCTGCTGTACTGCGCCGCGTGGACGGCGACGCGCAGCAAGGAGGAGGAGGGCGCCGGCGCCGACGAGGAAGAGGACGTCAGCGCCGACGAGAGCGAGGGTGTCAGTGCCGACGCCCCGCCGGCCAACGGCGGTTGACGACGAACGCGCCGCCGCCCAGCAGTACCAGCACCCCGCCGGCGATGCCGAACGCGATCCCCATGCCGCTGGAGCCGCTCGCGGTCGCGGCGCTCGCCGCCGCCCTGCCGCCCGAGACCCCGCCGGACGCGGTGCCGCCCGCCGTACCGGAGGAAGCCGTCGCGCCGGGCTGGGCGGCGCCGCTCACGCTCTTGGGCGCCACCAGCTCACCCACCGGCTGCACCTTCCCGGCCGCCTGGAAGCCCCAGTCGAGCAGCCGCGAGGTCTCCTTGTAGACCTCGTTGTGCTCGCTCTTCTCCGGGTGCATCACCGTGACGAGCAGCACATGCCCGCCCCGCTCGGCGACGCCGGTGAAGGTGGCGCCCGCGTTGGTGGTGTTGCCGTTCTTCACACCCGCGATGCCCTGGTAGACGGGGACGTCGTGGTCGGTGCCGCTCAGCAGGCGGTTGGTGTTCTGGATCTCGAAGGGCTGACGGATGACTTTGCCCGACTTGTCCTTCTTCGTCTCGCCCGGGAACTCGGCCTTCACCGTCGAGCAGTACTCGCGGAAGTCCTTCTTCTGCAGCCCGGAACGGGCGAACAGCGTCAGGTCGTAGGCCGAGGAGACCTGCCCGGGCGCGTCGTAACCGTCGGGGCTGACCACGTGCGTGTCGAGCGCCTGGAGCTCCTCGGCGTGCTGGTTCATCTCCTTCACGGTGGCCTCGACGCCGCCGTTCATCGACGACAGCACATGCACCGCGTCGTTGCCGGAGCGCAGGAAGACACCGAGCCACAGGTCGTGGACCGTGTAGGTCTCGTTCTCCTTTATCCCGACCAGGCTGGAGCCGGCGCCCATGCCCGCCAGGTCGGTCGCCACCACCTTGTGCTGTGTGGAGGCGGGAAACTTCGGCAGCACCGTGTCCGCGAACAGCATCTTCATCGTGCTCGCCGGCGCCAGCCGCCAGTGCGCGTTGTGCGCGGCCAGCACCTCACCCGACTCGGCGTCGGCCACGATCCAGGAACGCGCGGTGACGTCCTTGGGCAGCACCGGGACACCGGCGGCCAGGTTGACCTGCGTACCCGGCCGGCCGAGTTGCGCGCCGCCCACCTGGGACATGGAGGCGGGGGGTGTGACGGACGGACTGGGCGGGGGAGCCGGGGCCGCGAGGGCCGCCGGGGCGGTCAGCGCGAGGGACAACAGGGTCGCGGAGGTGACCAGCAGGGATCGCCTGCCGGTCGTGCGGTGAGCGGGCACGACGCAGAACGTACCTCCCGCGCCCGTCGAAGTCCCGTCCCGCCCCCCACCCCGGACGCGGAAGCGGACACTTGGCGGCGATACTGGAGGTATGAAGCTCAGCCGCCGGGTCTCGTGGTTCCTGCTCGCCTTCGGGGTCTGGAGCCTCGTCATCTGGGTCACTTTCATCAAGAATTTGATCAAGGACAGCAGCGGGCTCGCCTTCGACGACGGGCACCCGACGGCGTACTTCTGGGTGCACCTGCTGCTCGCGGTCGTTTCCTTCGTATTGGGGACGGCCATCGGGGTCATCGGGTTGCGTGGAGTGCGCGCACTGCGCCGCATGTCATAACCGACCGGCCGGAACCGGACAGCAACGGGGGACACGCACGGTGGTCATCGTCTTCGCGCTGGTGGCGCTGCTCGCGCTGGCCGTCGTCGTGTCGGCGAACTGGTACGTGTGGCGGCGCCTGTTCCGCGACACGACCGAGGGTCCCGGCCGCACCCGCCGCCTGGGCGCCGTCCTGATCGCGGGCGGCTGGGCGCTGGCCGTCGGCGCGCTCGTCGCCGAGCGCACCGGCGCCCCCTTCTGGCTTCAGCGGGTCCTCGCCTGGCCGGGCTTCCTGTGGCTGGCCCTGTCGATCTACCTGCTGCTGGCCGTCCTCGCGGGCGAGCTGCTACGGCCGCTGCTCCTGCGGCTGCCGCGGCGGCGCGGGAGAGCCGGGGCTGCCGTACCGCGGCCGGAATCCGCCCCCGCGGCCACGCTCCCGGAGTCCGCGGAGCCGCCGCGGCCACCCACGCCCGCCGCCGATCCCTCCCGCCGTCTGGTCGTCTCCCGCTTCGTCGCCGGCGCGGCGGCTGCCGCGGCCGTCGGCACCGTCGGATACGGCACCTACGGCGTGCTGCGCGGCCCGAGCGTGAAGCGGGTCACAGTGCCGCTCGCCAAGCTGCCACGCGCCGCGCACGGTTACCGGATCGCCGTGGTCAGCGACATCCACCTCGGCCCGATCCTGGGCCGCGGCTTCGCCCAGAAGGTCGTCGACACGGTCAACGCCACCCAGCCCGACCTGATCGCGGTCGTCGGCGACCTCGTCGACGGCAGCGTCAAGGACCTCGGCCCGGCCGCGGCGCCGCTCGCCCGGCTGAGGGCCCGGCACGGCGCGTACTTCGTCACCGGCAATCACGAGTACTTCTCCGGCGCCGCAAGCTGGGTCGAGGAGGTCCGGCGGCTCGGCATGCACCCCCTGGAGAACGCCCGCACCGAGATGCCGTGGTTCGACCTCGCCGGCGTCAACGACGTACAGGGCGAGAGCGAGGGCCACGGCCCGGACTTCACCCGCGCCCTCGGCGACCGGGACACCACGCGCGCGTGCGTACTGCTCGCCCACCAGCCGGTGCAAATCCACGAGGCCGTCCGGCACGGCGTCGACCTGCAGCTCTCCGGCCACACCCACGGCGGCCAGCTCTGGCCCGGCAACCTCGTCGCGGCGGCCGCCAACCCGACCGTGGCCGGCCTGGAGCGCTACGGCGACACCCAGCTGTACGTCAGCCGCGGCGCGGGCGCCTGGGGACCGCCGACCCGCGTCGGCGCTCCCTCGGACATCACGGTGATCGAACTGGCCTCACGGCACGCCTGAACGAACCTTCACGAATCAACCAAATCCTCTTCCCTCACATGAAACTCCTGTGATTAATTGAGCCGCGCCACTAATAGGGGAGTGGCCGCCACTTGGGGGAGTGGCACATGCACAGGGGGCCCTGATCGGGCCCGTGGGAGGGCAACACGACCATGCGATCACCTCGCATGCGCGTTCTGGCGGCTGTACTCGTCCTGGCGGCCGTCGGTGTGGTCGGCTGGCAGATGCTGCCGTCACAGGACGACAAGAACAAGACGATCGTGGTCGGTACGACGGACACCATCACGTCACTCGACCCGGCCGGCGCCTACGACGCCGGTTCCTGGGCTCTGTTCAGCAACGTCTTCCAGTCGCTGCTGACCTATGAGCCGGGCGGTACGCAACCCGTGCCGGACGCGGCCAAGAGCTGCTCCTTCGCCGCGGGCAGCCTGCGCACCTACCGCTGTGAACTGCGGGACGACCTGTCGTTCCCCAGCGGCCGCGCGGTGAGTGCGAAGGACGTGAAGTTCTCGTTCGACCGCATCAAGAAGATCAACTCAGAAGTGGGTCCGGGGTCCCTGCTGTCCACGCTCGCCTCGGTGGACGCCCAGGGCCGCACGGTCACCTTCCATCTGTCCACACCGGACGCCACCTTCCCGTTCAAGGTGGCCACCGGCGCCGGTTCCATCGTCGACGCCGAGCAGTACCCGGCCGACGCGCTGCGCGAAGGCACCGCCGTCGACGGCACCGGACCGTACGAACTGGCGTCGTACACCAAGGGCGGCAAGGCCGTCCTGAAGCCCAACTCCCGCTACCGGGGCGCCATCAAGAACACCGGCGCGCCCATCGAGCTGCGCTACTACAAGGACCCGACGGCCCTGCAGGGCGCCTGGAAGGCCAAGCAGGTCGACGTCGCCACCCGCCAGCTGCCGCCGGAAGTCCTCGCCGGGCTCAACGCCAGCGACCCCGGCCAGCGCGTCTTCGAGGCCGACAGCTCCGAGACCCGCAACCTGTACTTCAACACCCACAAGGGCGCCCCGCTGCACGACGCGCGCGTGCGGCGGGCCGTGGCCTGGCTGATCAACCGCGAGCAGCTCGCCGGCGACGTCTACGACGGCACGGTGGAACCGCTGTACTCGCTGATCCCGACCGGCATCATCGGCCACACCGCGTCGTTCTTCGACAGCTACCCCAAGCAGAACACCGCCAAGGCGCGGAAGCTGCTCACCGAGGCCGGCGTCAGCCTGCCGGTCCGCTTCACCTACGGCTACGGCATCGGCAGCGGCGCCGCCGAGCAGGAGGCGAAGGAGCTCAAGCGGCAACTGGAGGCGAGCGGCCTGTTCCAGGTCGACGTCAAGGGCTATGAGTGGACCGACTTCCAGAAGCACTGGGCGACCGGCAAGCTCGACGCGTACGCCGTCGGCTGGGTCGCCGACTACCCCGACCCGGACACCTTCACGAGCCCGCTCATCGGCAGCGACGCCACCATGAACACCGGCTACGGCGACACGACGGTCGACGCCCTGATCCGCGCCTCGCAGCAGTACGCCGACCGCAGCCGCTCCGCCGTGGACTTCCGCCGGCTGCAGGGACGGATCGCCGACGACGTGCCGGTGATCCCGCTGTGGCAGAGCAAGGAGTACGTGGTCACGAAGGTGGACGTCAGCGGCGGCCAGTACCTGTCCGACGGCAACGGCGTGTTCCGGCTGTGGCAGCTGACGTGGATCTGACGGTATTCCGTCGAGAGGCCGACGAGGGCCGGGCCCCGATCACCGGGCCCGGTCCTCGCCCCCCGGCGCCGGCAGCATCTTCGTCATGCCCGGCAGGAAGTCCGTGAACAGCTCGTGGACCTCGCGCACCAGCGGGCGCAGCACCCGGAAGCGGGCCAGTGCCACGCCCCGCGCGGTGATGCGCGCGCCCCGCTCGGCGAGCCGGTAGCTGCGCTCGCGGCCCGGGGTCCGGTCGAAGATCCAGTACAGCACGAGCCCCATCTGCGCGAGCCACATCAACTCGGGCAGGGCATCGCGCAGTTCCTCGGGCACCTTCGTCTTCGCCGCCCCGCGCAGCACCTCCCGGTGGACGCTGATCGCCTCCTCGCGCGCGTGCTCCGACTCCTGCGAGAAGGGGCTGAGCGGGCTGTCCGGGTCGGCGGCGTTCTTGAAGAACTGCACCGCGAACTCGTGGTACGGCGCCGCCACGTCCAGCCATGTCCTCAGCACGCCGGCGAGCCGCGCCTCGAAGTCGCTCTCCCGCTCCAGGACGCCGCGGACCGCCGCCTGGTGCTCGGCGGCGATCCGGTCGTAGAAGCCCTGGATCAGGTGCTCCTTGCCGGCGAAGTAGTAGTAGGCGTTGCCGACGGAGACGCCGGCCTCCTGGGCGATGGCCCGCATGGTCGTCTTGTCGTAGCCCCGCTCCTGGAACAGCCGCATCGCTGTCTCCAGGATCAGCGCACGGGTCTGTTCCGACTTCTCGGACTTCGGGGTCACGGGGCCCTCATGCGGGCTGTCGTTCTTGGCGGGCACGACACCAGAGCCTAGTCAGTGGCGCAGGCGCCGTCGTCACAGCCGGGTGGGTTGTACGTCCAGCCGGCCCCGGGTTCGTACGACCACCCGTCGCCGCGCCGGTACACCCGGCCGCCCCACCCCTCCTGCCGGCTCCGCCACTTGGCGGCGGCGAGCACGGCACCCCGGGCGAGTTTCGCGCCCGCCGGGGTGCTGAGGCGGTGGGCGAGCGGGCGGTGCTCGCGCAGGGCCCACAGCACGACGATCCAGGCGGCGGTGTCCCGGTAGACCTGGCCGCCGTCGCCGACGACGGTGACCTCCTCGAGCGTGGCCCCGTGGTCGAGGCCCGGGAAGCGCCGCCGGGCCTCGTCCGACCCGGCGGGCACCAGCTCCAGCGGCACCAGCTGCGGCTGCCGTGTGAGCCAGTCCCGCAGGAACGTGCACAGGGCGCACCGGGCGTCGTACAGGACGGTGAGCCCGCGCAGTGCCGGTGCGCCGGTCACGACGCTCACGCCCCGGTGCTCGGCGCCACCCAGCCCTGCGGCGGGACGGGCGGCACCTGCTCGCGCTCCATCACACCGCGCCGCCGGATCCGGTTGAGCACGTACACGTTGCCCAGGTGCATCACGCCGAGCACGAGCAGGACCACGCCGATCTTGGTGGACAGGGCCTCGAAGATGCCGCGGGTGTCCTCGATGGTTTCGTCGCCGCTCAGGTAGAGGGCGACGAAGCCGAGGTTGACCAGGTAGAAGCCGACGACCAGGAGGTGGTTGACGGCCTCGGCGAGCTTTTCGTTGCCGTGCAGGACATCGGCCAGGAAGATCCGCCCGTTGCGGCTGAGGGTCCGGGCCACCCAGACGGTCAGCCCGATGCTGACGACCAGGTAGATGACGTAGGCGATGACGGTGCGGTCCATGCCCCACCCCTTCTTGAACGCGTTCAAAACGCTGACAGTGATGACTGTAGACCTGTTTTTGAACGCGTTCAACTCTGGGTCGGCTCAGCCCCGGCGCGCCAGCTCCGGCCGCTTGGTGTAGTCCGTGAACCCGATGACGTTGCCCCAGGGGTCGGCGATCTCGACGGTCCACCCGGTGGCCACCGCGAAGGGCATCTCCAGCGGCGTGATCCCGGCCCCGACGAGCCGCAGCGCGGCGAGTCGCGCATCGGGCACCTCCACCCACACCCGCGGGGTGGGCCACGCGGGCGACCGGTGCCCCAGCGCGTCCTCCTGCCGCAGCAGCACGCCCGGCGTCTCCCCGCCGACCTTCAGCAGTGCGATCCCGGCCTCGTCCAGCCGGAACCCGACGACGAACCCGGCCCGCTCGTAGAACCCCACGGCTTCCCCGAGCTCCCCGACAGGCAACACCACGTTGTCGAACCCGAGCAGCTCGTACGACTCTTCGTCAGACATGTCGTCACATTAGAGCTCGTCAGTGAGGAAACCCGACAAAAACGCCCGACAGCCCCGTCCGCCTTCCGCCGACCGGCGCGATGCGTGCTCGTCGGTGCGGACGCGTTCCGTTCCGCGCTGGAAGGTTCCGGACGGAGGGCCGTTGCCGTGCCGTATGCGATGTCCGAGACGCCCGCGATACACGGAACCTGGTATGCCCGCCGACATGCGGGACCGGATACGCCCGCGCTGCACGGAGCAGCCGCCCCGGACGCGGCGAGGGCCCCGCTTCCGGAGTCGGAAACGGGGCCCTCGGGGCCGAGCCGGGCGACCGGCGGGCAGGTTTAGTAGCGGCGCGTGATCAGCGCGCGCTTCACTTCCTGGATCGCCTTCGTGACCTCGATGCCGCGCGGGCAGGCGTCCGTGCAGTTGAACGTCGTGCGGCAGCGCCAGACGCCGTCCTTGTCGTTCAGGATCTCCAGGCGCTGCTCGCCGGCCTCGTCACGCGAGTCGAAGATGAAGCGGTGCGCGTTGACGATGGCCGCCGGGCCGAAGTACTGGCCGTCGTTCCAGAAGACCGGGCAGGACGACGTGCACGCGGCGCACAGGATGCACTTCGTGGTGTCGTCGAAGCGCTCGCGGTCCTCGGCGGACTGCAGACGCTCGCGCGTCGGCTCGTTGGTGTCCTTCGTGATCAGGAAGGGCATCACGTCCCGGTACGCCTGGAAGAAGGGCTCCATGTCGACCACGAGGTCCTTCAGGACCGTCAGGCCCTTGATGGGCTCGACCGTGATCGGCTTCTCCGGGTTGATGTCCTTGATCAGCGTCTTGCACGCCAGACGGTTCTTGCCGTTGATCCGCATCGCGTCGGAGCCGCAGATGCCGTGGGCGCAGGAGCGGCGGAAGGTCAGCGTGCCGTCCAGGTCCCACTTGATCTTGTGGAGGCCGTCGAGGACGCGCTCCTTGGGGTCGATCTCCAGCTGGAAGTCTTCCCAGGTCGCCTCGGCGGAGACCTCCGGGTTGAACCGGCGGACCCGGAAGGTGACGGTGATGTAGGGGGAGTCGGCGAAACCGGGCTCGGGCCGGCCGGCCGCTTCGTCCTTGTCCAGAACAGGGGTAGCCATCAGTACTTACGCTCCATCGGCTGGTAGCGGGTCTGGACGACCGGCTTGTAGTCGAGACGGATGGACTCGGTCCCGTCGGCGCCGACCTCGCGGTACGCCATGGTGTGGCGCATGAAGTTGACGTCGTCGCGGTTCGGGTAGTCCTCGCGGTAGTGACCGCCACGGGACTCCTTGCGGGCCAGCGCGGACACCGCCATGACCTCGGCCAGGTCGAGCAGGTTGCCCAGCTCGATGGCCTCCAGCAGGTCCGTGTTGAACCGCTTGCCCTTGTCCTGGATCGCCACGTTCTTGTAGCGCTCACGCAGCTCGGCGATCTTCTCGACTGCCGTCTTGATCGTCTGCTCGGTGCGGAACACCATGACGTTGGCGTCCATGGTGTCCTGCAGCTCGCGCCGCAGCTCCGCCACCCGCTCGGTGCCGGTCGAGCTGCGCAGACGCTCGATCTGCTCCACGACGAGGGACTCGGGGTTCTCCGGCAGCTCGACGTAGTCCGCCTTCTGCGCGTACTCCGCGGCGGCGATGCCGGCCCGCTTGCCGAAGACGTTGATGTCCAGCAGGGAGTTCGTGCCCAGACGGTTGGCGCCGTGCACGGACACGCAGGCCACCTCGCCGGCCGCGTACAGGCCCGGGACGACGGTGGTGTTGTCCGCCAGGACCTCACCCTCGACGTTCGTCGGGATGCCGCCCATGGCGTAGTGCGCGGTGGGCTGGATCGGGATCGGGTCCGTGTACGGCTCGATGCCGAGGTAGGTGCGCGCGAACTCCGTGATGTCGGGCAGCTTGGCGTCCAGCTGCTCCGGCGGGAGGTGGGTGAGGTCCAGGTAGACGTGGTCGCCCTCGGGACCGCAGCCGCGGCCCTCACGGATCTCCGTGTAGATCGAGCGCGAGACGACGTCACGGGACGCCAGGTCCTTCATGACGGGCGCGTACTTCTCCATGAAGCGCTCGCCGTCCTTGTTGCGCAGGATGCCGCCCTCACCGCGGGCACCCTCGGTGAGCAGAATGCCCATGCGCCAGATGCCGGTCGGGTGGAACTGGAAGAACTCCATGTCCTCCAGCGGGATGCCCCGGCGGTACACCGCGGCCTGGCCGTCACCGGTCAGGGTGTGCGCGTTGGACGTCACCTTGAAGAACTTGCCGCAGCCGCCGGAGGCGTAGATCACGGACTTCGCCTGGAAGACGTGGATCTCACCGGTGGCCAGCTCGTACGCCACGACACCGGCCGAGCGCTTGACGCCGTCGACCTCGGTGATCAGCTGGTCAAGGACGTAGAACTCGTTGAAGAACTCCACGCCCTCCTTGACGCAGTTCTGGTACAGCGTCTGGAGGATCATGTGGCCGGTGCGGTCGGCCGCGTAGCAGGAGCGGCGGACCGGCGCCTCGCCGTGGTTGCGCGAGTGACCGCCGAAGCGGCGCTGGTCGATGGTGCCGTTCGCGGTCCGGTTGAACGGCAGGCCCATCTTCTCCAGGTCGAGGACGGAGTCGATGGCCTCCTTCGCCAGGATCTCGGCGGCGTCCTGGTCGACCAGGTAGTCACCGCCCTTGACCGTGTCGAAGGTGTGCCACTCCCAGTTGTCCTCCTCCACGTTCGCCAGCGCGGCGGCCATGCCGCCCTGCGCGGCGCCCGTGTGGGAGCGGGTGGGGTAGAGCTTCGTCAGGACGGCCGTGCGGCTGCGCTTGGTCGCCTCGATGGCGGCCCGCATACCGGCGCCACCGGCGCCGACGATGACGGTGTCGTACTTGTGGATCTTCATGATTCTCGCAGCCCCGTGCCTAGCGGATGTTCGGGTCGAAGGTGAAGATCACCAGCGTGCCCAGCAGGATGGTGAACACCGTGGCGGTGTAGAGCAGGCCCTTGAGCCACAGGCGGGTGTTCGCGCGCTCCGCGTAGTCGTTGATGACCGTGCGCAGGCCGTTGGCGCCGTGCAGCATCGCCAGCCAGAGCATCAGCAGGTCCCAGACCTGCCAGAACGGCGAGGCCCAGCGGCCGGCCACGAAGGCGAAGCCGATCTTGGACACGCCGCCGTCCAGCACCAGCTGGATCAGCAGGTGGCCGATGACCAGGACGACCAGCACGACGCCGGACAGGCGCATGAAGAGCCAGGCCGCCATCTCGAAGTTCCCCCGGGTCGACTTCGGGGTCTTCTTGGTGCGCTTGCGAGGGGCCTCGATGAAGGGCGCCGGGTTGTCGACGGAGTAGACGGCTCCGCCCTCGACCGGCCCGATACCCGAAGCGGTGGTTTCAGTGGTGGACATGCGCGTCAGCTCCCGAACAGAACACGAGCGGCGTGGCCGAGGACGGGGTAGATCGCCCCGATCATCAGCACGATCCAGATGCCCACGACGGTCCAGAGCATCTGCTTCTGGTAGCGCGGGCCCTTGGACCAGAAGTCGACGGCGATGACACGGAGGCCGTTGAGCGCGTGGAAGAGGATGGCCGCGACGAGGCCGTACTCAAGGCAGGCGACGATCGGCGTCTTGTAGGTGGATACGACCTTGTCGTAGTCCTCGGGAGAGACACGGACGAGGGCGGTGTCCAGCACGTGAACGAACAGGAAGAAGAAAATGAGGACGCCGGTGACTCGATGAGCCACCCAGGACCACATTCCTTCCCGGCCGCGGTACAGCGTTCCAGCCGGCACGGAAGTTTCCTCCGGGAGCGGGGGTTGGGGCCGCGCCGGCTTCGGGTGTCGGTCGGGCCCGGCCGGGTACGGTCCACCGGCCCCCAGCATCGTAGCGACGCGCTGGCGCTGAGCCTCGCCGGGGTCCCCCGGTGTGATCAAACTGGCACGTAAAGAGGTACGGGTGGGCTAGTGAGGCTCCTGAGGTGGGGCGTTTGTGATGCTTTGCCGGGTGCCGGCCGGCTGGCAGTGCCCGGTCGAGGCCGCGCGGCGGACGCCGCACATCGGACTACGGCCCCGCGCTCCTGAGGTGCGACGCCAGACGTTCCTTCGCCAGGCGCCGGAGTTCCTCCGCCGCCACCACCCGTTCCTCCTCCGGGTCGTTCGCCAATCGTGACCGGATGGCTTCCAGGACGTGATCCAGGGCCTCCGTGGGCGGAACGCCGTCCAGACAGATCACGAACGTATGTCCGAATCTGGCCTCGTAGGCCGCGTTCGCCGCCGTCAGGGCCGTGTGGGCCGCTCCGTAGGTGTCGGCGGGGAGCGGCGGCAGGGCCTCCGCGGTCAGCGCCTCCGCCAGGTCCGTGGGGGGCAGGTCGTAGGCGGCCTCGTCGGACGCGGCCAGCAGGGCGTCCAGCGTGGGATACGGCCGGTGGTCGGCGATGCGGCGCGCCCAGCGCAGGCTGCGCAGGCAGCGCAGCAGGGCGCGCACGGCCTGGTCGGCGGGCGCGTCGTTGAAGTCCCCCAGACCGGCCGGCGGCCGCGGGACGCGCGGCTGCTCGGGCAGTGTCGGTATGGCGACGTTGCCGGGGAGACGGGGAAGACGGTGCGCGGGCAGCGTGAGTCCTCGGCGTGGGTGATGTGTGGGTCGGCAGGGGATCATGTGAGAGATGTGACACCACGTTATCGACAATGGTCACGGTGTGTCCGACGGATACCCGGATTTCACCCGCACGGGAGAGTGTCGGGATGTGGGGTGGACACCCCCAGGGACGTGCCGGATGCGATGCGCGCCGTGCGGAGTCGTACGTTGGCGGGGTGAGCCAGCACAGGCGCAAGCAGAGAAGGCACAACAGGCCAAGGACGCGGAACAGGCAGGGGCGGCTCGTCGTCGTGGCGGCGATCGCCGGGACCGTCGCGCTCGGCGTCGGCGTCGGGGTGTGGGCCTCGGCGGGCGGCGGGCCCTCCGGCGGCCCGACGGCACAGGCGCGGCCCTCCGGGGCCGGATCCGACGCGTCACCCGGCCGGACGGCGTCGGGCAAGCCCTCCGACGCACCCGGCCCCACCCGCTCCTCCGCGCTGTCCACCGCCCCGCGCACCATCCCGGCGGTGCGGGCGCACACCCCGGCGCGCGGACCGGGCTGGCGTCCCGCGCACGGCTCCCGGGTCGTCGTCAGCGATCCCGAGCTGGCCGACGAGGGCAGGCTGATCGCCGGTGAGCTGGGCCTCGCCTACGGCGGGCGGCGCGACGACGTGCGCGCCGGTGACGTACGACTGGCGCTCGGCGGCGGCGAGGGCGGCAACCCGGAGTCGTACACCATGACCGTGCGCGGCGGGCGGGTGGTGATCAGCGGGCCCGGTGAGGCGGGCGTCTTCTACGGCACCCGCACGCTGAAGCAGGAGGTGCGCGGGGCGGGCAGCGCGCCGGAGGGTGTGGTGCGGGACGAGCCGGCGAAGCCGGTGCGCGGGTTCATGCTGGACATCGCGCGCAAGCCGTTCACCGCCGGCTGGATCGAGGACCGCATCCGCGAGCTCGGCGATCTGAAGTTCAACGAGCTGGGGCTGCACTTCTCCGACGACCAGGGGTTCAGGATCGAGTCCGGCAGCCACCCGGAGATCGTCTCCCCGGACCACCTCACCAAGGCGCAGGTCAAGCGGATCGTCCAGCTCGCCGCGAGCCGGCACATCACCGTCGTGCCGGAGATCGACTCGCCGGGGCACCTCGGGGCCGTGATCGCCGCCCACCCCGATCTGAAGCTCGTCAGCGCGCGCGGCAACGTGGCGCGCGGCGCCGTCGACGTCTCCGAGGACGCGGCCGCCCGGATCGTCGACGACCTGCTCGACGAGTACGCCGGCGTGTTCCCCGGAGACAAATGGAACCTCGGCGGCGACGAGTACCAGGCGCTGATGGCGAAGAACCCCGCGGCGAGCTACCCGCAGCTCGCGGCCGCCGCCCGCGAGGCCCACGGCTCCTCCGCCACCATCGCCGACCTCGCCACCGGCTGGCTCGACGACCGCGCCGACACCGTCCGCGCCCACGACCGCACCCTGCGCGCCTGGAACGACGGCTTCTACCGGGGGACGTCGGTGCGGCCCGCCGGCGATCTCCAGGTGGCGTACTGGACCGGCAAGGAGATCGGGGCCCGGCAGCCCGTGGAGTACCTGAGCGCGGGCCGCAAGGTGATCAATTACAACGACGCGTACCTCTACTACGTCCTCGGGCAGCCCAACCAGTTCTTCTACCCGACCGGGCAGCGCATCTACGAGGAGTGGAGTCCGCGCGTGCTGCGCGGCACCCAGCCGGTCCCCGCCCGCTACGACGGGCAGATCCTCGGCGGCTCGTTCGCCGTCTGGGGCGACTTCCCGCACGCCCAGACCCAGGACCAGGTCGCGGCCGGCATCCGGATGCCGCTGCGGGCGACGGCGCAGAAGCTCTGGAACCCGGGCAGGCCCGCTCTGTCCTGGACACAGTTCAAGTCCCTGGCCGCCAGGCTCGGCTGACCCGTTCCCCGGACCGGCTGCGGCGGGCTGTGCACGGGGTGCCCGTCCTGTTCGGGTACGTCAGGGAAGCGCCTGTGCGGTGGCCAGGTCCGCTGGCCGAAAATACCTGCTTCGCCTTCCTCGACCGGTTCGGTGTGGTACCCCTGTGACACTGCGCGGGCGTCGCACGCAGTAAGGGGAAGTACGGGCTCCGTAAGGGATGGCGCCCCGTCGAGGGAGGCGTGGATGAGCCTGGTGGACCTCATCTCGCAAGCTGACGAACGCGGGCTGGCCGCGAGCGGACTGGCTTGTTTGGATCGGTGCCTGCCCCTGCTGGGCGGCGACGACGAGACGTTGCGGCCCCTGTGGGGGAATCTCGCGGACGGCACGGCCGACGCCGGCGGCGCCTGGGGCGACCTGCTCGACGCGGCGCGCGGCAAGCTGGCGCTGTCCGCCGAGGCCGGCGACGAGGCGACCCTGCTGGCCCAGCGGATGCTCGCCGCAGCGCCCGGCGAACGGTTCGCGCCGCAGGTGCGGGTGTGGGCGGACGCCTGCTCGGTCGCCTCGTTGCAGATCCACCGGCTGCTCGACCCCGTCGGGGACACCTCCGGCGTCGACGCGCGCCGCCAGGGCCGTACCGACGGCATCTCCCCGCTGGTCGCCGCCGAGCTGCGCCGCCAGGTCACCGTCCTCGAAGTCCTCGCCGAACACGGCACGTCCGGCCTGCGCCGGGCCCTGGACGTCTCCACCGAGGGCCGCCGGGTGCTGCGCGCGGTGGTCTCACGCCGGTCCCGCGGACGGGTGTGAACCCCGTAACGGCCCCTTGAAACCCGCCGCGCCGGGCGGGTCCTGTGACCGTCGTGCGGGGGCGCTGGGGCGGACTCGCGCCGGTTCGCCGAACACCCCGGAAACCCCGTGACACCGCACCGGCCCGGCGCGCTCTTGGGTACGTGACGACTGTTAGCCACCAGCACACGACCTGGCACCAGCGGACGCCCGGGCAGGACGGCAGACCGCAGGCCGCCGCCAAACCCGCACGGTGGGCGGCCGACGTGGTGGCCACCATGCGCGAGGGCGCCCGCCTCCACCTCGACTACTCGGCGCAGAGCCTGTGGCGCGTCGACCGGATGATCGAGGAGATACGGCGCGAGGGCGCCCCCGAAGCCGCCGTGGCGACCGTGCTGCGCGGATTCGGCGCCTACGCCGGTGAGGTGATCGTCCGCCAGGCCGGCGCCGAGTGGTGGACGAGCGGCGGCGACCACTGGGTGCGCACCCCCGACGGCAAGCTCTGGGATCCGATGGACGAGGCCCACCGCACCTACGCCGGCCACGGCTCCCTGCGCCTGCTGTGCCGGGACGCGACGACGCCCGACTGACACCGCCCGGCACGCCCCGACGCACGAGCGCCGCGAAGGCCGTACGCCCGCGCCCGGTCTCGCTGTGGCCATGCACACCCTTGCGGCCCGTGACGCCCAAGGTCCGGCATCCGCTTGGTAGTCGGGGGGAGCCACGCGGTTCCTCCCGGGACCGAGCGAGGGGGAGCCCATGGACACCGCGCACCCACGCGGGCCGTACGCATGCCGGATGCGATCGCACGCGGCTGCCTTCGTCGCCCGTGCGAGCACCAGCCATCGGCTGCCGCTCGACTACTCCGTGCGCAGCCTGCGCGTCGTGGACTTCATCGTCGACGGACTGCGCAAGGGCGGCGCCGACCACGAGCGCGTGGCCGGCACGCTGTTCGGGCTCGGCGCCTACGTCGGTGAGGTCCTCGTGCGCCGGGCGGGCGCCGCCTGGGTGGACCTCGACGCCGATCAGCGCGGCTGCTTCGGGCAGGCGGTCGGGGTGCGGATGCCCGACGGCCGGGTCTGGAACCCTCTCGGCAAGGTCCTCAACCGCTTCTCGGTGGGCGCCCCCGAGGACTCGCTGCAGACCTTCTATCTCACCCTGCACGGCCGGGCCCGGCGGGCGGCCGTCTGACATGCTGTGACACTTCCGTGAGCCACGACGCTGATGACCGTGGAGGCGTGGACGACGAACGAGGGCGGTCTTGGGCCAGGGAGGCAAATCCCGGCGTGCGCAGGCGTACGACGGAGAGCTGGGCGCGGCGGTCGCACGGGCCCAGGCCGGTGACGAGGCCGCTTTCGCGGTCGCGTACCGGATCGTGCAGCCCGGTCTGCTCGGCTATCTGCGCGGCCTGGTGGGGGAGGACGCCGAGGACGTGGCCTCCGACGCCTGGCTGGAGATAGCCCGCGACCTCGGGCGGTTCACGGGCGACGGCGCGGGCTTTCGCGGCTGGACGGCCACCATCGCCCGGCACCGGGCGCTGGACCACCTGCGCCGCCGGCGCTCACGGCCGCGCCCGGCGGCCCTGGACGCGGAGCTGCTGGAGCTGCCCGGGCCGCACAGCACGCACGACCAGGCGCTGGAGTCACTCTCCACCGAGCGGACCCTCGCCCTCGTGCGCGAACTGCCCCGCGACCAGGCCGAGGCGGTACTGCTGCGGGTCGTCGTCGGGCTCGACGGCCCCGCGGCGGCCCGGGTCCTCGGCAAACGCCCGGGCGCGGTCCGCACCGCCGCCCACCGGGGGCTGCGGCGACTCGCCCGGCAGCTCGGCGTGGCGGCCCCGGCGGGCGAAGGTGTGACGGATGAGGCTTCCCGGACGCTGGGGGAGTCGAAATGAACGGTGGCGGCGGCAGGCCGTACACCTCACAGCAGGGGTCCGGCCCAGCGGGCCGGACGGAGAGGGACGGACAAGGACATGGGTGACACGCACAGGGGCGGCGAGCCGCACACTCGCCGGCACACCCACCCTGGCGCGCCCGCGTCCGCGACCCACGCCGCCGACGGCGTCCCGACGCCGGCCGGCGACCGCGGCACGCCCGGCTCCCCGCCGCCGTCCGGCGCGCCCGCGGCCGGGGGCGACCGGCTCGCGCTGGAGAACCTGCTGGCCGCCGCGATCCTGAGCCGTGAGGTCGATCCGGCTGCCGAGCAGCGCGCTGTGGCCGCGTTCCGTGCGGCGCGGGACTCGGGCGCCCACCGGGCCGGCACCCGGCGGCGTGACGACTGGCAGCCCCGCACCCGGCGCCCTCGGCGCTCGCTGAAGGCCGTGCTGTCCGTGCTGGCGGCGAGCCTCGCCCTCGGGGGTGTCGCCTTCGCGGCGATCGGCACTCCCGACTCCCCCTCCGACGCCCCCGGCGGCCCGGACGGCGGGCGGCGCGGATCACGGTCCGCTACCAGCGCCTCCGGCGACGCGGCGGAAACGTCCGCCGCCACGGCGCCCGGCACCTCCGCCGGCCTGCCCCGCACCGGACCGCCCGGACGCCCCGACCGGCCCGGGACGGCTCAGGACACCGAGGCCCACTGCCTTGCCTGGCAGCAGGTCCGGGACAACGGCAAGACACTCGACGCCACGGCCTGGCAGCGGCTCGTCGCGGCCGCGGGCGGCGCGAACCGGGTCGAGGCGTACTGCGCCGAGCAGCTCGGGCACCCGGGCACGAGCCCGGCCGCCCACCCCACCGCGGCGGACCGGCCCACCCAGCCGGGCCACGGCACGGAAGACAGCGGCCGGCCGGACGACCAGGCCACTCAGCCGCACACCGGAACCGGGAAGACGCAGAAAGCGAAGAAATAGGCCACCGGGGAGCAGGCGAACCCCGCTGTCACCGGTGTGCCGTGGAGCCATGGCAACGGCCGGGGCCGCCACCCCCCACAGGAGAGGCCCCGGCCGTCGCGCGACACGGGCCGCGCGGCGGCCCGTACTTCCTACAGCGCCGAGCGTGCGTTTTCTGTCACACCCCGTCGGCATCCGTGCGCGTCACGAGATGGTTGCATCCCCGACCGACATGGACGAGCAGTGCTTTAAGGCCGTAACGTGCCTTTCGCGCCGGACCGCGGGGGGCCCGGACCACCGCGACCACCTGCGGTCTTGAACCGCGACCATCGATCGAGGAACCAGGGTGCTGGGGGACGACGCGGAGCTGACAGCCGCGGTGCGTGCGGCGCAGGACGGGGACGAGACCGCGTTCCGTGCCGTGTACCGCACCGTACATCCACGGCTGCTCGGATATGTCAGGACGCTCGTCGGCGACCTCGAAGCGGAGGACGTCGCCTCTGAGGCGTGGCTGCAGATCGCCCGCGATCTGGAGCGCTTCGAGGGGGACGCCGACCGCTTCCGCGGCTGGGCCGCGCGGATCGCGCGCAACCGGGCGCTGGACCACATACGCATGCGCGGCCGCCGCCCCGCCGTCGGCGGCGACGAGACCGAGCTGACCGGCCGCCCCGCGGACTCCGACACCGCGGGCGAGGCCATGGAGGCGCTGGCCACCGACCGCACCCTGTCCCTCATCGCCCGGCTGCCGCAGGACCAGGCCGAGGCGGTCGTGCTGCGCGTGGTCGTCGGCCTCGACGCCAAGACCGCGGCACAGACCCTCGGCAAGCGGCCGGGAGCCGTGCGCACAGCCGCGCACCGCGGCCTGAAGAAGCTCGCCGAGCTGCTCGGGGAGCGCCCGGACGGCGATCCGGAATCGGCCGGCGTGCTCGACGCGCTGCCGCAGCAGAGAGAACCGCGCGCCCGCGCGGTGACGTCCGCCGGTGTGACGCAACGATGGGCGCGGACGCAGAAGGACATGTGATGGCCGACGAGCAGTACAGGTGGCTGGACCGCGAGACGGCGGAGCGTCTGCTGCGCGGCGAGCCGCCGGCCACCGTCCCCCCTGACGCCCGTGAGCAGGCCGAACGGCTCGCCCGCGCCCTGGGTGCGCTGTCCGCCGTACCGGAGAAGGCCGACACCGGACTCGCCGGCGAGGATGCGGCCGTGGCCGCCTTCCGCGCGGCGCGCACCGCGCACACCGGCGACGCCGTCCGCGTCCCGGACAACGGTGTCGTCCGGCTCGGCGCCGGGCACCCGCCAGGCCGTCGCGCCCGCTGGAGCCGCCCGCTGCGGCTGGCGCTGTGTGCCGTCGTGGCCGTCGGCACGGTCGGCGGCGTCGCGGTCGCGGCCGGGACCGGGGTGCTCCCGACCTTCGGCGGCGCCGAGCCCGATCCCCGCGTGTCGGTGTCGGCCGACGCCACGGCCGAGCACCCGCAGGCCACGCCCTCGCCGGACGGGACGGCCTCCGCCGGCACCGCCGCGGGCTCCGGCACCGCGCGCGACGGCGACCGTGACACCGCGGGCGACCCGGACTCCGCCGACGGCCGTGGCGCGGACGCCGCGCGGCGCCGGATCACCGAGGCCTGCAAGGACCTGCGGGGCGGCCGCGCGCTGGACGGCGACCGCCGGCGCGCCCTGGAGACCGCGGCGGGCGGTGCCCCGCGCGTGGGCGCGTACTGCAGGACGGTCCTCGCCGCTCCCGGCTCCGGTCAGGACGGGGCGGGCCACACGCGGGGCGGCGGTGGCCGCGGCTCCACCGGTGCGGGCACGGGCTCGTCCGGCAAGGGCGGCAGCCACGGCGCCACCGCTGGCGGTACCGGCGACGCCGGTCAGGGCGGCAAAGGCGCCGGGGGCCAGACCGGCGGCCAGACCGTCGGCCAGGGTGGTGACAAGGGCGGTGACCAGGGCGGCGGCGCAGGCGGGCACAGCGGCGGCGCCAAGGCCGGAGGCGAAGACGGCGGCCAGGGCGGTGACGGCGGCGGCCACGGCGGATCCGGTGGCCACGGTCACGGACCGTCCGGCGGCCAGGGGCACGGTCACGGCCCGTCGGGCAGCCCGGGGCAGGGCCGCAGCGGCCACGTGACGACCCCGTCGAACGCCCTCTGACCTGCGGTGATGTAACTCGTGGAAAAATTTTCGGGCAGGGTGTGACGTTTTCTGCCGCAGGGGCGCAGTAATGAGTGAGCCGACTGGTCATCGGCCGTCGCACTGAGCCGGGGTTCCCCCCGTACCTACGGCTCGTGCACCTGGCGCGGGCGGGGCACGTTCCCCCGGTCCCGCCCGCGCCCGTCTCACTCTCCCCGCCACCCGCGGTCACCAGTACACGACGACCTTGTCGCCGTTGCGGACCTGCGCGAAGAGCGCCGCGATCGCCGTCTCGTCCCGGACGTTGACACAGCCGTGCGAGCCGCCGGCGTAACCCCGGGCGGCGAAGTCGTAGGAGTAGTGCACCGCCTGGCCCCCGCTGAAGAACATCGCGTACGGCATCGGTGAGTCGTACAGCGTCGACACGTGGTGCCGGGACTTCCAGTACACGTGGAAGACGCCCTCCCGCGTCGGCGTGTACTGCGAGCCGAAGCGGACCGACATGGTCGACACCGTCCGCCCGTCGATCATCCAGCGCAGGGTGCGGCTGGACTTGCTGATGCACAGCACCCGGCCGGTCAGGCAGCGCGGGTCCGGCGCGGCGGCGGGCTGGCCCCCCATCAGATACAGCTCCCACTTGCCGGGTTCGTGCGTCATCCGCAGCAGCCGCTGCCAGGTCACCGTGTCGACCCGTCCGGTCCGCGGCAGCCCGCGCTTGCCCTGGAAGCCCTTGACGGCCTGCTCGGTGAGGTCGTCGTAGCTGCCGGTCGGACCGTCGAACAGCCACGCCACCTGCCGTAGCCGGGCCTGGAGTTCACGCACGTCCCTGCCGCTGTCGCCGGGCGCGAGCAGCACCCGCGGCGCGGCGGCCGGCTTGCCGTCGGAGGAGTCCGGGGAGCCGGGGGAGCCGGGGGAGGAGTGCGCCGACGGTCCACGGGACGGCGAGGACGTACCGGGCAGGTCGATGTGGACCGGCGAGCGCTGCCCGCCGCCCGCGCCCTGCACGGTGCAGCCGCCGAGCGTCACCACCGCCACCACGGCAGCCCCCACGCCGACCGATCTGATCATGCCCGTTGTACGCATCGCGGACCCCCGCCGTCTCACCGCTTCGGGTTGGTGTCCTTCTGATGCTTTCCAGGCGTGACGCCTCGCGAACGGCGCGGCATCGTTGTGAGCAAGGTCCCAGCGTGGGGCACTCCACCGGGCGCACGGCCGTCGCTACAGTCCGTGGCGAGGGTTGGTTTCTACTGGCGAGTAACAGATGTAGTGCGGAGGCACACCATGGCACGCGAGTCGGAGTCCGGACTGCCCATCGAGCCGGTGTACGGGCCGGGGGATCTGGCGGGCTGGGACCCGGCCGAGAAGCTGGGTGAGCCGGGTTCGTATCCGTTCACTCGTGGTGTGTATCCGTCGATGTACACCGGCCGGCCGTGGACGATGCGCCAGTACGCGGGTTTCGGTACGGCGGTGGAGTCCAACGCCCGCTACAAGCAGCTGATCGCGAACGGCACGATGGGCCTGTCGGTCGCGTTCGACCTGCCCACGCAGATGGGCCACGACTCCGACGCGCCGATCGCGCACGGTGAGGTCGGCAAGGTCGGCGTCGCGATCGACTCCGTCGACGACATGCAGGTGCTGTTCGGCGGCATCCCGCTGGACAAGGTGTCCACGTCGATGACGATCAACGCCCCCGCGGCTCTGCTGCTGCTGATGTACCAGCTGGTGGGGGAGGAGCAGGGCGTCAGCGCGGACAAGCTGACCGGCACGATCCAGAACGACGTGCTGAAGGAGTACATCGCGCGCGGGACGTACATCTTCCCGCCGAAGCCGTCGCTGCGCCTGATCGCGGACATCTTCAAGTACTGCAAGGCCGAGATCCCGAAGTGGAACACGATCTCGATCTCCGGCTACCACATGGCCGAGGCCGGCGCCTCGCCCGCGCAGGAGATCGCCTTCACCCTCGCAGACGGCATCGAGTACGTGCGCACGGCGGTCGCGGCCGGCATGGACGTCGACGACTTCGCGCCCCGGCTGTCCTTCTTCTTCGTCGCCCGGACGACGATCCTGGAGGAGGTCGCCAAGTTCCGCGCCGCGCGCCGGATCTGGGCACGGGTGATGAAGGAGGAGTTCGGGGCGAAGAACCCGAAGTCGATGATGCTGCGTTTCCACACGCAGACGGCGGGTGTGCAGCTGACGGCGCAGCAGCCGGAGGTGAACCTGGTGCGCGTGGCGGTGCAGGGCCTGGGGGCGGTTCTCGGCGGTACGCAGTCGCTGCACACGAACTCCTTCGACGAGGCGATCGCGCTGCCGACGGACAAGTCCGCGCGTCTGGCCCTGCGTACGCAGCAGGTGCTGGCCTATGAGACGGATGTGACGGCGACGGTCGACCCGTTCGCGGGCTCGTACGTCATCGAGAGGATGACCGACGAGGTCGAGGCGGCGGCGCTGGAGCTGATGGGCAAGGTGGAGGACCTGGGCGGCGCGGTCAACGCGATCGAGCACGGTTTCCAGAAGAGCGAGATCGAGCGCAACGCCTACCGCATCGCGCAGGAGACCGACGCGGGCGAGCGGGTCGTGGTCGGCGTCAACCGTTTCCAGCTCGACGAGGAGGAGCCGTACGAGCCGCTGCGCGTCGACCCGGCCATCGAGGCCCAGCAGGCCGAACGCCTCGCCAAGCTGCGCGCCGAGCGCGACCGGACGGCGGTGGACTCGGCGCTGGCGGCCCTGAAGAAGGCGGCGGAGGGCGAGGACAACGTCCTCTACCCGATGAAGGACGCCCTGCGCGCCCGCGCGACGGTGGGCGAGGTGTGCAACGCGCTCCGCGAGGTGTGGGGGACTTACGTGCCGTCGGATGCGTTCTGAGCTGCGCTGATCCTCCGCATGGGAACTGAGGCGAAATCCAGGTGAGGAGTGTCGTGCCCCCGTGCGACACTCCTTTCCATGTTCGGCGTCATCGATCTCCCCACCTACCTGGCCGGCCTCGTACTGATCGTGCTGCTGCCCGGGCCCAACTCGCTCTACGTCCTGTCCGTCGCCGCCCGCAAGGGCATCCGCACCGGGTACAAGGCGGCGGCCGGGGTCTTCACCGGGGACACGATCCTGATGACGCTGGCGGCGCTCGGCGCGGCGTCCGTGCTGACCACGACCCCGCTGCTGTTCCTGGTGGTGAAGTACGCCGGCGCCGGATACCTCGCGTGGATGGCGTACGGCATGCTGCGCTCGGCCCGGGCGATGTGGAAGGCGCGCGGGGAACCCGCGGAGGCGCTCGCCGAGCCCGCCGTCGGCGACGGCGAGCCCGCCGACGAGCGGCCCTACCGGCGTGCCCTGGTGGTCTCCCTGCTGAACCCGAAGGCGATCCTGTTCCTGATCTCCTTCTTCGTGCAGTTCGTCGACCCGCACTACGCCTACCCGGCGCTCTCCTTCGTCGTCCTCGGCGTCCTGCTGCAGACGGCCAGCTTCCTCTACCTGTCCCTGCTCATATTCGGCGGCACCCGCCTCGCCGACGCCTTCCGCCGCCGCAAGCGCCTGGCGGCCGGCGCCACTTCGGCGGCGGGGGCGCTGTTCCTCGGGTTCGCGCTCAAGCTGTCCTTCGCCAGCGCCTAGGCGTCAGCTGACCGGGCGGTTCAGCAACGCCCTCAGTTTCGGGGTGAAGCGCTCCTCCACCAGTTTGTTCATCAGCCACGCCAGCGCCAGCATGATCGCCACCGTGAGCAGGAACGTGCCGTAGGACGGGACGCCGAGGCCGCGGTGGAGGGCCTGGATGACCGGCCAGCCCAGGTGTTCGTGGACCAGGTAGAACGGGTACGTCAGCGTGCCCGCGACCGTCAGCCAGCGCCAGTTCGCCCAGTGCAGCCGGCCCAGCGCGATCGCGGCGACGGCGAGGAAGCCGAGCGTGACGATCAGGATGACGCCGTAGGCGCTGCGGTAGGAGAACATGTCCGGCGTCACCGGGTGCCACAGGCTGCGCACCGCGACCTGCTGGCCGATCAGCCAGTTGACCGCGGTGATGCCCCAGGCGTACGGGTCACGGCGGTCGCGGTGCACCAGGTACAGGCCCATGCCGCCGATGAAGAACGGCGCGTAGTCCGGCATCACCACGGCGTCCAGCTCCGGCTGGTTCAGCCCGCCCGCGACCGCCGCCGCCGGCGTCCAGCAGGCGCAGAACAGGATCACGCGGCGGCGGGTGGCGCCCGGCAGCACGATGCACAGCGCGAACAGGGCGTAGAAGCGCACCTCCGCCCACAGCGTCCAGCACACCCCCAGCACCCGGTGGGCGCCGAGCGGCATCTGCAGCATGGTGAAGTTCACCAGCGTCTCGCTCGCCGGCACCGTCTTGTACGTCAGCACCGGCAGCGCCATCACCGCTGTCACCAGCACGATCGCCACCCAGTAGGCGGGCAGCAGGCGGGAGGCGCGGGAGGCGAAGAACGAACGCAGCGGACGGCCCCAGCCGCTCATGCAGATCACGAAGCCGCTGATCACGAAGAAGATCTGCACGCCCAGGCAGCCGTAGGCGAAGAGGGTGTGCAGCGTCGGGAACTGCAAGCGCGGTGAACTGCCCCAGGCCTTGGTGACCTCGCCGCCCCGGCCGCCGTAGTGGTAGGCCGCCACCATCAGCGCGGCCACCAGGCGCAGCCCGTCCAGGGCGCGCAGCCGCACCGGCCGGAGCTTGGCCGGCGGCTGCGGAATCGTGGTGCGCACCGCCGGGCCGGCCGCGGCGCTCCCCAGGGTGTCCGCGGGCGTGTCGATCACAGGGACCTCTCATCGAAGCTCGTCAACTCAACCGGACGCTAACGGCGCCCACCGGCCGCATCGAGCCCTCACGGCGACCTTTCGCCCGGCCGTCCGCGAGAGTTCATCCAGCCGTCGCCGGCCACCGTTCACGCGCCGCCCCCGCGGACCACCCGGCGCCGCAGCGTCCGCGCGCGCCGTGCCATCCGGCGCACGGTCGCGTTGCGCGGGATGAACGCCAACTGCGCCGGCACCCCGCCGGGCAGGCCCAGCGACGTCAGGCGGCGGCGCTTGAAGTACCGCCAGGTGTGCGCGTTCAGCCGCCGGCTCAGATACCGCTCGGCGGCCGGGCGCAGCTCGGGGCAGATCTTCGGCTGCATCGCATAGCCGACCGCCCGCAGCAGCTCCGTGAGGGCGTCCGCGTCCAGGCCACGGCGCTGTTCGCGCACGGCGTCGCCGTCCGCCAGGTCGGGCAGCAGCGCGTCGGCGATGGTGACCGGCACCCGGTTGCTGTTCTCGTACGGGGCGAGCCGCTCCAGCAGCAGCCCGGTGCCGGTGCGCGCCACCGGCAGGCCGTACAGCGCGGAGGCGGTCAGCAGCGCGGTGGAGAAGCAGCCGACGACCAGCGCCGGACGCATCCGCTGGTACACCACCTCGGCGAGCACGGGCGTGGCCAGCACGGTCAGTTCGGCGCCGAGCCGCTCCGCCTCCTGCTCCAGCGCGCGTGACCAGCGGGCCGGGGCCGAGGGGTGCGGCTTGAACACCACGCGCGTGTGGCCGAGCCCCACCACCCCGCGCAGCATCCGCACATGGAGGTCTTCCTCCTCCTCGCCGGTGAGGATGTCCAGCGCGGACAAGTACTGGCCGAGCAGCAGCGCCGCCTCCTCGGTCACCGGCAGCTCCTCGCCGGTGCCGCCGAGTTCGCCGAGCACCTTCAGGAAGGCGTCCGCCGGCACGATCTCGGGCGCGACACCGAACTCGGTGAGCAGCAGCGGCGTCAGACCCGGCACCAGGTCCAGATGCAGCACTCGCCGCACCCGGGTCCCCACCAGCGGGTCGATCTTGAAGCGGGTCGGGCCGTAGGACATCAGCCCGTCCGCGTACACGTCGACGGGCGCGCCGCCGAAGATCTGGCAGATCGCCAGCGCCGGATTGACCTGGATGGACTCCACGGCCAGCTCGATCCGGTCGTCGCCCAGGTCCCACAGCATCCGCAGATGGCGCTCCCACAGGATCTGGTCGTCCGGGCGCGGGGACCAGCCGCCCGGGTGGAACGGGGAGATGGCCTCGTTCCACGACAGCACGCCGTCGAAGCGGTCCCGCAGGTGCCCGAAGGCGGGCGAGGCGTCGAAGGGCTCGCTCAGCTCCGGTGCCGCGCTGTTGTTGCTGACCAGCAGCAGCTTGCGGTCGGCGGGGCCGAAGCAGCCGGCGTCGAGCGCGGCGGCCAGCGTGGCGGCGCCGTACAGGGTGGAGGCACAGAGGATCCGGGTGGTGCGGCGGTCGCTCATGCCACGGCCTCCGAGGCCGTCGTGGGCCGGCGGCGCAGTCGGCGCAGCTGGGTGGCGCGGTCGAGGTCCATGGAGTCCAGGGTGTCGTTGAGCAGGTCCTGCGGCATCCGGCGCAGGGCCGCGGCGCTCAGGGAACGGAGTCGGCGGGCCACCGGCGCCTCGAACTTCTCGATGGTGGCCAGGTGGTGGCTGATGATGGCGCAGTAGGTGCGCACGGCCTTGGGCAGGAAGAGGTCCGCGTCCACGTCCTCGGCGGTCTCCGCCAGCACCCGGTCGAAGGAGCGGATGAAGTCCAGCTGCCGCGTGTCGCCGATCTGCGTCAGCGACGAGGTGACGCCCCGCCGGTAGAAGATGCCGAACACGCTCGGCACCGCGAAGGACTTCGCCTTGCGGTGCAGCCGCCAGATCCAGGGCCGGTCCTCGGCGGTGCGCAGATCCTCGGGGAAGTGCAGCAGCCCCTCGTCGACCAGCCGCCGGTGGTAGGCGCCGGCCCAGGAGTACGGGTAGTCCACCGGGGTGGAACGCTCGGCCGGAAGGATCACCGCGCGCGGGTCGACGACGGTGTCACGCGGCCCGAACGGCACCCGGTACAGGGTGCGCTGACTTCCGGTGAACCGCACGTGGTCGGTGCGGACGAAATCGCAGCCCAGCGACTCGATGGAATCGACCAATTGCGCGAAATGGCCGGGAGCGGCGTAGTCGTCTCCGTCCATGAACGTCAGATACTCGCCACGGGCCGCGTCGATTCCGGTGTTGCGTGCGGCGGACACCCCTTTCTCGGTACGTCGGATCAGCGCCGCGCCGGGAAGTTCACGCTCGGCGCGTTCCAGGATTTCCTTCGTGCCGTCCGTCGAACAGTCGTCGATCAGGATGAACTCGAAGTCCTCCCGGGCGTTGGCGCGCAGGGACCGGACGGCGGCCGGGGCGTATTGCTGCACGTTGTAGAAGGGCACGATGACGGAGAGCTTGACCACGCAGGTGACGTTAGGGCGCGGTTCCGGCCCGCGTCTTTGCCGTCGGTTTGCCGAGGAGTGAACGACGTGTGGCCAAGTCGTGAATCCAGCCCGACCCGGCCCCGTTCACGTGCCGATTCGCCGTACGGCGGCATGCTGTTAACCGTTTGTTGCGGTCGGGTTGGGCCGGACCTGGGAATTCCTTTCTAGCGTCTTCGGCGTGCCAGTCAGTGCAACGAACGCCCTGCGAGTCGCCGTTCTCGCGGATTCCGACACCCGGTGGAAATGGGGTGCGCTCACCGCGTGCCGCCTTCTTCCCGAGGACGCCGAAGTCCGTCTCGACGGCTATCTCCTGCGGGGCCGCGCCACCCCCACCGCCCGCCAGCTCGAGGAAGTCGGCGTCCGCGCGGACTCCCTGCGCGAGGTGACCGCCGTTCAGTTCCTCCGCGCGATGCGGGAGCCGCGCGAGGAGTCGTACGACGTGCTCGTGCTGGCGCTCGTCGGCGGCGGGGTGCAGGCGATGCTGCACGGGCTGAAGCGGGCCTGGCAGGGCCGCCCCGAGCGGCCCGTCGTGGTCACCGGCTATGTCGGGGTCGTCTACGAGAAGCTCGCCGACGGCCTGCTGCTGCGGCACGGCGCCGACCTCGTCCTCGCCAACTCCCGCCAGGACGCCGAGCGTTTCCGCGCGGTGTACGAGGGTGTGGGCGCCGACGCCGCCGCGGTCACCGAGGTCGCCCTGCCGTTCCTCGGCGGCGACCCCTATACCGGCGCGCACGATCCCTACACCGTGGTGTTCGCCGCCCAGCCGTCCGTCCCGGAGTCCCACAAGGACCGCACCTACCTGCTGGACCGCCTGATCCGGCACGCCCGCCTCCACCCCGAGCGCGAGGTGCTGCTCAAGCTCCGTTCCAGGCCCGGCGAGCACACCACGCACCTGGAGGAGCTGCCCTACCAGAAGCTGGCGCAGAAGGCCGGCCCGCTGCCGCCCAACCTCCGTCTGGTGTACGGCAACATGGGCGAGGTCCTCGACCGCACCGACCTGCTGGTGACGGTGAGTTCCACCGCGGCCCTGGAGTCCCTGCACCGCCGTATCCCGACCGTCGTGCTCACCGACCTCGGGGTGCGCGAGGTCCTCGGCAACCACCACTTCACCGGCTCCGGCTGCCTGGCCTCCTGGGACCGGCTCGACGCCGGACACCGGCCCGAACCCGACCTCGAGTGGGTGGCCCGCCAGGGCGTCGCCGCCGACGGCGACTACGCGACCGCGTTCGACGCCGCCCGCGAGCGGATCGTGAAACTCCTCGCACAGCCCGGCGGACTGCCGCCCCTCACGCCGTACTACACGAGCGAGACCGCGCCCGGATACCTGCCCGGCATCCTCGCCCGTCACCACCTCGCCCCCGACGGCAGCCCGCTGCCGGGCGCCCCCGTCGCCGACAAGGAACCCGGGCCCGTCCGGCAGATCGTGCGCCGGGCCGCGCGCGGCGCCTACCGGCACGGCGTGCAGCGCGTGGCGCCCGTCATCCGGCGGATGGGGGAGCTGTGACCCCGCTCCAAGGAGTCCAAGGAGAACACCCCATGCCCGACACACCGGCGCGCCGCGTGCTCGCCGTGATCCCCGCCCGTGGCGGCTCCAAGGGCGTCCCCGCGAAGAACCTCGCCCCCGTCGGCGGCGTCCCGCTGGTCGCCCGCGCCGTGCGCGAGTGCCGCGCCGCCCGGCTGGTCACCGACGTCGTCGTCTCCACCGACGACCAGGCCATCGCGGCCGCCGCCCGCGAGGCCGGCGCCGAGGTCGTGCTGCGGCCCGCGGCCATCGCCGGGGACACCGCCACCTCCGAGGCCGCCGTCCTGCACGCCCTGGACGCCTACGAGACGCTGCACGGCACCCCCGTGGACGTGGTGCTCCTCGTGCAGTGCACCAGCCCGTTCCTGGTCCATGAGGACGTCGACGGGGTCGCCGCGGCCATCGTGGAGCAGGGCGCCGACACGGCGGTGACCGTGGCCCCGTTCCACGGCTTCCTCTGGCGCGACGGCGCTTCCCAGGAGCCGGACGGCGGCTACGGCGTCAACCACGACAAGTCCTTCCGCCCCCGCCGCCAGGACCGCCCCCAGGACCTGCTGGAGACCGGCGCCGCCTACGCCATGGACGCGGCCGGCTTCCGCACCCACCGGCACCGCTTCTTCGGCCGCACCGAACTCGTGCGCACCGACCCCGCGCGCGTGCTGGAGATCGACGACCCGCACGACCTCGCCCGGGCCCGTGCCCTCGCGCCCCTCTTCGACGCGGCCCGGCCCGGTTCCCTCCCGACCGCCGACGACATCGACGCGGTCGTCCTCGACTTCGACGGCACCCAGACCGACGACCGGGTGCTGATCGACTCCGAGGGACGGGAGTTCGTCTCCGTGCACCGCGGCGACGGACTCGGCATCGCGGCCCTGCGCGACAGCGGCCTGAAGATGCTGATCCTGTCCACGGAACGCAACCCGGTCGTCGCCGCCCGCGCCCGCAAGCTGAAGCTGCCGGTGCTGCACGGCATCGACCGCAAGGACCTCGCGCTCAAGCAGTGGTGCGAGGAAGCGGGCATCGCGCCGGAGCGCGTGCTCTACGTCGGCAACGACGTCAACGACCTGCCCTGCTTCGCCCTCGTCGGCTGGCCCGTCGCGGTCGCGAGCGCCCATGCCGTCGTACGCGGCGCCGCTCGCGCGGTCACCACCGTCCCCGGTGGCGACGGCGCCGTCCGGGAGATCGCCGGCTGGCTCCTCGGCCCCTCCCTCGACTCCCTTCCCGAGCTCCCCCCGCTCCCCGAGCTCACCACGCTCGCTCCCCAAGTAAGGACACCCCTGTCATGAGCACCAACTCCCGTCTGCGCACGTTCCGCTCGCGCGAGGTCGGCCCCGGCCGCCCCGTCTACATCTGCGGCGAGATCGGCATCAACCACAACGGTGAGCTGGAGAACGCCTTCAAGCTGATCGACGCCGCCGTCGACGCCGGCTGCGACGCCGTGAAGTTCCAGAAGCGCACCCCCGAGATCTGCACCCCGCGCGACCAGTGGGACATCGAGCGGGACACGCCGTGGGGCCGGATGACGTACATCGACTACCGCCACCGCGTGGAGTTCGGCGAGGACGAGTACCGGCAGATCGACGAGTACTGCCGCACCCGGGGCATCGACTGGTTCGCCTCCCCGTGGGACACCGAGGCCGTCGCCTTCCTGGAGAAGTTCGACGTCCCCGCCCACAAGGTGGCCTCCGCCTCCCTCACCGACGACGAGCTGCTGCGCGCCCTGCGCGCCACCGGCAGGACGGTCATCCTGTCCACCGGCATGTCGACCCCGAAGCAGATCCGGCACGCCGTCGAGGTCCTGGGCAGCGACAACATCGTCATGTGCCACGCCACCTCCACCTACCCGGCCAAGGCCGAGGAGCTGAACCTCCGCGTGATCAACACGCTGGAGAAGGAGTACCCGAACGTCCCGATCGGCTACTCCGGCCACGAGACCGGCCTGCAGACCACCCTCGCCGCCGTCGCCCTCGGCGCCTGCTTCGTCGAGCGGCACATCACCCTCGACCGCGCCATGTGGGGCTCCGACCAGGCCGCCTCCGTCGAGCCGCAGGGCCTCACGCGCCTGGTCCGCGACATCCGCACCATCGAGGACGCCCTCGGTGACGGTGTGAAGAAGGTCTACGACTCCGAGCTCGCGCCGATGAAGAAGCTGCGCCGTGTCAGCGGCGTCGTCGCCGAGGCGGAGATCGCCGCGGCGGCGGGCGAGCCGGTCGGCGTCTGACGGATCCGCTGCGTTTCTCAAGGGGACGGATCTGCGTCGATGAACCCACGCGCCGGCGAGCCCGGCACCACCCTCGCCTTCGTGGAGAGCCCGGTACAGCTCCTCAACGTCCTGGAATGGGCCCACGCCCACGGCATCCGGCCGCTGGAGGAGCCCGGCGCGGGGTTCACCCTCGTCGTCCTGTCCCCGACCGACCCGATGACCCGGGGCCAGCTGCGGCGCATGGCCGACCTGGCCCGGGACGAGGGACACACCGTGCGCTGGGAGGAGGCCCGCGGCGGCCCCGCGGCCCCCTTCCAGACGGTCGGTTCCCTCGCGGGGCGGCTGCGGCGGGCGGAACGGATCGTCATGGGCGACCCGTTCTCCCGGTACGTCCAGCTGCTGCTGGCCATCACCAGGGCCCGTGACCTGGTCGTCGTCGACGACGGCACGGCCACGATGGAGTTCGTCGCCCAGCTCGCGCGCGGTGAGCGGCTCGTGCGCTGGCACCGCAAGGGCGGCCGGCGCGGCCCGCGCGACCTGGTGTTCGCGCCGGTGTCCTCCATCGCCCGGCGCCGCCTCACACCCGGCGGCGAGCAGCGGGTGGAGATCTTCTCCTCCATGCCCATCGCGGAGGCCCCCGACGGCGTCAGGGTCACCGCGCACGACTTCGCCTGGACCCGCGCCCGCTTCGGCCCGCCGCGCATCACCAAGGGCGCCGACCTGGTCGGTACGTCGCTGGTGGAGACCGGTGTCGTGGACGGCGAGCGCTACCTCGACGCCGTCCGCACCCTGGCCAAGACGCACGGCGCCACCCGCTACTTCGCCCACCGGCGCGAGAGCACGGAGAAGCTGCACCGGCTGGCCGTCGAGACCGGTCTGGAGATCGTCCGGCCCGAGCTGCCACTGGAGCTGATCGCCCGCCGGGGGCCTGTCGGCCGGACGGTCCTGAGCTTCCCGTCGACGGTCGTGCACACCTTGCCGCTGGCCCTCGCCGGCACCGACGTCGAGGTCGCGGTGTGCGACATCGACCCCGACTGGCTCACCCGGACGGCCTCACCCCGCGCCCAGGGTTTTCTCTCGGGGGTGACAGGGACGGCCCGGGGGGTGCGGAGGCTGACGGAGATGAGCGTGGCGTAACCCGCGGGGCGTCGGCCTCCGGCTGGTTCACTCCGGTTTTCGCGCCAGCAGGAAGGCCCGGGGGCGCTTCTCCGGGCCCAGCGGCTCACGCACGACCCGGGCCTGGAGCGTCAGGCCCGCCTCCGTCAGCACGGCGGCCACGGCCTGCGGGGTACGCCAGTAGTAGTCGAGCGCGATCGCCTGCCCGAACCGTTCCGACAGGTGCAGGTGCTCGGTCCCGTCCGCCGCCGGGTCCGCCATCTGGAACGACAGCAGCAGCTGCCCGCCCGGCACCAGCACCCGGCGGAACTCCGCGAACACGGTCGGCAGGTGCTCGTCCGGCACGTGGATGACCGAGTAGAGCGCCAGCAGCCCGCCGAGCGTGGCGTCCGGCACATCCAGCGCCGTCATCGACCCCACGTGGAAGCGCAGGTCCGGATGCGCCTCCCGGGCGAGGGCCGCCATCCGCGGCGAGATGTCGATGCCGAACACCGGCACGCCCAGCGAGTGCAGCCGGGCCGTCACATGCCCCGGACCACTGCCGACGTCCGCCACGGGCTCCGGCCCGTGCGCCGTGACCTGCTCGGCGAACGCCGAGAGCAGCGCCCGCTCCAGCGGGAGGTCGGTGAGGATGTCCGGGAACGCCTCGGCGAAGGCCGGCGCGATGGCGTCGTACGCGGCACGGGTGTCGGTCAGGAACGTGGTGGTGGAGTCGGTCACGCCGGGACCCTACGGCCTCCCACGGCGCTCGGGCGGTGTGATCCTGGAACCGGGTTCCGTCCCGATAGTCGAACACCGGCCGCGTGGTCTGCGCGGGGCGTGGTATCCGTGGAAAAGAGGTGAAAAGAGCAGGGGACGGGCGCTCGACCCTAGATCCACCCGGTCGAGAGTCGGGCGAGTTTACCCGTCCACGACGACCACTATGCGTCGGGCGGCCAGATTTTCTTCCCCTAACGGGCTGATCTTTTGTTGATCGCGGGTCAGTTGGCCGCCCCGGCGCCCTACCCTTCAGAGGGTGAAGCAACTGATGTCGCTACAGTCCGAGGCCGATCCGTCCGGGGCCGCCGTGCTCCCCGGCACGCTCCCCGAGCAGCTGCGCGCCGAGCTCGTCGCCTTCCGCCGCGACCTGCACATGCACCCCGAGCTCGGCAACCAGGAGTTCCGCACCACCGCGGCGATCAAGGCCCGCCTGGAGACGGCCGGCCTCCACCCGCGCGTGCTCCCCAGCGGCACCGGCCTGATCTGCGACATCGGCGTAACCGCGGACGCCCCCTACGAGGGCCCCGGCATGCTCGCCCTGCGCGCCGACATCGACGCGCTGCCCATCCCGGACATGAAGGCCGACTGCCCGTACCGGTCGACCGTGCCCGACCGCGCCCACGCCTGCGGCCACGACGTGCACACCACGGTCGTGCTCGGCACCGGGCTGGTCCTGGCCGAGCTGCACCGGCAGGGGCGGCTGCCGCGTCCGGTGCGGCTGATCTTCCAGCCCGCCGAGGAGGTGCTGCCCGGCGGTGCCGCCGACGTGATCGCCTCCGGCGCGCTGAAGGGGGTCGGCCGCATCCTCGCCGTGCACTGCGACCCGCGGGTCGACGCGGGACGGGTCGGGCTGCGGGCCGGTGCGATCACCTCCGCCTGCGACCGGCTGGAGATCTCGCTCGACGGCCCCGGCGGCCACACCGCGCGTCCGCACCTCACCACCGACCTGGTCACCGCCGCGGCCCGGGTGGTCACCGACGTGCCCGCGCTCGTCGGGCGGCGCGTCGACACGCGCAGCGGGCTCGCCGTGACGTGGGGCCGGATCGAGTCCGGGCACGCGCCGAACGTCATTCCGCAACATGCCGAGCTGGCCGGGACGGTGAGGTGCCTGGACATCGAGGCGTGGCGGCAGGCGCCGGACATGGTGGTCGCGGCGATCGACGAGGTGGCGAATCTGCACGGGGCCAAGTCGGAGATCAATTACGTGCGGGGTGTGCCGCCGGTGGTCAACGACCTGGCGGTGACCGAACTGCTGCGTGACGCGATGACCGCGCGGCGGGGGCTGGAGTCCGTGGAGGACACGGAGCAGTCCCTGGGGGGCGAGGACTTCTCCTGGTACCTGGAGCGCGTGCCGGGCGCGATGGCCCGGCTGGGCGTGCGGACGCCGGGGGAGCGGACTGTGCGGGACCTGCACCAAGGGGACTTCGACGCGGACGAGTCGGCCATCACGGTGGGGGTGGAGTTGTTTACGGCGGCGGCGTTGCTGGATGCGGGTAGCCGTACGGCGTGAGGTCCGGGGTCCGGCTTTTCGGGTCGGGGCTCGTTGTGCTGGTCGCGCCCACGCGGCGGAGCCGCATGTCGGAATACAGCCCCGCGCCCCGTCCCCTTCCCGCCGTCGGCGCGTGCGACGACGCCGTGGCGCGCGCCATCGACTGGCATGGCTGCGGGCAGTCGTGCCTCCCCCAAGCTCTTCGAGCAGGGGGACCCCAGGGGCGGCACGGGTGGGCGCAGGGGCGCCCGGCCGGCCACTACGCCGGGTGCTCTGGAGCCGCCGGGTTGCCCCTCTGTAACTTCCGGCGGCACGAAACGGTAACGCCGGTGGCAACCCCGTTCCCCCGCCCCTCTACGCGCGTTACTGTGCGCCGAAATCGCCTTGGGGATACGGTCCCGTGATCGGTGCCGTGGGGATGAAGGGTGCTCGACGTGCGTCTGATATCTCGGAGGACCAGGTTCTCCCAAGCCGCGGTGACCGCCACGGTCATCGCCCTCGCGGCCGCCGGATGCGGCGAGTCCAGCTCCTCCTCCAGCACTGCCGAGGCCTCCGGGAAGTACTCCGGCAAGGGCATCGGCCTCGCGTACGACATCGGCGGCAAGGGCGACCAGTCGTTCAACGACGCCGCCTTCTCCGGTTTCCAGAAGGCCGAGCAGGAGTTCAAGATCGGCGGCCGGGACGTCGAGCCCAGCGACAACGAGTCCACCGCCGACAAGGTGCAGCGCCTGGAGCAGCTCGCCAAGGCCGGGTACAACCCGATCGTCGGCGTCGGCTTCGTCTACGCGCCGGCGGTCAAGGAGGTCTCCGCCAAGTATCCGAAGATCACCTTCGGGATCATCGACGACGACACCGTCCAGTCCAAGAACGTCGCCGATCTCGTGTTCCACGAGGAGCAGTCGTCGTATCTCGCGGGCGTCGCGGCGGCGAAGGCCACCAAGAAGAACCACATCGGGTTCATCGGTGGCGTGGACATCCCGTTGATCCACAAGTTCGAGGCCGGATTCACGCAGGGCGCCAAGTCCGTGAATCCGGGGATCAAGATCGAGTCGCAGTATCTGACGCAGACCGCGCAGGAGGGCGGCTTCTCCAGCCCCGACAAGGGGGAGGACGCCGCCAACGGCCAGATCGAGGCCGGGGCCGACGTGGTCTACCACGCCGCCGGGCTGTCCGGGCAGGGCGTGATCAAGGCCGCGGCGCAGCACAAGGTGTGGGCGATCGGCGTCGACTCCGACCAGTACCGGCAGAGCGCGCTCGGCCAGTACAAGGACTGGATCCTCGGCTCCGCCCTGAAGAACGTCGGCGGTGCCGTCTACGAGCTGGCCAAGTCCGTGTACCAGGGCAAGCCGCTCAGCGGCACGGTCCGCGGCTCGCTCGCCAACGACGGCGTCGGGTTCGCCGACTCCAACCCCAAGTACCAGGCCATGAAGGACGTCGTCGGGGCAGTGGACAAGGCCCGGCAGGACATCGTGAACGGGAAGGTCACCGTGAACACGAAGTGACGCGGCGCGATGCCCCCGCTTCCGGCGCGGCCGGAGGCGGGGGCATCGCTCGTGCGGGTTATACCGGCTCGTCCGTCTCGATCTTCATCGAGAGCACGCCGGTGCCCGAGTAGCCGTGGTCCGTCGAGCACACGGCCTTCGACGTCTCGCCGTGGCGGGTGTTCGCCCACTTGCCGTAGACGTTCCACTTGGTGCCGTGCGGGCTGACGCACACGACCTTGACCCGGTGGACGCTGAAGCGGGTGTTCCCGCCGGTGCACTTTCCGTAGCCGGTCGTGCCGTCCTTGGACACCCACGTCGAGCAGGTCGACGACGCCATGGCGGGCGACGCCAGGCCGACGACGGTGGCCGACAGGGCGACACCGGCGCCGGCCGCCGCGGCGGCGAACTTGGAGAACTTCATGATCCTCCCCTGGATCACAAGAGACCGTCAGGCTGGTCAGGCCTGCGGTATCGCATTTTTCGATCAACGTGACCCTGACATGTGAGCGCCGCCGGAAAGATCATGCTCGCGGGGGATTCGGCCCGGCATTCGGCCCTGGTAGGCGGGGCCACGGCCGGCTCCCGGGAAGAGTTCGAGTTCCGGGACCCGGCGCAGGTCACCGGGGTCTGCCACAGGGGTACGAAACGGTCCCATAACACTCTTGCGAGCCGGGTTTTGCGTTCTGTCTACGCGCGTTACGCTGCGGCGGAACCAGCGCCTGGTATGGGCGCTTGCACAAAGGAGTCTCGTTCCATGCGCCGGGTGTCCCGTATCGCTGTTGCGGGTGTAGCGACCGCAGCTCTCGCAGTTACCGCTTCCGCCTGCGGAAGCTCGTCCAGCTCTTCGTCGAGCAGCAGCAAGTCGAAGGGAATCGGTCTGGCCTACGACATCGGCGGCAAGGGCGACCAGTCGTTCAACGACGCCGCCTTCGCCGGTCTGGAGCAGGCCGACAAGGAGTACGGCTACACCAGCCGTGACGTCGAGCCCAGTGACAACGAGTCCACCGCCGACAAGGTGCAGCGCCTGGAGCAGCTCGCCAAGGCCGGCTACAACCCGATCATCGGTGTGGGCTTCGTCTACGCGCCCGCCGTTCAGGAGGTCGCCGCCAAGTACCCGAAGGTCACCTTCGGTGTCGTGGACGACGACAAGGTGAAGATGAACAACGTCGCCGACCTCGTCTTCCACGAGGAGCAGGCGTCCTACCTGGCGGGTGTCGCCGCGGCGAAGGCCACCAAGAAGAACCACATCGGGTTCATCGGCGGTGTGGACATTCCCCTGATCCACAAGTTCGAGGCCGGGTTCATCCAGGGCGCCCAGTCGGTCAACCCGAAGATCAAGATCGAGAAGCAGTACCTGACCCAGACCGCCCAGGAGGGCGGCTTCTCCAGCCCCGACAAGGGTGAGAACGCCGCGGACGGTCAGATCGACGCGGGCGCGGACGTCGTCTACGCCGCCGCCGGTCTGTCGGGCCAGGGCGTGATCAAGTCGGCCGCCGCGCACAAGGTCTGGGCGATCGGTGTCGACTCCGACCAGTACAAGCAGGCAGCGCTGGCCAAGTACAAGGACTCCATCCTCACTTCGGCGATGAAGAACGTCGCCGGTGCGGTGTACGGCCTGGCCAAGTCCGTGCACGACGGCAAGCCGCTGTCCGGGGAGATCCGTGGCAGCCTGAACAACGGCGGCGTCAGCCTGTCGAACTCCAACCCGAAGTTCGCCGGCGACAAGGCCATCCAGGACGCCGTGAAGAAGGCCGAGGAAGGCATCAAGAACGGCACCATCAAGGTGCAGACCTCCTGACCTTCCCGGTCGGAGACCTGGCACCGGGCGCAGACCGTCATGGCGGCGTTACGGCCAGGGAACGGGGTGCGGAGAGGATGGCTCACCGCGCCCCGTTCGCACGGCAGAATGCTCGGAACCGATCGGGGATACGAAAGACCCGATCCGGCCCGAGCACTATTTAAAGCAGGGGCGCTACGCGCGTAGAGCGACCCCTTTCCCGAGGAGAGTGCGCCATCGACGCGACCAGCAGCCCTCCGCTCACCGCTCAGTCGACGATCGCGGTGGAGCTCGCGGGCATCACGAAACGATTCCCGGGTGTCGTCGCCAACCATGACATCCACCTGACGGTCCGCAAGGGCACCGTGCACGCCCTCGTCGGCGAGAACGGCGCCGGCAAGTCGACGCTGATGAAGATCCTCTACGGCATGCAGAAGCCGGACGAGGGCACCATCACCGTCGACGGTGAGCACGTCACCTTCGCCAGCCCCGCCGACGCCATCGCCCGTGGCATCGGCATGGTCCACCAGCACTTCATGCTGGCCGACAACTTCACCGTGCTGGAGAACGTGGTGCTGGGCAGCGAGAAGCTGTACGGCATCGGTGGCAATGCCCGCAGGAAGATCAAGGAGATCTCCGACCGGTACGGCCTCGGGGTCCGCCCCGACGTCCTGGTCGAGGACCTCGGTGTCGCCGACCGGCAGCGCGTGGAGATCCTCAAGGTGCTCTACCGCGGCGCGAAGACCCTCATCCTCGACGAGCCGACCGCCGTCCTCGTCCCGCAGGAGGTCGACGCCCTCTTCGCCAACCTGCGCGAGCTGAAGTCGGAGGGCCTGTCCGTCATCTTCATCTCCCACAAGCTGGGCGAGGTCCTGTCCGTCGCGGACGACATCACCGTCATCCGCCGCGGTACGACGGTGGGCACGGCCGTGCCCACCGAGACCACCCCGCACCAGCTCGCCGAGTTGATGGTCGGCAGCGAGCTGCCCACCCCGGAGACCGCCGAGTCGACGGTCACCGACCGGCCGGTGATCCAGGTCGAGGGTCTGACCGTCTACTCCTCGGGCGCCATCTCGTTCGGCGAGTCGTCCGCGGGTCTGCTGATGGACGAGGCCCAGCGCGGCGAGGTCAAGAAGGTCCTCGACGACCTCACCTTCACCATCCACGCCGGCGAGGTCATGGGCATCGCCGGTGTCGAGGGCAACGGCCAGACCGAGCTGATCGACGCGCTCATCGGCACCAAGCACGCCCACGCGGGCACGATCCGCTTCCTCGGCGAGGACATCACCGCCTGGGCCACCCGCAAGCGCCGCGAGACCGGCGTCGGTTACATCCCCGAGGACCGCCACCGCCAGGGCCTGCTCCTCGAGGCCCCGCTGTGGGAGAACCGCATCCTCGGCCATGTCACCGAGAAGCCCAACGCCAAGGGCTTCTGGCTGAACCCCAAGGGCGCCCAGGACGACACGCGCCGGATCGTCGAGGAGTACGACGTCCGCACCCCCGGCATCGACGTCACCGCCGCCTCCCTGTCCGGCGGCAACCAGCAAAAGCTCATCGTCGGCCGCGAGATGAGCCACGACCCGAAGTTCCTGATCGCCGCCCACCCCACCCGCGGTGTGGACGTCGGCGCCCAGGCGCAGATCTGGGACCGCATCCGTGAGGCCCGCCGCGACGGCCTGGCGGTGCTGCTGATCTCCGCCGACCTGGACGAGCTGATCGGTCTGTCGGACACCCTCCGCGTGATCTACGACGGCAGGCTGGTCGCCGACGCCGACCCGGCCACCATCACCCCGGAGGAGCTGGGCTCGGCCATGACCGGTGCCGTCAGCGGCCACCTGGAACACACAGAAGCAGGCGACGAGGAAGCCGCCCCGGAGGACGACGCCCGATGAAGAAGTTCGACAAGGACCGCGCGCTCGTCGCGGTCGCGGGACCGGTCGTCGCACTGGTCGCGGCGATCCTGCTGACGTCGGTGGTGCTCCTCGCCTCCGGCAAGAACCCGATCGAGCCGTACCGGCTGATGCTGGAACAGATCGGGTACTCCGACATCCAGGTGCTGATCGTCAACCAGGCGTCGCTGTACTACATCGCCGCCCTCGCGGTCGCCCTCGGCTTCCGCATGAACCTGTTCAACATCGGGGTCGACGGCCAGTACCGTCTCGGCGCGATGGTCACCGCGGTGGTCGGCGCGCACGTGGCGCTGCCGTCGTTCGTGCAGGTTCCCCTGCTGCTGCTGGTCGGCGCCCTCACCGGCGCCATGTGGGCCGGCATCGCGGGCGTGCTGAAGGTGACCCGCGGGGTCAGCGAGGTCGTCGCCACGATCATGCTGAACTCCATCGCCACCGCGCTGATCGGCTACCTCACCCTCACCGACAACTTCGGCGTGCTGGTCGGTGACAACAACACCACCGGCATCATGAAGAAGTCCGGCTGGGTCCCCGGCATCGACCTGGGCCCGGACGTCGGTGAGATCTACGGCCTGGTCTTCCTCGCCGTCCTGCTCGGCATCGCCTACTGGCTGGTGCTCAACCGCACCCGCTTCGGCTTCGACCTGCGCGCCACCGGCGCCTCGGAGACCGCCGCCGCGGCCTCCGGCGTCGACGCCAAGAAGATGGTCCTCACCGCGATGCTGATCTCCGGCGCGGTGGCCGGTGTCTCCGGGCTGCCGCTGCTGCTCGGCGAGACCCACACCTACAGCCTGAGCTTCCCCGCCGGCCTCGGGTTCACGGCCATCGGCATCGCTCTGCTCGGCCGCAACCACCCCGGCGGCATCGCGCTCGCCTCCCTGCTGTGGGCCTTCCTGGACAAGGCGTCCCCCGCCCTGGACTACGCCGTCCCGGTGGCGTACGAGAAGGAGATCGCCACCATCATGCAGGGCGTGATCGTCTTCACCGTCGTCATCTCCTACGAGGCCGTACGGCAGTGGGGCCTGCGCCGCCAGCAGAAGCAGGTCGGCGCTCAGCTCGCCGCCGAAGCCGACAACAACGCCAAGAAGGAGGTCGCGGCCTGATGTCGACCACGACCGTCGCCAAGCCGCAGGCGAAGCAGCCCGGCAAGGGCGGCCGCCGACTCTCGCTCCCGGTTCTCCTGCTCGTCATCGCGGGCGTGCTGATCCTGACCTCGATCGTCCGCCTCATCTCGGGCGCGGACGGCATCACCTCCACCGGCCAGATGTCCACGGCTCTGCGGCTCGCCGTGCCGATCGGTCTCGCGGGCCTCGGCGGCCTGTGGGCCGAACGCGCCGGAGTCGTCAACATCGGCCTCGAGGGCATGATGATCCTCGGCACCTGGTTCGGCGCCTGGGCCGGCTACCAGTGGGGCCCGTGGACGGGTGTCGCCTTCGGCATCCTGGGCGGCGCGCTGGGCGCCCTCCTGCACGCGATCGCCACCGTCACCTTCAACGTCAACCACATCGTCTCCGGTGTGGCCCTCAACATCCTGGCCGTCGGCCTGACCCGCTACCTGTCGAAGTTCACCTTCGAAGGCGTCCCGCAGGGCTCCTCCAAGCAGTCGCCGCCGATCGACTCACTGGGCACCTTCAGCATCCCCGGCCTGTCCGACGCGCTGGTGACACTGAACGGCAAGCACTGGTTCCTGATCTCCGACATCGCCGGCCTGCTCGGCGGCCTGGTGACCAACCTGTCGCCGCTCACCGTCATCGCCGTGGCCCTGGTGCCGGTGACCTGGTGGGTGCTGTGGCGCACCGCCTTCGGCCTGCGCCTGCGTTCCTGTGGTGAGAGCCCGGTCGCGGCGGAGTCCCTCGGTGTCAACGTCTACAAGTACAAGTACATCGCGGTGATCATCTCCGGTGGTCTCGCCGGCCTGGGCGGCGCGTTCCTGTCGATCGTCGCCTCCAACGTCTACCTCGACGGGCAGACCGCCGGGCGTGGCTACATCGGCCTCGCGGCGATGATCTTCGGCAACTGGATGCCGGGCGGTCTCGCCCTCGGCGCGGGCCTGTTCGGCTACACCGACAGCCTCAACCTGCGCGGCGGAACCACCAACGTGCACGCGCTGATCCTGCTGCTGGCGATCCTGCTGGTGATCGGCGCGGCGTACCTGCTGTGGAAGAGGAAGCTGGTGAGCGGTCTCCTCACCTTCGTGATCTCGGTGCTGATGTTCGTCTGGTACACCAGCACCGACGAGGTCCCGCGCCAGCTGGTGACGGCCACCCCGTACATCGTCACGCTGCTCGTCCTGTCCCTGTCCGCCCAGAGTCTGCGCATGCCGAAGGCGGACGGTCTGCCGTACCGCAAGGGGCAGGGCAAGTGACCGCGCCCGACGCGGCCGGTGTCGACTGGGAGGCGCTGCGCGCGGTGGCCCGCGAGGCCATGACCCGCGCGTACGCCCCCTACTCCGGCTACCCGGTCGGGGTCGCCGCCCTCGTCGACGACGGCCGCACGGTCTCCGGCTGCAACGTGGAGAACGCCTCCTACGGCCTCGGCCTGTGCGCCGAGTGCGGGCTGGTCTCGGAGCTGGCCCGCACCGGCGGCGGCCGGCTGACGCACTTCACGTGCGTGGACGGCCGGGGCGACATCCTCGTACCGTGCGGCCGCTGCCGGCAGCTGCTGTACGAGTTCGGAGGCCCGGACCTGCTGCTTGAGACCCCGGCCGGCATCCTCCCGCTGTCCCGGATGCTGCCGCAGGCCTTCGGCCCGGACCACCTCACCCAGTAACTCCCGCGCGGCCCCTCCGAGTCGTCATCGGAGGGGCCGCGCATTTTTTTGAACGTCTCGGAAGGAACGCCATGGCCATGGACGCCATCTCCGTCATCCGCACCAAGCGCGACCGCGGTGAGCTCGGCGACGAGCAGATCGACTGGGTCATCGACGCGTACACGCGCGGCGAGGTCGCCGACGAGCAGATGTCCGCGCTCGCGATGGCCATCCTGCTCAACGGCATGAACCGCCGGGAGATCGCCCGCTGGACGGCGGCGATGATCGCCTCCGGCGAGCGCATGGACTTCTCCTCCCTCACCCGTCCGACCGCCGACAAGCACTCCACGGGCGGCGTCGGCGACAAGATCACCCTTCCGCTGGCGCCCCTGGTCGCCGCGTGCGGCGCGGCCGTCCCGCAGCTGTCCGGCCGCGGCCTCGGCCACACCGGCGGCACCCTGGACAAGCTGGAGTCGATCCCCGGCTGGCGGGCCCTTCTCTCCAACGAGGAGATGCTGCGCGTCCTCGACGAGGTCGGCGCGGTGATCTGCGCGGCCGGCGACGGTCTCGCTCCCGCCGACAAGAAGCTGTACGCGCTGCGGGACGTTACCGGCACGGTCGAGGCGATCCCGCTGATCGCGTCCTCGATCATGTCGAAGAAGATCGCCGAGGGCACCGGCAGCCTGGTCCTGGACGTGAAGGTCGGCTCGGGCGCCTTCATGAAGACGCTCGAGGACGCCCGCGAACTGGCCGCCACCATGGTCGGCCTGGGCACCGACCACGGCGTGAAGACGGTCGCCCTGCTGACCGACATGTCCACCCCGCTCGGCCTGACCGCGGGCAACGCCCTGGAGGTCCGCGAGTCCGTGGAGGTCCTGGCGGGCGGCGGCCCCGCGGACGTCGTGGAGCTGACGATCGCCCTCGCCCGCGAGATGCTCGACGCGGCCGGCGTGCACGGCGCCGACCCGGCCAAGGCCCTGGCCGACGGCTCCGCGATGGACGTCTGGCGCCGCATGATCGCGGCCCAGGGCGGCGACCCGGACGCGGAGCTGCCGGTGGCCCGCGAGCAGCACGTGATCAAGGCGCCGTCCTCGGGCGTCCTGACCCGCCTGGACGCCTACGACATCGGCATCGCCGCCTGGCGCCTGGGCGCGGGCCGCGCCCGCAAGGAGGACCCGGTGCAGGCGGGCGCGGGCGTGGAGATGCACGCCAAGCCCGGCGACACGGTGACCGAGGGCCAGCCCCTGCTGACCCTCCACACGGACACCCCCGAGCGCTTCGACTACGCCCTGACGGCGATCGAGGGCTCCTACGACATCGCCGCCCCGGGCACGGCGTTCACCGCGTCGCCGGTGGTGCTGGAACGTATCGCCTGAGCAGCGCTTTCCTGCTGAAGGGAACGGGACCGGCGGATCTTCGCCGGTCCCGTTCCTCGTACCAGGGGGCCGGGCCTCACCCCAGCACCGCCGCCACCGCCACCAGCACCGGTACCGACGCCACCGTCGACAGCAGGATCGACTCGCGGGCCAGGGACTCCGCGACGCGGTAACGGCCGGCATAGGTGAAGAGGTTCTGCGCGGCCGGCAGGGCCGCGGTGACCACCACGTCCAGCAGGGCCGCGCCGTGCAGGCCGAAGACGGCCCGCGCCAGAAGCCAGGCGATCAGCGGCTGCCCCACCGACTTCAGGGACACCGACAGCAGCACCGGCACGCGGTCCTGGCCCCGGCCCGGCGCCGCGCTGCCGTACAGCGAGATGCCGAAGGCGAGCAGCGAAGCCGGGACCGCCATGTTGCCCATGAGCTTGAGCGGGTCCATCACCGGGCCCGGGACGTGCCCGCCCGCCGCCGACACCAGGACGCCGGCCAGCGAACCCACCGCGACCGGGTTGCGCAGCGGGGTGAGCAGCCGCTGCCACAGCGGCCCCTTCTCACCCCGCCCCGACAGGTCCAGCACCGCCAGGGCGAGCGGGGTGACCAGGATCAGCTGGAAGAGCATCACGGGGGCGACGAGCGAGGCGTCGCCGAGCACGTACACGGCGATGGGGATGCCGAGGTTGCCGGAGTTGACGTAACCGGCGCACAGGGCGCCGATCGTGGTGCGGCCCACCCCCCAGCGGCGCAGCACGCCCACCGCGACGAAGGTCCCCACGGCGGCCGCCGTGCTCAGCGCCGTCACCAGCAGCCGACTGGAGAAGATCACCGAAAGGTCGGCCCCCGCGAGCGTCGTGAACAGCAGCGCCGGCGTGGCCACATGGAACGCGAGCGCCGTCAGTACGTCACGGCCCTGCTCCCCGAGCGAGCCGAGCCGCCCCAGCACATACCCCACACCGATGACGACCGCGATGACCGCGAACCCGCTCAGCACCCCCTGCACGGGGCCTCCCCGGCGAGCGAGGGAGTCGCGGACGCGGGTTCCGGTGCTGGTTCACAGGGCATGGGCATGGCGATCACCCTGCGCGGCGCAGTCGAGCCAGGTCAATGTGATCCTCGTCGGCGCCTTCGGACACCCGCCCCGATGAGTTCCGCCCACCCGCGCGGTCTACCGCACGTGGACGCCACGATACCGCCCGTACTCGCGCTGGCCGGCCCCGTCACCCGGGACGAGGTGACGGGGCTGTGCGACGACGTGCGGGCACTGCTGGAGGCCGGCGGGGCCGGCGTCGTCGTCTGCGACGTCGGCGCTCTGGGGCCGCCCGGCCTCGCCGCCGTCGACCTGCTGGCGCGGCTCCAGCTCACCGCGCGCCGGGCCGGCGGGCGGATACGCCTGCGCGATCCGGACCCCGCGCTAGCCGCCCTGCTGGACCTCGTCGGCCTCCGCTTCGAGCTGGAGGGGCAGCCCGAACAGCGGGAACCAGCGCTGCACGTCCAGGAAGCAGTGGAACCCGGTGATCCGGCCGTCTGAGATCTCCAGCGCCTGCACCGCCCACGCGGAGAAGCCGCCCGTCTCCGGCTCCGGCTTGTAGTGCGCGAACCCGGGCAGGCCGTTGACCTGCACCGGCAGCAGCCGGGAGTTCGCGCAGGACGCGCCCAGCGTGGTCATGAAACCGGTGATGTCCGCCGGGCCGGTCAGCCACAGGTCGAACGGCGGCATCGTCATGATCGCGTCCTCGTGCAGCAACGCCGTCAGCGCGGCCATGTCGTAGCCCTCGAAGGCCTGCACATAGCGCTCCAGGAGCTTGCGCTGCTCCTCGTCCAGCGGATCCGACACCGCCGCCTCGGCGCCCGGCTCCGGCTGCTCGCTGAGCGTGGCGCGGGCCCGCTGCAGGGCGCTGTTGACCGACGCCACCGATGTCTCCAGCAGCTCGGCGACCTCGCTCGCCCGCCAGGCGAGCACCTCCCGCAGGATCAGCACCGCGCGCTGCTTGGGCGGCAGCTTCTGCAGGGCCGCCATGAACGCCAGCCGCACCGACTCCTTGGCGACCGCGGCCTCCGCAGGGTCCTCGACCGTCGGCAGCACTCGCGCGTCCGGCATCGGCTCCAGCCAGGTGTTCTCGGGCCGCGGCGACAGCGCCGCCTGCGCCAGCGGCGTCGACTCCGTCAGATCCATCGGCCGCGCCCGCTTGTTGCCCGCGGTCAGCATGTCCAGGCACACGTTCGTCGCGATCCGGTACAGCCACGAGCGCAGGCTGGAACGCCCCTCGAACTTGTCGTAGCTGCGCCAGGCGCGGACCATCGTGTCCTGCACCGCGTCCTCGGCCTCGAAGGACGAGCCGAGCATCCGGTAGCAGTACCCCGTCAGCTCGACCCGGTGCTTCTCCAGCCTGACGTCCAGATCCGCCGTCGCCGTGCCGTCACCCATCGTCCACCCACCCCTGTGGCCGTGTCCCTGTCCGCCGCGTCGTCGCAACCGGACACTTCGGAAGCTACCGCAGCCCACTGACAATGGCCTCCGGAGTGGACAAAAAGGCAGGTCAGAGGTGGGAGGGCATCAGTGCGCCGGCACCGGGTCCCGGCGGGCCGCGACCCGCGCCGCCCGGGTCCCGAGCAGCGTGATCGACACGACTCCGAGCACCGCCAGCAGGCCCACGCCCACCGTCCCGGCCCAGCCGCCCGAGTGGAACGCCATGGCGCCGACCGTGCTGCCGACGCTGGAACCGACGTAGTACGCCGACTGGTACAGCGCCGACGCCTGCGCCCGCCCCCGCGTCGCCGTCTTGCTGACCGCCGAGGACGCCACAGCGTGCCCCGCGAAGAAGCCCGCCGTGATCAGCACCAGGCCCAGCAGCACCAGCGGCAGGGAAGGAGCCAGGGACAGCAGCAGACCCGCCGCCGTCGTGCCCCCGCCCAGATACAGCGCGCCCCGCCGGCCCAGCCGCCCGACCAGCCGGCCCGCCGTCGACGCCGACACCGTGCCCACCAGGTACACCAGGAAGACGGAACCGATGACGCCCTGCGGCAGCGAGAACGGCGCCCCGGTCAGCCGGTAGCCGATGACCGTGTACACACCGCCGAAGACGGTCATGAACAGCGCGCCGATCGCGTACAGCCGCCGCAGCAGCGGGTTCGCCAGATGGTCGCGGACCGTGGCGGCCAGCACCCGGGGCCTCAGCGACCCCGGCGCGAAGTGCCGCGGCGCCGGCAGCAGCAGCCGGAACGCCACCGCGCACGTCACCGCGATCACCCCGATCACCGCGACCGCGGTCCGCCAGCCCCACTCCTGCGCGACCCAGCCGGTGATCACCCGGCCGCTCATCCCGCCGACACTGTTGCCCGCCACGAACAGGCCGATCGCGGTGACCAGCGCCCGCGGCGTGACCTCCTCCGCCAGATACGCCTGCGCCGACGCCGGCAGCCCGGCCAGCGCCGCGCCCTGCAACGCCCGCAGCACCACCAGCACCCCGATCGACGGCGCGAAGGGCACCAGCAGTCCGAGGGTCACCGCCACCGCCAGCGAGCCGGTCATCACCGTACGGCGGCCGTAGCGCTCCGACAGAGCGCTCATCGGCAGCACGAACAACGCCAGACCGCCCGTCGCGGCCGCCACCGTCCAGCTCGCCTCGCTCGCCGCGACCCCGAAGTCGTCGGAGATCAGCGGCAGCAGCGCCTGCGTGGAGTACAGCAGGGCGAACGTCGCCATACCCGCGAGGAAGAGGGCGAGGCTCATCCGGCGGTAACCGGGGCCGCCCGGGGTCATACGGGAGTCGGAAGCCTGGGAGGGAGCAGAGACACGAGCAGCGGCGCCCACGGTGGTGGACGCCCCGGTACTGGCGGGAGTCATGGCTCGACCGTATGAAGGCCCGCACTCATCCGTCCAATGCATGGAAACGCCATAATCGTTCCCATGGTGCATCAGCAGAGGTCACAGGCTCGCCTGTCACCGTCCAGTGACACAGAAGACATGGCGATGTTGCTCGCGCCCCGACTGGCGTACTTCACCGCGGTCGCCCGCACCGAGCACGTCACCCGCGCCGCCCACGAACTGAACGTCCCCCAGTCGACCCTCTCGCGCGCGATGGCCCGCCTGGAAGCGGACCTCGGCGTCGAGTTGTTCGCCCGCCACGGCCGCACCCTCTCCCTGACCCCCGCCGGCCGCACCTTCCTCGCCTCCGCCGAGCGCGCACTCGGCGAGATCCGCCGCGCCGCCGACGAGGTCCGCGCCGACGCCGACCCGGCCACCGGCAAGGTCGCCTTCGGCTTCCTGCACACCATGGGGGCCGAGACCGTACCCGGCCTCATCCACGCCTTCCGCGCCGACCACCCCGGCGTCCGCTTCAGCCTGGTCCAGAACTACGGCGAGGCCATGCTGGAAGGCCTGCGCGCGGGCGACCTCGACCTCTGCCTGACCTCGCCCGTCCCCGACGCCCCCGACCTGGTCGCCCGGCGCCTCGACGAACAGAAGCTGCGCCTCGTCGTCCCCGCCGACCACCGCCTGGCCACCCGCCGCCGCATCCGCCTCGCCGAGGCCGCCGACGAAGCGTTCGTCACGCTGGAAGCCGGCTACGGCCTGCGCCGCATCACAGACGACCTGTGCAGCGAGGCCGGCTTCAAGCCGAAGATCGCCTTCGAGGGCGAGGAGGCGGAAACCCTGCGCGGCCTGGTGGCGGCGGGCCTCGGAGTGGCCCTGCTGCCCCCACCGGCGTTCCCCCGCCCGGGAGTTGCCGAACTGACGGTCACCGCCCCCAGGGCGGTACGGGAAATCGGCGTGGCCTGGCTGAACGGCCACCCGGACACCCCACCGGTGGCCGCCTTCAAGAAGTTCCTGCTCTCGAGGCGCGGGACCTTGCTGACCTGAAAGGGGTGCGGGGCCGTGTCCGATATGCGGCTCCGCCGCGTGGGCGCGAGCACCCCACGACGACCCGCACCCCGAAGACCACACACCCCCCATGGCGCTACCGCCGTAACGTCGCCCCGAAGCCGGAAGCCAACGGCATCCGCAACCCCAAAGGCGGCGGAGCCTCCAACGCGTCGCGAAGCGGACGCGCGAACCCCCACCCGAACACCGCCCCCATCACGAAGTCGCAGGCCAGCGCCAGTACTTCCTCCCGGTAGGCACGCAACCCGTGCCCGTCCCCGTGCACCTCGAACCGGCACACCTCCCGGTTGGACTTCTTCGCCCGCGCCGCGAGCCGGAACGACAGCTCCGGATCCGTACGCTGGTCGTTCGTGCCGTGCACGATCAGCACGCGGCGCCCCGCGAGCTGTTTCACCGGTTCGGGCGGCGCCGCCATGTCGTCCTCGGGCAGCCAAGGAGCCAGGGCGAGGACGGAGTTGACCGCCTCGTGGCCGGCCGCCCGCAGCGCGGCCCGCCCGCCCATGCCGACGCCGGTGAGGCACACGGGGACGTCGCCGTAGCGCCGTACCACCTCGTCGGCGGCCCAGGTGGCGTCGCCCGCGAGATGGGCGTCGCTGCCGTTCCAGCCGCGGCAGCGGTAGTGCACGACGTGCACGGCCAGCCCTTCTCCGTGGCCGGTGCGGGCCAGTGCGCGTCCCAACGTCCGTACGGAGGCCGCCGCGAGCAGCGGTGAGGGTCTGCGGGGGGAGACCTCCTCACCGCTCGGGAGCAGCAGCACCACGCCGCTCACCGCCGTCGGTTCCGGACCGAGTGCCCGTCCCAGCCGTGCCGTACGAGCCGGCGTCGATTGGTGTGCCATGACAGAACAGTGTCAGAAGCGAGGGTGTACGCCACCCTTCCTCGCGGTCACCGTTACATATCGGCGGCGATGTACATCGCGCCCTCTACGCGCGTAGGCGTTACAGTGCGGAAATGACGAGCCAGACCATCCAGAAGGGCAGAATTCCGACGCCGGACCAGATCCGCCGGGCGCCCAAGGTTCTGCTGCACGACCATCTCGACGGCGGTCTGCGCCCCGCCACCGTCGTCGAACTCGCCCGAGAGGCGGGCTATTCGGGGCTTCCGGAGAGCGACCCGGGCAAGCTCGGCCTGTGGTTCCGGGAGGCCGCCGACTCCGGTTCGCTGGAGCGGTACCTCGAGACCTTCTCGCACACCGTCGGCGTGATGCAGACCCGTGCGGCGCTGGTGCGGGTCGCGCGCGAGTGCGCCGAGGACCTCGCCGCGGACGGCGTCGTCTACGCCGAGGTGCGCTACGCCCCCGAGCAGCACCTGGAGGGCGGGCTGACGCTGGAGGAGGTGGTCGAGGCCGTCAACGAGGGCTTCCGGGAAGGCGAGCGGCTCGCCCGGGAAAGCGGCCGCCGGATCCGCGTCGGCGCCCTGCTCACCGCGATGCGGCATGCCGCGCGCGCCCTGGAGATCGCCGAACTCGCCAACCGGTACCGGGATCTGGGAGTCGTCGGCTTCGACATCGCGGGTGCGGAGGCCGGTTACCCGCCCACCCGGCACCTGGACGCCTTCGAGTATCTGAAGCGGGAGAACAACCACTTCACGATCCACGCCGGCGAGGCGTTCGGACTGCCGTCCATCTGGCAGGCGTTGCAGTGGTGCGGCGCCGACCGGCTCGGGCACGGGGTGCGGATCATCGACGACATCGAGGTCGAGGAGGACGGCACGGTCACCCTCGGGCGGCTCGCCTCCTACGTCCGTGACAAGCGCATCCCGCTGGAGCTGTGCCCCAGCTCCAACCTCCAGACCGGCGCGGCGACGTCGTACGCCGAGCACCCCATCGGGCTGCTGCGGCGGCTGCACTTCCGGGCGACCGTCAACACGGACAACCGGCTGATGTCGCACACCAGCATGAGCCGGGAATTCGAGCATCTGGTCGAGGCATTCGCTTACACGCTCGACGACCTGCAGTGGTTCTCCGTCAATGCGATGAAATCAGCGTTCATTCCTTTCGACGAACGGCTTGCGATGATCAATGACGTGATCAAGCCCGGATATGCCGAACTGAAATCCGAATGGCTGTTTCAGCAGACCGCCTCCACCAGCGGTTCTGTGTCCCCGGAAGGCTGAAATGAGGTATCACCGGCAGTGAAATGCGGACGGGTGTTCACCGTCCGTCCGTATTTCGATGTTTGCGGCCGGAGGCGTCGCGTGTTTACGGTCGAGGACCGCTCAATCCCTGTCTCCATTCGAGGACGCATTTTCATGAAGCAGTCTGCTGCCAAGACCCTCGGTGTCGCCGCCCTCGGTGCCGCCTTCGCCGCTGCGGGCGCCGGCGCCGCGAACGCCGCCCCCGCCCTCCCCGACGCCTCCCAGGCGGTGGGCGGTCTGACCCAGACGCTGCCGGCGGAGAACGTCGCCTCGGCCCTGCCGGACGCGGGCCAGGCGCTGACCCACGGCAAGGGCGCGGCCGGTGCCGGCCTGGCCACCGCGCAGCCGGCCGTTGGCAAGGCGCTCGCCGACGGGCCCGCGAAGCCCCTCACCGGGCTGCTCGGCGGGCTGCCGGCGCAGGGCCTGGGCTCCAGCGGGCTGAAGGGGAACCCGCTGGGCTGACCCCCACCCCGTACGCCGACGGGGCGCACCCCTGTTTCAGGAGTGCGCCCCGTCGGCGTGCGTTCACCAGGCCGTGCGGGCCTTGTCCTCGGACGGCAGCAGGATCCACAGCGCGATGTAGAGCAGGAACTGGGGGCCCGGCAGCAGGCACGACAGCACGAAGATCACCCGCATCGTGGTCGCGGAGGTCCCGAAGCGCCGAGCCAGTCCGGCGCACACGCCGGCGATCATACGGCCGTGGGTGGGGCGGGTCAGGGCGGTCATGGTCGGCTCCTTCGCGAGCTGTCGTGAGGCCGCCGGGACGGCCGCCTCATCCGACATCCACGCTACGGGGACGAAGGGGGCGCAACGTCGCTCCATGGGGCGATCCCGACCCTGGGAATCGTCGGGGTACGACCCTGAGCCGGCTCCTCCTGGAGCAGCGGCGAGCGCCTGGCCCTGCGGCGCAGACAGGCCCGGCCCACGGGCACGACGAGCAGGTGGACGACGGCCACGCCCGTCGTGTTCAGCAGCAGCGCGTCCACGTCCGCGACCTGCCCGGGCACCCCGGTCTGCAGCAGCTCGATACCCAGCGACAGCAGCGCCCCCGCGACCGTCGTACGCAGCAGGGAGGCGAAAGGGGACGCGTCCAGCCGGCCGTGCACCAGCGGCAGCAGCACGCCGAGCGGCGCGAGCAGCGCCAGTCCCGTGCCGAGCCGGTGCACGGCGAACGCCCCGCCCTGCGCCAGGTCGTAACGGATGCCCGCGAACGGATGCAGATTGGCCGGCATCACCCAGGGAACGTCCAGCGGACGCAGCGTGAACCAGGCGACGAACGCGAGGTGGGCGACGAGGAGGACACCTCCTGCCACACGGACGCGAGACGCGGCGCTGCCGCCGATGGAGCCATGACGCTGCACGCCCCCCTAGACGCACCCCCCGGCAGGATCGGTTCCGCAACCCCGCTGCCGATGGCCATGAGGCGTCGGCCACACCGGCCACCGGCCCGGGCCCACCCCGGGCCTCGCGCGGGCGTCAGGTCTCCGTGACCTCCGTCGACGGTGGCTCCTTCGTGCCCGGCCGGGAGCGGACCGCGCCGGTACAGGCGTAGCGGCGCAGCGGCTCGCCCCGGGGGCCGCCCAGGATGACCGAACCGTCGCCCTCGGCCGCAGCGGAGTCGGAGAAGGTGCACACGATCTGTGCCAGCGAGTACGAGGTGAGGGCGCCAGGGGACGTGCTCAGCCGCAGCGCGTCCTCGGGGTCGTGCGGGCCGGGCCCGGAGACGGTCGTGCCGCCGCGCACGTCGGTGGAGTACCCGGCCTCCCGTTCCGCCGCCGACGGTGTCTGGGCCAGCTGGTCCAGCAGCCCCTGAGCCACCAGCACCCGCCGCTTGGAGTCCGCCGCACCGTCCGGCACCCGCACCACCCGGTCCACGGCCACCAGCGACGAACCGCACAGCAGGAACACCTGCACCGGCAGTCCGCGCGAGGTCTGGGTGGACAGCTCCGGCTCGGACAGCGAGCAGCGCACCCGCGAGGGCGCCGCCCCGAAGTCCGTCGGCACCTGGGTCGACCGGATGCCGCACCCGGCCGCCAGCACGGCGAGCAGCGGCACGGCCAGCAGACGTCGGGCTCTCCTCATCAGGCGTCCCCCTCCTGCTCGCGGCGCTTCTTCTCCCGGCCGGCCTGCTCCCGGCTCTGCTCCTCCTGCCGGGCCAGCTCCGAGGCGTCCCGCGGCAGCCGCAGCGTGAACACCGCGCCGCCCTCCTCCGAGTTGGCCGCGGTGATCTCGCCGCCGTGGATGTGGGCGTTCTCCCGCGCGATGGAAAGACCGAGCCCGCTGCCCTCCGAACGCGGTCGCGAGGCGCTGGCCTTGTAGAAGCGGTCGAAGACGTGCGGCAGGACCTCCTCGGGGATGCCGGGTCCGTGGTCGCGCACCCGGATGACGACCTCGCTGTCCGTCTCCCGCACCGACACCCTGACCGGCGACCCGCCGTGCTTGAGCGCGTTGCCGATCAGGTTCGCCAGGATCACGTCGAGGCGGCGCGGGTCGAGCCGGGCGTGGATGCCGCGCTCGGCGTCCAGGTCGACGGCGTCCAGCCAGGCGCGCGCGTCGATGCAGGCGGTGATCTGGTCGGCGACGTCGACGTCGTCCAGCACCAGCCGGGCCGTACCGGCGTCGAAGCGGGTGACCTCCATGAGGTTCTCGACCAGGTTGTTCAGACGCCGTGTCTCGCTGACCACCAGCCGCACCGCGGGCTCGATCATCGGGTCGATGCCGCCGGCCTCGGCGTCCAGCTCCTCCTCCAGCACCTCGGTGACGGCGGTGATCGCGGTCAGCGGGGTGCGCAGCTCATGGCTCATGTCCGCGACGAACCGCCGTGACGCCTCGTCCCGCGCCGCCATGTCCGCGACCCGCTTCTCCAGCGCCGCGGCCGCCTTGTTGAAGGTCCGCGACAGATCGGCGAGTTCGTCGGTGCCGGACACCCGCAGCCGGGTGTCGAGCTTGCCCTCGCCCAGTCGCCGCGCGGCCACGCCGAGCCGCTGCACCGGCTTCAGTACGGTCGTCGCGGCGGCCTGCGCGAGCAGGGCCGCTCCGATCAGTGCCAGGCCGGTGGCGATCCCCAGCGACCAGGCCAGCGAGTTGAGGTCCTTCGCCTCCGGCTCCAGCGACTTGAGCATGTAGCCGGTCGGCCCGCCGCCGATCACCTTCGTCCCGGCGACCAGGTACGGCGTGCCGTCCTCGGTGATCCGCTGCCAGTACAGGTGGTAGGGGGACTTGTTGGCGTTGGTCAGCTTCTGCTTCCGGTCCACCGCCGTCCGCAGCGACTTCGGCACCTCCTCCAGGGAGAAGCCGTTCAGGCCGCCGGAGTTGCCGTACACCGTCTTGCCGCTCGCGTCCGTGGCCACCAGCAGCACGCTGAAGCGCTGGCTGCTGTTCGCCATCTGCCCGGCGGTGTGCTGCAGTTCGTCCTGGCTGGGGTGGGCCGGCAGCGCGCCCGCCCGGTTCTGCATCTCCTGCTGGAAGTCGCGCAGCACCGCGTCCTGGGCGCGGGTGAGGACGGCTTCCCGGTTCAGCCAGTACGCGATGGCCGACGCCGACACGGCGGCGGTCAGTGCGACCAGCGCGAACACCACGACCAGCCGCAGCCGCAGGCTGGTGAAGCGCAGCCGCGAGAAAACTCCCTTACGATCCGCGGACTCGCCGCGGACCCCGTCGTGCTCGTGGATCACTGAGTCTTACCGTTCGCTTCTCCGCCCGCGCGGCGCAAAGGTGCGGCTTTCGCGTTCGTCTGCGGCCCGGCGGCCGCGCGTGCGTCGTTCACGACGGCGGATCCAGGCGGTAGCCGACACCACGCACGGTACGGATCAGCGTCGGGGACGAGGGCACGTCCTCCACCTTGGCGCGCAGCCGCTGGACACACGCGTCCACCAGCCGGGAGTCACCGAGGTAGTCGTGCTCCCACACCAGCCGCAGCAGCTGCTGCCGCGACAGCGCCTGCCCCGGGCGCCGGCTCAGCTCCAGCAGCAGCCGCAGCTCGGTCGGCGTCAGCTGCAGATCCTCGCCGTTCTTCGTCACCGTCATCGCCGAGCGGTCGATGACGAGGCTGCCGAAGGTCGCCGAGTCCGTCGACTCCCGCTCGCCGCGCCGCAGCACGGCCCGGATCCGCGCGTCCAGGACACGCCCCTGCACCGGCTTGACGACATAGTCGTCCGCGCCGGACTCCAGGCCGACGACGACGTCGATGTCGTCGCTGCGCGCGGTCAGCAGGATGATCGGCAGCTGGTCCGTGCGCCGGATGCGCCGGCACACCTCGAAACCGTCGATGCCGGGCAGCATCACATCCAGCACGATCAGATCCGGCCGCTGCTCGCGCAGCAGCTTCAGACCGTCCTCACCGCTGGCAGCGGTCGCCACCCGGTGGCCCTGGCGCGTCAGTGAGAGCTCCAGGGCCGTGCGGATGGCGTCGTCGTCCTCGATCAGCAACAGGGAAGGCACGCGCTCATTCTGGCCCATGGAGGCGGCGTTGTTCACCTGTGGGTTGTGCAGAAGCGGCGGGGGCGGCATCGGGAGCTGTGCACGATCTTCGTCGGGACGGGTCCGTCCCCTTGTGACACGTCTGTGACAGTCGGCGGACACGGCGATGAAGGTGCCGCGGCAAGCTTTTCGGCATCGGGCACGGCACCACCGCCCGAACCAGTTCGAACACCGGAAAGTCAACGACGGGGGGCGCGAGATGAACACGCTGCACAGCACCAGCACCAGCGCAGTGGTCACGCGTCTGCACGACGTGCACCGGAGTCACGAGAAGTCCGGTGCCGTGAGCGGGCGGGGGTGCGCTCGCGGCACCGGGCGTCAGCACACCGCGATCATGACGGTGGTTGACGGTTTCACGGGGGAAACACACGGGGGAAGCGCGTACGGGGAGGACCCGGGGGAGCGGACGTCCCTGACGGAAGCGGAGTTCACCGCCTACGTCCAGGAGCGCCGCGCCTCCCTGTACGCCACCGCCTACCACCTCACCGGTGACCGCTTCGAGGCCGAGGACCTGCTGCAGAGCGCGCTGTTCTCGACGTACCGGGCGTGGGAGCGGATCAGTGACAAGGCCGCGGTCGGGGGCTATCTCCGCCGCACCATGACGAACCTGCACATCAGCGCGTGGCGCCGCCGCAAGCTGAACGAGTACCCGACCGAGGAGCTGCCGGAGACGCCCGGCGACACGGACGCGATGCGCGGCACCGAGCTGCGCGCGGTCCTGTGGCAGGCGCTCGCCCGGCTGCCGGAACTCCAGCGCACCATGCTGGTCCTGCGCTACTACGAGGGCCGCACGGACCCGGAGATCGCCGACATCCTCGGCATCAGTGTCGGCACGGTGAAGTCCAGCATCTGGCGCTCGCTGCGCCGGCTGCGCGAGGACGAGGTCCTCAGCTTCGGCCGTGACCAGGAGGACGCCTTCGGGGAGCTTGTCGCCTGAAGGAGCACGGGGGAGCCACGGGGGTGGCACGGTCCGGGGGGACCGACGGGGGACTCCACGGGGGACGTGGGGACACGGGGGAAACAGGGGATCACGGGGGATCCACGGGGGAAACAGGAGCGGGACTGGAGGGCCGGGGGGCCTGTCCAGTCCCGCTTTTTCCGTATGTACGGCGGTGAGACCTAGGCAGCCGACCTCGCCCGTACCTGACGTCCCGCCGCGGCCGCCGCGAGCCGGCCGAGCGCCTCGTCGAGGTCGCAGCGGTGTGCGCCGAGGGCCGTCTGGCGGGCGATGATCGAGCGTTCGGAGCGCATCAGCCGCCATCCGCGCCGCAGCAGGAACGGCACCGACTTGCGGCCCTCCTTCAGATCCCGCACGAACCGCCGCCGGAACGTGGTGACCGCGCCCCGGCTCAGGCACAGTGCGTCCGCCAGCAGTCCCAACTCTCGGCACCGCTCGACGATCTCGGCGGCGAAGATGCCCTCCGCGATGAACAGCGGGGTACGGCCGATGCTCAGCGTCTCCCCGCCCGTGCGGGCGCTCAGCGCGATGTCGTACACCGGCACCCGGGTCGACCCGGTGGCGCACAGCTCGGCGATCGCGGCGACGGCTACCTCGGCGTCCCAGGACTGCGGATGGTCCCAGTCGATGTCGGAGCTCCCCTCCACCAGCGGCAGCGTCGGGTCGTCGCCCTCCTTGTAGAAGTCGTCCAGGCGCAGGACCGGCAGCCCGGAACGGGCGGCGACGAGGGACTTGCCCGAGCCCGAGGGGCCGCACAGCAGCACGACACGGGCGGGGGAGGGGCGATGAATGCTCACGGAAGACCAGTTTGACGCATGGTGGCCCCGCTGCCGACCCCGCGGGCCGGCTTTGGAGCGCGCATCACACCTCAACTACGCTTCGCGTCGGCACTGTTACGCCTCGTATGCGTTCTGTGGCAGGAACTGGCAGCAACTCGCAGCAGTACGCAGCCTCGACGCAGCAGAAGGTGGCACCGGCGATGGCGCGACACGACTTCCCCCACACCTCGACCGGCCGTCGTGCCCTGGTCGCCCTGGCGACCGTGGGCGCGGCGATGGCCGCCGGGACGGCGACCGCCTCCGCGGACATCCTCACCCCGGCGACCGACCCGGGCTCCCCGCTCCCGGAGGTGCCGCACCGCACCTCCTCCCACGGCAAGGCCGACCCGCACGCCGGCCTCACGGCGCTGACCGGCTCGGTCGGCCACCTGACGGGCCCGGTCGCCGGCCTCAAGCCCGACCCGCTCGCCGGGACGGGCGTCGACCCGCTCGACAACGGCGCCCGCACCCAGGTCACCGGCTTCAAGCCGGTGGCCACGCAGGCGCTCACCGCCCCCGTCGCGCAGGCGCAGTCGATCGGCAGCCTGCCGGTCGTCGGCCAGGTGGCGGGCCTGCTCGGCGGGGTGCAGGGCGGCCCGCTGGGCTGACCCGTGTGCGCCGTACATGTGCGAGAGCCGCGCCGCCCCCGGACGGAGGGGTGGCGCGGCTCTCGCGTGGGGGGTGGCGGTCAGTAGGACGAGCCGGAGGCGCCCAGGGAGCCCGTGGGGTGCCAGACCGTCTTCGTCTCCAGGAACGCCGTCATACGGTCCGTGCCCGGCGTCGCGAAATAATCCACAGGCTGTGGACGCAGCACGCGCTTGAGGTTGTCCGCCGCGGCGATCTCCAGTTCCTTCGCCAGTTCGTCGTCCGCGCCCGCGAGGTCGATCGCGTTGACGTCCTGGTGCGCGGCCAGCGGCTTCGCGATCTCCGCCGTACGGCCGGACAGGATGTTGACGACACCGCCGGGCACGTCGGAGGTGGCCAGCACCTCGGCGAGGGACAGGGCGGGCAGCGGGGCCTTCTCGGAGGCGACGACCACCGCCGTGTTACCGGTGGCGATCACGGGTGCGAGCACCGAGACCAGGCCCAGGAAGGACGACTCCTGCGGGGCCACCACGGCGACCACACCGGTCGGCTCCGGGGAGGAGAGGTTGAAGAACGGGCCCGCGACCGGGTTGCCGCCGCCGATCACCTGGGCGATCTTGTCGGTCCAGCCGGCGTACCAGACCCAGCGGTCGATCGTGGCGTCCACGACCGCGGCCGCCTTCGACTTCGACAGGCCCTCCGCGTCCGCCACCTCGCGCACGAACTGGTCCCGGCGGCCCTCCAGCATCTCCGCGACGCGGTACAGCACCTGGCCGCGGTTGTAGGCGGTCGCGCCGGACCAGCCGCCGAACGCCTTGCGCGCGGCCACGACCGCGTCACGGGCGTCCTTGCGGGAGGACTGCGGGGCGTTGGCCAGCCAGTTGCCCTTTGCGTCGGTCACCTCGTACACCCGGCCGCTCTCGGAACGCGGGAACTTCCCGCCGACGTACAGCTTGTAGGTCTTGAAGACACTCAGTCGCGTGTCAGACATCGAGGTACGCCTCCAGGCCGTGGCGGCCGCCCTCGCGGCCGAAGCCCGACTCCTTGTAGCCGCCGAAGGGCGAGGTCGGGTCGAACTTGTTGAACGTGTTGGACCAGACGACACCGGCGCGCAGCTTGTTCGCGACGGCGAGGATCCGCGACCCCTTCTCCGTCCAGATGCCCGCGGACAGCCCGTACGGCGTGTTGTTCGCCTTGGCGACCGCCTCGTCCGGGGTGCGGAAGGTGAGGACCGACAGCACCGGGCCGAAGATCTCGTCACGGGCGACGGTGTGCGCCTGGGTGACGTTCGTGAAGAGGGTCGGAGCGAACCAGTAGCCGCTCTCGGGCAGTTCGCAGGCCGGGGACCAGCGCTCGGCGCCCTCGGCCTCGCCCTGCTCGACGAGCGTGGTGATCCGGGAGAGCTGCTCGGCGGAGTTGATCGCGCCGATGTCGGTGTTCTTGTCCAGCGGGTCGCCGAGGCGCAGCGTGGACAGGCGCCGCTTGAGGGAGTCCAGCAGCTCGTCCTGGATCGACTCCTGCACCAGCAGCCGGCTGCCGGCGCAGCAGACCTGGCCCTGGTTGAAGAAGATGCCGTTGACGATGCCCTCGACGGCCTGGTCGATGGGGGCGTCGTCGAAGACGATGTTGGCGCCCTTGCCGCCCAGTTCGAGCGTGAGCTTCTTGCGGGTGCCCGCGACGGACCGGGCGATCTCCTTGCCGACGGCCGTGGAGCCGGTGAAGGCGACCTTGTTCACGTCCGGGTGCGCGACGAGCGCGGCGCCCGCATCGCCGTAACCGGGAAGGATGTTCACGACACCCTTGGGCAGACCGGCCTGGCGGCAGATGTCGGCGAAGAACAGGGCGGACAGCGGGGTCGTCTCGGCCGGCTTGAGCACGACCGTGTTGCCGGTGGCCAGCGCCGGGGCGATCTTCCAGGCCAGCATCAGCAGCGGGAAGTTCCAGGGGATGACCTGGCCGGCGACGCCCAGCGGACGCGGGTTCGCGCCGAAGCCGGCGTGGTCGAGCTTGTCGGCCCAGCCCGCGTAGTAGAAGAAGTGCGCGGCGACCAGGGGGAGGTCGGCGTCGCGGGTCTCCTTGATCGGCTTGCCGTTGTCCAGGGTCTCCAGGACGGCCAGCTCGCGGCTGCGTTCCTGGATGATCCGGGCGATGCGGAACAGGTACTTGGCGCGCTCGGAACCGGGCAGCGCCGACCACTTCTCGAACGCCTTGCGGGCGGCCTTCACCGCGCGGTCGACGTCCGCCTCACCGGCCTGCGCGACCTCGGAGAGGACCTCCTCCGTCGACGGGCTGACCGTCTTGAAGACCTTGCCGTCGGCCGCGTCGGCGAACTCGCCGTCGATGAACAGGCCGTAAGAGGGGGCGATGTCGACGACCGAGCGGGACTCGGGCGCCGGTGCGTACTCGAAAACCATGATCGATCAGTCCACCGTCACGTAGTCGGGGCCGGAGTAGCGGCCGGTGGCCAGCTTCTGGCGCTGCATCAGCAGATCGTTGAGCAGCGAGGAGGCGCCGAAGCGGAACCAGTGGTTGTCCAGCCAGTCCTGGCCGGCGGTCTCGTTGACCAGGACGAGGAACTTGATCGCGTCCTTGCTGGTCCTGATCCCGCCGGCGGGCTTCACGCCGACCTGGACGCCGGTCTGCGCCCGGAAGTCGCGCACGGCCTCCAGCATCAGAAGGGTGTTGGCGGGGGTGGCGTTGACGGCGACCTTGCCGGTGGAGGTCTTGATGAAGTCGGCGCCGGCGAGCATGCCCAGCCAGCTGGCGCGGCGGATGTTGTCGTACGTCGACAGCTCGCCGGTCTCGAAGATGACCTTCAGCCGGGCACTCGTGCCGCAGGCCTCCTTCACGGCGACGATCTCGTCGTACACCTTGAGGTACTTGCCGGCGAGGAACGCGCCACGGTCGATGACCATGTCGATCTCGTCGGCGCCCGCGGCGACGGCGTCCTGCACGTCGGCGAGCTTCACCTCCAGGGCGGCGCGGCCGGCGGGGAAGGCGGTGGCGACGGAGGCGACCTTCACGCCGGAGCCGGCGACGGCCTCCTTGGCGACGGCCACCATGTCGGGGTAGACGCAGACCGCGGCCGTGGTGGGCGTCGTGCGGTCGGTCGGGTCCGGGAGGACCGCCTTGGCGCCGAGCGCCCGGACCTTGCCCGGGGTGTCCGCGCCTTCCAGCGTCGTCAGGTCGACCATCGAGATGGCGAGGTCGATGGCGTACGCCTTCGCGGTGGTCTTGATGGAACGGGTGCCGAGAGACGCGGCGCGCGCCTCCAGGCCGACCGCGTCGACGCCGGGCAGCCCGTGGAGGAAGCGGCGCAGCGTGCTGTCGGACGCGGTGACATCCGAGAGTGCCTGTGCTGTGGGTGCGGTAGTGGGCATGGTCACCAGACGAGCATATCTACGCGCGTAGCGGATGTATAGCCCTCGAGGTGGCAGGGGCAGGGACGGTGGTCGTCAGGCGGTGCTCACCGAGCCCGGCCCGCGCACCCGGCGTACCGCTTACGGGGTCCGGCGGGGCCGTCGGGCACAATCGGGGCCATGACCACCCCGGAGCACCCGTCACCAGCGCCGCAGACACCCGCGGCCAAGGACCGCATCCACCGGTCGTCCGCCGGCATCGCCTCCGGCGTGATGCTGCTGGCCCTCACCGGCTGGCTCGGCATCGACGCGATCGTCGTCGGGCACGGCCGCACGCCGTGGCTGACGCTGGCCGGGCTGCTGCTGGTGGTGCCGCTGGTGGTCGCGTACACCATCCGCCCGGCGATCTTCGTGGGCGACGACCGGCTGCGCGTGCGCAACCCGCTGCGGGTGATCGTCCTGCCGTGGGGCACGGTCGGGGGGCTGCGCTCGGGCTACTCCAACGAGGTGGTCACGGTCTCCGGCACCAAGTACCAGCTGTGGGCCCTGCCGGTCTCGCTGCGGGCCCGCAAGCGCGCGGCACGGCAACGGAATCGGGCGATCGCGGCCGGCGGCCAGGAGGGCGGTCTGCTCGGTACGCCGGGCACCGGCGCGGCGCGGACCGAGCCGCCACGCGCGCAGACCGACAAGGCCATGGACGACCTCAGGCAACTCCGCGACGACCGCTGCACCGCGGAGTCCGCCCAGGGCGAGGTCACGGTCCGCTGGGCCTACGAGGTGATCGCCCCGGCCGTGGCGGGGGCGGTACTCCTGGCGATCCTCGCGTCCCTCGGCTGAGCGGACCCACGCCACCGGAACGGCCCCTGAACGGCCGCTGGGGTGCCCTCCGAAGGAGGACACCCCAGCAGCACACTCGCGACTCAGATCCCCGCCGCCGCGGACAGGTCACGCTTGAGCGCGGTCAGCAGGTCCGTCGCCCGGGTACGGGCCGTCGGCAGGCCCGCGCGGTCCTGGACCGGGACCACCACTTCCAGGTAGCACTTCAGCTTGGGCTCCGTGCCGCTCGGGCGGACGATCACCCGGGCGCCCCGCAGGGTGTACCGCAGGCCGTCCGTCGGCGGGAGCTTCTCCGTCCCCCGGGTGAGGTCCTCGGCGTTCACCACCGGCAGGCCCGCCAGCTCCGTCGGCGGCTGCTCGCGCAGACGGCGCATGGCCTCGGCGATCAGGGAGAGGTCCTCGACCCGCACCGACAGCTGGTCCGTGGCGTGCAGCCCGTGCTCCACCGCGAGGTCGTCCAGCAGGTCCGGCAGGGTGCGGCCCTGCTCCTTCAGCTCCGACGCCAGTTCGGTGATCAGCAGCGCGGCCGTGATGCCGTCCTTGTCGCGCACGCCGTCGGGGTCGACGCAGTAGCCGAGGGCCTCCTCGTAGCCGTACCGCAGACCCTCCACGCGGGCGATCCACTTGAAGCCGGTGAGGGTCTCCTCGTACGGCAGGCCCGCCTTCTCCGCGATCCGGCCGAGCAGGGAGGAGGAGACGATCGACTCGGCGAACGTGCCGCGCGCACCGCGCCCGACCAGGTGTGCGGCGAGCAGCGCGCCGACCTCGTCGCCGCGCAGCATCCGCCAGTCCGCGCCGTCGCGCACGGCCACCGCGCAGCGGTCGGCATCCGGGTCGTTGGCGATGACCAGGTCCGGGTTCACCTCGCGGGCCCGGGCGAACGCCAGGTCCATCGCGCCGGGCTCCTCCGGGTTGGGGAAGGCCACGGTCGGGAACTCCGGGTCGGGGTCCGCCTGCTCGGCGACCAGCACCGGCTCGGGGAAGCCGGCGCGGGCGAACGCGGCCAGCAGGACGTCACGGCCGACGCCGTGCATCGCCGTGTAGACCGTGCGTGCGGTGCGCGCCGAGTCGGGGGCCAGGACCGCGTCCGTACGGGCCAGGTAGGCCTGAAGGACCGAGTCGTTGAGGACCTCCCAGCCCTCCGTCGGGCGGTCGACCGTCGTCAGGCTGCCGATCGCGGCGATCTCCGCGGCGATCTCCGCGTCCGCGGGCGGCACGATCTGGGAGCCGTCGCCGAGGTACACCTTGTAGCCGTTGTCCCGGGGCGGGTTGTGGCTGGCGGTGACCTCCACACCCGCGACCGCGCCGAGGTGCCGTATGGCGAAGGCGAGGACCGGGGTGGGCAGGGGCCGCGGGAGCACCGCCGCGCGCAGGCCGGCGCCCACCATCACGGCGGCCGTGTCGCGGGCGAAGTCGGCCGACTTGTGGCGGGCGTCGTAGCCGACGACCACCAGGCCGCCCGCCTGGCCGTTCTTCTTCAGGTACGACGCGAGACCCGCGGCCGCGCGGATGACGACCGTGCGGTTCATGCGCATCGGCCCGGCGCCCAGCTCCCCGCGCAGGCCGGCGGTGCCGAACTGCAGGGTGCCGGAGAAGCGGGCGGTCAGCTCCTTGACGTCCTTGGCGTCGATCAGCCGGGCGAGTTCCTCACGGGTGTCCGCGTCGGGGTCCTCGGCCAGCCACGCCTTGGCGCGGGCGATGACTTCGTCGTGCACGTGGGGTCAGCCTCTCGTCGTCGGTGTTCCGTGGGCCTTACAGGCGGTCCAGCACCTGCGCCAGCAGGGAGCCCATGCGGGTGGCGCTGTCGCGGCCGGCCTGCAGGACCTCCTCGTGGTTCAGCGGCTCGCCCGTCATGCCGGCGGCGAGGTTGGTGACCAGGGAGATGCCGAGCACCTCGGCGCCCGCCTCACGCGCGGCGATGGCCTCGAGCACGGTGGACATGCCGACCAGGTCCGCGCCGATGACGCGGGCCATGCGGATCTCGGCCGGGGTCTCGTAGTGCGGGCCGGGGAACTGGGCGTAGACGCCCTCCTCCAGCGTGGGGTCGACCTCCTTGCACAGCGCGCGCAGCCGCGGCGAGTACAGGTCGGTCAGGTCGACGAAGTTGGCGCCGACGATGGGGGAGGTGGCGGTGAGGTTGATGTGGTCGCTGATCAGCACCGGCTGACCGGGACGCATGCCCTCGCGCAGACCGCCGCAGCCGTTGGTCAGCACGATGGTCTTCACGCCGGCGGCGACGGCGGTGCGCACCCCGTGGGAGACGGCGGCGACGCCACGGCCCTCGTAGTAGTGCGTACGGCCCAGGAAGACCAGGGCGCGCTTGGTGCCGATGCGGTACGAGCGGATCTTGCCGCCGTGGCCCTCGACCGCCGGGGGCGGGAAGCCGGGGAGCTCGGTGACCTGGAACTCGGCCTCGGGGGCGCCCAGGGCGTCGACGGCCGGAGCCCAGCCGGAGCCCATCACAAGGGCGACGTCGTGGGTCTCGGCGCCGGTCAGCTCGCGCAGGCGAGCGGCGGCGGCGTCGGCGGCGGCGTACGGGTCGCCCTGGATGTCGTCCGGAAGAAGAGATGCGTTCACGGGGACGAGGGTAGCCGAGCTTCGCCTACGCGCGTAGATGTCAGAGCCGACGGCATGGGGATCGTTGTCTTGTCGTTTCCGACGAGGGCCTGTGCGGCGCCCGCCGCCGGGAGCGCACGCGCGGCGAGCGAGCGGGCGGCGACGACGGCCCGCAGCCGCCCGCGGCGGGGAGGAGACGTGGCGCGGGGTGTCCGCCCGCAGCGTCCGGCACCGGCACACCGCACCCCCGTCGGGGACGGGCGGCCGGACCGAGGACGGCCCCCCGGCCGCGGCTCCGACTCAGAAACCGGCCGCAGGCGCTACACACGCCACGACGCACCCGCGCGGGCCGCCGCAGGCGTATGAGGGGCGCGGGGAACGGCGCGACCAGCCACGACGCACCCGCGCCGGCCGCCGCAGGCGATCCGCCCGGCCGCCGACAGGCACCGTTCAGCAAGGGCGCTTGCGCAGCTCCATCACATAGTCATGGGGCGCGCCCGCAGACTCCGCCGCGTCGGCGATGTCACCCAGGTAGCGGGCCGAGGGCAGACCGCCCTCGTAGGCGTTCAGGGTGTACGTCCAGGCGCGTTCCTCACCCTCCAGGGTGTGGGCGCGGACCCACGTGCGGCGGTAGATGTCGAGGCTGACGCCCTCCCAGCGGTCCATGGCGGCCTCGTCCATCGGGGCGATGTCGTACAGCGCGACGAAGACCTGCGACAGCGGGTCCTCCACGAGCGTCGCCAGCGCGCCCTCCCAGCCCAGCTGCTCGCCGCCGAACGTCAGCCGCCAGCCGTTCAGCCAGCCCGTGGCGCGCAACGGCGAGTGGGGAGCGCGGCGGGACATCAGCCGCGCGTCGAGATGGGCGGCGTACGCGGCGTAGAGCGACATGCACGAAGGGTACGGCAGTGGCGCGTGCGTCACTGCGGTAACGGACGGCTCACAGACCGCCCCCGAGGCGGTAGCACGTTGAAGCGTGCGGGACAATGGAATACGTGACTCGGATCGTGATCATCGGTGGCGGACCCGGCGGATATGAAGCGGCCCTGGTGGCCGCGCAACTCGGTGCGGAGGTGACCGTCGTCGACAGCGACGGTCTGGGCGGGGCGTCGGTGCTCACCGACTGCGTACCGTCCAAGACCCTCATCGCCACGGCCGAGGTGATGACCACCTTCGACTCCTCCTACGAGGAGCTGGGCATCATCGTCGCCGACGACACCCCGCCGCTGGAGCAGGCCGCCCGGGTGGTCGGCGTGGACCTCGGCAAGGTCAACCGGCGTGTGAAGCGCCTCGCGCTCGCCCAGTCGCACGACATCACCGCCTCCGTCACACGGGCCGGCGCCCGGGTCATGCGCGGCCGTGGCCGTCTGGAGGGCATGCAGGCCCTCGACGGCTCCCGCAAGGTCGTCGTCACCGCCGCCGACGGCACCGAGGAGACGCTCACCGCCGACGCCGTACTGATCGCCACCGGTGGTCACCCGCGTGAGCTGCCCGACGCCCAGCCGGACGGCGAGCGCATCCTGAACTGGACGCAGGTCTACGACCTCACCGAGCTGCCCGAGGAGCTCATCGTGGTCGGCTCCGGCGTCACCGGCGCCGAGTTCGCCGGCGCCTACCAGGCCCTCGGCTCCCGGGTCACCCTCGTCTCCTCCCGCGACCGCGTGCTGCCCGGCGAGGACCCGGACGCCGCCGCCGTCCTGGAGGACGTCTTCCGCCGCCGGGGAATGAACGTCATGGCCCGCTCCCGCGCCGCCGCCGCCAAGCGGGTCGGCGACCGGGTCGAGGTCACGCTCGCCGACGGCCGGGTCATCACCGGCAGCCACTGCCTGATGGCGGTCGGCGCGATCCCCAACAGCGCGGGGCTCGGCCTGGAGGAGGCCGGCGTCAAGGTGCGCGAGTCCGGGCACATCTGGACCGACAAGGTCTCCCGCACCACCGCCCCCGGCGTGTACGCCGCCGGTGACGTGACCGGCGTGTTCGCGCTGGCGTCCGTCGCCGCGATGCAGGGCCGTATCGCCATGTACCACTTCCTGGGCGACGCGGTGGCGCCGCTGAACCTGAAGACGGTGTCGTCCAACGTCTTCACCGACCCCGAGATCGCCACCGTCGGCTACACCCAGGCCGACGTCGACGGCGGCAAGATCGACGCCCGGGTCGTCAAGCTCCCGCTGCTGCGCAACCCGCGCGCGAAGATGCAGGGCATCCGGGACGGCTTCGTCAAGATCTTCTGCCGCCCGGGTACCGGGATCGTCGTCGGCGGTGTGGTCGTGGCGCCGCGCGCCTCGGAACTGATCCACCCCATCTCGATCGCGGTCGACAACAATCTGACGGTCGAACAGATCGCGAATGCCTTCACCGTGTACCCGTCCCTGTCGGGCTCGATCGCCGAGGTCGCCCGGCAGTTGCACACGCGGAAGACGGCGGGCGAGGTGTGACGGCCCGGGGGGGGCCCCCCCCCCCCCCCGGGGGGGGGGCCCCCCCGGGGGGGGGGGGGGGGGGCCCCCCCCCCCCGCCCCCCGGGGCGCCCCGGGGGCGGGCCACCCCCCCAGGGCACCCACGT